>NZ_CP014263.1:3070000-4270000 GCF_001988955.1 Spirosoma montaniterrae | reverse complement strand
CAGTTCTGTCGGGGGGGCAATGGCCGAAAACTGGCATTCGCAGCCTAACTTTCTGGCTAAAAATAACTTCAAACTGGCCTATGCTCCGCACATCGGCATGTTCGAGAACAGTGCCGGTAAAGACCCTATCGACCAGATTAAGTTCATGGCCGACACGGGTTTTACGGCTCTCGAAGACAATGGCATGATGGGCCGCGACGTGGCTTTGCAAGAGAAAATGGGCAACGAACTGGCCCGGCTTGGCATGAAAATGGGCGTGTTTGTTGTAGACAAGGGTGGTAATGGGCAGAATACGCTCGCGGCTGGCAAGAAAGAACACATCGACATTTTCCTGAATGGCTGCAAACGCGCCGTTGATACGGCCAAACGCTGCAACGCCAAATGGATGACCGTGGTGCCCGGCGATTTTCAGCGCAACCTGCCCATTGGTATTCAAACCGGCCACGTGATTGACGCCCTACGCCGGGGTGCCGAGATTCTCGAACCGAACGGCCTCGTGATGGTACTCGAACCGCTTAGCGACACGCCCGACCTTTTCCTGCGTACCTCCGATCAGACCTACGAAATCTGCCGGGCGGTAAACAGCCCCGCCTGTAAAATTCTGTTCGACGTGTACCACATGCAGAAAAATGAAGGGCACATCATTCCGCACATCAACTGGTGCTGGAACGAAATTGGCTACTTTCAGATTGGCGATAACCCCGGTCGGAAAGAACCAACAACGGGTGAGATTAATTATAAGAATATTTTCAAGCACGTGTACCACAAGGCCAAAGCCGAAAACAAAGAATTCATCTGGGGCATGGAACATGGCAACGCAATGCCCGGCAAAGAAGGCGAGATGGCCCTCATCAAAGCTTACGTAGAGTCGGATAGTTTTACGGTGTAAGAGCCTTACCTAACAAGCAAGTCCCGTCTGGCAGCGGGGCTTTTTTTATGCCCGAATCTGTCCAGTCGTGGACGTAAATCGTCCGAAATCGGACAGGAATGAACGGATATGAAATAGTAATATATTGACAGTCAGGGTTTTAATAAGGTGGCATAACTCTTGGTCAAAAGAACTGAGAAATGTAGTTTTCGCAAAGTCGTTCTCTTAGTTTTTTGCTTTTTCGTAATATGGATCGCGCCTTACCCAAACGCTTCTGGACTACACAACGCCTTGCCCTGTTTGGGGGCGGTGCGCTGCTGACGGGCCTGCTGGTGTACACTTTATTTTTTGCTGACCGTCGCTCGAAACTAAACGTGGAGCGCGATAAGATTACGGTTTCAGCGGTTTCGACCGGGCCGTTTGAAGATTTTATTGCCGTAACGGGCGTGGTGCAGCCGCTGAAAACCATCCGGCTCGATGCCATCGAAGGCGGCTACGTCACCCAGAAATTGGTTGAAGGCGGTACGCGGGTCGAGAGAGGGCAGGTGCTGCTGAAGCTCGAAAATCAGAACCTTAAACTTAGCTTCCTGCAATCGGAAACCGAAGCCAACCGGCTCGTCAATGATCTGCAAAACACCCGACAACGGCTCCGGGTCGAACGCTATACCCTGCGCCGGACACTGGCCGACCTCGACGCGCAGATCGAACAGGCCAAGGACTCCTACGACCGGCAGGCTAAGCTCATCAAAGACAAGGTCGTCTCGGAAGAAGATTACCTCCGCGCCAAACGCGCTTACGAACGATTGGTAGAACAGCGGAAAATTGAAGCCGAATCGCAGAAATACCAGGAAGAAAACGCCAAACTCCAGATTCAGCAACTCGAAGGAACGCTCCAGCGCACCCAGCGCAACGTAGCCCTATGGCAACAAACGCTCGAAAATCTCGTCGTGAAAGCACCCGTTTCGGGCCAACTGTCGAGCATCGACGTGGAGGTGGGCAGCAACATCAACCGAGGGCAGAACATCGGGCAGATTGACGATCTGAATGGCTTCAAAATGCGCGTTGGCGTTGATGAACACTACATCAGCCGGGTGTTTGCCGGGCTGAACGGCTCGTTCGAGTTCAACGGTAAAACCTACGCACTTACTATCAGCCGGGTGTATCCCGAAGTGCGCAGCGGGCGGTTTGAGGTCGACATGATTTTCCCGAACGGTGCCCCCGAAGGCATCAAGCGCGGACAATCGTCGCCCATACAGTTGGAGTTGGGCAAGGCCGCCAAAGCCACGCTGCTGCCCGTTGGTGGCTTCTTCTCCGATACGGGCGGCAACTGGGTGTATGTGGTCGATAAATCGGGTCAGCGGGCCGTGAAGCGGGCCATTACCCTGGGCCGGAAAAACCCCGAATATTACGAAGTACTCGATGGCCTGCGTCCTGGTGATCAGGTGATTACGAGTTCGTATGAGAATTTCGGGGAGAATGAGGTTTTAGAGTTTTAAAAAGTTATGACACAGAGATACACGGAGTTTTTATTTTCCTCCGTGCATCTTCTTTGTCTCTGTGCATCTCTGTGTCCCAAAAAGTAACAAAAAGCGGTCTCCAAAAAAACATGATACAGACCATTAACCTGCAAAAGCTCTTCGCCACGGAAGAGGTCGAGACCACCGCCCTGAACGGCATTTCGATGGAAGTCAAAGACGGCGAGTTCGTCGCTATTATGGGGCCGAGTGGCTGCGGCAAATCGACGTTGCTCAACATTCTGGGCCTGTTAGACAACCCCAGCGATGGCGAGTACAACTTCTACGGCACAGCGGTAGCCCGGATGAGCGAACGACAACGGGCGCAACTCCGCAAAGGAAGCATTGGGTTCGTGTTTCAGAGCTTTAATCTGATTGACGAACTGACTGTTTATGAGAACGTTGAGCTACCATTGCTGTATCTGAAAACCCCTGCCGACGAGCGCAAACGACGCGTAGAAGTGGCCCTGGAGCGCATGGCAATTATGCACCGGCGCAATCACTTCCCGCAGCAGCTTTCGGGCGGGCAGCAGCAGCGCACGGCTATTGCGCGGGCCGTTGTTGCCAAACCCAAACTGATTCTGGCCGACGAACCGACTGGTAACTTAGACTCGAAAAACGGGGAAGAAGTGATGAAGCTACTCGGCGAACTGAACGACGAAGGTACGACCATCATCATGGTAACGCACTCGCCCTACGACGCCGGTTTCGCCCACCGGATTGTAAATCTATTTGATGGAAAAGTGGTGACGGAGAATTTTCACGTGTGAATCATCTGAACCGGGATTAGCCAGGATTATCAGGATTATCACAAGATTCTACGCTGCGCTTACTTGCTGCTTCGTGGCGTTACTAATTCTGTTTAATCTTGACAACCCTGGCCAATCCTGCCGGGCCAGCGTTCTGGTTCAAAGGAATTGATTCAAATCCAGATTCAGCACTTCGGAGAACGATGATTCGGTGGTCTGACCGCCGTCGCCCAGCCGATAGCGAAGCCAGTGTTGGGTTTTGTAATTATACACGAAGCCCTCCCGGATGCCGTAGATGCCCTCATCGATAAGTTGAATGACTTTTCGCAAATCGCCTGTTTGGCCGGTCGTTTTGCAGATTTCAATGATGACAAGCGTCTCGTCGGTTTCCGGGTCGCGTAAAAGTACATCAGGAACCTGGCTGACTTTCGCTTCATCGAGCATGGTTTCAGGAAGCGGCTCCAGCCGGATTCGCTTCTCGCGGTAATACAGTACGCCCAGTCCCATTGTCAGAAGGGAAATAATACGCTGATGGTCTACCGGTGCCCAAACGCCAAAATCTTCGTGAACAAGCGGGGAGGGAGATACAGTAGGGAAATACATAATGCGTTGCCGTTTCCAACAAAACTAACTAAAAAGAACATGCTCCGGAATTACCTCAAAATTGCTTGGCGGAATCTGTGGATAAACCGCGTTTTCAGCAGCGTCAACATTATTGGGCTAAGCCTGGGGCTGGCGGCTGTGTTGTTTATCCTGCTCTTTGTGCGGGATGAAATCTCATATGATAAGTTCCACGAACATGGAGACCGGCTCTACCGGGTAGTCCGGCATACGACCGATGCTGACGTTGGTGAACGTAAAAACGGTATCACAGGGATGCCGCAAGGTCCAACGTTCGCCCGCGAGATACCGGAGGTTGAAGCCTTCTGTCGGGTAAAAGGCTACGAAATGCTGTTTCGCAAAGGCAACGAAGGAATCTATCAGCAGGTAGTATACGCCGATACATCGTTTTTTCGCCTATTCAGTTTTAAACTGCTGGCTGGGGATGCCAATACACTACTAAATGACCCCCGGAGCGTGGTGCTGACCGACGAAATAGCGACCAAATACTTCGGTACGACTGACATATTGGGCAAACTTATAAAAATTGATGCGGGAGGTAATTTTGAGTCTTACAAAATAACGGGCGTAGTGAAAACGCCCCCTATCAATTCAAGTATTCGATTTGATGCGCTGCGTCCGTTTATAGCGTCGTTGCCACCTGACCGAAAAGACTGGAACGAAAACGTTTGGCTAAATAGCTTCTTAAATACGTTTTTGCTCCTGCGGTCAGACCGGGCCGGCATACCGGCTGACCCGGCAGTCGTTGAGCGAAAGTTTGTGGCCGTTGTGAACATCCACGCCCGGCACGAACTGGCCGATATTAATAAGGAGTACGGCCCCTACAAACTCAGCTACCACCTGCAACCCTACGAGGCTATGCACCTCAACCCCGAATACGGTATGAACAACGGGCTGATGTCCGGGTCGTCGTCGGTCTATTCGTACATTCTAAGTGCGATTGCTGGGTTCATCCTGTTGTTGGCAGGCATCAATTTCGTGAATCTGACGCTGGCCCGGTCCTTGCGTCGGGGAAAAGAAATTGGTGTCAGAAAAGTCATTGGCAGCACCCGCGCTCAACTTGTGGGGCAGTTTCTTAGCGAGTCGTTGCTGCTGACGGTGCTGGCGTTTGTGCCAGCGATGTTACTGGTTTGGGGGTTATTGCCTCACTTTTCAGAGCTGGCTAATAAGCAGTTACAGGTACGTTTCCTCTTCACGCCCCAGACTGTAGGGTTGTTTTTAGCCCTTATTTTATTGGTGGCACTTCTGACGGGCTTGTATCCGGCGTTGGTGCTGTCGGGGTTCAGCCCGGTACAAACGCTGTATCAACGGTTTAGGCTGAGTGGCACTGGGCTACTCACCGGACGCAACTGGCTGGGCAAGTCGCTGGTGGTGGTGCAGTTTACCATCGCTGTGTTTCTGCTCATTGGCACGGCGGTTTTGCATGGGCAGTTTCAATATATCCGAACGGCCAACATCGGCTACGAAACGGCTAATCGAGTGCGGGTCTATATTCCTTGGGGCCGTGAACGCCGGGGCGAGTTGTTGCAGGCTACCCTGAGAAATCAGCCGGGTATTCAGATTGTAACGCGCAAAGCAGGAGGTAGTAATTTCAATACCTACAAGGTGAATGATAAGCCCATCCTCTCAGCCATAGAACGCATTGACGATCAGTACTTATCGTTTCTGGACGTGCCTGTGGTGCAGGGCCGCGCTCTGACTTACACCAATCCACTCGATTCAGTATCGAATATTCTGGTCAATGAAACGTTTGCCAAAAAATTTCTGAATACTAATCAGCCTGCCGTTGGGCAAATCGTGGATCAGGACGGTGGAGCCAAAACGCGCTACACTGTTGTTGGTGTTGTGCGTGATTATCAGTACGGCACCCTGCGCGATAAACTTGAACCCGTGCTGTGGCAACTTGGTAAGCCTGACCGAATGAACCAGCTCTATGCCAAACTTGATCCGGCCCAGACGCAGCAAGCCCTTCTGACTATCGAACAGAATTTTAAGAGGCTGATTCCTTTTCAGCCGTTTTCGGTTCATTTCATGGAAGACGACCGCCTGGAAAATTACACGGATGATGCCCGATGGACACAAATCATCACGTATTCGTCACTGCTGGCTATTCTAATTTCGGCTCTGGGCTTGTTTGGGTTAGTGTCTTTGACCGTCGAGACCCGCACTAAAGAGATCGGAATCCGTAAAGTATTGGGGGCCAGTATCGCAGAAATCACCCGGTTGATATCGGTAAATTTCCTGATGTTGGTTGGAGCAGCCTGCCTGATTGCTATGCCCGTTGGCTGGTATGTAGCCCGGCAGTGGCTTGATACGTTTGTGTTCAGGATGGAGTTTGACTGGTGGATTTTTGCGCTGACAGGGGCCTTTATGCTGATTGTTGCGGGGTTTACCATCGCGATTCAGGCAGTCCGGGCCGCCCTGATGAACCCGGTGAAGTCGCTACGGAGTGAATAAGGCAATCCTGTTTAATCGTATCAATCTTATAAATCCTGGTTCAGATGCTTCGCTCATACGTTAAAATCGCCCTCCGCAACCTGACCCGAAACAAGGTCTATTCGGCCATTAACATCGGTGGGCTGGCAATTGGTATGGCGACCTGTCTGCTTATCAGCCTGTTCGTAATCGACGAACTGAGCTACGACCGCTTCCACACCAACGCCGACCGAATTTACCGGGTGGTGCTGCGCGGGTCGCTCAATGGTGAATCTATTCGCGAAGCCAACGTAATGGCTCCTGTGGGGCCTACGCTGCAAACGACATTCCCGGAGGTGCAGGCAACAGTGCGGTTACGCAGCGTCGGCTCCCCCCGCCTGACTCACGGGAAAAAAAGCTTTCGGGAAGATAAATTCGCTTACGCCGACTCAACGCTGTTTCGGGTGTTTACGCTGCCGCTGCTACAAGGCGACCCGCGCACGGCCCTGACGCGCCCCAATACGGTGGTGCTGACAACCAGAACCGCCCAACGCTTTTTCGGCAATGACGACCCGATGGGTAAGGTATTGACGATGGATAACGGAAAAATGGCCTTCACCGTGACCGGAGTGATGGAAAACATACCCGCTAATTCCCACTTCCACATTGGCGTTTTTGCGTCAATGACCAGCCTGCCGGAAGCCAATAACACCAACTGGCTTCAGTCCAGCTTCTTCACGTACCTGCTGCTACCCGACGGCTACGATGCTCGCCAATTAGAAGCCAAACTGCGCCCGGTTATCGAAACGTATATGCTGCCGCCGTTGGAGAAGGTATTGGGTGTGAACCGGGCAGAACTGAACCGGAAAGGAGACCTCAGCCTGTATCTCCAGCCACTGACCGACATTCACCTCCACTCCGACCTCAAGCCCGAAACAGATTTCGAGTCGGGGGGCGACATCCGCTACGTTTATCTGTTCGGGGCTATTGCGTTCTTTATGTTGCTGCTGGCGTGCATCAATTTCATGAACCTCAGCACGGCTGGGGCATCTAAACGGGCCAAAGAAGTGGGCGTTCGGAAGGTGCTCGGGTCGGCGCGGGGAACGCTTATGAGACAGTTTTTAAGCGAGTCGGCTTTGTTTACGGTGCTGTCGCTGGTGTTTTCCATCGGCTTAGTGGTAATCGCGTTACCGCTGTTTAATTCTCTTTCGGGCAAAACGCTGAGTCTGAATCTTCTGCTCACACCTTCCATTCTATTTGGATTGGTGGTTTTTAGTGTGGTCGTCAGCCTGATTGCGGGTAGCTACCCGGCGTTTTACCTGTCGTCCTTTCAGCCCATTGCCGTGCTGAAAGGACTGCGGGTTCAATCGGGGCGGGGCATGCTGCGGAGTGGACTGGTTGTGTTTCAGTTTCTGGTATCTATCAGCCTGATTATCGGAACGACGGTGGTGTACCGGCAATTGAGCTACATCCAAAGCCTCAGACTTGGCTACGATAAAGAGCAGGTGCTGGTACTCGAAGGTTCAGGAGTTTTGGGGCCAAACGAAGAGACTTTCCGGCAGCGACTGACGCAGGACAGCCGGATTATAAACGCCAGCGTTTCCAACTTTTTACCAGACGACCTCCACAACACAGGCATGATTGCCATGCAGCCCGACCGCAGCGATGCCCAAATGATTCGCATGGCTTACTTCGGCATCGACCGGCATTACATTCCAACGCTCGGTATGAAGATACTGGCGGGCCGTAACTTCTCGGCGAATTTCCCCTCCGACTCGTCTGGTGTCATTATCAACGAAACAGCCGCCCGTCACTTCGGCTGGACCGACAACCCGCTGGGCCACACCCTGACGAACCCGGCCATGCCGCAGAATGACAGGTTGGCCCGAACGTTCCGGGTCATTGGTGTTGTGAAGGATTTTCACTACCGGTCACTGCACGAACGGATTGCTCCGGCGGTGATGGTGCTAAGCGATAATGCGGGGGCAATTATCCTGAAAACCCGAACCGACGACATGGCGGGTTTGCTGGCATCGCTGAAGCAGCAATGGACTGCGTTCAAAACCGAAGAACCGTTCAAATACGCATTTTTAGACCAGAGCTACGAAGCCATGTACCGGGCCGAACAGCGTACCAGCCACATCCTGACCGTTTTTGCCGTACTGACAATTTTCATCGCCTGTCTGGGGCTATTCGGTCTGGCTACGTTCACCGCCGAGCAGCGCACCAAAGAAATTGCCGTTCGGAAAGTGCTGGGCGCATCGGTAGGAAGCCTTGTGACGCTGCTCTCGCAGGACTTTTTGAAATTGGTACTGATCGCCATTGTCATTGCCAGCCCGGTAGCGTGGTATGCCATGAGCCGCTGGCTTGACAACTTCGCTTACAAAACGGCTATTCAGTGGTGGGTGTTTGTGGCATCGGGCGCGGGTGCATTGCTGATTACACTGCTAACAGTCAGCTTCCAGAGCATCAAAGCCGCGCTGATGAACCCGGTGAAGTCGCTACGGAGCGAATAAACAACAACCATCATGTTCAGAAATTATCTCAAAATCGCCCTCCGTACTCTCCGTAAGCAGCGGGGGCTAACGTTCATCAACATCTTCGGGCTGGCACTCGGCATGGCCTGCTGCCTGCTCATCATGCTCTACGTAGCCGACGAGCTAAGCTACGACCGGTTCCATACCAAAGCCGACCGCACCTACCGGCTCAGCCTCGACGTAAAGTTTACGGGTATCGATGGGCAAATGGCCACAGTCTCCGACCCTCTCGGGCCTACGTTAAAACAAGACTATCCGCAGGTAGAGCAGTTTACGCGCCTACACCCACGGGGTAACTGGCAGGTGAAACGGGCCGGTACGACCATGAACATCCGCGAACAGAACATTCTCTTTGCCGACTCTACGGTGTTCGATGTCTTTACGCTGCCGCTCATAGCTGGCGACCCCAGACGCGCCCTCAACCGAGCCAATACGCTGGTTATCAGTGAAACAGCCGCCCGCCGACACTTTGGCAACGCCGATCCGATGGGCAAGACGCTTACCTTAGACAACCGAATGACGTTTACCATCACCGGCGTCATGCGCGACATCCCGCCCAACAGCCATGTCAAGGCCGATTTTCTGGCTACGATGCTCAACGACGAATACAACTGGGGGCAATGGCTGGCCAACAACCACTACACCTACATCGTGCTGAAAGAGGGTACCGATCCGGCTACCTTCGCCAAAAACCTCGACGTAGTAACGGAAAAGTACGTGGGGCCACAATTGCTTGGTGCCATGGGCATTTCACTGGTCAGGTTCCGTCAGGCTGGCAATCGGTTTCGGAACATCATGATGCCTATTACCGACATCCACCTGCGCTCCAAACATCAGGGCGAACTCACGCCCCCCGGCGATATTCAGTACGTGTACATCTTCTCGGCGGTGGCTCTGTTCATTCTGTTCATCGCCTGCATCAACTTCATGAATCTGGCTACGGCTCGCTCGGCTGGGCGGGCGCGGGAAGTAGGCGTTCGGAAAGTGCTGGGGTCGGAGCGCGGGCAGTTGATGGGGCAATTTATGGCCGAGTCGATGCTGACTACCATCCTGGCAATGGGACTGGCCCTGATACTGGTGGGGATGAGCTTGCCTTTGTTCAACAACCTGGCCGCCAAGCAAATCGACCTGAATCAGCTTCTTCGACCGCAATGGCTGGCTATACTGGCATTTTTCCCGTTGCTGGTAGGCTTGCTGGCGGGCGTTTATCCGGCCTTCTTCCTGTCGGGCTTCCGGCCCATTCAGGTGCTAAAAGGCAAAATGATTAACCCAGTTAGAGGACGTGGGCAATTGGGTGACTTAAGTCTGCGGAGTGGACTGGTGGTGTTTCAGTTTATGATGTCGGTGATCCTGATCGTGGGTACGTTGGTGATTTACCGGCAGATCACCTACATCCAGAATAAAAATCTCGGCTTCCGGCGCGATCAGGTGCTGATTATCAACGATACGTATGTGCTGGGCAAAAGCACCGACGCCTTCCGGCAGGAGGTTCTGCGGCTACCGGGCGTTGTGAGCGGCTCGGTATCGAGCTTCCTGCCTGTTCCCTCAAACCGCAGCAATACGCTTTTCTTTCCCGAAGGCCAGGTCGATCAGAGCAAAGGCGTCAGTATACAAAACTGGAACGTAGACCATGAGTACATAAAAACGATGGGTATGCAGATGGTGGTCGGACGCGACTTCGCCCGTTCGTTTGGCTCCGATTCGTCGGCTATCCTTCTCAACGAAACAGCCGCCAAAATCTTTGGTGGCGTCAAGAACGTACTGGGCAAACGTATCGTCAAGTTCAACGATCCGTCACTGAAAAACTTCCGCCGATACACGGTAATCGGGGTCGTGAAAAATTTTCATTACGAATCGTTACGCAAGGAAATTGGCGCACTGTGTCTGGAGCTAACCCCCGACCATAACGCGACTACCTTCCGGCTCCGCAATGCCGACGTTCCGAAACTGGTGGGCCTGATCGAATCCAAATGGAAGCAGATGGCTCCCGGCCAGCCGTTCAACTACAATTTCATGGACGAAAGTTTCGACCAGACCTACCGCGCCGAGCAACGCATTGGTACGCTGGCCCTGACGTTTGCGGTGCTGGCTATCCTGATTGCCTGCTTAGGTCTGTTTGGTCTCGCTACGTTCACCGCCGAGCAACGTACTAAAGAAATCGGCATCCGTAAAGTGCTGGGTGCCAGCGTAGCCAGCATCGTTACGTTGCTCTCGAAAGACTTTCTGAAACTCGTATTGGTGGCAATTGTCATTGCGTCGCCCGTCGCCTGGTACGCCATGCATCGCTGGCTGGCCGACTTTGCCTATCGCATCGAGATCGAGTGGTGGGTGTTTGCGCTGGCCGGTATGCTGGCGGTGGGCATTGCGTTGCTAACGGTGAGTTTCCAGAGCATCAAAGCCGCCGTGGCAAACCCTGTGAAGAGTTTGCGGAGCGAATAGCCAATCTGGTTTAATCTTGTCAATCCTGGTTCAGATGTTACGCAACTATCTCAAAATCGCCTGGCGGAATTTGTGGAAGAGCCGAGGGTACGCAGCCATCCATGTGTTTGGCCTGGCAACGGCTTTCTGCATTAGCCTCTTTCTGTTTCTAACGGCCTACCTGCACCTGACCTATGATTCGTTTCACACCAGTGGCGACCGTATTTTCCAAACATATCTCTCCGCCAATGATCCCGAAAAGCCAACCAAATCAGGCGGAATGCCCTTGCCGCTCGTGCCCGCGCTGAAAACTGAGTTTCCCGAACTGGAAGGAGCTACCCGTATCGTGATGGGCCGTAAGAGCTTAGTTGAAGCCAACGGAAAATACTTCGACAAACTTATCAACTATACCGACCCAGATTTTCTGACGGTCTTCTCGTTTCCGTTGCTTGAGGGAAATCGAAATCTTGTGCTGAAAGAGTTGAGCAGTGTAGTTATCAGCCAGAATATGGCGAAAGACGTGTTCGGTACAGTCGATCCGATGGGGAAACGCCTGCGTGTAGGCAACAACGGCACCGAAAAAGACTATATCGTGACGGGTATTTTGGCTAATGCACCTGATAATTCGTCGGTGCAGTACGATGCGCTGATACGGGTCGAAAACGCGCCGATGTATTCATATAACAAAGAAAACTGGACTGATTTTTCGCACACTGTTTTCCTGAAATTGCCTCCACAGGTCGATCAGGCTACGTTTGAGACCCGATTAAAACCATTTGCCAAAAAATATTTTCCGGGGCCAATCAATGACCTCATAAATAAGAAAGCGCAGCCCGACCAACAGGGGGACTTATTTGCCGTTCGCCTGCAAAAACTGTCGGATGTTCATTTTAGCCGCGAAATAACCGGCAACAAAGGCACGCCCGTTGCGGTGGTTTATGTGCTCATCGGAATGGCTTCGTTTATTCTGCTGATTGCCTGTATAAATTTCATCAATCTGAGCATTGCCCGCTCGGTTCAGCGAGCGCGGGAAGTAGGCGTTCGGAAGTCGTTGGGTGCCCTCAAAAGCAGCTTGTTCGTGCAGATATGGAGTGAGTCAGCCTTAATCTGTTGTGTCGGTTTTGGGGTCGGAACCCTGTCGGCCTATCTGCTCCTGCCTGTATTCAATGGTGCTTTTGGCGCAAATCTGAATTTAGACATCGCCTTTCAGCCTGGCTTTGTGGCTATGTTGGCTGGCCTTGTTATACTGGTAACGTTGCTGGCGGGGGGCTATCCAGCCTGGCAAATGGCCGGATTCGATACAGTGGCCGTGCTGAAAGGAAAAGTTAGCCTGAAACGACCGGGAGTATTACGAAACGCGCTTATTGTCACTCAGTTTGCTTTATCCTGCCTGCTGGCCTGTTGTACGGTTATTGCGTTTCAACAGGTAAATCATCTGCAAAACAGCCCGCTTGGCTTCGACAAAGAGCAGGTCATCAGCATCCCGGTGGGCAATCAGGTAAACGGGCGGCAGGTGCTGGGGCGGCTCCGCAACAAATTAGCTAACGACCCTATGGTGCTGGCCATTACGGGTACAAGCGTTAACCTCGGTAAGGGTAAAGATCGGGTAAGTACGAGAAGTACAATAGGATTTAAATACAAAGGACGCGACATCTCCAGCGACCAGTTAGTGGTTGATTACGATTACTTAAAAACGCTGCATATCAAGGTTATTGCCGGACGCGATTTTAGCCGGACCTATACCTCCGATTCGGTCAATCGGGTGATTATTACCCAGAGTTTGGCTAAGCAAATAGGCGAGAAGAACCCGGTAGGCAGTTTGCTTGGCGACGACGATGATACCACCGGAATCAAATCGCAGATTATTGGCGTTGTGTCCGATTTTCAGTTGTATTCGATGGCCGATGAACCCAAGCCCGTTACCATGCGCCTGTCCAACACCGAACCTATCAACTATATCTTCGTGCGGGTTGCTCCACAAAGCATGGGGGGAGCTATGCAAAAAATGAAAAAAGCATGGACCGAGGTAGCTCCTCAGTCGGAGTTCATAGCTTCATTTCTGGACGAGAACGTAGATGCCTGGTATCAGAATGAGACTCAGCTATCGCAGGTATTGAGCCTGGCATCGGGCATTGCCATGTTGTTGTCGTGTCTGGGGTTGTTTGCCATTGCGCTGCTGATGATTGAGCAGCGAACCAAAGAAATTGGTATTCGTAAAGTGATGGGAGCCAGCATTGCCGGTATCGTGCTTTTACTCTCCCGCGAGTTTGTAAAGCTGGTTCTGATAGCTCTGTGCATAGCAGTTCCGCTGGCCTGGTTTGGTATGCAACAATGGTTGAATAACTACGCGTCGCGTATTGCCATCAGCCCGTGGGTATTTATAGGTGTTGGGTTTTCGGCCATCCTGATTGCACTGCTGACGGTGAGCTTTCAAAGCATCAAAGCCGCGCTGATGAATCCAGTGAAGAGTTTGCGGAGCGAGTAAGGCAATATACGCCATTCAAAATCAATACTCAGCAATTTGGTTGAGTCCAAACTACCGAATCACTTTTCTAAACCTTGCCATGATAGCTAATTCTGTTAAAACGTCGCTACGTGCGCTGAAACGCAATTGGACCTACACGATCATTAACGTAGTGGGGCTAACGTTCGGGCTGGCATGCTGCCTGCTACTATTTCTGGCCATCCGCTACGAACTGAGCTACGACCGGCACAACGCCAACGCCGACCAGACGTATCGGATGGTTGGGCATTACAAAAAAGACGCCGATGAAGGCTATAATGTAGGCATCCCAATGCCGGCTTTAGCTGCCTTGCGCACTGATTTCCCAGAACTGAAGCAGTATCTGACACTAACGCATGAAATCTTCGAACCAGTTATTCAGGCGCGTGGTTCGGCTGTGAACAAGTTTAAGGAAAGAATAGGGTTAGTTGCCTTCGTAGAGCCGGAGTACTTCAATATCTTCGATTACGGATGGCAGAGGGGCAACCCTAAGATCGCGCTAAAAAACCCGAATACGGTTGTGCTGTCGGAGCAGATGGCTCAGAAATATTTCGGAACGGCTGACCCAATTGGAAAGACGTTGCGCGTGCAAAACAAAATGGATTTTGTTGTAACGGGCGTTGTTGACAATCCACCCCCCACCAGCAGTGTACCATTTGAAGTGATGCTGTCGTTTGCGTCGCTGAAACAATTTGGTGCATACACGGGCTGGGAGGATTGGGAAGCAAGCTTCACTGGGGCGCAAGTCCATATGACCCTACCAGCTTCCTCGCATGACCAAACTGTAGCTGAAGCGGCTATGGAAGCCCGATTAGCTGCTTTCAGTAAAAAGTACTTAGCCCCGCAGGATGCCAAGTATTACAAGTTTGAGTTGCAACCACTGGCTGAAGTTCATTTCGACGCTGAAACACCCAATTACGCTCGTCGCACGATGAGCAAACAAACCATCTGGGCGATGGCCCTCATTGGGCTATTCATCCTCATTACGGCCTGCGTTAACTTCATAAATTTGGCCACGGCTCAGGCCATTCGTCGCTCAAAAGAGGTAGGCGTTCGGAAGGTGCTGGGCAGCACACGAATTCAACTGGTGCGTCAGTTCCTGGGCGAAACGGGGGTGCTGACCGGAATCGCCGTTGGTCTGGCGTTCGTCGTAGCTTACGTAGCCTTGCCCAGTGTAGCCAAACTCTTGAACATCAACGCCGACGGGCTACCGTTAGTTGACCCCGTGGTAATCGGTTTCCTGCTCTTGCTGGCCCTGCTTACGACCCTTTTGGCTGGATTTTATCCGTCGCTGGTGCTGTCGGGCTACCAGCCGGTGCTGGCACTTAAGGGCAAACTTCGGGTGGAGGGTAGTAACTATTTCACCCTGCGTCGAAGCCTGATTGTGGGGCAGTTTGCCATATCGCAGATGCTCATTATCGGCACTATCATTGCCTACAGTCAGGTGAAGCATTTCCGCTCGGCGGACCTTGGCTATAACAAAGAGGCTATACTGACCGTACCAATTCCTGAGCAAAAACCCGGTCAGTTAGAGAACCTGCGGGCAAAATTGGCGGGACTACCCAACGTTCAGTCGCTCAGTTACGCCATGTCGCCCCCATCGGCAAATGGTAACTGGCAGACGAGCATCCGCTTTGAAAACTCTGACAGATATTCTGACTTTAGCGTGGTGATGCGCCCGGCTGATACGGCCTACGTCCGAACCTACGGCCTGAAGCTGATCGCGGGGCGGCTGTACCTGCCAGCCGACACTATGCGCGAATTGGTGGTTAACGAATCGTTGGTTCGCAAACTGGGCTTTCGCCAGCCACAACAGATTCTGGGCAAGATGATTGAGTTGAGTGCTGGACAACCGAAAAGGCCCGTTGTTGGCGTAATTAAGGATTTTAACACGTTTTCGCTTCACCAAAAGACGGCCCCCTCTATCCTGTCGACATCGCGAAGCTCATATGGTACACTTAGTGTCAAACTCATAACTGAGCAGGGAGGAATCGAAGCGGTCAACCGTCTAATCGGCTCCATTGAACAAGCCTGGGAAGCTACGTTTCCTGACTTCGTGTTCAAGTATGAGTTCTTAGACGACACCATCAATAATTTCTACAAGAACGAAGAGCGGACATTCGCCTTGTTCCGGCTTCTGGCTGGTATTGCCATTTTCATTGGTTGCCTGGGGCTGTATGGCGTGGTTGCGTTCGTGGCCGAAGCCCGCACCAAAGAGGTGGGCATTCGCAAAGTGCTTGGCGCGTCGGTGTTGCATATCGTAGGTCTATTTTCACTGGATTTCGTCAAACTGGTTCTTATAGCCCTGCTTATTGCCTCGCCGGTTGCCTGGTATGTTATGACCCAATGGCTGAAGGACATCGAATACAAGACGGCTATTGAGTGGTGGGTGTTCATACTGGCGGGCCTGCTATCTATTGTTATTGCGCTGCTAACAGTCAGCTTCCAGAGCATCAAAGCCGCGCTGATGAATCCGGTGAAGAGTTTGCGGAGCGAGTGAGTTAAGCAAAAACTTTCGCTAAAGGGATTTCAATATTCAGGATGGTGTCTTTTAACATGTCGTTTTCGTGGAAAAACGTGTAGTGAAATGGTGTGTCGTAAACCAGAATGGCCTGAAGCTCAGGCACAACAATCCAGCAGGATTGAAGGCCAAAATAAAAGTACGGCTCCAGCTTAGCCACCATGTCTTTGGTACTTTGGGAGGCCGACTGAATTTCTACGGCCAGCAAGGGGGCATCGGTTCGACGCGAGGGGTCATTTTTAAAATCCAACGCGCCTGCCGGATACAAGACCAAGTCGGGCGTACTGCCATCGGGCTTAGTGGCTAATGTGACCTCACTGGCGATGCGAAACTGGTTTGGATAGTTTATGGCTACCTGAACAATCAAATTGGCTTGAATGGCACCGTGTAGTAGGGTTGGCATTGGTTTTTTGCGGTCGAGTTCATAAGCAGATGGAGAATGTTCTGCTATGGTTTCGGTCAATAGCTCCATAACAACGACGAGTTTTTTCAAAGTTAACCAAAACAAGCGCACAAATGCTCCGAAACTATCTCAAAATCGCCTGGCGGAATCTGGTCAGCAACAAGACCTTTTCGTTTATAAACATCGTCGGGCTGTCGGCAGGACTGTCGTGCTGCATGTTTATCTGTCTATACGTCTACGATGAGCTGAGTTATGACACCCAACACCCCGACGCAGACCGGATTTATCAGGTCGGAACGATTTTCGTGCAGCCCGATGGCGATCAGAAATCTGCTGCGACGCCCTACGGCGTGGCCGATGCGCTGCAACAGGAATACCCTGAAATCGGCAGCACTACCCGGCTGGTAAATCTTTTTGCCGACGACAAAACCTTGCTCCGGGCCAACCCCACCGGGGCCGCAGCCAACACCAAACCAGCCGTCTTTTACGAATCGAAGGGCTATCTGGCCGAGCCAACGTTTTTCTCCTTTTTCCAATACGACTTCGTAGAGGGCAATGGTCAGCAGGCACTCATCAACCCCAACTCAATTGTACTGTCGGAGGCTATTGCATACAACTTATTTGGCGAACGGTCGGCCCTGAACCAGACAATTCACGTAGAGAGTAATACCAACGGCACGGGCGAATACATGGTAACGGGCGTGTTTCGACCTGGTAGCGTGCCGTCGCACATTGATGCCCGGTTTTTTCTGTCGTATGCCGGAGGTGGGCTGGCGCAGTACATCAATGGCACCACGGGCATGGTGAACAACAATATGTTTTTTACCTACCTGAAACTAAACCCCGGTACTGACGCCCGCAAGCTGGAAGCCAAATTGCCTGCTTTCGTGGAGAAGTACATGCGTAAAGATTTAGCGGTGGCGGGGCGCGATAAAAAGCAGTTCCTGACCGCCGTGCGCAACATTCACCTGCACACCGACCTGTCGCACAACGTAACGCCCAACGGAAGCCTGACGTATCTGTACGTGCTGGGGTCTATTGCACTCTTTACGCTGCTCATCGCCTGTATCAACTTCATGAACCTGAGTACCGCCCGTTCGGGCAAACGAGCCGCCGAGGTGGGCGTTCGGAAGGTGCTGGGCGCCGAACAGACATCGCTGATGCGGCAGTTTCTGAGCGAGGCTCTGCTGTTCAGCGTGTTTGCGTTTGTGCTGGCATTAGGACTGGTTTGGCTAATGACGCCCGTTTTTGAAGCTGTATCGGGTAAAATAGTACACTTTTCGCTGAGTCAACGGCTTGGATTGGTTGCTGCGTTTTTTGGCATAAGCCTGTTCACGGGGCTGTTGGCAGGCAGCTATCCGGCATTCTACCTGTCGTCGTTCCGGCCTATTGCTGTGCTGAAAGCGGGAGCGGGCCGGGCTGGTGGTTCGCTGGCAGCGGTATCGTTACGGAAAGGGCTGGTGGTCATACAATTTACGCTGTCGGTAATGCTACTAATTGCCTTAGCCGTTATTTTTCAGCAGATGCGTTACCTGCGCTCGGCTGATTTAGGTTTTGCCAAAGAGCAACAGCTTATAATTCCCTTACGAAGCGAGACGGCCAAAGCCAATTATCCGGCCCTGAAACAAGCATTGCTGACTACCGCGCAGGTTCGCTCGGTGGGAGCCTCTGCCTACTATCCGGGAATCTTCAATCCCGAAGACGCCCGGTTCTACGGCGAAGGTCAGACTGCCACAAACGCAGAAATCACTAAGGTTAACCGGGTCGATGCCGATTATCTGCAAACGATGGCTATCAAACCCGTAGCAGGTCGGCTTTTTTCGATGGCTTTCCCCGGCGACACAAACAACCGAATCATCGTGAATGAAAAGGCGGTGAAGGAGTTGGGCTATCCATCGGCACAGGCCGCTATTGGCAAGCAGGCCATCGCCAACTGGGGACAGGAGGGCTTACGCTTCACCATTGTGGGCGTGGTAAAAGATTTTCACTTTGAAGATCTGCACGTACCTATTACGCCCTTCAGCTTTATGCTCAACCTGAAAGGCAATTACAACTACGTAGTGGTGAACCTGAAAGCGGGCGACGTGCAGGCTTCTCTGAAGGCACTCAGCAGCGTATGGCAACAGGTCAACCCCGCCGAACCGGTTGAATATAGTTTTCTGGACGCCGATTTTCAGAAGAATTACGAGGCCGAAAACCGCTTAGCATCGCTGGTTGGTTATTTCACATTCATCGCCATTCTGATATCGTGTCTGGGTTTGTTCGGACTGGCTACGCTCACCGCCGAACAGCGGACGAAAGAAATTGGTGTCCGTAAAGTGCTGGGTGCCAGCGTGTCGAGTATTGTGGCTCTGCTCTCCAAAGATTTTCTCAAACTGGTGTTGTTTGCCATTGTCATTGCCAGCCCGGTGGCCTGGTGGGCCATGAACCGGTGGCTGCAAAACTTCGCCTACAGAATCGACATCGAGTGGTGGGTCTTCGCGGTGGCGGGCCTGCTGGCGGTAGGCATTGCCTTGCTGACGGTGAGTTTCCAGAGCGTGAAAGCCGCACTGATGAATCCGGTCAAGAGTTTGCGAAGTGAATAGCAAACCTGCTGACATACTGTTGTCATCCGTACCGGCGTCCTTTGTGTTGTCGATAAACTAAACGCGTTATGATGACAACACAGCAAGTTGCCGACCGGTATTTTGAGATGGCTCAACAGGGAGAGTTAGAGAAGATTCAGGATGAGTTGTACGCACCCGACGCTGTGAGTATCGAGCCTGAGAATGCTTCGGGGCTATTCTTGGAACACTTTTTCTACGACGATTTTAAATAGTATTCTGTTTTGATTGAGCAGAAAACACCGTCTATACTGGCGGTGTTTTTTTTGCTCTTATGCGGTGTCCATCAGCGTACAAAAGTTGTCCGATTCTGGACAATGATTCATACGGATTATTGGCTAAATATGCTTCCAAGAGCTGATTTGGCTGTTTTTCCAAGCTGGCAAGGCATTTGTTGCTCATATGTACAGCCTACTTAAGTCCACGACAAGCAACCTGCTCAGGTGCGGTTTGTTCGGTTCCAAACCCAAGCTATACAGACATGCTACGAAACTATCTCAAAATCGCCCTTCGCAGCCTGTGGAACAATCGATTATTAACGGCCATCAACGTACTTGGCCTGAGCGTGGGGCTGGCCTGCGTGGTGGTGCTGGTGTTGTTTGCCCAGAAGTGCCTGACCTGGGATACCGCCCACGAAAAACTCGACCGAATTTATTACGTACAAACAACTTCAACCGATGGTACGGCGTACAACGAAACGGTGTACCCGCTGCTGGGGCAGATGCTCCGAAGCTATACCGAAATCGAGACGGGTACGCACATCCAGAACTTTAACAACCCCTGGATCGAGTACAAAGGGAAGAACGTACAGGAAGAGACGGCTTACGTTGATTCTACCTTTTTCGACGTTTTCACGTTTCCGCTCAAATACGGTAATCCGGCTACGGCTTTAGTCAGCAAACGTTCGGTGGTGCTGACCGAAAAAGTAGCGCAGCACCTGTTCGGGAACGAAAATCCCGTCGGCAAAACCGTTACCGTGAACGATACGCTACAATACCAGATTACGGGCGTTCTGGAAGAAATACCGGCCAACTCGTCGCAGCAGTTTCAGGTGCTTATGCCCGCTGCCAACCTGTTCGATCAGCCGGGCTTTCGCGAAAATGCCGACTGGTACAACACGTTTTCTAATACCTTTATTCTGCTCCGGGAAGGGGCCAATCCGGCGCAGCTTCAGGCCAAACTGCCGCAATTGGTGAAAGCCCATTATAATGCCGACGCCAAAAGTACGGTACTCCGGCTGGCGGCTTATCAGAACTTTGTCTACACCGAAAATCCGAGATTCGCCGGGCTGATATACGGTTCGGTTATTATTGCCGTATTTCTACTGCTGATTATCAGCATCAACCTGATTAACCTCAACACGGCATCGTCCCTGCCCCGCGCCAAAGAGGTAGCCATGCGGCAGGTGGTGGGTGCCACCCGCTGGTTAGTGCTTCGGCAGTTCTGGGTCGAGTCGGGGCTGGTGGTGGTGGTTTCGCTGGGACTGTCTGTTCTGTTCGCGTTGTATTACCTGATTCCTACTTTCAACCAACTGGGCGACCGTGGGCTACAGTTGATCGTCGACTGGAACACCGATTACCCGACCATCCTGACCGTGCTGGGGGTCACGCTTGTTGTGGCGTTGGTGGCGGGTACGTATCCGGCTTTGTTTCTGCTGGGGCTGAAAACCACCGACGCCGTGAAAGGCAAGCTGTCGTTTAGTCCAAAGCGTGGCTTGATTCGGCAGCGGCTGCTGATTGTGATTCAGTTTACGCTGGCCGTTGTGTTTATTCTGGGAACGATTGTCATGCGTGGGCAAATCGTGTACATGAAAGACGCGAAATTAGGCTACGAGAAAGAGAACGTGCTGATTTTCAGTACCGACCGGGCCTACCGAAACGTAGATCAGGCACTGGTGCAGGGACAAACGATTCTGAACCGGCTCCGGGCCAACCCGAATGTGGTTTCGTTCACCAGTTCGGAGCAGACGCCGGTGGAGTTCATGAACAACTTCAACACCTATTATCCCGAAGGCAACGAAGCCAGGAAGGTACACCTGCGGCACGGCCCCGGCGCGGTAGGCTTTACCGAAACGTTTCGGATACCGATGCTTGAAGGCCGGAATTTCTCCGATCAGACCCCCGCCGATTCGGTGAACCATGCCGTTATCATCAACGAGTCGGCCATGAAAGCATTCGGCTGGACAACGGCAGTGGGCAAGAAACTACGCCAACTCAACGACCCGCTGACCTACACCATTGTGGGCGTTACGAAAGACTACCACTACCGCGACCTCAAAGATAAAGTTGGCCCCATGCTCCAGAGTTATTATGGTCGTCAAAGTTTGAATACCTACCTGTCGGTGCGCCTGGCCGATAAAGCCAAAGCCCCGGCATTGATTGCACAAATAGAGCGTGAATTTGCCAAAATTCCGGCCCGACGCCCGCTTACCTACGCCTACCTGACCGACGAAGTGGCGAAAGCCTACCGCCCGCTCGACAACATCTGGCAGATGATACGCTTTGTGACACTGGTGGCTATTCTGACGGCCTGCGCCGGTATTTTCGGGCTGATTACGCTCGTGACCCGGCAGCGGACAAAAGAAATTGGCATTCGCAAAGTGCTGGGAGCCAGTGTCGTTAGCATTGCTACGCTGCTCTCGTCCGATTTTTTGAAATTAGTCTTGCTCGCCATCGGCATTGCTTCGCCCTTAGGCTGGTGGCTCGGCGAAATCATGCTGAACTACTTCGCTTACCGCGCCCAAACCCAATGGTGGCACTTCGCGCTGGCCGGTACGCTGGCAGTAGGCATTGCCCTACTGACGGTGAGCTACCAGAGCATCAAAGCCGCCCTGATGAACCCCGTCAAGAGCCTGCGGAGTGAATAAACAACTAACGTCATGTTCAGAAACTATCTCAAAATCGCCTGGCGGAATCTGATTCGCGACAAGGGTTATTCAGCCATCAACATTTTCGGGCTGGCTCTCGGCATGGCCTGTGCGTTGCTCATCGGATTGTGGGTGCGCGATGAACTCAGCTACGACCGCTTCCTGCCCGATGTGGATAACATTCACCATATACGGGTTAACTACAATTTTAGAGGACAGGGACTGCAAACGACGCTTGTCACCCCTGGTCCGCTACAGGAAGTAATAGCGAAGGAGGTGCCGCAGGTGGCGGCTATCACAAAGCTCACTTGGCGCAGTGAAGCACTTATAACCGTTAAGGCGAAAACCGCCAAAGAACGTGGCCATTACGCCACGACCGATTTTTTCAGCGTGTTCAACCTGCCCGCCCTCTACGGCGACCCGGCAAAAGCACTGGCTAATCTGAACCAGATTGTCATTACCCGGAAAGTGGCCGAGAAATTCTTTCCGAACGGACTGGCATTAGGAAAAACGCTACAGTTAAACAATGATAAATTTTTCATTGTCGGGGCAGTCATTGAGAATCTGCCTGCTACATCGTCGCTGCAATTCGACTGGTTAGTAAACTGGGAGGTACAGGAGCAACCCTGGCAGAAAACATGGGGCAATAACTCATTCCTGACCTACTGCCGACTCAAATCGGAGACTACTGTAGAACAGACCGAGGTTGCTATGAAGGGTATCTACCCCCGCTACGCCGACTTTGATAACAACGAAACTCCTATTCTACAACCCATCACCGATTTGCACCTTTGGGGCGACTACAAGAACGGCAAACCCGTTGGCGGGCAGATTGAGTACGTCCGCATTTTCTCGTTGGTGGCCCTTTTTATTCTGTTCATTGCCTGCATCAACTTTATGAATGTAGCCACCGCCCGTTCGGCCATGCGGGCGAAGGAAGTGGGCGTTCGGAAATCGCTGGGAGCCATGCGCTCGTCGCTGGCGGGGCAGTTTCTGAGCGAGTCGTTGCTAACGAGTGCGCTGGCTGCAGGGCTGGCACTGTTAATTGTCTGGAACGTGCTGCCCACCTTCAATGCAGTATTTGAGAAACAACTGACCTTCGGCCTCACCGAACCGGCCTTCTGGCCGTTGTTGGGCGGCATTGTGTTCGTCACGGGCCTGGTATCGGGCAGTTATCCGGCTCTGTTTCTGTCGGGTTTGTCGCCCGTGCGGATTCTGAGGGGACGCGGCCCGTCGCCACGGTTGCGGCTTGGGACAGGGCCAGCGCAATTCCGGCGGGTGCTGGTGGTGTTTCAGTTTTCGCTGTCGATCTTCCTGATTGTCGGGATGTTGGCCGTGGGGCGGCAGATGAACTACCTGCGTACCAAACACCTTGGTCTCGACCGGGAGAATGTTGTTTGGATTCAGCTTGAGGGCAACATCGCCGGATTCCCGAAAACCGAAACCTTCCGGCGCGAACTGCTTCAACAGCCGGGGATTGCATCGGCGGTGGAAGTGGCTCATCTGCCCATCAACATCCAAAGCACTTCTACCGACCTGCAATGGCCTGGCAAAGACCCGAACCAACTCTTCAGCGTGTCGGCCATGTCGGTGGGGGCTGATTTCGTCAAGACGATGAACATCCAACTGCTCGCCGGGCGCGATTTCCGGGCAGGCAGCTACGCTGACACGTCGAATTATCTCATCAATGAAGCGGCAGCTAAACTGATGGGCATGAAAGAGCCTGTGGGGAAAGAGATAACGTTCTGGATGGGCAAAGGGCGTGTCATCGGGTTGATGAAAGATTTTCACCTCAACTCCCTCCATCAGGCCATTAGCCCGTTAGTGCTGACCTATATCCCCGGCAATACGAGCTTTCTGCTGGTGAAAACCAACCCCGGACAGACGCAACGGGCCGTGACAAGCTTGGAAAAAGTGGCCCGTTCGTTCAATCCCAACTACCCATTCACGTACCATTTCTTAGATGAAGACTACGAGGAGTTGTACCGCAGCGAACAGCAGGTTCAAACGCTGGTCAACTACTTTGGGGTGCTGGCGATTTTGATTTCGTGTCTGGGCTTGTTTGGGCTGGCAGCTTTCACAGCGGAGCAGCGTACAAAGGAAATTGGCGTCCGTAAAGTGCTGGGGGCCAGTGTGGGTAACATCGTTACGTTGCTCTCAAAGGACTTCCTGAAATTAGTGCTGTTTGCCCTGGTGCTGGCGTCTCCGCTGGCGTGGTGGGCACTGGATAAATGGCTCAGCACCTTCGCTTATCGACAGCAACTTTCAGGCTGGTACTTCGCGTTGGCCGGTACGCTGGCAGTGAGTATCGCGTTGTTGACGGTGAGCTACCAGAGCATCAAAGCCGCCCTGATGAACCCGGTGAAGAGCCTGCGGAGTGAATAAGCCAATCTTGTTTAATCGCATCAATCCTAAAAATCCTGGTTCAGATATCAATCCCATAAATCCTGGTTCAAATGACTTTTCTAAGAATCATCCTTACTATTTGCCTGCCCGGCGCACTGGCCCTGCCGGTTTCGGCCCAAACCGTGGTGAAGAGTATGCAAACCGTTAACGACGGTAAGACGCTGTCGGTCAACGTCGTTGGTACGCGCGATGGGCGTTCATTTCGGCACAATCTCCAGTTCGACGTAGCGGGCATGACCAAAGCCGGTCGCGATTCGCTCTATCAGCAAATGCTCCGGTCGCTCGACGCGCTCGACATTCGCCATGTGCCGGGTATGCCAAAGCCGGGTGTTGACGCTGAGTCGGGCGAGCCGGGCGCCGAGGTTACGTTTCGCTGCGAAACCTGTGCGGGCAAGGGGCGGCTGGAAGTCTATGGCGATAACTACCTGATGACGCGCTCGTTCAACCCCAAGCGCGACGAAGAGAGTCGCTTTCCGCTGACCGTGCGGTTAAACCCCGGCGAATATCGCTACAAATACTGGCAAAACGGCGTGCTGCAAATGGAGCTGCCATTTACAGTAAATGCCGGAGAAGCAAACGAAGTGAAGGTAAAGTAACGCGGCTGGAAAGCCGCACCCACAACTGAACATCACGTATCATGTTACGCAACTACCTCAAAATCGCCTGGCGGAATCTGCTCCGCAACAAACTATTTACTGCCGTCAATGTATCAGGCTTAGGCTTGGGCGTAGCGGCCTGTCTGTTGATTACGCTTTACATTTTCCATGAAACCAGCTATGACCAGCAGGTGCCGAACGCGGAAAATATTTATCGGGTATATCGCTCAATAACTCTGGACGGCGAAAGAAATTTAAACGCACATTTTTCGGCCAATTTCGCTTCCACCGTTGAGAAGAATTTTCCACAAATAGAAAAAGCGGCCCGTTTGATGGAGAGACCATTATTTTACGGGGCGGGCAGTAATGAAATCCGGATTAAGGGCGAGTCCACCCAGTACCACGAGGAGGGATTTACCTACGCCGACCAGGCTATTTTGGATATTTTCAGTTTGCCGCTGGTTCGGGGAGACGTGAGCAGTGCTCTGGCCGAACCACATACCGTGGTCATATCGGAACGAAAGGCGGAAAAATACTTCAAAGACAAGAATCCAATTGGCAATTCCATCTACCTAAATGGCAATGACAGCGTTCCCTACCGAATTAGTGGCGTGATGAAAAATATGCCCAGCAACTCGCACCTGAATTACGATTTTCTGCTCACATTATCTGGTGTGGAGTTTGACGAAGGCGAGCAAACCCGTTGGCTACAAAGCAATTATGACAGTTATATACAAGTTAAACCCGAAACAGATATTGAGGAATTGGAGGAGAAGATGACCCGGGACATCCTCACGAATTACATGCTACCCGCCTTACGACAGGCGAAATTTGCTGATCCTGAAACGTTTCTGAAGTCGGCAGCCCTTCATCTGCAACCTCTGACCGACATTCATTTATACTCCAGCGATATTGATGACGGCCACACCCGTGGCGATATTCGATTTATATGGCTTTTTGGGGCCGCAGCCCTGTTTATCATTCTTATTGCCTGTGTCAATTTCGTCAACCTTTCTACTGCTCAATCAGCCAACCGTGCCGAAGAAGTAGGACTGCGTAAGGTGGTTGGTTCGGAGCGGGGTGCGTTAATTGGACAGTTCCTAGCCGAGTCGACGCTAATCACCATCGTCGCCTTTTTGTTAGGTATTGCGCTGGCCGCACTATTGCTGCCATTCTTCAATACGCTATCGGGCAGGGCGTTAGCTTTCCCTTGGCAGACAGCCTGGTTTGGTCCGGCCATTATCAGCTCCATTCTCTTCGTTGGTTTGCTGGCCGGGATGTATCCCGCCTTTTATCTATCGGGTTTCAATCCGGTTGAAGTGCTGAAAGGTAAAATTCGCCGGGGTACTCGCTCAACCGGTCTGCGAAGCGGCTTGGTTGTGTTCCAATTCGCAGTTTCGATTATGCTCATTGTCGGTACGCTTGTCATAAGTACGCAGATGGATTACATTCTGACTCAGAAAGTGGGATTTGACCGAAACCAGGTGATTCAGTTACACGGCACCAATATGCCTGACGAGCAGGTGAAAACGTTCAAATCTGAACTGAAACGTATTCCCGGTGTAGTCAATGCCAGTATCAGTGATTACCTGCCCATCGAAGGTGCAAAGCGCAATAGCAATATGTTTTTTAACGAAGGAAAAGAAAAGATAGACGCAGCACTTTCCGGGCAGGCTTGGGCGGTCGATGAGGATTATCTATCCACGCTGGGGATGAAACTCGTGGCCGGGCGCAATTTTTCGGAGCAACGGCCTGCCAATAGCCGAGCCGTTATTATCAATCAGACGATGGCCCAAAAATTGGGACTGGAAAATCCGGTTGGCAAAAAGTTGTTGCGTGCCGGTGACGCTCTGTACGAAATTATTGGGGTCATGCATGATTTTCACTCCCAGAGTCTGCAAAACGAAATTGAACCGCTGGCTTTATTCTTCACTATCAGCCCCACCATGATTTCCGTAAAGGCCAACACGGAGGATATGCCGCAACTCCTGAAGGCAATGGAAGCTAAATGGAAGGATTTCTCACCCAATCTGGTATTCCGGTACACGTTCATGGATCAGTCGTATGCCCGCATGTACGACAATGTTCAGCGAGTAAGCCGCATCTTTACGAGTTTTGCTTTCTTAGCCATCTTCATTGCTTGCCTGGGTCTGTTCGGTCTCGCTACGTTCACGGCACAGCAACGTACTAAAGAAATTGGCGTTCGCAAAGTGCTGGGTGCCAGCGTATCGAGCATTGTGGCTCTGTTATCGAAAGATTTTCTCAAACTGGTGTTGATCGCCATTGTCATTGCCAGCCCCATTGCCTGGTGGGCTATGAACCGGTGGTTGCAGGATTTCGCCTACAAGATCGACATCGAGTGGTGGGTATTTGCGGTGGCGGGCCTGCTGGCGGTGGGCATTGCCCTGCTGACGGTGAGCTTCCAAAGTATCAAAGCCGCCCTGATAAACCCCGTCAAGAGCCTGCGGAGCGAATAGCCAATCTCGTTTAATCGCATCAATCCTGCAAATCCTGGTTCAGATAGTAATCATATCAATTCTTGTTCAGATGTTACGCAATTATCTCAAAATCGCTTTCCGAAGTCTCTGGAAGCATAAATCATCGACGCTCATAAACGTGCTGGGGCTGGCAGTTGCCTTCTGTAGCAGCATTCTGTTGTTTCTGTCGGCAGCGTTCGAACTGTCGTATGATCGGTTCCATGCCGACACCGACCGGCTGTACCGGGCCAACCTGCTGGTGCAGGACCCCAAAGGCGAAGAACGTTCGGCCAGTATGCCCTATCCGCTGACGCCCGCCCTGCGCCAGCAATTTCCCGAAATCGAAGGTATCACGCGTTACGAGCAGGGCAACGGATCAGTGCAGTATGGCAACCGGCAATTGGAGAAAGAAATCGACTTTATTGATCCCGACGCGCTGACGATGCTCTCGTTTCCGATGCGGCTGGGCAACCCCAAAACGGCCCTGAACAGCCTGAGCAGCATGGTCATCACCGAAAACATGGCGAAAGACGTGTTCGGCACCGAAAATCCGATAGGAAAAACCGTTCAGGTAAACGGACAGAATGGCTCGAAAGCCTACATCATTACGGGCATACTGGCCGACTTCCCCGACAACTCTACCCTACAGTTCGATGCTTTTGTGCGGGTAGAAAACAGCCCCGATTACGAGCGCAGCAAAGACCAGTGGGATAATACTAACCACGAAGTGTATGTAAAGCTCAAGCCCGCCGTTGGGCAAGAGACAATGGAAAAACGGTTGCAATCTTTCACGCAGATCAACTTCCAGTCTGTTATCCGCGACCAGAAAGCACTCGGTGCCAAACCCGACGAGCGGGGTGAACTGATTAGCCTGCGTCTGCAACCGTTGCTCGACGTGCATTTCGATACGGGTGCCATTCAGGGGGCTGGCACGAGTCGCATGTATGTATACACGCTGGGACTGATTGGCCTGTTTATCCTGATTATTGCCGCCATCAATTTCGTGAATCTGACGCTGGCGCGGTCGTTTACGCGGGCGCGGGAAGTGGGCGTTCGGAAATCACTGGGAGCCATGCGCGGGCAGTTGTTCGTGCAGCTTTGGGGCGAAACCCTGCTCACCTGCGGGCTGGGCCTGCTGTTGGGTTTGCTGCTGGCGGTGCTGTTGCGCCCGTCGTTCAATGCCGTTTTCAATGCGAATGTTTCTACCAACGCACTGCAACAACCTGTAACGTGGCTGATCGTGCTGCTGGGCTTTCTGCTGGTGACGGCAGTGGCAGGCGGCTACCCGGCCTGGGTCATGACGCGCTTTCAGACGGTGCTGGTACTCAAAGGGCGCGTTCAGATGGGCAAGCCGGGCCTGTTACGAAATGGGCTTATCGTTGCTCAGTTTGCCATTGCCTGCCTGCTCATCATCAGCACGTTCGTGGTATTGCGTCAGATTCATTTTCTACGTACAAAATCGCTGGGTTTCAGTAAGGGGCAGGTCATCAGTATTCCGGTTGGCAACGAGGTTACGGGAACTTACGCGCTAAACCAGCTCCGTAACCGGCTGGCCGGGAACCCAAACGTAGTGGCAATCACCGGCACAAACATTAACATTGGCCGGGGTTTAGATGGTAGCAGCACACGCAGCGTAGTAGGCTTCACACACAAAGGACGCGAGGTTACGTCCGACTGGCTGCGGGTCGATTATGAGTATCTGCAAACGCTGGGTATCGACCTGCTCGCCGGGCGCGATTACAGCCGCCAACGCCCCGCCGACTCCACTACGTCGGTCATAGTAACAAGCAGTTTTGCCAGGCAACTGGGCGAAAAGCAACCCATCGGTGCTACGTTTCAGACCGATTCGGGCGGAGTCTATTACCAGGTAATTGGTTTAGTGCCTGATTTTCATCTATATGCCCTGCGTAGTGAGGTGAAACCCATTACCATGCACCTCCATCAGAGTAGCGACATCAGTTATATTCTGGTGCGCGTAACACCCCAAAACATGGTTGCCACAATGGACGTGTTGAAGCGGGAGTGGCAACAGATTGCGCCCAATTCAGCGTTTCTGGGCAGTTTCATGAGCGAAAACACCGACCGCTGGTATAAGCGCGAAGAACGGCTGTCGCAGATGTATAGTCTGGCGGCTGGCATCGCTATCGCGCTCTCGTGCATGGGCCTGTTTGCCATTGCGCTACTCAGCATACAGCAGCGCACCAAAGAAATCGGCGTCCGCAAAGTGCTGGGAGCCAGCGTTGCCAGCATTGTGGGGCTGCTGTCGAAAGAGTTCCTGCAATTAGTGTTGATTGCCATTCTCATTGCCAGTCCGCTGGCGTGGTATGCCATGCAGCAGTGGCTCGAGGACTTCGCCTACAAAACCAGCATCGAGTGGTGGATTTTCGCCGTAGCGGGGCTACTGGCGGTAATGATTGCTTTCCTGACAGTTTCGTTCCAGAGCATCAAAGCTGCCCTGATGAGCCCGGTGAGGAGCTTGCGGAGTGAATAAGTTGGATTGGGCTATTTTTGGTCGTTGCTCTAAAAAAGTAGCATCCTAAAAGATTTTATTAACTTTGAAATGCAAAGTTCTTTTTGAAACAAATAGGTCATCACTATGCACATCTCAAGAAAACGATTCGTTGGTATCTTCCTTCTTTCGGCGTTTGCGTTTCAATTTATTTCCAATTCGCTTTTGGGGCCAGAAGTCGGGCTTTTCCCTAAAAACGGCGAGTGGTTCTTAGGAGCCGAATCGCCAATAGCATGGCAGAGAACCCTGGCTACCATCATATACCCTTTCAAATTTGTGTTGATTAAGCCACTATCGTTTTTAGCCCAAGACCCCGATCCGGCCCCCCCAATGTTGGTTGCCGCTTTTTCTATCTATTGGGCGGCTATAGCTCTGGTCTTGCATTTTCTTCTTAGTCTAACAAACCGTCGCAGAAACGAATGAATCAGATCGACATCAGCAGGCAACCATGAATCGAATCGAAGAAATCTATTACGAAGCAAAGTCTGACAAATGGTTCAGGAATTTTGCTGTTTTTTGCCGCATCGCTCTGGCAGCGAGCTTTATACCGGCAGGTCTGGTTAAAATCATGGGCGAACGGTTCGCTGAGGGATTGCCATCCAATAATCCGCTGGGGCATTACTTTGATGCCTTACAGCTAACGGGGTATTACTATACGTTCATTGGGATTGCACAACTGATTACAGCCGTATTATTACTAATTCCGAGGACTGCACTTCTTGGGGCACTGATGTATTTTCCCATCATCATCAATATTTGCGTACTGACGTATGCTACCCGATTTAATGGCACCCGGCTCAATACGATGATGCTGTTAGCCAGCTTGTTTTTATTACTCTGGGATTACGACCGCTTAAAACACATTTTGCCAATCAAGTCACACAAAACAGATGCCCCGGTGTTGACAATGCCGTTGGGTAATCGCCTTCGGGTTCTTTTTTTTGGCGGTTCCTTCCTTGCCTTAGTCATAATTGTTGTCGGTACGTTCTATTTATATGAGCTAGTGCCGGGCAATTCCGAAGCGGAGTGCAGCAATCAATGCGCTTCCAGCAAAAATCCTGCGGGTTGCCACGAATTTTGTGATTGCATTTATCAACAGGGCAAACCGCTGGATACTTGTTTGGCAGCGTTTGCTCAGGCCGAAGACATTCGCAAATCCGGGAAGTAGTCTCTTACCCTTACTCCTTCATGTAGTTTTGAACGGAGTGAAGTGGACGATTGTGCGTGGTACGCTCTAAGCTCATTTTTGACAGAAATTTTTGCCATAAATTACTGAACGTAAAAAGGTTATGTTTTGCCGAATTTAGTATTGCGTTCAACTAACAACAAGAACTATGAAACTGATTCCCCTTTTCAAATGCCGAAACATACGGGAAGCCATTGCCTTCTATACGGGCATCCTTGATTTTCAGTTGAAGTACCCGGAGGCTTCTGCCGATGATGGGGTGGTTGATTTGGTTCAGGGCGAAGTCGAACTGCAACTGACCGTTTTTGAAGCAGACTCCCTCTTTGGAAGTGTCGTAAACATCCGGGTGGATGAGGTCGATGCGTTATTCCAGAAATACGTCGAACGGGGTTTGGATACAACCGGGAAGGCAGATTCACCTGTTCATCAGGGACCAATTGACCAGAGTTGGGGCAGACGGGAATTTTACGTAACCGACCCGAACGGAAACACCCTGCGGTTTGGTAAGCCGATTGGATAACAGCATTCTCCGATTCACCAACTACGGTTCGCGCATGATCTGGTAATCGCCGGACCGAGGCCCAGGGCGCACGGTCCAGCCCGAAGCGACCATCACCGTCCAGCCCTCGCCACGAATGTTGATGCCTTCAATGCGGATCGGTCCAGCCAGCCGTCGCTTGCCGTCATCATTTACCAGGATGCCATTTGTTGCCTCCAGCGTACCCCACTCTCCCTTGACGCGGCAGGGCAGGACAAACACCGTCCCGACTCCGGGAATGGGCGTGGCTCCTACCGCGTTAAACGTTGTGCCACCGCCTGACGGAATGAGCAGCACAGGGCCATCAACAAAGCGGCTCCGCAGTTCACGTTCGCGGGTTCGTCGCTGCTCGGCGCGTGTCTGTTCGGCGGAGCGAATTTCCGGGCCACCATAACGCGCCGAGGCTTCGACCGCGTCAGCAGCGGGTGCCACATTCAAGGCCGCCATCAGCATCTGTCCGAGGTCTGAATTGCTACGCACGTTGCGTCGCCAATCCGCTGATGCGTCATCGAGAAGTACCCCGTACGCCGTTCCGGCTGCATAGGATTGTTGCAAAAACGTCTCGTGTCCTTCAGCCGCAGCTAAGTGTTCGATTGTGCTGGCGATTGCGTCAGCACGCGAGTCGGCCACCACGACGATACCAGTATATTGGGCAAGACCTTCGCGGATTTCTTCGACGCGCTCGTTCTCGGCGGCATTGCCAAACAGCGAACGCCGTTTCAGCCGGAAGGCGGCTGCATCGCCCAGCGTGCGTTTGCGATCCTCTCCCGACTGAGCGAGTGCCCGCGACAGGGCGCGCCACTCAAGCCGCAGCCAGATTCGTCCTTCAAACGTGTCCAGGTGTGCGTTCTGTCCCGAAAGGGGCATCAATCCGAGGTCTGGTTGAATGCGATGAAATAACTCGTGCAACATGAACTCCCTCCGTACACGCGAATTCGGTAGGGCTGTGGTGAAATCCCAGGTATAGGTGACCCAACGGGTACCGCCCCAGTCAACTGGCGCATTGGTGAAACCAAAAACTCGAGGCCAGTCTTCTGCCGAATGGGGTTGACTGGTCGCGCGCGTTCGCGTCCGGGCATCTGCGAACACCATTGGCCCACATAAAGAGATGCCCCATAGTCGTCCACCATCGCGCTGACAGATGGTAGTTGCCTCGCTGAAGTATTCTTCAGCACGTTGCTGATCGACCTGGGCTTCTGCGGGATTGACTACGCACAGCGACAGAAATATCGGGCCTAACCACGTTACACAGGAGATGAGGTGTCTGAACATAGTGCGTTATCTTAAAAAGGGAAAACTGACCGAATAGACAGTTTCACGACTTCGCTTCAGTTGCCAGGTTGCCATCAGAATAATCACGGAATTTACCAGGTAGAGCGTCAGCTACCCCCGACTAAAGCCGGGAGCTTGTGCCTGAGTGGTTAGACTACGCGTCCCGGACTCGACACCATAGGCTATCTGACCAAGCCCACTGTTTTTAATGTTTTGCGACGCATTGTAATCCGCATTAGCCGAATGACCACACGACCGACATACAAACTCCGATTGCGACTTTCGGTTTGCCTTCTCGCAGTGTCCGCACTGGCTACACATGCGGGACGTGTTGCGCGGGTCAATCAGCAGTACGGCCACACCCGACAAGGTAGCCTTATAGCCAATGAAGCGACGAAGCTGGTAGAAAGCCCAATTGGCATGTTTAGCCCGTTGCCATTGGCGCAACCGTTTCTCATCCTTTCTAACGTTTTTGGAAATCCCTGTCAGGTCTTCCAGAACGATAGCCCGGTTAGATGCCTTAGCCTTCGATACAAGGGACTTGGAAATGCAATGATTCGTGTCGGACTGAAACCGACGTTGTTTCCTGGAGAGTTTTTTAAGTCTACATTTAGCCGACTTAGTACCGACGCTTTGCAGGGTAGCGCGTCGTTTGGCGTACCATTGGCGGGTAGCTTCTACATTGGCCCCGCTAAAGGTTTGCCCGTCCGAATCCGTAGCCAGCGTTACGATGCCCAAATCAACGCCGAGTGCATCAACGATTTCGCCCCCTTCTTCATCGGGTACGTCACAGGTTGCCAACAGATACCACTTTCCCTTTATGAAAGCAAGGTCAGATTCGCCCTGTTGATAGTGCAAGAGTTTTTCGTGGTGCTGACCAACGGTGTAGGTAATGGTTTTGCGCCCTTCGACCGTCCAGATCGACACCGTTTTGCGGTCGGTACGATAAGACAGAATCCGACTATCGAACGCAATCGCTCCGGTTGGGCGGTAGCTAATCTGGGTCAGGCTCCGTTTCTTGTCTGGCTCACAGGTGGCATTGTGGTTACGTATCTGGGCTTTCAGCGTCTTGTACGAGTCAGCGACTTTAGCCAGACAGCGAATCACAAACTGAGCCGACAAACCAAACTCTTCTTTCAGCCTGTAGTAAAGAACCTTCTGGATTTCCTGACTGCGAAACACCTTTTGCTCAAAGGCATAGGCACTAACCAGATTACAGGCTTCATTACCCCGTTCGAGGGTCAGCCGCAAGGCCGTTGCCTGTTGAGGGGTAGGTAAAAGCCGTATCTGTGCTGTTAGTTTCATTACCCAAATGTACAAAAAAAATCATTCAAATGAAAGCAAAAACACAGAAAAAGTTAGCCGGTACGCCGGAGCGGGCTTTCCTCCCCCGCCTAAGGGCGGGAGCATCCAGCCACTTTTACCCGTGAGCAGGAGGGCATCCCCAAAGAACAGTGGTGTTATCCAACGTTGGCCGAAATCAAGGAAGGCATGACCTTGCCCGCCAATTATTTCCATCGCACCGGGTATCGAATGCCGACCGAAGCCGAATGGGAATACGCAAGCCGAGCCGGAGCCTCCACGTCTCGTTTTTTTGGGCAATCCGATGAGTTGCTCAACGACTATGCCTGGTACACAGGTACTTCCTTTAACGAACGGCTTTGGCCTGTGGGCTAGCTTAAACCCAATGATTTTGGGCTATTTGACCTATATGGCAGCGTGTGGGAGTGGGGACAGGATGGGGTGAAGCACTACCGGTCTGAATCAGGCGATACGATTTGGGTGGACGTAGAAGATAGCGTACTGACGGTTTCCAAAGACTATAAGCGTCCCAGAAAGGGCGGTTCTTTTACCTATAACCCCGACTTTATGCGTTCGGCCCTGCGGAATGACGGGTATATTCCCGATGAAAGACGCGACAGCGTGGGCTTTAGAGTCGCCCGAACCTCACCGACTGATGCTCAATGACAGTCAGGTTCCCGTAGGAAGGGGCTACCGAGAGGCCGTTCCACTTGCCCTGCTAACGGTCAGCTTCCAGAGCATCAAAGCCGCGCTAATGAACCCGGTGAAAAGTTTGCGGAGTGAATAGTATACGGTTCAGACCACTGTCCATCGTCGTACACCGATTGTCCAAAAACGGACAATCGGTGTCTTGTTTCTAAGTAAAAACGGCTCTGACTGGCTCCAAACGGCCACAATTGGATTTGGCCGCAGATTTGTACGAGAAAATATAAACTAATCCTAACGCACTATGCGCCGAACGTATCTGGGCGAATTTGAAGAGGTCGTGCTGCTGATGGTCGCCATCTTAGACGGGGATGCTTACGGCGTTACGGTCAGTCAGGCTATTGAAGAGCATACAGGTCGGGTGGTTGCCTTTGGCTCGGTGCATAACACGCTCATCCGGCTGGAAGAAAAGGGATTTGTAAAGTCGGAATTAGGTGGGGCCACCGCCGAGCGGGGCGGTCGGCGTAAGCGACTGTTTCACATAACGGCCCTCGGCAGCCGGGCCTTGCAGGAAGTGCAACAACTCCGCCAGGAACTCTGGCAACTGGTTCCGCCCGGTACGCTTCGACTCGGTGGTCTATGAAATCGGACGTGAAACCCCCGCGCTGGGCACGTTGGCTGCTGACCCGGCTCCACCCTGACGACACGCTCGAAGAAGTCGAAGGGGATTTAGACGAACTCTACGCGCACGACTATGCACGCGGGGGCAAAACGCAGGCCACGTTGCGCTACGTGCTCAATGTACTGTCGGTGCTGCCGCCCTTTGTGCGTAGGCGGAAACGAAAGCGAGACTATTATCAACAACCCTCAACCCTGACTCTGGCTATGCTACGTAACTATTTTAAAATCGTCTGGCGGAATTTAGCGAAGGAAAAGCTGTACTCGTTGATCAAGATTGGCGGACTGTCAACTGGTGTTGCCGCTTGTCTGTTAATTGCGTTGTTCGTCCGACAGGAGGTCAGCTACGACCAGCATTACACAGCGGGTGATCGTATTTACCGTATTCTCGAGTTTTCATCCTTCCGGGGAGAGGTCGGTAGTGGAGTGCATTTTCCGGCTCCCCTGGCACGTACCTTACAGGCCGAATATCCCGAATTTGAGCAGGTTGGCCATTACAATGCCGTCGAGGTATTTGGCGCGGGTAGCCAGGAGGTCCGGCGAAGCGATGCTCTTGAAAGCACCCACGACGATGGGTTTGTCTATGCGAGTCAGGAGTTGCTCAGCATTCTCCAACTACCATTCCTCCAGGGCAATCCGCAGCAGGCCCTGACCGAGCCAAACACAATTGTCATTACTAAGCGCAAAGCAGACACCTACTTCCCCGGTCAAAACCCAATTGGTAAGCTGCTTATCCTGAATAACGACAAGCAACGGCAATACAGAGTAAGTGGGGTGATCGAAGATTTTCCGGTTACGTCGCACTTCCAGTATAATTTTTTGATGACCCTGGCCGGTAAGGAATTTGGAGAAGGTGAGCAAACCAACTGGCGGAACAGCAATTATATCAACTACGTACGGGTTCGTTCTGGCACCGATATCGGGCAACTGGAACACAAATTATCGGGGGTAGTAAAAAAATACTTTATGCCTGCCGCCAGTCGGGAGGGAGCTAACCATGAAGAGATGGCCTGGCTCAATAGTTTTCGGTTCAAACTACAGCCCGTCCGTGCGATTTACCTGAATGAGGATCGGGTGCAGGACGGGCTGCCGCATGGCGATATTCGATACATCTGGCTGTTCGGTGCCATCGCCTTATTTATCTTGCTCATCGCGTCCATCAATTTTATCAATCTCTCGACGGCGAAGTCTGCTAATCGCGCCAAAGAAGTCGGCTTGCGTAAAGTGGTCGGCTCGCTGCGTCGTAGTCTGATTGGGCAGTTTCTGACCGAATCGTTGCTGTTCAGTAGTGTTTCGGTTGTTCTGGGCTTGCTGCTGGCCAACCTGCTGCTTCCGTATTTCAACGGACTCGTTGCCAAATCACTGGTTTTTCCCTGGCGTGAATGGTGGCTATTTCCCGTGCTGGCTATCGGTACGTTGCTGTTGGGGTTGCTGGCAGGTCTGTACCCGGCGTTCTATCTGTCTGCATTTCAACCGATGCAGGTACTGAAAGGAACAGTGAGCCGGGGCAGTAAGCACGCATCTACACGCAGTTTACTGGTTGTTTTTCAGTTCACCGTTTCGACTGTTCTTATCGTTGGGACTTTCACTATTGCCCGGCAAATGCACTTTATACTGAACAAAAAATTAGGTTTTGATAAAGAGCAGGTCCTGGTTCTTCAGGGAACCCACACGCTGGCGAACCAACTGACCCCGTTCAAAAACGAACTGCTCCGTTTACCCGATGTAAAACAGGCCAGTGTTAGTAGTTTTTTGCCCGTCGAGGGTACTAAACGAAATAACGGGGGCATGTGGACGCAGGGTATGCAGGACCATGAAAAGGTAAGCAGTCAACACTGGAACGTAGACGATGCATATGTAAAGACGCTCGGCTTGAAACTGGTGCAGGGACGAAATTTTTCTGCTCAGATGCTTACTGACTCACAGTCGGTTATCATTAATGAATCATTAGTGAAGGCACTCCATTTACGCCACCCCATTGGGCAGCGCATTTTTAACTGGCGGGGCGGCTGGACGGTAATCGGCGTTGTTGAAGATTTTCATTTTAATTCCCTCAAAGAGAAGATTCAACCCATGGGTTTATTTCTGGGACGTAGCCCTAATACTATATTGGTCAAAGTAGCTACCCAGGATATGGCGGCTACCCTCCAATCCGTAACGAACGTATGGAAGCAGTTCTCGCCCTACCAGCCCATTCGATACAGCTTTCTCGATGAGCAGTATGCATCCATGTACAACGATGTCCAGCGAACCCAGCGTATCTTCAGCAGTTTTGCCGGACTCGCTATTCTGATAGCCTGCTTAGGTTTGTTTGCCCTCTCTGCCTTCATGGCCGAGCAACGTAGTAAGGAGATCAGCATTCGGAAAGTATTGGGGGCCTCCCTGAACAGTATACTTGGCTTACTGGCCGGTAATTTTATCAAATTGGTACTCATCTCATTTGGTATAGCCGCGCCTATTGGCTGGTACTTAATGAGCAACTGGCTAAACGATTTTGTTTATCGCATTCCGTTGGGCTGGGAAATCTTTCTGTTAGCTGGTTTATCGACCATTGGCATTGCCCTGCTGACGGTCAGCTTCCAGAGCATTAAAGCCGCGTTGATGAACCCGGTGAAAAGTTTGCGGAGTGAGTAATGAGTGGGTTGGCAAAACTCTGAAAATCAGGTAATTTTCAGAGTTTTACAATTGCTTTACAATGTTTTACACGTAATTGACACGTCTGTCGATGCTGCCTTGTACGTTTGCAACGTATCATTCAAAAAAACAAACCGATGAAAACACGTTGCTTTATGTGGCTCCTGTGCAGTTGGGCCATTGTGCAGAACGGACTCGCGCAGGAAAGACCGAGTCAGTGCGTAGCCGCTTTTGTCGGCAAACAGATGGTGGTCGATGCGTATACAACTACTGGCAAATGCCGGTTGCCCGACACCGCCACCGGCGAACTTGCTGTATATACCGTAGACTTGTCGCCCACTGAAAATAAGGCAGTCGATAAGGTTGATTTTCAGATTGCTATCCGCGATGGGGCCACAAAAACACTGACAATGTTTTCGGGTCGAACGTATCGGCAGGTGCCTGTTCAGAGCGTACTGGCTAAATGTCAGAAAGGCGATCATATCGTGCTGCTGACCGTAGATAGCCGTTATGCACTACCACATCATGAAATTCTGGTTCAATAACATCTGCCCAATCATGAAACGCAGCCTATTAATTGCTTTGAATAGTGTAATCCTGCTATGGGTAGTCGCACAGACCAGTTCTGCCCAACTGAAATCGGCCATGAACGGCAATCTATTGACGCTGAACGGGCATCCGATTCACGTGAACATGCTACCGTTGAACAGCCGGGGCGTGCTGGCCTGGATGGAAGGAGACCCGGCCTCAAAACCCCACAAGCCGCTGCCGTTTCGGGTATACCTCCGGCGGGCCGGGGCCGTGATTCGCTACGGCGCATCCGACGACACGCGGGCTGTTTATTCAGCTCAATTGCACGACATATTGCCCGTAGCCCGGCTGGGCGACGAACTGGTGCTCGAATTGGCAGGTACTCAGGCCGGGCAGCAGGTTATACACGTTTTAAAACTACATTCGTTCAACTGGTTATTGCCGGAGGATAATTGTTGAGTACGTTCTGGTCGATTGAGTAACGATATGCGGTGGGGTTCGATCTTGTTTCGTCGTCTGGCAGGTGGCCTGTTGCTGGTGTTGGCCGGGCTGCTGTTTGTTCGGTTCGTTCGGGCCGATACCCATACGCCACGCCCGTCGGAAAAAGTTAATCTGGCTCTGCGCCGAACAGCGCATCATCTATTACGAGCAATCGGCGACTCGACGTCGCGTATCCAGCCGGTTCAGGAGGTCAATAGCCACACGTTTCGATTGCCGCTGAATCAGGCTTTCAGCTACGATATACTGCCGGAGCTTTTGCGTGATTCGTTCCGGCATTACCAGATCAGCGGCAATTATCACGTGGCAGTACTCGATTGCGCTACCAGCACGTTGCAGTTAGGATATATTGTGAACGAACTGACGCCCAACGAAGAGGTGCCCTGCACGGGCCGAATTATGCCAGCGGGTTGCTACGCGCTGCAAGTATCGTTCGATGCCTCTGAACCCACCGGGCCGGGCCGAAGTGGATGGGTATTGCTGGCAGGAAGTTTTTTGAGCGGCTTACTGCTGATTGGCTGGCCCCGCCCACGACCCATACTACCGCCGTTGCCCGAACCTACCGGGCTGGCTGATAATCGACTACGCTTCGGGAATACTGTTTTCGATGTCGGGCGGCAAACGCTTGTGTCGGGTTCGCATCAGCATACGCTTACCTACCGTGAGGCCAAACTACTGCGGCTGTTTGCCGATCATGCCAACCAGATTCTCGACCGCGAAACCATTCTGAAAGCCGTTTGGGAAGACGAAGGCATCACCGTTGGCCGCAGTGTCGACGTGTTTGTGTCGCGGTTGCGTAAATTGCTTCAGCACGACCCGTCGTTACGGATTGTGGCTATTCACGGCATCGGCTATCGGCTTGAGGTGCAAAACGAAACCTAACTATAAACCCATGCAACCCTCCGGGATTTTCCCGCATCTTTCCCGAAAACATAAACCTATCATCATGAAACGCACGCAGTTTCTCTTAACCTTGCTCACCAGCACGAGCCTGTTCTTCATCAACGCTACCCCCGCCAATCGCTATGGCAACGACCAGGACGAGCCGTACCAGACCAAAACCTTTTCGGGCCGTATCGACGCCGTGCGGGCCGAAACGTCGGGCGGAAGTCTGACCGTAGAGGGCGGCACCGACATGAATGCTAAAGTCGAAATGTTTGTCCGGCCCAACAACTGGAACGGCATCAACAAACTCGACAAAGAAGAAATAGAACAACGCCTGCGCGATTATGACATCACCATCACGCAGGAGGGCAGCACCATTGTCGCTACAGCCAAACGCCGGGGAAATGGCAACGACTGGAAACGCTCGCTCAGCATTGGCTTCAAAATTTACACGCCCCGCGCCGTATCGACCAACCTGAATACGTCGGGGGGCAGTATCCGGCTGGCAAACCTAAGCGGCAAACAACGCTTCCGCACCAGCGGGGGAAGCCTGCACCTGAACGATGTTGAAGGCGACATTAACGGCCAGACGTCGGGCGGCAGCATCAACCTCGACCGTTGCCGCAGCAACGCCGGCACACTCGATCTGCAAACCAGTGGCGGCAGCATCCGGGCTAAAGAGTCGTCGGGAAAAATGCGCCTGCACACGTCGGGCGGCAGCATTGAACTCAACGACCTCAAAGGCGACGTTGACGCGCAAACCAGCGGTGGCAGCATTCGGGGCGGCAACCTCAACGGCGATCTGAAAGCGGGTACGTCGGGGGGCAGTATCCGGCTTGCCAACGTAGCGGGTAGCATCGACGCCAGCACCAGCGCGGGCAGTGTAGAAGTAAGCATTGCGAAACTTGGCAGTTATGTTCGCCTGAGCACCACGGCGGGTAGTGTACGCGTACAGATGCCATTAGACAAGGGCATGGACCTGAACCTGAGCGGCAACCGCGTGAATATGCCCGAACGCCTGGCGCGTTTTGAAGGTGACATTGAAAAAGACCGGGTTCGCGGCAAGCTCAATGGGGGCGGCATTCCCGTCAACATCACCGCCAGTTCGGGCAGCGTGAGCCTCAACCAGTAACGGCAGGTCGGGCTAAACGCCTTTCTTCGTACCTTTGGGATGGAACACGGATAATACGGATGTTACGGATTTACACGGAAAGATTAAAATCAAAAATCTGTGTAAATCCGTAACATCCGTATTATCCGTGTTCCATCCTAAAAACCTGTAGAGCCGTGTTTCGCCTGCCCGATAAACCTAATTTTACCAGCCTGTTGCCTAATTTCGAGGGCGATCTGTATTTCGATGAGTCGCCCCAGCACACGGCCCAGCGACTGTTGTACGCTACCGACGCGTCGGTATATCAGGAAATGCCCGTAGCGGTGGCATTGCCTAAAACCGTGGCCGACATCAAGCGGCTCGTGCGGTTCGCGCAGGCTAATCGTGTTGCCGGAACGCCGGTTGGCCTGATTCCGCGTGCGGCAGGCACCTCGTTGGCCGGGCAGGTAGTGGGCAGCGGTATTGTAGTCGATATCTCTAAATACTTTGGGCAGATACTGGAAATCAATGCCGCCGAGCGTTGGGTACGCGTTCAGCCGGGCGTTATTCGCGACGACCTGAACGCCATCCTGAAGCCTTATGGACTGCTGTTCGGCCCCGAAACCAGCACCGCCAGCCGGGCCATGATTGGTGGCATGATTGGTAACAACTCCTGCGGACTGCATTCCATTTGCTGGGGCACCACCCGCGATCATCTGCTCGAAGTTCGGGCCGTTTTGAGCGACGGGGCCGAGGTTACGTTCGGGTCGCTCAGCCGCGAGGCATTCGACGCCAAATGCCGGGGCGAAAACGTTGCCAGCCCGCTCGAACAGCGGCTTTACACTCAGTTTCGCGACTGGCTTTCCGACGAAAAAATCCGGCAGCAAATCATCAGCGGCTATCCCAAACCGACCGTTACGCGCCGAAATACAGGCTACGCACTCGATGCGCTTGTGAACCCCACCCCCGTCCCCTCCCCGTTAGGGAGGGGTGAGGAACGCGAAGCCTCACAGGCTTCACCCCTCCCTAACGGGGAGGGGACGGGGGTGGGGTTCAACTTCGCCCCGCTCATCGCCGGTTCGGAGGGAACGCTTTGCTTTATCACCGAAGCCAAACTAAATCTGCTGCCCTTGCCGCCGAAGGAGGTAGCGTTGGTTTGCGGACATTTTGAGACTATCCGACACTCACTCGAAGCCAATTTAGTAGCCCTCGAACACGGCTGTTCGGCCTCTGAATTGGTCGATGATTATATTCTTGAGCTGACCAAAACTAATATCGAGCAAACCAAAAACCGCAGTTTCGTACAGGGCGATCCGAAGGCGATTCTGATGGTCGAGTTTTTCGATGATACGCTGACGGGCGTAGGACAGCGGGCCGAGAAGTTCGTGTCGGCGTTGCGGGCGAAGGGGCTGGGCTATGCGTACCCGGTTTTGTTTGGCGACGATACCAAAAAGCCGTGGGCACTCCGTAAGGCCGGGTTGAGCATCATGTACAATATTCCCGGCGACGACAAACCTGCCAATGTAATCGAAGATACGGCGGTTGATGTGCGCGACCTGCCCGATTACATCGATGAGTTGGATAAGATGGCCTGGGAGCGGCACGGCTTGAAACTCGAATATTCGGCCCACGCGGGTGCGGGCGAAATTCACGCACTGCCGCTCATCAACCTGAAATCGGGCGAGGGGCGGGCCAAATTCCGGGCCTTGTTGCAGGATACTGCCGAACTGGTGAAAAAATACGGCGGTTCGCTATCGGGCGAACACGGCGACGGGCGGCTGCGGGGCGAGTTTATCGCCTACATGCTCGGACCAGAAAATTACCAGTTGTGCAAAGACGTAAAATATCTCTGGGACCCGCACAATCTTTTCAACCCCGGCAAGGTGATCGACCCACCGGCCATGAACGAGCACCTGCGCTCGGAGGCCGACGTTGTGATGCCGCAACCGAAAACACTCTTCGACTTTTCGAAAGATGGCGGCTTGCTTGAACTGGCTGAGAAATGCTCCGGTTCGGGTGATTGCCGCAAAACCCACCTGTCGGGCGGAACGATGTGTCCCAGCTTTATGGCTACCCGGCGCGAACGCGACACCACACGAGCGCGGGCCAATATGCTCCGGCATTTTTACTCGAATACCCAACAGCCAACCGACCATGATTTTGCTGCCGTAAAAGACGTACTTGATCTGTGTTTGTCGTGCAAAGCCTGCAAATCAGAGTGCCCCAGCAGCGTAGACATGACGCGCATGAAAGCCGAGTTTACGCAGCAGTATTATCGCGAAAACGGTATTCCGCTCCGGGCGCGGCTGGTTGGTAATTTCACGAAGCTAATGCGGCTCGCCAGCATAGCACCCTGGGCCTACAATGCCATTTATGACACGCCCGCCCTCCGCCGAATCGCGAACCAAATCGTTGGCTTCCACCCCGACCGCACCATGCCCGAACTGGGAAAAACGACGGTGAGAAAGTGGTTTAGGAACACCCCACCCCAACCCCTCCCCATTAGGGAGGGGCTTCCGCTGGAAGCATCTGGGCTAAGTCCCTCCCTAACGGGGAGGGGTTGGGGTGGGGTGTATCTCTTCCTCGATGAGTTTACCAACTATAACGACGTGAGCGTTGGGCAGAAGGCAATACAACTGCTTCGTCGGCTGGGGTATTCGGTGCAACTGCCCGACCATGCCGAGAGTGGTCGCACGTATCTGTCGAAGGGGCTGGTTGAGGATGCCCGTGCCATCGCTATTCGCAACGTGACGCTGTTTCGCGACCTCGTTACCGACGAAACGCCGTTGGTCGGGCTGGAACCGTCGGCTATTCTGACCTTCCGCGACGAATATCCCGACCTCGTTCCCGCCGACCTGAAAGCTGATGCTCAGCGCATTGCTCAACATACGTTTCTGTTTGAAGAATGGCTCGCTCGTGAAGCTGAAGCAGGTCGCGTTGCTGCCAGTTCGTTTACGACCGATGCCCGGCAGGTGAGCGTTCACGGTCACTGCCATCAGAAAGCCCTGTCTACAATGGAGCCGGTCAAGCGGATTCTGTCGTTGCCCCGGAACTACACGGTTGATGTAATTCCGTCGGGATGCTGTGGTATGGCCGGGTCGTTTGGTTATGAAACCGAGCATTACGACCTGTCGATGCAGATTGGCGAATTGGTGTTGTTTCCTGCCGTGCGGGCATTCGATGCGTCCGTATTGATTGCGGCCCCTGGTACTTCCTGCCGACACCAGATTAAAGACGGTACAGGCCGACATGCCCGGCACCCCGCCGAAATTCTGTTCGATGCCCTCGTGTAACGCGGCTGGAAAGCCGCCTTGTTACGGTGAAATGCAAGGCGGCTTTCCAGCCGCATTACAAACCTTTTCGGCTCCGGCTGGTTTTCCATAAGCACTACAAAACCCAACGACTATGGAAAATAATGCAAACCTCAGCGATGGCGCACAACAGGCCGACATCGTATCCAGCGAACATGCCGAAACCATGTTCAGTACGAGTCAGGCTGAAACGAATATGGTGAAATTAGTCGACGGTAAGCTGACGCCGATGGGCAATACCGACGATGACGTTTCCGACGATATGCCGCGCATCCGGCTCGGCTCCGACGAAGAACGCGCGCTGACCGGCGATACTGAGAAGAAGTACGAGAACTCTGAAGCGGCTCTGCGGGCGGGCAATGAGTTCGACCCCAGCGTGATGCCAAACGACCCTATTGCCGTTGCCGAAATAACGGGCAATCCTGATGCGGGTTCAACCGTAAATACGGGGCTGCCTTCGGAAGATACCGACCGGACCGAAGCTGATAAGAACGCGACCCCGACGCATACGTTCAGCAACGATATGATTCCACCAACGCCTGGTACGCCAAACCCGATGGAACCCGTGCCGGGCATTCCCGAAACACCCCCCTACAACCCAACGCCCGGTCCTGAAATTCCTGATTTGCCGGGGCAACCTTCGCCCGATAAGCCGGAAATCGAAGAACCCAGCCAGCCCGACCGGTCACACGAAATCAACGCGGGTTTTATTACCTACACCGCTGCTTTTCCGGCAAATAGTGAGGTAGAACCCGGCGTGGATTCGCCCGGCGAACCCACACCGGGTGAAGCTGTGCCAGGCAATCAGTATGAAGGAATGGGCACCGGTCCTGACGAAGGCATGACTGAAGCTCCCGACACGGGCGACTCGGCCCGACCCTACGACGTAAACGCCCGCGATGCCGACGAATACCAGCCCGGCGAACGTCCCGAAGAAGCCCGGCAGGCCGAAGCACTGCCCCGCGAACTGATGGACGAAAGCAGCATTACCGCGCAGGATATGGTGGCTGGCACCGACCGTTCCGACCAGAAATCGACCGACGGTCTCGACCGCAAATACAACGACCCCCAGGCCGCCCGCGACATGGCAAGTTAGGTGTTTTAAACGCAGAGGGCGCAGAGGGTTCCGCTGAGTAAACAGAGTTATTTTCTCTGCGTTCTCTGCGGAACCCTCCGCGCCCTCTGCGTTTAAAGAATTGCTAACTTTACCCCAAAACCAATAACCTTATATGAAAAAGATACTTATCTTTGAACTGTCTATGTACAGTCTGTTCGCATTGCTGGGCTTTACTGTGCCGTCAGAAAAACCCGGTGAATGGACGTCGCTGTTCGACGGAAAAACGATTAAAGGTTGGCACAGTTACCACAAAACCGGCGTTGTTGGCTGGTACGTTGAAGACGGGGCCATGACTCCCGATGGCACCGGGGGCGACCTCGTGACGGATAACGAGTACGAAAATTTTGAACTGGAATTTGAGTTCAAAATTCCGAAAGGTTCTAACAGTGGCGTCATTTACAAAGTGACCGATAGCCCCGACATCGCTACCACCTACATGTCTGGACCCGAATACCAGGTCATTGACGACCGTGGGTACGAATGGAAAGACAAGGACGGTAAACTCATAAAATTAGACGATAAGCAACTGACCGGCGCGGCCTACGACGTGGTGCCGCCCTCGAACAAAGACCTGACAAAACCCGCCGGTGAGTGGAACAAGGGCCGTATCGTGGTCAGCAATAACCACGTCGAGCATTACCTGAATGGTGAGAAAGTGGTAGAATACGATTACGGCTCACCCGATTGGAAAGAGCGGGTTGCCAAAAGCAAATTTGCCAAGTGGCCCTACGCCACGCCCCACGCTAAAGGAAAAATTGCACTGCAAAACCACAGCCCCAAAGAGCGCGTCTGGTATCGGAACGTGAAAATTAGAGAATTATAGTTTTTTTAAACGCAGAGGGCGCGGAGAGTTCCGCAGAGTAGACAGAGTTATTTTCTCTGCCTTCTCTGCGGAACTCTCCGCGCCCTCTGCGTTTAAAAAATCTCAGTAATCAACGCGTTTCCGGCCTTCTTTCACATCAGCTTTTCGCTTCTTTTCGGCGATGCGCTCCGCTACGGCGGCTTTGGATGGCTTCGTTTTCCGGCGTGGTTTTGGCACCTCAAACGCCTTTTCGATGAGCCGGTAAAACTTCTTCGTTACCTTCTCTTTATTGGCTAACTGCGTCCGTTCGGTTTGGTGCGTCAGCACTATTTCCCCCTCGGTAGTCAGCTTGTTGGCTAATTTTTCTTCCAGTATCGCCCGTTCAGCGTCGGTCAATAAAGCTGACGTGCGGACGCTGAACCGTAATTCGGCTTTTGTGGCTACTTTATTCACGTTCTGCCCGCCCGCGCCCCCGCTGCGGGCAAACTGATACTGAACGTCGGGTAATAGGCGCGTGGCATCCATGCGTAATCGAGTCAGGTAATCGGTTTTGTAGGAAAACCAATCCAACGGGCGAACATTCCCCCGCACCAGTGGTTCTTTGAAAACGAAGTTAACTCGTTTCAATCGTTATGATTAACAAAGATGAAAACCAGATTTCGCTGATCGACGAAACTGTCAATGCCTTCGATAGTGGCATCAGCACAATCGAACCGCAGGATGGCATGTCGATTATCGATAAATGGCTCGACCGGCTCGATGAAGCTGGGGACGACGCCACTGACGAAATCGCCGACACGCTTGAAGAACTTCGTGCCGAACTTGACCCAGACCAGAACGAAGGCCAGCCCAACGCCGAAGTTATCGCCGAAATTCTTGAAGACCTCATCACTCAAACGAAGGGCGTGATGCAATCAGCAGAAGCCAGTGCCGAACAAACGGAACTTTCGCAGGTAGTAGCAGCTCTCGAAAATCTTCATCGACAACTCGCACAATGAATCAGCAGACATCCAACCTCATCACCACGACCATCAACGCGTTTAATGGTGAGTCGGTCGCGGTTTCGCCATTAGATGGCATTTCGCTCATCGATAACTGGACGAGTGTTTTGCGCAATGATAATCAGGCGTCGAATCCAGTAATGAGCGGTCTGAACGAATTGAAAGCCGAACTGCAAAACGGCAATCCCGACGGAGGCCGTATCCAGCAGATTTTGCAAGAGCTTGTCGATCAGGCCCGTCAGGCGGCAGATTCGGCAGACACTGACGAGAAAACGCGACTAAATTCCCTGACCGACGCGCTCAACGGGTTCGCAAAACAGTTAGGCGGTTCGGCCAATATGGTCGATGCAAAGGAGCAACAGGCACCAATGACCAGCACCGTTGAGGGCAATTCGGCAACCGGAAGCACAAACGTTTCGACTGTTGAAGCGGCTACTAATGAAGACCTGTCGACCCGAAACGCATCGGCAATGGGTATGGATGACATGACCGGAGCCGAAGGCGCACAAAGGCAGGACGGAGGCTCGTATGGCTCAGGCTACGGCACCGGCTCTGAAGGCGACGACTACAGCACGAACTCTGGCACGCAACGCTCCGGCATATCGGGCGGCTCTGCCGAATCGGGCAGTGGCTCGTCGGGCGGTCGTTCGCAATATTGATAATTTTCTCAATCTGATCTGTTCTCCACAACGGAGGAGCTGAAACAAAATTTAACGTAAAAAATGGCAAATCAACATTCGAGCACAACGGGTTCCAGTGCTACTACATTACTCGACGCAACCGTAGCCGCTTTCGATCAGGGGCAGGCTGCGTCACCACAAGAGGGGATGTCGCTCATCACCGACTGGTTTTCGTCAATTAAAAGTAACCATACCGTGAGCGACCTGATGGAACCGCTTACCGAGCTTCGTGATGAGTTACAGGCTGGCGCACCCAACAATGCCCGGCTCGCCCAATTGCTTACCTATCTGGCCGACCGTACCGAAGGTTATGCGCCAAAAGCCGAGGGCGATATGCAGTCGCGACTGCAAACATTGGCTACCGCGCTGCGCAACTTTGCCGGGCAATTGTCAACTACGGTTTAAACTAATACGCTGTTAAATCAGGGGTGGCATATGGCTGACGCAAGTGAGACGCAAAGGGTTGCGTCTCTACACCGGATATTCATACGTAGAGACGCAACCCTTTGCGTCTCACCTGCGTCAGCCATACGTCAATGCGACGTCAAATTGGTATAGATCTTAGACGGGCAGATTCTACACGCCTAAGATCTCAAGCTGAAAACTCATAAGAAATGGCTTCACACGCATTAGATCAACGGCTTTTTGAACAGACTGCCAACGGCTTAAACGACATTGCTACTACATCGCCAGCCGATGGTGTTCAGTTGATAAACGGTTGGCTTAAGGTAATCGATGGCAACGCCAGTGCCGGTATTGTGGAGGGGCGATTGACCGAATTGCGCGGCCAGTTGCAACTTGCCCAGCCCGACCCCGACCGCATTCGTGAACTACTCATGGACATTGCCGACCATACCTCGCAGGTAGCACAGGGGCGCAATATTCAGGAACAAACCGCCAGCAAACTGGAGAATGTGGCCACGTCGCTGCGACTGTTTGCTGAGCAACTTTAAACCTTACAACTCAATGATTATGGGATCGAACATACTGGAAGAGCGGATGCTCGAAGACACGCTTAGCACCTTCCGCGATGGTAATCAGGGGGGCGTGTCGCCCGCGCAGGGGGTAATGCTGATCGATGGCTGGCTACAGGCGTTGCAGGGCGACGCCAACATGAGTCAGTTGGAAAATGAACTCAATGAATTGCGTACCGAGTTGCAGGCCGCCCAGCCCAACAGCCAGCGGATTCGGCTGCTGATGGAGAGTTTAGCCGACCGAACGCAGCAAATTGCGGAAGGGCCAAACAGCGAAGGCACCTGGACCGGTGGCCTCGAAAGCCTGTCGAAGATTCTACGAAACTTTGGCAGCAAGTTATAAAAGTATCTTCTCACACATTCCTCATAACCAATGCTCAATCACGAAGAATCGACCGAATTGCTCGACGCCACAATGGGTGTTCTGGAAGCCGATATTACGAACGAAACGCCCCAAAGTGGTACAGGCGTTATTGACCAGTGGATTCAGCAACTTAGTCAGGCCGATAATACCAAAGACCTGACCGACACGCTCGAACGGCTGAAAACGCACCTGAAAAGCGAGCAGACCAATAGCAGTGAACTCAGCCAGTTACTTGAAACGCTCTCTACCCAAACGGCTGAATTCAGCACCCGAATGGGGTCGGAGGGCGATATTGCTCCCCGGCTCGAAGGGCTGTCATCGGCATTGCGGTCAATGGCCGGTCAGATTTCAAATAAGTAACAGTCTGTGTGCTATCGTTCATTCCAGTAGATTAGCACATTAAGCGTAGCCCGACCCGACGCGATAAGGTCTAATTTGCCATCGCCGTCGAGGTCGGCAGCTTGCAGGTCTTCGCAGGCCATTCGAACGCTGTCGTTGATGACGTAGCCCGGCACATTGTCGATTTCCTGCGGCACATACAGCCGAAGACCTACGCGGCCTTCCTTGTTAGGATTACGCCAGCCAACCACGATCTGATCGCGGCCTGTACCCAAAAAGTCGCCACAAACCAGTGCGTGCCCCTGATTCATCTGATCGGTAAGTACGCTTACTTCTTTATCGGAACGGGCCGCATCGGGCCGTTTGGCGGCATAGTTGCCTGTTTCTGTTTGCAGAATATTGCCGTGCATGGGCTGAATGCTGGCAATGCCCGCGCCCCGGTCGTACCGGCGAATTTCGCCGAAGCCTTCATTGTCGCCCGTGAGGTATTTCAGGGTTTTGCTAACCGATTCGTTATCGGCGGTTTGCCAGTTTCCGGCTTGCCATTCCTTCATCACAACGCCCTCTTTACCGCCAATAATCAAGCCTGTAGCCGAACCGTCTTCCCAAATCTCGAAATTATGGGTCATGTGTAGCGTTGAGTCCACTAAATGCCGTTTCCAGGGGCCACGCGTATTTTTCGGCCATTCGTATCCCCACGTCCGAACGCCCCGGCCCACTCCGTTCCGATTGCCCCGCCCGTGTAGCGGCACCACAATGAGCTGATACATGGTGCCGGTCTTGGCCCAGCGCATCCGATGCGTCGTAACCTCGTGTGGCAACCGAATGGCTTCCCAGCGTTGGGTTGGATCGGCGGGCCGGGCCAGATAAAAAACCGCACCCGATTTGGTACTGTCGTCGGTTTGGGAGGGGTCCCAACCTGCGCCCACGGCCACCTCCACGCGCCCGTCGCCATCGAGATCGCGGGCAGCAATGCAGACGTTATCCTGCGGGGTCAGGTTTTCGGCCATCACGAAACGCGGCCACGGAGCACCGCGCCGACCGGGATTTTTGTACCAGACGAATGTCTTCTGGTCGGCCAGCAGAATATCGGGTTTCTGGTCGCCATCAACGTCGCCAATCGCCAGTCCGTAGCCAATATTAATCTGGTTATCAACCACCTGAATCGAGAATTTAGGCTCCGGTGTCTGGGCAACGGCCACAACGGGTAACAGAAAAAGAAGCAGAGTTCTCATAGGGATATCAGATGCTAATGCCTTCGCCTAATTGCATAACCCGGTAGGGCGTATCGTGCTGCTGACAGGCTTGCACGAACTCGGCGGGGTCGGCGGTGTTGAAGGCAAATAAATCGTAATGATGCGGAATGACAAGTTTCGCGCCGATGTCGCGACCCAGCCGGGCCGCTTCGTCGGGGTTAAGATTGCCCGCTACGCGCCGTTCGGGTTTATTGCCGTTGATAGGCAGAAACGCCACGTCGACGTTGAACGGGCGAAGTAGATCGACCATGCCATCGTACCAGAGCGTATCGCCGGAGTGATAAACCCGGTAGGGGCCAAGTTCGGCCACGAAGCCCATACACTTGCAGCGTCCCCGCTCGTCGCGTTCGAGTTCATTGTGAGCCGCCGGAACGCCATGCAGCACGAACGGCCCAAGCGTTACGCTGCGTTCATCGTTCAGACCTACGGGCCAGGCTACGTCGGTGCCAAGCCGGTCGGCCACAAAAGCGCGGTTGGCTTCGGGAATCACAAATTGCAGACCGGGATTAGCCGCCAGCAGGGGCAGCAGTGTTTCGGCGTCTAAATGGTCGGTATGGTTGTGGCTCGACGTTACTACGTCGACCATCGTAAGGCGGGCCGGATCAATAACCTGCTCAGCAATACGGGTATGCGGCTTGTCGGTCTGGGCGTATTTATGCGTGAGCGAATCGGACAGATACGGGTCGAACAGCAGGTGATGGCCGTTGTACTGTAGCAGAAAACCACTCTGACCAAGCCACCAGATATGTAGACCATTAGTGTTGGTTCCGGCGCGTTCAACGTCGGCCAGAAGGGCATCGTCTTTTTGAAAAGCGGCTTTGAGCATGGCAAAAACAGGAAGACCGTTAAAGCCACAAGTTAGCCTAACTTTTATCCACAAAAAAGCCGGGCTGTTGGCCCGGCTGATAAGCGTTTACTTTTTTCTTGTGCTGTCTCGTTTCGTGGTGCTGCCCGGCGTTCGCTGCGGGGTGCGCGAGGTATCGGAGCGGGGTGTTTGCCGATCTACGCCAGTGCCGCGCCGGGTGGTATCCTGTTGTACCTGCGCCATTGTTGCTGTGCCACCCATACATACGAGCGCAACAGCCATCATCCACACTACCTTTTTCATAAGTAAGAATAGTTAGATAAACAAGTTGGTTTTCACGAAGGCAACGCCCTGTAACTACCCTTTAGTATATATATTTTATAGAATGAAAGTTTTTGTTAGGTAAAGGCAACCACCGATAGGTTGTGAATCAACTTTTCAGCCTGCGTTTCGTTACTATGATAAACGGAAACGAATTGATTCATGCAGGATATTGAACCGTTTTACGGCTGGGAAAAATACTACAACGCTGCCGATGACGACCGCTCGCCCTTCCATCAGCGCGAGTACAACATGCAGCAGTATGAAAATGATATTTACGGCTATTATATTCACCCACTCTGGGACGAAATCGGCTCCGAAACGCTCTATTGCAAGATTCTGTTCGCTAACTACGACCGGCGATTTGTGGTGATCGAGCTATTCGGCGAATGGAACGACACGCTCCATAACGACATTATGTACCTGAAACGGCAGGTTGTTGATCCGCTTGTGCAGGAAGGTATCAAGTATTTCGTACTCGTTACCGAGAACGTTCTCAACTTTCACGGCTCCGACGACAGCTACTACGAAGAGTGGTTCGACGACGTGGAAGATGGCTGGATTGCTGCCATCCACTCGCCCGAATTTGTTGAACGGGAATGGAAAAAATACCACCTCGATTATTACATCAACTTCGGCGGTACGCTCGACATTGCCAACTGGCGCACCCTCAAGCCACTGAGTTTATTTGAATTAGTCAACAGCCTGATTGTGCGCCGATTGGGTTAATCGGCTACATTTACCAGTAAATTCCCACGGTTCACAATGGAAAACAACACAAAACAATCTGCTACCGAGCAGTTGCAGACAGCCAAAGCCGCTGCTGCCGAAAAATTAGATACGTTCAAGGCTGAAGCCGGTCAGCACATCGACGCGGCTGCGGCCCAACTCGATCAACTGAAAGATCAACTGATTGCCAAAGCGCAGGAAGTAGGCAAAGACATTGACATCGATGCCCTGAAAGCCCAGGCTACCGAGCAGTTTGAAGCGGCTAAAGCGTCTACCGCCCAAACATTGGCTGGGTTGCAGGCACAGGCTGAAACGGTCTTCGCTGCTGCCGCTGTCAAAGTCGATGAACTCGCCGACGTAGCCGAAGACAAAATTGACGACCTGAAGGCTGAAGCTGCCGTGCAACTCGAAGCCGCACAGGTTAAAATGGAAGAACTGAAGGCCGAAGCGGCTGTTCAGCTCGAAGCGGCCAAAGAAAAAGCGCAGGGTATCTGGAACAAGCTTTTCGGCGAGTAACGGGCTATATCGGCGCATAAGAATTTGCGTTCTATCTGAGAAATAGACTTTTCAGTGCCAACGGCCCGGTTATCAGCGGATAATCGGGCCGGTTTGCTGTAAAACCCTTACTTTTGCGGCTCCTACCAGCTATACTGTGGACTCAATTCGTGTTTTTGCCCCCGCTACTGTGGCTAATGTGGCCTGCGGATTCGATATATTTGGCTTTGCCGTAACCAGCCCCGGCGATATAATTACCCTCACCCGTCGCGACGAGCCGGGCGTTGTCATCACCGATATTATTGGCGACGGAGGCCGATTGCCCCGCGAAGCCGACCGTAACACCGCCGGTATTGCCATACAAACCTACCTGCGCCATATCAAGCGCACCGACGTTGGCGTTGAGGCTGTGTTGCAGAAACAGATGCCCCTCGGCAGTGGATTAGGCTCCAGTGCGGCCAGTGCGGTAGCAGGGGTATATGCCATCAATGAATTGCTGGGTCGACCGCTCACGACGCGCCAACTGATTCCGTTTGCGATGGAAGGCGAACGCATTGCCTGCGGTTCGGCTCATGCCGACAATGTAGGGCCGTCGCTGTTGGGGGGGTTTGTGGTTATTCGGAGTTATAGCCCGCTCGACGTTATCAGAATCAACACGCCCGCTACGCTGTTCTGTACGCTCGTTCATCCTGATATTGAGGTGAATACGAAAGATGCCCGGTTCATTCTGAAAAATGAGGTATCGCTGAAAAATACGATTACGCAGATGGGTAACGTAGCCGGGCTGATTGCGGGCCTAATGTCGCCCGATTACGACCTGATTAGCCGTTCGCTGGTTGACGTAATTATTGAGCCGGTGCGGTCGATTCTGATTCCCGAATTCAACGAAGTAAAACAGGCCGCAGTAGATAACGGTGCATTGGGTTGCAGCATTTCGGGGTCGGGTCCGTCGATGTTCGCGCTCAGCCGCGATGCCGAAACCGCCGAGCGCGTCGGCGCGGCCATGCAGCAGGCATTTTTATCGGTTGGCATCACCAGCGAAGCCTACGTATCGGAGATCAACCGGGAAGGCCCGAAGGTTATTTTAAAGTGATGAGTGATGAACGATGAGTGATGAGTTTGCTGACGCAAGAAAATGTACCGGCGTCAGCAAACTCATCACTCATCGTTCATCACTCATCACTCATCACTATCTACATCTCCTCCCACCACGTTCCCCAGCCTTCTACCTGTGTGGGCAGCGGTACGCCGGGCCGACGGGGCTGTCCGGTAGCAACGAATCGGAGCGGGGCGGTTTCCTGCGTTTGGGCTATCGTCAGGCGAATGGCGCGTAAAAATACCCGGCCTGATGCTGTGTCGATCACATCAACATATGCCTGTACCACATCGCCCACGGCAAACACGCGCCCGTTGAGCGTTAGCGGCTGCACGACCTGAAACAGACATAGCTGCCCTTCGGTGAGTGGGCCGTTGCTCAGGCAGCGCGTAAACAGCCGATTGTCGGGTAAGGCTACGCTGGCGTTGGACGTACTGCCTCCTGCCGATGCGGGAGCCTGCGCTACCGGTGCAGTTTCGACCGAATCGGTCAGCAAAACCGGCTCCGTTTCTTCGGCTTCATCTTCCGTCAATAAAACAACCGCTGTGGTTGAATCGGCCACAAATGCCGGATGCCCGACATCAACGGCGTTGGTTTCGTTTACGTCGAACGAGGCCAGAATAGCGGCTCGCTCGGCCACCGGTACGGCGTTATCGTCATCGCTCAAACTAATTACCTGTCGTTTGTTGAGTAGGTTGTGGTATGCCTGTGGCCGGGTAATGAGTTCTTTGATGGCAACGGCCTGATACAGATACGCTTTGGTCTCTGCCGCCCGATAGGGTAGGGCCATAGGGTGCCGGTTGGGATGTCGGCGCACCAACTGCGAAATATAGCCCGGCCCCGCGTTATAAGCCGACGCCACCAGCATCCACGAACCCAACTGCTCATACAACGACCGAATATAACGGCAGGCGGCCTGTGTGGCCTTGTGCAGATTGAACCGCTCATCATGCCCCCGCGACACGCTCAGACCCAGCGATTGAGCCGTATGCGGCATCAATTGCCAGAAACCAGCCGCACCCCGGCGCGATACGGCGTTGTTGGTAACAGCACTTTCGAGCAGGGGCAAAAACTTAAAATCTGCCGGAATATGGTATTGTTTCAGGATTGGTTCAATGAGCGGGAAGACGACCGCTGCCCGCCGTTTCAACACAGCCAGACTGCTGGCAGCGGTTGCCTGCCGGTTGAGGGTGCGCGTCCAGCGTTCGGTAATGGCGGGTTGGTCGGTTGGCAGGCTTTCACCACAAAAATGAACCGGGGCCGGGGTGTTCAGGGCCAGCAGTTCGGGCGTTGGCTGGGCCGGGGCTACGGTCTGCCCTACAAACAAACAGCTTACACCAGCAAGGAATACAATTCGTTGTCTCATGCAGAGAGTGGGTTACGATGGGTATGCGCACTGACCGAAAACGGCCTGACCAGATAATGTTGGTCGGTATTCAGCGCGGCCCGCTCGTCTCTCTGTTTCTTCTCCACTGCCTACGTCAGTGGCCGCATTCCAGCTTGAAAATGAGGTTGGTGTCGATAGTTGACAAAGGTATGCTGACCCGTAAAATAGTCGGGTCGATTTGAGTAGACCGTAAAAGTACAACGTTGGCGCGGAAAAACAAAAACTCCTGCTCTGAAAAGAAGCAGGAGTTTTTGTTGAGTGTATAATCTTACCGTCGGCGAACGCCCCGAATCTGCTGTACGGTAAACGGAATGCAGTTACCCGTTGGGCAAACGCACGCAGTTGGTACTAAACGCACGGTCTGGCTGGCAGTACACCCGGCCTGGTTAGACACCTGTACCGTATAATCCTGAGCCAGCGTTGGATTTGCCAGATTGTCTACAATCAATCCATTCTCTGGAATGCCCTGCGCTCCGCCCGATAGCGACGCGTTGGCGTTGAATGAGCTGCCAAGCGAGTACTGGTACGTGCTGCCCGGCTGGAACTGGCTAAGCTGAATCCGACCGTTGGCCTGGGCCACATTGCCCGTACAGGAAACCGGCGTTATCCGTGCCAGAAAACTCGGACTGGCATCGATACGCACCGACTGCACGAGTGTGAAACTACACTGAGCCGGGTTCTGCGGAACCACTTCCGTTTTTATCGCTACCAGCTCACCGGCAGTAAACTGACTCGGATTGAACTCGGTGATGGTAACGGGCTGACCGGTAGTTTTGTCGACGTAAAAGAAACGCGTGGTAGCGGCCACCCCGACAGTCGCTGTCAGCGCAACCGGCGTGGCTGATTGACAGACAGATGCACTCAGCATCGTAGTAGTAACAGATGGATAAAGCTGGCACTGGTTGGCAATCGTGAGGTTATCTACCCCGTTCGTTACCGTCAGCGAGTAGCCCACACCGTCGTCGTGCGTGAATGTTAGCTGGTACTTGCCCGAACCGCCCGGTGTTTCGGTCAGCGTTGTACCAACCGGAACCGACGTTCGGGTGAGCGTATCGGGCCTGAGCATACCCGTCTGCGCTACAATGCGCCACGATTGACCCGGCTGGGCTGTTACTTCAACGACTTCATACAACCGCTTGGGCGCATCTGGCGCGTACTCAACGTTGAAACAGCGGCAGGGGTCTTTAATTGCCAGCGTTGGGCGGGCAATCGTACACGAAGCCGGGGCCGCATAGGTAGCCGACAGCGGTCCGCAACCCGACACCGACGAGGTAACTGTAATGGTATGACTGCCCGACCCCGACAGCAGACCCGTCAGGCTGTAGGCAACAGTCGATTGCCCTGACGTGACCGATACCGTGGCGGTGGCCGTACCGTCGCTAACAGTTAAACTACGGGCGGGCGTGTTGGTCAGGCTGATGGTGCCCGTTACGGCATACTGATTGGTGGCCGTATTGCATTCACCCCGCGAGACGCTCAGACTTTGCGCACACAGGCAGGCCGGAACCTCCACCGTTACGCTGCTGCTACAACTTTCGGGGCTGCTAAAGACGAACGTGTATGTTCCGGGCGAGGTCAGGCCCGATACGGTTGTGTTGAGAGCCGTGCCGCTACTGAAACTGGCCGACGCCGGATTGCCGACCACCGCCCGCCACTCGCCCCGCTCAACACCCGTGGCCGCGAGTGTGGTGCTGGTGGGTGCTGGACCTTCACAGACCAATACCTGATTGGTTCCTGCATTGGGTACCGGATTGACCCGCAGGATTGTCTCGCCCGACCATACGCAGCCGGAAGCCGTAGTGCCGCTCAGATAGAACGTGGTGGTAGTTGAGAGCGAAACCACCGTATTAGTCAGAGCGTTGGTGTTGGCTTGTGCGTTGCCGCTGGTCGAAAAAACCTTTGTTGTACCCGAACCGCCCGTCACAGAAAACGAGGTCAAAATATCGACAGGCTGATTTGCACAAGCCGCTATGGGAAGTTGTACCAAGCTGGGTTGGGGCTGAACGGTCAGGCTTGCGTAAGCCACGGTTGTGCAGGACGTTACGGAATTGCTTTGCAGAACAACGGCGTAGTAATACGTGCCCGCGCTCAACTCGCCAACAGGCTGGTAGGCAGCATTCGTTGCCGAGACAATGGGCGTGGTTAACGCCGTGGCCGTGCTGCTCAATGGTCCGTACCAGGTGTAGGCCGTTACGGTTCCACTCACCACACTGACTGAGAGAGGTGCGGGTGCTGTGCCGCCCGCGCAAACGGTCTGCGAAGCATTGGCGAGGGCAATTACGGGCACGGGGCAGGTTGAACAGCTAACGGGCGCGGTATACGTTATACTGGACGACTTGCCAGCATATGAAACCGATACCGTGTGCGATCCGGTGCCGCTGACTAAGCCCGTAAGCGTAAACGGCACGGAAGTAGTTCCGGCACTGACCGACACTGTAGCCGTACTGCTGCCATCCGAGAAAACAGCCGTACCGGCAATGGCATTGGTCAGGCTAAGCTCCCCACTGACCGTATAGCTATTGGTAGGCGTATCACAAGCACCCGGTCTGACGTTGGTTAGAGCCAGGCTGAGGGTACAGGAGGCCGGGGCTGCGTAGGTCGTGCTGGTTAGCGAGCAGTTCGTCAACAGGGCCGTTACAGTATGGCTGGTTCCGCTGGCGATGAGGCCCGTAAACACCGCCGTGTACTGGCGGGTGCCGGTAGCGGTGGCAATGGTTGTGCTTTGAGGACCATCGGCAATGGTAAGCGTACCGGCAATCGGCTGAGCGAGAGCCACAACAACCGTCGATGAATAGGTGTTGGTAATCGGGTCGCAGGCACTGGCAATGGGCGTAGCCGTGAGCGAGCAACAACCCGCTGCCGACAGGCTCACGGTTTGGTCGGTATAGCAGCCGGCCTCGTTGTACACGCGAACAGTATAAGCCTGACTGCCCGTTGGATCGGGTAATTGAGTGGCAATAACGCCGTTTTCAGGTATCTTCCTGGCAGAACCTGATAACGAAGCATCTGCGTTGAACGACGTTCCGAGAGAATACTGGTAGGTATGAGCGCGGTCGAAATCGCTTACGATAAGTTGTCCGTTTGGCTGGGGCTGAGCGCAGTTTACGGCCACCGTTTGGGCTTTAAATGCAGGAGGAGCCACCTCTTCAACAATAAATGGGCAGCAGGTATAATCCGGGCATTTCTCATCAAGATTATTAACAACTAAACTATAACTACCGGTTCTGGAGATGTCTAACTGGCTGGTAGTCTGCTCGGTAAGTTCAACGCCATCCCGATACCACTGATACCGGCTTTTGTTGGGCGGACCACTCAGGCGAAACACATACTCGTCGCCCGTGCACACCCGTAGCGGGATCGAGGTGCAGACTTTGGCCGTATCTCCGGCAACAGTAGCTGTATTGTACAAAACCCCCGAACTGTCGGCAATAGCCTGAATCGTCATAGTCAGACTTCGTCCAGCCGTCAACTCGGTTATTGTCCAGGTGCTGATTGGCGAACCAATCACAAAACGGCTTCCAACAGGTGCACTAACAGAGTTAGGCCGATACGTTAGCCCCGTTGAAACGGAGTCGCGAACAATGACATTGCTGGCGGTGGCCGTTCCTGAATTGGTAACGACCAATGTATATGTTAGCAGGTCGCCTTGTTTGGCTTTACTTTTATCAACCTGCTTAACAACGCGCACTGAAGCACGTCCCGAACTCTGCGCCCATAGTGTAGCATCGACGTTTGACAGGATGATGACGAGACAAAGAGCCAGACGGATAAAGTTTTTCCAGGAGGTTAGGTAGTCAGCGGTGTTCATCAACCAACTGACCCGTTGCTTGAACCCAGCAGCCTGTAAAATACTGGCTAATTGCTGCGTTAGGGGTAATCTATTTGTTACTGAATCTTCTAAAAAAGAATTATTTTCCATAAAAAAGATTGAGTTTTTGTGAAAGAGGGTGACTAAACGCTATTTGACCAAATAACGTGCCAAGATTTTTAGACGAGAGCGAATGCTACACGGTGAGCGTGGTACAGATAAATTATCAGTGCATCATGTGTAATTCGCCAATGCCTGATTTTGTACATTTGTCGGCTAACGAACCCGACTGTCTGATTCAAAAAATGTACATACAATTCGCTGCTACGGCCTTATTGGCTGCGTTGATTAGTTTTATTTCGAATCCCGCTGTTAGTCAGACTCTTGACCGTTATCCTGTTATCCCACGCCCGGCCCAGCTCGAACCGCGAACGGGTGAATTTATCTTCCGGTCTGGCACTACGCTGCTCGTACCCGTAGCGCAGCCTGAGTTGAAAGCCATTGCCGATACGTTTGCCAGTCAAATCAGTCGAAGCAGCGGCCTGACCGTAGCCGTGCGTACTGTAAATCGGATGGCTGTGCCGGGACCAAATGCCATTCAGTTTTTGCCCGTCCGCGATACGGTTTTGGGCAATGAAGGCTATCGACTTGATGTTACCGATAAGCTGATTACGGTAGAGGCTACTACACCGAGAGGCTTCTTCTACGCCGTGCAGACAATCTATCAACTGCTGCCCGCATCGGTACTGGGTGGTGGGTCGCAGTCTATACCGGTAGCTGCTCAGCCGCTGACAGTGAAATTGCCCGCCTGCCGCATTCAGGATCGCCCACGCTACGTCTATCGGGGGCTTCACCTCGACGTAAGCCGCCATTTTTTTCCGGTAGCGTTCATCAAACGGCAACTTGATTTGATGGCTCTGCATAAATTCAATACCTTTCACTGGCACCTCACCGACGATCAGGGCTGGCGCATCGAAATTAAAAAGTACCCAAAACTCACGCAGATAGGAGCCAACCGACGCGAAACGCTCATTGGTCACTACGACGACTATGACCCGCAGGTGTTCGACGGGCAACCCTACGGTGGCTTCTACACGCAGGAGCAGGTGCGCGAGGTGGTTCGGTATGCCGCCACAAAACACATCGACATAGTGCCGGAAATAGAAATGCCGGGCCACGCGCTCGCGGCTTTGTCGGCCTATCCTGAACTCTCCTGCGACGGAAGTAAAACCTACCAGCCCGCTACCAAATGGGGCGTTTTCAACGACGTATTCTGCCCGAACGAAAAGACGTTCGCGTTTTTGCAGGACGTGCTGACGGAGGTAATGGCTCTATTTCCAGGCAAGTACATTCATATCGGTGGCGACGAATGCCCGAAAGATGCCTGGCGAAAGAGTGCGTTCTGCCAGCAACTGATTAAGCGCGAAGGGTTGAAAGATGAACACGAACTGCAAAGCTGGTTCATTACCCGCATCGATAAGTTTGTGACTAATAAAGGTCGTCGAATCATTGGCTGGGACGAGATTCTGGAAGGGGGGGTATCGCCCAATGCTACGGTCATGAGCTGGCGCGGCACTAAAGGTGGCATCGAAGCGGCCCGCCAGCGTCACGATGTGATTATGACACCGGGCGCGTACTGCTACCTCGATCATTTACAGGGCGATCCGGCGCAGGAGCCGATGGGTTTCGGGGGTGTACTGCCGCTGGAGATGGCCTATTCATACAATCCCACAGCCGCCGAACTGACGCCCGAACAGCAGCAGTATATTCTGGGCGTGCAGGGAAACCTCTGGACCGAATACATTCCCAATGCAACCCAGGCCGACTATATGACGTGGCCCCGTGCGGCTGCGCTGGCCGAAGTAGCCTGGACACCCCTCGCGCTGAAAAATTATGACGATTTCTCACGTCGGCTGCTCGCGCATTTCGAGCGGCTCGACCGGCTGAACGTGAACTATTCGCGCACGTTTTTCGACCCGGCTTTCGCGGCCAAACCCACGCCCGACGGAAAAGCAGAAGTAGCTCTGTCGGCCAATATGCTTGTGCCCGACATTCGCTATACACTCGATGGCAGCGTACCATCGGGCGAGTCGGCGCGGTATGAAAAACCACTGCTGCTCGATAAATCGACGGTTGTTCGGGTGGCGGCCTTCAACGGACCGAAGCCGCTGAACCAGTTGGCAAAAGTGCAGAAAGAATTTATTGTCTCGAAAGCGACGGGCAAATCATACAAACACCTGTATGCACCGACCACTGGCCGACCCGACAAAGGGCAGTTGCTCACCGACGGCAAAACGGGCGGTATGGGCGGCTACGAGGTGGCCGACGTGGTTTCGTTTGCCGACGATTTTGGCGTGGTCATCGACCTCGGTCAGTCGCAGCCGGTGCAGGGCGTTCGGGTGGGTTTTCTGAAATATACGGCCAAGAACATGTGCCTGCCCAAACAGGTCGAAATTGCCGTTTCAGACGATGGGCAGACGTTCCGGCCCATCGACACCTTCAAAACCAACCCCGCCGAAAACGGCAAACGCGCCTTCGTGCGGCTCCCATTCGACTTTGCGCCCACCACCGCCCGCTACGTGCGCATCGTGGCCCGCAGCGTGGGCAGCGTTCCGGCCACGATGCGTAACCCCGGCAAGTCGGCGCAGATGGCGGTCGATGAGGTAGAAGTGCGGTGAGGATCGTAATTACGACAAGACACGCAAATTTTCGGAGAAGTGTTCTAACCGCTTTTTAATGAGCTGTTTAGTGGTTTTTAATGAAAGGGTATTCATTAGTTGATACATTTCCTCAAAAAAAGCCACAGCCATGAAACGCAGTCTTTTTGCCGCCCTCCTGGTCAGCCCATTAGCGGTGCTGGCGCAAACGGGATCGTTGCCCTTGCCACTTTCCGACTCGCTCAAACCGATTCAATTTCGCGAGATACCCATTACCTATGGCAACCGCTCGTGGGTAAGCACCGCTATTCAGCGTACCTACACCTACGACGGTATCGACGTGCAGGACCCCGAACGCGAACTTTGGCCGGTTATGCTGAAACTCAATGATCCTGACGTGGAGCGCGAACATATCGTATATAATCAACTGGTGCGGGGGCAGCGCGAAGCCGGGACGCTTGCCGCTATATTTTTCTGGCCCGGTCTCGTTGCCCTCACGATTGGAGCTGTGCAGGCTGATTCGTATGACCGGCAGTTGCGCGAACGGCGAAACAACTGGTATCAGCAGCCCGCACAACCCGTTACAACTACGCAGTTAGTGCCTGATATGACGGCCTGCGGTGCCTGGATCGGGACCGGCAATGGTAATGGAACGTTTACATACACCTGCCAGTCGGGGCCGCATAAGGGCTACCGCACCACCGTAAGTGGCAATGCAACACCCGCCGTAATGGTGTCGCGCCCCGTCACTACAGCCGCAACTTTTCCGGTGGGTAGTCCGCCTACCGAACTGCCCAACATACCCAACGGGCGTGGGCTGATGATTGGCGGGACTATTTCGATGTGTATCGGATTGATAGCGGCCCTGTCGGGGCCGCGTGGCCGGGGTGATTCGTTTCTGCGGGCGGTGCAGTACTACAACCGGGCATTAAAGCAGAAAGTATCGTGGGAGATACGGCCCTACTCAACGCTCGGTATGTCGGGGGCGAGTTTGGTGGTCCGCTTCTGATTGGGCAACCGTTGGATTTTCGGCGAAACTTACGCTTCTTGTACACTTATTGTCTTCCTGTATGCAAGATCAAGTTCTGGCCGAAGAAAAAACCGAGTTCAAGCGTTCGCTGAGTCTACTTGACTCCACCCTGATTGTGTCTGGTTCCATGATTGGTTCCGGCGTCTTTATCGTCACTGCCGATATGGCCCGCAACCTCGGCTCGTCGGGCTGGCTGCTGATGCTCTGGGTGCTGACGGGCGTACTGACGGTGGCGGCTGCGCTCAGCTACGGCGAACTGGCGGGCATGATGCCGAAAGCAGGCGGGCAATACATTTATATTCAGCGGGCATTCGGGTCGCTAACGGGCTTCGTTTACGGCTGGACGGTCTTCATGGTCATTCAAACCGGCACCATTGCCGCCGTAGCGGTTGCGTTCACCAAATACACCGCCGTGTTTATACCGTCATTAAGCCCTGAAAATGTGCTTTTTATGCTGGGGCCGGTGAAAATTTCGGCGGGGTCGCTGTTTGCCATTGCCAGTTTGGTGCTGCTGACGTGGCTCAACAGCCGGGGCGTGCAGAGTGGGAAACTGGTGCAAAATCTGTTTACGTCGGCCAAGCTGATTTCGTTACTCGGCTTGATTGTCATTGGCATTGCCGTTGGTACGCAAAGTGGGCAGTTGTCGGCTAACTTCGCCGATGCCTGGAACGCCACGACGACTGCTGCCGATGGCTCAGTGGTGCCGCTGGCGGGGCTGGCTCTGCTGTTGGCGTTTGGCACGTCGATGATTGGCTCACTTTTTTCGGCAGATGCCTGGAACAATGTCACCTTCATTGCGGGCGAAATCAAGAACCCACGCCGGAATATTCCGCTGGCCCTGTTGTTCGGAACACTCATCGTAACAGTGATTTATTTCCTGGCCAACGTGTCGTACCTGTCGATGCTGCCGCTGAAAGGGTCGCCCACGGCTACTGATATTCTGGGCCGGGGCATTCAGTTTGCCGACGCCGACCGTGTAGCCACTGCCGCCGTATCGACGCTGTTTGGCGACGTGGCTGTGGCTGTAATGGCCGTGCTGATTATGATTTCGACGTTTGGCTGCAACAACGGCCTGATTCTGGCCGGGGCGCGGCTGTATTATGCGATGGCAAAAGATGGCCTGTTTCTGAAACAGGCCGCCGAACTAAACAAGAACGCCGTGCCGGGCAAAGCACTCTGGTTTCAGTGCATCTGGGGGTCGGTGCTGTGTTTGTCGGGGCGTTATGGCGATTTGCTCGACTACTGCACTTTTGCCTCGCTGATTTTTTACATGATTACCATTGCCGGGCTGTTTCGGCTTCGGCGCACTGAACCCAACGCCGAGCGGCCCTACCGGGCGTTTGGCTATCCGTTCATTCCAGCCCTGTACATCGGGGCCACGCTGCTGATCTGCGTTATTCTGCTGTATACGAAGACCTTCAACACCGGCATGGGATTGCTAATTGCCGGGCTGGGTATTCCCGTGTATTTTTTCGCCATGCGGGGGCGGGGGTAAATTCACGCAAATCGGCTATGTTCTTCCGTATCGGTGATACGCCCGCCTTCTCCGTCGATGTCCGTTGCCGGGCGACCAGAAAGTGAGTTTGGTGCGTTGAGGTGTGCGCCATCATCGACACCCACGCCTAACCGGTTGACTAATTCGCCACCAAGCCAGCCCGTAAATCCGACCAAAGCAAAAGCCACGAACGACACCACCAGCGCAATGACTGAGGGCGCATAGCTGATTTCGTCGCGTCGAAAGAGCCAGCTAATGGCAAACAAAATCAGGACCAGCACATTGCCCATGCCATGTGCCAGACCAATGCGTTTGGCCCGCGTTCTGGAGGGAATAGCGAACCAATCGACCCAGCCGGGCAAAGTAGCTACCAGCCCGCCCAGAAGGCCAGCCACAATCATCCAGTATGAAACCTGCGCGAATGTGGGATTATTAGTGAGCAGATAGACTACATCGAAAAGAACAGAGGTAGAGAGTAACCCCAACGGAAACACAATCAGAATCGGGTGGGCCGCATGACCCGCCAGCTTAGCCTGGCTTTCCATAAAACAGTTGGTTGCGTAAATGTCTACTCCGTGAACATAAGCGATTTTTCTTTGTTTGAAAAATTTGCTAACAATCGACACTTAACTTTTTGAGCACTGCATCGTTGTTCAGGTGACTACTCAACAAACGATAAATGGCCGATTTTCAGGAGAATGAAACCGTGCGCATGGAAGCGTTCAGCGATGGTGTACTGGCAATTATCATTACACTGCTGACGTTTGAACTGAAAGCACCAGAGTTCAAGGAAGAATACACCAGCCGAACCCTTTTTTGGGAATTGCTGAAGCAGTGGCCTGCTTACGTAGCTTTCCTGCTCAGCTTTGCTACCATCTTCGTGATCTGGGTGAATCACCACCGCATGTTCAACGTGATTCGCCGGAGTGATGCTATGTTTCTGTATCTCAACGGCTTGCTGCTGCTCCTGACCAGCCTGATTCCGTTCGCCACGAACGTACTCGCTACCTACATTTCTACGTCAGCCGACGAACTGCCTGTGGCATTTACGATGCTGTTGTTTGGTGCCATTGCGGGCACGTTCTCCCTGATGTGGAAGCATGCAACAACGGATTACCGGCTGCTGAAACGTCCGGCGGCTGACGTGCGCGTCCGCATGGTACAAAATGGTTTTTTAATCAGTGCCAGTATTTACGCTGGCTCGGCCCTGCTTGCGCTCCTGCTGCCAATGGTCGGTATCCTGATCGGTTTGCTGATGGTCGTGTATCTGTCGCGGCTGAAATATGATCGCCAGAAAGTCGTTTAATACTACAGAACTAATATGCTTCTCAACAACATACTTCGTTTTTTCATAATTGTTGCGCTAACCGGCTGGGTTGCCGCCTGCACAGGCATTGGGCCGGGGTCAACGCTTTTTCGGTCGTCGTCGCCCCGCGAAGAGTACGGCCAATCGCTCAAACAGGCTAAACTCGACCGCACCGCCCTCGGCTCCGACTGGTTAGCCGCCGGAGATCGTGCCCTCCGCGACTCGCTCCGTATCACTGTTCCGTATCGCGAAAGTGGCTATTTTTCGGCCAGTCGTGCCTTTGCCGTGGGCTACCGGCTCGACGCGCAACGGGGCGATAAGCTGCTGATTCGGGTCGAAACGCAGGGGCAGAAGTCGGCGCAGGTATTTATCGACGTGTTTGCCCTCGAAAGCCGCGACCGGGTTAGTCTGGTGGCGTCGTCGAAAGCTGATACCAACGTGCTGGCCTGGGAACCGCGCCGAACGCAAACCTATCTGATTCGGATTCAGCCCGAACTGCTCCGAACGGGCCGCTACACAATTTCAATTACGCGCGAACCGGCTTTGGCGTTTCCCGTGCAGGGCCGCGACAGTCGGCAGATCAGCAGTTTCTTCGGTGTTCCGCGCGATGGCGGACGTCGGCGGCACGAAGGTGTCGATATTTTCGCGCCTAAGGGAACGCCTGCGCTGGCTTCGGTCAACGGCATTGTGTCGGGCGTGGGCACAAACCAACTGGGCGGAAACGTAGCATTTCTAACCGATACTGAACGCAACATCCGGCTGTACTACGCCCACCTCGACCGCTGGAACGTAGCCAACGGGCAGCGTGTAGTGGTGGGCGATACCATCGGGTTTATAGGAAATACCGGCAATGCCCGCACCACGGGTCCGCACCTTCATTTTGGCATTTATGGCTTCTCTGAGGGGGCAACCGATCCGCTACCATTTATCCGGCTCGGTCGTGGTCCGGCGCGACAGGTGCTGCCCAACCCGGCCCGGCTTGGCGATTCGGTGCGTGTACTGGCTGCCCGTTCTGCCCTTCGCTTCAGCCCCACCGCCGACGCGCCTATTGTGCGGGAGTTGCCCAAAGCCACGGCCCTGACAATCATTGGCGGCACGGAAGCCTGGCCCCGGGTTGAACTTTCCGACGGACAAGTGGGCTACATGGCGGGCAGCACCCTCGAAAATGCTACGCGCCCCCTGCAACGCCTGACACTGACCGAACCCACTAACCTGCTCGATGCCGCCGACCCTTCAGCGGCTACTATCACAACCGTGCCTGTTGGCTCGGCGGTTGAGGTGCTGGCAACTGTCGGTACGTTTCAGTTAGTGCGTGCGGCCAAAGGTGTTACGGGGTGGGTGGTACGTTTATAAATGCGCCAGTTCGTCGACAGAAATACCCCAGCCGCATTCAAAATGCCCCAGCGGGCAGGTTTTTCGCCCATGTAGCCCACACGGCTTGCACTCCAGCGGCTCCCGCACCTGCACCACCCGCGACACGTCGGCCAGTGGCCCAAACCCAAACTCCGGCACCGTTGAGCAAAACACCGCCGTTGTTGGCGCGTTCATTGCCGAACATAAATGCAGCGGTGCCGAATCGTTCACATAGTTCATTGCCGCCCCCTGTTGCAAAGCCGCCGACTGTAGCAAACTCAATTGTCCTGCCAGAACTACTACCCGGTTCGCCTGTTGCGATTGTTCACGAATGTGTTCGCAGGCGGCAACATCAGCAGGTGCTCCCAGCAGATATACCATTGTTGTATCCGGCAATGCGCCAATCAGTTCGGCCCAGCGTTCGGCGGGGTATTGTTTCGTGAACCAGACCGACGTGGGTGCAATGCATACGTACGGTTGCGCCTGATAGGATTTTACGGCGTCATAGTCGGCGGGCGACGGGTAGAGTTTTGGGCGTGTACCCTCACCCCCGGCCCCTCTCCCAGAACGGGAGAGGGGGGAACTGCCTGGAGTATTGCTCCCCTCTCCCGTTCTGGGAGAGGGGCCGGGGGTGAGGGTGAGGGCGTGTAACATCTGCGCATTGCGGTCAACTTCGTGCACGCCCGGTGCGAACCGATGCTCAACGCGGTGTGTAAAAAAGCGCGAAAACGGATTTTTATTGAAGCCGATGCGGATTTCAGCCCGCGAAAATGCAGTCAGTAAGCCCGTAGTGCCGTAGCGTTGCAGGTTCAGGACGGCGTTGTACCGGCGGGTGCGAATTGTTTGCAGCAACTGCCATAAACTGCCGTATTTATTCGTTTTCTTTTCCCAGATTAGCACCTCGTTCAGAAACGGATGGTTTGCCAGCAACCCCTCGTTGCCCCGACGAACGAGCAGGTCGATGCGGGCATCGGGGCGGGCCTGGTGCAGTTGTTCGAGCAGGGCCGTAGCCAGAATAACGTCGCCGATAAACGCCGTTTGAATAATCAGGAACCGGGGCGGAGTGCTTGCGGTTATCATCAGTACGCCGAGCGCGTCAATACCTACGAATGGAAGATTATTTAGTACATACATTGCCCAATGGAATCCGCATCGCCCATCGTCAAATACCGCATACGCAGATTGCACACTGCGGTATCATGCTCGACATTGGTAGCCGCGACGAACAGCCGCATCAGCAGGGAATAGCCCATTTTTGGGAACATATGGCTTTCAAAGGTACGGAAAAGCGGAAATCGTACCATATTATTACCCGACTTGAAACGGTTGGGGGCGAATTAAATGCCTATACAACCAAAGAAAAAGTCTGTTTTCATGCGTCCGTTCTGGGTGCGCACTTCGAGAAAGCGGCTGAACTTCTGGCCGACATTACGTTCCATTCGATTTTTCCCGAAAAACAAATCGAACGCGAACGGGGTGTTATCCTCGAAGAGATGGCGATGTATTACGACTCGCCCGAAGATGCCATTCAGGATGATTTCGATGCGCTGATTTTCCCAAACCATGCGCTGGGAACCAACATCCTGGGAACCACCGACACGGTTGGTTCGTTCCGGCGCGAAGACCTTCAGCGGTTCATTGCCGAAAACTACGACACGCGCCGGATTGTCTTTGCGTCGGTCAGCAATTTGCCGTTTAAGCAGGTGGTGAAAATTGCCGAAAGGTATTTCAGCGACGTGCCTACGCAGCAGTCGGCCCGGCAACGCCGAACCCCGACCGACTACGTGCCGCGTCAGGACCGTGTAGAGCGGCCTATTACGCAGGCTCAGTGCGCTATCGGTCGCCCCGCCTACGGCCTGACCGACCCGCGCCGACTGCCGTTTTTTATGCTCGTAAACCTGCTCGGTGGTCCCGGCATGAACTCGCGGCTGAACCTCAACCTGCGCGAAAAATACGGTCTTGTGTATTCTATCGATGCCAACTATACGCCGTATTTAGACACGGGTTTTCTGGGCATTTACTTCGGCACCGATCCGAAGAAAGTCGATAAAGCACAGTCGCTGATCAGTAAAGAGCTAAAACGACTCCGCGACCAGCCCCTCACGACGCTGCAACTGCACCAGACCAAAGAGCAATTGATTGGGCAGTTGGCTATGGCCGAAGAAAGCAACAACAGCTTTATGCTGATGATGGCAAAAAGCCTGCTCGACATTGATCGCGTAGAATCTCTAAACGACATTTTCAACGACATCAATGCCGTAACGGCCAGTCAGTTACAAGGTCTCGCGCAGGAAGTGTTCGTAGAAGATGAGTTTTCGTCGCTGACATTCGTGCCGGAGAGGGAATGAAAAGTGAATAGTTAAAAATGAAAAGTGAAAAGTTGGCTGACGCAAAAAGAACTTGCATGCGTCAGCCAACTTTTCACTTTTCATTTTTAACTTATCCCTCATACGCCTTATACCAGTTCACGTTGCGGGTGAGGTACATGATCGTCCCCAGAATCAGCAACAGGCCCACACTGCCCAACAACAGCGAGTAATCTTCAAGTTGTAGCAGCGAGTAGAAAAAGCCATAGAGCAGAGCCAGCACCGCCGTAAACAGGCCCGTCAGTCGGGCGTTTTGGAATACGTAGCGGACGTAAAACGAAATCAGAGCCAGCACCACCACCGAGCAAATCAGATAGGCCAGATTGAACGTCAGATGCTCTGAAATAGCCAGCAACAGTACATAAAACAGACAAATGGCGAACCCGACCAGCAAATACTGAATCGGGTGAATCCGTTGTCGATTCAGTATCTCTACGAAGAAAAACGCTGAGAACGTAATCAGAATGAACATGATAGCGTATTTGGCCGACCGGGTGGTTTTCTGATACTCATCGACGGGCAGCAATAGCTTGACGCCAAAGGCTGTGTTGTCGGTTGCCAACTGCGGCTGTCCATTTGCTGTCACGGCGTCCATGAACGGGCCAACGCCCTGCTGCGCGAAATTGCGGTTATACTGCAACACCTTCCACGACGCCCGGAAACCGTCGGCTTTCACGTCGCGCTCGTCGGGCAGGTACGCCCCGCTGAAACTTGGCGTGGCCCAGGGCGAGGTAAGCGCAACCGTCGTTTGTTTGCCAAACGGCTGAAAGCTCAGTTCTGTACTGCCGTTCAGGTTCAGGTCGCACGTAAAACGGATGTCGGTGGCGTCGGCGGGCAGCAATGCACTCACCCCCGACCGCAGCACGTCGTTGGTCGGAATGCCCGGCTCCACCACCAGCGACTTGCCGTTGACCTGCATCCGAATGGTATCTTTAATGCCTTTCATATCGGTCACGCCCAGCGAAATAATGGCTTTATCCCACTGCAATGCACGTTCGTCGATGCCCAATCGCTCCGCCAGCGGGCGTTTCAGCGTAGCCCGAACCGTGAGCCGGGTATTGTACAGCATAACGGAATAGATGCCCCGGTTGCGTTGCTCCGGCTGTATGGAGCCGGTAATCTGGAGATCGTCGGGCAGGGCGTGGGCGTAGTCGGTGCGGGTGGTAGTGCGGCCTTTCTCGTCTTTCTCGATAACCGTAAACGGTACGCTCAGGACCGGCCCGGCAATAATTTGGGCATTGCCCCATTTATCGCTGACCTCTTTTACGGCGTCGGTACGGGTTTGTTCGCGCTCCGTAATCAGCGACTGTACCATGCTCGTTGGCACCAGCAACACCAATACAAGAATGCCTACAACTATGATTTTGAGCATGGTAGATGTGCGTACCCATTGGTTAACCCGGTCTAAAGCCGGTACAGACGATTGAGAGTCGGCATTCATTTTTTATGTTATTAAAAGTACTTTGCAAAACAAAGTAAAAAAGAAACACAACCAACTCTCACGCATGAATTATTTTTTATCGGTCTTTTGAATCGCCCGCGTAAGCCCAAACCAATCTATTTTTTGTATGTTCGGGCTTACGTCTAATCGGCCCATTTATGACCCTACAAGAAGCCCAAACTACTGTCGATGGCTGGATCAGGACCGTTGGTGTGCGGTACTTCAACGAACTGACCAATATGGCAATGCTGACCGAAGAGGTCGGCGAAGTGGCCCGGATTATTGCCCGACGGTACGGCGAACAGTCGGAAAAGGAATCGGACAAAGCCAAAGACCTCGGCGACGAAATGGCCGACGTGCTGTGGGTACTCATCTGCCTGGCTAACCAAACAGGCGTTGACCTGACGGAAGCGTTTCAGAAAAATCTCGAAAAAAAGAACGTTCGCGACGCCACCCGTCATAAGGAAAATCAGAAATTGCAGTAGTCTATCGTCACGACGCCATGACCCGAACCGACTTTTTGCGGGCTTCGCTTGGCCTGCCTTTGCTGCCCGACCTGCTCAAAACCCTCCCTGAGTTGCCGAACACGTCCGTAGCCGATCTGGTCCGCGACGAAACGTTCTGGGCAGATATTCGGCGGGGCTACGCGCTCAAACCGGACTACATCAATCTCGAAAACGGCTATTACTGTATTCAGCCGCAAACTACGCTCGACGCGTTTCGGCAACATATTGGCGCCGTAAACCGCGAAGGCTCATATTATATGCGGACGCGGCAGTTCGAGGATAAGAACGAAGCCCGGCGGCTCGTGGCCGAAGTGGCGGGTTGCTCTGTTAGTGAACTGATCATCACCCGAAATACAACCGAATCCATCGATACAGTAATTGCCGGTCTCGACTGGAAACCCGGCGATGAGGCTGTTATGGCTCTACAGGATTACGGGGCCATGCTCGACATGTTCCGGTTGCAGGCGCGTCGGTACGGCGTTGTAAACCGCATCGTTTCGGTGCCCAATCACCCAACTTCCGACGATGAACTGGTTGCCCTGTACGAACGTGCCCTAACGCCCCGCACCAAACTGCTGTTAATCAGCCATATCATTAATATCACGGGTCAGATTTTGCCCGTGAAGAAAATCTGTGCGATGGCCCGGCAAAAGGGTGTTCAGACGATAGTCGATGGGGCGCACGCGCTGGCACATATCCCGTTTCGGGTTGATGAACTGGGTTGCGATTATTATGCCAGCAGTTTGCACAAATGGCTGAGTGTACCGCTGGGGGCGGGTATGCTCTACGTCCGTAAAGACCGGATTGCGGGCTTGTGGCCGTTGTTTGGCGACAGTAGCTTTGCCGACGACGATATCCGCAAACTGAACCATACGGGCACGCACCCCGTGCATACCGACCTCGCCATTGCCGACGCCGTGGCCTACCACAATCGCTTAGGGGGGTCGCTTAAAGAAAACCGGTTGCGCTACCTCCAACGCCACTGGACCGAACCGGTGCGGAACCTGTCTAATATCCGGCTCAACACCCCCGCCGACCCGCTGCGGGCCTGCGCTATTGCCAACGTGGGCGTAGTAGGCATGCCACCAGCTACGCTCGCCAAAACCCTGCTCAGTCGCTTTGGTATCTGGACCGTTGCCATCGACAATGAACCGGCGGGTGTTCAGGGTGTGCGCATTACCCCCGGCTTGTTTACGTCATTAGCCGACGTAGATGCGTTGGTGAAGGCGTTGCGGGTGCTGGCGGGGTAGGGAAAAACCAAACGTCTGTGACGAGCTTATAAATACAAAAAACGCTAACTATCAACAAGTTAGCGTTTTGTAAGTGCTCCCGAAGGGATTCGAACCCCTATCGATGGTACCGGAAACCATAATTCTATCCATTGAACTACGGGAGCGGTTTCCCCTGATTTGGGAGTGCAAATATAGTATATGAGGGCCTACGGCGCAAGCAAAAACCGAAACAAGATTGCATAAGGCAAAAAACAACCACGAGCCATACCGGCCCGTGGTTGTATGCATTACTGTAACCTATGGAACTACAGAAGAAAAAATCGTACATAAGCTCTGGCTCACTGCCGCAATGCGCGCAACGTAACCGACTTCCGGGCAGTATTGACGTGTAAAAGAAACAGACCGGGGTTGCGACTGCCACTGTCGAGCGAGCGTTCTTCTACGGCTCCGGCTGCATCGATGTGCTGCTCGGCAACAACCCGACCCTGAATGTCGGTCAGGCTTAACCGCAGCGATTGCCCTTCGGCTCCGCGTATCTCCACGCGTATGTCACGGTCTGGGCTGGGGTTAACCAGCAGGCGAGCCTCCCAGGTATCGGTTGTTTCAGAAGCTGGCAGTCGGCCACCAGCGGCTGGGGGTTCGGTGCCGTAGATCAACTGCCCTTTGTGATACACCGTAACGCGGCTGTTCTCGGCGAAGGTGCTACCCGACAGATACGAGTGGTCGTTGGCCTGATCGAAGTTCGACCAGTCGGCTTTGTTGATCCGGTACTGTATGTTGCCCGTGTTACTGCGCGGAAAGAGCGAACCCAGCGAGGGTTTGAACGCCATCTCGACATATACGTCGGCTTTGGTGCGGGCGGGGTTGAGCCGCGTAAACTGGCTCGTTACGTTGCCGTTGCCCAGTTTGGCGTAATCGAGCGAGTAGGTAAGCGCGCTGCCGCCTTCGCTGGTAAACCAATACCGCACGTTCAGGTCTTCGTACCTGATCGGTACGTTGCCGGTATTTTCTATCTTCAGAAACGTACTGATGGCGTTGGCACCGCTGCTTTGACTCGACGTAAGCACCCGTACACCCTGCACTGCGGGCACTACCGCTGGTTCGGTGCCCCAGATTAGTTGCCAGTTGCCCTGCGCATCTTTGCGGTAAAGTGTAACACGGTCGTGGTTGGCGTAATTGCTGCCCGCCCGGTACGAATAGTCGTCGGCCTCGCTGAGCTCGGCCCAGTCTTTGTTGGCAAAACGTGACTGAATGGGGCCGGTACTGCCGTTGGCCCACAGGTCGCCCGCCAGTTGTGCAAAACTGTACTCGATATAGCCATCAGCACCAGAGCGAGGCTGTTCAGTACGGAAATACTTCATCTGCACGTAGCTGTTGCCCAGTTGTGCGTGGTCGATCCAGGTGTTGATGTCGGCAAAGTTTTCCGCCGTAAACCAGTAGCGCATTTTTAGGTCGCCGAGCGGAACGGGCGTATTAGCGTCGTTGACGATGCGTAAGTACGGTTTGATGTTGTTATTGGTCAACTGCCCGTTGTCGCCGTCGGCGTATTGTACTTTCAGGGCAGGAGCCATTACTGTTACCGTCACGTTGGCCGGGCTACTCACACACGAGCCAATAGAACACGTGCCGCCATAGACGAACGTACCAGTCTGCGACGTAGAGACGATGATGCTGCCCGTGCCCGATGTACTGTTGGGACCTGTCCAGTTGAGTTGGCCCGTGCAGTTGGTTGCCACGAACGTAACGCTGCTGGCGTTCTGCGTCACCGTAGCCGACTGCTGCCCGCCTGCGTTGGCCCAGTTGGGAGCTGCCGGCGTACTGAGCGTCAAACTGGTAGTAGCCGATGGTCCCGAACCGGCTGCATTCGCACAAACCGCTGTGTAGTTATACGTTCCGGCTGCGGTTGGCAAGACGATGGCTGCCCCGCTGATGGTGCCCTGGGGTGTTCCCTGCCACGTAACAGCACCGCTGGCGCAACTCGCCGTGAGCGTAGTGCTACTTCCGGTACAAGCTGTGCCAGATGCGGGCAGTCCGCTAAACGTGGGAGCCACTGTAGGCGCGGTTTCACCAACGAGCGTCAGTACCAATTGCGGAATATTGACGGCATCTTCTTTGGTTCGCCAGGAGAGCCAGTTGCCCGCCGTGTGGTTGATGGCCCACGACAGCAATTTGTCGCCCGTTAGTACCGACTGCACCAGGTCCGTTACGTCGAACTCGACATACGTATTATTGGTGCTCGACGAAGCCGTTTTCAGCACCGGGTCAGTGGGCGAGGGTAGCGAACTCTGGTTCCGCTCAGACCAGCTTTTGGTCGATGCGTTTTTCAGCGTCATTGTGATGGCGTTAGGCGCAAACAGCCGCAGTTTGGCGTTCGAGACAGTGCCCTGTACGTTGGCGAGGTCGAAGCGGGCAAACGAGTTGTTCCACTGGCTCAACGTAGCGTAGGGGGCCGTTCCGATGGCGTTGTCGGGGGTGCCGGTGTCGTCGGTGGTGGTCATCACGATGCTCGTGGCCGACGCTGCCGCCGTTGTCACTGCAAGGGCCGCGCTGGACGTACCGTTGCCCGCGCCATCGACCGCGCGCACCGTAAACGAATAGCCGGTACCGGACGTCAGATTCTTGACGAGCAGCGTTTGCAGTTCCGCCGATACGGTTCCGATCTTGTTCGCCCCGTTGAAAACCTCGTAGCTTATGACACCCACGTTATCGGTAGCGATGGCCCACGACAGCCTGAAGCCCGTTTGCGCCTGTTCGGTCGCAGTCAGGCCCGTGGGGGCCGTCGGTGCCTGACTGTCGGTAAAGGCCGCCGTGCTGATGATTAGTTGCGGCTTCGGCCCGGCGTTTTCCTTCGTACCCAGACTCACCCAGTTACCGATGTGGTTGTTGACCTGAAACGACGCAATTTTGTTACGTCCCGCGCCCAACTCAGCCAATACGTAATTCGTTACGTCGAACTCGATAACCGACCCTGTACCCGACGGCAGGTAACGCGTGCTGATGGTTGTGGCATTTTGCGGATTGGTGCTGCCGGTCTCGGTCCAACCGTCCTGATCATCGGCAAAGACGCCGAGGTACGCCAGCATAGCCCGCCCGTCGGTTTTGTTCAGTCGCAGCAGGGCGCGGGTAGGGGTGCCCGACACGCCCGCAAGGTTGAACTTGTAGTAGGCGTTCGTAAACTGACTGTGATTTACCGTAGCGCGGGTGCCGTTACCGTCGTTGTCTTTGTCGTCGGTGGGCAGTAGTTCGTAGCGCGGATCGCTGAGTAGGGTGGTGGCCGTAACCGCGTTACTTTCGCTCGATACGTTCCCGGCCCCGTCGAACGCTTTCACCGTAAACGTGTACGACGTACCGGCGGTAAGGCCCGTTACCGAGAAGGCGTTGGTAGTGCTTTCGCCCACTTTGGTGCCGTTCTGGTGGATTTCGTACTTCGTCACCGCTACGTTGTCGGTCGAGGCCGTCCAGCCGAGTTGTACGCTTTGGCTGAGGGCATTTACCACGCTCAGGTTGGCTGGTGTGCTGGGTGCCTGCGTGTCGGCAATGTCCTGTGCGGTCAGGCAAACGTCGTCGATGAGCAGGAAACCCCCGCCTACGAAGAATTGCATCAGTAGCTTATCAGCACCTGCCGGGGCATCCAGCGGGCCAAGCGCAATCTCCTGATAGTCGGTATTGGTGATATTGGTTTCGATTGCGCCCGGCAGTTCCTGATTCGCGCTGTTCTGGAAGGCCAGCTTCATACCCGCGTAGTTGGTGTTGCCCTGCCGCTTGATCTTTACCCGCAACGTATATTTTTTGATCGCCGGGTTAAAGATAATCTGGTGCATGTAGTTGCTGAGCTTGATGGCCTGCACACCCGATACCGCATCGTCGGCAAGCGTAGCATTACCGAACGACTGGAAGCCGGAGTTGGTCGTAGACGCCCCTGCCGTGATGTCCGGTGCCTCTACGTCGCCGTTGACCGCGAGATTGCCGGAACATGTAAAGCCCACCAGCGGAGATACCGTTACGTTCACCGACTGCTGGAAATTACCGTCGGCGGTCGTAACGGTGATCGTGGCCGTACCCTCGGTTACGCCCGTTACAACTCCGTTAGCGACAGTTGCTACGCTGGTATTGCTGCTGCTCCACGTAATGTTGGCGTTGGTGGCATCGGTGGGCTGTACCGTAGCCGAGAGGCTACCCGTGCGTCCGACCCGGACGGTGAGTGAGGTGGGCGATACACTAATGCCCGTTACGGCCCGGCGCACTACCGTTACGTTCACCGCCTGGCTGAAATTACCCTCGGCGGTCGTTACGGTCACTACCGCGCTGCCCTCGGCCACGCCCGTGATGGTGCCATCGGAGCCGACTGTTGCCACGCCGGTGTTGTTGCTGCTCCACGTAACGCCCTGATTGGTCGCATTGCCGGGCTGTACCGTGGCCGTTGCCGAACTGGTTCGACCCAGCACGACGGTAAGATTAGTGGGGTTTATCGTTACGCCCGTTACGGGTACGCCCGTGAACGGCGGCTCTTCCACGGCATTCAGAAAACCAAACGCCATAATCGACCACCGCTGCGTCTGGTGTACGGTGAACTCCGACGAGAGGGGCGTGGGTCGCTGATCGAACCAGCGTTCGTGGCCGGGCCAGGTGTCGAGGTTGGCGGGCGTGATGGTTTTTTCGGCCCAGTGAATGTCCCACCAGCCAATTTGCGCCGGGCGGGGGTTGCTGGTGCGCCATTGTCCGTAGGGTACGATGCCGCTGCGGGTAGTGTTGGTGGCCCCACTATACCAGCCATCCATGTGGAACAACTCGCGGGGGTAGCGCTTGCCCATGCCCGTTACCCACGTCTGGTTGAGCGGGTTGTTGCCTAAGAAATAGTCGGCGGTGGTGGCAATGTAGGGCAGGTACTCGCTGGCTTTGGCCGGGTTGTTGCCACGCAATACGCAATACGCCATAATGCCCTGTGTAATCATGGGCGACGTGCCCTGCCCCACCAGCATCGGAAAGAACCAGTTGCCGCCCCAGCGAGCCGCCCGCCTGTTGGCCGAGTTCACCAGAATCTCATCGCCCGTGCTGACGGCCTTTGCCCGGATGGCGGCCAGAATCGTAGCGTCAGCAGTGCGGTTGGCAGGCAACGTAGCATAGGCCCATAGCCCCAGTCGCCCGTCGTCCTGTAGGTCGATGCCGTTCAGGTCCAGCGCGTTGAAATCGGTTTTGAACTGCGTATGATACGCTTCGGTGCCGGTTAGTTTGTAGAGCATGGCGGCTGCGTAGAGCCGGTCGTAGCGCAGCACGTAATCGCCTTTGGGTGTTTCGTCGGCGGGGGTTTGTTTGCTCAGTGCCCAGGCGTAGGCGTCGATGGCTTCCTGCTGCCAGTTGATGTTTTCGGGATCGGTAGCACCAGCGAGGCTCAGGTTGTAGGCCATGTGTGCGGCTAAGCCAGCGTAGCGGAAGGTGGTCCAGACGTCGGCCCCGGATACGTACCAGTCGCGGTCGGTATCGGTCCAGGAGGCTTTGGTTGTACCGTCGGGCCGCTCGTCGCCCCCCCAGAGATCACCGAAAATACGCGAGCCACCCACACCCCCGTCGCCCCAGCCGTTGGCTACGATGGCGTCTTTGGTACGTTTGTAGTAACGCGGCAACCAGCGGGCTTCATCGAGCAGATCGGGTATACCGTTACCGGTTTCGGCTAATTTCAGGCTATTGTCGGTAAACTTCGTCGGGAAGCTTTCGTACAGAAACAGCAGGTCGGCGGGCACGCGTGAGTGCGAGAAGTACCCGTCCCAGTCGCCCGCATCCTGGTAGAAGCCCCAGGTGTTGATATTGCCTTTCTTACCAGCTTCAAACGCGGCTTTGGCCGTAGCTCGCTCGGCACTGCTGCCGCCATCAGTCACGTAATCGGCGGCTCGTGCCGTGCTGTAGAACAGCCGGTTGCTGAAGCCCGGCGTAACGCCAGGGTTGTGCGGTGCCGGGCGGTTGTGGTCGCTGATGGGGCCAGCCGTGATGGCAATGCCGCTGCGGTTCTTGAACAGCCCGTTCATCACCGCCGTAAACGGTTCGGTATAGACGTCGTTGCCAATCGCAAACTCAAATGACGCGCCAACACCTTCGACCGCCAGCCGATACGTACCGGGCGTAGTCAGGCCGGAGAAGTTACACTCATAGACGTCGGCACTGCTGAAGTTGGCGTTGGGCGAGTCGGTCGGCTGACCGGTTTCGGGATTCGTTTTGCTCTTCCGAAAAACCAGCTTGCCCGAAAATGCTACGGTATTGTTCGCGGTATTGACCACCCAGAAATCCTTACCGGCGTAGTTGGTCAGGTCCAGCCCGCCTTTGTTGCCGAGCCAGTGATAGACGTAACCGTACTTCAGAGCCGCGTTGGGTTTATAGCCCATCTGATTGATGTGAACGGCTTCCGAGCGGATGGTTTTCTCATCGTATGTAAAGTTCCAGGTGCTACCATTGCTGCCGACGGCCCCGGTGTTGAGCGTATAGGCTTTGCCGCGTTGCAGGGGCGTAGGCAGGTACAGATATAGCCAATGCTCTTTGGCATGGTCGGCGTCAGTGTTGACGCAGCCGTTCGGTCCCCAGTTCTGACACAGGAAAGCGTAGTCGGTACCCTTACTCTTACGTCCCAGGTCGACGGGGCTTTTGGCCGTACCGTAGGCCGGGTCGTTCGTGCTGCTGAGCTGATACGTCGTGAGCGTGGTGGCCAATCCGACATTCAGCTCGGTTCGCACTACCGACTCATCGCCCCGTTTCTGGCCGAGCGTGTGTTTGTTGACAAAGCCTTCGTCGAGGTGTACCATGACGATCCGGTCGGTGAGGGGCAGCACCTCGACAATCTGCTGGGCAGTTACCGCACTGACGGCAGTTAGTAACGCGCCCACAAGCCAACATAAGGTTGGGAGTAGTTTTTTGTGCATAGGAGGAGGGGTTTAGGGCGGGGCAAACCCAGCCGGGCCAAAAGTATATGAACGTATAGCGGGCCGGTTAGACGATTTCGGCATTTTCTTGGACGTATTCCGCAAGCGTTATTTTTCGAGCGAATGATCGCATTCTTGACTCGCAATGGATACGATTAGTATATTGTCGGGATTTTTTTGACTGAAAACGGGGCATCATCGCTCACATATAGCAGAGTGAGTTACATTAATTTCTTTACAGATCTATGAACAGCACCCTGATGGCTATGTGCGGCTTCACTCGACAGCGCGTAATGTGGACAATAGTGAGCTGGCTATTGGCAACGGTAGGGCGGGGGCAGGTGCCGTTTCATCGCTTCACAACGGCCCAGGGTTTATCGCAAAGCACCATCACGCAGATCATTCAGGATCGGCAGGGGTTCCTTTGGCTGGGCACGGCTGATGGACTGAACCGCTACGATGGCTACGGTTTTACTACGTACCGACACCATCGGCGCGACAGCACCAGCCTGCCCGCCAGCGACGTGTGGGTGCTGGCCGAAGATGCGCAGGATCGCCTGTGGGTGGGTACGTACACGGGGGGCGTGTGCTACCTCGACCGCCAAACCGAACACTTCGTTCGGGTACCGTTGCGGGCAGGTGGGCGCACCATCACGGGCGTATCGGCATTGCTGGCGCAGCAGGAGGGCGTTTGGGTAGGAACACCGGGGGCGGGTCTGTTTTTTGTCGACAAACATACGCTTCGGGCTAAGCTGCTGTCGGGCGCGGAAAGCCCTATGGCCGAGCCGAATGTAACGGCATTGGGTGCAGGGCGGCAGAGCACGTGCTGGGTCGGTACGCAGGGTGGTACGTTCTACCACGTAGCGCAGGACCCGTTTCGGGTATTGCAGTACGGTCGGCTACCCGGCCCGGCGAGCGGCAACCGAATTGTTGCGTTTTACGAAGCCCCCGACCAAACGCTCTGGATTGGCACCGAAGCCAGGGGCCTGTACCAACTCCAACCGGGCGAACGCCAGCCACGACAGGTGTTTTACCAGCCTGGCAAGCGTGGCGGACTGAACTCAATTACGTCTTTTGCCCGCGACACCCGGCAAACGCTCTGGATTGGTACCGACGACGGGCTGCTACGTGTGCCACAAGGCGACCTTAGCCGGGCCGTTCACCAGCCCGCCCAACCCGATCAGGAGCAGGGATTGAGCAGCCATGCCGTGAAAAGTCTGCTGACAGACCGCAGCGGCAATGTATGGGTCGGTACGTGGGAAGGTGGTCTGAACGTAGCGTATCACGAAGCTGAACACTTCCGTACATTAACGCGTAAAGATGGCCTGCCCGAACGCAAAGTGACCGCCATTGGGGGCGATCGGAGCGGGGGTGTCTGGCTCGGCTCATCGGCGGGCCTAACCTATTGGACTCCTTCTGCGAAACGCTTCGAGCGGGTTGTGCCTCCCCACATTCCGGGCCGTGACGTCTATCTGCTGAGCCATTTCCCCGCCGACCGACCGCTGGCAGGAACCTGGAATCAGCCTTTCGCCGTCTGGAATCCGCCAACCCGCCGGTTCGTCTCGCAGCCGGGCAACGCATCGGCAGCAATAACATCGGCTACCAACTTCGCGCAGGCGTTTGCCCCGGCAGATAGCAACCGTATCTGGGTATCGACCCGGAGTGATGGGATACTGCGTTTCGACCCCATTACACTGCGTAGTGATCCGCTGCCTGACGTTATCGACGGGGTTAATCTGAAAACGATGGGGGCGAAGGCCATGTGCCAAACGAGCGACGGCACGTTATGGCTCGGTACGTACAGCGATGGGCTATGGGCATTGAACCTCCGCACCCGGCGCATTCGGCATTACCTCAGCGACGACCGGCCCGGTAGTCTGGCGCAGGACCACATCAACGCCCTGTTCGAGGATGCGCAACACCGGCTTTGGGTCGGTACGAACGGTGGGGGGCTGAACCGCTTCGACCGGCGAACAGGGCGGTTTGTGACCTACACCACCGAAAATGGTTTGGCTAATAATACCGTCAAAAGTATTCTTCAGGATAAGCGCGGCATGCTCTGGATTGCTACCAACGACGGCCTGTCGCGCTTCGACCCCGAACGCGACATCTTTACGTCGTATAGCACCTGCGATGGGCTGTCGGGTCGGGAGTTTATGACCAACGCCAGCTACCGCAGCCCCGACGGACACCTCTTTTTCGGGAGTACCGAGGGCCTGACGTATTTCCACCCCGATAGCGTACCGGTTACGCGCAACCGGCTCCCAGTACTGTTAACGGGCCTGAGGCTATTCAACCGACCGGTGGCGGTGGGTAGTGCCGACTCCCCGCTCAAACAACCCCTCACGCAAACGAAAGAACTCACACTACGGCACGGTCAGTCGGTGTTTACGCTCGATTTTCTGGTGCTCAATTTTCGTAACGCGTCCAAAGCCCAGTATGCTTACCGACTCGACCCGCTCGACCCCGACTGGAACTACGTAGGTACGCAACGCTCGGCCACCTACACCAACCTCGACCCCGGCGATTATACGTTTCGGGTGAAAGCCGTGAATGGCTTCGGGGCCGACGAAACGACGCTGACCATACGGGTATTGCCGCCCTGGTATCGCACGGGCTGGGCCTATGCGGGGTACGCGCTGCTGGTACTGCTGGCCCTCTGGGCAATTCGGCACGGGGTACGGGTGCGCGAACGCTTCCGCTACGAGCTACGGGCGCAAACGCTGGAGGCTCAGAAGATTCGGGAGTTAGATGAATTAAAAACCAACTTCTTTACGAATATCTCGCACGAGTTCCGCACGGCCATTACGCTCATCATCAGTCCGTTGGAACGGCTGATAACGAAAGAGACGGGTATGCCCACCGAGCAGGTTCAGCAGCAACACCGGCTCATCCATCGCAATGCGCAACGCTTGCTTCGGCTCATCAACCAGTTGCTCGACCTCTCGAAACTCGAAGCCGGGCAAATGCGTCCCCGACTCAGCCGCAATACATTGCCCGACTTTGTCGAACGCATCGTCGCTACGTTCCAGCCGTTGTCGGTCACGCACCGAATCATGTACCAGTCCAGTTTCCCGAACGTACCGGTTTGGTACGACCCCGATCTGCTCGAAAACGTATTGTCGAACCTGCTCTCAAACGCGCTCAAGTTCACGCCCGAAGGGGGCGAAATAGACGTAACGCTCACCCCCGCCGACACCGCCCACCCGCCCCAACAAGCTGTGCTGACGGTGCGCGATACGGGTACGGGCATCGCGCCGGAGCACCTTAGCCACATCTTCCAGCGGTTCTACCAAATCGATGGGCGGAATCAATCGAAAACCGTTGGGACGGGCGTGGGCCTGGCACTCTGCCGTGAACTGATCGAACTCGTGGGCGGACAAATCGACGTAGCGAGTGAGGTGGGCCGGGGTAGTTGCTTCACCGTCCGGTTGCCGCTCACGCCCCCCACGCTGGAAGAGAATGCAGTCGGGCCGACATTGGAACGATTACCTGTTGACATGCTGGTCGTTAGCCAAACGAACGTGCCAACGCCTGCACCGGGCGGACAGCCGCAGGGGAGTTTGCTGCTGGTAGAAGACAACGACGAACTGCGGGCGTATATCCGCTCGGTGTTTGCGGAGCAGTACGTCGTGTGGGAAGCGGCCAACGGGGAAGATGGCTGGCAACTGGTGCTCGACCGCCACCCCGACCTGATTATTTCGGACCTGATGATGCCGAAGCTGAATGGTCTCGACCTGTGCCGCCGACTGAAGCAGCACCCCGCCACCAGCCATATTCCGGTGATTCTGCTCACGGCCCGGCAGAACGCCGATAGTCAATTGAAAGGGTTGTCTGTCGGGGCCGACGATTACCTCGCGAAGCCGTTCAACGAACAAATGCTGCTGAACCGCGTGCAGAACCTGCTGCGCACCCGGCAGCATCTGCGCGAGCGGTTCGGGCGGGTCGTTACGGTGCAGCCCTCGGAACTGACCACTACGTCTGCCGACGAGCAGTTTCTGACGCAGGCACTCCGGCTCATCGAAGCCCGCATTGACGACCCCGACCTGAGCGTACATGATCTGGAGGAAGCCCTGAACCTGAGCGAGACGCTGCTTTACCGAAAACTCAAAACCCTGACGGGACTGTCAGGGGTTGAATTCATCCGGTCGGTACGGTTGAAGCGGGCGGCACAGTGGTTACGAAGCGATGCAGACGTATCGGTGTCGGAGGTAGCCTACCGGGTCGGTTTTCGCGACCCGGCATATTTCTCGCGTTGTTTCGCCAAAGAGTTCGGTCAAAGCCCAAAGCAGTTTGCCGCTACGTCTGCGCCAGTGGGGTAGGGCATTACCGTCTGCCCCGGCCTCCCCGCCGATTTTCGCCCTTGGGCGCGGGGCCACTGCTACGTTTACCCGACGAACGACCCGAAGAAGACGAACGCGACGATGCCCCGCCCTCCCGCGAACCCCGTTCGCTATCGCGCCGACCCGACCGGCGGTTGCCCGAATCGGTTGCGTGACCGGCTTTGTCGCTCACGAGCATGAAATCCATGCTTCGGCGGGCGAGGTTGGTTTCTTTGACGCGTACTTCTACGGCGTCGCCAAAGGTGTACATTTTCTTGTGCCGACTGCCGATGATGCGGTAATTGTCCTTGTCGAACTCGTAGAAATCGTCGCTCAGGTCCTGCATCCGCACCAGACCTTCGCAGTTGTTTTCGGTAATTTCTACGAAAATGCCGAACTCCGTCACGCCCGAAATTACCCCGGCGAACGTTTGGTCGGCGGGCATCCGGCTCATGAATTCGACCTGTTTATATTTAATACTTGCGCGTTCGGCATCGGACGCCATTTTCTCACGGGCCGATGCGTGTTTGCACTGATCTTCGAGTGGTTCGCGGTCGGCGGGTTTGCCTCTGTCGAGGTAGTGCTGCAACAGCCGGTGGGCCATCATGTCGGGGTAGCGACGGATGGGCGAGGTAAAGTGCGAATACCGCCGAAACGCCAGCCCAAAGTGGCCGATGTCTTCTGTGCTATACCGCGCTTTCGACATGGTTCGAACGGCCAGTTGCGACAACATACCGGCTTCGGGTTTCCCTTCGATACTCGCCATAAACCGGTTCATCGAACTCGATAACTTTTCTTCGTCAACGTTCAGCTTATAGCCCAGGCGGGCGGCAAAATCAGCGAATTGGCGTAGCTTTTCTTCGTCGGGGCCTTCGTGAACGCGGTACACCATCGTGTTCTCCGCCCCTGCTTTATTCTGTTTCGAGAGGGAATGCACAAACTCGGCCACGCGCTTGTTTGCCAGCAGCATAAACTCTTCGATGAGTTTGTTGGTATCCTGCCGCAACTTGGTATATACGCCCAGCGGAACGCCGTTCTCATCGAGCCGAAACCGAATTTCGGTGGTCTCAAAATTGATAGCACCATGCTTGAATCGCTCGTTGCGTAGCTTATAAGCCAGTTCGTTGAGTAGTTGCAGTTCGGCCAGATAATCGCCTGCGCTCGTATTCAGTATTTCCTGGGCTTCTTCGTAGCTGAATCGCCGGTTCGAGTGAATGGCCGTGCGCCCAAACCATTCGTTCACGATGCGGGCGTCGGGGGTTAGCTCAAACACCGCCGAGAAAGTCAGTTTGTCTTCGTTGGGCCGCAGCGAACACAGGCCGTTCGAGAGTTTTTCGGGCAACATCGGCACCACGCGATCTACCAGATAAACCGACGTAGCCCGTTTATAGGCTTCCTCTTCGAGCCTGGAGCCGGGCAGTACGTAGTGCGTTACGTCGGCAATGTGAATACCGATTTCGTAGTTGCCGTTGTCTAACACCTGCACCGAGAGCGCGTCGTCAAAGTCTTTGGCATCAACCGGGTCGATGGTAAACGTTGTTACGTCGCGCATGTCGCGCCGTTTGGCGAGGTCTTTTTTCAGAATCTTCGTCGGAATGGCTTCGGCTTCCTGCTCAACGTCTTCCGGGAAATTGATGGGCAAACCAAACTCGGCCAGAATGGCGTGCATCTCGGTGTCGTTCTGCCCGGCCACTCCCAGCACTGTAATCACTTCGCCCTCAAAGCGTTGTTTGCTGCTCAGCGCGTCGGGAAACTTCGTGATGCGAACAATAACCTTCTCGTCGTCGTTGGCACCGCCGAGCTTTTCTTTCGGAATGTAGATGTCGTCGTAAATCTTCTTGCTGTCGGCCACTACATAGCCGTAAGCCGGCCACACCTCAATGCGGCCTACCAGTTCAGTACGCCCCCGCTCGATAACGCTTTCGACTTTGCCTTCGATGCGTCTCCCTCTATTGCGCGAATCTGTAAAGCGAATTACGCGCACCCGGTCGCCATCGACGGCCCCGTTAAGGTCGTCGGTCGATACCCAGATATGGTCGTCGCGTTCGCTGCGTTCGCCATTGACTGTGGTTGGAATCACGAACGCAAAGCGCGAATTAACGTGATCGACCACGCCTTCAACGGTGTTAGCGTTGGCATCGGCGCGGTATGTGCCATCGGCCTGCCGAACAATCGACCCTTCTTCGAGCAGTTCGCCGAGCAGACCGTGCAGGATGAGTTTCATGCGTCGGTCGGCCACGTCGAAATGATCGAGTACCTGTTCCTGCGTAAATGAATCGTCACCATTAATCTGGAAAAAGGCGATCAGGTCATTTTTCAGTTCGTCTAAAAAGCGGTCGGCCTGTATAACAGGCCGACCCGCTTTCTCTACACCCTTCTCCCGCGACCGAGACGTGCTCGGTCGGCTGTATTTATTCGTTTTGGGTTTTCCGTTTCTCATGTGTATGTGTACCTGCGGGCTGAAGCCCCTGATTACCGACGTAAGTTAACTTCACCAGTTGGCGGGCTGAAACCCGCAGGTACGTTAATCGTGCAGAATTCCTTCCAGTCCCAGTAGCGGCACCGTTACCAGATTGTCTTCTACAATGCTGTCGGGGACGAATATGAATTTTTTATCAAAAATCTGGTCGCCAATAAAATAGCTGACCCAGTACTCATTAGTGAGGTGAAAGACGTCGGGCAGAATGGTTTCAACCACCTCATGCGCGCCCGGTGCCACTTCTACAAAAAAATGCCGCAACGTCGAGGTTTTCTGCTCTTCGTCGTTTTTCAGACCGTAGCCTTTCGAGGTCACAAACACGGTTTTAATGGGTACGTCGTTCTGGTTAATCAGAAAAACCTGCCAATCGTATCCGCTTATGTTGTTCTCTTTGCGGGCGATCACTACCTGTACGCCCTCAACGGGCAGGAAATTTATGTCTTTTTTCATTCGTCAATTAAGTCCATGTCAAATAACGCTGCCATATGCCGCCGAACGTGTGCGGCTACTTCGGGCAGCGGCACCGCCCGACCCAACTCGGTCGCCAGCGAGGTTACGGCTTTGCCAACGATGCCGCAGGGAACAATATGGCTAAAATACGCTAAATCTGTATTCACATTCAACGCAAATCCGTGCATCGTTACCCAGCGGCTTGCCTTTACGCCCATTGCGCAGATTTTGCGGGCCGGGCCGCTGCCCCCCGGTATGTCGCTACCTAACCAAACGCCCGTCAGCCTTTCGTGGCCCGACCCGTCGATGCGGCCCGCTACAAGGCCGTAATCGGCCAGCGTCAGGATGATGCTTTCTTCCAACAACCGCATGTAGCGGTGAATGTCCGTAAAAAAATTGTCTAAATCCAGAATTGGGTAGCCCACCAACTGACCGGGACCGTGATAGGTAATGTCGCCCCCGCGCCGGATTTTGAAGAATGTCGCTCCAAACTCGGTCGCAAGCCGGGTTTCATCGACCAGCAGGTTTTCGGCATGACCGCTCGTGCCGAGTGTGTAGACGTGCGGATGTTCGCAGAAAAGCAGGTAGTTGGATGTTGGCGTTGGCTCCGGGCCTGCGCGGCTCTGCATTTTCTGGTCAACGATGCTGGCAAAGAGCCGCTCCTGCTCGTCCCAGGCGGTTTTATAATCAATTAATCCTAAATCGCTAAACTTTACTTGCTTATTGGTAAGCGTATTCATTCTTTTACGGCTATCAATCTACCCAAACAACAAGCGAACCAGCGGCTTTCGTTCGGTTCGGCCACCGTAACCCCCTCCAACTATGGCTCAGCACAACGAAACCGGTAAACAGGGCGAAGCCGAAGCAGCCCGTTACCTGCGCGAGAATGGCTATCAGATTCTGACAACTAACTACCGCCACCAACATGCCGAAATCGACATCATTGCCCAGAAGGCCAAGCTACTGATTTTTGTGGAAGTCAAAACCCGCACCAACGTCAGCTTTGGCAATCCTGAAGAGTTTGTGAATTACACGAAAGCTAAATTAGTCATGCGAACAGCCGAACATTACATCTTCGCCCACAACTGGCAGCACGACGTTCGGTTCGACATTGTGTCGGTGATTATCAACAATAACGAAATCCGGATTAAGCACATCGAGGATGCGTTTTGTTGAAGCAAACATTAACAAATCAGTTTGTAGGTAATTTTCGTTAATACAGCATCGCCTTTATCTTACTCGTTGCATGTCATTTATAAACGCTTCTGCACTCTGGCGACCGCTTTTGTTGAGTACGGTCGTGGCTTCGCTCTGTCTGACTTCCTGCAAAAAACAGGACGATGTAAGCCCGTCGGTTCTAACGCCTTTGTCGAGTACGGCCACCACCGGAGCCGTGACTGACCAAGAAGTGAACGACTGGATTCTGGCCAATATGAAACAGGTGTATCTATGGAACGACAAACTACCCGCCAGCCCAAACCGCAATCTCGCGCCCGCTCAGTTCTTCGCATCGTTACTCTTCGACCGGGCCAACACGGCCAACCCCGACCGTGACCGATTTTCGTGGATACAGCCCAGTGCCGATGAACTGCGGGCGTCGCTGGGTGGGCAAAGCAAATCGACCGGCATCGAATACCGCGTATTGGCCCGGCCCGGCACGTCGAACGTGATGCTATCGGTGTTGTACGTACATCTGAACTCACCGGCATTGCGGGCGGGCCTTCGGCGGGGCGACATCATCACCCGCGTCAACGGCCAACTGCTCACCGGCACCAACTACCTCGACCTGCTCTCGACCGGCGACGCGTTTACGTTCGCGCTGGCGAACGTGACTGGCAGCGGGGCCATCGTAGAAAATGGACAAGTCCGGCAGGTGTCGGCGGTGGTGTTGCAGCAAGACCCCGTACTGCTCGATTCGGTCTATACCATCGGCGGCAGAAAAATTGGTTACGTGGTTTATACGCAGTTCAATCCCGGTTTGTATAACCCCAACGGGCCACAGACCGACGAAACATATGATAATAAGCTGAACGCTATTTTTGCCCGATTTAAGCAACAGGGTGTCAACGAACTGGTACTCGATTTGCGCTATAATCCGGGCGGCTACGTCAGTTCGTCAACTCGCTTAGCCAGTCTGATCGGTAAAAACGTCGATGCGTCGAAGGTGTTTTATACGCAGCAATGGAACAACCTGGTAACTACCGAACTGGACAGACAGCGGAACGGTGCCGGTTGGCGCACACAGAAATTCATGACCATGCCCAACAATATTGGCGCAAATCTGAGCCGGGTGTTTATCCTGACATCGGGCCGCACGGCTTCGGCCAGTGAGTTGGTTATTAACGGTCTGCGCCCATTTATGGACGTGCGGACCATCGGCACCACAACGGTCGGCAAAAACGTTGGATCGATTACAATCGATGACAGGCGAAAACGCATTCAGTGGGGTATTCAGCCCATTACGTTCCGGTCGGCCAACGCGCAGGGCGTATCGGACTACGGAGCCGGTTTTGTTCCATCGGTTGAGGTGCGCGAACCCAGCGTGGGCATGAAAGCGTTTGGCGACCTGACCGAGCCACTGCTGGGCGAAGCCGTTTTTCGCATCACCGGCACCCGCATGGTTCGGCGGGCCGCGCCAACCGTTGCCGACCAACTGCCCGAACTCGGCTCGTCGCTCGATCAGAAGACCGGGGGCGGCAATATGTTTATCGAATGGCCCTGATTGGGGCAGAAACAACAAATTCGTAACCCCGGCTGACCGTGCAGACGGACAGCGGTTTTGTATATTTGTGTCCGTAACGTTTCTATCAGCAAACCACCAGCATGTTGTACGAGAAAAATATAGGTACAAAGCAGAAAGCACTACGCATCAACCTCGACCGCAAAATCTACGGTTCGTTTGCCGAGATTGGCGCGGGGCAGGAAACAGCCGCCATGTTTTTTAAAGCCGGCGGCTCGTCGGGTACGATTGCCAAAACGATGTCGGCCTACGACATGACCTTCAGCGACTCGATTTATGGCGTTGAAGAAAGTGGTCGCTATGTGGTAGAATCACGATTGGTAAAAATGCTGGCGAAAGAATATAGCCTGCTGGAGAAGCGATTGGCCGAAAAACGCGGACGCGATACCACGTTTTTTGCCTTTGCCAACACGGTAGCTGCCCTGAACTTTCAAAAAACCAACGATGCTCACGGCTGGATTGGCTGCCGCTTTCAGCTAAACCCACAGGCGGGCTACAACGACGTGATTATTCACGTTCGGATGCTCGATAACGAAAACGTATTGCAGCAGCAGGCGTTGGGCGTTATTGGCGTGAACCTGATTTATGGCTGTTACTACTACGCCAAATCGCCCGAAACGCTGGTCTTGTCGCTCATGGACGACCTTGTGCCGGAGCGTATTCAGATCGACATGATTCGGTTCAGCGGCCCCGACTTTGCCGACGTCGATAATCGGCTGATGAGCCTGCACTTAGTGAAAAACAGCTTCACCGACTGCGCCCTGTTTGGGTCTGACGGGCAGGTGCTGCAACCCTCCGAGGCTCTGTATAAAAAGAACATTCTGGTGATGCGCGGACGGCTGCGGCCCCTCACCAACGTGCAGATGGACATGATTCAGAATGGCCTGAAGCAGTTTAAAGAAGAAAGTGACGTAGATACCAGCCGCTTAGTATCGATGGCCGAGCTAACGCTGCATAATCTGAAAGCCAACGAGCAGGGCATCGACGAGAAAGATTTTCTGGACCGGGTCGACATCTTGTGCTCGATGGGCATCTCGGTGATGATATCCAATTATCTGGAATACTACAAGTTGGTAGCCTATTTAGCTAAACTGACGCGGCTGAAAATTGGCCTGATTGTGGGCATACCGAACCTTGAATACATCTTTGAAGAAGGCCACTACGAGTTTCTGCCAGGCGGCATTCTGGAGTCGTTCGCCACGCTGTTTAGCCGGAAGGTGAAACTGTTTGTGTACCCGACGCTGAGGAACAACACGATTTATACCTGCAACGAGTTTCAACTCCCGGCTACGCTCGAACCGCTGTTCCAGTATCTGGTACGCAACGACAAAATCGAGGATATTACTGACTACAACGAAGCCAACCTGCATATCTCGACCGACCGCGTACTGGAAATGATTCAGAACGGCGAAGACGGCTGGGAGCAGTTGGTGCCGGAGCCGGTGGCCCAGCGTATCAAAGACAATTGCCTGTTTGGCTACCCCTGCGAAGTCGAATACGTGCCCATTGGCCAGCAGGTTCGGGCCAGCATGGCGCAGTAGCGTAGATCACTGCGCTACTGCCTGCACTCGCATTTGCCGGGCCATGACAACAATCAGAATACCGAGAATAATCGGAAAAATACCGATAAAGCCCATCGACTCGTTGAAACCGGCGGGCCGCAGTAACAGGGTGAACGTCAGGCCCCCGGCGGCCAGGACATTGCCGAAATGAACCAGGCTGGTGCTGCTGACCACACCCGCTCCACGGGCGGCCAGAAAGGCGTACATGGCCTGCACAGACTGTAAAAAAGCGTACATCATGGCCCAGAAGCCCAGCACGTCTACAAAACCTTTGATGGTTCCTTCGGAGAATATGTAGATGGCAATGCCGAAACCTACGTCGGTGAGGCCGTGTAAAATACCCCAGATGCTGTTTTTGTCTGTACGCTGGTTGGTGAATGAGAAGAAAAGCTGACAGATACCAGCCGCGAGCGCCAACGCGCCGATAATATGTCCCGACTGCGCCGAGTAAGTACTGGCAAAAACAAACATCAATACCCCAATCAGTATGTAAAAGATGCCACGGGCTAAGAGCAACCACCCGTGTTGCGTTGATTTTGTACGTTCCATAACGTTGTTTGTTGAGTTATGGCGATAAAACGCCAGGTTCAAACTCAATGTTTGCAGGTGTCAGCAGACAACAGCCTCATACTGGCTGGCTGAGCCGCCCGCCGATGTGGGTTGTCCTTTTGCCGGTATGTTATCGGTTATCGTTCAACGTAAGCCATTCCGTAATACACACGTAACGGCTGTGTAGGCTTTATGGAAGGCGCATTGTTCTTTTTTCAGGAGAAAACCCCGTAATCGTTCAATCAAAGGATACATAGGCATACAGTGGAGGAACAACGGTAGCCGATTTGGAAGAAGGTTGGGCGCAAACCTTTATCATTTCTTTAAATCCGCATAACAGCGTCAGGACAACGAGACATAGCCGGAACTTTGCGCAACGAACTAACGTGCTTCGCTATGACTTGTTTTTATCTGTTTACATCTTCACTGTTGCCGATGGTGAAGCGAGGAGTATTGGTCGGGTTGCTATCGGCCATAACGCTCCTGCCGGTTATTGGGGCGGGTAATCCGGCTCCTGCCTACCTCTCAAAACTGCCCCGGCCTCAACAGCCAACTGCCGACCTGACCGTGAGTGGCCGCGTTACGGATGCTGCCACCAACGAGGCTCTCGCAGGCTGCACAGTGGTTCTCAAAGGAACACAAAAGGGAACCACCACCGACGCCAATGGCGACTTTCGGCTTGTTGTACCCGACGGGTCGGCTGTGCTGGTGGTTGGGTTTATTGGTTTCATTTCGCAGGAAGTGCCGGTTGGTAATCGAACCACGATCAACGTTGCGCTTGTGGCGTCGGCGTCGGAACTGGCGCAGGTGGTAGTCATCGGCTACGGCACCACGACCAAAAAAGATGCGACGGGGGCGTTGACATCGCTGAAAAGCACGGATTTTAACCGGGGTGTCATCAACTCGCCGGAGCAACTCCTACAGGGTAAAGTGGCCGGGGTAAACGTTACGTCGGTCAGTGGCGAGCCTGGCGCGCGGCAGAGTATCACCATCCGGGGGCCGGGGGGCGTCAGAACGGGCAGCACACCACTGTTCGTGCTGGATGGCATTCCGCTCGACAATTCCAGCACGGGCGGAGCTACCAACCCGCTCAACTTCCTGAACCCGCAGGATATCGACGCCATCGATGTCTTGAAAGATGCGTCGGCTACGGCCATTTATGGTGCCCGTGGTGCCAACGGCGTTATCCTGATCACAACCAAAAAAGGTAAAGCCGGAGCCGGTAGCCTGACGCTGTCGTCCAGCCTCGGCGTGTCGAACATGGCGCGACCGTTGCCCATTTTTTCGGCGGATGCGTATCGGCGGCAGGTGGTGGCCGTGGGTGGTGTACTCGACGATCAGAAAGCATCGACCGACTGGCAGCGCGAAATCAGCCGCACGGCCATTACGCAGGACCACAATCTGTCGTTTAGCGGAGGTGCCGACCGATTCACGTACTACGGCTCAGTGGGCGTACAAAATCAGGAAGGTATCCTGAAAAACAGCAAACTGAACCGGTATACGGGTCGCTTCAACGCATCGCAGAAATTGCTGGACGACCGCTTAGTGGTGGATGTAAACCTGACCGCGTCGCAAACCGTCAACGAACGGCCTCCCATCGAAGGCATCGTCGGTGCGGCTATCTCGGCCAATCCTACGTACCCGGCCTACGACGCCACGGGCGCACCCGCCCGCTATCAGGCATTTACGAATCCGCTCATTACGCTGGCCCTGAACAAAGACCTCACCACCATCAATCGGGTAGTAGCTAATTTGTCGCCTTCGTTTAAAATCACCAAAGACCTTGTTTATAAGTTGAATCTGGGGGTCGATAATGCCAGTTCGACCCGCGATTTGCAAGCACTGGCGAATGCCGTACCACAGCAGGACGGTCGTCTCGAAAGCATCTATGCCAACAACCGCAACGTACTGATCGAGAACTACTTTACCTACACACGCAACTGGGCCGATCATAGCCTGACGGGGCTGGTGGGGCATTCGTACCAGAAGTTTGTGATTCAGGGCCGCAACTGGAGTATCAATAGGTTTCCGATTTCGCCCATCGAACCAATCAACAACCCCGGTCAGGGGCAGGATTTGACGCTGGCGAATAACCGACCGGGCGGGTTTGCCACCGAAAACGAGTTGCAGTCTTTCTTTGGCCGGGCCAACTACCAGTACAAAAATCGCTACCTGCTTACGGCAACCGTGCGGGCCGATGGGTCGAGTAAATTCGGGGCCAACAACAAGTACGGTGTCTTCCCGTCGTTCTCGGCGGGCTGGCGGCTATCGGAAGAGCCATTTCTGCAGGCCGGGCCTTTCTCCGACCTGAAGCTGCGGGCCGGGTGGGGGCAAACGGGCAACCAGGAGATTCCGTCGAAGATTACGCAGGCGTTGTTCACGTCCAACGTGTCGGCCTCAACGAGCTACCCGCTCGATGGGTCGGCCAACTACCCGGCTGGCACCACTTACACCCGGCTTGCTAACCCCGACATTCAGTGGGAAGTATCGACCCAAACCGATATTGGTCTTGACTTCGGCCTGTTCGGCGGTGCCCTGACCGGTACGCTGGATTATTTCCGCAAGGTGTCGGGCAAGATTCTGCTGGAGGTGATTCCGTCAGACCCTATTCAGCCTGCCGCCACTTACTGGACCAACGTACCCGACATGACCATCACCAACCAGGGCGTTGAACTGGAACTGAATTACCGGTATGTGAACCAGCGCGGACTTCGGTTCGACGTGGGCGGCAACATCACGTTTATCAACAATGTGGTCAACAATTCGCCCTACACCGTTATCACGTCCGGGTCGGCGTCGGGGCCGGGCCTGACCTCAGCCACCGTCAATGGCTACGTGAACGGGCAGCCTATCGGTACGTTTTTCCTGCGCGAATACATTGGTATCGATGAAAAAGGCGTCAGCAAATACCGCGATGTAGATGGCGATGGCATTGGTGGCACCGACAAAGACCGGATTGCCGCCGGTAGCGCACTGCCCACCCGCCAGTTCAACATCAACGGCAGTGTTGCTTACAAAGGGTTCGACCTGACGGCCAACTTCAACGGGGTGGCTGGCAACAAACTGTATGACAACACCGCCAACGCGTTCTTCTACAAGGCCCGGTTAGTGAAAGGGCTGAATGGCACAACGGAAGCCATCGGCGAAGCCAACGAGTCGATAAATAACGCAGCACCCGTATCGACCCGGTTCCTGAAAGACGGTGCTTTTTTCCGGCTCAACAACCTCACGCTGGGGTATAATTTCGATACGCAGCGGCTGGGCGTAAATCGGTGGGTGAAAAACATCCGGCTGTCGGCAACGGGGCAAAACCTGTTCGTAATTACAAAGTATGACGGCTACGACCCCGAAGTGAACATCGACCGGACCGTTAATGGAATTTCGTCGTATGGTATTGATTATCTGAGTTATCCAAAGGCCCGCACCTTTGTTTTTGGCCTTAATCTGACATTCTGATCATGAAAAAAATACTTATCTCAACCATAGCCCTGTGCAGCCTGCTTGTACTCAATAGCTGCACTGATCTGGAAGAAAACGTGCTCGACGAAGCCTCGGCTACGGGCCTGACCGATAAGCAGGCCGCCGATGGCAACATCGCCCCTGTTTACGCCCGCCTGCCCGACATCTTTCAGCACACGACCTACTTCGCCATTCAGGAAATCTCGACCGACGAGGCCATTCTGCCTTACCGGGGCGGCACCGACTGGGGCGACAACGGCATTTACGTGGCAATGCACCAGCATACGCACACCAGCACCGACCCCAACCTGCGCAACACCTGGCTGCTGCTGACGCAGGGTATTTCGCGCTCGATTACGGCAATCAACACGCTGCCGACCATCAACGACCAGAACGTGAAAACATACCTGGCCGAAGCGCGGGGGATGCGGGCATACTACAACATGCTGCTGCTCGATCTGTTTGGTGTGGTGTTCGTGAAAGACGACCCGCAGGCGGTGTCAACAATTTTGCGGGGCGAACAGGCTCTGGACTATGTGAAAAGCGAGTTGATGGCCGTAGAACCGGAGTTGCTGACCACGGTTGGCCCCGGTCGGCTGACCAAAGGAGCCGTTTGGGGGCTGCTGGCCCGTTTGCACCTCAACGCTGCCGTATACCGCGACCGCTACGCTACGACGTTTACGTTCCGGCCCGACGATATGGACAAGGTGGTAGAGTATTGCGACAAAATCATCAATTCGGGCCAGTACCAGCTTTCCCGCGATTATTTCTCGATTTTCAACTCAGACAATAACGCCAATAAAGAGTTGATTTTTGCCGTTGACCAACGCGCCGAACTGAACGGGCATAACCGGCTGGCCTACTTCTCGCTATCAGGCGATCAGTATCCACTGCCTGCGTTTACGGGTGCAAACGGCACCGACGGCCCTGCCATTACCCCCGATTACTACCAGACCTGGGCTACGGCCTATGCCCCCCGCGACCCGGCTTCGGCAGACCCCCGCTTTTACAAACAAAACATGACTATTCCGGCTGATTCGTGTATGGCAGCCGCCGACTTCAACATGAACCGGGGTATTCTGCGCGGGCAGCAATATGGCCTGATTCGGGTCAATGGCGCGTTTGTGCGCTGCGGTGCCAACTACCGCGTGGGGCGGCTCTTCAACGTGAACCGCAACCGGCCCACGCTGCCGGTAAATTTTACGGGGAAAATCGACTTTACAGTAGCAGGCAGTGATTACAATACCGGCTACCGGGTGCTGAAATATGAGTTCAGCAAAAAATCGGTGTCGGGTCGGAACCTCGGCGATGCCGACATTTCGATTGTGCGCCTGGCCGACGTGTACCTGATGCGGGCCGAAGCCAAACTCCGCAAGAGCAACGATGCCGCCGGTGCGCTGGCCGACGTGAACACAGTACGGGCGTCGCGCACGGCTACGACACCTCCGCCTGCCCTTACCAGCATGAACCTCGACCTGCTGCTGCGCGAACGGGGCTTTGAACTGTATTGGGAGATGGTGCGCCGAACCGACCTGATCCGGTTTGGTAAATACGAAGATAAGTGGACCGAAAAGACGGATGCCAACCCGCAGAAACGGATTTTCCCGATTCCGCAAACGGCCATCGACGGAGCCTCCAACCTGCCGGGCTATCTGGTACAAAATCCGGGCTATTAAAATTGCTATATTGCTACGCGGAGATCGGTAACCCGGTCTCCGCTACTCATTTGCTCTATGTCGTCTCGCCTGCTTATCTACTTCTGCCTGCTTGTGGCTGCCCCTGTTCTGGCGCAGAAAAAAGCGTATCGGCACCCGTCGGACCAGCGTACTCTGGCCGATACGCTGCCCGCAGCGATGCCTTATAACCGGCTCATCGACGCGGCAGGAACACCCCTGTTTTTCGGCGACCCTAAACTTGAGAATCACGCGCTCGATATTGCTCCCCTGCCCGGAAATACCCAACTCGTTATCGAAGACCGCTACGGAATTGCCGTACTCGACCGGGCTACGCGCCAGATTGTTTATCGCTGGAGTTTGAGCGACAATGCCGCCACAAAGGGTCTGATGAGTACCTTTTCGGGCATCGAAGCCTTCATCTTTCGCGGCCAAACGTACATCGTCTGGGGTGCGTCGGAGCGGGAACGCGGCAAATCGGGCGTGGTCATAGCTACCTGGGCAAACGGGAAGATTGGCTCGGTAGCGTTGCTGCCTTTTGCGCCCGCAGCCCCTGCCCCCCTGTCGCTGCCCAACGACGTGGCCGTGCGCGTGGAGAACGACGAGTGTTTTCTGTATGTGGTGCTGAATGGTAGCAATCAACTCATCAAAGTGCGCCTGTCAGACCGAAGCATCGTCTGGTCGGCACCTACCGGGGTGGCTCCGTTTGGGGTCGCACTCGCGGGCAACCGGGCGTTTGTGACTAACTGGGCCGGGCCCGTGCCAACGCCCGACTCAACCGGCACCGTTGAAACGGCGGGCGTTCCGTGGGGACAAGCCTACACCGACCCGCGCACGGGTGCCATTGCGCGGGGTACAGTGTCGGTGATTGATGCCAACAGCGGTCGGGTCGACACCGAACTGCGGGTCGGTCTGCATCCAAACGCTATTCTGGTCAGCCCCGATGAGCAGCGGCTTTACGTAGCCAACGGCAACAGCGACTACGTCTCAATCATCGACGCACAGGCCCGGCAAGTCACCGATTCGATTCCGGTCGGATTATTCGGCACCGGCAACAACTACGTTGGCAGCACGCCCAATGCCCTCGCGCTCGACTCGGCAGGCACCACGCTGTATGTCGCCAATGGATTGGATAACGCTGTGGCAGTAGTCGACGTGAGCCAGAAAACGCCCTCTGCGGTCGTTCAGGGCTACATTCCGACGCAGGCGTATCCGGGAGGATTAGTTCGGCTGGGCAATGAACTGTACGTAACAAACCTTGAAGCAACGGGCGCGCGGTCGCTTCAGCCCGCCGAGTTGGGTCGACGCGACCGACTGTCTAAAAAAGCAGAAACGGCATACAACGCACACCGGCAGTTGGCGTCGGTATCAATTATTCCTGTGCCAAACGCGGCAGAACTGGCTGCGTACACCGAGCGGGTTCGTAAGCTGAGTTTGCAGTTTCGGCTGGCTCTGGCTCAACGCCTGCCGCGTCCGGGAGTGCGTCCCCGGCCCGTACCGGAGCGCATCGGTGAGCCATCGGTGTTTAAACACGTGGTGTACATCATCAAAGAAAATCGCACCTACGATCAGGTACTGGGCGACATGCCCGAAGGGCGCGGTATGCCGTCGCTGTGTGTTTTTGGCGACAGCGTGACGCCCAATCAGCACCGGCTGGCGCGGGAGTTTTTGTTGCTCGATAACTACCATGCGTCGGGCAAATCGTCGGCAGAAGGCCACCACTGGGCCGATGCTGCTATGGTGACGGATTACACCGAGAAGAGCGTTCGCGGCTGGTTTCGGTCGTATCCGCACGTACTCTACGACGCGCTGGTGTATAACAAAAACGGCCTCATCTGGAACAATGCCCTCGACCACGGCAAAACGGTACGCATTTACGGCGAAGCCTGCACCTGCCAATTCGACAAACAACAATACGACTGGCAGAAACTGTACCAAATGCGCCTGGGCCGGTACGCCGGAGCGGGCACTCCGCAAACGGGACAACCTTTCTCGTACACCAATACCACAACGATTGGTCGCGTAAAACCGATTCTGGCGATGGATTTTCCCGGCTGCGACGACGAAGTAATTAACGATCAGATGCGGGCCGACGCCTTTATCCGCGAACTGAACGAAACGGCGGCCCGCCCCGGCGACCAATGGCCGAATCTGCTCATCATGTCGCTCCCCAACGATCATACGGCGGGCATGAGTCCCAAATTCCCGACTCCGCGTGCTATGGTGGCCGACAACGATCTGGCTGTTGGGCGGATTGTAGAGGCCATTCAGCGGAGTCGTTTTGCCGACAGTACCGCTATTTTTATTACCGAAGACGACTCACAGGCGGGTTGGGACCATATCTCGGCCTACCGTACTACGGGCTTCGTCATCAGCCCCTACTCGCGGCTGAAAAAAACGATTCGCACCAATTACAACCAAACGTCGATGGTGCGTACCATCGAGCAGATTCTGGGTCTGCCGCCAATGAACGTCATCGATGCCACAGCCCTGCCCATGTTCGACTGTTTTGTTGACAAACCCGATGCTACGCCGTATGTGGCCATGCCAAACCGGGTTCCACTCGATGAGATGAATAAACCGCTTTCGCTATTACGGGGTAAGGCATTGCGCTACGCCCGCGCATCGGTCGAAGAAGCTGAAGAGGGTATCGATACGGGCGAAGATGCCCTGAACAACCGGATTTTGTGGTTTTGGGCGCGGGGCAATGCACCCTACCCGCGTGGTAAAGAAAGTCGTTGACAGAGGGGAGTCAGTACAACGCGCAACTTCGTGAAGAAGCTGAGGAGATAACAGAAGCCCGAAACGGCAGGGAATAGGTATAGAATTAGGAATCATCATTGCCTCCATTCCCACTGCCATTGGCTATGACAACCGTACCCGCTGATCGTTGAGTCTAACGTCATCTGGTACTGTTTATATCCGGTTTACTTATTTGTGGAGTATTGAGTATTATGTGGGTCAACGGGCTTCGCGCCTGGTTCGTTTAAGCTTGTCGTTTTCCAAAAAGCTCGAACGGCATATCAACTCAGTCCGGTTTGTCGTGACTCACTGCAACCTATCATTACAAGTTTAGGATTACCATCTCTATTAAATTACCGTTTGCTGATATGCTTCGGGGGGTACGGCCTGATAAGTTGGCTCGGTGAGTAGGGCGTTAATTGTGATGAAGGTTTTAGCGGTAGATAGAATCTGCCGCCTACGTTTCTGGGCCTGTCGGTCGTCGCCATAGGTTGCCACGTCCTCACTATTCCACCACCACCGTAGCGAGCAGTGCCAGAAATTGCCATTTGTAGGAGTGTGCAGCACCCGGCATGTAATCTGTTCGGTGCCACCATTGGCCGGAAATGAAAAAGTGTGATGCTGATAAATGGCTAAATAAAACCGCCCGCGCCCTGCAACCCATTCTACATCTGTTCCGACTGTCGGCATTTGTCCGGGGCAGTTACCCGACCATAGTTGCGTACAGGTAGTGCCTTTCAGCCAGTTCCAGGCTACGTCATCGGGTTCAAACTCGCCCAGTAGGTTCGTGGAGTAGTCGCGGAGGTGGTCGGTTTGTAAAACTACGTAATCTGATTTGAGCCGCCCTTCTTCAGTGGTTATATCGGTTGAATCAGTATGCCGGACCAGATAATAAGACCGGGAGCTAACCCAGTCGAAGTCAATCTGTTTATATGTGGGTTGTGGCAATAAGCGTTCTGGATACGACATTCTTCAACACCTAATCTTTCCCTGCCCCAAAATGCAACATTACACCCTGTAATGAATCTCAAACGATTGACTTGGCAAGCTAACCGCATAGCCAAGCAGTTTTCCAACGATGTCTTCCAACGTACCAGCTTCCGACATCAGCGGTTTTTTACCTTCATAAACACTCAAAATAGTCTCATAGCCAGCAGGTTCTTCCTGATCGAAGAAGATGTCCACAAAAACGGTCTTACCCTGCCACTCGCCTGTTACCAACAGGCTATCGTCGGGCGTTTTTTCAAACGTCGTTTTGATAAAACCCTGACTCAATAAAATATACAGTACCTGACACGATACCTCGCGCATAACGCCATGTGGGACACCAGCAAATTTGGGTAAGATCGCATTCAGGCGGTCAACAATTTGTTGGGCCTGTCGCAGTATGTCATTCTCGTGTACCTGAATAATTGGCGACCGAAAGGTAGAGTTAGCCGACTCATAAAAACCATCCACAAAGCGATAGCGACTATCCTCATTCGCTTTGGTATATGGGGTGTTGATGACGACTTCGGGACGCCGGGCAAAAACTGACGCCGACGACACACCCACTGGCATATCAAGAATAGGAACGGGCATATCAGTATTGCGGGTTAAGAGTTTGTAAAAAACTGTCTTTTAACAACTCAAAGAACAGCACCTTTTGTTCGTGGTGAGCCGTATCTATGTCTGTTAATAACGTCTGCTGGTCAATAGGCCGTTCCGTTGCGTAGAACTTTATGACATCAATATCAACCAGCGAGAAAAAGCCGGGTGCCGATGGCAGTGGTGAGCGTACTTCGGTCGGATACCTATCGACCAGCGTAACAATCACTTGAAAGCCCTGATGCACAAATTCAACCCGAATCTGTCCACGTCGTTCGGCTGGCACCGATCTAATAGCAAGGTCTATATTGATCGAATCGGCAATCTGAACGTCATCGAACTGACTAATGTACCGAATGCCTAAGCGGGTGAACTGCTTAATGACGTTTCCGGCTCCCAATGCATTCAGGCAATCGGCAATCACATTACGGTATTCAGCCCAGCCAGGATAGCCTTGATTTACATTAAACGTAATAGATTGGCCATTAATGTCAATTCTGACTTTTCGATCTTTTGACAAGAAATAGACGGACCGTTGGTCAATCATTAAGCTGTTTGCCTGAAGGCTAAAAGCCGGGAAAGGGTCTGCTGTTACTGTGTCAAACAAGGTGTTCAGGTGTGCATGTGCATAACCCAGAACCGTCTCGGCAGGAACACCCGGAACGAACTGTATATTGACAATGGCATCTTTAAGGCGGTCGTCAATTTTCCGGGGTAATTTCATAGAAACTGGATTAGCAGTCAGGTTTTGACACAAAAATAAAGCAATTATAAAGCCATTTATAACAGTTGTGATAAACGGTCATACAATTGTATGATTTTATAGTAGCAAAATACAATCCTAAAACCTTATAGTCTTTGTGGAAAAGTAGAGATATAGTTACCAATGCAAACCGTAGTGCAAACCAAGAGATAAAAATAATAAAAAGAGCCAATCAACTTATTGAGTTAACTGGCCAATTACGTGGGGTTAATTTTTGAGCGGAAGACGAGTCTCGAACTCGCGACCTGCAGCTTGGGAAGCTGCCGCTCTACCAACTGAGCTACTTCCGCTTTTAATTTGGTCAGACAAAGTTGGAATCTTTCAGGCAGAATGTCAAGCGGTAAAAAAATGGCGTGATCTGGTTTGTAATGCGTAGCTTAACCCACTGATACCGCCAAAACCCCTTTCCCCGCATGAACCAACCCTTACCTACCCACAAACCGTTCGTCCCGGCTTCCGAATCGCCGGCTGAGTTTACGCTGAAAGCCATCATCACGGGCGCGGTGTTTGGCGTCCTGTTCGGAGCCGCTACGGTCTATCTGTCGCTGAAAGCCGGGCTGTCGGTGTCGGCGTCGATCCCGATTGCGGTGCTGGCTATTTCGCTCGGTCGGCGGTTTCTGAATACTACGATTCTGGAGAACAACATCATCCAAACTACGGGTTCGGCGGGTGAAAGCATCGCGTCGGGCGTGGTATTTACGATGCCGGGGTTTCTATTCCTGACCAACGGCCCGTCCGAGGAGTCGGGTGGGGCCGACTTTTTCAACTACTGGACCATTCTGACGCTGGCGATTCTGGGCGGGCTGCTCGGCACGCTCATGATGGTGCCGCTGCGCCGGTCGCTGATTGTGCAGGAACACGGTACGTTGCCCTATCCCGAAGGAACGGCCTGCGCGTCGGTGCTGATTGCGGGCGAACGCGGGGGCGACTTCGCCAAAACGGCTTATCAGGGGTTGGGTGTGGCTTTGTTGTACGCGTTCCTGCAAAAGGTGCTGCACCTGATTGCCGAAGTACCGGTCTGGGCCACCAAACAAACAAATCGCTACTTTCCGTCGGCGCAGGTATCGGGCGAGATTACGCCGGAGTACCTGGGCGTGGGCTACATCATTGGATTTAAGATTTCGGCGGTGCTGGTCGGCGGGGGGATTCTGGCGTGGCTGGGGTTGATTCCGCTGCTGGCGTCGGTGGTGCCGGGCGATACCATTGCGCTACAACTGCAAAAACTCGGCTACTTAGCCAACCTGCAAACGGCGGGCGGGCCGGGCGGCTGGAATCCGCAGACGCACACCTTCGCCGACACAGCCGCAGCCGTGTACCGAGCCTACATCCGACAGATTGGGGCCGGGGCCGTAACGGCGGGTGGGTTCATGACACTACTGAAAACCATTCCAACCATCGTGTCGTCGTTTCGGCAAACGTTTAACCCCACCCCCGTCCCCTCCCCGTTAGGGAGGGGTGAGGAACGCGAAGCTTCATACGCTTCACCCCTCCCTAACGGGGAGGGGACGGGGGTGGGGTCTCCGCGCACCGAGCAGGACCTCTCTGTACGTGTAGTAATTATCGGCAGTCTGGTTCTGGTGGCGTTGATGGTACTGCTGCCGCAGGTGCCGGGCGATTCGCTCTTGACCAAACTGCTCATTGCGGTGCTGGTGGTGGTGTTCGGTTTCTTTTTCGTAACGGTTGCCAGCCGGATTGTGGGGTTAATTGGGTCGAGTTCGTCGCCGGTGTCGGGCATGACGATTGCTACCATCATGGGCACGTCGCTGGTATTCATCGCGTTTGGCCTGACGGGCAAGGCGTTTGAACCCGCTGTGCTGGTGGTGGGCAGCATGATTTGTGTAGCGGCTGCCAACGCCGGAGCCACGTCGCAGGACCTCAAAACGGGTTATTTAGTGGGTGCTACGCCCCGCTACCAGCAGATGGCGTTATTCATCGGCGTTATCGTGTCGTCGCTCGTAGTGGGTGCTACGGTCAAAATTCTCGACACGCCCACGCCCGATTTAGTGGCGCAGGGCATTACGCATGCCATTGGCTCCGACAAATTTCCGGCACCGCAGGGTACGCTCATGGCAACGCTCATCAAAGGGCTACTGTCGTTCAACCTCGACTGGCAGTTTGTGCTTGTTGGCGCGTTCATTGCGTTCGTGTTCGAGTTGGTGGGCGTGAGCGCACTGGCGTTTGCTGTTGGGCTGTACCTGCCGCTGTCCACGACGTTGCCGATTTTCGCGGGTGGATTCGTGAAGCGTATTGTCGAATGGAACGCCAAACGTACCGGCACCGAAGAAGAAGACGCTGACTTGGGTAAAGGCAATCTCTTCGCGACGGGCCTGGTGGCCGGTGGTGCGCTGGCGGGCGTGGCCGTGGCTCTGCTCTCGGTCAATGACAACGTATACAACGCGCTGGCGAGTCTGACGCTCGAACCGGCACTGGCGGGTGTACTGGGCGAAGGCGGGTATATGTTGCTCGGTGCGCTGGCGTTCGCTGGCCTGGCGATGCTGCTGGGGCGTGTGGCGATGAAACGGAGTTAATGCGTATTTTGTTCTCTCTAAAAATTATCTGTATGGAAAGCACCCGTATTTCGCTTGATAGGCTTAATCCAATGCAAATTAGTCTGATTCGCCTGTTTGATCGAGGGCTAACCGAAGCGCAGACGTTGGAGTTACGTCGGGTGTTGGTTCGTCACTATTCGGCTATGCTGAAACAAGAAGTGGAACGTACCATAAAGGAAAAAGGCTACACGCAGGCTGACTTTGACGAAATGCTCAACAGCCCTTCATAATGATCCGAGTTGTGGTTGACACTAATTGCTTGCTGGCCTCGATCCCGCCCAACAGTTCTGGTTATGCACTTTACCTTGCTTTTGAAGCCGAACAAATTGAGTGGGTCGTCAGTAACGAGATTATAACGGAGTACGAAGAAAAACTCGCTCAGAAGTATTCTCCAGCAACGGCTAATTTAATATTAACCATCCTTACGCTTGCTCCTAACACACTATTTCAGGAAGCATATTATAAGTGGCAACTTATTGAACGTGATCATGACGATGATAAGTTTGTAGATGTAGCTATTGCATCAAACGCCAATTACTTAGTTACCAACGATCATCATTTTGACGTACTGAAAACTGATGGAAACCTGTTGCTGAGAGTTGTCACCTTACAAGAATTTCTCAATATCCTCGATGAAATCAACTAATGCGTAGGAACTTAAGTACCCTACGATTCGTAAAACGCCAGCCGGTTTCGCACCCGTGTCAACTCCTGTTGCAGGCTTTCTACCTGCTCCAGCAGGTTACTGACAATGTCGAGGTCGTCGGGGTGAATAGACAGGTCTACATGGAGCCGCACAAACTTTTCTAAGCGCGGCAGGTGCTCCACCTGCACGTACAGCACCTGCCCAACGGTGGTGGTTTCAATTAAACCCTGTTGCGTCAAGTGGTCGATGAAGCCCACGTCAACGCGGTTGTACTGACAAAATTCCTGAATAGAAATGAGTTGATTGGGTTGCATGGCTTAGCTAAGTTGGCGGAGTTGCTGAAAGAGTCGTTTCTGCTCGTCGGTCAGGTTTGTGGGCAGTGCCACGTTCCACTGTACGTAGAGGTCGCCGAACGCGCCGTCCTGCTTATATACTGGAAAGCCCTTGCCCTTCAGTCGTACTTTCGCGCCGTTCTGCGCTCCGGGCATTACGGTAACTTTTACTCGTCCGTTCAGCGTGTCAATGATTTTCTCGCCCCCCAGCACTGCTGTGTACAGGTTGATGTCTTCGGTTACGTAGAGGTCGTTGCCCTGCCGTTTGTAGCGCGGGTCATCAGCAATGACGAACGTGATGTAGAGGTCGCCGTTGGGTCCGCCGTTAACGCCGGGTGCGCCATAGCCTGCCAACTTGATTTTCTGGCCGTTTTCGATGCCCGCCGGAACCGTGATGCGGATGTTTTTACCATCAACGGTCAGCGTGTGCTGATGCGTGGCGTAGGCATCGCGCAGGCTCAGGTGCAGTTCGGCCTGGTAGTCGCTACCCCGGAACGTAGCCTGCCGACCACCGAAGCCACTCCCTCCGGGGCGGCCCTCCTGCCCAAACAGCGACGACAGAAAGTCGGAGAAATCGGCTCCGCCAAACCCGTCCGAAAAGTCATACTCATCCGCGCTGCTCTGTGCCTGCGTGCGGTTGTGCTGCTGTTGTCGCCGAAATTGCTCGAACTGCTCGGCGTGTTGCCAGTCTTTGCCGTACTGATCATATTTCTTACGCTTGTCGGGGTCGATCAACACTTCGTTGGCTTCGTTGAGTTGCTGAAACCGCTTGTTGGCTTCGGCATCATTGGGGTTCAGGTCGGGGTGGTGCTTACGAGCCAGCTTTCGATACGCCTTCCTGATGTCTTCGTCCGACGCATCTTTCGATACGCCCAGCACGCTGTAATAATCGATGAAGTCCATGATGGGTAGGAACTTATTAAAGCTGTGCTTATAACGTTCTGAACAGATTCTTGGTTGAACAAACTATTTTCCGAACCAATTCTCCCAAACCTCTACTTTCATGAACCGTTTCCTGCAACCCCTGCTGCTCATCGTTGCGCTGACGATGTTGAGCAGCTACCGGCCCATGACCAGCGTTAGTCAGTTGGTGGCCGACTGGCAGCGTGCCAAAGACTACACGAAGGAGTACCTCGATGCCATGCCTGAAGACGGTACGGGTTACAAGCCCACGCCCGACGTGCGCAGTTTTGCCGAGCAGATGTTGCACTTAGCCAGTGCGAACTTCGGTTTTGCTGCCAGTGCAACCGGCAAGCCCAATCCGTATACGGGTAAGAGTCTGGAGAAAATGGACGACCTGAAGACTAAAGCCGCGCTGACGAAAGTGGTCATGGAAAGCTATGACTTCGTTATCGACGGGCTGAAAGGGCTGACAGACGCGCAGTTAGCGGAGAACGTAAAAATGGGCAACCGTGAAATACCGCGCGAGCTGGCCTATGCCAAAGCGTTTGAACACCAGACGCATCACCGGGGACAAGCAACCGTATACCTGCGCATGAAAGGTGTTAAGCCGCCGAATGAAAAGTTGTTTTGAACGATGTACGAATAATAGCGAAGCGGCTCCCGAAATCTCAGGAGCCGCTTCGCTATCGCTCTATTTATCAAACCATTGCGGAGCATCTACCGCCAAGCCTGTTGGCGTGTTTGGATTGGAGTTGATCTCTTCGCTGCGGTATAACAACCGGCGCACAAGGCCCGAGACGGGTGCGCCCTGTGGGGCACTCATGGCCGGAACCTCCTGCCCGATTACCCCCGACCGGCGATGCTGGGTCCAGCCTTCCACGGGGCGCATGAACAGGTCGAGGTATTGCTGTTGCGATAGCGTCGTGCGATGATTGGCGGCTGTGAGTGCGGGCAGACCGTTGGCGTAGGTGTCGGCCTGCGCGGCTGGTACGCCAAACGACAGCAGCGACTCCCGAACGCCCGCCCGCATCCGCTGCGTAGCCAGACCGAAGCCGCCCGGCGCAAACCCACGAGCGATGGCTTCGGCCTCGAACAGCAGTTGCTCCGAATAGGAGAACGACACCTCGGGCAGGTCGGGGCGCAGCAGGTTCATGTTCACCAACGCCGATTTGGTGGTGTACGTTTCTACGCTGTTCAGGGCAATGTACTCGTTAGGGCCAGCCGCCGGGCCAGGCTGGAAAAAGTACGGAATGCGCGGGTCGTTGAGCGAAACGAGCAGGTCGTACACGGGTTTTGAGCAATACCAGTCCGACTGAACCCCGCCCCGAAAAATGGCCGTGAACGAGAAGCGCGGGTTCTGCCGACCGGGTTGGTTGAAGTACCGAAACTGCATTGCGTCAGCGTTCGACGCAATCAAATTGCCGCCCGAAATTAGCTGACCAATGGCCGCACCCTTCGACGGGTCGGCATCGACCATCGAGAATAGGATGCGGAGTTTGAGCGAGTTGGCAAACTTGCGCCATTTCGCCATGTCGCCCCCGTAATACAGATCATTAGGCGCAATGATGCCCTTGCTGGCCGGGTCGATTTGGGCAATGGCTTCATCGAGCAGGGCAATACAGCCGTTCAGCACGTCGGCCTGTTTGTCGAATTTCGGCAGATCGACCTGCCCCGACGCGGCCTCCGAAAACGGAATGTCGCCCCAGAGCAGCGACGTTTGTGAATACGCAAACGCCTTCAGAATCTTACACTGCGCCACGGCATTTTTGTTGACTGGCTGAGCCTGTTCGGCCACGCGAATGGCTACGTCGAGGTTTTTCAGCACGTCGGTGTAGGTGCGCCCCCAGGCTGTGCGGATACGGGTCTGATCGTACTGGGCCTGCGCCAGCCCCCACCGACCGCCCGACGCCCACATCTGGTTCATGAGCGCGACGGGCCAGGTCAGTTCGGCCACGCGCAGCAGCGAAAACTGTGTACTGGCTCCCGAAAATAGCAGGGCCGGGTCAACCGTTGTCGAGCGGTTGGGGTCGATGTTGAGGTCGCTGTTTTTAAAACAGCCGGTAGAGAGGGTTGCCAGCGTCAGGCTGGCGAAGAGTAGTTTTTTCATGATTGTTTTCTAAAACGTAAATCGTAAGTTGGCACCAACGCTGCGGCTGCTGGGAATGCTGCCGCGCTCCAAACCTTCGCCAATCAGGCCAGTGCCGAGTACGTTGGCTTCAGGATCGATGTGCGGTACGTTCGAGTGAATAATCCAGAGGTTCCGGCCTTCCAGACCCACGGCAATGTTGCCAAAGGGCGTCCGGTTCACCAGCGCACGGGGCAACGAGTAGGCCAGCCGCACCTCGCGCAGTTTGGTGTACGAACCGTCGAAGGTGTTGTTTTCCGGGCTTACCGAGTTGTCTAACTGACTCCAGTATTGTTGCACACTGGCAACGGGCCGGTCGTTGGGCCGGAACGTGCCATCGGTATTACGAATCACGCCGGGGTCGATAAACGGCGTCCGGTTATTCACGGCGGTTTCGGCGGCAAGCCCGCTACCCCGCACAATACCAACCGTTTGCGAGTTGATAACGCCCCCTTTCCGCATGTCGATCAGGAAACTGAAATCAATTCCTTTATACGAAAAACTGTTGTTGATCCCCATTGTCCAGTCGGGATAAATATTGCCGAGCAGTTTGCGCGGTCCCGGCGTTCGCAGGCCCGTGGTGGGGTTAATAACAATATTACCCTGTGGGTCGCGCAGCCAGCCAACGCCCTGAATGTTAAACGTTTCGCCGGGCCGCGCCACCACGAAAATACCGAAGCCATCGCCCGACGTTGTCACAAATTCGGTTAGGCCGGGGGCCAGCGATTCCACGCGGTTGCGGTTGCGGTTGAAATTAACAGCCGCATCCCAGCGGAAGCCCGACCGCGTTTGCAGGGGCGTAACGGTCAGCATGGCTTCGACGCCCGTATTGGAAATTTCGCCCACGTTGAGCCGCCGGGCCGAGTAGCCAGTCGATTGCGGAACGGCAATCGAAATAATCTGGTCGTAGTTCAGATTCCGGTAATACGTCAGATCGAGGCCGACGCGACCGCCGAAAAATTTCAACTCCGTACCAAACTCATACGAGGTCTGCTGTTGCGGACGGAGGTTGGTTGGCGGCAGCACGTTGGTAGCCCCAAAGGCCGATGCCCCGCCAATGGGATACAGAATGTTGAACGTATAAATGTCGTTGGCCTGCGTGAGCGGGTTGTACGTAAACGCGAGCTGGTATGGGTCCTCGTCCGAACCCACGTTGGCGTAGTTGGCCCGCAGTTTGGCGTAGCTCAGAATATCGTTTTTCACGATGCCGAGGTTTGGAAACGCTTCACTCAGCACAAACGACACACTGGCCGACGGGTAGAAATACGAGTTGTTATTCACTGGCAACGTACTGCTCCAGTCGTTACGGCCCGTTACGTTCAGAAACAGGAAGTTGCGGTAGTCGAAGCTGAAATCGCCATAAACGCCGAAGATTTCGCGACGGCTGTAGAAGTTCGACGCTACGTTCGACTGTGCGTTGGCAAAGGTGTACAACTGATCGATGTTCAACCCTTCCGACTGCACCCTCGACCGTCGAATGGTGCGCTGGTTAAACTGGTGGCCTACAATGCCTTTGAACGTCCAGTTCGGCGTGATTTGCCGCGTCACGGTGCCGATAAGGTCGGTTTGCAGTTCGCGCTCGTAAATTTCGTTGGTGTCGAACTGCCCATTGAGCCGCCCGCGCGTACCCCGGCGCGACACCGACCGGCGCGTTTCGGTAAAGAAGTCTGTACCGGCCCGCGCCGTTACGTTGAACCACGGAGCCACGTCGTAGCTCAGGCTGGTGCCGCCATACATCCGGTCGACCGAGTTGCTGAACCGGTTAAACGTCGTAACGAAATACGGGTTGTTCTGCACACCATTGAGGTCGATAGATCGGGCCAGATCGCCCGTCCAGCCGGTAGGAACGGCCTGTGTTGGCGGGGCAAAGAGGTTGTCACGCAGTTCGTTGATATCGACCGTGATGGGCAATCCCGACAGAATCGTTGAAATGATGTTGGTTGTATTCGAGCCTTGCTGTGGGCGTCCGTCGCTGGTAGTACGCACGTAGTTGAGCCACGCCCGCGAGGTCAGCCGGTCGGTAATTTTGCGCCCGGCATTGATCGCAAACGTGTTCCGGCCCAGTTCTGACCCCGGTACTACGCCCGTTTGCCGCAGGTTGGTATAGCCCATCCGATAGTCGCCCTGTTCGCTGGCACCGTCGATAGACGCGCTGTTGATAAGTGTGTGACCCGTCACGAAGAAGTTGCGCCAGTTTTGCGGATACACGTTCAACCGTTGTACGGTTTCGCCCTTGTAGTCGAGTACCGGCCCCGTAATGCTCGATACCGCCGGTCCCCAGCCGTTGCCCAATTGCGGGTTATAAACGCCGAGATTGCCCTGTGCAAACTGGGTTTGCAGGTCTGGTACACGCAGCACGTTGTCGGTCCGGTACGACGAGTTGACGGTCACGTTCATCTTCTTCGCTCCCGGTTTGCCGCGTTTGGTCGTAATCACAATAACGCCGTTGCGGGCGCGGGAGCCATACAGTGCCGACGCAGCCGCGCCTTTCAATACGTTCATGCTCTCGATATCGTCGGGGTTGAGGTCGCCAGCGCGGTTGCCCACGTCAACGCCCCCCGTCACGATGTCGGTTTCGGAGCCGTTGAACGACGAGTTGGAAATCGGTATCCCATCGACCACAAACAGCGGTTCGCTCGAACTCGACAGCGAGTTGGCCCCGCGAATCATGACCCTTGTCGAGCCGCCCGGCGTACCCGACTGCTGCGAGATACGCACCCCGGCCACGCGCCCCGCCAGCGAGTTGAGTACGTTCGGGTCGCGGGCTTTCACGAGTTCGGAGCCGCCCACTGTCGAAACAGCGTAGCCGAGTTCCTTTTTCTCCCGCACAATGGCGTTGGCCGTCACAACTACTTCGTTCAGGTTGGTTAGGTCGGCCACTAATTTCACGTCGAGCGAACTGCGTCCGTCAATGGCAACGTCGGCGGTTTTATAGCCGATAAACGAGAATACGAGCGTTTTGGCCGAGGCCGGTACAGTCAGTTGATACGTGCCATCGGCTTTGGTGACGGTGCCAGTTGTGGCCCCCTTGATGACCACGTTGACGCCTGGCAGGGCTTCGTTTTCGGGTGAGGTAACACGGCCCGAAATGGTACGTGTCTGGGCATTGGCCTGAATAAACAAGCCGATCAAGAAGAGTAGTAGTGGGTGTTTCATGTGGGTGAGTTGGTAGTAAAAATTACATGCGCCGGACGCTGCGTATCACAACCGGCTTTTTGAGTAATTGCATGGGATTTGAATAGGCATTGGTGGGACCGTCCTGACCAGTTTCGCCCTGCTGAATCCGGCGCACCACGTCCATACCTTCGATGACCTGACCGAAGGCGGCAAATCCCTGTCCGTCGGGGTTGCGTTTGCCGCCGAAGTCGAGTTCGGGCTGGGCGTTGATGCAGATAAAAAATTCGGACGCACCACTGTCGGGTTTGCCCCGCGCCATCGAGAGCGTACCATCGAGGTGTTTCAGGCCGGTTTTCTGCGTAGTTTCCTGCGCGATGGGCGGAAACATGCGCGTTGAATCGGCGCGTAAACCGCCCTGAATCACTTCGATTTTTACCGGGCTGGTGGCCTGATTGTCCATCCGCACGACCCGGTAGAAGGTGGCTCCGTCGTAACGTTTATCATCTACGTAGCGCAGAAAATTAGCAACTGTGCCGGGGGCTTTGGCGGGGTAAAGTTCCAGTACAATCGGCCCGGCTTCGGTATCGATCCGAATTCGTTGTGCGTATCCGGCAACGCAGATAAACAGGAAAAGAGCAAGTAAGGCTTGTTTCATAGGCGAGAGGGGCATGAATTGAGTTTATTGACTATATAATTGTACTTATTGAAACACGGTGCTTAAGTAATATTAGGCAATGCCTATGTTGAGCAATATAAAGTATAAATACTTAGATTTCAAACGTATTGTTTGTTTTGTAAGTATTACTATCAAATTTTCGTAAGCTGGCCGACGAAACGAGTACGATCAGCGCAGTTGTGCGTTTATAGGGTAATACAGATTTAACCCTCTTCGTGTATGCGTCTACGTTCCTTACTCTTTCTTAATACCGCTCTATCCGTTCTGGCAGTGCTGACTATGGAAGTTGCCTTTGCCCAGACTGCACCCGCCCGCTCCGGCTCCCTCGCCGATGTAGCGATGCTCGAAGGTCATTGGCTCGGTGCCTTTAACGGCGGCCCCATCGAAGCGTCGTGGACGGCCCCGGCAGGTGACAACATCATAGGCTACATCCGCATGATGAAAGACAACAAAGCCACGCTCTACGAGCTGTTTGTTTTCGAGCAGACCGATACCGGCCCCGTGGCGATGGTGAAGCACTTCAAACCCGGCCTGATTGGAGTAGAAGAAAAAGACAAAGCCGACCGCTACCGCTTTATCAGTGCGGGACAAGACCGCGCCCTGTTCGAGCGAGAAGACGGCAACATCCGCATCATCTACGAACGGCGCAAACCCAACCAACTCGTCATTCAACGTGGAGAGTTGAAAAACGGGCAGTGGGCGTTTAATGATTTGTTTGTGTTTGAGAAGTAGTAATGAGTATTGATGGAGGTAATACTTTTGTGTCAATACCTATCCAAGATATGGATGAATACTTTCTTAGACTGCTGATATGTAGGCTTAAAATTAATGTTTTAGGTTATTTTAGGCTATATTTGTGTTTGGATAAGTTAGTGAAGAGTTTTTATCTGTTAATTGCTGATAATCAAAATGTTGACTCCGCAGTATATTGTTGATGATTCAAGAAGACTACAAGAAATTTTCATCGAAAACCAACTTAAGCGACCCGATCTGATTATTACTTCACCGCCTTATTTTGACGTTTTGAACTATGATAATCACTATTCTCAAATAGGCTTCAAGCAAAAATACAACGATTATATAAGTGATGTGGTCGGAGTTCTACAAAGTTGTTACGACTTAGCTAATGAGAATGCGACTTTGTGGCTTGTGGTTGATACATTTAGAAGGAATGGCGAACTCAAGCTCTTACCTTTTGATTTAATTAACGAAATCAAAGAAAATACTGATCACAGCTGGAAGTTGAAAGAGATAGTTATATGGGATAAAGAAAAGAGCATGCCTTGGAATGGCAAAGGGTCTTTCAAAAATGAGTTTGAGTATATTATTTTCTTCGCGAAGGGAGAAAATTTTACTTTCAATTTTGACGAAGTACGTGAAATAAATGATCTAAAAAAATGGTGGAAAACATATCCAGAACGTTACAACCCCAATGGCAAAGCTCCCTCTAATATATGGTCATTTATTACACCAATGAGGGGGTGGGGGAACAACGTACAAAAGCATCTATGTCCTTTTCCGTTTCCACTGGTTGAAAAAATAATTTCTATTGCTAGCAATGAAGGTGATGTGGTTTTTGACCCGTTTGCTGGTTCAGGGACAGTTTTAGCTATTGCCAGTGTGATGAGCCGTTTCTCTTTCGGAATAGATATTAACGCTCAATACAAAAAGACATTTGAGGAACAAGTTTTGTTAGGAGCTAAAAAACACTGGACCGATCGTCAAAAGGTTAAAGAAAAGCATTCTGTTGGTTTAGAAAATTATGCAATTCTTAATAACAAGCTACGTAAAATGAAAGTGGCCTCTGCTGTGTGTCAACATGTCAATAAAAGTAACAATCATCAATTTTTATATGTAACAAAAGACAATTTAACAGAAAATAATATTGTGGAAATCTACGTCATGGAGAATGGTGTGACTCCAAAAATCGATCTTGAAGATAAAGCATTAAAGTTTCTGATTCAACAAGCGAAAGTGAAACCTATATTACACATAGAAAAGGAAATTCCTTTTTATGAGAAATTCATGGATATCAGACTTTATAAGTATCGATATAATCGATTTTATGCATATACTTCGCCATGTAAATTTCCTAACATAGGCAAAAGGGAGGAAATGTACAATTTTATTTACTCTGATATTGAGCTAAAAGTTCTGGAGTAGTCATGTTAAATAAAGCCAAAAAAATCAAGAAGAAGTCTGCAAAGTTATCAACAGATGAGCGTTTGAAGAAAAGCAAGCGGAAACTTTTGCATAAATCAATCATGAACATATTCAAATCTATGGGATTTGAATATGTCAGAACTGATGGCAAGCATAAAGTTTTTGGTGGACAAAAAGGAGAGTTTGATAGCGTTTTTTTATTTGAAAATATTTTATTGTTTGTCGAAGAAACCATCACAACGAATGATAGTAATCATTTGAAAACTAAATACTTTTTTTACGAAAAAGTTACTGAACATTTTGCTGAAGCAGTCGCATGGCTCAAAAGCGAAGGTCCAGATAAATTTGATAAATTTTACGATTACAAACCATATCAGTATAAACACTTTTATATATATATATCAGCAGGAAACGTAGACTCAACTCTTAGACAGACTTTTGCAAAATTCAAATTTATAGATAGTAGAAATTTGAAGTATTTTTCTAGAATTAGTTCCATTATTAAACGTACAGCTAAATATGAACTATATAAGTTTTTAGGTATTGATTTAACGGATATTGGTGGTGAAAGTGGAAGTACAAGCTTTAATGCTAATATTGAAACTGCGATTATTTTGCCAGAGTACAGTTCAGGCTTTCCAGATGGTATGCAGGTTGTAACTTTTGCTATGAAAGCAGAGGAATTAATGAGGTGTGCATATGTATTCAGAAAAGAAAGCTGGGAAGGACAAAGTGGCTTTTATCAACGCTTGTTAGAAAAATCTAAGGTTGATAAGATTCGCGAGTTTCTTGCTACTAACCAACAAACGTTCGTTAATAATATAATAGTTAGTTTGCCAGACGAAGTTACGTTTAGTCAGAAAACCGCGGATTCGCAGAAGAAGTTGATGGATGTATTCACAGCCACTAAGATAGAAAATGCGGTTATAAATATCCCTTATAAAATAAATTCAATAGGTATAATTGATGGACAGCATAGAGTATATAGTCACTATGACGGAGGAGATAATGATCCTTTAGAATTAACTATCAGTAAGTTAAGGGCTAAACGTCACTTATTAATTACAGGTGTATGCTTCAAGAAAGGTGAGTTTAGTGAAATTGAAAAAAGGAAGTTTGAGAGTCAAATATTTTTGCAAATCAACAGTGAACAGAAAAAAGTGAAATCTTCTTTAATTCAACACCTAAAATCATTGGCCGATCCGTATTCTCCTACTGGAATAGCTAATAATGTACTTAATGGATTAAATTTTAGACAGCCATTCTTAGGTTTATTTTTACTGTCTGATTTTGATAATATAGGAATCAAAACTTCATCAATTATAAAATATGGCATTCAGGACTTGGTTGAGTTGGATCCGGCAAAATACAATCTGTATAGATACTGGATAAAGGACAACGAAGGTAGCAATGTTTTCAAAGAGAATAATGCATATGAATGCTACATAAATTACTGTCTATCCAATATTTGTTTGTATTTTGGGGTAATTAAAGATCTGTTTAAGTCTGACTGGGATATAAACAATAAAACCAGTAGATTATTATCAGTTACACCGATTATTGCCTTTCTATTAGCTTACAAAGAAGCTTTAGAACTTTTTGATGGCCCTAAAGAATTTGAATTTTACAAAGAGCGTCTAAAAAAACTTGAAGTCGATTTTAACCAAAAACCATTCCCCTACACATCAAGCCAATGGTCCCAGTTGGTTGCTAAAATCAGAGTAGAATGTTGGGATCAGAATTAATCGCGTGAACTCGGTCTATCACTTTAGCCTCTTCCAAAATCGGTACTCCCAAGTACTGGGCGAGTAAGGTAGCTTTTCGAATTTACTGCCAACGATGTCCACGGCCTTGGGTGATTTTCAACCTGGAGCAAAATTAAACTGCTCAAAGCGTATACTCCTACTAAAATATGGAACTTACCGAAAAGGCCGTTGCTTACTTGGAGCAACACATTCCTGAACTGGCTGAAATAGCCTACCCGACTGGCGTATTGGCAAACGCTGGCATCAGGCAATAGCGTTTTAGTAGCCGATAATGGGCAGATTATGGAAGTCAAGCCCGATGGTACGCGTACATTCGTGAAAGCTGTTGAAAAGCCCCAAGTCATAAAGCGAAGATACTTTCATATTCAGAAAGCATAACTAAACGGATAAAGAGGTTTGCTGCTTTTCTTTCATTTTAAGCAGTTCACGGACTACTCTTTTTCCTAATTTTGCCCCGTGGAAAAAACCGGTCAGATAGAAATTCGGATTACTGGCACCAAGGGGAGTCAGCCGCTCAAACCCGATAACTTCGATATTCGGGAGGTGATGGCTGTGCTCGAACAGGTAGAAGGATTGCTATTTCCCGCCGATAAGCGCGACCGGCCTACCATCAGCTATCGTATAGAAGAAGGCTCTGTTCGGCATTTGTTCCGCACGTCGCTGCAATACGTAATTGGTTTTGGTGCCGTGATCGGGCAGGTGGCGCAGCGGCAGGATATTAACTTTCTGGAACTGAATACGGCGAGGGCGTTGGAAGCGTTCCAGACGATGGCCGTGCAGCGCGGATACACGTTCAGTATCCGTACCTCAGAGACCGACACCCATGAGTTACGCATCGACCCAGACACCAAATTTTACCGTACCGAGTCGGTTTGGGCCGAAGCCGAATTTTATTTCTACGGAAAAGTGACAAATGCAGGCGGTAAAGACCGGGCTAATATTCACGTATCGACCGACGATTACGGCTTAGTCATTATAAAAACGCCCATTTCAGTGCTGGAACAGTTACCAGACAATATTCTGTATAGGTCGTTCGGCGTCCGGGTTGTGGGGAAGCAACACGTAGAATCCGGCGAGTTAGACCGCTCCGACCTGCGCTTTGTTGAATTGATTGATTACCACCCAACTTACGACGACTCGTATCTGTCGTCGCTACGGGAGCGGGCTAAAAAAAGTTGGTTGGGCCACGTTCGGTCGGGGGCGGGTGCTGAGCAGTCGGCAGACCCGGATGCCTGGCTTCGCGAGTTAAGAGGAAGCTACGATGCGTAACGCTGTACTGTTAGACACAAGTTTTTTTCTGCGTTTCCTGAATGAGCAAGACCCGTTGTTTGCTCATGCCGATGGCTATTTTCGGTATTTTATCCAGCAGGATATGCCCATGCTGATGTCCACTATTTCGGTGGCCGAGTACTGCGTCAAGGGCGAACTTCAGGATTTGCCACTGCGTAATCTGCAAATTCTACCGTTCAACGTAATGCACGCCCAGCGGTGTGGTGAGTTTGCCCGCGTCGTATTTAGTCATCGCAACCGACTCGACATCATCAGCCGGGCCATTATTCCCAATGACACCAAGCTTTTTGCACAGGCTGATGTAGAAACGTCGGTGCAGTACTATCTGTCGTCGGATGTAGAAAGCCAGAAAATATATGGGTTGCTGCGCACCCAGCAGGCTAATCCAAAATTTGAGTTTCTGAATCTGCGCGTACCACCCTCCGAAACCTTCGGTATTCTGGCCCTGCGCTGACAACTCTTTATTTCCTCCCCACCATCTCCACTACCTTTTGCACGGGCAGCGGCTTGACGCTGTGGCCTTCTGTACCCGAAAAGGTGTCGGCGGGGCTTTGTCCGGCGGCAAAGAGCGAGTTGATGATGGCTTCTTCGGTGGCTTCGATGGCGGCCATGAACAGGGGCGAGGTGTCGTCGTTGCGGAGGAGTTTCAGCGTATCGAACGGGCTGCTGCTCTGGTGCGGAATCTGGTAGGCGGTCGATACGGCAATCACGTAGTCGCCACTGCCGTTGGAGGCAATGCCGCCCGTGTGGCCCAGCCCCAGAAAGGCCCGCTTGGCTAATCGTTTGAGGTTGCGGGCGTCTACCGGCGCGTCGGTCAGCACCACCATCATGCACGAACCGTCGAGCTTTTCTTTGTAGCTGTACTGCCCTAACGCAACGCCCACCGGCACTCCGGCAATCTGCAACACCCCGCCGAAGTTGGTCTGCACCAGCACGCCCACCGTGTAGCCGCCCAGCGAGGCCGGTAGCCTGCGCGAGGCCGTGCCAATGCCGCCTTTGTAGCCAAAACAAACCGTGCCGGTGCCAGCCCCCACGCTGCCTTCTTCGACCGGGCCGGGTTTGGCGTTTCGGATGGCGTCGAGAACATGCTGCCGCGTGACGTGCCGCCCGCGAATATCGTTCAGAAAACCGTCGTTGGTTTCGCCGACGACCGGGTTCAGCGACCGCACCTGCTCGTTGCCGGGCTGGTTTAGCGTGTAATCGATAACGGCGTCGGCGGCTGTGGGTACACTGAGCGTGTTGGTCAAAACGATGGGCGTTTCGAGCGTGCCGAGTTCTTCGACCTGACTGTAGCCGGTCAGTTTGCCGAAGCCGTTGCCAATGTAGATAGCCGCCGGTAGTTTCTCTTGAAACAGATTTCCCCCATGCGGCACGATGGCCGTTACGCCCGTGCGGATGGTTGTACCCTGCCGCAGCGTGACCTGCCCGACCCGAACGCCCGGCACGTCGGTAATGGCGTTAAGCGGTCCGGTGGGTATTACCCCGAAGCGAATACCATAGTCGCGGGGGCGTTTGGCAGGTTGGGCGTGGGCGGTGCTGATGAGCAAGCCGAGGAGAACGTTTAGCCAGAAAATGCGTTTCATGCCTAAAGATAACCGCATTTTGTTATGACACCCTACACCATTCCGGCCCAGACCCGCATCGGTCACGTTCACCTCAAAGTGGCCGACCTTAACCGGGCATTATCTTTTTACCGTGATCTGCTGGGGTTCAGTGTAACAACGTTATACGGCGATCAGGCGGCTTTCATTTCGGCGGGTGGCTACCATCATCACATCGGTCTGAATACGTGGTACAGCAAAGACGGGCCACCGGCTCCGGTGCGGTCGGCGGGGTTGTTTCATACGGCCATTCTGTACCCAACACGCCGGGATTTGGCCGTAGCTGTCAAACGCCTGCTCGATGCCAATTACCCACTTACGGGCGCGTCGGATCATGGCGTTTCGGAAGCCATTTACCTCAACGACCCCGACCAGAACGGGGTAGAACTCTATTGGGACCGTCCGCAGGCGCAATGGCCGCAGAAGCCCGACGGTTCGCTGGACATGTACACCCGCCCGCTCGACGTACCGGGACTGTTGCAGGAACTGGTTTGACCAATGCGGTTCTGGTTGACTCCGTAACGCGGGTGGAAACCCGCGCTGCTGTATCAATAACCATCAAGAGCGGGCTTCCACCCGCGTTACGAAACGTTCGCGAAAGAACGCCAGCACCACCAGCCCATACGACAGGGCTGTGAGCCACAGATTTTCCTGGTACGGTACGGTTTGGTAGGTGGCATACGACAGCCAGACCGCGCCCGACCAGATGAGCGGATACCGGAACCGCGTAAACACCGCAGCGGCTACCAGCGAGGTGATGTACCACGGATGTACGGTGGTTGCCAGTGCGAAGTATAAGGTCAGTGTAAGTAGCACCCGGTTGCCCGACAATTGCTGAAACCGTCCGCTCGCCATGTACAGAATGCCGACTAAAGTCAGCAACGACAAGGCCAGGCCCGCTGTGCCAATGATGTTGTAGCCTTTTACCCAATAGCCAACTTCCCGAACGAGGTAATAGATACTGGCGTTGAACTCGAATTTCTGCACGTACAGATTCAGACTCGTACCGATGTTTCGGAACAAATCGATGCTGACAAACGGCAAAAACAGTCCAGTCGTAACCAATCCTACCAGGCAGCAATACAGCACGGCCCGTCGCGTAATCATGTAGCGCAGCAGCATCGGTAGCAGGATAAGTGGCAGAAGCTTCGTACTGACGGCCAACCCAAATGCTACCGCCGACCAGTTCAGCCGGACTGTTACGAATAGCCACGCGGCCAGCAGCACAAAGAAAATAACAACACCTTCAAAATGTAAATTACCCGTCAGTTCCAGAATCACCAGCGGGTTCAGGGCGTATAACAACGCCAGATTCGGGTTGCGGCCTGATTGGCGCAATAGCTTCATCATCAGCCAGATGCTGCCTATGTCGGCCAGCAGAATCGGTACGCGAAGACCTATCACGCTTCCCTGAATGCTGACCGGCGACAACCAGGCCGCAATGGCAAAGAAGAACTGATTCAGGGGCGGATAAACCGTGTAATAATCGGGTGAGTTGAGTTGGTAAAATAACTCGTCGGTAAGGCCCGCCGAAGCAGCGATAGGCGTTTGCAGCAGTTGACGGGGCAGATACAGATACGGATTGAAGCCATTTGCCAGCAACCGACCGTCCCAGATGAACCGCACAAAATCGTCGGAAAAGTGCGGCATAGCAGGCAGCAGCAGCAGCCGAAACGCGATAGCCGCGCCAAACAGCAGACGGTCGGATAGTTGCGATTCGGCATCAGTCGAAGGCAACGAGAGCGGACGAACGCGCAGCAAATAACCCCAGAACAGCAGCGCGTAGAGCGTGATAAGCAGCGGAAACTGTTCGCGCTGTACGCCATAACCCAGCAGGCCATACAAACCCGCCGACAGGCCGAGCCACCCTAACCGAAATGGCAATTGCGGGGGTTGGTTCATTGCCAGTACTTGAAAATAGTAGTAATAATTTTGTAGCCCGCCAGCACCGTGCCTTTCACCGTTCCCGAAATTTTGGAATGCCCGATGCGCGGTCGGTAACTAACGGGTACTTCAACGCTCCGAAAACCGAGTTTGGCGGCTTTTACTTGCATCTCCACCGTCCAGCCGTAGGTTTGGTCGCGCATGTCGAGGGCGAGCAATGTGCTGTAGCGCACGGCCCGAAACGGCCCCAAATCCGTGAATGTCGCGCCATAGAGCCAGCGCAACAGCGTTGTTGCCAGCCAGTTGCCAACTACTTGCTGCGGTGTCATAGACCCCCGTTGCCGGTTGCCCAACGCCCGCGAGCCAATCACGAGATCGGCCCGGTTGTCCAGAATCGGTTTGACAAGTGCGGGCATTTCGGCGGGGTAATCAGAGTAGTCAGCGTCGATGAACACAATAATGTCGGGGGCGGGTTGGCGGGTTTGGGCGTAGGCAATACCGCGCAAACAGGCGCGTCCGTAGCCCTGTATGGGTTCGTGCAGCACGGTGGCCCCGGCGCGGGCGGCTTCAACAGCGGTTTGGTCGTTCGAGTTGTTGTTTACGACCACAACTTCGGCTGCCAGCCCCGCCGGAATCTCGCGCACGACTTTCCCGACCGAGTTTTCCTCGTTAAACGCCGGTATTATGACAAGGATATTGGGATGGAACACGGATTATACGGATGGGGATGAGATGGAACACGGATGAAACGGATTTTCACAGATTCAAAGCTTTAGTTAACTCAAAAATCCGTGGTGATCTGTTAAATCCGTTTAATCCGTGTTCCATCCCCGCTCAAATATCGTTGATAATCGGTCCATTCGTCAATGTCGGACAATTCATCGAGCCGGGCCATGCGCAGACCGTGTTGGGCAACGACCTGCTCGGTTCGCTGGCGCAGGTCGGGTTGGCTCCAGGGCATATCGGTAAACAGAAACGGATGCAACTGCTTCATTCCCAATAGGTAATAGCCGCCATCTGTAGCCGGGCCAATCACGATGTCGGCAAGGTCAAGAGCCGCAAACCCCTGTTCGATGTGCTGTGGCGTAATCTCAAAACAATCGCTGCCGATGATAATTAGTTTGTCGGTTTCTTCGGCAAACTGTTCTGAAAAGGCGTTTTGCATTCGTTCGCCGAGGTCAGTGCCGGTTTGGAGATGTTTCGCGTAGGCGTTCCAGCCGTCGTCGGGGTTAATGAAATCGCCGTAATAAACAACCCGGCGGCAATCTACGCTTGCAACAAGCTGCCGCGTGTAGTCTACCAGGTGTTCATAGACCCGAACGGCGGCTTCATCGCCAGCAGTGCGGGCAATGCGCGTTTTTACGGTGCCTGGAACGGGGTTTTTGACAAAAATAATCAGCGTATGATTGAGCATTGAGTGCAGTTTGGTCAGCAACATGACAGTTTGTAGTAGAATCCGATACGTAATTGCCGCCAAATCGGTTTCGGACAATCTAAAAAACCGTCTGGCACGTAAATTTCGGCAAGTACCTATTAGTCTCTATGAAACGTTTTTTTTACATCAACACAATCCTCCTCATCTGCGGAGTCACTACGGCTCTGGCCCAGAACAGCGTCAACGTTACGGTACTGCAACTGACGCGCCAAACCCCGGTATCGGGCGTGACCGTTTATCTCGAAAACCCGGCTATCGGTCTGTCTACGTCGGCCCGCACCAACGCGCAGGGGCAGTTGCAGTTTACGGCCCTGCCCCTCAACGGAACCTACCGCATCTTCACCCGCGAAGAAGGCGATTACCTCGAAGCCACGTCCGACAATATCGAGCTACGCACCAACGCCAGCCGCTCGGTTACGCTGTTGCTGCCTACCAAAACCGAACGAACGCTTAGCGAGGTGAACGTGCGCGGCACCAGCACGTCGCGCATCAACACCATCAACGCCGAAGTATCGTCGGAGATTAGTGCGCGGCAGGTGCAGGAGTTGCCTGTAGAAGGTCGCGACATTACGCGGGTACTGTTCCGCTTGCCCAACGTGAGCCAGGCTACGGGCTTTTTCCCCGAAGCTCCCAACGTCAGCATCAACGGAGCCAACGGCCTGTTTAACAATTACTTGATTGACGGGCAAGACAATAACGAGCGGTTTCTGGGCGGACAGCGGTTTGCCATGCCCATTGGGTTTGTACGGAACATCTCGGTGCTGACCAACAACTACACCGTCGAGTTTGGCAATACGGGCAACGGCATCATCAACCTCACGTCGCGGTCGGGCAGTAACCAAACCACGGGCGAAGCGTTTTTTCTGACGCGACCCGGCCCCGGCATCGACGGAACAACGCCTTATCCGCAACGCGATTTGTCGGGCAATCAGGTGCAGAACGGCTTTCAGCGGTATCAGGGCGGCTTCGCCATCGGTGGCGCATTAGTACAAAACAAAACGTTTTACTACGTCAACTACGAACACACGACCGACCTGAAAGACAATGCCTTAACGGCTCCGGCGTTGGGTGTAAATGAAATCGTTCGGGGCAACAACAGCTTTAACTATTTCTCGGCCAAGCTCGATCAGTTCTGGAGTACGCGCTTCCACTCGTCGCTGCGGGCCAACGTGGGTCTGATTGCCATTGGGCGGCAGGCGGGCGGGCTAACGGGCGGTATCGCGTTTCCATCGGCGGCCAACGCGCAGGACCGCAACTCGCTGACCATCGCGAACAAAAACATCTATTCGACCGACCGATTCACGTCGGAAACGAACCTGCAATACGCCCGCTTTCGCTGGAACTACGCCCGGCCTGTTGACCCCAACAGCCCGAACGTGACCGTACTCGATCAGCAGGGTGTAGCCATTGCCGCGCTCGGCCACCCCGGCTACGTGTTCGATCAGGTCGAAAATACGTTTCAACTACAGCAGAAACTGACGTTCTACCGGGGCAACCACACCATCCGGACCGGGGCCGAACTCATCAGCGGCAACCACCAACTGTCGGGTGGGGGCAACCCGAATGGCAGTTACACCGTGCAACTCACCGCCGAACAACTGAACGTGTTGCGCAGCCGAAATCTTGGCTCGTCGCTCAGTCCAACCGATATTCCTGCCGATGCGCGGGTGCTGGGCTACTCGGTCGAGCTGCGGCCCGCATCGTTCGGCAAAACGCAGAACATTGTCAGTGCTTATCTGGAAGATCAGTGGTCGGTGAACGACAAGCTGAACCTGACGCTCGGCCTGCGCTACGACTACGACAATCTCTCGAAAGGCGGGGCCGCATCGGGCGATTTCAACAACATTGCGCCCCGCTTCAGTGCCAATTACAAATTAGGCGGACGCAGCACCCTGCGGGGCGGCATTGGCCTGTTCTACGACAAAATTCTGTACGCCATCTACAGCGATGCACTCCAGCAAAACAACAGCTCGCCCGACTTTCGGCGTGAACTGCACTATTTTGTCAATCAGGGGATTTTGCCCGCATCGACCGACCTGGACCGGGTCACGTTCGATGGGAATCTGTCGGTAGGCGGCAGCAGCAACGCGGGCGTGCCGATTCGGTATTTGCAGGGGCCACCCGCCAGCAGCTTTGCCGGGCAGCGCAACCTGTTTAGTGGTGAACGCCGGATTCTGAACCCCAACGGCTATCAGAACCCATACACTGTGCAGGCGTCGGTGGGCTATCAGTACCAGATTAATACGAATACGCTGTTTTATGTCGATGCCGTGTACAATCACTCGCGCAACCTGTTTCGCACCCGCAACCTGAACGCGCCAGTGGCCTGGAATTACGACCTGAGCGGACAGAACGGCGTAGCCCGGTCGTCGGCCTGGGCCGATTCGACGCGCCCCTTGCCCATTTATCCCGGCGGCTTTGCCCTCATCGATGGGCAGCGCGTAACGGGCGTGGCACAGAGCGTGGTGATGACCGAAACGGCGGGCGAGTCGAAATACTACGCGCTGAGTTTCAACCTGCAACGCGACCGGGTCGGCAACAGCCCGTTTGCCTACCGGCTGATTTACACGCTCTCGTCGCTCAAAAACAATACCGAAGACATCAACTTCCGGGCAATGGACGCCAACAATTTTGCTGCCGAGTGGGGACCGAGCATCAACGACCGCCGACACATTATCAATGGTATTTTCAACTATTACCCGGTCAAAAACCTGACGGTTACGGTGGCGGCTCTGCTGCAAAGCGGACAGCCTATCAACCGCATTCCCGATGCGTCGCGGTATTTCATCGTGAACAGCAAAGGACAACCCATACTAACCCCAACCAACCAGCGTATTTTCACTAATGACCTCAACGGCGACGGCAGCGCGTTTGGCGACGCTTACGTGGGCAATTCCGACCGCCACCCCGGCCAATCGCGCAACAGCGACCGGCTACCGTGGTCAAAAACGGTTGATCTGAGCGCGCAGTACCAGTTCCGGGTGTACGGCGAAAAAGGCCGGATTGAAGTTCGTGCCGATGTCTTCAACGTGCTGAACACGGTGAATCTGAGCGGCTACTCGAACAATGCCACGCAGAGCAATCAGATTCAGGTTGGCCCGCCCGAAGCCGGTATCGTTCGCAGGAATGCGGCCCCGCCCCGCCAGTTTCAGTTTGGTGTCCGGTACTTGTTTTGAGGGTGGCGTACAGATTGCTTTTCTGAACATAAATCACCAATTTGCGTGGAAAAACAACAAACAAACGATTTAAAATCGCATTGTTTATGGAGACGTATTCTGTGGAGATATTAAATCCAAAAGCTATCCGCCTTCTGGAAGACTTAGCTGACCTCCAGTTGATCGCTATTGAGCTGCGAACGGTAAATAACCTGACGGATGAGGATGCAGTACAAGCGCGGAATGCTGTTCTCCGTGGAAGCCCAAACATGGATTTGGATGCTATGCTGGAACATCTTCAAGAGTCGCGCCAGGATCGTAAGTTGCCATTTCGGGATGAATGATGAAAATACTGGATTCTAATTTGGTCATTTATGCAGCTAAAGTAGACTATGCTTATCTACGACCACTCATTTTAGAGATCGACTCCTGCGTTTCAATCATAACAAAGTTGGAAACACTGGGCTACCAACGTCTGACAGCCGATGACAAGGTGTATCTGGAAGGCGTATTCCGCGTGGCGAAAATAATTCCAATCACCCGCCTTGTTATCGATCAGGCCATTGCGCTACGCCAGACCAAAAAGATGTCTACTGGTGATTCAATCATTGCGGCAACGGCTTTGTTGAATGGTTTCGCCCTGTACACGAATAACGTTGGGGATTTCACGCATATCACTGGTCTCAAGGTCGTCAATCCACTAACTGCGCTGTAAAACGTTAGCCGCTTACTCGTAGAGGTTCCGCCAGCGTCGGAGGGTGGTCAGCACAATCCAGTCGGCCAGCCGGGGGGCAATGGTGTTCAGGAAGGCGTTCAGTTTGCCTAAGCCCGAAACAATGGTACGTCTGCGTCGTTGGCGAACGTGTTTGAGAATAATATCGGCCACCTGCGCCTGCGTTTTTTGGAGCCGGGGTGGCCGATGCGCTATCGGCACGGGCCGACCGTCGGCGTCGAGTACGCGCTTATCGGGGTCGTTTTGTGTGAAGCCAATATGCACCACGCCGATGTGCAGCCCGGTGTCGGCCAGTTCGAGCCGGAGCGTGTGGGCGAGGTTTGCTACGGCGGCTTTCCCGGCGCAGTAAGCCGACCCGCTTGGCATTCCGTTCAGGGCCGAAATCGAGGAGATAAACGTAACGCTGCCCGCCGTATCAATCAGGTGTGGCAGAGCGGCTTTGAGCGGATAGACCGTGCCATACACGTTGCTGTCGAGTACGCGCTGAAACACGTCGGGCTGCATGTCGGCGAAGTACGCCCGCATCGAAATACTGGCGTTGGTAATCAGGATGTCGATGCGCCCGAAGGTGTTGAGCGCGGTTTGCACGAGTCGTTCGCAGTCGGCAAAAACGGTCACGTCGGCTACGCACCCGGCCACGCTGTAGCCCTCGCGGGTCAGGTCGGCCACGGTTTGGGCCAGCCGCTCTTTCGACCGGCCATTTAGCACGACCGATGCCCCGGCCCGGCACAACGCCCGCGCCGTTTCCCGGCCAATGCCCGATTCAGAACCGGTTACGATGGCGATCTTTCCCGCAAACGGGCCATTAGAAAGAGTTTTTTGGCGCGTCGGTTGCGTCCGGGTGTCAAGTTCGTTTGTCAACATAACCGTTCTGTTTAAACCATTGATAAGCCTCGGCAACAGCCTGCTCAATGGGCGTTTGGGGCAAACCCAGTTCCCGAATCGCCTTTTGCGACGAAAAATAATGACCGTCGTTCGCCACAGCTACCATAGCCGCGTTTACCAGCGCGGGCCGACCGCTCAGACGTGTCCACGCGTCGCAACCGCGACCGTATAGCTGGGCCAGCACGGGCGGAATGGGCCAGCGCGGGGGCGGAACCTCCATGGTGCGGGCCATAAGCGCGAAGGCTTCCTGATAACTCAGGTTCTGATTGCCCAGAATATACGATTCGCCCATGCGCCCCTGCGTCAGCGCGTTGACGGTAGCTACGGCCACATCCTGCACGTGTACGTAATTTTTGCCACCTGCCGGATAGCCAATAACCCGACCCCGGTGGAGTTCGAGCAGCATCTGCCCCGACGTCGGCTTGCGGTCATGCGGGCCGAGCATAAAGGTTGGATGCACCAGCACGGCGGGCAGGTTCCAGTGGCGAACGGCCTGTTCAACGCGCTCCATGGCTGCCCGTTTGCTGTCCATGTAATCAGACCCGTAGCGGTGTCCCACGTAAGGGCGGGTTTCGTCGCCGGGTTGGTCGCGGGTACCGAAACCAAATGAATTGGCCGTGCCGACGTACACAAAGCGCGTGAGTGGAACGTGCCGGGCGGCTTCGAGCAGCGTTTCGGTGCCGGTGAGGTTTGCAGTCCAGAGGGCCGGGTTGCGGGCGGGGTTTGCCTGTGCCAGCGCAGCCGCGTGAATCACGGCGTCGCAGCCGTCCATTGCCTGCTTTACGGCTACAGGGTCGGTCATGTCGCCCGTGATGAGTGCTGTACGTGCATCGGCGGGCAGGTGCGTAGTCGCTGTTCGGACCAACGCCCGGACATGGTAATTGCGCCGACGCAGTTCGCCGAGGAGGTGGCTACCCAGAAAGCCAGTCGCGCCGGTAAGCAAAACGGTTGGCATCAGCGGTAGTTGAGCATAGCTTTGTAGGTGCGGGCGATACGCGTAGGAGCCACGCGCAGAAAAAACAGCAAAAAAGCCGTCAGATTGGCGAGTTGCACCCGTAGCCAACTGTTGGTTTCGTATTTCCGGGCCGACACGAGTACGTCTTTCGGGATAATGGCAAACCGCGTCACCTGTCGAATGCGCCGGATGATATCGAAGTCTTCCATAATGACGTAGTGTTCATCAAAGCCATTCAGCCGGTCGAACAGCGAGCGGGTGATAAACAGCGTTTGGTCGCCCCCCCGGCTCATCAGCCCCGAAAACCGGGTGCCGTAACTGTTGACCCGTAGCATTGGGTGCGCCGAATCGAACCGGAACCGGTAACAGCCTGCTTCATAACCGGCTTGTAGTGCCTGTTCGATGTCGGCTACAAAATCGGGGTTGATGCCCACGTCGGCATGAACAAAGTACAGCACGTTGCCAGTAGCGTGTTTGGCACCGAGGTTCATCTGAGCCGCCCGCCCGGTTTGGTTGGTTACGACTACGGTAGCTCCGGCGCAGCGGGCTTCGTCGGCGGTGTTGTCGGTGCTGTTGGCGTCAATGACCAGAATGTCGGTCAGCCGATTGCCGCCGTGCTGCCGTAAATCCCGAACGACCTGACCAATGTGGCCGCTTTCGTTCTGGGTAGGAATAATTATACTGAGTTTCATCCTTTAAAAAGCTTCGCCGATGGTCAAATACAGGCCGCTCGATTGATTGCCTAATCCGTAATCGAGCCGGATATTTACATGGTCGCGCCGGTTGATGGTGAACCGCAAGCCGGCTCCGTAGGCTCCTTTGGGATCGTTGGGCCGCAGCAACTGCCGACTATCGCCCAGAATGCCCACGGCACCAAACACCACCGCGCCGAAGCGTTTGTAGAGGTCGAACCGCACTTCGGTTTGCAGGAGGGCCGCGTTCTGATCGCGAAACCGACCTTCATAATACCCACGCAACCGACGACCGCTGCCCAGCAACGACATGGCGTTGAAAGGCGACGTGCCGCTGGTAAAACTTGCAAAGTAGTTGATGGCCAGCACCGCCCACCGCCCCAGCTCGTGATACGACGACACGTCGGCCACGTAGCGGTCGAATGCCAGCGGTTCGGCAGTGGCGTTGCGGCCTGTACCAACGGCGCGGTTGCGGTACAGAAACGTGAGGTCGGCAATCATGCCTTTGGTTGGGAAAAAGACCCGGTCGCGGCTATCGAAAAATAGGCCCAGCCCGCCCCCGCTCAGGCGACTGCCCAACCCGCCCGGCACGGTGCCGGTAGCCAGCAGCCCGTCGGGGTTAACATCGGTAACGTGATAATCTTCGTACTGATAGCGCAGCCCGGCGTAGAGTTTACCCTGCTTGAGCCGGGGCGCAACCCGCCGGAATGCATTGACCCGGATACGCGGAAAATTGACGCCGTACAGCTCTTCGGGTACTTCACGCTGACCGGCCCCGTAGAAAAAATAATTGTATCGGTAGTAGCCCGCTTCACCGTTGATGTAGTAGCGGTCGTGGTCGTAAAAAACCTGAAACGGCAGGTAAAACAGCAGTTGATTGTTCTGGGTGTGAGCAATGCCCAGCGTAACTTGCGACGGGCGGCTGTCGAGCGAATCGCGCCGACACCGGAAGGTAGCCGTAGCGGCAATGCCGTAGGCCAGCCGGGTTTCCGGCGTGTAGTAAATAAGCGGCAAAGGCAGCAAACTAAATCGCTTCGGTACGCTGTCGGGCATAGCAAGCAGGGATAATGAAACGAGCAGGTTAGCGGCTGTAAGCATAACTTTAGAAAGCAACCCCACCCCCGTCCCCTCCCCGTTAGGGAGGGGTGAGGAGCGCGAAGCTTCACAAGCTTCACCCCTCCCTAACGGGGAGGGGACGGGGGTGGGGTTAAGTACCTACGACGAAACAAGCCGTTGGGTTTTGTCGGTTACGCGACAAAAGATACCCGCAAAACCATCTATGTTTGTTTGTCGTAAGTAAAGGTGAACATAAAATCGATTATGAAAACGAAGACCATCATTACGCTACCATTGATTGTGCTGTTGTTCAGCGCATTAACGGCGTTTCGCGAACCAGCAGCCGCGCCAGTCGATCACGGAGCCTACGACCAACTGCTGAGAAAACACGTCGATGCCAAAGGACTCGTTGATTATAAGGGCTTTAAGAAAGACGAGAAGGCGTTTAACCAGTATTTGGATATGCTGAGTAAGAACCCGCCAACGGCGTCGTGGCCCAAAAACGAGCAGATGGCGTACTGGATCAACGCGTATAACGCCTACACGATTCGGCTCATTCTGGACCATTATCCGCTCAAAAGTATCAAAGACATCGGCTCCAGCATCAAAATTCCGTTCGTGACAACGCCCTGGGCTAAAAAATTCATCAAAATCGGCAACGAGACCATCAGCCTCGATAACATCGAACATGGCACGTTGCGGAAAAAATTCGACGACCCGCGCATTCACTTCGCCCTCGTGTGTGCGTCTATCTCCTGCCCACGCCTTCGCAACGAAGCCTTTACCGCCGACAAACTCGATAAGCAGTTAGACGATCAGGGCAGCGATTTTCTGAATAATGCGAGCAAAAACAAAATCGGTAAAGATGCCGCCCAACTGTCCAAGTATTTCGACTGGTACAAAGGCGACTGGAACGACAACGGGCAGTCGGTGGTGAAGTGGGTGAATAAATACGCAAACACCAAGATTAGCCCCAGCACGAAGATTTCGTTTCTGGATTACAACTGGAACCTGAACGAACAGTAGTGTGTCGCACCTCGTCATCATCGGAAACGGCATTGCTGGCATCACCACCGCCCGGCACGTTCGGCAGCAAAGCCCCGACCACCGCATTACGGTAATTTCGGCGGAGTCAGACCATTTTTTCTCGCGAACGGCCCTGATGTATATCTACATGGGCCACCTGAAATACGAACACACCAAGCCCTACGAGGACTGGTTCTGGGCTAAAAACCGTATTGATTTAAAGCGGGCGCGGGTCGAAGCTGTAGAGACCGATGCTAAACAACTTCGGTTAGACGACGGCTCGTTTCTGGGCTACGATCAGTTGGTGATTGCTACCGGCTCTAAACCGTCGTTTTTCGGCTGGCCGGGTCAGTATCTGACTGGTGTTCAGGGTTTATATGGTCTTCCCGACCTCGACGCGATGGAGCGCAATACGCAGGGAATCAGCCACGCCGTAGTGGTGGGCGGTGGCCTGATTGGTGTTGAAATGGCCGAAATGCTGCACTCGCGGCATATTTCCGTTACGATGCTCGTGCGCGAACGAACCTACTGGTCGTCGGTGCTACCCGCTGAGGAGGGCGAGTTAATTGGGCGGCACCTGCGTCGGCACGGTGTCGATTTGCAGTTGCAGACCGAACTCCGCGAGATTTTGCCCGACAGTCAGGGTCGCGTTCGGGCTATTGTGACGACCGATGGGCGGGAGATGCCGTGTCAATTTGTGGGGTTGGCGATTGGCGTAACGCCGAACGTTTCGTTGCTGGATGGAGCGGGCATCGACGTGAAGCGGGGCGTTTTAGTCAATGAATTTTTCGAGACCAACATTCCCAACGTGTACGCCGTGGGCGACTGCAACGAGTTTCGGGAGCCGGTGTTTGGCAGCGACGGTGCCCCGCGCAAAGCCAATGAGCAAATCTGGTACACAGGTCGGATGCACGGCGAAACGCTGGCCCAGACTCTCTGCGGAAAGCGAACCGCTTACCAGCCGGGCGTCTTTTTCAACTCAGCCAAATTCTTCGATATTGAATACCAGACCTACGGCACCGTAAACGCCCAACTGGCTGAGGGTGAGCAAACACTGTATTGGGAAGCCACCAACGGCGAACAATGTTTGCGGATTAATTACTTAGCCGATGGGCAGCGTGTTGTTGGCCTGCACGGTTTCGGTCTGCGGCTGCGCCACGCCGTAGTCGACCGCTGGATTCGCGACAAACAGCCGCTGAGTTATGTACTGGCCCGGCTCCGCGAAGCCAATTTTAACCCGGAGTTCGCCGATTTCGTAGTCGCCGAAAGCGATAACACACTCCGGTTAGACCGTTCACGAAACTGGCTGGCGCGGTTGTTTGCGTAGCCCAACCCACAACTCCTATGCAACCTATTCAACGCATCGGCCTCGCGCTCTTTATTGTTGGCCTCCTCGCGTTTGTCGGTACACTCACGCTGAGTCAGTACCGACTAACCGACGCCGTGCTGACGCAGACCGTCAAAAAGGAACACCTCGACCTGCTGCGGCAGGCCACCGCCGACATGCAGGGCAAAACGTACCCGTACTCGTTTGGGTTTGTGAGCGATTTGAAAGCCCGCATCAATCAACTGAACGAAGGCTACCGGCAGCGGAAGGAGTGGGACAAGGTCATCGGCGACAACTACGCGTTTTCGATTGCACGGGCCGCCAGCACTGGCTTTTTCCCGGCAAACAGCGGCTGGTTTTTTGCGCTGAGCGTATTGCTGGGCATCGTGGGGGCGTTGCTTTATATTCTTCCCAACCGTAAAAAAGAGCTAAATCGGGCCGTGCCGACAGTACGTAACAACGGCATTTTTAAAAACCCAGCTACGAACGGCGGCTGGATTGGCATCATCGTCGGTACGTTTCTGATTGGCTTTTACGTGCTGCTGTATTTCTTCCCCGAATACCTGACCAACTGGCTTATTCTGTTCGACCCGCTCAGCCGTGCCCTCAACGGCCAACCGGCCAGTCAGTGGTTCGTGTACGGCACCTTATACACGGCTGCTATTCTGGTGATGGGCGTCCGGATGCTCATCAAATACCGGCACAACCGCTACCAGCAACTCCGCACAGTGTCGGTCATGTTTTTCCAGACATGCTTCGCGTTTCTGATTCCCGAACTGCTGGCCTTTTTGCACCAACCCGCCATCGACCTGAAAAACATCTGGCCGCTCGATTATTCGTTCTACTTCGATTACCGCATCGACGAAAAAATCAAGGCCGGTACGTTCGGGATTTTTCTGCTTGTCTGGGGTACGGCCCTGTGGCTCATCGGTGTGCCGGTGCTGACCTATTTTTACGGCAAACGCTGGTACTGCTCGTGGGTATGCGGCTGCGGTGGCCTGGCCGAAACCCTCGGCGACCCCTACCGCCAACTGTCTGACAAACGTCTGGTTGCCTGGAAAATAGAACGCGTAGTGGTGCATAGTGTACTGGTGTTTGCCGTAGTGATGACGCTGGCCGTGGTGTACACCTACGCAACCGGGCAGTCGAGTTTACTTGGTTTCTTAGACTCGTATAGTTTGCGCTCAACCTACGGATTCTGGATTGGCGGGTTGTTTTCGGGCGTAGTCGGTACGGGCTTCTACCCGCTTTTGGGCAACCGCGTCTGGTGCCGGTTTGGGTGCCCGCTGGCGGCTTATCTCGGTTTGGTTCAGCGGTTTAAGTCGCGCTTTCGGATTACTACCAACGGCGGGCAGTGCATTTCGTGTGGCAACTGCTCGGCCTACTGCGAAATGGGTATCGACGTGCGCTGGTACGCGCAGCGCGGTCAGGACATCGTGCGGTCGTCGTGTGTGGGTTGTGGCGTATGCTCGTCGGTTTGCCCGCGCGGGGTGCTGAACTTGGAAACCGCCGACCCCAGTAGCCGCGTTCTCGACCCTATGCCGATTATTCTGGGGAACGATGGCGTGCATGTGAGAGGGGTTTAAACGCCGGGAATACGGAAGTAGCGCAGAGTTTGTAGCTTTGCAGAAAACGTTTCATTGTGACGATTAACCATCTCGTAGTTGCGTGTCTTCTACTTTTGCTAACTATTTGCCCATCCGTAACGTATGCACAAAAAGAAACTGCCGAAACGCGCCGGTACGCCATTGAGGTAGCGGGGGCGCAGGTCGGCACTCTGACCGCCACCCGGAAAATACAGCCTGATGGTCAATGGTTTTACACGCTCATCAGCGACGTAAAGGTTAACTTTCTGATCTACAAGCTGAAAATTTATTACAAAGTCGATAATCTGGTTCGGCAGGGTCAGTTGATGCGGTCAACGGTAGAAACGCATACTAACCGGGGCGATTATGTGTCGCGCACGGAGTGGAAAGGCGATCATTACGACATCGTCGCGCAGCAGTACAAACACGACCTGACAACCACCGAACGCGCCCTGATCGATTATACAATCACAGACCTCTATTTCACCGAACCAACCCACCACAAGCGGGCCTATGCCGAGTATTTCGGTGATTTTTCCGCGATTAGCCGCACACCCAAAGGCAGCTACCTTGCTGCCCGGCGTGATGGTCGCGCAGATGAATACACCTACGAAAATGGTCAGTTAGTGAAAGTCATCAAAAAGAATCCACTCAAAAACTTCGTGATTCGGTTACTACCTGCGGGAAAATGAGTTTCTCCTGCACCAACCGCAACGGGCCGTTGTTGAACGCCAGCAACAGGGCATACTGACCGTTGGCAAGCCGAATACGTTTGGCATCGCGCAGTTGACCGCTCAGGGGCAGATAATTCCGAACAAGGCCGGTTTGGGGCGAAAACAGGGTAGGAGGCAGGGCATCGTAACGGCCCTCGTAAGGTAGCACGTCGTAGAAGTTGCCGCCCGCCAGCATCAATCCCTTTTCGAGTGGGGCAAAACAAAAAATGGGCGCGGTTTGCAGCGCGTTGGGCAGCGGCTCGGCCACGAGCCTACCGTTTTTATTCCGCAACAGGCACGACATCAGCATTTCTACGCTCAGTTGTCGGGCGTTGGTCAAGGTACTGCCGAATAGTTCGGATGCGGTCAGGCCCGCCTGTTCGCGGTAGTACAAGTACTTCTTTTTCAGGTACGGCAACCGGCTTTCAAGTTTGTCTTTGCCCAGAAATGGGTAATTGCGACCGTTGCGCGTAACGGTCAGCAGGGCGTCGGTTTCGCCGTTCTGGTCGGGGTCGGCCAGATAGAGCCGCAGGGGCAGGGCGTTGAGTTTGCTGTTCAGACCCCAGTTGCCCGCCAGAAAATCGGTGTCACCATCGTGGTCGGCGTCGAGTGGTACGAGACAGTTCCAAAGGCCGCTGCTGTTGGCGAGGGGCGTTGGCTGACCGAGCTGCCCGCGTTCGTTCATCAGCACTGTAACGGGCATCCAATGGCCCACCACCACCAGATCGGGCCAGCCGTCGGCGTTCAGGTCGGTCCATTGCGCGTCTGTCACCATCCCCAGATTCAACGCATTCACCGTAAACCCCTTTACCTTACTCCTTGCTCTCGTCAATAACACCGACGTTGGCATGGCACCGTACTGCCGGGCATTTACGCGCCCGCCCACAAACAAATCCGGCACACCGTCGCGGTTAAAATCGGTGGCCCGAACGCAGCTTTTGTTTTCGTACATAGGTGGTAAGTTATTGTCTTTCTGAAAGTTACCACACCCGTCGTTGCGGTAAAGCCGGTCGGCCAGTGCGCTGTCGGTGCCGAACGCTTCATTACCGCCACTGACCACATACAGGTCAAGGTCGCGGTCGGCGTCGGCATCGAAAAACAGCGCGTCAACGTCTTCATGAATCGCATCGGCCAGAAATTCGGCCTGATTGGTTTGGCGAAATCCGCCCGTTGGCGATTGCACGAACAAGGCACCGGGTTGCTGTTTGGCTCCGCAAACGTAAAAGTCGTCTAAATCGTCGCCGTTCACGTCGCCCACGGCCAGTCGGGGGCCTTGCGTCGAGACTTTGTGTGGGATGAACGGGTTCACGGCGAAGTCGTTGAACATATTTTCGCGGTGCTGCCAGAGCGTATCCGCCCGTAATGCCATAGCTCCAGGATATGGCCTTGCTGAAATGACTTTGCTTTGACGCGGTTGTTCAGCAAAGAGAATGTCGATGCGCTGATTGGCTTTCACGTTTTGCACTATTTGCCGGTTGCCATCCGGCCAGCGCACCACCACACTGTCGGCCACGGTCGCCGTGTCTAAACCAATGTGCAGCACCGGCCACACCGACGACAGAAACCCGCGCGTCGGCATCTGATGTACGCTACGGCACTGCCCCCGGCTCCAAACGTCGACCCGCGTACCGACACCCATCGAATTGCCTACCAGACCTTGTAGATTGATTTGCAGGTAGTTGCGTTTGGGTGCGTCGTTGCGGTAGATGCCTGCCGGTTCGTTCACGCGGTTGATAACAATGTCGAGGTCGCCATCGTTGTCGAGGTCGGCGTAGGCGGCTCCGTTGCTGAGCGTGGGCCGGTCGAAACCCGCATTGGCAGAGCGGTCAGTGAAGCGGTTGCCAGTGTTTTCAAAGAAACAGTCGGCCACGCGGCCCTCCGGCATTTGGGCAATTAACTCCGTCAGCCGCTGCCGATTGGCTACTTGTGTCGTTCGATGATTATCGCCAATGAATTTAATGAAATCGAGGTCGTTGGTTCGGTGTTGGATGCCGTTGGTAATCAGCAGATCGGCGCGGCCATCGTTGGTGAAATCGGCCAGCAGCGGTGCCCAACTCCAGTCGGTAGCGGCCACGCCCAACAGCAGCGCACGGTCGCTGAACAGGCCGTTGCCGAGGTTGGTCTGAACGGTATTGCGCGAAAGTTGGTCGTGGAAGCCGAAGCTTTGTTTGTAGGTGTAGGTGTCCACCTCGTCGTCGCCTAATGAAGCTTTCAATACCCGTTCGTCGGCGGGCAGCATATCGAGCGTGACGATGTCGTTGCGCCCGTCGTTGTTATAATCGCCGATGGTGCAGCCCATCGAAAACCGGCTGTGATGGGCAAACAAGGTGCGGCCCTGCTCGGCGAACGTGACCCCACCCCAACCCCTCCCCAGAAGGGAGGGGCCAAAATCATCCGGCGGCAAAGCCCCTCCCTTCTGGGGAGGGGTTGGGGTGGGGTTCGCTATATAACAATAATCATTCTCGCGAAAATCGTTGCCAACGTAGATGTCGTCCCAACCGTCGTTGTTGAGGTCGCCCACAGCCACGCCTAAGCCGTAGGAAGCACCCGGATACAGCCCCGCCCGCTCAGTTACGTCAACGAACCGACCATTCTGATTTTCAAACAGTTTGCTGCCCGACTGTGCATCGGGCGTAAGCCGGGCCGAGGCATCGCGGTAGTCGTCGCGCAGGTCGATGGTGTGGTTCAGCAGAAAACAGTCGAGGTCGTTGTCGTGGTCGTAATCAAAGAAAACGGCCTGCGTTGAATGGCCTTGAAAATCAAGTCCGTAGCGGCCTGCTTCGTCGCGAAAGGTGCCGTTTTTCTGGTTGATAAACAGTTGATTGCGCGACGGCGGCAAGCCCGACAGGTTCACGGCGCAAACGTACAGGTCGGGCCAGCCATCGGCATTTAGGTCGGTCACGGTCGCGCCGGTAGTCCAGTGTGCCATGCCCGAAACGCCCGCCCGCGCTGTCTCGTCGGTAAAGCGAAAATTGCCCCGGTTGCGGTATAGCCGGTTGCCACCCCGCCGGTTCGCCGTAAAAAAAATATCGGTCAGCCCGTCGCGGTCGAAATCGGCGAGGGCCACGCCACCGCCGTTGTAGAAATACGGGTAGGTCAGAATATTGAGCGAGTCGGTATCGTGCACTTCATTCTGAAACGCAATGCCCGTTTCAGTGGCAGGCAGTTCGGTGAATAGTTTGTGCTGACAGGAGAGATGAAACGCAGAGGTGCAGAGAATGACGCAGAGAAAACAGAGAAATCTTTGCGTCCTCTGCGTTATTCTCTGCACCTCTGCGTTTAACTCATTTATCACAGCGCATTTCGGCTTTTGAGCAGGGCCATTGCCTCCATCAGCATGGCTCCGCTGAGTTGGGTTTTGAGTTCGGTACGGTTGCCGACGCGGGCGTTCCAGTTCGGGCCGAAGAGCAGGGCCGGGCGGGTAGTACCGTTGCGCCAGAGCGTTTCGGCGTTGAATTTCAGGTAGCTAACGTAGCGGCTCCGGGTGGTTTGCGGTGCGTCGGGTTCGAGGGCGAGCAGCGTCAGGTAGCGCACCAGAATTCCTTTGAACAGACCGCCATCGCCTTCACCTTCGTCGCGCATTAGCCCGCCCGTGGTCAGGCCCGGATCGCTGAGGGCGTTGTTGGCGGTTTTCAGGGCGTCGTTCAGGTACACGGCGTTGCCGGTTTGGCGGTAGAGTTCCAGCCCCGCCCCAATCCAGACGCCCTGGCAGTAGGTGAATTTCCAGTTCAGGTCAATCTGCCCGTTGCCGGTTCGGTTGATACCGTCGTACACCAGTCCGGTTTGTTCGTCTACGAGCGTTCGTTTCAGCCAGTCGTAAATGCGGTTGGCCCAGGCAAGGTCGTCGGGGCGTTTCAGGCGTTGGTACAGCCGGATTGCCAATATGGCCGATGGGCCGTTGGACGGCGTGTTTTTGTAATCGCGTTGTCCTTTCCGCCAGGCAATGCCCCCGCCCTGACTGGTGTTCCAGCCGGTTTTTATGTCGTCCCAGACGCGCAGGGTGGCATCGAGCCATTTCTGGTCTTTCGTGGCGTCGTAGGCCCGCAGCATCGCCAGCGCGTTCCAGGCCATGTCGTCGTAATATTCGTTCAGAAACGTGTTGCCATTGGCGCGGTTTACGCCCACAAACCAGTCGTTCATTAGTGCCACGTAGCGGGCGTCGCTGGTGCGCTGGTAGGCGTCAACAAGTACGTCCAGCGCGTGGGCCTGCGGCCAGTACTGAAACTGCGTATCGCCCCGATTGTCGGTGTTGTAATAGCGACTGCCCGCGTTCCAGAAAGCGGTGTTCAGTACGGCGGTACTGCTGTCGGCAATGTTTGCCCACCCGAACACGTAAGCGGGCGTGGGCGGCAGGGCACCCTGCCCAACCGACGGGTCTTTGCAGTTGGATAACGTGCAGATAATCAGGAAAGCGGAAAGCATGGTACGAATCATTGTTGAGCGACGGTTACGAAAAAGAAACGCCCGAATCGGTGCCGGACGTTTCATACACTACCAACCTACGTAAATGAATAATGCAAAGTGTACAATGAAAAATGTATAACGTATAATGAAAGTGCCGGAAATCAATCAGATAGCCACCATCACCTCATCATTGCACATTTTTCATTATACATTTTTCACTACTTAATCGTTACCCGGTGAAAATATTGCGCCGTGGGAGTCAGTGACACCAGCAGATCAACGTTCTTGCCGTCAACGGCCCCGTTGAATTTGTACGAGTAATCCCACTGACTTTCAGCGATGGGGAACAGATAAAAATAACTTGCCGGGCTGTTGGCATCGGCGCGGGAGTTGTCGGAGTTGCTGCTACCATACCACTCATACGCGTCTTTACCATCGGCGCCTACCACGGTAAGCCGAAATTTATAGCGTTCCTCTTTGCCCCAGGGCACTGCCGGAAAGTCGATTTTGGTGTTGGTCAGCGTCCAGGTGCCGTTGCCCGTGTAGGTGAGCGGAAACCGCACGGCGTTGTCGTTGCTGTACCATAACCCCAGCGATTTTACTTCGGTCAGGCGGGCGGCTGCGTTGTTGAAGTCGAGCGTTACTTTGTACACCTTCGAGGGCCCCGTAACGGTTGTCGTGCCGTTTTCCTTGATGTTGACGCCGTCTATGTAGAACGCTTTTGGTGTGCCGGTGGTGCGGTCGACGAAGCGGTACGTACCCGCTTTGAGCGAGGTGTAAACCTCGAACTCGCCCGGACGGACGGCCCGTAGTTTAATGGCTTTCGCCAGATCGGCCCCGGCTTCGGTGGCATCGCCGGTCAGAAAAATATCGGCGGGAATATCGGCAAAACCGGCTGGCCGTTCAACCTGCAACATCCGCGACGCACCAGCCTGCTTCACGTTGACGCCCCGTGACGCCAGCACCGTCCATTTCAGCTTGCCCGTTCCCAGCGATCCGATGCCTGCCAAAGCTGCCACTCGGTTGAGGTCGCGGTGGGCGATAGTGGCTTTGTTCAACACGCCGTTGTTGTCGGACGTAATTTTATAAATGGGTTTCGAGAAATCGCCGGTTTCTTTATCGAAAGCCACTTCGTAGAGTACCAGCGTACCATCCTGCGCGCGGGCCTGCCCCCACTCGAACACCACCGCAGCGGGCGTAGCGGGCTGGAGTTTCACGAATCGGTTGTCGTCGGGGCTGAAGAAGTTACCAACGTCGCTGATTGTAACGTCGAGGTCGCGGCCCGGCTCGGTACACTGCGTCAGCAGCCCCGCCAGGCCACCAACTAAAAGGAGAAAGGTAAGTATGCGTTTCATGACTGTTGTTTGTCGGTTTATCTGTTTACTGAAAATCACCAGCCCGGATTTTGGGCCAAGTTAGTGTTGAGATCGCGTTCGAGTTGCGGAATGGGCCAGAGGTAGTTTTTAGCCGGGTCGAAGCTGCGCCGGTCAACGCGGGCGTAGCCGTTGTCGACGGTGGGATCGCCAAATTTGGCTCCGCGCGCAAAGCCGTTCAATACCGTTTCGGCGATGCGCCACCGCCGAATGTCGAAAATCCGCAGCCCTTCCATCGCCAGTTCCGACCGCCGTTCGCGCCGGACAACTGCCCGCAGCGCAACCTGATTGGCCCCCGCCGGGAAGTTCAGCGCGTTGGCATCGGTGAAGCCCGCCCGCCGACGCAGTGCACCGATGGTGGTGTTCCAGACGCCCGCATCCAACTGATTCAGTTCGTTTTTGGCTTCGGCATACATCAGCAGCACGTCGGCGTAGCGAATCAGCATCAGGTTCAGCCCTGACTGAAAATTGGCGTTCGACGTTGGGTCGTAGTATTTCCGAACGTAGTAGCCGGTGGTTGATGCGTTCTGTTTGCCGAATTCGTTACGGGCATCCTGCCCCACGGGCGTGCTGCCGGGCCGGATAAAGATGGTACTCGTGGTTCCGTCAGGTTTGGTCCACTGATACGCGTCATACACGATGGTGGCGGTCAGACGCGGGTCGCGGTTGTTGTATTGATCGGCTTCTACGAATCCCGAACCGGCCTCCGTAATGGTGCGCCCGTTGATGGTCAGGTAATCGTTGACCAATTCCTGTGTGGGCGCGAGGTTGTTCACCCGGTCGCCAATGGTGAGTGGCACAAAGTCGCGGAAGTTGCTCCAGGTCACGAGGTTTGGCGCAAACTGCATCGCCAGAATCGACTCCTGACTGTTTTCGTTCTGCGGCAAAAATAACCCGCTATACGACGGAAACAGGCCGTATGTACCATTGGTGGTGTTGTTGATGAGCTGTTCGCAGGTGGTGGCTACTTCCTGCCAGCGATTTTCGTAGAGCAGCACCCGCGCTTTCAGGGCAAGGGCCGCGCCTTTGGTGATGCGCCCGTTGTCGGCGGCTGCGTACTGTACGTTGGTCGGCAAGGCTGCGGCTGCGGCATCTAATTCGCTCAGCACAAAAGCCAGCACTTCGGCGCGGGGCGTCCGGGTCAGCGACCGCGATTGCTCAATCGAGACATCTTCTTTGAGAAGCGGCACGTCGCCAAACCACGTCATCAACTGAAAATAGTGATGCGCCCGAATAACCCGCGCTTCGGCCAGAATCCGGGCTTTTAGAGTCGGGTCGAGGTTCGGTACGCGGTCGATGTTGGCTTGCAGGATATGCACCGTTTTGATACCCGCGTAGTGGAAATCCCACTCGTCTTTGAGCCGGGGCAGGGCCGCGTTGTAGCTGCCGCGCCCGATGGAGTTGGCTCCGGCGGCATCGCCCAACTGATTGAAGGCGTTGTCGGACAGGGCCTCGTTATAGAAAAAATAGTCGCTCTTGAACAGGCCCGCATAGGCCGTGTTGAGAACGCTCAACGCCCGGTCGGCAGAAGTCCAGTAATTGGCCTCGGTGAAGCGGTTAGCCGGAGCCAGGTCGAGGTCTTTGCAGCCCCCCAGCCACAACGCGCCAGTTAGCAGGGCTATGTATGTGTAGGTTCGTTTCATGGTTCGTTTGTCAGTTACCCCACCCCAACCCCTCCCCAGAAGGGAGGGGCTTTGCCTCCGGATGGTTTTGGCCCCTCCCTTCTGGGGAGGGGTTGGGGTGGGGTTTAAAATGTTAAATCCAGGCCAAGTCCGTTGAACATGGGATTCGGGTAAATGCGACCGCTGTTGGCTTTGCCATCGGCATAGCCGAGGTTGCTGTTAAACTCCGACGATTCAGGGTCGATACCCACCTGCATCCGGGTCAGCGTCACGAGGTTCTGTCCGGTGTAATAGATGCGGGCGCGACTCAGGCCGATTTTGCGGGTCAGCGTACCCGGCAGCGTATAGCCGAACTGCACGTTTTTCAGCCGGGCATATGCTGCGTTTTGCAGGAAAAAATTAGAGCCAACGCCGTAGTTATTGTTCGAGGCCGAACCGATAGTCAGGCGCGGGTAAGCCGCGTTGGGGCTTACGGGTGTCCAGTAATCGGTCTGGTGCTTGAAAATGGCATCGACGTAGGGACCGTGGAAGGGCTGGAACGCTTCGCCCCGCAAAAACATGGCCCGCCGACCAACGCCCTGCACAAACAGGTTGAGGTCGAAGCCTTTCCAGGTCACGTTGTAGGTGGCCCCGAAGGTGTAGCGCGGAAACGGATTGCCCAGCACCACCCGGTCGTTTTCGTTGATGATGCCATCGCCGTTCTGGTCTTTGTAACGGATGTCGCCCGGTCGCAAATCGGCCTGATTCACGAACGACGGAAATGGCCCGGTCTGCAACTGTTCGAGGTTCTGAAAGTAGCCATCGGTCTGATACCCAAAATACGACCGCACCGGCAACCCCTCTTTCAAAATGATTGCCAACTCGCCAATCTGGTTGATGTTGGTCTGCCCATCGAGCCGAACCACGCGGTTGCGGCTGTCGGCCACGTTCAGCGTCAGGCTGTGGCGGGCCTGCCCAACGGTTTGCCGGTACGTAGCCGACACTTCCCAACCCTGATTGCGTACCTGAGCCGCGTTGAAGTCGGGCACGGCATTGGGAAACGCGCCGTTGATGGTGCCCTGATTGCCGCCAAACAGGCCCGGCACCGAGGGGTTGATAAGAATGTCGCGGGTCAGCTTGTCGAAGTAATCGAGCGAGAACGTCAGCCGGTTTCGCAGCACAGCCGCGTCTAAACCGAGGTTAAACGTCTGCGCCCGTTCCCAGGTAATGTTGGGGTTTGCCAGGCTGATGCCCGTGCCAGCCACTGGCGCGTTGTTGAAGGCATACACGTTTGGCACAGCGAAATAAGTGCTTTGGTACTGAAAATCGCCCACGTTCTGATTGCCCAGCACCCCAAACGACGCCCGCAGTTTCCAGTCGCCGAAACGGTCGCGCAGGCCGCGTGCGAAGCTCTCTTCGGTCAGCCGCCACGCTGCTGCCACCGACGGAAAAAAGCCCCACCGGTTGCCAGCCGCAAAGCGCGACGAACCATCGTAACGGAAGTTAAATTCAGCAATGTAGCGGTCGGCAAATGAGTAATTCACCCGCCCGAATACGCTCGACAGCGCGTTTTGACCCGTGCGGAAATCCGTGTTGGCGTTGGTATTTACCGTGCTGGGCAGCACCACCGTGCGCGACAGGTCGGTGCCAAGATCGTTGTCGACGTCGCGTTTTTCGACCCGGTTGAACTGGCTGGTGTAGCCTTCGTTCGAGAAGCCGAGCAAGGCACTGATGGCGTGTTGTTTCACCTGCGTGTCGTACTGCGCCATCAGTTGCAGGTTTGTAAACAGCGACTTCTGGTTTTCGTCTTTGATGCTGGCCGTGTTGGCCGTGCCGCCCACGTAGGGCAGGTAGTTGATGGCCCGCTGAAACTGATACTGGTGGTTGGCGTTCAGTTCGCCCCCGAACAGCCCACGCAGTTTAAAGCCTTTCACTACTTCCCATTCTGCCGATACGTTGCCATACACGTTATCGTTGTCGTATTGCCGCGTACCGCCTTTTTCGAGCAGGGCCAGCGGGTTGCTTTCCGACAAAATCGGCGACAGCACGTAGCGGCCCAGCGAGTCGGTGATGGGGTAGGTGCGGGGCATCCGGGCGGCATCGGCCACAATGAAGCCCGTGTCGAAGGCGTGTTCTTTGATCTGCGTTCGCGAGTAGGCCAGAATGCTCGTCAGCCGAACGGGACCGGTCTGGTGGGTCAGATTCAGGCGGTAGTTGTAGCGTTTCAAACCAAAATCAGGGCCTTTAAACTGGCTGTTCTGGTTCAGATAACCCGCCGAAATGTGGTACGTAGTTTGCGCATTGCCACCCGACACGCTCAGGTTGTGGTTCTGCTGCGGAGCCTGTTGCTTCAGAATCTCGTCTAAGTACCAGCCGTAAGACCCCTGCCGGTTGAACTGGGCAATCTGGTCGGGTGTGAAGGGCGCGGGCAGGCCGGAATTGACCAACGCTTCGTTTTTCAGCACGGCATATTCCCACGACTCCACGGGCCGACGCAGCAGCGCGGGCGTCTGAACGCCGTAGCTGCCGTTGTAGCTGACATTGGTGCGGCCCGTTTTCGAGCCTTTCTTGGTCGTCACCAAAATCACCCCGTTGGCCGACCGCGACCCGTAAATAGCGGCTGACCCGGCATCTTTCAGCACCGAAATCGTTTCAATGTCCGACGGGTTCAGCACGTCGAGCGAACCGGGAATACCGTCGATAATGATGAGCGGGCTGTTGTTGCCTAATGTGCTGATTCCCCGAATGTTGATGTTGAGTGGTGCCCCCGGTTCGGCAGAATTTTGCTGCACCACGAGGTTCGGCGAAATACCCTGCAATGCCTGCGATACGTTGATGACGGGCCGCCCCTGAATAGCCTCCTGCCCCACCTGATCGACCGCGCCCGTTACACTGGCCCGGCGTTGGGTGCCGTAGCCCACCACGACCACTTCGTTAAGAGCTTTGGTGTCGGGGGCAAGTTTCGGATTAATAACCGTCTGATTACCAACAACTACTTCGCGGGCTGCATACCCGATAAACGAAAACACCAGCGTAGCCCGCTCGTCGCGAACGCTCAGACTGTAGCGGCCCCGGTTGTCGGTAACGGTACCGTTTGTGGTTCCTTTTTCGGCTACTGTTACGCCCACCATGGGCGCGTTGTTTTCATCTGTCACTACACCCGAAACCGTCTGTTGCGTCATATCGGCTATGCGCCCCGGTAAGGTCAGCGCATCGGTTGTCCGGCCCAATTCGGTGGGGCGAACAACGCTGGTATTTAACAGCGGTCCAACGCCAATGTCGGCGGTTTTGCGGTTGAGGTGAGCAGGTGTTTTCGCACTTTCGTTTACGATAGAGTAGTACGTGGGGCTAATGCGTTCGTAGCGTAGACCGTGCGGTTGCAACACCTGTAGCAGACTGGCGTCGAGCGTTGCTTCGGGTTGGAGGTCGGCCCGCACGGTTTTGCTACGAATCAGGCGGCTTTCGTAGGTAAAGTACACCTTAAAGCGTCGTTCAAGGTCAAGCAGGGCGTCGCGCAGGGGCCGCTGTTTATTGCCAGGGGCCGTTTCGAGCCGGTGTCGGGTCGAAACGGTTTCCTGGGCCAGTGCAGGTATTTGTTGGCAAAGTACCAATGTCAATACGCTGCACCAAAGTCCGGTTCGATAATAGTAGTTCATACAGGTTGGTTAAAAGGGCGTTTCACCGCAGAATAATTCGGTCATCCTGCCGGTCGACGGCGAGGTTATACGATACCGAGAGGGTTTTCAGCACTACGTTCAAATCATTATTGGGCAGGGTGCCGGTCAGTTCGCGCCGGGCCAGTTCGCGGTTGCCGATAACGACCCGAATACCGTAGTAATCTTCAATTTGCTGGGCCACCTGACTGAGGGGCGTTTCATCGAAAACGAGCCGATTCGTGCGCCAGGCCGTGCGGACTTCGGGCTTCACGGTCGTTTTACGGAAGAGCGTATCGCCGGGCGTCAGGCTCGCCAGATCGCCCGGCTGCATCAGCAACGAACGCGGTTTCTCCTGCCCTCCCGGACGAGTAAAAAGCTGAACCTTACCTTCGTTCAACACCACTTCGGTTTTGCCCCGGCGTGTACTGACGTTGAACTTCGTACCCAGCACCTGCACGTCCAGCCGCGACGTATGAACTACAAATCGCTGATTATCAGTTGTGCGGGCAATGCTAAAAAAACCTTCACCGTCGAGCCACACTTCGCGATCAGTACGGCCCAGCATCCGCCGAAGAGCGGCAAAACGCGGCACCCGCAGCGTTGAATGGGCGTTGAGCGTAACGGTGCTGCCATCCCTCAAAGGCACGGCCCGCATTTGTCCGAACGGAACGCTGTAGCGTTCATAGGCCCAGGTTGCGCGGGTCAGCCACAGCCCGGCCACGAGCAGTATAGATGCCGCAATACGCCAGACCCAGCGGCTGTTGAGCTGCCGAACAACGGGCTGTTGATTGCCGGATTGGCTTTGGTAGGCAAACGGTTTTCGCCCGGCTATGAACGCTTCGTAGTCGCTCAAGGCCGTGGGTGTGTCGGGGTCGTACTGCCGGTGTTCGGTTTCCCATTTGGCAACGTAGTAATAATACACCTCCTCGTTGCCCGGTTCGCGCAGCCAGCCTTCAATTAATTTCTTTTGAAGGGGCGTTGCCCGACCGGCAAACAACTCATAGAGGATGTATTCCAGATTAGCGGGGGTCATGGGGTGATAATTAGAAGGATGAATGGGATAAGCGGCCTACTTATCAGAGACAAGCCAGCACCGTTTCACCCTACATCAATACATACTTAGGAAAAAGAGGAAGGCAAGAAATCCATTTTTAAGTACCCGGCGCAGGGTGGTGAGTGCCCGGCTGACGTTAGCTTCGACGGCTTTTACACTGATGCCCAGTTCGTCGGCAATGTCGCGGTAGGGTTTCTGCTCGAAGCGGCTCATCAGAAACACCCGGCGACACTGCGGGGGCAGGTCGGCAATGGTTTGATTGATGGTTGCATAGAGTTCATCGAATTGGAGGGCGTCGGCGGGTGAAGTCGGGTCGGTATCTTTCAGCGCAGCCGACGCGCCATCGGGAAACGAACCGGCGGTGTCGAGTTCGTCGCCCCGGCGGGCAAACTCCCAGCGCAGGTAATTGTAGGCCCGGTTGCGCACGGCTTTGAACAGATATGCCCGGTATGAGGTCGTTATACGCTCGAACGCCCGTTCGGTCCAGAAGTTACAAAAGACCTCACCCACAATGTCTTCGGCCACTTCCCTTGTATAAACGAACCGCAGAGCGTGGTTGCAGAGCGGGGCATGATACCGCCTGAACAGCCAGCTACAGCCCTGCTCGGGATTGGTCTGAAACAGTTGGCGCACTAAGGCTTCGTCGTCAATCATACGCACCGACGATACCGTTGGGTCAGATGCCGGCAGCAGAACGGGTACGTCGGAAGCGTTGGCCGGTTGGTTCATGGGGAAGGGTTCGTACAAAGTCGTCTATAATGATTTACAGACAATTTTGTACAAAACTACCCTACATAGGGTATGAACATTTTTTTGTGTGAAACCGGCTTTGTCTGAATGCTTTTACAATTTGGGGCATTGCTTTGTTTTTCAGCGTGATACCCCCTATATTTGCACTCCCGTTTGAGGACGGGTGCGTTCTCTGTACGCATAAATCAGTAGAAATCAACCAATTAGTCTCCATAACAGTGAATACGCTCAGTTACAAAACTATCTCTGCCAACAAAGAAACGGCGCAGAAGGATTGGGTTGTGGTTGACGCACAAGGCGAAGTACTTGGCCGGTTAGCCAGCCAGATTGCCCGCCTGATTCGCGGCAAGCACAAAACCAACTTCACGCCCCACGTTGATTGCGGGGATAACGTGATCGTCATCAATGCCGACAAGGTGCGCCTGACCGGCTCGAAGATGACCGACAAAGTGTACGTTCGGCACACGGGCTATCCCGGTGGTCAACGTTTCGCATCGCCCCGGCTGCTGCTCGAAAAGCACCCGGAGCGGATCATCGAACATGCCGTGCGCGGTATGTTGCCCAAAAATCGTCTGGGTCGCCGGTTGTTCACCAACCTGCACGTTTACGCCGGTGAAAAACACCCCCACGATGCACAGCAACCCACAGTCGTTAAATTCTAAGGCACAGACGAATGGATCGTATTAACACCATTGGCCGCCGGAAAACCGCCATTAGCCGCATTTATATGTCGGCAGGCAACGGGGCTATCACGGTAAACGGGAAAGATTACAAACAATATTTCCCTACCGAAGTACTGCAAATTATTCTGAACCAGCCCTTTGCGACCGTAAATGGCGTAGGTGGCTACGATGTGAAGGTAAACGTTCGTGGTGGGGGTGTGGCCGGTCAGGCCGAAGCAACCCGCATGGCAATTGCCCGCGCATTGGTCGAACTCAACGCTGAGTTCCGCCCGGCCCTCAAGAAAGAAGGCTTCCTGACACGGGATTCGCGTATGGTAGAACGGAAAAAATACGGTCGCGCCAAAGCCCGTCGTCGGTTCCAGTTCTCGAAACGCTAATTTCAGTTATCAGTCAACAACCAACAGTTGCGCGATGCGCTCTACAGGTACACAACTGTTGGCTGCTTACTGATGACTGTTCACGGTAAAAGTCCAGACTGCGCTTAGATGATGCCGATGCGCGGTGCTGCGTAACACACATTTTTCATTTCACATTGTTCATTTTTCGGAAATGGCACAAATCGAATATAAAGACCTCCTCGACGCTGGTGTACACTTCGGACACTTAACGCGTAAGTGGGACCCCCGGATGGCTCCGTATATCTTCATGGAGAAAAACGGCATCCACATTATTGACCTCAACAAAACGGTTGCTGCTCTCGATGAAGCCTGCAATGCTATTAAAGGCATTGTACGCTCGGGCCGCAAGGTGATGTTCGTGGCAACTAAAAAACAGGCGCAGGAAATTGTTTCGGAAGAAGCGCGTCGCCTGAAGATGCCCTACGTTACCGACCGTTGGCAGGGTGGTATGCTCACCAACTTCGCCACAATCCGCAAGTCGTTGAAAAAAATGCAGACGCTTGACAAAATGCTGAAAGACGAGGAGACCGTCAAGAGCATTGCCAAGCGCGAGCGTTTGACCAGAAGCCGCGAAAAAGAGAAACTGGAGCGCGTATTGGGCGGTATTGCCGACCTGACCCGCCTGCCTGCTGCTTTGTTCGTGGTGGATGTGAAGCGTGAACACATTGCCGTAGCCGAAGCGCATCGGCTGGGTATTCCTGTGTTTGCTATGTGCGATACCAACTCGAACCCCGATGAGGTAGATTTCGCCATTCCCGCCAACGACGATGCTTACAAATCCATCGCGCTCATCACGCTGGCTATTGGGCGAGCCATCGAAGAGGGCCTTATGGAGCGTAAGCAGGATAAAGACGATCAGCGCGTTCAGGAGGAGGAAGAAGCCAAGCGGGTTGAAGACCTTGCTCAGGCCCGCGCCGAAGGTGAAACCGCTGCCCCTGAAGCAACGGCTCCTGTAGCCGAAGTAGCTGAAGACGAGCAGGAAGCATAATAAGGTTATAGAGTTTTAGAGTTATACAGTTGTAAAGTTGGCATCCGCCCGCCAGATAGGGCCGAACAACTTTACAACTACATAACCCTACAACTTTACAACTCAACTATATAATAGCCCGTAGCAGCCGCTATGGGCTATTGTGTGAATACATATGACTGGTGTTATGCGAACGTGAACATCAGTCTGCTATAGACAACTGAAAACTTAACAACTGAAACCTGTTTCAACAATGGCAATTACTGCTGCTGACGTAAACAAACTTCGGCAAGAGACCGGAGCCGGCATGATGGACTGTAAAAAAGCCCTGACCGAGGCCGACGGTGATTTTGACAAAGCAAAGGAGATTCTGCGTAAGCAGGGTCAGAAAATAGCCGATAAGCGGGCCGATAACGCGACCGCCGAAGGTATTGTACTGGCGCACGTAAGCGAAGACGGCACAAGTGGCAGAGTGATTGCCCTGGCCTGCGAAACCGAGCCGGTATCGAAAGTAGCCGATTTTCAGAACCTGGCAATGGCTGTGATGAGTACGGCTGTAGCAACCCACGCCACCGACAAAGAGGCTTTGCTGGCAACCCCACAGGCCGATGGCCGCACCTTGCAGGATCATATTACCGATCTGATGGGTAAAATCGGCGAGAAGATCGATGTCGTTTCGTTTGAGAGCGTATCAGCCGATAAAGTGGTGTCGTATATCCACTCGAATGGTAAGCTCGGCGTACTGGTCGGCCTGAGCAATACCAACGGCACCGACGTGGTGGAAGTTGGCAAAGATATTGCTATGCAGATTGCCGCCATGAAACCCATTGCACTGGATAAAGACGGAGTCGATGCCACGGTGATCGAGCGTGAAATTGAAATCGGCAAAGAGCAGGCTCGTCAGGAAGGCAAGCCCGAGGCTATGCTGGAGAAGATTGCACTGGGTAAACTGAATAAGTTCTATAAAGAAAATACGCTGTTAAATCAGGAGTTCGTAAAAGACAACTCATTGACGATTTCGCAGTTGTTAGAGAAAACCAGCAAAGGGTTGACCGTGTCGGCCTTCAAACGGGTGGCTATTGGTTAGTACGTGCTGTTAAATTGATTGTGAACATGAGTCATTCCGAATTTTAAGGGCTGGCCCAAAAAGAGAACCTCCTTTCTTAGCTTTGAGCATCACCACAACGCCAAAGCCAGAAAGGAGGTCTTTTTTATGCTCAAGCCATGTCCCCAAAATAACACCACGGCTGCTGTAAAGCCAACCATTAATGACTTTCTCGAGGCTAAGATTCAGCAATATCTCCAGCCCTTACAAGACCAATTGCTCCAACACATCGACAAGCGACTGGTCAGAACCTTTGCGGCTGGGCGTTGCGTAAGAATTCCCCTGCTTTAGCGGGGGGAGTGTCAAACAATCACCAGAAGCGGAGTAGAAAGTCGCGTAGTTATTCAGGAATATTCTTAAGCCTGCTTTTGTTAAAATATATGGTTGTTTTTAGGTTTAGTACTCTGTCCAGAAATTTTATACTTTTGAGCAGAACTGGTGGCTCTTCGGCCATGTCTTTCGGTTACGAACGCGCCTATGCCCAAACTGATACGTTATTCTGCTACGGACGATGAACTCTGGCAATGGGTTCGCGAGGATGAGGAGTCAGCCTTTACACGGCTCATGCAACGGTACACCGGGCAACTTATCAATTACGGGCGGAAGTGGTCGTTGGATGACGAATTGGTAAAAGACAGTGTGCAGGATGTTTTTATAGAGCTATGGCACCAACGACACCGAACACAACCAATCGAATCTATACAGGCTTACCTACTGGCATCTGTGCGGCACCGGATTGGGCGATTGGCACAACGAAATGCCAAATTTGGTAAATCGCTGGATGAGCGAATGACCAACGAGTTTACGCTTGTTTTTTCGGCTGAACAGCAGTGGATTGCTGATGAAGAAAGCCGATACCGCATCGACCAGCTAAACCGATACATCAATCAGCTACCGGCCCGGCAGCGGGAGGTGATTTATCTTAAATTCCACCAGAATCTTACCCAAAGCCAGATTGCCGAGGTAATGGGCCTTCAGTATCAGTCGGTATCGAACCTGCTCCAGCGGACGTTAGCCTCGCTTCGCAACAACCTTTCTGCCGAACTGTTCAGTTGTCTCTTCGGCTTAGTGGCGTCAGGTATTGCCCCTGCGTCATAAAATTTTTTCGCCCGGCATGGGTACATGATTAATGGCTCTGACTCCTACGGATAAAACCAAAGCAGTTTGCCATGCAAGCCTGGGCCTACTATTCAACCGCCGACGAGTTTCTGGCCGACGAGACATTTCGGGACTGGGTCCGGTCTGGCGCGTTTATGCAGCCGGACCATCCATTCACTCACTGGCTGAATGAACACCCCGCTTTGCTGATACCCGCCCGGCAGGGGGCTGAATTTCTGGCTGCAACTGCCCTCCACGAGCAGCCCGTTGCGGACACCGACGTACAGCAACTTATTGCGAACACCTGGCATACCATCCGCGAACGCGAAACAGACCCTATTGGGGCAGACCCCAAACTGATTTCGCTCTGGCATCGAACATTTACCCACTGGCGGGTGGCGGCTGCTATTACAGTAGTCGGTGGGCTGGTGAGTTGGCTCCTGCTAATAAACTCTGAAAGAGCTGGTTCTGCTGACAACACAATTGGCTTCTTACAAAAAGAATCGGAAAACAAGAGTGTTCAACGCGGCCCGACCGAACGCGGCCCGGCCTGGATAAAGGAGGCCAACCGAACGGCAGCCGATCAGCTTATCAGTCTTTCGGATGGCAGTGTGGTTTATCTACGGCCCAACAGCAGTCTGCGGCATCCGGTCAGTTTTGCGGCTGACCGCCGGGAGGTGGAACTCGTGGGCGAAGCGTTTTTTGAGGTCGCTAAAAACCCCAACCAACCCTTTTTCGTCCGTACCCAAACCTTGACCACCCGCGTAGTGGGCACCAGCTTTCTGGTGCGTGCGCTGGACCAACAGGCTTCTGTTCAGGTACGAACAGGACGTGTAGTGGTGTATGCCAACCAGACTCTGACCGCCCCCAGTCCACGTATCGTTACGCTTCAGGCTAACCAGCAGGTGACAGTTCGCCCTGCCGACGAGACCCTGCAACCCGAAACGGTGCAACAACCTTCGGCCCTTGCCCGGAAATTAAACCAGCAGTCGTTTTCGTTCAACGATGCTCCGATCACGACTGTACTGGATCAGGTGGCTCAAACCTATGGCATACGCATTGACTATGATGCTGTTCGCTTTGCCAACTGCCGTGTAACAACCACACTGGGCGACGAGCCATTGACCGAAAAACTCTCGGTGCTGGCCGAAGTGATTGGTCCCGATGCCCGCTACGAGGTGGATGGCAACCGAATCCGGTTTAGTGGACGCGGTTGCCCATGAACGTAAAGCCAGAACTTTTTATCTCACACAACCCTAATCGCCCATGCTCTGCTCTTAACCGTTGCGAACACAAAAAAGGCCGGGAGTGCGCCAACACCACCGGCCAATGAATGGCCCCGCCAAGGGCCTGTTTTCGAGTCTCGTCTAAATTCCCAAAAACATGCACAATACTACAAAAAACCGACGACAGTCGCGGGATTGTCTGTACCGAATCATGAAGGTTTCTGTGATTCAGCTCGTTATAGCAATCTGGTGTACGGGCATCACAACAGCCTACCCCCAGAAAAATCAGGGTTTACTCAACCGGCGCGTAACGCTGCGGGTGGAACGCATTCATCTGGAAGCGGCTCTGGAACAACTGAGCCGACAGGCCGACGTGCGCTTCTCATACAACACCCGGCTAATACCTGTCGGCCGCCCGGTCAGTATTCAAGCCACCAATGAACCGCTGGGGCAGGTACTCGACCGGCTGCTGACTCCGCTCAATCTGTATTACTCGGCCTACAGCCGCCAGATTGTGGTGAAGCCCCGCGATCCTGGTATGGGGCTGATCGAAAACAGCCCTGTACCCTCGTTCACTACTACCAACAACGTGGCCCTGACCATCAGCGGTACGGTAACGGGCGAAAACGGCGATGGGTTGCCGGGCGTGAATATCCTGCTGAAAGGCACTACCATTGGTACGGCTACCAACGCGCAGGGTCGATACTCGCTGACTATACCCAACAGCGAGGGAACACTGATCTTCTCCTACATCGGCTACGCTACGCAGGAGGTGGCTATCAACAGTCAGACGAGCCTGAACGTACAGTTGGTGCCAACGAATCAGGCCCTGAACGAGGTGGTTGTGGTAGGCTACGGCACCCAGCGCAAGGCCGATGTAACGGGAGCTACGGCCACCATTACCAGCAAAGATTTCAACACGGGCGTTATTAACAACCCGCTTCAGGCGGTGCAGGGGCGCGTGGCCGGGCTGAATATTTTTACCAACAACAGCGACCCGACCAACAACCGACCCGTGATTCGGCTGCGGGGCATTGCGTCGCTGACGGCCTCTGCCGAGCCGCTGATTGTGATTGATGGCGTACTGGGAGCTTCACTCAATGCCGTTGCGCCCGAAGACATTGAAAAGTTCGACGTACTCAAAGATGCATCGGCCTCGGCTATTTACGGGTCGAGAGGGGCCAACGGCGTGATTATCATCACCACCAAGCGCGGTCGTTCGGGGCGTACTGCGATTGATTACAACACTTACATAGGCTTCGATTCGCCTTATAAACTGCCCAACGTACTCAGCCCCGACGAATACGTAGCGAAATACAACGAGCTGAATCCCGGCAATCCCAACACGTCAACGGCCCGCACCGACTGGTTCAAGACCATCACGCGCACGGCGGTGAGCATGAGCCACAACCTCGGCGTTTCGGGCGGTTCCTCCACATTCAATTATCGGGGGTCGGTAGCGTATCTGAAGCAGCCGGGTATCGCGCTCAATTCGGGACTCGACCGGCTGAACACCCGGCTCAATCTCACGCAGCGCGGCCTGAACGACCGGCTCGACGTACAGCTAAACCTGTCGGCCAATCAGTACAACAAACAGTTTGTCGATTACGCAGCCTTTACCAGCGCGGTGGGCTATTTCCCGACCGAACCCGTTTATAATGCCGACGGTAGCCTGAATGCCCCGCCCATCAGCTTCAACAACGTAACACCGTACAAAGCCCTGACCGTACCAACCAATCAGGGGCGCGAAACACAGTTGCTGGGCAACCTGAAAGTGATACTGGAAGTGCTGCCCGGCCTGAAAGCGGGTGTCAATACGTCGTACAGTGTCTATAACAACACCTACGGCTATTTCCGACCCAAAACGTTTTTTGCCATCAACGGGCAAACCAACACGCAGGTGTCGTATGGTCGGCAGAGCAGCGATGAAGTGAGTGACCGACTGGTTGAGTACACGCTGGCCTACAACAAAACGGCTGGGTCGCATACCATCGGGGCGTTGGTGGGTTATACGTATCAGCAGTTGACAACCGAAGGTTTTGGTTTGCAGGCGCAGGATTTTCCCGACCAGTTTTCGTTCAATAACCTCGGTTCGGCCAATCAGACCCTGACTAAGAACGACATCTATTCGTACAAGTCGGAATCGAAGCTCGACGGGCTGCTGGCGCGGGTCAACTACAGCTACCGCGACAAATATTTGCTGACGGCCAACTTCCGGCGCGATGGGTCGTCGCGGTTTGGCAACAACAACCGCTACGGCTATTTTCCGTCGGTGTCGGTAGGCTGGAACCTGACGAATGAGCCGTTTTTACAGAACAACCGGCTCATCTCGAACCTGAAACTGCGGGTTGGCTACGGCGTGACGGGCAACCAGAACGGCATCTCCGACTACGCGTCGCGGCTGCTGTATGGTGCATCGGGCAACTACGCCAGCCCCACCACCGACCCCAACAACCCGATTCAGTTCAAAACGGCGTATTTCTTTTCGCAGAATGCCAACCCCAACCTGAAATGGGAAACCTCGGCTACGACCAATATCGGCGTGGACTTTGGTTTGCTGAACAATCGGCTGACGGGTGCCATCGAACTCTACAACAAAAACACCCGCAATCTGCTGTTCAATTACTCAGTGAATCCGGGCGACCGCTACGGCGATGGGCTAACTTACATCACCAACAGCTTCTTAGCCAACATTGGCACCATGAACAACCGGGGTGTTGAACTCTCGCTCGATTTTGCCGCCATCGACAAGAGCGACTTCACCTGGCGTACCTCGTTCAATATGGCTCATAACGTCAACAAAATTGTGCGGTTGTCGGGCGATGGGCTGACGTTTCCGGCAGATGGCATTCGATACGGGGTTATCTATGGCGGTACGAACGGCTACGGCCCTTATGCTGTGCTGAAAGAAGGCTTGCCGGTGGGTACGTTCTACGCGCCGAAAGAAGTGGGGCTGAACGATAAAGGCCAGCCACTCTACGAACGATTTGACGCACAGGGCAATACACTGGCCCCGACGACCGATCCCGGTCAGGCTACCAAGCAGAACATCGGCAATGCCCAGCCGAAAGTAACGCTCGGCTGGACCAATGCCTTTACGTACAAAAACTTCGACCTGACGGTGTTCTTCCGCTCGTCGCTCGGTCAGAAGGTCTATAACGCCGGCAGGATGGTCTTCGACAACCCGACTACGTTCCGGGCGGGCGACCTGCACCCTACCAATGTCTATCGGTCGGCGTTCGAGGGCGACAATGCTAACCTGAAAGTAGCCGGGGCCGTATCGAGCCGATACGTAGAGAGTGGCTCGTTCGTGCGGCTCGACAACCTGAATCTGGGCTACACGCTGCGGTTGCAAAAGACCTGGATTCGGTCGGTGCGGTTCTATGCTGCCGGGCAGAATCTGCTGCTGATTACGAAGTATTCGGGCTTAGACCCCGAAGTACGGGCAGGCACTACGACCAATACCTACGGTTCGCCCAGCAATGCGTCGGACAACCTTGCCTTTGGTCTCGACGACTTTTTCTTCTATCCCCGCGCCCGTACCGTTTCGGTGGGCCTGAATGCATCTTTCTAACCGACAACGACTTTACTCTCATGAAAAAAATATTTTCACTGCTGACGGTGGCTGTGCTGACGGTTATGATCAATGCCTGTAGCCTGGAGTCGGACCTGTATAATAGCTTGGATGCTCAGAAATACCCCACCGCCGACGATGAGTTCCAGACCGTTATCGGCAACGCGTACCGGGGATTGCTGCTGTATTATGACCGGGAAATCTACATGCCGCTCAATGCGAGCACCGACGAGTTTACGGCTCCGACGCGGGGCGGAGGGGCCTGGTTCGATAATGGCCGCTGGATTTATTTAGCCAACCATACCTGGAACGCCACTGCCCCCGACCTGAACGATACGTGGGACTGGTGCTACACGGGCATTGCCACCTGCAACAACACGCTGAGCATTCTGAACGCGTCGCAGACACAGGTAGCGGGAAAAGAGTCGGCACTGGCCGAACTGCGCGGGCTGCGGGCATTTTTCTATTACCTGCTCTGCGACAATTTCGGAAACGTACCTATCAAGACCGAAACGACGGCCACTGGCGACGTAGCGCAAAGCAGCCGCACGGAGGTGTTCAACTTTATCGAGTCTGAACTGAAAGCCATTATTCCGGTACTGAAGCCGACCAATCATCCGCAGACGTACTCGAAATTTACCCGCGAAACGGCCCAGACGCTACTGGCGAAACTGTACCTTAACGCACAGGTATATACCGGCACGGCCCGCTGGAGCGATGTACTCACGCAGTGCGACGCGGTCATTGCGTCCGGCAAATTCGCCTTGAACAAAAACTATTTCGCCGACTTCTCGCCCGACAATCGAGCCAATGGGAGTTACATCGAAAACATCTTCGTGATTCCCTACGACAAAACCGACTACCGCTACGACGATTTCACGGGTATGAGTCCGAACCTGTTTACGATGCACCCCGGCCTGAAAGACAAATACGGGCTGTCGGAGTCGCCTTGGAACGGCTTTAGTGCCATCGCCGATTTCTATAACTCCTTCGATGACAGAGACATCCGTAAACAGGGGTGGATTGCCGGGCCTCAGTACGACGCATCGGGGCAACCCATTATTTACAACGGCAAACCGCTGATCCTGAACGCCAACTGGACCAGCCTGCAACAGGCCGACGATAACGACGGTGCCCGCATGGTGAAATTTGGGATGCAGTCGGGCAATAAATACCGATTGCAGGATAATAACTTTCCGGTACTGCGCTACGCCGACGTACTGATGATGCGGGGCGAAGCGGCCTTCCGGTCGGGTAACATAAGCGGTGCATTGACCAACTTTAACGCCGTTCGCGCCCGTGCCGGGCTACCAGCCTACACCACTGCAACGCTAACGCTCGACGAAATTCTGGCCGAGCGGGGCCGGGAGTTTTATTTCGAGAACTGGCGACGCAATGACCTCGTCCGCTTCGATAAGTTTGGTAACGGTACGTGGCGGTTTAAAACGGTCAAAGACAAAAAGCGCGACCTGTACCCCATTCCCGATCAGCAGTTGTCCAAGAACCCACTGCTGAAGCAAAATCCCGGCTACTGAGCCACAAAACAATCATAGGTTAGTAATGCAAAGACCCTCTCGGTTGAGGGGGTCTTTTTGTCCGATTCGTCATGCATTTACCTCAAATTTATTTGATAGCCCTGAGTTGTCTGGCTCTGATTGTTCCGGCTAAGGCCCAAACGCGGACACTGCAACCGGCTAACCGACAGGCGTTTTCGCTCTCCGCCGTTCGGCTACTGCCCGGCGAAAGGCAGTTCAGCCGATTTTATGAAGCGAAGCAGAAAGATGCGGCCTACCTGCTCTCGCTCAACCCTGACCGCCTGATGCACTGGCCCCGGCAGGCAGTTGGTTTGCTGCCCAAAGGCGACCACTACGGTGGCTGGGAATCGGGTGTGGCCATTTTGCCGGGGCATTACCTCTCGGCCTGTTCGATGATGTGGGCCACTACAGGCAACGAAGCCCTGCGCGAGCGTGTAAACGACGTAGTGGATGAACTGGCACTATGCCAGCAACAGCGACAGGATGGCGGTATTTTTGTCAATAAAGACCAGATCGAACAGTTTGAACTCATGCGCCGGGGGGTGTTCCGCTACCAGTCGGCGGGGCCGGAGTTTCCGTTTGTCAATGGCGGCAATCCCTGGTACAGTGTCCACAAGCTCATGGCCGGGCTGCGCGATGCCTACCACTACGCGGGTAACGAAAAGGCCCGCCAAACGCTCATCCGGCTGGCCGACTGGACTTATGACCTCGTTCTGCCCATCGCCGACAGCACGTTTCAGCAATCGCTCGACGTTGAACATGCTGGCATGACCGAAGTGCTGGCCGACGTGTACGCCCTCAATCGTGATACGAAATACCTCACGGCGGCCCGGAAGTTTATCCATCAGCGCGTGTACCGGCCCCTGCTCGAAGGCCGCGATATGCTGTACCCGCACCACGCCAACGCGCAGGTGCCGAAGTTTATCGGCTACGAACGGCTCAACGAAGTAGCGGGCGACACAGCAGCCGGACGGTCGGCCTCTAATTTTTTCGACATTGTGCTGCGCGACCATACGTTAGTCATTGGCGGTAACAGCGAGTACGAGCGGTTTGGCCCGGCCCGGCAAGTATCCCGGCGTATCGGGGCGAGTTCGGCGGAAACCTGCAATACGTACAACATGCTCAAACTGGCTCACCAGCTTTACCGTCGAACGGGCGAGGTGCGCTACATGGACTATTACGAACGCGCGCTGTACAACCACATCTTAGCCGCCATCGATCCCGAAACCGGGATGTTCTGTTATTACCTTTCGACCAAGCCGGGCTTCTTCAAAACCTTCAGCACTCCGCATGAGTCGAACTGGTGTTGCGTTGGGTCGGGCATGGAAAATCCCGGTCAGTACGAAACGGCTCTCTACGCCCATACCGACCGCGATGTGTTCGTAAACCTCTACGTGCCGTCGCGGCTGACGTGGGCCGAGCGAGGCTTTCAACTTCGGCAGGAAGGCCGTTTTCCCGAAAGTGATACTATGCGGTTTACCATCGAGCAGGCTGGTAAACAGTCATTTACGCTCTCGCTGCGAAACCCGATTTGGGCGCGAGGCCGCGCTACGTTGTTGCTCAACGGAAAGCCCGTTGCCGTCGATACCGAAGCCGATTACCTGAGCCTGACGCGTCGGTGGCGCAAAAACGACCGCCTGACACTGGTGCTACCCCGCCAGCTCCGAATCGAAACCACGCCCGACAATCCTAACGTAGCGGCTATTCTGTATGGTCCGCTGGTGCTGGCCGGAACGTTGGGTAACTTGGCTGACGAAGGTATCAGCCCGTTCAACAGTAATCACTTAGGTTACGAACACAAGCCCGAACTCCGCCAGCTACCCCGCTTCGTGGCCGACAAAACCCGGCCTGAAACTTGGATTGAGCCGATGACTGGGCCGGACGTGCGTTTTCGGGCGCGGCCCGACGCCAATGCCGAACCCATCACGCTGCTGCCTTTTTACCGGGTCAACCGTCAGCGGTATTCTATCTATTGGGATATGTTTTCGCCCGCCGACTGGCAGCAATATCAGCAAAGCCGCTATACGAATCTGCTCGATGCGGTCGCAACCGGTGATAGCACCGACGAAGTGCGGCATGGGCTGCGCGGTGCCGACACCCGACGTAGTACGACCAACTTCCGAACCTTCCGCACGGCGGGGCCAACGGGCTGGTTCAGCTACGATTTGAAAGCGGGCGGTTTGGCTCCGGTGTTTCTGGTGTGCCAGTTCTGGGGCGGTACGTGGGAAGGAGCCTGGGGACCGCAGCCAGACGGACTGCTCGATATTTATGTCAATGACGTAAAAGTTGCTACCAAAAATCTCGGCGACAAACGACACGAAACACTCTTCTACGACGAAGTCATCCTCATTCCCGATGCGTTCCGCCGACCCGACGGCAAACTGACTGTACGCTTCCAGCCGCAACGGGGAGCCATTGCCAGTGGCGTATTCGGTTGCCGTGTCGTCATGGCCAACGGGCTGACCATTCAACCACTACTGAGCGATCAATAATCAACTATGCATCCAATTTTCATGAAACCCATAAACCAGCTTTTGTCAAACTGTCTGCTGGCCTGCCTGCCTTTGCTGCCGCTGACCGGGCTGGCCCAACCAACTCTTGTACCGCCCGTTTATGAAAAAATTCCTGCGGGGCAGATTCGGGCCGAAGGTTGGCTCAAAACGCAACTCAACCGCCAGATTTCGGGCTTGTCGGGGCATTTAGACGAGATTTGGGACGACGTTGGCACTAATTCGGCCTGGCTCGGCGGCACCGGCGAAGCCTGGGAGCGGGGGCCGTACTACCTGCGTGGTATTCAGTCACTGGCCTACGTAACGCAACACCCGGCCATGCTTGCCAAAACTAATCGGTGGATCGAAGCGATTCTGAAAAGCCAGCGAGCCGATGGTTATTTTGGGCCACAGAAAGACGAGGACTGGTGGCCGCGCTGGTTAGTAGCGCAGATCATGATTTCGCACTACGAGACCACCGGCGATGCCCGCGTGATTCCGTTCCTGCAACAGTACTACGCTTTCGAGGCCGGGCACCTGAAAGCTAAACCGCTGAAAAGCTGGGCGATGGCGCGGGGGGGCGAAGACATCAGCAGTATCCTGTGGCTTTACCGCAAAACCAAACAGCCCGAACTACTCGCTCTGGCCCGGCTGGTCGAAAGCCAGACAAACCCCTGGGTGTCGTTCTTTGAGAAAACCGGCCCTGTCGATCAACGAACCGACATCGACACGACCCGCTGGCTCGACGATAGCCCGATTCACGGCGTCAATATCGCGCATGGACTGAAGTTCCCGGCCTTAGCGTATCAGTTATCGGGTGGGCGAGCGAGCGACAAACAGGCGTTTTACACAGGGCTGAACAATCTGAAAAAATACCACTGGCAGGTATGGGGCGTTCCCGTCGGCGACGAGAAAGTGCGGGCAATGGGCTGCTCGAAAGGCTCCGAAACCTGTCAGACCGTCGAGTTTATGCACTCGATGGAGTATAACCTGCGCGTCTTCGGCGATGCTGCACTGGGCGACGTACTTGAACGGGCCGCCTATAACGCGCTGCCTGCCTTTTTCGACCCGCAGTTTGAGACGCATCCGTACTATATCCTGCCCAATTCGGTGTCAGCTACGGTGCAACCGCGTCCATTCCCGAACCCCCACAACGGCGACGTACTGACCTACGGCGTGATTTCAGGTTACCCCTGCTGTACGGTCAATATGCACATGGGCTACCCACTGCTGACCGAACACCTATGGCTGAAAACAGCGGATGGCAACGGCCTCATCGCTGCTGTGTACGCCCCTTCGGTGTTGACTACCAGACTCGCTAACGGTCAGGCCATCACGATTCGGGAAGAAACAGATTATCCATTCTCCGACCAGATTACACTGGTATTGCAACCAGCCCGGCCAATGGCGTTTCCGTTGCAATTGCGAATTCCGGGCTGGTGCAAAAACGCCGAAGTGCGAGTCAACGGTAAACCAGCCGGACACCCCAGCCCCGACACGTTTTTAACCCTCAACCAGACCTGGAAACCCGGCGACCGCGTGACGCTGCGCCTGCCGATGACTCCGCAGATAACGCGCTGGCAAAACAACGCGCTGTCGGTGGAACGGGGGCCGCTTGTTTACGCACTCGCCGTGAAGGAAGACTGGAAGCCCTTTACGAGTATGCACACCCCCAAACCGACTCCGAACGGCTGGTATTCCTACGAAATCCGGGCGTCATCGCCCTGGAACTACGGCTTAGTGTTGGGCAGCGACGCGACGAAAGCCTTCAAGTTTGCGGGCAAACCCATCGGGGCCGGGCAATTGCCCTGGGACCCGGACTTCTGCCCCGTCCGGCTCACCGCCAACGGTCGGCGAATCCTGAACTGGAAACCCAATAACTTCGGCCTGACCGACCCGCTGCCCCAAAGTCCAGTTGCTTCGACGGAGCCGGTTGAGACTGTGACGTTGCTGCCCGTTGGAGCCACCCGCCTGCGGATTGCCGAAATCCCGGAGGTCGCCAATCAATAAGCGTACTACTGAGCGACCATTCTTATTTAAGTAATCTGACTTTCGCAAAGCGCGGTACTACTGTTCTCCGGTTCTGAGCTTGAGGTCCGGCGCCAATGGTACGCCAAACGCCGAGGTGTTCTTCAATCGGCCTGGCACGAAGTCGGCTAAACGACGACTCAAAAAACTCGCTGGCAAACAGAAGTATTTCCAGACCAGCACCAACCACCTAATTTCCAAACAGCTTGTTACGAAGGCTAATGCAACCCGTCGCGCAATCGCTCTTGAAGACCTGACAGGAATCAGTAAGTATATTCGCCAGGAAGAAAAACGGCTTTGGAAGTCTCAGCATAGCAAGCACTCCAATTGGACCGGTCCGCTGATGCGGTTCAATCAGCTTCGCCAGTTTCTCATCTACAAAAGCGTACTCTGTGGGGGCACGCTGACATTGGTTGACTCAAGAAATACCTCTCTTATCCGTAGCAAGTCCATCGGCTTATCGTCTCGGGACTTCGGTTTCAGGGGCAAGTCCCCAACATTTGGGCGGAAGTGGTTAATTGTGATGTATTGGCTGCGAAACCAATGTTTGGCGTAAGTTTTGCAGTTGTTGGCTATACAACCGTTACTTTCCTCACTTTTGCCTGTCAAATCGACCATCAGGGAGAAACATGAAAGATTATTCGGACGAGGATTTGGTTCGCTTATACGTTGAGACGCAGCAGAATAAATATTTTGAGCGACTATATGAACGTTACTGCGATAAAGTATACCGAAAGTGCCTTTCGTTTACTAAAGATCCTATGCGGGCCGAAGATCTGGCTCACGACGTTTTTTTAAAGGTGGTCATCAAATTAGGTAGCTTTCGTGAACAGGCCCGTTTTTCGACCTGGTTGTATTCAATTACGTATAATCATTGTACAGATCAGATTCGGGCATCTGGCCAACGCCGGGAGGTATATGTCGATGAGGGTTGGGAGCATATGGAGGATGTTAGCGACAGCGATGATTTGGCTGAAATGGCTGAATATGAAGCACAACAATTGCAACGAGCCATGTATCAGCTACCGCCCGATGAGCAGATGATGTTGTTGATGAAGTATCAGGATGATATCAGTATTCGTGAAATCGCCGACGTAAATGGGTTAACCGAAAGCGCGGTGAAAATGCGGCTGAAACGTTCACGCGATAAGTTGCGCAAATACTACCTCGAAGGAGCAGTTTTCTGGCTGTTAATGGCCTTCAAAGCCGCGATGTCGATGCTGGGCCGTTTCGCTGAACGATAATGGAAACGAATCCATTCAAAGCTTTAGAGCCGACAGATACCTGTCCGCCCCACATGAAAGAGCAGATCGTGTCGGAGATCGATACGATTCGCAACACCATGACAATCATTCAGCTATACGTAGGTGAACTGTTTAGTATGGCTTCTGCTCTGGCCGATTTCCCGCATCAGCCGCAGGAATAACTCTCTACCATTGAATCATGAAACAACTCCCCAATCTCACCCAAGTCTTAATCAATACTTTTCAAACCCTAATCGATCAGTTTGTTGAGTTTGTTCCGCGCATTCTCGGAGCCATTCTCATCATGCTCATCGGTGTATTAGTTGCCCGATTGGTTGCATTAGTAGTGGGCCGCGTGCTGAGCCGGGTAGGCTTTGATAAAATCGGCGACCGGCTAAATGAGATTAGTGTTATCAAGCAACTCAACACGGTTATCAAACTGAGCGATATTGTTGCAAAGGTTATTTACTATTTTATTCTATTGGTGTTTATCACAGCCGCAACCGAAACGCTGGGGGTAGCTGCAATAACTGACATGGTTACGTCGCTGGTTAATTTCATTCCGAAATTAGTAGCGGCTGCCATTATGCTGCAAGTGGGTGTGTTGCTGGCCGATGCCCTTCGCGGAACCGTTGTTACGCTCTGCGAATCATTTAAGATTGCTTCGGCCCGGCTGCTGGGTATGGTGGTATTCGTTTTCTTTCTGGTTATTACGCTCATCAGCGCACTTGGTCAGGCAGGCATTAACACAAACCTGCTCGAATCAAGCTTTAATCTGATTATTGGTGGGGTTGTACTGGCCTTTGCCGGTGGATACGGACTGGCTTCACGCGATGTAATGGCAAATATTCTGTCGTCGTTTTACTCGAAAAATAAATTTAAAGAAGGGCAAACGATACAGATTGATGACGTTAAAGGAGAAATTATAAAAATGGATAACACGTCATTAACGATTCAAACGGGAAAAACTACAACTATTTTCCCGCTACAGACATTACAAAAAAATAAGATTGAGATTTTTGATTAAGTAATTATCATACAATACATTACATCATTATTCATCTATAAGCCAACTCATGAATCATGAAAAAATGTTTATGTTTTCTGATGTTATTGGGACTGTATAGTCGTGCAATGGCCCAGGATTCTACGCAGGTAACGACCAATTTTAAAGACACCGTTGCCGTAAAACCAGATACGTCGTACTGGCAGAAGTCATTCAGTGGTGGTGTCAACTTCAATCAGGCATCATTCAGCAACTGGACGGGCGGGGGCGAAAATTCTGTAGCACTGGGAGCGGTTGTAGCGGCTCGTGCTTTGTATGAAAAAGGTAAGATATCGTGGGATAATACCGCCGATCTGCAATTGGGATTTGTGACGCAGGGTAGCGAATCACGTAAAGCCGCCGATCAAATTCTGATAAATTCGGTGTACGGCTATAAAGTAGCACCGAAATGGGATTTGTTCGGGTCAGCAACGTTTACCTCGTTTTTTGCGCCAGGGTATCGGTACACGGGTTTAGCGGCTAACGAAACGCGGTTTAAAATCTCGAATTTCATGGCACCCGGTATGCTGACGTTCGCCTGGGGGGCTGCCTACAAACCTAACGACTGGTTTGCCATTCGGTTTAGCCCGTTTGCTCCGCGTTTTACATTTCTGAGCGATCAGGGTGTTCGGTTTCGCGAAGTCAATGGCGTTCCCGTCCGCGACCCCAACGCTACGGTCTATGGGGTTGAGCCGGGCAGAAGCCTCCGCACCGAATGGCTGGCCCTGCAACTACAGGCTGCGCTGACCCGAAACCTGAGCGAAAATGTGAGCATTAATGCCAAGTATCTGATGTATGCCAACTACCAGACGCTGAATGCCATTGACCACCGGCTCGATGTTATTCTGACGGCGAAAATCAACCGATATTTCAGTACAACGCTGAGTATTATCGCGCTCTTCGATAAAGATTTCTCAGAATCGTGGCAGTTTCAACAAACGCTGGGCATCGGATTAGTCTACAATGTGAGTACATTCCGCAAGACGGATAAAAAATAAAAGTTGGTTGGTTGTATTTTGATTTGACCTTGATAAACAGTAGTTTACCGCCGTTCAATCAATAAAGGTCTTAACCTCAAACCAACTACCTTATGCTACAGGAATTTAAAACATTTATTGCCCAGGGTAACGTACTTGATCTGGCTGTCGGGGTTGTCATCGGCGCAGCCTTCGGAAAAATCACCACCTCGCTTGTCGAAGACATCTTGAATCCAATACTTGGCCTGGTGCTGGGTGGCGTCGATTTTAGCCAACTGAAATTAGTATTGAAAGAAGCCGTCGGAACGACCCCTGAAGTTGCCATCCGCTACGGAAATTTCCTGAACGTGCTGATTCAGTTCCTGGCTATTGCGTGGGTAATTTTCCTGATCGTGAAAGCCGCCAATCGAATGAAAATGTCCAGCTCACTGGCTCCGAAAGAGTAGCCCGAACACACAAAATTTTCAGAAAAGCCTCTTGCCCACGCGAGGGGCTTCTTCTTTTATCCGTTATTTTGCAAAAGAGCCGGGTGTTCGTAATACCTGACCGGTTATCCACATGAAAATTGCAGTTCTGGGTGGGGGTGAAAGTGGAGTTGGAGCCGCGCTGCTGGCGCAGGCCAAAGGCTTCGATGTGTTCTTGTCAGATAAAGGACAACTGACTGATTCGTACCGGAATACGCTTCAGAAGGCTGGTATACCGTTTGAAGAAAGCCAGCATACGGAAAGCCAGATTCTCGATGCTGATGAGGTAATTAAAAGTCCGGGCATACCCGGAAACGTGCCCCTCATCCAAAAACTTCGGGCGCAGGGTACGCCGATAATTTCTGAAATCGAGTTTGCAGCCCGCTATACCCGCGCCAAACTCATCGGTATTACGGGTAGTAATGGCAAAACAACCACCACGCTGCTGACGTATCATCTGCTGAAAACTGCTGGCCTGAACGTGGGGCTGGCCGGTAATATCGGCGATAGTTTCGCCCAGCAGGTCATTACCGATGCATTTGATTATTACGTGCTGGAAATCAGTAGTTTTCAGTTAGATGATATGTATGATACGCTGCTCGACGTGCGCATGATTCTGAACATCACGCCCGACCACCTCGACCGCTACGACTACGTTTTTCAGAACTACGTCGATTCAAAGTTTCGAATAATACAGACGGCCCGGCCTTCAGACGCATTCATCTACTTTCAGGAAAATCAGCCGATTCTGGACGAACTGGTCAAGCGAAATCCAGTAGTTCATCGTCTGCCGATTTCATTGGTATCACCCGTATCGGAAGGCGGCTATTTGCAAAACGGCGAATTAGTGGCAACGTATAACGGCCATACGTTTCGGATGCCACAGGATGAAACCACGCTGCGCGGCCCACACAATGCCATTAACTCGCTGGCGGCTGCGCTCGCGGCTCAGGCCATAGGCGTATCGGGCGAAGCTATTGCCGAAGGACTGCGGACGTTTCAGAACGCGGCTCATCGTATGGAACCTGCCGGTACTGTCAACGGCGTCAGGTTTATCAACGACTCGAAAGCCACGAACGTCGATTCCGTATTTTACGCCCTGTCGAGCATGGACGCGCCAACGATCTGGATGGCAGGCGGTCTGGACAAAGGCAATGACTATAGTCAGGTAGACGAACTGGTTCGTCGGCATGTGAAAGCATTAATTTGCCTTGGTGCCGATAATCGTAAATTGGTTGAACATTTCGGCGATATAGTGCCGCTGATTTATGAAACTCAGGACGTGCGCGACGCCGTAGCCAAAGCCCTCGATTGGGGTCAGCCCGGCGATGTGGCATTGCTCTCGCCCGCCTGCGCCAGTTTCGACTTATTTAAAAACTACGAAGACCGAGGCAATCAATTTAAGGAAGCAGTTAAAAAATTAGTGAAAAGTGAAGAGTGAAAAATGTACTCTATTAGTATGCATTTTTCACTCTTCACTTTTCACTCTTCACTAAAAAAACATGGTTCTACGCGACTGGATACGCAACAACTTGAAAGGCGACCGCCAAATCTGGTGGATCGTGCTGTATTTGTCGATTATGAGTATTTTGGTGGTGTACAGTGCCACCGGTACGAAAGCGTTTCGTGAACTTGACGGCAACACGGAGATTTTTCTGCTCAAACACGGGTCGCTGCTGCTGATCGGGCTGGCCTGCACCTACTTCGCCCATCGGGTCAATTACATCTATTACGCCCGGCTGGCGAAGTTTGGCCTTTGGTTGTCGGTGCCGCTGTTGCTGTGGGCGTTTTTCAAAGGAACCAGCCTCAACGATGCGTCGCGGTGGGTAACGATTCCGATTATCAACCAGACGTTTCAGCCGTCGGATTTGGCGAAACTGGCCCTGATTTCGAGTCTCGCGGCTATGCTTGCCAAGCGGCAGAAGTTCATGAGCGACCCTACGGTTCTCTTCAACATGATTCTGTGGATTGGCATCATCTGCTCGCTCATTATTCTGTCGAACACGTCAACGGCTATAATGCTGGCGGCAACCTGTTTTCTGCTGCTCTACATTGGCCGGGTGCCGGTTCGTTATCTGGCTTACATGATTGCTGTCTGCGTAGTGTTCGGCGGTTTCGCGCTGGTGCTGGGGCAACGTTTCGGCACAGCTACCAACCGGATCAAAAGCTTTATGGACGCCGATACCATTGTGTATCAGGTCGAGCAGTCGTACATCGCCTTAGCCAATGGTGGGCTAACGGGGCAGGGGCCGGGCAATAGCCATCAGCGAAATACGCTGCCCAACCCATTTTCCGACTTTATCTATGCTATCATTGTTGAAGAATACGGGCTTATTCTGGGTGGTATTCCGGTTGTACTGGCCTATTTGTGGTTTCTTTGGCGAGGCATGAAAACACTCCAGAAATCATCCCGACCATTCGGCGGTTTGCTCTCGGCGGGGTTAACGTTCAGCATTGTATTTCAGGCGTTTGCGAGTATGTGCGTTGCCATTGGTCTGGCTCCCGTTACGGGGCAACCGCTGCCGTTGCTCAGCATGGGCGGCACGTCGCTGATTTTCACAGGCTTAGCCATTGGTATTATTCTGAGCGTGAGCCGAGAAGAAGCCGACGAAAGTAAGATTTGATATGAACGTAATTATCAGCGGAGGTGGAACGGGCGGACACATTTACCCGGCCATCGCCATCGCCAACGAGTTGAAAGCAATTGACCCTGCTACGGAGATTTTGTTTGTAGGGGCTGAGGGCAAGATGGAGATGGAGAAAGTGCCGCGCGCAGGCTACCGAATCGAAGGTTTGCCCGTGGTAGGCATCAAACGGGAACTGACGCTCGACAATCTGGCATTTCCGCTAAAGCTTGGACGTAGTTTGCTGCGGGCGCGGCAGATCGTAAGCCGTTTTCAGCCCGACGTGGCCGTGGGTGTAGGCGGCTATGCCAGTGGTCCAACGTTGCTGGCGGCTTCGCTGGCGGGCGTACCCACGCTGATTCAGGAGCAAAACTCCTATGCGGGCCTGACCAACAAAGTGCTGGCTCGCTGGGCAAAGCGCATTTGTGTAGCCTATCCGGGCATGGACGCTTTTTTCGATGCCGACAAAATTCGGTTGACCGGCAATCCGGTTCGGAGCGACATACAGTTTGCCGATCAACAGGCGGAGGCAGGCCGGGCGTTGTTCGGGCTGAATTCGGGGCGGCCAACGCTGCTGATTATTGGCGGTAGTCAGGGTGCCCGAACCATTAATGAGAGTATAGAAGCTGGCATCCGGCGTTTTATCGATGCGGGCATTCAGGTAATCTGGCAAACTGGCCCGGCGTTTATTGAGCGGGCGCAGGCGGCTGTAACCGCAACCGGGTCGGCGTTGGTGAAGGCGTATGATTTTATCTATGACATAGACAAAGCCTATGGCGTAGCCGACGTGGTGGTGTCGCGGGCGGGGGCGTTGTCGGTATCGGAGTTGTGTCTGGTAGGGCGTCCGGCTATTCTGGTGCCATTTCCGGCGGCTGCGGAAGATCATCAGACCAAAAACGCAATGGCGTTGGTAGAGCGCAGCGCGGCTTTGCTGGTGCGCGATCAGGAGGCCCGGCAACAGCTAATTACAACAACACTGGATTTGTTTGCTAATCCGGCCCGGCAGCAACAGTTGCGTACCGAAATCAAAACGCTGGCCCGTCCGAACGCAGCGCGGGAAATTGCGGAAGAAGTGCGAAAACTCGCTGGGATGTAACAATTTTTGTTACTGTTTTGAAATAATTGAAAATAAAAATAGATTTGGGACAGGTTTTCAGACCGCCCGGCCATTCGCATGACAGTTGACTCGTTCAAATACATTTATTTTCTTGGTATTGGCGGCATTGGCATGAGTGCGCTGGCCCGTTGGTTTGTGGTCAACGGCTATCCAGTAGCTGGGTACGACAAAACGCCAACGGCTCTGACCGACGCGCTACAGGCCGAAGGCATGACCGTTCACTTCAGCGAAGACGTTGAACAAATTCCGGCAGTGTTTCGCGAGAACCCCGCCGATACGCTCGTGATTTATACGCCCGCCGTGCCGAAAACCCATGCTGAATACATTTACCTGACAGAGAACGGGTTTACGCTTAAAAAGCGGTCGCAGGTGCTGGGCTTGCTGGCCGGGCAAATGACAACAGTGGGCGTAGCCGGTACGCACGGTAAAACCACTACGTCGTCGATGGTGGCGCATATTCTGCGTGATGCAGGCGTTAACTGTGCGGCTTTTCTGGGCGGCATCACCAATAATTATGGCTCTAACTTCCTGCTCAACGAACCAACCGAGAACCTGCGCGACGTGGTGTGTGTAGTGGAAGCCGACGAGTTCGACCGCTCTTTTCTGACGCTGTTCCCGAAACTCGCCATTGTCACCTCCACCGACGCCGACCATTTAGACATTTATGGGGCGCATGATGCCGTGCTCGAGTCGTTCGGTACGTTCGTGAGTCAGATTGAGCCGGGTGGTACGCTGTTCATGAAAAGCGGCTTATCGCTGGCCGATAAAACTAAGGCTACCGTTCGGCCTTATTCACTCTACGATGGTGACTACCGGAGCCAGAATCTGCGTATCGAAAACGCGGCTTTCGTTTTCGATCTGGTGTATCCGCAGGGGGTTATTAGCGATATTGCCTTGCCGATACCAGGTTTTCACAACGTCGAAAATGCCATAGCTGCCGGGGCCGTTGCGCTCGAACTGGGCGTATCGCCCGAAGCCATCCGCTCGGCTCTCAACACGTATCGGGGCGTTCGCCGGCGGTTCGAGTACATCCTGAAAACCGACGAAGTTGTGCTGATCGACGATTACGCGCATCATCCTGAAGAGGTACGAGCGTTTCTGTCGTCGGTGAAGGCGTTGTATCCCGACCGTGAGCTAACGGCGGTGTTTCAACCGCACCTCTTCAGCCGAACGCGCGACTTTGCCGACGGGTTTGCCGAGAGCCTGTCGCTGGCCGATCATGTGATTTTGCTGGATATTTACCCGGCGCGTGAGTTACCCATCGACGGTGTTACGTCAGACCTGATCTTTCGGAACGTTCGCTCGAAAACGAAACGACAAAGTACCAGAGCCGAACTATCTGACGTTGTGCGGGAAAGACGCCCTCAACTGCTCGTAACTATCGGTGCCGGTGACATCGACCAATTGCTACCTACCCTGAAGACAACTTTAGAGACCAATAAATAAAAATATTACCATGACTTCCTGACTTGTATGGAGATGTTTTCTACCTTTAAATCAACCAAAAAGTGGTTGATCGTTGCTGTAAGTCTTTTGGGCCTGTTTGGTTTGATTGCATTCACTGAAATTCAGCATGGACAAAAGCACGTTCGGTCGGTAATTATCCGACTTAATCAGGTAGATGGACATAATTTTTTAACACGTCGGGATGTTACGGGTTATCTAACCAACGAAGGGGCTGACCCGGTAGTTGGCAAAGACTATGCGGACATCAATTTCCGGCAGCTTGAAACCCGATTATTGCGACACGGTCTGGTAAAAAACTGTCAAATTTCGCGTGACCTAACGGGGAATTTGCTCGTCTCTATAGATCAACCGCGTCCGTTGGCAAGATTATTGACAGCAGGCGAGGCCATGCATACGGTATCGGGGGTGTATGTTAGCGAAGACGGGCGGCTTTTTCCAATCTCGATGAACTACTCGGCGCGGGTACCAATCCTGACAGGGCCATATTTCGCCACGAACCGGTCATTGGGAAACGAACGAAACCGGCCTTTGCTGGATTTGCTGAAACGCATTCACGATGATCCGTTCTGGCGGGCGCAGATTACTGAATTGTCGGTCGACAGGCAGGGTGAGGTAACGATGTGGCCGCAACTTGGCAAACACCAAATCGAACTGGGACCACCCACAGATTTGGATGCTAAGTTTAAGAAACTGAAATTAGTATATACGGACGTTTTGCCTGCCAAAGGCTGGGATCGCTACAGTCGGGTAAACGTTCAATATCGAAATCAAATTGTGTGCGAATGACAACAGCGAGTATGGACGACAAGATTGTAGTAGGCCTGGACATTGGCAGCACCAAAATCTGCGCTGTAGCAGGCCGGTTGGTTCGCAACAACAAAGAGCAGGAAACGCTCGAAATATTGGGCGTAGGCGAAACGCCGTTGGCCGATGGCGTTACGAAAGGTTCGGTTGTTAACGTGAACAACACCGTAAACGCTATCCGAAAAGCGATCAATGACGTGGCAGCCCAGTCGAACTTAAATATTCACTCGGTGAATGTAAGTTTTAGCGGCTCACACGTAACATCGATAAAATCGAGCGGCATCATTACCCGCTCGTCGTCTGGCGATGAAATTCAGATCGAAGACATCGATCATCTGCTGAGCGACATGTACCGAAACCCGGCTATTTCGTCGGATAAAGAAATTATCCACGTGCTGCCAATGGATTTCGTAGTTGACAGCGAAACCAACATCAACCAGCCGGTTGGTCGTAATGGGGTGAAACTGGGTGCTGATTTTCAATTGATTACCGCTCAGGCCAGCGCAGCCCGTAATGTACGCAAGTGCATCACGCGTAACAATTTAGAGCAGGAGACAATGATGCTGTCGGCCCTGGCGTCGGGGTTGGCGGTGTTGACTGATGAAGAAAAATATGCCGGTGTAGCCCTGGTCGATATGGGGGGCGGCACCACCGAAATGGCAATTTATTACCGCAATGTACTGCGGCACGTGGCCGTATTTCCGTGGGCGGGCAATAGCGTAACCTCTGATATTCAGGCGGGTTGTAAGATTCTGCCCAACCAGGCCGAACAGTTGAAGCGTCGTTTTGGCAAAGCCAGTCCGGCTGAGTATAGCCTGAACGAAGTGGTAGCCGTGCCGGGGCTGAGCAACCGCCGACCGAAAGACGTGTTGCTGAAAAATGTGGCACTCATCATTGAAGACCGGCTGCGGGAAATTGCCGCGCTGGTGCAGGCCGAAATTATTCGGTCGGGGTACGACGGTAAACTGCTCGGTGGTATCGTATTAACGGGTGGCTCGTCGATGATTCCGGGAATCGAGCAGATTTTTGGCCGCGTTACGGGCGCTGAAGAAGTGCGCGTCGGCTACCCCGAACGACTCGAACCCAATGGCCGTGCCGACCTCGTTGGCGATCCGGCTCATGCGACCGCCGTGGGGCTGGTTTGGGCGGGCTATAAGACTATCGATAACCGTATTTCGTTTATTACCGACCCAAATCGAGTTAACGAGGAAGCTGCCGGGCCAGTGGCTAACGGTGGGTATGTGGGGCGTCCGATGGGTGGCCGTGAACCCGTTGGCGGGCGTGAACCGGTGGGAAGCCGTGAGCCGGTTGGCGGGCGTGAAAAACCTGTCGACAAAGAGCCGGAGGAGAGCACGGTGAGTCGGTGGATAAAAAAATTGTTTCAGCCCATTCGGGGCAGCGAAACGGACCCATATTAACGACCCGGAAGGGAGAACCGGCTGTTGGCCGGTTTACACGCATATATGCAGTTTTTGTACAACGAAAAGACACCTAATTCCGATAAGATGCTGAGTCAGGGATATAGATTTGACATACCGGACGATAATCCGACTATCATAAAGGTTGTCGGTGTGGGTGGCATGGGCGGCAACGCCGTCAAGCACATGTTTAACCTCGGTATGAAGGATGTGAACTTCGCCATCTGTAATACCGACCGTCAGGCGTTGATGAACAATCCGGTGCCAACCAAGCTGCAACTGGGCGATGGTCTGGGAGCCGGTACGGAGGCCAAAGCCGGTGAAGAAGCCGCCCGAGCCAGCATTGAGGAAATTCGCAATTTGCTGGCAGCACCAACCAAGATGGTATTCATCACGGCAGGTATGGGGGGCGGAACAGGAACGGGCGCGGCTCCGGTTGTGGCAGAGGTGGCCCGGGAAATGGGCCTGCTGACTGTGGCTGTCGTAACGGCTCCGTACTGGTACGAAGGCACCGACAAGAAAGAACAGGCTCGCGAAGGTATTGAAAAGCTCAAGAAAAGCTGCGATACCGTGCTGGTCGTTTTGAACGATAAACTGGCCGAACTCTACAGCGAACTGACCTGGACCGAAGCCTACGCCCATGCCGACGACGTGCTGGCAAATGCTGTGAAAAGCATTGCCGAAATCATTACGACGCAGGGCGATATCAACGCCGACTTTGCCGACGTGAAGAAAGTGCTTGAAGGAGCCGGTCAGTCGGTGATGGGGTCGGCAGAAGCGGCTGGCGATGAGCGTGCGCTGAAAGCCATCGAAGCCGCGCTGAACTCGCCCCTGCTGAACGACCACGACATTCGGGGGGCCAAACGGATTCTGCTCACCATCTCGTCGAGTAAAGAATATGCCATGCGTTTGAAAGAGCAGATGGCTATTTCGGAACACGTCGCTAAGAAAATCCAGACGCAGGCCCGCATGTTCAAGTTTGGTGCCATCACCGACCCGAATCTGGCCGAAAGCCTGCGCGTAACCATTATTGCCGCCGGGTTTGAAGGCACGGGCGATCTTGAAGAACTGCTGGGTAGCCCCGCTCCGGTTGAAATTAGTACGCCTGTAGAGTCGAAATTGATTGAGAGTGAGTTACAGGTTCAGGACGCCGTTGAAACGCAGCCGTTGGAAGAGGAACTGGTGCTGGAAGCCGAGCCGGTGGGTGCTGTTGAGCCGGTGGGCATAACGACACTGGTAGATGAAAAACAAACGCCAACGGGGTATAACGGCACGGCAATTATCCGACCCGGCATGAGTGGCACGGTAGAGTACCCCTACGACGAACCCGACGCCGACGTGCTGGAGTTAGACGAAGAACGTCCCAGCGACGCACCGCTGATTGAACAGATGGTTGCTACGTTTGTGAAGGGCCAATACCTGGCTGCTGACCTTGACCGGCCCGCTTTCGAACGGAATAAGACTGTGTTATATGGTTTGCCAATGCTGCCCGACAGCGATATTGTTCGGTCGCCATTGAACCACTAAGGCTGAATTAATAGGCAGAAGCTCTGGCTTCGGTAGTGTGAGCAAATCGTAGCTTTCATTGCCGAAGCCGGAGTTTTTGGTTTTTCTATGACCCACTCCGACGTAAAACAAACGCTACTGGCTCTTGAACAGCCAGAACGGGCATCGTTTGCCGCTCGTTTTTTTAAAACGAAACCCGGCCAATATGGCGAAGGCGACGTATTTCTGGGCTTATCGATGCCACAGCAACATGCCATTGCCAAACAATACCAGGCGTTGGCCGCCGATGAAGTTGAAAAACTGCTGCGCGAACCGTACCACGAATGCCGCATGACGGGGTTGCTGATTTGGGTCTATCAAAGCAAAAAAGCCTCTTCTTCGCAGCGGGCTAAACTGGCCGAACGCTATCTGGCGAATCGATACTACGTCAACAACTGGGATTTGGTCGATGTAACGTGCCCGCACGTGCTGGGGCGGCATTTACTTAACAACGACCGTTCGGTACTTTATGATCTGGCTGGCGAAGACCACCTCTGGAGTCAGCGAATAGCTATCGTAACTACGCTCGCGTTTATCCGGCTGGGGCAGTTTGGCGACACGTTTGCGCTGGCCGAACGGTTATTGCCACACAAACACGATCTTATTCATAAAGCTATTGGCTGGATGCTTCGTGAGGTGGGCAAGCGCAGCCCCGACGCCCTCGAAGAGTTTCTGCACGACCATTTGCCACAAATGCCACGCACGGCCCTGCGCTACGCTATCGAGAAATTCGACCCTGCGCGTCGGCAATATTATTTGACGAAGAAATAGGAAATGGGTAAAAACGAAAAAATACTACATTTAACTGGTAATTAACTATTCCTCCGTATGCCCTATTCCGTTGCGTCGCGGATCTCGGTCGCGCTTGATTGTATTATTTTTGGTTTCGACGGCGAAGCACTCAAGTTGCTTCTGATTAAACGCAATTTCGAGCCGGAGCAGGGAAAATGGTCGCTGATGGGCGGATTTCTGGACCCGAACGAAGGATTGGATGAAGCTGCCCGACGAATTCTAAACGAACTGACGGGCCTGCAAAACGTGTACATGGAGCAACTCCATACCTTTGGGCAGGTTGACCGCGACCCGGCAGAACGTACTGTATCGGTTGGTTATTTTGCCCTCATCGATATTCAGCAGCACAACGCCGAACTGGCCCGCCGAAGCAACGCGTCGTGGTTGCCGCTGGTGGCGCACCCAACTCTGATCTTCGATCACAACAATATGGTAACGATGGCCCTACAACGGCTCCGCCACAAAGCCGCCCTGTATCCCATCGGTTTCGAACTGTTGCCCGAAACGTTTACGCTGCCTCAACTTCAGAAACTTTACGAAGCCATCTATAACGCCCCACTCGACCGCCGGAATTTCAGCCGCAAAATCCTGTCTACCAATTTGTTGATTCGGACGGGCGACAAAGACGAGAAATCAGTAACGAAGAAAGGGCTGCTCTATAAACTCGACAAAGATAAATACCGCGAACAGCAACATGCGTTTCAGCACTTCATGACGGCCCCGGCCATCTATGAAAGCTTGTAAGTGTTACTCTATGTATTTTATTTACTCCTGATGTATTTTAAAAGGGCTATTATTCCTAATAGACCTAACACTATATATATAAAATATACTACAATATTGATTATGATGAAGTAAGGTGCTGAGTTTTGCAGTAAATTCCACATACGGGCTGAGTTGTTAATTTGGTGAAAACAATATCAGACGTAGAACTTTGTCAAAAACGTAAGGTTATAAAATATTCGGGTAGTTCTCTATAGAATCTGAACATCAATTGCTTTCTATAGGCATGAAAGCTTATTCGTTTATCGCAGGGGCAATTTTCCTGCTTATTCTGACTTCATGTGCTGTTGCTCAGCAAACGGTGTCGTTCGGTCAGGTTGCCCGGGCGGGTCAGGTGCGACCCATTAACTTTTCGCAGGTTACGCTTACCGATGATTTCTGGCTTCCGCGCATCGAGCGGGTGCAGGTGGCTACATTACCCGTTTGTATCGAACAAACCGAGGTAAAAACGGGCCGGATGCGCAATTTTGAAAAAGCCGCCCGGCGCGAAGGCAAACACGAGGGCATTTATTTTGATGACTCCGACGTGTATAAGGTCATCGAGGGTATGGCCTACACGCTCAAAAGCAAACGCGATTCGGTTTTAGAACAAAAAGCAGACGCCTGGATCGATAAAATTGCTGCGGCTCAGTTGCCCGATGGCTACCTGAACACCTACTATACGCTTACGGGCCTCGACAAACGCTGGACCGACATGGAAAAGCATGAGGACTACTGCGCCGGGCACCTCATGGAAGCCGCTGTTGCCTACGCCGATGCCACCGGCAAACGAAAGCTGCTGACCGTAGCAACCCGGTTCGCCGATCATATCGACAGCACATTCCGGCTGGCAAACCGCCCGTGGGTATCGGGTCATCAGGAAATTGAACTGGCATTGGTAAAACTTTATCACGCTACCCGGAACGACCGCTATCTGAAGCTTGCCAACTGGTTTCTCGAACAACGCGGTAAAGGCTACGGCAAAGGGGCCATCTGGAACAACAAAACGTGGGGAGCCGCCTACTGCCAGGACGATGTACCGGTGCGGCAAATCACCGACATCAAGGGGCACGCCGTTCGGGCCATGTACCTCTACACCGGCATGGCCGACGTAGCTGCCGAAACCGGCGATAAGGGCTATATCGACGCCACAACCCGCGTTTGGAATGATGTGGTGAACCGCAATATGTACGTCACGGGTGGCATAGGTTCGTCGGTGCACAACGAAGGATTCACGGAAGATTATGACCTGCCCAATGAGTCGGCGTATTGCGAAACCTGCGCATCGGTAGGTATGGTATTCTGGAATCAGCGAATGAATGCGGCATCGGGCGATGCCCGGTACGTCAACGTGCTGGAACGGTCGCTATATAACGCGGCTCTGGCGGGCGTTCAACTATCGGGCGACCGGTTCTTCTACGTGAATCCGCTGGCGTCGGCAGGCAATCATCACCGCAAACCGTGGTATGGCACGGCCTGTTGCCCCAGCAACGTATCGCGGCTGTTGCCCTCACTGGGCGGGTACATCTATGCAACGGGGCCTGACGCGCTCTATATCAATCTGTATGTTGCCAGCGAAACAACGGCGAAGGTTAGCAATCGCTCGATACGCGTTCAGCAACAATCGGATTACCCCTGGGACGGCGTCATCCGTATTCAGCTTGACCCCGACCAAAGTGGCCCGTTTGCCGTAAACCTGCGCCGACCCGACTGGTGCAAAACATACCGCGTGCTGGTCAATGGCAAAAAAGTTGCGTTCTCCGAAGCAAATGCTTACCTGACTATCAAACGGAACTGGAAAAAAGGCGATTCGATTCTGCTAACGCTCGATATGCCCGTTGAGGTGGTTGAAGCCGATCCGCGCGTGAAGGCGAACATAGGTAAGCGGGCCATTCAGCGCGGCCCGCTTGTATACTGCCTCGAAGAAGCCGACCACGACAGTCTGACCGTTGACCGGGCGAGCTTTTCTGCCGACACAAAATTTACGGCGCAATTCCAGCCCAATCTGCTCGGCGGTATTACCACAATCCGCGCCAGTGGCTCTACCGGTACGTACACGCTGATTCCTTACTACGCCTGGGACAATCGCCAGCCGGGGCGTATGAAGGTTTGGATCGACTGGAAATAGCGGACCCAAACCCGTTAGCTACGCCAACAACACAGCCACTGGCAGTTGCTGAAACAGAGGCTGCACGGCCAGCCGATTTGCTGTAATCATTTCTCCCGTCAGTACGTTTGAGAAGCTCGTTGGGGCATCATCGGGCAACAGTACCACCGTATCGCTCCAATCCAGAGAAAGTACGTCTGTTGCGTTTTGTTGCTGGCACAATCGCGCAGCCTGCAGCGGTATAACCACGATGCACCAGTCCGTTTCGTACCTACGGGCGAAGGCCAGCATGTGGTTTTTGCACCTTCCTTCGATAGTAAGCGGCACGTAATCACCTTCCGCAAACAAGGTGGGTTTGGCCCGACGCAGGTGCAGCAACGACCGCACCAACGCGAGTTTGATACGGCTGTCGAAGCGGTGCTGCCATAAGTCGGCCCAGTCGGATACCGGTTGAGCGGTCAGCGCGTCGATAAACACCTGCCGACGGGCAAAATCGACCGGACGGCGGTTGTCGGGGTCAACAAGACTCAAATCCCAGCCTTCAGCTCCCTGATACACGTCGGGAACGCCGGGGCAAGTGCATTTCAGCGCGGTTTGAACCAGCGAGTTTACCACTCCAAAATCGGCTACGCGCCGATAAAACGGCTCGAACCGTGCCCAGAACGGTCCTTCTTGATCGAACAGACGCGTAATAAATCGCCGGATGCCTTCGTGATACGTTTCCTCGACCTGCCAGCCGGTGGTGTGCCGCTTGGCTTCCTGCAAGGCTTTTTCCATGTATAGCCGAAACCGATTCTCAAAATCATCGTCAGGTTCGCCGGGCATCGGATACGCGCCCACCATGTTTTGCAGCATGAAATAGGCATCGTTGGCATCGGGTACGCCCACGTGAGTTTCCCGGCTGGGGTTTTCTTCGGCCAGCAAATCAAGCCATGCCCGTGCTTCGGTCAGCCATTCGTCGGCGAGGTCGGTCAACACGTTGAGCCGCGCCCGCACGTCTTCGCCCCGCTTGGTGTCGTGCGTGGTAGTGGTATTCATTGCCAGCGGCCAGTACTGCTGCCGGTGCTGCATAGCCCGGTGAAATTCTTCGGGCAGCATACCGTGCCGTTCGGGGCCGTCGCCGACTTCGTTGTGGCCGATAAATGCATTGTAGGTATACAGCAGCGTGTCTTCAACGCCCTTCGCCATGAGCGGGCTGGAAAACTGCATCAGCCGCTGATAGAACCGCAACGCCCGGTCGTTATAATCGGCGTCGGCGGTGTGTGTACGGGTTAGCAAAACGTCTTCGAGCAGCCGGGCCGCGTGGGTCAGCTCAGGCCGGTTTTCGGTGGCTTCGGCCAGAATTGCCCGAAACGCATCAGCTTCTGTTTCAGAGAGCGGAAGCTGGTTGCCGTAGTACCGATAAACCGGGCAATGCACCAGTACCGCACCGATGGTGTGCTTCAACTCGGCCTCGGTCAGGTCGGCCAGTTCGGTTTCATCGACCAGCTTAAGCTTGCGGAAATACTGGTAGAGGTTGTCCAACTCTCCGCCCATGTATTGTGCCAGAAAATACGCCTTGCGGTCGCGAATCTGCTGGTGTATAGGCGTTTCATTGCCCACCAACTGCGCGTAAAACTGGCGAAAAGCCGGTTCGCTGTCAGCGTTGGTAAGCAGGTTGTTCAGGTGAGCCAGAAACTCATATCCCGACGCGCCGTTGATGGGCCAGTCGGTTGGCAGGTCTTCGTCGGCCTGCAAAATTTTCTCAACAATGAGCCACGTTTCAGAGCCAGTCAGTGCACGCAGTCGTTCGAGATACTGCTTCGGATCGTATAAACCGTCAACATGGTCGACGCGCAGCCCCTGAAATACACCTTCGTCAACTAATTTTTTGGTGAACGCGTGGTACGCATCGAATACTTCCTGTTCGCGCATGTTCAGGCAAATCAGGCCATTGACGGTGAAAAACCGGCGGTAATTCATCTCCTGCCGGGTTTTTGGTTCAGTTCGGAATCGGTAGAACTGCTCTTCGGCCAGCGTATGCAACAAAGTCGGCGACTGGTTGACGTGTGCAATGGCCGACTGTATATACCGGGCCGTTGCCGAATGATGAACCAGCGCGGCCAACTGCGTCTTAAACTCGCTCCAGGCTGCTACGTAAGCTTCCGGCTCATCAACCTGGCGCAACTGCTCAAGTTGGTCGAGCAACTGGTTCAGAGCCTGATTGGGTTCCGTCTCGCCCGCCCGTAGCACCGTGGCATAGCTGTTGGGTTTGAGCGGGAGCGTGTTCCCCTGTACATGAAACACGAGCCGGTCATCGGCATAATCGAGTGTCAGATCGCCGTTGGCAATAGTATGTTCGAGGTCTTCGGGCAGAAACGGAGCTTCGATACGACCCCGAAAAAACGAACTGCTGAGCGACGTTTCAAAATACTCGGCATAAGTCGAAATAGGACCTTTTTCGAGTATATCCATCAGCCACTCGTTATTCGGGTGGTAGGCCATGTGGTTCGGCACAATGTCCTGAAACCAGCCCATACCCGCCTGTTTGAGTCGTTCGCTGAGGGTACGCAGTTGCTCTTCCGTGCCAATTTCGGGGTTGATGCGCGTTGGGTCAACGGCGTCGTAACCATGCGAACTGCCGGGCGTAGCCACATAGATGGGTGAGCCATAAATAGTAGTGACGCCCAACTGCTGCAAATAGGGGAGAAGCTCGGCTACGTTGTTGAGCGTAAAATCTTTATTAAGCTGAAAGCGGTACGTGGAGACCGGGTTGTACATAAAGTCAAAAGACGTTGAGTAAACACATCTGTCTGATGCGCTCTATGTACAACTCCGTAAGCGGGTATTGTGTTGGCCTTTACCTGCTCAGGACAATCTCCTCGTTTACTCCCGCACCTCAACCAGATTCAGCATAAAAGCATACTCCAGCGCGATTTCTTTTAGTGCCTGAAACCGGCCCGACGCGCCACCGTGTCCGGCTTCCATGTTAGTGTGAAGCAGGAGTTGATTGGCATCGGTTTTCATAGTACGCAGCTTGGCGACCCACTTGGCGGGTTCCCAATACTGCACCTGCGAATCGTGCAGGCCAGTGGTTACGAGCATGTTCGGGTACGCTTTCTTCTGCACGTTGTCGTAGGGCGAGTACGATTTCATGTAGTCGTAATACGGTTTTTGTTTGGGGTTGCCCCACTCCTCAAACTCGCCGGTCGTCAGCGGAATGCTTTCATCGAGCATTGTTGTAACTACGTCTACGAACGGCACGGCGGCTACTACGCCCCGATACAACTGTGGTGCCTGATTCACCACGGCACCCATCAGCAAACCACCCGCCGAGCCACCCATGGCAAACAACTTATCCGTTGCCGTATATTTGTTCCTGACCAGATATTCCGACACGTCTACGAAGTCGTTGAAGGTATTTTTCTTTTTCAACATCTTGCCGTCTTCGTACCACCGACGACCCATTTCCTGACCACCCCGGATGTGCGCCATTGCGTAGATAAACCCCCGGTCGAGGAGGCTTAGGCGCGTACTGCTAAAACCCGGTTCCATATTGATGCCATACGAACCGTAGGCATATTGCAGCAACGGAGCCGAGCCATCTTTTCTGGTGCCTTTGCGGTACACAATCGACACCGGCACCTTCGCCCCATCGCGCACGGTCACGAATACGCGTTCGGAGGTGTAGTTGGCCGGGTCGAAACCGCCCAGCACCTCCTGCCGCTTCATCAGTGTAGCGGCTTTGGTATCCATGTTGTAATCGTAAGTCGAATTGGGCGTAGTGAGCGAGGCATAGCTATAACGCACAACATTCGTGTTGAAGTCAGGATTATAGCCGATGCCTGCTACATAGGCCGGGTCCTGAAAAGGCAGGTAGAAATCGGCCTTGTTTTTCTGATTGATGACCCGAATGTTGGTCAGACCCGCTTTGCGTTCGCCCAGCACGAGGTGATTGGCAAACACGTCCATATTTGCCAGATACACGTCGGAGCGGTGCGGAATGACCTCTTTCCAGGCCGTGCGGTCAGTGGTTTTGCCTTCCGGCACTTCCATCAGGCGGAAGTTTTCGGCTTTCCAGTTCGTGCGGACGTAGAATTTGTTCTGGTAATGTACGATGTCGTATTCATGCCCTTTTTCGCGGGGCAGAAACACCGTGAACGCGCCGTTCGGGTTGCTGGCTTCGAGTAGCCGGTACTCGGTTGCCACGCCGTTATGGTCGACGCCGATGGTGATGTATTTCTTTGATTTTGAGCGACCCAGCCCCATATAAAACTGGTTGTCTTTCTCTTCATACACCAATACGTCCTGTTTGGGGTCGGTGCCGAGCAGGTGCCGATACACCTGATAACCAAGCAGCGTTTGCGGGTCTTTCCTGATGTAAAACAGCGTTTTGTTGTCGGCGGCCCAGGCAAAGCTGCCCGCTTCCGTGTTCGGAATGGCTTCAAGATAAATCTGCCCGGTTTTCAGGTTTTTGACCCGAAGTGTATAGAGACGACGGCTGACGGTGTCTTCGGCAAAAATGGCTAACTCTTCATTATCGGAAATCTCAAAACCGCCGAGGTTATAATAGTTGTGGCCTTTCGCCAGCGCGTTGCCATCGAACATCACCTCTTCCGAGCCGTCGAGCGATCCTTTTTTGCGGCAATAAATCGGGTATTCGCCCCCCGTCACGTAGCGGGTGTAATAAAAATAATTGCCTTCTTTATACGGCACCGATTCGTCCTGTTGCTTGATGCGGCCTTTCATCTCCTCAAAAAGTTTCTCCTGCAACCCTTTTACGGGGGCCATTACCTGATCGAGGTAGGCGTTTTCGGCTTTCAGGTAGTTGATGACCTCCGGGTTTTCGCGCTCGTTGAGGTAGTAATAATTATCGGTGCGCGTATCGCCGTGAACAATAAGTTGTTTTGGCTTGATGGCCGCTTTTGGGGCCACTGGGGTTTGTGCTTGTGTCATGCTATGCAGCGTGAGCGTAGTGATGAAGAATAAACACGTTCGATTCATGGCAGTTCGTTTAAACGCAGAGGACGCAGAGATTTTCGCAAAGAACGCAAAGGAATCGATAACTCTGCGACCTTTGCGCTACCTCCGCTCCTCTGCGTTTAACAACAATGCCTGAACTGGTTGTTGCCCGCTTTCTCGAAGACCTGGCCTGGCTCCGCAAACGCCCGGCCAATCTCACTGTTACCGTTTACGATAAGAGCACCGACTGCTCTGCCGGGTCAGATGCCGTGCCATTGCCCAACGTAGGCCGCGAAGCGCATACGTATCTGCACCACCTTGTAAGCCGCTACGACACGCTGGCCGAATGGACGATCTTCTGTCAGGGCAAACCCTTCGACCATGCCTACGATTTCAAGCACAACCTGCGTGCGTTTGCCGAAAAACCCGACGCCATCAGCCCAACCGGCTTCCGCTGGCTCGGCCACCTCATCGACACCGACGACGACCGGGGCGACCGATTGTTCAGGCCGTGGAGCAAAAACGAAGACGGACGCGGGCTGGATATGCGTGGCTTTCACCGGGCGTTGTTCGATACCGATGGACCGTCGCAATACACCTTTGTGCTGGGCGCACAGTTCGCTGTTCACCGCGATGTAGTGCAGCAGCAACCCCAAACGTTTTACGAGCGGGCATTGGCTGTTTCAGAAACATTTCCCGATGCAGCCCATTGCTACGAACGCAGTTGGGACCGTCTTTTCGGCACCGTCGGCATCGACCCCGATTGGCTCGGCGGGCGGCAAACGGTGCTGTTGAAGCCGATGCGAAAGCAGACTTTGTAGCTTTACCGGAGTTTCAGCGTTGCTAAGGCAAGCACGGCCAGAATAATGCCGATGATCCAGAAACGGGTCACGATTTTGGCTTCGTGATAGCCTTTTTTCTGGAAGTGGTGGTGTAATGGCGACATCAGAAAAATACGCCGACCTTCGCCATATTTTCGCTTCGTGTATTTGAAGTAGCTGACCTGCATGATAACCGACACCAGTTCTGCCAAAAAGATGCCGCACACAATTGGAATTAGCAGTTCCTTACGAATCGCCAGAAATAACACGGCGATTACTCCACCCAACATCAGGCTACCGGTATCCCCCATAAACACCTGCGCCGGATACGAATTGTACCACAGAAATCCGACGCAGGCCCCCACAAAGGCCGCGCAGAAAATTACCAGTTCGCCTGAGTTGGGAATATACATGATGTTGAGATACTGCGAGAACACTTTGTTGCCCGACAGATAGGCCAATACGCCAATCGTCAGGCCAATAATGACCGATGTGCCAGCCGCCAGCCCGTCGATGCCATCGGTAATATTGGCCCCATTGGATACGGCGGTGATGATGAAAATACAGACCAGCACATACACAATCCAGGTGTAGTTATCGGGCAGCAGACCGAAGAGCAACGAACTATAATCGAACTCGTTGTTTTTCATAAACGGCACCGTCGTCAGCGTCGATTTGATGTCGGTATACACGTCGGGCACGTTCGAGGTGCTAAGCAGACGCGGGGCGTATCGCCGAATCTTTACGTATTCGTTGAAATACAGTGTCAGTCCCACAATCAGGCCCAGCCCAACCTGCCCCACCACTTTAAATTTGCCTTCCAGCCCTTCTTTGTTCTTGCGAAATACCTTGATGTAGTCGTCTAAGAAACCAATCAGGCCGGTCCAGACGGTTGATACGAGGGCCAGCACCACGTAAACATTGGTGAGTTTGGCAAACAGCAGGGCCGGAATCAGCAGCGACGCCAGAATAATAAATCCGCCCATGGTGGGCGTACCGCGTTTTTGCATCTGCCCCTCCAAACCGAGGTCGCGAATCGACTCGCCGATTTGCAGTTGCCGGAGTTTGTCGATGATACGCCGACCGAAAATGGCTGCAATCAGCAGCGACGTTACAACCGCGCCAAGCGCACGAAACGAAATATACTGAAACACCCCCGCGCCGGGGAAATCGTACTGTTCGTCAAGGAATTGGAAGAGGTAATAGAGCATAGTTGACTGATTGAATGGTTGAGTGATTGAGTGATTGAATGATTGAATTGCTGAATGGCATAGCAGGACACATTCAATCACTCTATCATTCAATCACTCAACGAGTCAACCACTCAAAGTTATAGATTATCGGCGTTGAAACGCTTCCCGCAGTACGGCGCGGTCATCAAAATCATATTTAACGCCCCGAATTTCCTGATAGGTCTCATGGCCCTTGCCCGCCACTAAGATAATGTCGTGCGGTTGGGCAAGCAACACGGCCCGTTCGATAGCTTCGCGCCGGTCTTCGATGGTCTGCGTTTTCTTAAAATCGACGGGCGACACGCCAGCCTGCATCTGCTCCAGAATTGCCATCGGGTCTTCGTTTCGGGGGTTATCGGAGGTGAGAATTACGCGGTCGCTGAAGCGGCAGGCAATGTCGGCCATAAGGGGGCGTTTGGCGGCATCGCGGTTGCCGCCACACCCCACAATCGTGATGATCTGTTCGTTGGCCTGCCGTAGTTCGCTAATGGTTTCCAGCACGTTTTGCAGGGCGTCGGGCGTATGGGCATAATCGACAATGCCCACAATTTTATCGGCTGATACCACCTGCTCGAACCGGCCCGACGGGGGCGTTACGCCCGACAGTTGGGTTAATACTTCGGTGGGGTCTTCGCCCAGCAGCACAGCCGCGCCATATACGGCCAGCAGGTTGTAGGCATTGAAGCGGCCAATCAACTTAAACCATACTTCGCGCTCATCGATGGTCATGTTCAGGCCAAACAGGCTGTCGGCCAGAAGTTTGCCTTTAAACGTTGCCAGTGTTTGCAGGGAGTAGGTTTCCCGGCGGGCGGCTGTGTTCTGCAACATCACCAGCCCGCGTTTGTCGTCAACGTTGGTGAGGGCAAACGCCGACGCGGGCAACTGGTCGAAAAAGCCTTTCTTGGCTTTGATGTAGTTATCGAACGTTTTGTGGAAGTCGAGATGGTCGTGGGTGATGTTGGTGAAAATGCCCCCGGCGAAGTGCAGCCCGGCAATGCGCTCCTGCACCACCGCGTGCGAACTGACTTCCATAAACACATGCGAACAGCCGCGTTCCAGCATCTGCGTCAGCAGTTGGTTGGTCGTAACAACGTCGGGTGTGGTGTGCGTGGCCGGAATCACCTCATCGTCAATCTGATTCTGCACCGTCGAGAGCAGCCCGCACCGATAGCCCAACCCCCGAAACAGCCGGAACAGCAACGTTGCGACCGACGTTTTGCCGTTGGTGCCCGTTACGCCTACCACCTTCAGCTTTTTCGACGGATTGTCGTAGAAGGCAGCCGCTATGAAACCGAGCGTTCGGGCCGAATCCTGTACGCGAACATAGGCGACATTATCGGCCACGTTCGCGGGCAAATCTTCGCACAAAATGGCCGACGCGCCCTGTTGAATGGCCGTGTCGATGAAGTTGTGGCCGTCGGTGACGGTGCCGCGCACGGCTACGAACAAACTGCCCGGCCCCACCCGGCGCGAATCCATTGTGAGGTGCGTAATGTCGGCATCCATCCGGCCCGACGTTGCCAGCAGCGGAATTTTATAGAGAAGGTCTTTGAGTTGCATACCCCGGCTACGGACACACGGTCCGCTTTCGGCTGCAAAAAAACGGGTTGGCGGGGGAAATGCCTAATTTGATCGCTACTATGCTTTTATAGTCGGCGTCGTAAGCCGGTCGAGCATCTTGGTTAGAGAGTCCATCATAGGTGTCAATTCGTCAATTCGTTGTTTGATACTGGGCCACAGAACACCCATTACTTCCCTGGCTTTGTCGCGTTCCTCTGGGGTAAGCGTCTGCAAGTACAACTGATAGTCAGCTACTACAGCTTCTTTCTCCTCCAGTGTTGCGGCTTGTTTGTACCGTGTTAAATAGTGTTGTACCTGATTCATGTGTCGTCTGTTAATCTAATTCCAGTAATCGCTCATCAATCCTTTTCAACGAATCCCTAAACATTCTGGCCTTCTTGATTAGAAAATCATGCTCTTCATCCGTGTGCGTCACAGGGTCGGCCAGTGAAAGCTCAATTTCAATTAGCCGGATACTATATTCTACGTGTTGCCTTAATTCACGCAGCATTGTAATCTCATCCATGCTGCAATATAAGACCTTTCTTACCCTAATGTTAGAGTAATTGCTTTTGTGCCCGTTTCACTTGTTCCGGTGCCGGGAGTAATAGACTGTTCTTTCACTTTGCCATGCCCCTCCACTGACACGCGAAAGCCCCGGTTTTCGAGCAGAAACAGGGCGTCGCGCAGGGCCAGACCGCGCACGTCGGGTACGCGGTCGGTGCGGGTGGGGCGGCTGCGCCAGCGGTTGCCATCGGTGGTTTCAACCCAGCCTTCCGTGTTGGGTTCGGTAGCAATATTCAGCGTTGTGCCGATGGTGTGCAGATCGTCGGCGTAGCCCGCCAGCAGGCCCGTTGTGGGGCGAGACAACTGCTTGTCGGCCCGGATGGGCGCGTGCATCCGAATATCGTAGGCCACAATCCGGTCGGCAATCTGCTTGAACACCGGCGCAGCCACCGCCCCGGCATACAGCAGGTCGATGTTGTTGCCCTGCGGACTATCGACCACTGTAATCATGCTGTATTTAGGATTGTTGGCCGGGAAATAACCGATAAACGACGTGTAATATTTGCCAACCTGATATTGTCCGTTAATGATTTTCTGGGCCGTACCGGTTTTGCCCGCAATGGCATAGTGCGGGTTGTTGATGTGTTTCGCCGTACCGCGTTCGACCACGCCCCGCAGCAACGCCTGTGCCTTGCGGGCTGTTTCTTTCGAGCAGATGGGTTCGGGCAGCACGTATGGCTGATTTTCTTCCACTACCTCGTCGGCCAGTTTGATGCGCTTCACAATCATGGGCCGTACCCATCGCCCGCCATTGGCTACAGCGTTGTAGAATGCCAGCATTTGCAGGGGCGTAATCTGCATTTCGTAGCCATAACACATCGACGTCAGCGACACCTTGCTCCAGCCTTTCATGTCGGGGTTGCGAACAACCGGAATAGCCTCTCCTTTCATGTGAATGCCCGTTGGCTTGGTCAGGTGGAACCGACGCAGGTATTGGCAATACAGATCGGGCCGGCTGTAGAAATAGCTGCGCATGAGCAGGTGCGTTCCTACGTTCGATGATTTCTCGAACACCTGCCGGGCTGTAATCGTACCCGCACCCCCACGTTTGGCATCGCGGATTTCCAGACCCCGGTAGCGCGTAGCTCCGCCCCCGGTTGCCACGGGCTGTTCGAGCGAGATGGCCTTTTCTTCGAGTAAAGCCATCATCGTTGCCAGCTTAAATGTGCTGCCGGGGTCGGTGCGGCCCGCCAGCGCGTGGTTAAAATTCTCGACATAATGCCCCGGTCGGGTGCGGCTCAGGTTTGCCAGTGCCCGAATCTCGCCGGTGGCTACTTCCATCACAATTACGCATCCTTTGGCCGCGTTGTATTTTTCGAGCGTCGACCGTAGCGCACTTTCGGCCATGTCCTGATAGTTGACATCAATGGTGGTGTACAGGTCCATGCCGGGTTCGGGTTTCATTTCCGGCCCGTCGTCAACGGGTTTGCGTACTCCACCCGACAGCACTTCAACTAAACCTACCGCATTTCTGCCAGCCAAAGCGGGCTGGAAACTGGCTTCCAGACCAATCAGGCCGCGCCCGGTTTTGGCGTCGAGGTTGCCGATAGTTCGTCCGGCCATCTGCTCAAACGGGTGATACCGTTCGTAGTAGGGCCGTAATACGCCCCCGCGAGCCGCCACTTTCGGCGACGACCGGAAGAACGGCCATTTCAGCATTTCCTGCCGTTCCTGAAACGTAACGCGCCGACGGTTTAGCAGCACGTACCGGCGTTTGTGCGTCCGGGCATCGCGCACGAGGTCGGCATAGTCGCGGGCCGAACGGTCTTTGTAAATCCGCGACAGCAGCAATCCCAGCGAATCAACTTTTCTGGTAAAATACTCAGGTTTGGCCTGTGTGGGGTCTAACCCAACCACATACGTTGGCAGGGAAGTTGCCAGCAAACTACCGTCGGTAGCATAAATATTGCCACGCATAGCCCGGAGCGTATCGCGTTTGATAATGGTAGTTGCTACCCGTTCGCGCCAGAGTTTGCCCTTGTGCGTATGAAAATACTGGACGTAGACCAGGCGTACCAACACGCCTAAAGCCAGCGCAATCACAACGTAATAAACGTGGTTGGCCCGCTGAATAATTTCCTGCTTATGGTTCATGGGTTTTTACGACTATTTTGTGTGGAGGAGTTAAGGTACTATCGGTCAGGCCCAGTTGAGCTACCCGTTTGTAGAGTTCCGACTGTTTGCCGCTCTTCATAAAATCAGCCTGCAACACGGTTGCCTGCGTCCGCTTTTCGTCGGCTATGGTTTTGGTGCGCTGAATACGCCGGACCAGCCGCTCGGCATTGTGATTCAACGCAATATAGATGACCAATAGAAACGTGACCCACAAAATCCGGTCGATGTGGCGAATGGGCCAGGCGTTGTCTTCGCCGAAGAGCCGGTCGAGACCAATAAAATCATTGATATACGACGCCAGCTTGACCCGGCGTCGTTGTTTTTTTTGTGCAGCAACCCGTTCGGGCTGTTTGAACGTGTTCTTCGCCATGTTGGGGTTAGGGAATTGAAGCGGTTTGCTCTTACGAAAGTAGCGAGAAGTAGCGGGCAGAACCACGATTAGCACTGAAAAATTAGGCAATGCGTAAGGTTGCCATTTCTTTCGGTAAGTCGTTAGCAAGCCGTTCCAGAATAAGCGGAACAAAAAGCTGCAACTGAGTCAGTACATTTTTTCTGACATCAAGAATCAATACGCTAACCGGCAGCGTATCTGCGTTTTGCTGGTAAGGCAAATTCTTGTCAACCGCAATCAGCACATCAAATGCTTCCTGCTGCATCAGCCGTAGCAATTGCCCGTTTTTGATACCGTTCCAGCCCATATACCGAACGGTGAAAACCTCATGGCCTGTATTGTCGAAAGCATTCCTGAACCGAATGTCGATGTTCTCGTCAAGCAACACCTTCATACTCAGTGGAAAATGTATTTAGTAATTTGCTGGCAAGTTCGATAACCGTTTCGGCCTGTTCGCGGCTAACAGAGGGATAGCCTTCCAGGAAGTCATTTAGTGAACTGGTTTCTAAATAATCGAACAAGGTTTGAATTGCTACCCGTGTACCGCTGAATACGGGTGTGCCGCCCAATACTTCGGGATCAATCTGAATACTTTGTCTGGCTGTCATTGTCTACGAAATAGGTCTTACGAAAGTAACGAGAAGTAGCGGGCTGAACCACGATTAGCACCGAAAAATATTTATTTCTCAACCGCGATTCCAACGTTCCCGCAGGCTCCGAACCTTGCGGGTTTTTTGTTTGTTGGCTGTGGTAAATCCTAATCTGCATGGACTGTCAGTACCTGCCGCTTTCTGCCACCGGCCAATTTTCTTCTCTTTTTCTCGATTACCTCAATCAAAAAGACAGTCTTCGCCCGTTCTACAACCGCTTTCCTACCCTTTCGGGCTTTCAGGAGCAAATTCAGGAACGAACGTTTTCGCCTGAAAAACGGCAGACGTTAGTCGATACGCTCACCCGGCAGTATGCACACATAGCTAACAAGCCTGATTTTTCGATACTATTACAGCCCAACACGTTTACGGTTACGACGGGGCATCAGCTCACTATTTTTACCGGACCAATCTACATCGTTTACAAGCTGATTACGACTATCAATCTGGCCCGACAGTTGCAGAAAAACTACCCGGACTATACGTTTGTGCCGGTATACTGGATGGCAACCGAAGACCACGATTTTGCTGAAATCAATCACTTCCGGCTGTTCGGGCGCGATTACCGCTGGGAAACCGAGCAACGCGGGGCGGTGGGGCGCATGAACCCGCAGGAACTGAAAACGCTGTTTGCCCAGATACCCGAAAAACTCAGCCTGTTTGAAGATGCTTATCTGAAACACAGCACGTTATCTGATGCCGTTCGGTACTTTATCAACGAGTTGTTTGGGGCCGAAGGGCTGATTTGCTTAGATGCCGACGACGCCCACCTGAAAGGGCTGTTTGCGCCCATCATGCGCGACGAACTGTTGCATCAGCGGGCTAATGAGCAGGTACAGCAACGCACCGACCAACTCGGGCAGTTGGGGTATAAAACCGTTATCACCCCCCGCGACATTAACCTGTTCTATTTAGACGACCAGCTCCGCGAACGCATCGAACAACTGCCGGATGGTACGTATAAAGTCGTGCATACCAAACTGCGCTTTACGAAAGAAGAGTTGTTGCGAATGCTTGACGAACATCCTGAGCGTTTTAGCCCGAACGTGGTGCTGCGCCCGTTGTATCAGGAAACCATTCTGCCAAATCTGGCCTACATCGGTGGCCCGTCGGAGGTGCCATACTGGCTGCAACTCAAAAGCGTGTTCGATTTATACGAAACGCCTTTTCCGCTGCTGATGCCCCGAAATTTTGCCACTTACGTACCGAAGGTTACAGCCCGACGAATTCATAAACTGGGCTTAACGCCCGAAGAACTGTTTCGGGATACCCAAACGCTTAAACACGAGTACGTCGATACGCATACCCGCCACGCGCTCCGGTTCGATGCCGAAAATAAACAGGTAAACAAGGCATTGGACGCCATTCTGCACAAAGCACAAATGGTTGACCCCACACTCGAACGGGCGGTTCTGGCCGAAACCAAACGCTTCGCCAACGCGGTTGTTCGGCTCGAAAAAAAGCTGCGTCGGGCCGAAGAGCGCAATCAGGAAACAGGCATCCGGCAATTGCTGACCGTAAAAGAAGAACTGTTTCCGAACGGCGGCCTACAGGAACGCACCGAAAATTTCCTCACGTTCCAGTTGAACGACCGGGCTTTTCTGCAAAAAATGCTGGCTGCTTTTAATCCGTTCGATTTCAGGATGCAGCTTTGTTTAGAAAATTGATGACCAAAGCCGAACTTAGAAAACAGTTTCTGGCGCAACGCCGGGCGTTATCGGTCACTGACGTGCAGACGATGAGTCAGCAGATAACTAAGCGTTTTTTTGACATTCTGTTGCCCCAACACACCAGCCTGCTTCACACCTTCCTGCCGATTGCCCGGCAAAACGAAGTTGATACATGGCCGATTATTCGTCGGCTCTGGCGCGACCTTCCGCAGGTCAATATCGCTGTTTCTATTACCGATACAAACGCAAACGGCCTTACGCACTACGTACTTACGCCCGAAACGGTGCTGGTAGAGAACCGCTGGGGCATTCCCGAACCCGTTGGAAACGGGCAATCAGCCGTTGATAGCCAACAAATTGACGTGGTGCTGGTGCCGTTGCTGGCGTTTGGCAAAAATGGGCACAGAGTCGGCTATGGTAAAGGCTACTACGACCGTTTTCTGGCCGAGTGTCGACCCAATTGCCTGAAAATTGGCCTGTCGCTATTCGAGCCGGTTGAACAAATCGAAGACGTTGAACCAACTGACGTTCCGCTGCACGTGTACCTAACGCCCGAAGCAAGCTATGTTTTCTTCGGCCCGAACAGTTTTGTAACGCAGCGTTAATCAGCTTCTAATCAAGCCTTAATGTCGTCGTATGATACTTTGTTTATATTGCTTCAGATAAACATCAACGACCATGAAACGGCTTTTTTGGCTCCTGACAGCCCTGCCCTTACTAACTCAGGCCCAGCCCGATACACTCCGGCCTATTCGACCAGAAGAGTTAAAACCGATTGAGAGCGACATGATTCCTACCTACGTGGGTGCGTATGGCGGCTGGAGTGGCCGAACGCAGTATACCTATGATGGTCTGGACATCAGGGCAAAAGACCTGCGCCCGTATATTATGGCGTCGGGCGACCCGGACGCCATTCAGAATTTCAATGCGTATATGCGTAGCCGATACGCGGGCGGCTGGCTCATTGCGGGCGGTATCGTTACGTCAATTATAGGGCTAAGCGTTGGTTTGTCCAACGACCGTACTGGCGAAGCTAATCGGGGTCCCTATACGCCAAATGGGACGGTTATTAATGGCATGATGTGTTATGGATACTGCAACCCGACTCCTGACCGCACCAATCATGGGGCCGTCACAACGGGCGTAGCCATGTTTCTGGGTGGTTTTCTTATCTCAGCCACGGGTGCGTGGATGTTGCGACCCGGTCAACGGATGCGGCAGGCTGTGCAATACTACAATCGGTCATTGCGGCAGCGGCAGGGCATTTCGTGGCAAGTGCAGCCCTATTCAAACCTTAGTATTTCGGGCGTTGGGCTGGTTGGCCGGTTCTAACTGCCTGTTTTTCTGTCGAACAAAACATCTGTCGATCAGCGATTTTGCTGTACTTTTGCGGGCAATTCAGTAATGCGGGCAGAAACCCGCTTTTTGTTAATTTAATCAAGGCGGGTTTCCACCCGCGTTACTTTTATGAAAATCGCAGTTGTTGGGGCTACCGGCCTTGTCGGTGGCGAAATCCTGAAAGTGCTCGAAGAACGTAACTTTCCCGTCTCTGAACTGATCCCGGTTGCTTCAGAGCGGTCGGTAGGTAAACAGGTCGAGTTTAAGGGAAAGCAATATACCGTTGTCAGCTTTGAGGATGCCATTGCGGCTAAACCCGCCATTGCGATTTTTTCGGCAGGCGGCAGCACGTCGCTCGCGCTGGCACCCAAATTTGCCGAAGCTGGCATCACCGTAATCGATAACTCGTCGGCATGGCGTATGGACCCGACCAAGAAATTGGTTGTGCCCGAAATCAACGCCGATACGCTCACGCCCGACGATAAAATCATTGCTAATCCGAACTGCTCAACCATTCAGATGGTGGTAGCTCTGAAACCCCTGCACGACCGCTACAAAGCGAAACGTATTGTGGTATCAACCTACCAGTCAGTAACGGGTACGGGCAAAGCGGCTGTCGATCAGTTATTTGCCGAGCGTGAAGGCCGTGCCGATGCGCAAAAAGTGTATCCTCACCCCATTGACCTCAACGTGTTGCCGCACATCGACGTATTTCTCGATAATGGCTATACGAAAGAGGAAATGAAGATGGTGAATGAAACCAAGAAAATTATGGGCGACGACAGCATCCGTGTAACGGCTACCACCGTGCGGATTCCAACCATCGGCGGCCATTCGGAGGCTATTAACGTAGAGTTTGACCACGAATTTGAATTGGATGACGTGGTTGAATTGCTCCGCAATGCCGAAGGAATTGTTGTGCAAAACGATTCAAAAGCGTTTGAATACCCAATGCCGCTAACCGCCCACGGGCGCGACGAGGTATTTGTAGGGCGCATCCGGCGCGATGAAACGCAACCTAAAACGCTGAATTTCTGGTGTGTAGCCGATAATCTACGCAAAGGGGCTGCCACCAACGCCGTGCAAATTGCCGAGTACCTGATGAAACACAATCTGGTAACGATTGGAGAAGAGGCTGCGGTTTGATCTCTGTCATTCCGATGAAGGAGACGCAAAATCTTGCTGACGCGAAAGAGACGCAAAATCTTACTGACGCGAAGGAGACGCAAAATCTTGCGTCTCTACTTCTCAAACTCAATTACATATTCCGATAGATACACGCTCTTTTCGGGCAGAATGTCTTTCACGAACAAACGGGCGCGTTGGCCGAGCCGAAGGCAGGTGCTTCTGTTGGCAATATCGTCGGGGGTGTTCATGGGTTGGAGCGAGGGATACCATAGAAAATGGCCAGGCCGGTCGAGCAGGAGTTGCGGCTTCGACCATTGCTGCGCATTATCGCCTTCGCCGAGGTCTTTATTTTTGTTGAACGAGATATAAATCTTGCTCCCTGCCCACGACGACCCCGTCACGTGGCCCATCAGCATGACCCAGCAGTTTAGATACGTATTCCAACTCACCGACGGCCCCCAGTGAAACCCGCCCGTGGGCGACGATGCCGGGCCACCCGCCGAATCACGCGGAATCTGGAGCGATTTCACCGGCGCACCCACGCTATCGGGCAGGGCATTGAAACTGCGGCCATCCCACCGCCGGGCTTTACCCACCGGATTGTCGAGGTCAGACAGTTTTATGCGGGCCACGCTGATGCACTGCCCACTCCATTCTTTGGTTGGGTCGTAGGTTTTGGCGTCGTATACACCCGGATAACCATACTCACCGTAGAACAGGTACAAATAATCGCCGGAAGCCACCGCCGACGGATCGCCGACACCCCCGGCGAACGTGTTTGACGTATTGTGGGGTTTCAGAATCATGCGCGGCTGATGGTCTTCGATAAACAGCCCCCGATTGTCCCAACTCCGCCCACCGTCTACCGATTTCATAATTCCAATCCGGCAAACGGCAGCGGCAGAAGTTGGCCCTTTTAATCCCTGCGGCCAGTTTTTATCGATATAGCCAGAGCCAGTTTTAGGATCATAGGGTAACGTAGCCGGGTAATTTTCGTTGTGATAAACAGCATAGAGCGTCCGGCCCGATTTGTCGGCGGGGCTTTGATAAACCGTCTCGAACCACACGGCCCCGTGCAGGCCGGGTTTTCCTACCGGTGCATTTTTGGGCATTTTCGGGGTTGTAAACTCGCTGGCTTCGCGGCTGAAGGCTTCATCGGCATTGGCACCGTCGCCGAATTTCAGGTCATTGGCCGTACCCCAGACGGGGTCTTCGCCATATTTGCCCGGAAAAATACGGAACGTATCACCTACCCAGGCTTCGGCCATGTTACAATCCACGAACGACTTAAAGTAGAACACTTTACCCGGCACTAACCTGAATTTTGGCGTAGTGTCGGGCGCATCGGTCGTGCGCGAACAGGAAGCAAACAAAGCCGAACTAATAAGTACGGTAAGAAAACGCAGGGCCTGACGGTTCATAAGCGGCAATGAGCGATATAAGAGTGATCGGGGAGCGTGTTGTATAAACGCCGTTGTTCGCGTTTAAAACGCAGCCGTTCGCGCAAACTACCCGTTTCATCATCTATGGTTTACTCTCTACAAACGACCTGATGGCTACCAGCTTCGTATCGAGAAGGGTCAGGTAGGCCCGAACCAACGGAGCAATGTCGCTCAACTCAGCCTGCGCCTGTAAGAGAGCTTCGATTTCCTGAATCTGCTGCGTCGATTCGGTTAAGCCCAGCATCTTTATGCTGGCTTTCTGGCTGTGAATCACGGCCTTCACTGTGGCCCGGTCGCTGTTGACGAGTGCCTGCCGTATTTCCTCATTTTGGTCGGGCGTTTGCTGTAGAAAGAGGTCGAGCAACTCATGGGCCAAATCAGTATCATCGCCGACAGCTTTTACCAGCGGTTCAATAGAGAAATCAGTTTGCGGGCTGGGCGGTGGGGCCGGTATCGGTTCAGGAATGGGTGCAGGAGCGGGTGCAGGTGGTTTCGACGCAGCGGGTACGTGTTTTCGGATCATTTGCTGCAAATCCTGCGGTCGGAATGGCTTGGGCAGGAAATCGTTCATGCCCGCCTGAAGGCATTTTTCGCGCTCGCTTGCCAGCGCATGGGCCGTCATGGCAATAATAGGCACCGAACTGTGCATTTTATTGCGTATGCTAAACGTGGTAGTAAACCCATCCATCACGGGCATCTGAATATCCATCAGCACCAGATCAAAGTCATAATGTTCGAGTAGATCGAGTGCCACCTGCCCGTTTTCGGCTACTTTCGCCATATGGCCGAGCCGATTCAATACGCCAAGGGCAAGTTTCTGGTTCATTGGATTATCTTCAACGACCAGAACCCGTAATAACCGCCCGGCAACTTTCTCTGTCTGCACCCATGCCGACACTGTTTGGTCGGTAGCTAATTCTCCCTCGTTCGGTGCGATTCGGTAGCCAATCGTTACAATAAAACACGACCCTTCATCTGCTGTACTGGTCACGCTGACGGTGCCGCCCTGTAGTTCTGTCAGCGATTTTACGATACTCAGCCCCAGGCCCGTGCCGCCATAAAACCGCGTCGTTGAATCGTTGGCTTGCTTGAATCGCTCAAAAATATGCGGCAATGCATCGGCGTCAATGCCAACACCGGTATCTTCGACCATAAGCTGCACCTGCACGGTATCGCTCGTCTGTTCAAGTTTATTCGCCCGAACGGTAACGCTCCCTTTTCGGGTAAACTTGATCGCGTTACTCATCAGGTTGAGCAAAATTTGCGTCAGTCGGGTTGGGTCGCCGAGTAGCACTGGTGGCAATGTCGGGTCTACTTCAACTGAGAGCTTCAGATTTTTATCATCGGCAGCAGGCATCAGCATGGTTTGCAGCGAATCGATCAGAGCCTGCACACTGAACGGCACCGACTCTAAGGGCAGTAATCCGGCTTCAATTTTGGTGAAGTCGAGAATGTCGTTGACAACGGTCAGCAGATTATTGCCAGCCGTTCGGATATACCGCAGAAACTCCTCCTGTTCTTCCGTTAGTTTGGTGGTTTGCAGCAAATTGGAAAACCCCAGAATGGCGTTGAGGGGCGTTCTGATTTCGTGGCTCATATTTGCCAGAAACTGCTTTTCTATCTTGCGGGCCTCGCCAAGTTCGTAGGCATATCGAAACGACAATACCAACGATTGCAGGAAGAAGAAGATCAGATAACCAGCAAAGAGCAGTGCTGTTGCCGGTATGGTCAGGCCAACATACTGGAGAATAATCAGCCCGAACACCAGCATCAGCAGGGCCGTACTGATAAGCGAATACATGGCACCGGGGCGTCGGCGTCGGGCGGCCATCCAATAAACGTAGCAGGCATAGCCGATGTAGCCCAGCATCAAAAACAGAAACGGATTAATCAACTGCGTAAACCAGCGCGCTGGCAACACCACCGTAACCGCAAAGGCTGCACACAGCCCAATCATGAGCCGAACCAAACGCGGGTGCGTCTCCCACGGATACAGTAGTTGCGTATAAGCCACAAACAAACCGACCGATGCATACAGCGACAGGTACTCTAACCGAACCGTTACCTGCCACGGAATAGCGGGCAGCAATGTGTGGAGTACATACAGATCGGTGCCGATAATTCGATAGCTATAAGTCAGGCAAAACAGACCAAAATACAAAATGGCCCGGTCGGTTTTGCTGAAACTAAATAACCCCAGTAGAAACAGGCCGCTCATGAACAAACACCCAACCAGAAACAGGTCGAGTGCCCGGTCGTCGTCCTGAGCCAGACGAAGTTCAGACGCCAGCCCTAACCGAATTGGTTGCGTGGAGCCACCTTTGGCATGATGAAAATTGGCGATTTGAAGCACCAATCGAAGTGTATCGGCAACCGGCAATTCGGCAAGTTGAGTTGACCAGTACGGTATGGTTTCGGCCCTTGTTGTGGCCGGGTTGCCGTCGTGCGCCAGTTCGCGACCATTTACAAACAGCCGATACGCGCTGTATTGATCGGGCAGTTCGAGCATCAGCGGAGCCTTGTGGGGAGGCAACAGCACGGTGAGCGAATAGGTGGCGTAGCCCTGACTGCCTACAGGTCGCCCCTGCCAGCGGCTGGCCGACCATAGTTGTGGAAACGCCGTGTATTCAAAAGCCGTTTCAGTGCTATTCTGTGTACGAAGTTGCCGCCAATACCACTTCCACTCGCCCCTTAGCTCGATAGGTCGTTGCGATAGCTGGACATTGCGAAGGTCTAATACCCCTCGACGGGCTACTTTTTGCGCAACGGCCTGAACACACCAGATGCTCGTAATTGTCCAAAGCAGGGAAGCAATGGCGACCCGTTTCGTGCGAAGCCCGTAAAACATGAATGAGTACTTGTGCTGAATATGGTTTGGGTTGAGGAGAATATTTGTAACCGATTACAAATATAAACATCTACAATGTTTTTAAAGCAGCCGAATAATTAATTTACTTCGTGACGGTGATTTTGCGGTAGATGTGTGTCATCGGTAACTCTACGTCGCCCATACGCACAACAGCGTCGAGTGTCCGGTAGTCGTGATTCAGCCACTCGTCTGGTACGGGCGTTCGGGCGTACACCGATGCGAAGGGCCGGTATTGATCAACGAAAAGAATGTATTGCAGCGACGGAATCAGTTTGTAGTAGGATAGTTTTTCTTCCAGATCAAATTTGCGTGTACTTTTCGACAGAACTTCGACAACGATTTCTGGATTTTTGATTCGCATGTCCGATACGTTGCCATTGGGCGTTTCGCCATACAGAACAGGTTCTTTCACAACAGAAACATCGGCATTTACATCACCTGCCCGGTTCGGGATAACAATTTTCACATTACTGCCCAGCACATCATATGCTGGTTTACCAATGAAGTGCATGGACAATAATGTTCCCAAAACAATGACTAAACTCTCATGCGCGCGCGAGGCCTGACTCATAATAATTTCGCCATCTAAAAATTGAACAGTTACGGTTGAGTCTGCCTCATCGAGCACCTGAAAATAATCGTCCCAGGTAGCGGGCATGCGTAGCAGTTCGTCTTCGGCGAGGTCGTGTGTAATAGCTGGTACGTTAACTACAGTGGCTTCCATACATGCATATGTTCAGAAAATGAAAAAGCCTTACCGTCAGTGAGCGACAGTAAGGCAATTTACAGATTTATTTTGGCATTTACGCCAGCAGCGGCTTGATCACTTTGCCATGCACATCGGTCAGGCGGTAGCGTCGTCCCTGGCTTTTAAAGGTCAGTTTTTCGTGATCGATGCCCATCAGATGGAGCACTGTAGCCTGAAAATCATGCACGTGAACCGGGTCTTTGATAACGTTATAACCGAAATCATCGGTTTCGCCATACACTACACCTTTTTTCACGCCCGCTCCGGCCATCCAGATCGTAAACGCGCGCGGATGATGGTCGCGGCCATAATTGTCGCGGGTGAGTTTGCCCTGTGAGTAGGCTCCCCGGCCAAATTCACCCCCCCAAATCACAAGCGTATCATCTAATAAACCGCGTTGTTTCAGGTCGGCAATAAGTGCTGCCGACGGCTGATCGACGCTCTTGGTCTGAATCTTGATGTCGTTGGGCAGATTACCGTGCTGATCCCATCCCTGATGGTATAACTGCACGAATTTTACGTCTTTTTCAACCAGTTTGCGGGCCAGCAGGCAGTTGGCAGCAAAGGTACCGGGTTTGCGGCTGTCGGGGCCGTACATATCAAAAATGTAATCCGGCTCTTTCGAGATGTCGAGCGTTTCGGGGACTGATGTTTGCATCCGGTACGCCATCTCATACTGCGCCATACGGTTGTTGATCTCCGGGTCGAGTACGTGTTTAAACTGCTCCTGATGCAGTTTGGTCAGGTAATCGAGCATCCGGCGTCGGCTGGCTTTGTCGATACCAGGTGGATTATTGAGGTAGTAAACCGGGTCGGGACCCGACCGAAATACCACGCCCTGATGTACCGACGACAGAAAGCCGTTACTCCACAATTTGGCATAAAGCGGCTGATCGCCGTTGCGCCCCTTGCTCAGCAGCACCACAAACGCAGGCAGATTCTGGTTGTCGGAGCCGAGGCCGTAACTGATCCAGGACCCGAAACTGGGCCGACCGGCCTGCTGATTGCCGGTCTGAAAAAACGTAACGGCAGGATCGTGATTAATGGCTTCGGTATGCATCGACCGGATAAACGACAGGTCGCCCGCCATGCGTGCCGTGTGCGGCAGCAATTCGCTGATCGTCATCTGACCGGGACCGTATTTGGCGAACTTGTATTTCGATGCTGCCAGCGGAAACTTGCTTTGCCCGGCGGTCATACCCGTAAGCCGCTGCCCTTTCCGAACGGATTCGGGCAAATCCTGCCCCCACATGGCTTCGAGTTTCGGCTTGTAATCAAACAATTCCAACTGGCTCGGTGCCCCGCTCTGAAACAGGTAAATCACGCGCTTGACCTTTGGAGCAAAGTGCGGCTTTCCCACAGCCGGATTATCAGACGAGCCTGTACCGCCGAATAAAGTCGTCGGGTTCAGCAGCGACGCCAGTGCCATAGTGCCAATGCCCGCGCTCGCCTGACCAAGAAAATTTCGGCGACTAAGCTGGTCGTGTAGTTGATCCTGAATGTCCATGCTATCGTTTAATAATCGCTTCGTCAAAGTTCATCACCGTGTTTACCACTACCGTTAGCGCGGCCAGTTCAGCAGGGTTTTTCGTTTTATCAACCGGGTGCTCACCCACTGCCAGCAGTTCCTGCGCCCGCTTCGGATTCTTCCTGAAATCGGCCAGTTCTTCGCTGTATAATTGCTGCATGAGCTTCATCTCTTCAGGCCGGGCCGGACGGCTCACCACCGCCTTGAAAACATAAGCTTCCCAACTTCCAGATGGGGCTTTTTGGGCCAATACGCGGGCTGCTTCCACAAACTGAGGGTCGTTGAGCGTGACTAATGCTTGCAGGGGCGTGCTGGTTTTCTGCCGTTTGACCACGCAGACGTGCCGCTCTGCAGCGTCGAAATTGAGCATCATCGGCGGTGGCGAACTGCGTTTCCAGATTGTATACAGGCTTCGCCGGTACAAACTGTCGCCCTGACTGCGCACGTATTTGATGGCATTTCGGGTGGCTAAGGCTTCCCAGATACCATCGGGCTGATAGGGACGAACGCTCGGCCCGCCAAGCTGCCGGTTCAGCAACCCACTGGCCGCCAAGGCATTGTCGCGTACCTGCTCGGCACTCAGCCGGTAGCTCGGCCCCCGCAGCAGATACGTGTTGTCGGGGTCGGCTTCGCGCACTTGCTCGCTGACAACCGACGACTGCCGATAGGTGGCCGACAACACAATCAGTTTGTGCATCGCTTTCAGGTTCCAGGGTTGGATGCCCTCGGCGGGGCTACCCTCCCGAAACCGAACGGCCAGATAATCGAGCAGTTGGGGGTGGCTGGGCAAGGCGCCCTGATTGCCGAAATCGTCGGCGTTTTTGGCTAATCCCTGCCCAAAATACTGCTGCCAGATGCGGTTCACCATCACGCGGGCGAAGAGCGGGTTTTGGGCCTGCAGCAGCCACTGGGCCAGACCCAGCCGGTTTTTGGGCAGGTCGTCGGGCATAGGTTCGAGGCTGTGCAGTACTTCGGGCGTAACGGGGTCGCCGGGGGCGTCGTAGGCTCCGCGTTTGAGAATATGCGTAGGGCGGGCAAATTTCCGTTCGCGCATAATCATCAGATCGACCTCCTGTTCGTTCAGGATACGCGTTTCTTCGCCCAGTTGCTGCTGTCGGGCCAGCCGCCGTTCCTGCGAAGGCTGATCTACGTTCGTCACAAAATAATCGAACAGCGCGGCTTCCTGATCGGGTGAACGCTGCGAACTACGCAATGCCATCTGCACCTCGTCGCGTTGGGTTGCCAGGCCGCGTACTTCGAGTGGGGTCAGTCGGCGGGCATATACGCGCAGTTCATCAACGGCATAGCCTTTATAGTTCTGGTCGTGCAATTGTCCAATGCCGAAGTTGGAGACACCACCACCCCAGGTACTTTTCTTCTTGCCGAAAATGATGCTCTGCGTCAGGTTATCGGTCAGAATGTTTGTTTTAACCGGCTGGCCGTTGACATATATCTGCACACCATTGGCCCGACTTGTTCCGTCGTAAGCCATTGTGATGTGTACCCAGCGATTAACCGGTAGTTTGTCGACCGTCTCCAGATCAATGGCATTGTCGGGCCAGACGTAGCTGAACCGAAACGCCAGCCGACCGTCTTTGAGCCGGTTACACTCGTACCCCCGAAATCCGTTGAACGGCCCTTCATTCCGGTTGAAAAGTTTACCCTCAAATTTCGGATTTTCGACATTTACCCACAGCCCAACGGTAAACGGTTCGTTTCGCTCGAACCACAGCGGGCGGTTGCTATTGTCTTTTTTGCCCGGCCCTGGTGTTTGCACGTTGCGTAATTCCAGAAAGCTTTCGCCTACCAGCCGAACGCCCTGCCCCACCGGCCCTTTCACCAGTACAACGGGATTGTCGAGATCGCCCTGCGTTTCGAACGGGAGCGTATCGTTCACCGCATTGGTAAACACCCGACGAATGCGGGGTTTCTGCGCCACAGCGGGCGTAGCTGGCTTGTCTTCTTTCTTTACTGTTTTCTGTTTAGCATCGGGCTTCTTGCTGTCCTTTTTCGCCTGGTCAGCCGGAACGTCTTTGTAAGTATCGAACGGAACATGCACCAACAAGCCCTGATTGGCGGGCTGAACGGCATTTGCCGGATTGCGCCGGGCCTGTGCCAGCCAGTTGGCGAACCGCTTTTTAGCTCCCGCGTCGTAGTCGGCAGTTTGCTGCTGGTCGATAGACTTGATTTTGGTGCGGATAAATTTCAGTTTGGCCTCCGCTTCGGGCGTGGGCAGGGTTAGGTGGGGCGAAGGTTCGCCGTTGTATGGAATCTGCCCGTGTTCGTTGTTTTGCGCGAAAAAGGCCCCCAGCGCGTAATAATCTTTCTGGGAGATGGGGTCGTATTTGTGGTCGTGGCAGCGGGCGCATTCCACTGTCAGGCCCAGCATCGCCTTGCCAAACGTTGCCGTTCGGTCGGCAATGTACTCCTGCAAATATTCTTCCGGCACAATACCGCCTTCCTGACTTTGCTGGTGGTTTCGGTTAAAAGCAGTGGCAATGAGCATGTCGCGGTTGGGGTTCGGCAACAAGTCGCCCGCCAACTGCCAGGTGATGAAGCGGTCGAAACTCAGGTTCCGGTTGTAGGCCCGAATGACCCAGTCCCGGTACGGCCACATCGTCCGTAAGCCATCGTCCTGATAGCCGTGCGTATCGGCATAACGGGCCACGTCCAGCCACTCCACCGCCTGCCGCTCCCCATAATGCGGACTCGCCAGGAGCCGGTCTACCACCCGCTCATAGGCTCCCGCACTCGTGTCGGCCAGAAACGCATCGACCTCGGCCACACTCGGCGGCAAGCCCGTCAGATCCAGACTCACCCGCCGGAGCAAGGTCGCCTTGTCGGCCTCCGGCGCAGGACGTAGCGAGGAAAGAGATGGTGTCTGTGCGGCACGATCCAGCACAAACCGATCCACATCGGTACGGCTCCACTGGTCTGCCTTCGGGCGGGGTACCTCCGGCATGGTTGGTGCAATCAGCGACCAGTGGGGTTTGTACTCGGCTCCCTGCTCAATCCAGCGCACCAGCAAGGCTTTCTCCTGGGCGTTTAGGCTCAGGTGCGATTCGGGCGTGGGCATCATATAGTCAGGGTCGGTGCTGGTGATGCGGTGGTAGAGTTCGCTATCGGCCAGTTGGCCCGGTACGATGGCCCGTTTGCCGCTTTCAGTCAGGGTGGCGTAGGCACCTTCGGGCGTATCGAGTCGCAGGCCAGCCTGCTGTTTGGCGGCATCGGGGCCGTGGCAGGCGAAGCAGCGGTCGGAGAGGATGGGTTTGACGTGAAGGTTGTAGTCGACTTTAGTGGGCAGACCAGTCTCAGCCGCTACCAGTTCGGCAGGCTTTTCGACCGAGCCAGTACAGGCAATAAGCCATACCGCCGTAGCGAACAGCCCGGATGCTGCTGTTAACAGCACGTAACGAAATCGTTTGTCAGCTTGTTTGCGCATAAACTGAACCGCCGGAGCGGTCGAGTCAGTTACCAGTAAAACTATCCTACAAAAATAACATTAGAATGTACAATAGTCACGGCATTATTTTGACCGATTCATAACCAATCTTACCGCTTCATCATAGCTTCGTCCATGTTGGTAAGCCGGTTATCAGCCGAACCGCCCCATAGCCACACCAGCCAATTAAACCGCAGCGTTTTCATTATGCGTTAAAAAACGAATAAGTTGCCGCATTTAGCCTAATTTGCCACGTTCAAGCCTATATCTAAACAGGCTTCTTCATCTAAACAGTCGATCATTCAATCATTTTATGCCTATGAAAGCCATCGTACAAAAGCAGAATGCAACTCATAATAACCCCGATATTGGGTATGTCAGACCCGTTATGGTCGAAGAAAACGGTCGGTTTATTCCAGTGCCACCCGGCTACTTTCCAAATACAGGCAACATATTGATTTACACGGCTTACCATGCGGAAATTAACGAACGATTTTTAAAAGAAGAACTCTTTTTTTTAGACTACACCCTAAATCCGCGCCATAGTAACGAGACGCCGAGCAGTTGTAAATTTTCGTCGGCGGGTACGTTTGCTACCGAGCCACTCCGACACCAGCTTTGCCGCGTTATTAACAAGCCTTTCGATCCAAACCGGCCCATTACATTAACCGTAGAAGATCAACCCTATAGCTATGTTTTTTTACGAGACGATAATCAATTGATAGGCCCTTTCTGGCACAGTAATGAACCCGAAAGCGATACCGACGATCTATTACGCATCCGGCTTAGAAGCGAAAGTGCACTTGAACTTGATATATCGTCTGATTATGATAACTGCGTGTTTCGTATTCCTACGGCAAATCTTTCGCTGGTCGAAGTCGGCAGCCGTCAGTATGTGCTGGATGTCAAGGATTTATTGTCTGATGACCGCAATTTGAATCAGCCCGTTTATTACGGAGCATCCAACGAACTCATGGACTGGGCCAGACGGAAAATTGGCGGAGCCTGGACGGTAGATGCCCGGCAGCTCCGGCAAATTAGTGATCTGCTCGACAATCTGAACCCCGACGGGCAGTTGGAAACGCTGAAACTGGCCCGGCTGCGGCAGTTGATTCGGGGTAGCGAAGAGTGGATTAGCGGTAAACTGCCCGCCTTTGCCCGGCAATTTCTGACCGAAACCGAAGAAGGACGGCAGTTTCTGGACGAGTACCTGCGCAACAACAGCAACGATATTTATAACCGCCAGAATCAGGAGTGGCAGCGGCTCAACGACGAAGTACGAAAGCTAAACGACGAACTGCGCCGACGTAAGAGTGCGACCACGCCGTCGGTCAACGGTGCGGCTGCATCGCCCGATCTGGTAAAAGCCGAGCAGGACAAACTGGCCGAACTAACCGCCCAGCGTCAGGTAATCGAGCAAAGCTTCTCCCAACTGCGCCATGAACTGACTAATGCCGACGACGTTCGGCTGAATTTGCTCCGGGCCAAAACCTACCTCGACGTGCTGGAAGGTCGCACTGGCCGCCCGGTTCCTGCCGACACGCCGTCGCTTCCATCTGCCAATAGCCTGCCAACGTTTTTACGACCCGTTACGCCCGATGCCCGGCAATATACGTCTGAGGTACAAGGCTGGCTCGATGAGGCAGGTCGGTCGCTGGAGTTCAACGACGTGGCAAATTATCTGATCACACTGCAACAAAGTTTTCTGACCGTGTTGGCCGGGTTGCCGGGCGTGGGCAAAACGTCGCTCGTAACGCGGCTGGCCGGAGCTACGGGCCTGACCAACCGGCTTCTAACCGTGCCTGTAGGCCGGGGCTGGACATCAGCGGCAGACTTAATTGGTTATTATAATCCGTTTACGGAGCAGTTTCAACCCGCCCGAACGGGGTTATATGAAGTTATCAGCCGCTTAGACGCCGAGCAGCGACGCGCCGACGAACTGCCTCACTGGGTGCTGCTGGACGAAGCCAACCTTAGCCCGCTCGAACATTACTGGTCGGATTTTATGCGCCTGAGCGACCCCGAAGCCGAGCCAGTTCTGACCCTGACCGGAGCCAACGGCAACGTGCCGTACCAGCTTGGGCAGGGGCTGCGGTTTGTGGCTACCATCAACTATGACCATACCACCGAAGTGCTGTCGCCCCGCCTGCTCGACCGGGCCGCCGTGATTCGGCTTCAGGCCAGCCGCGACCTCATCGAACCCAGTACACTCGAACCACCCGCTCCGCTGCCGATGCTGACGACGCCACAGGGCCAGTTGCTGTTTTCCGAAACGGGCGAGCCGTTTACTGCCGATGAGGCCGCTCTGTTCCGGCAATTGCGCGACGTACTGGAAAATGAAGATGCCGCGCTGGGTCAGCCCGTTATCATCAGTCCGCGCAAACAGCGGGCCGTTCAGGCATACTGCGGGCGCGGGCGCGGGTTGCTCGAAGGCGACTCGGCCTTCATGGCACTCGACTATGCCGTGAGCCAGCACGTATTTCCATTGGTGAACGGGCGGGGTGAGGGCTTTGGCAAACGGCTTCGTCGGCTGCTCGAACTCATCGACCGGCCTCTGCCCCGCTCGGCCCGGCTGCTGAGTCGGCTCATCACCATCGGCACCGATTCGTATCACGTATACCGGTTTTTCAGTTAACTATGCTCTGGACGCTGATTCAACGAGTTGAAGGCGGTTTTATAAAATCGCACAACCTGCCTACGCTGGAGCCGATTATAGTTTCAGAAACCGACTCGCTCTGCCTGTGGGCCGTAGCTGACGGGGCCGCTACAAATCTCGATACTACCGTTTGGTTGTCGGATACGCCCTTTCCGGTCGAAACGGGCGTGTCGGGCGTGGCGCAGGTGGCACTGTGGTTGTCGGCAGAAGGGGCGCAGTCGCAGGAGCGGCAGACGGTGGCGGGGCGTTCGCTGTTGTTTTGCAAGCCGCTCCTGAACCGATTTGGGCTGTGCCGGATTAGTTTGCAGGAACCTGAACAGGCCACGCCCGCGCTTCTGGCAACATTGGAAGTAGGTTCGGCCAAGTTCACACCCGACGAACTAACCGATCTCTTACAGTATCTGCTCAACCGGGGCGTTACTTACTGGCGTTCTGAAAGCAGCCTCACCACCGTGGCCGTTGGCGAAACTACCGGGCGCGGGCCGTTGCGTGGGCTGGCGCGGGTAAGTCACGACCTCATCGAACTCGAACGACTCTGGCCCGCCTTTCGCGATCAGCCCCAAACCCGGCTCGAACCGCTCAATGTGTGGGAACCCGCCCGCGCTACCAACTGGACCGAGCGAACCTTACGCCACCAGGTGCAGCACCCCGAAACGCTGCGACCGGCCACACCCGCCGACCCCGGCGCGTTTCGATGGCAACGGCGGTGGCTGGCAGCTACGCATACGCTCACCAGCCGACTGCTCGACACAACCGACACGCTCGAAAACCGAACCCTGCATGGCTATCTGCATCACCTGCTCGACTGGCTCCGTCAGCAACGCCTGTCGCTGAATCACACGCCCACGGCCCCACCCACCTCCCTAACCACTGTTAATGCCTCGGTGTTGCGGCAGTGGCAACAGCAACAATATGCCCAGCGCGTTGAGCGTGAAATTCAGCGGCTTATTGGGCAGGCATCGGGCTTGTTACATCGGTATGAAGAATCGCTGCCAGTACGCGAACCGCTCATTGGTTTGCCGCCGGGCATGGCCGGATTTATGGCAAGCGATCATTATTTCCGGGCGGGGCAACTTTTGCTGCGCTGGTACGATCAGGTGGGCGATGCTGTCGCCGATACTACCGACGGGCTGGCTGGTGTACGCACCCTCGACCGGCTTTATGAATTGCTTTGCCTGTTCAAATTGCAGGATGCATTGGTTGAAATGGGCTACCGACTCGACCGATACGAACCGCGCCGGGCCACCAACCCCGACCTTGCCGACGACGAGTATACGGGTTCGTATACGTTCACGCACACAACCGGCTCCATTGCCCGGCTACACTACGAGTTTGTTCCGGAGAGCTACCTCAACGTCAGTCGCGTGCGAAATCTGCTGCCCGATTTTGTGCTTGAATATCTGCCCGTCGATGGCGAGGCTAAGGGGCTGATTTTAGATGCAAAATACCGACGCTGGTCAACCATTGTGCGGACTGAATACGCTGAACTGACGCTGAAATATCTGCACGGGCTGGTTCCCCGCGCCGGTCTGTCGACCCGCTCGGCTCAACGGACGGGTCGGCCTGCCGGTCCCATTCGGACCGAAGCCCTGCTGATTTTGCACCCCACCGACGAGCAAACGCCCGCCAGCTATAGCGGCTACGGATTTTACCAGAAAGAACGGTATGATGCATTCTCCAACCAGGTCAGCCGCCCGCTTATCGGCACGGTCGAAGTAGCGGCATCGTCGCGCCCGCCGGAGGAATTGGTGAAGGTGTTGCGAACCCTGCTGGAAACATCTGTTTTCTCATGAATACACGCGGCACGTTCTACGGGGCCACCTGCCGTTGGTGTCCGAGCCGCACAAGCCAGTAGAGCAGCAGTCCAACCGGGCCGACCATAAAACAGGCAAACAGCGGCAACACTACCCAGCCGTGCGGAATGCCCAGCCGCTGCGCATCGCGCACGACAACCGTACCAGCCACGAGGTCGAAGGCGAGGTAGTGAATCCAGCCCGCCAGCATTACGCCGTCGCCCCCGGTAGAAAACAGGTTTTTGATACCTGCCAGCGACCCAAACGCCGAAAAATCGACCGGCCCACCGCCGAATAAATACGTGGCATACAGCGCGGCCAGCACCACCGGAATCAGGTACGAACGCATCAGCCAGTCTGTAACCGACCAGCGCGGGGCAACGGCCATCAGCAACCACTGTGGCAACACGAGCGCGTTGGCAAATTGAAAGGTTTGTTCAGGTGTCATATCCAACAAGTTAGTTGACGATATTATGTAGCCTTAGCTGGTCGGTTCAGAGAGCGTCAATTGAACTGCTCATTATACCCAGCGGTAATCGGCATTCGATGGTAGTACCCGCCCCTAACTCGCTATGAATCGACAGATATCCTCCATTTTTACTTAGTAACTCATTACAAAGCCGCAGACCAAGTCCCAATCCTTTTTCGCCCGCTGTTCCTACCGTTGAAATACCACTGTTCAAAAGCTCACCTATTGTGGTAGGCGCAGTACCTACGCCTGTATCCCGGACAAACACCAGCCCCCAGGTTGCGTCAGGATACCCTCCTACCTCAACGCGTCCCTTCACAGGCGTGAACTTGATGGCATTGTCGAGTAAGTTACGAAAGATTGTAATAAGCTGATATTCATCGGCTTTGATTAACATGTCGCACTTAACAGAATTGAGTAGGGAAATGCCCTTTCGGTTGGCGGCATCCTGCATTATATCAATCGCTTCGTCGGCCAGTTCGTGAGCGTTGACAATGGTTGGTCTGGTAGTAATCTCGCCGAGTTGGGAGAGTGCCCACTGGAGCATCGTATCGAGGTTATTGTAGAGCCGGTCGGTTGAACTGGCGAGATTCTGGGTAAGCTTCACAAAATCGGCTGGGCTGAGGATGTCTCGCTGGAGCAGATTTAACGAACCCTTCAGTGTAGCGATAGGGCTTCTGAAATCATGGCTGATAATAGAAAAGAGCCGGTCTTTGGTTTTGTTGGCAGCGATTAGCTCGGCTGTACGCAGACATACCTCTTCTTCAAGACGTGCATTCTGACGGAGAAGTAACTGCTCCCGCTCGGCTATCAGGCTGGCGGCTTCAGCACGCTTCTGCTCCAACTGTTGCCGATTCTGCCTGGTGTAGATACTTAGGTGATACATAATTGTCATGATCGGCGCACTTAAAAGAAAGGCGCCGATGTCTACTGACATAAAAACTGAAACATAGGTGTTCATATCAATAATCTTATAGATATAACCTACTATGTTAATAACAACAAAACAGCAAGTTATTACCCAAATGCGTGTTCCTGGTACGCCTTTATAGGCTAATGGACTGAGCAATAGTAGAATATCTACGGCAATTACAATTCGCATCAGGCAATTAACAATGACCCAATGGATTGATAGGCTTAGACACATGTAAACTGATACCGGGAAAAGCAGGCAGGCGAATACAAACATGACGTAAAACCGGCGCGACCGAAGCGAATAATACCGGCTATAAATCATGCCTAAAAAGCCTACAAACGCAGTTTGTTCACAACAATGCTTAAAGAGTTCTGCCCAACTGCTGTAGTGTGATGCATTGGTATTAACGCAATACCACAAATAGCTCGCAGCACCCGTAAAGCCCAGCACGGTCAATGTTGCCCACAAATACACGGCATCATGACGATACGGAAATGAGTAGAACAGGAGTAGAATAAAAATACACCAGATAAACCCCAGCATGAACGTGCTAAACTGGCTGAGCAGGATATCAGGATGAGAAGTGACCTGTGCAAGCATACAATTTCAGCAATAAGTTACGGTAGTGAAATTGGTGTCACTTTATCGATCACGAATCGCTTAAAGCAGCATCCTTGCCAAAGGTAAATGGTTCAGTTGAGATAGTTTAAGCTGTAAAGATGGAAGTCAATTATCGATTCATGGCCGAAGGTGCCTACTCCTTCGTTTCATCCGTGGGGGCAACCTTCGCAAATTCGGCAATCGTTTTTGCATCCATACCACCCACGATTTCGAGATTCGGCAGGTTTTTTTTCAGGTTGGCGATCCCAGCATCGGTAACTTTGGTTTGCCAGAGATACACCGTTTTCAGACTTTTCAGGTTTGCCAGTTCGGTCAGGCCCGCGTCGGTGACGGCAGTGCCATACAGGTTCAGATATTCTAAATGCGCCAGACCACGCAGTTGTTTCAGACCCGCGTCGGTGACTTTGGTTTGCTCCAGATGCAGCTTTTGCAGGTTTCTAAGTTTGGCAACTTGTGCCAGAGCTGCGTCGGTAATCTGCGTATCACCGAGTTTCAGCCACACAATCTGCTCGGTTAATTTTGGCAGCAAAGCCGCCTGTGCATCGCTGAAATTACTGGCATTTACGGCGTTGATTTCCAGTTGATTCTGCTCTTTTGCGAGCGGCAGTACCAACAGATTCACCCGCTTCAATTCGTCAACTACTTTCGGGTCGGCAGCAGGCAGTTTCATCGTCAAAACGGGCGAAATCGGGGCTGGTCCAGACGAACCGCCAGCGGCCACCTGCCCGTCGCCAACCGGGCCACCGCCACCCAGCGCGGCCAACACGGGCCGAACGGCGTCGTTCACCTTCAGGTCGGCCACTTTTTTATCGAACGAAGCACCCTGATCGATCCACCACGTCAGCAGCGTCACCTGCTCATCGGTGAGTTGGGTTTTGCCTTTGGGCGGCATGTGGTGTTCGTCTTCCACTGGCAGCAGACACCGTTTGATCATCTCGCTATCTACCCCTTTACCAGCCACAAAAATTGGCCCGTCTTCTCCGCCTTTTTTGAGCATATCGGGCGTGTCCATCCGCAAATCGCCTTTCGATTTCTCGGCATTATGACACTGAACACAACGACTTTGCAGAATCGGATTCACGATCTGCTCATACACCAACGCCTGATTCACATCCGTAATCGGCTTGGCAGCTATTTCGGTTTCTTTGCGGGGTGGAATCCCGGCCAGCGAACGAAACGGCTCGGGCGTGTACTGTGTCAGATAATCGGAGCCGTGCGTGAGCGAACCGCCATGATGACCGGCAGCCATGAGTAGCAGCAGCGACAACCCCAGTGCTGGTACGTACAGGGCTGAACTGAATGGAATCCGGTCGCCGAGCCAGTCGGATTTTACGGCCCAGGCTATCCAGGCAAACACCGCTACGCCGATGCCCTGCCACATATGCTCGTCCAGAATGTCTTTCTCGTAACCACCGCCCAGCGACAGCAGGTAGCCAAATACACAGGCCAGCGTCGCGCTAACGGCTGACCAGAACAAAATACTTGTAATAGCCGATTCGCTGATGCTTACTTTGCCCAGCCAGCGACCTACTTCCAGCAAACCCGCAATCAGCAGAAAACCAATTGGCAAATGCACAATCAGCGGGTGAAACCGGCCAAAAAACAAAGCCCAGTCCGATGGTTGCGCCGAAGCAGCCTGCAAAAGAATGAATGTGTTCATAATCTGTAACGCGGGTGGAAACCCGCAAGTCAATAAAGCGGATATAACCCCGCCGGTCAATAAAGCGGGTTTCCACCCGCGTTACTCGATGACTACAACCGAATGAATAGCCAGCGTCGGTACAGTAAAGGATACTTCGCCATTTTTATACGCAAACGACACAGGCCGATTTTCGGGTTGGAGCGTCAGCCGTTTAGGTTTTTGGGCAGTTCGGTACGTCAGCGTCAGTGGGCCAGGAGTGGGAATTTCGTCGGTGGAATAAACGGCGCGGTTGGCGTGATTGCCAGCCATGTTGATCAAATTCAACATCGTTTGTCCATCCTTCCGATTCAGAGCTACGTGTACGAACGAAGAACCGCTCACCGACACCTGCGGCTGAAACAATGCGCGTGCCATCTGCCCGATTACGCTTCGGCCTACGTGCGTTTCGCGCTTGTAAAAATCTTCGCCTACATTTAGGTAAACGCCCGCAATCTGCCCTTTACCTAACCGCGCCACCGACGCCAGCGGCCCCGCGCCAAACCGTAAATCACGCTGTTTGTAGACACCACCGAGCGTTCGCGTACCGGGCAGCGGCTCGAACGGCTGATAGGTAGCTTTTGTGCCGGTTAGTTGGTTATCGATGCCAAAATAAGCTGCCGGGCGGGTGGTTTCCTGCAATGTTACGCCCAGTTCGTTTTCAAACAGTTTAACGCCCTGATGCCCCACTACCAGCAGGTTACCCCCGTCGCGAACGTATTGCACCAATTCGGTGCGGAAGGTGTCGGCCAACGTTGCCCATTCGGGAATCACGATGAGCGGGTACTGCGCCATGCGCCCGTGCAGGTGGTGTTCCATCAAAATCTCGGTCGGCAATTGATTGTACAACAGCGCGTTTAGCGTTCCAATCAGATTGCCCGACAAATCGGCATTGAACTTGTAAACGCCGGTCGTTTTAGCCCGATGTGCCACGCCCGAATACAGCAGCGCGACCTGCGGCACTGGCACGGCTTTATGGCAAAACGATTGCCGGGCGCGGCAAAAGCGAGCCAGTTCGGCCATTGTCTCGAAGGCCCAGGGCGTCAGGCTGGCGTCGTTATTCTGCGTCCAGTAGGCTTGAAAGCCACCGCCCATTGCCAGCACCTGTGCGGCTTCCTGACAAAGCTGAATAGCTGGTTTTGGCGCACCAACCCGATCAGACCAGCCGTAGCCGAAACTCCACGACATCAAATCCCAGGGTTTGCCCTGTGGGGCAATACACCGCGCCTGAAATGCCGACCGGTTGGCCCCGTCGAGCGGGTCGGTATCGCCCGAAATAAAATCGACGGGCAAACTTACGGGTTCCGGCATAAACGACGTAAACGACCAGTTACTGGCTACCTGAAAGCGCGGGTTGTGCTGGTGCAACGCGTCAGTATAGCGTTTGACATACTGTTTGAAAGCCGTTCGATGCTGTTCCATAAACGCAAAATAACCCGGATCGGTACGCTGTTTGGGCGCATCGGGCAGGCCGGTTGCCTGCCGGAAAGCTGCCACCGGCGCCGGGCCGTAGTCGGGTTCAACCGCCCAGCAATCGCCATCGACCCACACGCCGTCGACGCCGTAATCACTGATTTCTTTGAGTTGCGGAATTAGCAGACTGTCGGCATAGCCGCTCCAGAGCGACGTTTTTTCGGTATCTGCCGGACCATCCGGTTTAATCCGTGCCCAGTTCGGGTGGTGCCGCACAGCTTCATTGTCCCACACGCCGGAGTGATGCACATACAGCGCAACGCCGTGCCGGGCCGTAACGTCGCGAAACAGCTTCAACGTGTTTTTCTCGAATCGCTTCGGCTTATACCCTACTTTCGTTGGGTAACTCGTTACGCCGGGGTGACCTTTGCTATCGACCTGAATAAAGTCAGGTTTTACCAGTCGCAACAGACTATCGACCATGCCTTCGGTCAATGTTTTGCCGATAAGCGTATCGGCCATGTCGGCGTGAAAATCGAAGTGCAGCCCGAAAAAACTGTCGGCCCGGCGTAGCGGTTGTTTGGGCGATTGAGCAAGGGCTGTGGTGGCGAAGAACAGGAGAAGCAGGTGGCGTTTCATGCTATCCGCTCTAATTTAATGGGGTACGTTTTGCGGGAGGCCCACTGTGCCACATAGATATTTTCGTCGTTATCAACCAATACGTCGTGTGGATGCAGAAAGGGCGAATTAGTCCGGTCTTTTCGCTGCTCGGTTAATTTATTGCCCTCGTAAACAGGTGCAGAGCCGCCCGGCGTCGACACAACCCGGTCGTTTTTGTCTAAAATGGTGATGTATCCCGAATCGGGATAAGCATCGGACGTGCTGCGAAAGACGGCTCCGAACACGTGGTCGCCGTGAATCACGGGCCGACAGATATATGACCCCGGCAAAGCAATCGTTGACAGGTACTTGCCATCGAGCGAGAAGCGTTTGAGGGCGTTGCGTCGGCGGTCGGTAATCAGCAGGGTCGGATTGGCATTGCGCCGGTCAACCACTACGCCGTGGCAGCAATCGAAGGTAGCGTCGCCTTCGCCTTTACCGCCAAAATAGCGGATAAGTTTCCCCGCGCGGTCATACTGCGTAATGTAGTTCAGGCCATAGCCATCGGCCACGTAAATATCGCCGTTGGCCGGGTTGATGGCCGTTTCAGTGGGTTTGAACTGCGATGGGTGGGCATACGCACCGGTTTCTTTCGGGTAGTCGAGTTTCATCAGTTCGCGCCCGCGCAGGTCGGTTTTGATAACCTGATGCCGGTCGGTATCGCAGATGAGCAGGTACTGATCGCTGCCCTCGCCCCCCAGGGTCAGACCATGTGCGCCGGGGTACTCGTGGCCCCAGCTATCGAGCAACTTGCCTGATTTGTCGTAAATCAGGACGTTATTTTTCGTCTCATTGGTCAGCAGCAGAATCCGCCCGGCGGCATCCTGCACCATCTCGTGGCAATCGTTGACCGGATTCTTTCCGGCATCGAGTACACCCCAGCCCGGCACAACCCGGTAGCGAAATCCGTTATGACCAATCACCGCAGACTCGTGGCGGTTTCCAACCAATAAAGAAGGCGATACCAAACCAGCCGCAACGGCTAATGACGTGTGCTGAAGAAACGTCCGACGCGAAACAGGCAAATTCATGGGGGAAGGCGTTTTTCGGGGAAAAGAGTCGAAAACACGGTTTTTACTATACCCCGTCAACGGCACCTTCTGCTACGGGGCAGGCTTGGCCTGCATCTCCAGATACGTCAGCAGCGTTGGCAGAAACCCGGCCATGCTTTTATACGCAATCATGGCTGCGGGTGTTGTCTCAAAAACGCGTTTCATCCCAGCGGCCCGCTCAGGATTAGCGGCTTCGTGGGCCAGTAAATTCTGGTAGGTGTGAATGCCGAACAGCACCGCCCCCGACCGGGGCAGGCGGGTCAGCGTTTGCCGTTCGATGCGGATGAATAGTTTCTCGCCAATAGTGGCCGGGGTGAGCGTAGGCAGAGTATCGGCCAATAGCCGGTCGAGCGCGGGCGTGTGGCGATTAGTCATGTCTAACTGATCGGTTACTTTTACGCTCCAGTTCAGTCTCCACACGGGTCGGCCAACGGGCAGGCGCGTCATCAGCGTTTGTGCGGCCTGCATCATCGGCTCTACGATGGGCGTAATGGGCGCGTGAATGTCCCAGAAAGGCAAGCCTATTTTTTCGTCGAGACACCAGCCGTTACCAAAACAAAGCTGCCCCGCCACCAACCGAGCGTCGTTGCCCGCCAGCAACACCAAATCTTCCTGTACCTGCCGCCCCACCCAATCGAGCGGGTCGTGCGGCAAAGTCGATGCATCGTCGAAGATGAAGTCCGTTGTTTCGTTCAGCAGGGCATTGTGCCACTGCCACCGGTTGCCGTTTGTAGTCAGCGAAAACTGACCGGGCGAAAAGCGAACGAGGTTTTGCAGAATCAATGCCAGCACGTCCCACTGCGCCGTTTCGTGGCCGGGCTGAGCCTGGTAATAGTAGTTGATATATTCGCCAAGCAGCCGCCGTTTCAGATCAGTTTCTGTTTGATAATGCCCGTCTACCTCAACAAGCGGTTCGCTTTCGGAAATCGGGCGCGTACCCATTTTATCGTTAAACCGATCACCGAAAGGAAAATATGGCAGCATGACACGGAACGTTATTCAGCCTTTCGGTACGACAGCATGAGCGACGCGAAAGCAGCATTGATCTCTATGAGATAGGGGTTGTCTCGCCTGACAATCAGGGCGCAATGATATAATATGTTGAGGGAAGGATCGGCCAGCGAATCCGTTAGTTTAACGTAATCGGCTGACCGGAGCGACCGGTCGAACCAGCGATTGAACTTCCGCCAGCGGGCTTCGTGCCTACGGTCGGCGGTGTCGCAAACGAAGAGGGTAATGGTTCGGCTGTTGCTGAGGTAGAAATCGTCAATTATTGCGACTACGGTCGGTGCAACGAGTGCATCGAAAGGTATATGCTGTCCCGTTGGGTTTTCCGTAATCTTGATAACCAACTCAACCAACTCGTCGGGCTGCGAAAATGCTATGCCGAACAGATAAGGGCTTGGTTTGAATTGAACTTCGTAAGATACAAGGTGGTCAGTTGTAAACGTGTACGCATTCCACTCTCCTCCCGTAAATAAAAACTCATAACCTAACAACGGCTGTTCCACGTTCTTTTTGTCGTTGTTTTAATCGGGCAAGGGCTTCCAGAACCTCAGGGCTGGGAGGTTCGGCTAACGCCTGTTTTTTTTCTGCGACCAGCCGCCGAATAATGGCTACGGCCTCTTCGTGCGTGAAAACTGGTACTTGTATAGTGCGTGTTTCCATTGTTCTTCGATACAAACCTATTCAACAGCAGTACAATACTACGGCAAAAAACGTTTCAGTTACAACAATCCAGTCAGTAACACGCCGACTTTTTCTAATGCCCGTGCATCAACCTCGCCGAAGTCGCTTAGCTGATCGCTGTCAATGTCGAGCACCATCGCCACGTTGCCGTTTCGGTCGAAAACTGGCACAACAATTTCTGACCTGGAGGCCGAACTACAGGCGATATGTCCCGGAAACTGCTCTACATCGGGTACGAGTACGGTTTCTTGGCGCGTGTAGGCGGCTCCACATACGCCCTTCCCGAACGCAATGCGAGTACAGGCAATGGGTCCCTGAAATGGCCCCAGCACCAACTGACCTTCTTTGGCGAGATAGAAACCAATCCAGAAAAAGCCAAACGCTTCTTTCAGAGCCGCCGTGATATTGGCTAAGTTGGCAATCAGGTCGGGTTCGCCGTTGGTGAGCGCGGCCAATTGCGGCAAAAGCGCATCATAGATTGCCTGACGGTCGCGGTCCGGCGTTCCGGTGGTTTGTGGGAGAATAAGCGTTTCAGCCATTTAATTTCGGGTGAAAAACTGAATCAATACAATGCTGATGGTAGTAAGCAATGTACTGGCAGCCACACGGATTAGCGTGGGAATCAGGAGCGTAAGGCTGCTTGCTTCGATAAAAAACAGGGCCGCATGATGAATGAACGTCAGCACCAGCACATACCGAAAAAATGGTCCGGGGCCTAACTCCTGCAACGTAAACGCAATCCGCGATTCCATACCCGGCACGTCGATCTGCGTCCGGACTACCAGCGGGCGCAGGTAGGCCATCAGCACCGTTGCGGCTGCGTGCATACCGAGCGTATTATAAAATGTGTCGACAAGTATGCCCGTTGCGAATGCAATCAACAGCAGCCATGTCAGGCTGGTTTCATTGGGCAGGAGCAGAATACAGGCTATGTAAATGAAGCAAAACGCGTAATCGAACAGTACGATGTTCCGGGCCAGCAGGAGTTGCAGGGCCAGGTAAAGTACAAATACCAGTACGGTCGATACGATCTCGCGGAAAGTCATTTATCCGTTTCAATTTGTTTTTCTAACTGTTCCTGTTCGGCTTTCAGGCTGTTTTCGACCACATACACAAACGACAGGTTGCTGAAGTTCGTTGCCAGATCGAGCGTTATGTCATGAAAGGTCATATTCGGCTGTACGCCTACCGTTCTGACCCGCCCCACCAGAACGCCCGGCGGAAAGGTTGAATTAAACTCCGACGTCACGACCGAGTCGCCTTTGGCTACGGATTTATAACGGGAAATAGCATCGAGTTTCATCAGATGCGGATCAACACCGTCCCACTTGGCTGACCCAATCTCGTCGGCTTTGGTAAGTTTCGATGACACCAAAAACTCGGAGTGCAGAATAGACGTAATCACTGAAAAATGGCGATTACAAACTTTTACTTTGCCCACCACGCCCGTCGGTGAGATTACACCCATGCCGGGCCGGATGCCATCGTCGGTGCCTTTGTCGATGGTAATGTAATTGTTGGCAAACTGGGTTGTGTTGTTCACCACCTTCGCCACAGTAAACTTAAACCGGTCGGCGAAGGCTGAATCGGCCTGGTACTCGGCGGGCGCAGCCGGTTTACTTTGCAGAAGTTGCGTGAGCCGGGCATTAAGCCGCTGATTTTCGAGCGCGAGATCGGCGTTTACCTGCCGCAGACTGGCATATTCATTGGCCGCATTCGACCACGCCAACACCTGAGCCGCGTAGCGATTAGCCGTGTTGAAGTACGTAGCACTCCAATAATTACTGGTGTTGATGATGAAGTAGAAACAAACCACTTCCAGCAACACAAATAAGATGAAGTTACGGCTCCGAAGAAAAAATTCAACTAACTCGCTCATAGCAACTAAAGTAGCGCGGGCGGAAGCCCGCACTTTGTAGACGAGTTGGTTGTAGCTACAAAGTGCGGGCTTCCGCCCGCGTTACACTAACTAATCAGCACCGACTTATAGAGGTCCAGATTTTTGATAACCTCGCCTGTGCCTTTTACTACGGCCTTTAGGGGGTCGTCGGCTACGTGAATCGGCAGTTTGGTTTTGGCACCCAAGCGTTTGTCGAGACCGTGTAGCAGCGCACCGCCCCCCGTCAGGTGAATACCGTTCGTGTAAATATCAGCCGACAGTTCCGGGGGCGAAATTTCGAGAGCTTTCATGGTAGCCTCTTCAATTTTCGAGATCGACTTGTCGAGCGCGTAGGCAATCTCGCTGTAGGTCACTTTAATTTCTTTCGGAATCCCGGTCATCAAATCGCGGCCCCGGATTTCGTAGTCATTGGGCGGATTATCGAGTTCGGGCAGGGCCGAGCCAACTTCAATTTTGATCTGCTCCGCCGAGCGTTCGCCGATGAGGAGGTTGTGTTCCCGGCGCATGTAATCGACAATATCGCGGGTGAAAACGTCGCCCGCAATCCGAATCGACTGTTCGCAGACAATGCCCGACAGCGCAATCACGGCGATTTCGGTGGTGCCGCCCCCAATGTCGACGATCATGGTGCCGTTGGGCTGGGTAATGTCGATGCCGATACCGATAGCAGCTGCAATCGGTTCATGCACCATGTAAACTTCTTTAGCTCCGGCGTGTTCGGCAGAATCTTTTACGGCCCGCTTTTCTACTTCGGTGATGCCCGACGGAATGCAGATGACCATGCGGTGCGAAGGCGAAAAGAGTTTGCTGCCCGTATCAATCATCTTAATCATACCCCGAATCATCAGTTCGGCGGCTGTAAAATCGGCAATCACACCATCTTTGAGTGGGCGAATGGTCTTGATATTTTCATTGGTCTTTTCGTGCATTTGCATGGCCTTATGGCCGATAGCCAGCACTTTACCGCTGACTTTGTCCATTGCAATAATCGAAGGCTCATCCACCACAATCCGATCCTTGTGAATAATCAAGGTATTCGCTGTGCCCAGGTCAATCGCAATGTCGCTTGTAAGAAAATTGAAAAGTCCCATTAATTGGTTGGCGCAAAACGCCTTATTACAAAAACAGTTTCTTGAAAGGTCAGCAAAATTAATGGATAATGCACAATGTACAATGAATAATGTCTGGCTTAACCAGTTCATTTCAAACAGCCTTGTCCCTAACCACTCCATAATCCATTGTTAATTATTCATTGTCCATTATCCATTACTTTTGCCCTATTATGGGAATACGTTCAGTACTGAGTAAGCCGTTGGCAAAGTGGGTGGTAGAGCGGCAGCGCGAGTGGATGTACCGCCCCGCCGAAGCACAACAACGCTGGATGCAGCGACTCATCAAAGGTGGGCAGAACACCGTTTTTGGCCGCGATCATCGGCTGACCGACGTGCGCACGGTCGAAGAATTCCGGCAGGCCGTACCCGTTCGCGACTACGAAGACCTTAAACCCTACATCGAGCAGATTCTGAACGGCGACAGCGACGTTTTGTGGAAAGGCAAGCCGCTGTATTTAGCCAAAACGTCGGGCACTACGTCGGGTACGAAGTACATTCCAATCACCCGCGACTCGATTCCGAACCACATCGACTCGGCCCGCGACGCGCTGCTGAATTATATTCACGAAACCGGCAACGGCGCGTTTCTCGACGGCAAACTGATTTTTCTGTCGGGCAGTCCCGAACTCGACCAAAAGGCGGGTATTCACGTGGGGCGGCTGTCGGGCATTGCCAACCACCACGTGCCGGGCTACCTCCGCACCAATCAGCTACCCAGCTACGAAACCAACGTTATTGACGACTGGGAAACCAAGCTTGAACGCATCATCGACGAGACTATCGACCAGCCGATGTCGCTGATTTCGGGAATTCCGCCCTGGGTGCAGATGTATTTCGACCGGATTCAGGAACGCACGGGCAAGAAAATCAAAGACGTATTTCCCGACTTTTCAGTGTTTGTGTACGGCGGGGTCAACTTTGAGCCGTACCGAGCCAAACTGTTCGACAGCATCGGCAAACGCATCGACAGCATCGAAACCTACCCGGCTTCGGAGGGCTTTATTGCCTTTCAGGATTCGCAAACCGAAGAGGGCCTGCTGATGCTTCTGGATAGCGGTATCTTTTTCGAGTTCATTGCCGCCGACGAGTATTTCTCCGACAACCCGCGCCGGCTGACCATTGACGAGGTTGAACTGAATAAAAACTACGCCGTGATTATCAATAACAACGCCGGACTGTGGGGCTACTCCATCGGCGACACGGTGAAGTTCGTTAGCCGCGACCCGTACCGGCTGTTGGTCACGGGTCGCATCAAGCATTTCATCTCGGCCTTCGGCGAACACGTTATCGGCGAAGAAGTAGAGAAGGCGTTGACAGATGCGATGAGCAAGCATCCCGAAACCGAAGTCGTGGAGTTTACGGTAGCCCCGATGGTTAGCCCCGCCGAGGGCTTGCCCTATCACGAATGGCTCGTTGAGTTTGCCACGCCCCCGCACAACCCGGCTCAGTTTGCCCGCGACGTCGATACGCGTCTGACCCAATTAAACGTATATTACGACGACCTCATCACCGGCTCCATTCTGCAACCGCTGCGCCTGACGAGTTTGCCACGCGGGGCGTTTCAGCAGTACATGAAAAGCCTTGGCAAACTCGGCGGCCAAAACAAAGTGCCGCGCCTGAGCAACGACCGCAAAATTGCAGACGGATTGATGGGGGTTGTTAGTGGAAAATGATAAGTGAAAAATGAAAATCACCGGCATCGACATCGGCGAATATCGTCAGTTCAAGAATCTAAAGTTTGATTTTACGTATCCCGAAGGTCACGACAAAGCTGGTCAGCCTTTGGAAAAAGTATGCTTTATTGGGCAGAGTGGCACGGGGAAGACTACGTTGCTGAATGTGATTTGGGATTTAGTCAATAGATTATCAAACTTATTAGTTAGCCAATCATTTTACAAAACCTTTGAGGACGGATTGCAGGATGAATACGTTATTGTCAACGACCAGGACCTGTACACTATCGGGGTCATTATAAACGAACAACCTTTACAACTCAACAAAAGAAAAGGTGTTACCAGACATAAGAATATTTCTATTAAAAACGGCGACACAGAATACAAAACCTTCTTTCTGAAAAAGGGTATCTCCTTTGAAATTGCCAATGCAATTGAAACGGTTTTAGAATCAACTGAGAAGTTGGCTCTATTCATAAAAGACTCTGTTTCACGGGAAGCCGACGCTTTTTTATTCGACCAGAAAAATCAACCGCAAAGTTTTTCAGACTTTGTAAAAACAGACGCACAGATAGAATCAGAAAAAGCTCTATACAAGGAGCGAGCGAATGAAGCAGGAAATCGGAAAACGGTTTCCTTCGGTGATATGCGGTCATTATCTATATGGCAGTATCTGCTTAAAGATATTATAGAGTATGACGAAACAACTGTACAGCATATTACAAGCATCATTCAGAATACTCCCAAAAACAAAGTTGCAGATGAACTGCATAAATGGATGGCAACCGATCCGCGTATAGAATTGGCGGATAAATGTTTAAATACATTATTAGACAAACTATTTATTGAACTAGACATTAACACGGGGAGTGTACCCATTAAACTTCGCTCCAAACAAGGCACCGAAATCCCCAATAACACGCTCAGCACTGGCACCCGGCAAATTTTGGCAACGGCCATCCCTATTTACAAATTCGACACGAAGGATACAGTCATCCTGTTCGATGAACCTGAGCGGTCGTTGTTTCCTGACATTCAGCGCGAGTTGGTGAAATATTACACCGGCTTGGCCCCCGAAGCGCAGTTTTTCTTTGCTACGCACTCGCCCATTATCGCGGCTGCGTTTGAGCCTTGCGAACGGTTTATCTTGTACTTTGATGAGAACGGCGAAGTGAAGTACCGGAACGGCGTGGCCCCGATTGGCGACGACCCGAATGATGTGTTGCGTCAGGACTTTTGGATGAATCCGCTCATGGGTGATGAAGGACTGGCAGCTTATAAAAAATACCTTGATCTGGCTGCTCAGATTCGTAGTGAGACAGACGAAGAAAGGAAAAATCAGCTCATTATTGAGCGTTTGGAATTAGGAAATCGCTACAATTTTGCTGGTCAACATGCGCCGTATTGAAAAAGATGCAACCGCTCTCAGTGCGACAATGAGCTATAAAGTTACCGGCGATAATACAAGTTTACGGGATGCACTTTGCCAGGAGCAACATAGTATTTGTGCTTACACCGAAACGTATTTAGGACGTTCGGACAAGAAGGACATCGAACACTTCAACCCGACGTTGAAAGATAAGGCTCGCGATAATCATGAAAACTGGTTTTTAGTGAAAGCGCAATGGAATAGCGAAAAAGCCAGCAAATGGCATAAATTCCAGCCAATTTTACACCCAACAGCAACTGACTTTGAGCGACGAGTAATTTACAGGGATGGAACCTATCAGGCGGCTTCGAATGAGGACGAAGATGCGATTCACCTAATCCAACTACTCAAATTAGACGATCCAGAGTTGGCCTATGAACGGTTTTGCTATATCGAAAACCTCAAAGAAAACATAGGTCTATCGTCAAAGTCTGCTCAACAATTTATCGACAGTTTAATACGGTCGCGTCCGACGTTAGTTTACTTCATCCGCGCCATTGAGGAAGAATTAGGCGTTACGGTTAACTTTGACCTGTTGAAAAAGCCCTGATAATTAATGAAAGCCACCACCATTGACCGCGAATTTATTCTGGAAACGCTCCGCGCCATCCGCGACCGGCTTCGCACGGAATTCGGCATCGAGCGGATTGGCTTGTACGGCAGCTTCGCCCGGAACGAGCAGACGGAGAAAAGTGATATTGATCTGGTTTATGAACTGGCCGTTGGCCGACATTTGGTATGGCAGGAAAAAGACCGGCTTTACCGAATCCTCCGTCGGCGACTGCATCGGAAGATAGATTTGGTAAATCAGGAGATTATGAATCCATTTGTGAGTTATTATATGCGCAAAGACGTCATTTATGTTTGATAAGCGAAATATTACATACATCTGTACAATTCTTGAGTGCATTGAGAAAGTATTCATATATGGTGATGGCTTCACTGATGCTACCCAATTTATGTGGGCACAAGATCAGCTCAATTTTAACGCAACCTGGGGTTTACTACTCGTAATTGGGGAGGAGTCGAAAAAATTAGACAGTGACCTAAAAAAACAATATCCTCAAATTCTCTGGCAACAAATAGCAGGTATGCGAAATTATCTCGCACATGACTATCGGGGTGTTGATAAAAACTTAGTATTTGACGTGAGCCGTACACAAATTAGTAAATTAAAGGACGTTTTATTGAAGATGATAGACGACGTTTCTTACGACAAAGAAGCGTTGGCAGAAGCCCTCGATTCGCCCTACTACCTTCATATTCAGTACCTTCGCCAAAAGCTACATGACTGAACCGAAAAAACGACATATCGCCATTCTGGGTAGCACCGGCTCCATCGGCACGCAGGCCGTTGCCGTTGTGCTGGCGCATCCCGACCAGTTTCAGGTGGAGGTGCTGACCACCAACAACAACGCCGATTTGCTGATTGAACAGGCCGTTGCGCTCAACCCGAACGTGGTGGTTATCTGCAACGAAGACCGCTACGAGCAGGTGTTCGACGCGCTCGACCCGCTTGGCATCAAGGTCTATGCCGGGGCTGCGTCCATTGCTCAGGTGGTGCAGATGGATAGTCTCGACATGGTGCTGACCGCAATGGTTGGCTACGCCGGGCTGCTGCCGACCATCAAAGCCATTGAAGCAGGCAAGTCCATTGCACTGGCGAACAAAGAAACGCTGGTGGTAGCGGGCGAACTCATTACGCAATTAGCCGCGCAGAAGGGCGTCAATATCTACCCCGTCGATTCAGAGCATTCGGCTATTTTTCAGTGTTTGGTAGGGGAGTTTCACAACCCCATCGAGAAAATTATCCTGACCGCTTCGGGCGGGCCATTTCGCGGTAAAGACCGGGCATTTCTGGCCGACGTCACCAAAGCGCAGGCACTCAAACACCCCAACTGGACAATGGGCGCGAAAATTACTATCGACTCGGCCACGCTGATGAACAAGGGGTTAGAGGTCATTGAAGCCAAATGGCTGTTCGGCCTGCGCCCCGACCAAATCGACGTGGTAGTGCATCCGCAGAGTATTATCCATTCATTGGTGCAGTTTGAAGACGGAAGCCTGAAAGCGCAGATGGGTCTGCCCGATATGCGTCTGCCGATTCAGTTTGCGCTGGGCTACCCAAACCGACTAAAATCGGATTTTCCGCGTTTTAATTTTATGGATTACCCGTCGCTGACCTTCGAGCGGCCCGATACCGAAACGTTCCAAAATTTGTCGTTAGCCTTTGACGCCCTCAAACGCGGTGGCAACGCGCCCTGTATCATCAACGCGGCCAACGAAATTGCGGTAGATGCGTTTCTGCACGACCAAATTGGTTTCTTAGAAATTTCGGACGTTATCGAATCATGTCTGGCAACGGCTACCTTTGTGGCTGCGCCCGCTTACGACGACTACGTACAAAGCGACACCGAAACGCGCCGGTTGGCATCGGAGCGAATCAAAACGCTGGTTTAACTGTTTCACACAAAACGACTCAATTATGAGCGAGTTAACTTTTTTAGTTGAATCAGATGAAGAAGGAGGCTATGTGGCTCGAACAAAGCTGGCGCACGGGTCGATTGTCACGCAGGGTGATACGCTTGACGAATTGAAGACGATGATAAAAGATGCGGTTATCGGTTATTTTTTTGATAAACCAAATGAAATGCCCCAGACCATCCGTCTTCAGCTAAATGAAGTTCTCGCCCTTGCCTAATGAAGTTACCGAGAGATTGGAACGGCAGTGATTTAGTTAGGCGATTGGAGCGATTTGGCTATCAGGTACACCATCAGACTGGAAGTCACATCATCGTTCGAACATACGCAAAAGGTGAACATTCCTTTAGCATACCGAATCATAAACCGTTGAAAGTGGGTACGCTCAACAGCATCTTAAACGATATTGCTGAGTACTTAGGCATTCATAAGCAGGAATTAACTGATCGGCTGATGAGCCGTAAATGACTTTACAAACAGTAGCAAATGGAAATTTTAATTATGGCCGGGCAGCTCATTCTGGGGTTGTCGATTCTGGTTGGCCTTCATGAACTCGGACACCTGCTGGCGGCCAAAGCTTTTGGTATGCGGGTTGAGCAGTATTTTATTGGCTTTCCGCCAAAAGTATGGAGTATCAAACGGGGCGAAACCGAATATGGTCTTGGCATCATTCCGCTGGGTGGATTCGTCAAAATTTCGGGCATGATTGATGAATCGCTCGACACCAAACATACGCAGTCTGAACCGCAGCCGTGGGAGTTTCGCTCGAAACCAGCCTGGCAACGGCTTATCGTCATGCTCGGCGGCATCATCGTTAATGTCATTGTCGGCATCCTGATCTTTGTGGTGCTGGCCTATAAAAACGGCAACACCTACTTAGCAGCCAAAGATGCCAAATACGGTATCGTCGCTTATGATCTGGCGAAAGAAATTGGCCTCCGAACGGGAGATAAAATCCTGAAAGTGAACGGCAAAGAATTAGTCGATTTTAGCGACATCCGCAGTTCCGACGTGTTTTTGGGTAATAACAGCTACTACACCGTTGAACGCAACGGCCAGCAACTTGACATTGATATTCCCAACAATTTCGTTGATAAACTTGCCGATAAAAAGAGTGCCGGGCTGTTTATAGAGCCAATTATGCCGTTTAAAGTACGCGAATTAGTACCGGGCCAACCGGCGACCAAAGCGGGATTGAAACCGGGCGACCTCATTACGAACATTAATGGCAAACCAATACAGTTCTATCATGAGTTTACCGATGCCGTTAAGCCCCTGAAAAGTAAGCCTATAACGCTTGGTATCAGCCGTAAAGGACAGCCTGCTTCGCTCAGCCTGACAACAACCGCTGAGGGTACGGTCGGCTTTTTTCCTGAGTTTCTGCTGCCTATGACCACGCAGCAATACACATTTGGCGAAGCTATATCGGTTGGTACGCGCCGGGCGTTTCAGGTCGTGTTTGACAATATTAAGGGATTTGGCAAGATTTTCCGGGGCGAAGTGTCGGCGTCAAAAGCATTGAGCGGCCCAATTGGCATTGCTCAGAATCTGTTCGGCGGTGTGTGGGTTTGGGATCGTTTCTGGACCGTAACGGGCTTGTTGTCAATGGCTCTGGCGTTTATGAACGCGTTGCCCATTCCAGCTCTCGACGGTGGTCATGCCACTATTCTAAGCTACGAAATTATTTCGGGGCGTAAACCGTCTGACCGTTTTCTTGAGGGCGCACAGCGGGTGGGTATGGTTATTCTGCTGGGCCTGATGGCATTTGCAATTTTCAACGATGTTTTCAAAGCTGTTTTTTAAACGCAGAGAAGCGGAGGAGTCGCAGAGAGCGCAGAATTTTCTCCGTGTTCTCTGCGTGAATCTCTTTTCACTCTGCGTTTTTTCACTTTTTTCTTCTGCTCGCCCGGCGCATGATTTTCATGTCAGTGTGACACAAATGGTTTACAACCAAAAAGAACGCACCTTTGAGATCAGCATTCGGGTATTTACCGACGATTTGGAAAAAGCCCTCACGCAGGCAGCAGGTACGAAGGTAAATTTACTACCGAATGATAAAAATGACCCGCTGATTGAAAAGTACGTGCGGTCTTGTTTCGCTTACGTCAGCCCACAAAAACAACCGAAGCCATTTCAATACATTGGTCATGAAATTGAAGCCGATGCCAACTGGATTTACTTGGAAATGCCTTATACAGAGCCGTTTAGGGGGGGTATGCTTAAGCAGGCGGTGCTGATGGAACTGTTTGATGACCAGGTGAACATGGTAAATATAAACTACCAGGATCAGAAGAAAACCGTTGTTTTTCGCAAAAGCCAGCCTGTTCAGGACATCTCCATCTAATAAATAATTTGCAGTGCCAAACTCGAATGCGTACATAGTAGTTATTTTGCGGTAGAAACATCCAGCCCGCCGAATCGTCATAGAATTGGTAGTTGGCATACGACTTGCACCTACTTCATCTTCTATCCTTTTCCATCTTTATAATCACCAATAGGTATTGATAGCTGTCAGTTTGGCAGTTTTAGTATGATTCCAGAAAACGAATTAGCTACCCGTTTATTAATGGCCGATTTCGACTCGGACAACCTTGAGATTGTGCCCCTCGGTTCGGCGGAGGGCTTTGATGAAGATTACGAACTACCGGCCAACCTGCCGGTACTGCCGGTACGTAATACAGTGCTGTTTCCCGGTATGGTGATTCCAGTAACGGTGGGTCGGTCGAAATCAATTCGCCTGGTTAAGAAAGCGTATAAAGGCAATCGAATTATTGGCGTATCAGCTCAACTCAATCAGAATAAAGACGAACCCACTGCCGACGACCTGTATCGGTTTGGGACAATTGCCTACATCATAAAAATGATCACGTTGCCCGACGGCAACATCACGATTATTATTCAGGGCAAGAAACGGTTTGAAATGCAGCAGATTACGCAGGAAGAGCCGTATATGATGGCGCAGGTTCGGCAGATAGACGATAGTTTTCCGAACGTAAACCGCAAAGAAGGCAAAGCACTGTTGCAATCGCTCAAAGAAGCGGCTTATAAAATTCTTCGACTCAATCCGGAAATTCCACAGGAAGCCCGCATCGCGCTCGACAATATCGAAAGCCCGACGTTTCTATTGCATTTTCTATCATCGAACTTAAATGTTGATGTAGCTGATAAACAGCGGCTTCTGGAAACGCTCGATGGGTCGCAACAGGCAAATTTGCTGCTCGAGTACATGCTGCGCGAGGTACAGTTGCTGGAACTGAAACGAGAAATTCAGTCCAAGGCATCGTCGGATCTCGATCAGCAACAGCGCGATTACTACCTGCGTCAGCAAATGAAGGTATTGCAGGACGAGCTGGGGATGGACAACCCCGACCGCGAGATTGACGAGCTGAGGATGCGGGCAGACGCCAAAAAATGGTCGACGGAGGTACGCGGGCATTTCGATAAAGAACTGAATAAACTTCAGCGTATCAACCCCATGGCCCCGGAGTATCCCGTCACGATGAATTACATCGAGTTGATGGTTGACCTGCCCTGGAACGAGTATACGAAAGACAATTTCGACCTCAAGCGGGCACAGAAAATTTTAGACGCCGATCATTTCGGGCTGGAAAAAGTTAAAGAACGCATTATTGAGTACCTCGCTGTTCTGAAGTTGAAAAGCGATATGAAAGCCCCAATATTATGTTTGTATGGCCCTCCCGGTGTGGGTAAAACGTCGCTGGGCAAGTCGGTAGCGAAGGCGTTGGGCCGCAAATACAGCCGAATGGCGTTGGGGGGCGTTCATGACGAAGCCGAGATTCGTGGGCATCGAAAAACGTATATCGGGGCCATGCCCGGTAAGATTATTCAGAACATTCGGAAATGCGGCACGGCCAATCCGGTATTCATCCTTGATGAGATCGATAAAGTGAGCAGCGATTTTCGGGGAGATCCGTCGTCGGCATTGCTCGAAGTTCTTGATCCTGAACAGAACAACACGTTTATGGACAATTACTTAGATACAGAGTTCGACCTCTCGCGGGTGTTGTTTATTGCCACGGCCAACTCGCTCGATACCATTCATCCCGCCCTGCGCGACCGGATGGAAATTATCGATATTGCGGGCTATACCATCGAAGAAAAAGTACAGATTGCCAAAAAATACCTGATTCCGAAACAGCGCAGAGACCACGGTCTGAAACCGAAAGATTTGCAATTCGATGATAAAGCCATTCTGCGCATCGTGGAAGGCTACACCCGCGAGTCGGGCGTGCGGAATCTGGAGCAGAAAATTGGTAGGCTGGTGCGTAAGGTGGCGAAATGTATTGCGATGGAGGAAGAATACAATCATACGATCAAAGCTGCCGATATTCCAAAACTGCTCGGTGCCGAAATTTTCGATAAAGAACTCTACGCCGACGATGACATCGCGGGCGTGGTAACAGGCTTGGCCTGGACGCAGGTAGGGGGTGAAATTCTATTGATCGAATCGAGCTTGAGCCGGGGTAAAGGCAACCTCACACTCTCCGGCCAACTCGGCGACGTAATGAAAGAGTCGGCTGTTACGGCCCTCTCGTACCTGAAAGCCCATGCCGACGAACTGGGTGTAGATTACCGTATTTTTAATCATTACGATTTGCACATTCACATCCCGGCGGGGGCCGTACCGAAAGACGGGCCATCGGCAGGGATTACCATGCTGACATCGATGGCATCGATTTATACGCAGCGTAAGGTGAGGCCGTACATTGCTATGACTGGCGAGACTACTTTGCGTGGTAAAGTGCTGCCCGTGGGAGGGATCAAAGAGAAAATCCTGGCCGCTAACCGGGCTGGTATAAAGGAGATTATCCTTTGCTCGAAAAACCGTAAAGACATCGAGGAGATTAACCAGACATATATCAAAGACCTGATTTTCCATTACGTCGATACGGCAAATCAGGTTCTCGATATTGCGCTGCTGCCCAATCAGGTGGGTCGCCCGATGAAATTTATTCTTCCCGAAGAAAGAGAACAACGTGAGTTAGAGAGAGCGTATTGATTGATTTTCAGAAACTTACTGCCGATTACAAAGGGGCATTGCTTGAACAGGTAGTGCCTTTTTGGTTAAAACACAGCTCCGATGGGCTGTGCGGGGGCTATTTTGACCTGTTGTCGGCAACGGGCGAAATTATTGACGGCAACAAGTATGTAAGCTTGCAGGCGCAGCAAACCTGGGCGTTTGCGTGGCTGTATGCAAACGTCGAAAAGCAACCCGCGTGGCTCGAACATGCACGGCAGGGGGGCGTTTTTTTGCGTCAGTTTGCGCATCACGAATCCGGTACATGGTATGCTCAACTCGACCGGCGCGGGCGGCCTGTAGCACTCGCTGCTGACTCGACACCAGTCTGTTTTTTGGCAATGGCCTACGCGCAGCTATACGCGGCTACAGCAAACGATGAGTGGGCCGCGTTGGCAAAGCAAACGTTTGCGCATGGGGTTGAAGCCTGTGCTATTCGTACTAATGCGGTCGATGATCGGCTGCATACGCTACATCATTTGAGCGAACCGGCAACGCTTTTGCAGGCTACGCTAACGATGCAACCGCTGTTTGACGAAGACGCGAACAAAGAGCACGTAGACGCGGCTTTAAGCGCGTTGTTCGGAACGTTTCTCGAACCCCGCGCCAATGTATTGCACGAATACGCCTTGCCCGGCTCCGCTTTTCTGAACACGCCCGAAGGCCGCAGTCAGCACGTAGGCCTGACGTTCCGGGTTTCAGGTCTGCTGCTCGACGCGTATGCAGGAACGAAAAACCAGAAGATTACGGCACAGGTGCTGTCGTGGTGTTTGCGTACCTGCGAACTGGCATGGGATGAAGTTTCGGCGGGTCTGTTAACGCGCATCGACCAGAAACAGCAACCCAACCTTCGTTCTGACTGGCAACTAAAATGGGCGTGGGTGCAACTCGAAGCCTTGAACACCCTGGCGAAACTTTACTGGCAAACCCGCCATCCCGACTGCGCTAAATGGTTTCGGCGCATTCACGATTACACGTTTGCCCGCTTTCCCGATAGTACCACCCCCGGCTGGCACCTCCTGCTCGACATCCATCATCAGCCCGTATTGGGGGCTAAAGCTACGCCCGACGTTGGCTGTTTTTCGCAAATCCGGTGTCTGGCCGAAACGGCTCAGTTACTCACAAAAGCCGCCCAGATTCAGCCCACCGTGCGCCGTAGCTGGATTTAAAGGGGAACACGGATTGTACGGATGCTACGGATGAACACAGATTTTATACCCAATGGAATCACCTATGACGTATTGCTGACGCGAGTGAGACGCAAAGGGTTGCGTCTCTACGGTTGACCATCCGACGTAGAGACGCAATCCTTTGCGTCTCACTCGCGTCAGCAATACGTCATAGCCAAGTCAAAATGGTATTAATTTACGAGTAAACTTAATCTGTGTTCATCCGTGCCATCTGTGTTCCTCTTGAAAAATCATCTATAATTCTCGATAGCCGCCCGCACACTGCCATACTTCGCCAGCAACTGCTCGGCAGTGGCATAATCGACACCGGTTTCGCTTATAACCATTTTAGCAGCCCTGTCTTTCAATTTAATATTCGATAGCTGCATATCGACCATTTTGTTGCCTTTCACCCGGCCCAACTGAATCATCACCGAAGTTGAGACCATGTTCAATACTAATTTTTGCGCCGTGCCCGATTTCATGCGGGTGCTGCCTGTCACAAACTCCGGTCCAACCACCACTTCGACAGGGTACTCAGCCGCCTGCGCTACTGCCGAGCCGGTATTGCAAACAATGCAGCCCGTCAGTAAGCCAGCGGCACGGGCCTGATTCAGCCCACCAATTACGTAGGGAGTTCGGCCCGAGGCAGCAATACCGATGACCGTATCGAGCGAGTCGGGCTGATAAACGGCCATATCGCTCCAGGCTTGTTCGGGGTCATCTTCAGCAAACTCAACCGCACTCCGAATGGCTACGTCGCCCCCGGCAATCAGCCCGATTACCAGGTCAGCCGGAACGCCGTAGGTTGGTGGGCACTCCGACGCGTCGACAATGCCGAGCCGACCGCTTGTACCAGCTCCAATGTAGAACAGGCGGCCACCCTCTTTCATGCGTTTCACGATTTCCGTAACCAGCGATTCGATTTGTGGAATAGCTTTTTCAACCGCCAATGGCACGGTTTTGTCTTCATTATTGATGTTCGTGAGCAGGTCGTGGACCGACATTTGCTCTAAATGATCGTAGTGGGATGCGGTTTCGGTAGTCATGGGTCAAAGGTAATAACAGGCACTCGCTACAAACAAATTACGAACAAATCTTGCCTTTCCGCAAAAGACTGTTTTTATTTACGGCGTTATTACACTATCAGCGAAATTTCGCTAATTGCAGAAATGATAGAAACGTCGTCAATTGTTGGTTTGAATAAATTCAGTCGCACGCTCACGCAGGAAATCAGTAATCCAGCCGCTCAGGCCATGTTATATGGTATCGGCCTGACCGAAGCCGATATGGAGAAAGCTCAGATTGGCATTGCCAGCACTGGCTATGAAGGCAATCCCTGCAACATGCACCTCAACGGCTTGTCGGTATACGTTAAGCAGGGTGTTCAGGCAAGCGGTATGGTTGGACTAATTTTCAACACCATCGGCGTTTCTGACGGAATGACCAACGGCAACGACGGAATGCGCTACTCGCTGCCCAGCCGTGACCTCATCGCCGATAGCATCGAAGCGGTAGTTTCGGCACAATGGTACGATGGTGTGATTACGGTAGTCGGCTGTGATAAAAACATGCCCGGTGCCGTAATGGCGATGGCCCGTCTCGACCGACCCGGCATTATGGTTTACGGTGGCACCATCCGGTCCGGCCATTACAAAGGGCAGAAATTAGACATCATTTCTGCCTTTGAAGCCTACGGTAAAAAAGTGGCCGGAACCATTTCCGACGAAGATTACAAGGGCGTTATCCAGAACTCGATTCCCGGACAGGGAGCCTGTGGCGGCATGTATACGGCCAACACGATGGCAAGCAGCATTGAGGCAATGGGTCTGAGTCTGCCGTTCAGCAGCAGCTACCCCGCCACGCACGAAGGCAAGCAGGAGGAGTGCAAAAAAATTGGCGCGGCCATGCGAGAACTGCTCCGGCGCGGCATCACGCCGAAAGATATCATCACGAAAGAATCGCTCGAAAATGCGCTGACATTAGTTATGGCACTCGGCGGTTCGACCAACGCGGCTCTGCACTATCTGGCAATTGCTCGCTCGGCAGGGCTTTCGCTGTCGCTCGATGATATTCAGGTTATTAGCGACCGGACGCCGTTTCTGGCCGACCTGAAGCCGAGTGGTAAATATTATATGGAAGACATGCTCGGCATTGGGGGCGTTCCGGCAGTAACGAAATACCTCTGGCAAAACGGGCTGATTCATGGCGATTGCCTGACCGTGACGGGTAAAACCGTAGCCGAAAACCTCGCCGAAGCTCCTGACCTCGATTTCGAGAGTCAGAAAATAGTATTTCCACTGTCGCAGCCGGTTAAGCCAACAGGTCATATTCAGGTGCTTTACGGCAACCTTGCTCCTAACGGGGGCGTGGCTAAGATTACGGGAAAAGAAGGCACCCGGTTTGAGGGCACGGCGAAGGTTTGTGAACACGAAGGCGAAATCATCGACTTTCTAAACCGGGGCGAAATTCTGCCGGGTCAGGTGATTGTGATTCGCAACTCCGGTCCGAAAGGCGGCCCCGGTATGGCCGAAATGCTGAAACCGACCTCCGCCATCATGGGCGCGGGATTAGGCGATAAGGTCGCGCTGATTACCGACGGACGTTTTTCGGGCGGTACACACGGCTTCGTAGTCGGTCATATTACTCCCGAAGCTGTTGAAGGCGGCACTATTGCCTTTGTGCGCGATGGCGACCGGATTACGCTGGATGCCACGACCCGCGAAATTACGTTGCACGTTTCAGACGCTGAACTGACCGAACGCCGGGCAGGCTGGGTAAAACCTGCCCCTCGTTTTACCAAAGGCATTCTGGGCAAATACATCCGTGCTGTGAAACCCGCTAATGAGGGTTGCGTAACGGATGAAGTATGATAAGATAATAACTACAATGCAATCAAAGGACTCACAATTCGTCGGGGCAGCAGGTACATACTACGTTATGGCAAAACTTGCCAGCATGCGCATTCATGCTTCTGTGACATTTGGAAATGCACCTTATGTTGATATTCTCGCTTGCTCTCCGACTGGGGAAAAACAAATTGCAATACAGGTTAAAACGGCTGAATTTGCCCGACGAACACGAGGGCGTGGATCTGACAAAAAATGGGCAAAGCTGGATTGGGCTTTGTCATATAAGGCTGTTAAAACACCGAAGTCAAATTTATTTTTTGCATTTGTCGACTTAGGTGGGGCCTGGGATTTTCATCAATCATCTAACATTTGGCAACCAACGGTTTACATTATTCCTTCCGTGAGGTTAACGAACGAAATATGTAAAGATTGGCAGGAAGGGTGGTGGAGATTACAGGTTGATAACAATGTTATAGATTCTTTCAAAGAAGATTGGAAGTCAATAGAGGAAGCTCTCACAGAACAACTTATCAATGAGCCTGTTGCCACAATGAAAGAAGAACTTAACAGCTTATAAATGTTTGTGCAATAATATTTTTATTGCACAAACCAATAAACGCTAAAACGTCATTGAACAACAAGTCAAACTGCCATGACAACGCCCGATCAAAATAGCAAAATCCTGAACTATCTCCGACAATATCAGCCGGAGTGGGTGGGTGTGTTTGGTTCGTGGGCGCGGGGTGAAAATCAGCAGGATAGCGACCTGGACCTATTAATAAAATTTAGTCGGCCTGTCTCGCTGCTGACATTTGTTCGTATGCAACGCGAACTATCCGAAATGCTCGATTTAACAGTCGATTTGGTGTCGGAAAACGGCATCAAAAATAAACGAATGCGACAGAATATTTTTCAGGACTTAAAACTGATTTCGCGATGAAAGACGACCAAATCTATTTGGAACACATCGCCAACAGTTTTATGAAGCTCCTTGAGTATGCGGAAGGAATGACACTGGAAACCTTTCTTTCTGACTCTAAAACGCAGGATGCTTGTGTTCGGCAGTTAGAAATTGCAGGAGAGGCAACCAAAAGGTTATCAATGCCACTACGTGAGCGATTCCCTAATGTACCTTGGAGAGACATGGCAGGAATGCGAGACCGGCTCATTCATCAATACATTGATGTTGACTTAATGATTGTCTGGGCAACTATAACAGACGATGCGGCTCCGCTCTTGATAGCTATTGAAAACATTCTTGATGCATTAGAAAGAGAAGCAACGGCCAAGTAGTGGTGCATACTAAACAAACCCGGAAAGTTTAACAAGAAGTAATGTTCAACGACGACATTCATACACTTCCCAAAGGTTTTTCAGCCATCGAAATCGCCAGTAAGTCGATCCGGTTTTCTATGCCTTCCGATTTGCAGACGGGAGCATTGCTGAAGACGCTGGCTGGCTCGAAACCCAAAGCCCGTGTTTTGGAAATTGGCACCGGCACAGGGTTGGCAACAGCCTGGCTACTGGCTGGTATGGATGCCGACTCGTCGTTACTATCCATTGATAATGAGCCGATTTATCAATCAGTGGCGGATAATATTCTGGGCGATGATGCCCGTTTAGAACTTCTATGCCTTGACGCCGGTGATTGGTTAGAAGTGAATCAGCATCAGCAGTTTGACCTGATTTTTGCTGATGCATGGCCGGGTAAATACGCTAATCTCGATGCTGCTCTGAACGCGCTGGCACCGGGAGGGATGTACGTTATCGACGATATGCTGCCGCAACCCAACTGGCCCGATGGTCACGGTGATAAGGTCGACAAATTAGTGACCGACTTAGCGAACCGAACCGACCTGAACGTCGTCAGAATGGCATGGTCGACAGGCATATTGATTGCCACAAAGAAATAGAACTGTAAATCAACAAACGCTCCAAACCAATGGAAACGGTCAGCGTACTTTCAGACATACAACCCGCCGTAGAGACCGCACCGGCGGACCGGCAAGATTTTGCGTCTCCTCCGCAACCTGCTATCCTGCCCCTTTCCGGCTCCGAAGCCCTGATGCGGTCGTTGCTGGCTGAGGGCGTCGATACTATTTTTGGTTATCCGGGCGGAGCCATCATGCCCGTCTACGATGCTCTGTATGACTATCAAGACCGGATTAATCATATTCTGGTACGGCACGAGCAGGGCGCAGGGCACGCGGCCCAGGGATATGCCCGGATGCAGGGTAGGGCCGGGGTATGTCTTGTTACGTCGGGGCCGGGTGCTACCAATCTTGTTACGGCCATTGCCGACGCACTTATCGACTCCACCCCGATGGTCTGCATTGTGGGGCAGGTGGCTAAGCGGTTGCTCGGTACAGACGCCTTCCAGGAAGCCGATGTGATGGGTGTAACGATGCCTATTACTAAATGGAACTACCAGATTACCAATGCCGATGAGGTGCCGGAAGTTATTTCAAAGGCGTTTTACATTGCCCAATCGGGGCGGCCCGGCCCGGTGTTGATTGACATTACAAAGTCGGCGCAATTAGAATTAATGACCCGACCGTTTCACTATGAATGCTGTCAGAGTATTATCAGCTACCGCCCTCGTTTAGTACCCAAAACCGAGCAGTTGGAAGCGGCTGCGAAGCTGATAAACGGGGCTAAACGGCCCTACATGCTGGTGGGTCACGGGGTTCAGATTGCTAAAGCCGAAGACGAACTGCGGCAGTTTGCCGAAAAAACGGGCATTCCGGTTGCTACTACCTTACTCGGTCAATCGACCATTTCGACCGGCCACCCGCTATACGTAGGCTGGTTAGGTATGCACGGTAACTATGGCCCCAACGTACTGACCGATCAGGCCGACGTGATTATCGCCGTTGGGATGCGCTTCGACGACCGCGTAACGGGCGACGCCAGCAAGTATATTCGGCAGGCAAAGGTTGTGCACATTGAAATTGACCCCGCCGAAATCGATAAGATTATCCGGGCCGATGCACCCGTGGTAGGCGATGCGAAGGCGGCCTTAAAAGCGTTGTTGCCGCTTGTGAACGCTAATGACCATACCGTTTGGCGCAACGAATTCAGAAAGTATGATGCCATAGAACATGAGAAAATTACGGTGCCAAGTCTGTCGGGCGATAGTGAAAAAATCCAGATGGGCGAAGTAATCGACCTGCTATCAAAAAAGACCAACGGCGAGGCTGTGCTTGTCACAGATGTGGGTCAGCATCAGATGATGGCGTCGAGGTATTACAAATTTCAGCGACCGAATAGTCTGGTAACATCGGGTGGGATGGGAACGATGGGTTTCGCGCTCCCGGCTGCGTTCGGGGCACAAGTAGCCGCTCCTGACCGCACAGTGGTAGCCATTATTGGCGACGGCTGTTTCCAGATGACTTTACAGGAGCTGGGTACCATTGTGCAGAACAAACAACCCGTAAAGGCCATTATCCTGAACAATAATTTTCTGGGCATGGTGCGGCAGTGGCAACAGTTGTTCCACCAACGCCGGTACTCGTTTGTAGAACTACAAAACCCTGATTTCGTGACTATTGCCAAAGGTTTCGGCATGGACGGGCACACCTGCGCCGACCGCACTACGCTGGCCGAATCACTCGATACCCTGCTGGCGCACGACGGGCCGTATCTGCTTGAAGTGATTGTCGAAAAAGAAGAAAATGTGTTTCCGATGGTGCCTGCCGGTGCCAGCGTCGCCCAGATCAGACTGTCATGACCACTTACACCATCTGCGTCTTCACGTCGAATACGATTGGGCTGCTCAACCGTATCACCATCGTTTTCACGCGCCGACGCATTAATATCGAAAGCCTGACCGTATCGGAAACCGAGCGCAAAGGCGTCTCGCGGTTCACGATTGTTATCAAGCACGAATCACGCGAAGAGGTTGAAAAACTTGTTCGGCAGATTCGTAAGATCGTAGAAGTAATGGCCGTTTTCGGCTATCTGAACGACGAGATCGTGTACAATGAAATCGCGTTGTTTAAAATCAGTACCCCGCTCGGCGCAAAACCACTCGACGTAGAAACGATCAACAAAGAGTATAAGGCGTGGGTCGTGTATTGGGGCTTAGATTACGTTGTGATTGAAAAAACTGGCGTGGAAGCCGAGATTTTCGATTTCTTTCAGTTTCTGCGGCATCAGCACGAGATTCTGGAGTTTGTACGCTCAGGCCGGGTGGCGGTCGGCAAGACCGAGAAGGGGCTGGTCGAATACCTGCCCGAAGCTGAATGGGCGTATTATTTGTAATTTGTTTTGTCATCCCGACGCAGGAGGGATCTCGAGTTAGAGCAGTCCGCTTGATAGCTATGGTTCGAGATCCCTCCTGCGTCGGGATGACAAAAAATTGCATCAGCAACAAAATACCGACTACAACTAATTTTTTACAACCTAAATACAGTACAGAATGGCACAAATTAACTTCGGCGGCACAGTTGAGAATGTTGTTACCCGCGAAGAATTTCCGCTCGAAAAAGCCCTCGAAACGCTCAAAGACGAAACCATCGCCGTTATAGGCTATGGCGTGCAGGGTCCTGGTCAGTCGCTTAACATGCGCGACAATGGCTTCAATGTAATTGTGGGTCAGCGCGAAGGCAAAACATACGACAAGGCTGTGGCCGATGGCTGGGTGCCGGGCGAAACGCTCTTCGGTATCGAAGAGGCCCTTGAAAAAGGTACCATCATCTGCTTCCTGCTGAGTGATGCCGCCCAGATTGAACTGTGGCCGACCGTAAAAGCTGCCCTGAAGCCTGGCAAATCGCTATACTTTTCGCACGGCTTCGGCGTAACGTATAAAGAAAAAACCGGTATTGTTCCGCCCGCCGACGTTGACGTGTTTCTTGTGGCGCCAAAAGGGTCGGGAACGTCGCTGCGTCGGTTGTTTGTCGAGGGCAAGGGCTTGAATTCCAGCTTCGCCATTTATCAGGATGCCAGCGGCAACGCCCGTGAGAAGTGCATTGCGATGGGTATTGGCGTTGGGTCGGGCTATTTGTTCGAGACCGATTTTTACAAAGAAGTAACCTCCGACCTGACCGGCGAACGGGGTACGCTGATGGGTGCCATTCAGGGCATTTTTGCTGCCCAGTACGAAGTGCTGCGTGCCAACGGCCACAGCCCCTCGGAAGCCTTCAACGAAACGGTTGAAGAACTAACGCAGTCGCTGATGCCGCTGGTAGCCGAAAACGGCATGGACTGGATGTACGCCAACTGCTCCACTACGGCGCAACGCGGTGCCCTCGACTGGTGGAAGCCCTTCCGCGACGCCACCAAGCCCGTTTTCGAGCAACTCTATAACTCGGTGAAAAGCCAGGAACAAGCTGAAATCAGCATCACGCGCAACTCGCAGCCCGACTACCGCGAAAAACTCGAAGTGGAACTGGCCGAACTGCGTGAATCAGAGATGTGGCAGGCCGGTGCTGCCGTGCGGAACCTGCGCCCGGAGCGGAGCTAAACCGAACCTGTGTAGTTACTTGCCTATCGGGTAGTGTGCAGCCATCAAGCCCGCGCCTACCCGATAGCATTTGATAAGTCGGCTCATTCGATTTACGGCTGGTGGGGCGTATAAGTTATATTGAACGTACTTACTTTTACTTCAAATTAATTATATAAGAAATAAATTACATTGTGTGTGATATATACTAAAGGCTATTGCTATTAAATTTATAAGTTATGATTTTGAGGAGCCATTGATATTTTGCACATTGTTAACAGCAGGGTAGGCCCAATATTTATTAATTTTACGGCTGACTGACAGTAAGATTTGTAACTATTTATCGGCTTCAAGCGTATGAGCGACTTAAAAGAAATCTTGACCGAGGTTACACTATTTCTTGAAATAGCAGGCTTTACGGCTTGTGGTTTAGTCAGTGTAATTTTATTGACCCGACGACGGAGTGTATCCAACGATACGTTTCTGCTGGGCCTAAGTCTCATCTGTTTAACTTACACACTTTTTCACACGTATCTGATCGATACGGGAAATATTATACATCTCCCTCATTTGTTTCGGGTGAGTGGCCCCTTCAACTTGGCTTACATGCCATTTTCTTACTTATATGTGCGAACGGTGGTGACAAAGAGACCACTACAAGCTACAGATTTTATCTTCTTCCTTCCCAGTATTAGCTATGTAATTAACTTCCTTCCCGTTTTCTTGTTGCCGATCTCTGAAAAAGAACCGCTCATTATAAACAGTACAATACACGTTTTAGACCGGGTTGATGAAGGCTGGTTTTTTCCGGCTGGTTTTTTCCGGTTCATGCTGTATGTATCGGGATCGCTGTTCTGGCTGGCTCAAGTGTGGGTTGTTTGCCGGATGATTGCAAGAAATCGAACTTCTGAATCGGTAAATCAATCACTTTCTGGCTGGTTAATCATTTATACTATTCTACAGGCGTTGCTTATTTTCCCTGCTTTAGGATTTTTATTACTGATTGGTCAGCAGGAAAACATCTGGCTCTGGTACACATTACCCGCCAGCCTGATTGGGCTTGTTACGGGTGGAATTCTGTTTCTCAAGCCAGCAATTCTGTATGGGCCTACTGAAGCCCCCCTCGTAAATCCGCTACATTCACCCGCAACGGATACGCCAGTCTCAATAGAAACCCTCCGCGAAGAGTTGCCACAAGGTTTAGTTAATGCATATAGCGGTAAACTTCGTTTTTTGCTGGAAGAGAAACAGGTTTTCCTTCAACCTAATTATACACTTCCGTTATTGTCACAGGAGAGTGGCATACCACTCCATCAATTATCGGCATTTATCAACCGGTATGAAAATGTGAATTTTAACGAATATATCAACCGGCACCGAATTCGGTATGCCCAAAGCCTGTTAGCTGACCCTACCTACCGCCGGAAAACGCTTGAAGCTATTGCTCGGGAGAGTGGCTTCAACACCCGTGCATCATTTATATCGGCGTTTAAGAAAACGACCGGCCATACCCCCTCCGAACACCTCCGTACCCTAAAATAGGTCGACACCCTGATACCGATTGTAAAAAGTTATAAGGCTATACAAACCCGCCCGGCAAAATTCATTATTCAACCCAGATTGCCACTATAATTGCCCCGGCTTAACAACAGTCATAGAAAGATGTGATTCTCCACTGCTTCGCCAGGCTACATATATATGAATAAATACTTATTTCTTATCTCCTTTGCGCTATTGACCCTCAATGTCAATGCGCAGTCAAGCAATAATGAACTGATTAACTCTATTGAGTCGATTAGCAGAACAAGTGCTGTGTCCGGCAGAGAGGATGATGCCGCTCAGTTTGTGCGGGCCTTGTTTAAAGCCGGTACGTTTAAACAGGACAGACTGGGCAATTTGATATTGACCATTGGTTCTGGTTCACCTAAACGGCTTTTTGCTGCTCCGTTGGACGAACCAGGCTACGCAATAACAGATATCGAAGAGAGCGGGTATCTGCGCATCTCGCCGGTTGGCTACGGCCATCATGGCACAATGTTTCACCAGTTTCTACAGGGAAATGAAGTGGTGATCGGTACTGAAAAAGGCCCGGTCAGCGCTGTAGCGGTTATACCCTCTCTGCATTTTGAGTTGATGCGGTCGGTACCTGAAGTTACAAAAAAGGTATATACTTGGCAGGAGACGTATATTGACGCTGGCGTAAATTCATCCAGTGAAATAGCCGAGAAAGGTATCCGACTGCTCGACCCGTTAACGACCGGCAAAAGACCACAAATTATTGATGGAAGATATTTGGCTGCACCTTCTGTCAAAGCAAAAGCTTCTGTGGTAGCATTAGCAACTGTTGCCAAAACATTGATGCAGTCAAAGGTTAGCGGCACAATTGTCATTGCCTTCACTGTGCAGGAACTGCTCAATCACAAAGGAATTGAGTCGGTGGTCTCAGCATACGGTCCTTTCGACCAGGTGGTACGGTTCAACCGTTTTTTAACAAAAAATCTTGGCGATAAGTCAGAGGTTCTGGTAAAAAGAAAAGTATCTGTAGCATCCGTAAATCAAACCGAAACGCAGCCTGCCTTCCCCTTTGAGTACCCGCTACATTCATTACCAGAGTGGGATTCGCTGAAAGTATATGACGTAGGATTACCGGCCAATTACGCATTTACGCCCGTTGAGATGATCCGGTCAGGCGATGTGGAGCAACTCATACAAACCTGGCTGCGGTTAGTGGAGGATAAAGCCTGGTCTGTAGTACCAGTTGTCAACAGCCCGGCTGTGCCTGCCCCGACTGTATATACTACGTTTCAGAAAGAACGTAGTATGATGAAAAAATTGGTGGATGTGTATGCAGTGTGTTTCGCCGAAAAACCAATGCGCGATTTTATCACCACTCAACTACCGGCGTGGGCCAAACCTGTAACCGATGAAAAAGGCAATCTGAGCGTAACATTTGGCAAAGGTAAACAGCACATTGCCTTTGTAGCCCATATGGATGAAGTAGGCTTTGCAGTGGATACCATTCTGGGTGACGGTCGTCTGGGATTATCCATGCGTGGCATGCTGTTTAATATCTCTTTTGAAGGTCAGGCGGCCTATATCGTTACGGAGAATAAGAAAATAATGGGTGTCTTTGAACCGAGGAAGGATTATATGACGGCTACCTCGCGCTTTCAAAAAATTTACACAGCCCCCCCAGTGGTATATGCAGGTTTTACGTCCAGAAAGGAAGCACTTGATGCGGGCATCGTAGAAGGAAAAACCCAGGTATTAATGCCCAAAAAGCTGGTCAGCCTGGGTAATAACAGAGCTACTGCCAAAGGATTTGACGACCGGGTAGGTTGTGCTGCTCTGTTGTTAGCTATGCAAAACATTGATCCTGAGACAGTACCCTTTAAAGTGACATTTATGTTCTCTATGGCCGAAGAGGTAGGCTTGGTGGGTACGGGTTTTGCTGCAAAAAATTACAAGGACCTGAGTGTGGTTTATCCGATTGATACGTATGTGTCAACGGATGACCCTGTAGAAGATAAAATTTTTGGGAATACGCCTTTGGGGGGCGGTGCTGTGATGAGAGTACTCGAAAATGTGGTTTTTTCCAGCCGGGAAAGTATGAAATACCTACAAGGTCTTGCAGCAAAAAATAATATCAAAATACAGTACGGAATGTCAGCCGGTTTTACGGACGGGCAACCCTTTATGAAATACGGGATTCCATCCGTTCCATTGTCATGGCCTGGCCGTTATTCGCATTCTCCTGTGGAGGTGTTAGACTACAGAGATTTGAGTAGCCTGGTCCAACTGGTAAGAGCCATTGTACTCGACAAAACGAAAGTTTACTAATCAAAAAAAAGGTAATAGGTTTTCGTAAAATGAGTGTCAGTTATTGAGCAATTAAGGAACATCCATGAATCTCCTCCCATTGCTCAATAACTGATAAGAAATGCCGTCGGTCTATCGAATCTGTATGCTATACATACGATAAACTGGCAGTAAAGAAATACAATAAAACTTCATAAGATGAAATCAATTCAACTTACACTACTGATTATCGGTTTGTTTGGCATAACAGCAAACGCACAAGACACAACCGTAGCTGTTGGCAAGAAAGAAAAGAAATTTACCATTATTCCAATGCCGGTGATAGCAGGAAACCCCACAACGGGGTTGATGCTTGGTGTGTCACCGGGTGTTTCTTTTATAAACGGTAATCCAGAAACGACAAGCATATCCAATTTTTTAGGAGCTTTTATCTACACCACCAAAAAGCAATTACTGACGTCGGTAAGAGGATCGTTATTTACTGAGGGAGACAAGTGGGTGTTCACAACCGATATCCGCTTCAATATAAACAGCCAACCTACTTACGGATTAAGCACCAGGTCAGAATCGGCTGACAATACCATTATCGGCAGGCAAGACGACGGTACTATTGATAATCTGTTTGGTGGTCCAACGCGGGAAGAAATGATGGGTTTCAATCATTTCAGGCTGTACCAAACCGTTCTGAAACGCTATAAAGATTCCCGGTTATTCTACGGCGCGGGGTATCATCTCGATAACATTTCTAAAATAGACGATAACCAGCTTGATCTTACGGCAACACCACAGTTACTAACCCATCACTATCGGTATCAAACCATCAAGAACCTGCCGCTTAACGGCTATACGCAATCGGGTGTTTCGTTAAACGTATCATTTGATAGCAGGGATAATATCGCCAATCCATACAAAGGTCGTTTGGCCTCAGCATCATTCCGAATAAACCCTTCGTTTTTGGGAAGTACGGCACCCAGCAGTCAGCTTTGGCTGGAGTACCGCGATTATATACATCTCAACAAAGCAAGGCCAAGAAACCTGATTGCCTTCTGGACATATGGGTGGTTTGTAACGGGTGGCGACGTGCCGTATATGTTTCTGCCGGCAGTGGGCTGGGATATGTTCAGCCGCTCAGGAAGACCCTATACGCAGGGACGGTTCCGTGGGGAAGACCTTTCGTATACCGAAGCAGAATGGCGTTTTCCGTTGCAACGAGTGAAAAATAAGATTGGCGGTGTAGTGTTCATCAACATGACATCGGCCAGTAGCCGTACAGAGAACATCGGCTTGTTCAGTTCAGCCCAGTTTGGGTATGGAGCGGGCTTCCGGTATATGCTTAGCGAAAAAAATCGGGTGAATCTTGGTATTGATTACGGAATAGGGCGAAATGGGGCTTCTGGCCTTTTTCTTAACCTGAATGAATATTTTTAAACAAGCATTTGACTATGAGCCTACTACGTTGTCATGAAAATTGCTCGGCTCGCTGTATTCTTGTGCACATCCGCTATTACGACAAACAGCTTTGCTCAAGGTAGTGTCACGTCCCAACATCAGGTTTGGATGGGGTATATGACCTCAACACAACTCAATAAGAAGTACAGTCTTTGGAATGACGCTCACTTTGTACCCGATGGTTTCTTTTTAATACGTACAGGGATTACCAGGCACCTAAAGCCGGTGAACATCACCGCAGGCTACGCGTATGGCAGGCTTCCGGTTAGTGCTGGTAATGGCAGTCTGAACAGGGCTGAGCACCGTCCGTGGGCACAGGCACAGGCATCATTTCCTTTGGGAAGACATGTCGTTGTTATTCCACGTTTCCGGTATGATGCGCGTTTCAGGCAGAACATAGCAAATGGAGAACCCGTAAATTCCTATTCATTCCTGAACCGGGTGCGGTTTATGACTACGTTGCGGAAGTTTATAACCGCCAACGAGACAACTATCGGCAGGCCGTTTGTCGGAATAAGCAACGAGCTACTACTGAATTTTGGCGCAAACGTAACGTTTAACCGCTTCGATCAAAACCGGATTTCGCTTACGGCCGGTACAAAATATAAAAATATTCAGGTTCAGGTCGGCTACATGAACCGATACGTCAAAACAGGTCCCGATAGGTTTACCCAAAATCATACATTGGTGTTGTGGGTTACGCACAACCTCAATGTAAAACGAACGGCGACCAAAAGCGATACAGAGTTGGATGGCGAGTGAGAAAACAAGTTAGTACATAGAAAAGATAACCGATTCGCCAGGAAATTATCTTTGTGCATCTCTGCGTTATCTCCGTGTATCTCTGTGTACTAATTCAATGGTAGCGACCGACACTCATCTCGCCTTTCCCGATCTTGACAATATCTACCTCGCGGCTAACCGGCTGCGGGGCGTGGCCGTGCATACGCCGTTGCAGGAAAATCTGAACCTGTCTGACCGATACGGAGCCACTATTTTTCTGAAACGCGAAGACTTGCAGGTCGTTCGGTCGTATAAGATTCGGGGGGCTTATAATAAAATGGCCGCGCTACCCAAAGAGGCTCTCACGAAGGGCGTGGTATGCGCCAGTGCGGGCAACCACGCGCAGGGCTTGGCCTACGCCTGCCGCAAAATGGGCGTGAAAGGCACAATTTTTATGCCTACCACTACGCCCAATCAGAAAGTAAAACAGGTGAAGCTGTTCGGCAAAGAGTTCGTGGAGGTCGTTCTGATTGGCGATACCTACGACGATGCCTTCAACGCGGCCAACGAGTACGTACAAACCCACGACAGTACATTCGTTCACCCGTTCGATGACGTATTGGTGATGGAAGGGCAGGGGACCGTTGGGCTGGAGATTTTCAAAGATGCCAACTTTAAAATCGACTACCTCCTGATGGCGATTGGTGGGGGCGGGCTGGCGTCGGGTGTTTCAACAGTGTTCAAACAACTGAGTCCACGCACCAAACTTATTGGCGTAGAGCCGCTCGGGTCGCCGTCGATGAAGGTGTCGATTGATGAAGGACACGTAGTACCGCTCGACCATATCGACAAGTTTGTGGACGGAGCCGCCGTAAAACGCGTGGGCGACACCACGTTTGAGATATGCCGCCAGAATCTCGACCGCGTAGTGCTGGTGCCGGAGGGCAAAGTTTGTACCACCATTTTGCAACTCTACAACGAAGAAGCCATTGTAGCCGAACCCGCCGGGGCACTCACCATTGCTGCGCTCGATTTTCTGAAAGACGAAATTCGTGGTAAAAACGTAGTGTGCTTAGTCGGTGGCGGCAACAACGACATTACCCGAACAGAGGAAATCAAAGAGCGGTCGTTGCTGTATGAGGGGCTGAAGCATTACTTCATTATCCGGTTTCCGCAACGTTCCGGTGCCTTCCGCGACTTTCTGAACGTGCTCGGTCCCAACGACGACATCACCCGCTTCGAGTACACCAAGAAAACCAACCGCGATACCGGCCCCGCCGTCGTGGGCATCGAGTTGAAGAACCGCGATGATTTCGAACCGCTCATCGAGCGAATGCAGGCGCAGAATATCGTGTTCGAGTACCTGAACGATCAGCCGGATATTTTTCAGTTTTTGATTTAACTATTATGCCAGAGATTAGCCGGTTTTACGGGATTGTTATTACAATGTATTTTAGTGACCACAATCCTCCGCATTTTCATGCACGGTATGGAGATGATAAAGCAGAATATGATATTCAAACGTTGGCTTTATTGGCAGGAAAGTTGCCCAAAAGAACACACTTCCTGGTTATTGAATGGGCAATAGAATACCGCGAAGAGTTGTTAAGAAATTGAGATAAGGCAATTGTACAGTCAGAATTAGACAAAATTAAACCATTGGAATAGGCATGAACGAGGTGACAGCTTTTCGGATAGTAAATGGTTATCAAGTCTGGATAAAGTTTCAGGACGGAGTTGAGAAAATAGTTGATTTTGAGCCATTTTTGGGTAAAGGGTTTACTGCCGAACTTCTCCAACCAGAAAAGTTTAAGCAGTTATATATTGAAGATGGTGGAGGGCTGGCCTGGCCTAATGGGTACGATTTTTGCCCGAACTATCTACATGATTACGTTGCCGACGTGCAACTGGCTCAAGCGTAGCAGACACAACTTATGCTCCGCGTACCCTCTTCCATATTGCCGAACCAATTCCAGTCGCTGAGCATCGGAAGGGCCGATGGGTCGGAGATGACGTTTGTGGCCTACCGGAGCGATGTGTATCCCGAACGAAACGAGGTGTTTTTCGAAGAACACGCCGTGATTGTAGTGCTCGAAGGCGAAAAAAAATTTAGTTCGCCCATGCAGGAACTGCACGTTCGGAAGGGCGATATTCTGTTCTTTCAGCGCGGCTGCTACTCCATGAACGAGTCGATAGACGCCAACTACCGTAGTTTGGTATTCTTCGTAAACGAAAAGCAATTGAAGGAGTTTGTGGGGCAGCATCTGACGCTGTTTCAGACTATCCATCCGGCCAATCTCCCTCCCGCCGATGCTCCTATTCTGTCGTTGTCATCATCGCCCACGTTCACAACGTTTATTCAGTCGCTGTTGCCGTACTTTGGTGCCAAAACGCCATTCCTGAATGAGTTGCTGCGGCTGAAGTTTCAGGAACTACTGCTTCATTTGCTCGAACGCGACATAACGGGGCAACTTCGGGCTATTCTGCAACAAATTTATCAGGGGCAAAAAGCTGATCTTGGTTATCTGATGAGCGTGTATTTGCTTAAACCGTTGTCAATGAACGAACTGGCCCGACTTTCGGGGCGGAGTCTGTCGGCGTTCAAGCGTGATTTTGAGGAACACTTTCACACCTCACCGGGGCATTGGATGCGGCAAAAACGGCTTGAACACGCCCATTTTCTGCTGCGTAACACCAGTAAGAATGTCTCGGAAGTGAGTATGGAAATTGGCTACGAAAGCGTTTCGCATTTTATTAAAGCCTACAAAGCACAATACGGGACGACGCCTAAGCGAACGGCGTAGTTTTGCCGAATAAATAAAGGTCGCTTCCGTGAAAGCGACCTTCGTACTAATCTATAGGCTACAGGGCAAACCCCGGACAGAAAATTAGGTTAAAACAAATCTTTAATGTCGATGCGCCGGTGCAGATGCTCTTCATCTTTGAAAGGTAGCATCACCATCACCTTCCCCTGTTCGTGAACGGCTTCAATCTGGTCGGCATCTACGAAAGTCGGAATGTCAAGAACGCGCAGGAACATAGGCACGGCCAGCCGCTGGCTATTCTCGTCCCCATCCTGATAGCTCGACTGACTTATCAGGAGCGTGTACAACACCAGTTTGTTACCCTCTACCAACACATTGAATGCACTGGCCCGCACGCCAGGTGCCGACATAGTGATAACCAGCCGGTCGTCCTCGCGGGCAACATTCATGGTTGTCTGGCTCGATCCGCCATATAACGTGTTAAGCAAATCAATTTGCCCACCCGTTCCTTTAAACACATGATCTATAGCTTTCATATGTGTTGCTGTTTACTGTCTACGTATTACCTTGTAGACAAATGCCGTGCCTAAGCTTTTTACAGCATAATTTGCGGTCAGAGTGTCAGAAAATACCTGCTTATTTTACCGGAAAAGTGCCTTTTTGGCGCATTCTGCCAGATAAATTGCCAATACAGACGTTTTTTGATTAGCGTTAACCGGGAAATGCTGCTACGCGATTTGTGGAATTGTGGTTACAGTTCTACATGTACTCCAACGCAATTTTGCCGAACAGATCCACCGCTTTCATAGCCGCCGGGCTGTATCTTTGTAGCCTTATGCAAATACGAATTGGAACCCGTAGTAGTCGGCTGGCCGTGTGGCAGGCCGAACACATTCAAACCCTGTTGCAGGCAGGCGGGTTAACGTCTGAACTGGTACTGATTGAGACAAAAGGTGATCAGGTATTGGATCGTTCCTTGTCGAAGATTGGCAGCAAGGGCGTTTTTACGCAGGAACTGGAAGATCAGCTTCGGGCTGGTTCAATTGATATTGCCGTTCATAGTGCTAAAGATTTGCCCTCCACGCTGCCTGCCGAACTGGCAATTATTGCATTTACTGAACGCGAACCAGCTAATGATGTACTGATTAGCCGTGACCCAACGCTGTCATTAGCGGGCGGGAAAGCATTCGTGATAGGTACGTCGTCAACGCGCCGGGTAGCTATGCTGAAACATTATTGCCCGCATCTGAGCACGGTCGATATGCGCGGCAACTTACAGACGAGGTTGCGGAAATTAGACGAAGGACACTGCGATGCACTGCTGCTGGCCTACGCCGGCGTTCATCGTATGGGTTACGACGATTTGATTGTGCAACGGTTGCCGCTCGATGAGTTTACGCCCGCTGTTGGGCAGGGTAGTATTGCCATCGAAGCCGCCGAATCGCTCGTTGTCGATAAACTGGCTGCTATCCGAAAACTGACAAATCACGAGCCAACCGAAGCCTGTCTGCTGGCCGAACGGGCGTTTCTGGCGCGGCTGGAAGGTGGTTGCAGTATTCCGTCATTCGCGCTTGCACAGTGGAACAACGCTGAAACGATTCGTTTATCGGGTGGCTTAGTCAGCTTAGACGGCAGCCAACTCCTGCGGGAAACGTTCGTTGGTGGGCCACACGAAGCTTTGGCACTCGGCCATGCACTGGCCGAAAGTATTCTGGCTCGCGGGGGCGATGAGCTTCTGGAGCAAATTCGTCAGTACCTGTAATAATGTATACCTGTTTATGACAATCAGAATTGCCCGGTCAGACGATGATATTCGCCAATGCCTTCCTGCCATGCTGGCTTTGCGGGCCAATCTAACCTCTGAACAAGCCTTCGAGCAAATCAGGCTTCAGCAACAAACCGACGGTTATATACTGGCGTTTGTTGAGTTGCAGCACGCTGATGAACCGGCTGTTCCCGCTGTTGTTGGGTATCGCTACCTGAATTTTCTGTTTAGTGGTAAAACCATTTATATAGATGACCTCTCGACGCTACCCGAAGGGCGAGGAAAAGGTTACGCTACGGCACTGCTCGACTTTGTTATTGATCAGGCGAAGCAATCCGGTTGCCTGTCCGTATCGCTTGATTCAGGACAAAATCCGGCTCGTTATGCAGCCCACCGGCTGTATTTAAGTAAAGGGTTTAACATCACCAGTCATCACTTTCATCTGGCATTGCAAGGCTGAACGTATCGGGCTATGAATCTATTTAAAATCAGTTGGAGTAATCTGAACGACAAGCCATTGAGCAGTTTCCTGAGCGGGCTTCTCATGACGTTTGGCATTACCATTATCTCGCTCCTGCTGCTGCTCAATAAGCAGTTAGACGATCAGTTCCGGCGCAATATCAAAGGCATCGACATGGTGCTGGGCGCGAAGGGAAGTCCACTTCAACTGATTTTATCCAGCATCTATCAGGTCGACGCGCCGGTGGGCAATATTCCGCTGGCTGAGGCCGAGCAGTTGACGCGTAACCCAATGATTAAAACCGCTATTCCGCTCGCAATGGGCGATAATTACCGGTCGTTCCGAATAGTGGGAACCAATCAGAAATACCTCGATCATTTTGATGCTACGGTAGGGCAGGGGCGCATGTTTACAAAAGAGCTTGACGTAGTGATTGGTCCTCGGGTGGCCGACGTGGCGGGCCTGAAACTCGGCGATTCATTTGCCGGTTCGCACGGCTTAGACGCGGAGGGCGAAGAACATGCTGAATCGAAATATACAGTGGTGGGTATTCTGAAACCCACCAATACCGTGGCTGACCAACTGATTTTAACCCCTCTTTCGAGCGTTTGGGCCATTCACGAAGGGCACAGCGAAGGCGAGGAAGACACCGAAGCAGATGGGCGAGAAATCACAAGTATGCTCATCAAGTTTCGAAATCCAATGGGCATGATGCTGGCGCGGGGCATCAATCAGAACTCGAAGTTGCAGGCCGCATTGCCCAATATCGAAGTCAACCGGCTGTTTTCCTTGCTGGGTATAGGCGTCGACACGCTGCGGGGGCTGGCCGTTATTATTATGCTTATTTCGGGTATCAGCGTGTTTGTATCGCTCTACAACTCGCTGAAAGAACGACGCTACGAAATGGCTCTGATGCTATCGATGGGAGCCACGCGGGCACAGTTGTTCGGAATGCTGCTGCTCGAAGGATTAGTGCTGGCTCTGATAGGCTTCGCGTTAGGCATTCTGCTAAGTCGCGTTGGTCTGTGGCTATTTTCGAATAGCGTTTCCTCCGAATATCATTACGACTTAGCCGCGTTCGGACTCCTGCCCGAAGAATGGATTTTGCTGGGCGTTGCGGTGCTAATTGGTTTGCTGGCCGCTGCCCTGCCCGCACTTGGCGTATACCGCATGAACATTTCAAGAACGCTGGCAGAGGAGTAAAGAGTGAAAAATGAAGAGTGAAAAGTGAAGAGTTTAGGTCCCTCACTTTTCACTTTTCACTTTTCACTCTTCACTCTTCACTCTTCACTCTTCACTTTTCACTCTTTACCCCACCACATTATACACGACAACGGGAGCTTCTTTATTTTTCAGCTTTACTTCGCCAATGCGTTCGCACGTAAATGATTCGGCAACTTGCTGCTGGGAGGCTTCCGAAATCACGATCTGCCCTGCACGGGCAACTGTCTGGAGCCGCTGCGCCATGTTTACGGCATCGCCGATAACAGTGTAATCTAACCGCCGGAGGGTGGCCGAGCCAATATTACCCGACACCATCTCGCCCGTGTTGATACCGATAGCGACTTCGGGGTGATAGACTGGTTGGGTGGGCAGGCTTTCGCCAATGCGTGCAATTTGCGCCCGAACGCCCAAAGCCGCTTCAATGGCCCGGTCGAGGTGGTACTCGCCCCGGAAAACGGCCATCACGGCGTCACCCATGAACTTATCGACATGACCACTCTGGGCGATAATTTCTTTCACCATCACATCGAAATAGCGGTTCACTAACTTTACAACGGTGTCGGCGTGTTCGCGTTCGGCAATAGCCGTAAAGCCGCAAATATCGATGAACATGACTGTAGCCGTAACGGTTTCGCTGGCCGATAAAGAATGTTCAAACTCGGCCTTGCTCATGAACGTCAGTACCGACTCATCGACGTACATACGCAGAATATCGTTTTCGCGAATGGCCTGCACGGTTTGGCGGAGTTGAGCAATGTACTCCATCGTTTTTTGCATGGTCAGTTCGAGGTCCTCAAAATTGACGGGCTTGGTAACGAAGTCGAACGCGCCCCGATTCATAGCCGTGCGGATATTTTCCATATCGCCATAGGCCGACACGATTACGGCTTTGAGCATCGGGTTTGTTTCATGCAAACGCACCAGGAGCGTCAGGCCATCCATGCCGGGCATGTTGATGTCGGTCAGCACCATATCGATGTCGGGGTGTTCGTTCAACAGGGCGAGAGCCTCATGACCATCGTGAGCAAATACGAACTCATACTGCTTCTCCCGAATCTGCCGCCGAAACTTCTGTTTGATGAGCAGTTCGAGATCGGTTTCATCATCAACAACCAGAATTTTAGCTTTCATGCAAGGCTGCGTAGTTTTTCTTTCAAGAGACTGAAGTCGAGCGGTTTGGTTAGAAAATCGTTGGCACCGAGTTGCGTGGCCTGTTGTTTCGAGTCGTCGTCGCCATAGGCCGTAATCATCATAACAACGGGTGGGGGCGGCATGTTATAATCGGACCGAATATGTCGGAGCAACTCAAACCCGCTCATGCCGGGCATGTTGATGTCTGACAGGATCAGCACGACCTCCGAGGGGCGGCTGGCTAAATACGTCAGGGCCTCTTCCCCTGAGTTGGCAAACGACATCTCAAACTCGCCCGCCCGAATCTCGCGCCGAAACCGCTGCTGAAACAAATCCTTAACGTCTGCTTCGTCGTCAACTACTAATATTTTCATCGTGCTATAAGTGTCTGTCAGGCCGGTAAAGAGATTGTAAACGTAGTGCCTTTGTTTTCTTCACTGCTCACCATCAGCGTGCCGTTATGGCCTTTGGTGACGATATCATAAGCCAGCGACAGGCCCAGCCCGGTGCCTTCGCCAGTGGGTTTGGTCGTAAAAAAAGGCTGGAAAATTTTCTGAATCGCCGATTCGGGGATGCCCGTTCCGTTGTCGGCCACCCAAATCACGGCCTGACCATCCTGGCAGCGTGTGCTCACGCTCACCCGAGGCTGGTAGCTACTCGAAGCAGGCTGGCTTTTCTGGCGTTCGCGAACGGCGTAGAACGCGTTGGTAAACAGGTTGAGCAACACCCGGCCAATATCCTGAGGTACAACGGTGACAAGACCCAGCGACGGGTCGGTATCGACCGAAAACTGGGCGTTGAAAGACTTATCTTTCGCCCGCAGACCGTGATAGGCCAATCGTAAGTATTCGTCGCAGAGGGCGTTGAGGTCAGTAGGTTCGCGTTGGCCGGTGCCCGCCCGGCTGTGTTGCAGCATCCCTTTCACAATGCTGCTTGCCCGCCCGCCATGTTGGGTAATTTTGTGCAGGTTCTGTCTTAAATCGGCCAGCAGGTCGGCTTCCAGTTCCTTGTCTCCTGCGTCGCCTTTTTCGCGTTCCTCTTCCAGTTCGGTAATTAGTTCGACCGACACTTCGGCGAAGTTATTGACAAAATTGAGCGGATTCTGAATTTCGTGGGCAATGCCAGCGGTCAGTTCACCCAATGAAGCCATCTTTTCAGAATGAATCAGTTGATTCTGAGTAGCTTTCAGATCGGCGAGTGCTTGTTCGAGTGCCTCTTTCTGGGACGTGATTTCGGCGGTTCGTTGCGAGACTAAGTATTCGAGTTCCTGCTTTTTGGCTTCAATTTTCTGAAGTTCCTCTAATTCCAGCCGACGTTGCTCTTCCACCTTTACCGCGCTTTTCTTCTGCCGGTTGGCAATGAAGAAGAACGAAAACAGCCACAAAATGGCAAACCCGGCTGCTGACCCGACATAAACATCGTAGTCGTTATAGATGCTGGGGGCAATAGCTTTGAACAGCTTACCAAGTACGGTCACAACGGCCAGCGGAGCCAGGGCCAGCAGAATGGTGCGGGCGGGCTGATAATTTTTGATGCGCCAGATGGTGTAGCAGACAATGCCATACACGCCCGCCCATACCCAGAACGTAGCGGTTTCGCCCCCTTTGAACAGGACGAAAATGCCGATCAGAACACCCGCAGCCGGCCAGGCATTTTTATACACCCAGTCCCAGTCGGGCAACCGCGTGGGTATGTCCAAGAATTTGCGTAGGTATTGGAGCATAAGGGCCGCCGTGACAATGGCCCCAATTCCGTCGGGTATAGACATAGGATATAGGCGATGAGGGTTTGGATATAGCGTTATCAGGTAGACGCCACTGTCGCCCGGCCTGCCATCACATCATTTTGCCGTCGAATCCGGGCCGACAGGCTTCGGATAATGCTGCGTAGTACTTCACCACGTTCTTCCATCAGGTCGTAGAAATCATCCTGTTCGAGCCGAAGTAGCCGCAGGTCGGTCAGGGCAACGGCAGTGGCCGAGCGGGTTTCGGCGTCGAGCAGAGCCAGTTCGCCAAAAAAATCGCCCCGGCCAAAGCGTGTCAGTTCGGTGTTGCCGTCGCGAATGCTCACCTCGCCTTTGTCAATCACGTAGAGAGCCGTGCCGAGGTCGCCCTTGTTAAATAGCACCGTGCCTGCCGGGTGCTGTTCTTCGCGCATGATGGGTGTAATGCTCGCCAGCACGTTTTCGGGCGTGAACGTAAACAGGCTTGTGTTGGCTAACAGCAATACGCGGTCGTATTCAGAAATCTGGCTTGCATGGGTTGACTGATTCATAAGCAGGGGCGAAGGAGTAGAAGCCGCTGAATTGATTTTCTGCCGGGCGATGTCGGCGTCGGCAGACGACAACATCCGTAAAGCCCGGTGTACTGTCCAGGCCGTAAAATACATCTCGCCGTTTTCGAGAATAAACGCCTGGATGGTTTCTGGTTGCCGGAACAGACCGAGTTCGGCGTCTAAGATGCGTACTTTTTCGGCGCGGGGCAAATCGTCGATCAATACCTGCAAGGTTTGGTAGGCCGATCTGGGAATCAGGTTATCGAGAATTTCGAGGGCGTTGGCCCGGCGTTCGCGGGCGGGGTGGTTCACACCAGCACGGGCGTGGGCAATGGTGTCTGAATCATACAGTTGCGTCAGAATATCGAACAGCCGCTGCATGAGTACCGATAACTCATAATCCAAGGTTTTTGTCAGCTCAGGGGTTGTTAGGCTACCATGCAGAAGCCGATGAGCCAACGCCAGTTCGTCGGTAAGCAGTTTGTGGAATAGCGCGTCATCGTCGCTGATATTCGGAAACCGACGCAGCCCACGAAGAGCGGCTCCGCGCACGTGTCGGTCAGGTTTCTGGGCCAGTTCGTTGAGTAGCTCCCGATTCTCCGGCGTCCGTACCGACCCGGCAATACTGGTTACGCGTTCGTGCAGGAGCCGGTCCGACTGGGTCTGCATCAGCCGACGCAGTTCAGGCACTGTACCCGATGGGTGCGCTTTCAGAGCCTGCATAGCCAACCGGCCCGACGTAGCGTCGAGTAGTGCATTCAGGAGCTGACCCCGCAAATCGGAATCGGTGAGTTGCCCGGCAGTGTTAAACGCCTGTTTTCTAAGAGCAACATCCGGGCTTTTGAGCCGTTGTTTCACTGCCGTAGCAAAATCATTAAGCCGGAGTTGGGCAATGAGTTGCAACGCCATCGGCTGCCGGGTCGGGTCAGCATCGGTTAGCAGATTAGAAAGCTCCTGTCGGGCGGCTGCGTCGCGTGGATTTAGTTCGAGAATGCCCCGAATCGTACCTTGCCGGATGGCGAGATCAGAATGATGTAATAACGGGCCTATTTCAGACGCAGACGCGCTTACCCGCCTGCCCAGTAAATAAGCGGCCTGTTGACGAAGCTCAGGCTCCGTGTCGGTCAGGGCGATGTGCGTAACGGGTTTTACCGGAACGGGCAGGCTCAAATCGGCCAGAGCATCCAGCATCCGCCGTCGTACCGTTGTATCAGCATGCTGAAGCAGAGGAGTAGCGTGCTCCAGCAGCGCGTTTGGGTTTTGATTTCGGAGCCAGCCAATAGCACCTACCACTTTTGCCGGGTCGGAGCTTTGCAGTTGAGCAATAATGCTTGTTTGGGCGGTTTTAGGCATTGCCAACTGGTCGCGCTCCAGAAACCGCCGACCGATGGCGTCGTTTAGTTCCTGCAAATATCGCCGATAGGTCCGGCCCAGGAGCCATACGCCCACGCCCAGCAGAATAGCCCACACCAGCGGTGCCAGAGCTTCGAGCGCAGGCCGACCGTGTAGCCCGAAAATCAGAAAACCGGCCACTCCCAGCCCAATAGGCTCGTACAAACCTTTCACCAGCGTGTGGCCCTGCAACCGCTGCGGAGCCGACAATGGCTGAAACAACACTAAAAATACAGGGTCGAACAAGGCCCGACGGATGACCTCGAACACTAAATACAGTCCACAAAAATAGATCAGCAGGCTGGTTTCGTCGGGCAATACGGCGTTCAGAATGCTCAGGCCAATCAGCCCGGTAAGTGCCACCCACGGCAGCACCAGCAACGACCGTTGAATGCCAAAACGGTCGAGTGCCTGCCGCGATAGCAGCAGCTTCACTATCATTGCCACGCCGTAAGTAATTGCCAGCACGATACTAACGTACTGAATAACATCGGTTTGATCGTGAAAGCGGTGTTTGACATTGACAAAAAAACTGTACTCGATTTCGGTGGCAACGGTTGTTAACACGGCCATACTCAGGCACATGAAAAAAACCAGTTCGCTACCGCCGAATCGGTTGCCGATGAGCGGCATCGGTTCGCGCTGCACCGACCGCGCCGGGCGATGAACAGCCTCTACATCGTGTGATAGAATGGTAAGCCGCAACACATAAAGCGACGCCAGAAACGCGCCCAGTGCAACAATCAGGAGCCGTAGCACTTCTTCATGGGCGTGTACCAAAGCCGCCAGCACAGCCCCCAACGCTTTGGCCGGCATATCGCCCGAACTGATCACGCTGAACAGCCGCTTGCTCTGCCGCGTATCGAACACCACCGCCGACACGCCCCAAAATTCCAGATTTGCCAGCAGGTAAATAATCCGGTATCCTACCATAATTGCCACAGCAGCCGCCACCGAATGACCGACCACAACCAGTACGCCAACCACCACCGTCAGCACCGTAACGGCCAGCAGCACCCGAATGGCTAAGTTACTCAGCAGCAAATGGTGTTCGTAGTGCGCATATAACCGCCCAACCAGTATCATGCCCATCGCCGAAAAAATATATGCCAGTGGCAAACTGGTTTCAGGCTGGTTTTCGAGCAGAATAGCATTGGCCGCTACGTAAATCAGGATCGTGCCGATGCCGAGCAGAAAATTATGCAGAAAAAACAGCCCTACCGTCCGGACTTCGTCGGGCCGGATGCCCAACGCCCGTTGCCAGCGTGGGGCCTGTAACGAATACGAGGTTGCAGAAGATGCCGTTTCGACGTTCATAAGGGAAATCAGCGGGCGCGATTGTTGGTCAAATATACGCAGGAGTGCGGGAAAGGGCGAATCAGGCATTCGCAAACGGCCTGTTTCGTTACGTAATCCAACGCAAACGGTTGATTCGTCGGAAAATAGTTATTCAACCAAACCTACAAAAATGCTGTTGTATTAGTGAGCGCGTTATGGCCTGCAACCCAATTGATAAAAACGCCATTATTTGCCGTCAACTGTCTGATTGATACGCTACCTTTGCAAGTCAAAACAACGACGCGCCCTCGTCATGGATCAATACTCATATATTGCCAACTCCGACGCGGCCTACGTAGATCAACTGTACCAGTCTTTTAAGCAAGACCCACAGTCAGTTGATGCAAGCTGGCAGCAATTTTTTAAAGGATTTGAATTTTCACTTACCTACGGCGAACACGCCGGTGCGACCACCAACGGAACGAATGGTACAACAACGACCAACGGCGTAGCTACCAATGGGCAAGCCAAGCCCGTTGATGCCAGCCATGCTGAGAAAGAAGTATCGGTTGCCAGCCTGATAAAAGCCTACCGGTCAAGGGGGCATTTGCTGGCGAAAACCAATCCCCTGCGCGAACGCAAAGACCGTCAGCCCCGCGTTGACCTGCCCGATTACGCGCTCTCCGATGCAGATTTAAATACGGTTTTTGAATCGGGAAAACTGCTCGGTATTGGCCCCGCTACGCTGCGAACCATCATGGAGTCGCTGCGGAAAATCTATGCGGGCAACATTGGCTTCGAATACATGTACATCCGCGACATGGAAGAGAAAAACTGGCTTCGGAACAAAATTGAGAAGGAAGCCCTCGTTTTCTCGCCTTCAGCCACAGAAAAAACGCGTATCCTCGAAAAGCTGAACGAAGCCACCGTTTTTGAGAACTTTCTGGCAACCAAATACTTAGGTCAAAAACGATTCTCGCTCGAAGGGGGTGAATCAACCATTCCAGCCTTAGATACCATCATTAGTACGGCGGCTGATCTGGGCGTTGAAGAAGTAATGATCGGTATGGCACACCGGGGGCGGCTCAATGTATTGGTTAACATACTGGGCAAGTCCTACGAAGCGGTGTTCGATGGCTTTGAAGGTAATGTACCTGAAGACGTACACGGCGATGGCGACGTGAAATACCACCTCGGCTACTCGAGTCTGACCGAAACGCCATCGGGCAAGCAAATCAGCGTAAAACTGGCCCCCAATCCATCGCACCTCGAAGCCGTGAACCCGGTGGTTGAGGGCTTTGCGCGGGCACAGGGCGATGAAGAATACAGTGGCGACTTTACCAAAATTCTGCCTATTCTGATTCACGGCGACGCGGCTGTGGCCGGACAGGGTATTGTGTATGAAGTGACGCAGATGGCGAAGCTGAAAGGCTACCAAACCGGCGGCACAGTACATTTTGTGATCAACAACCAGGTGGGTTTCACCACTGATTTTGATGATGCCCGTTCGTCGATTTACTGCTCAGACATTGCCAAAATTATTGACGCGCCGATTTTTCACGTCAACGGCGATGATCCCGAAGCGGTAATTTTCTGTGCTAAACTCGCCGTTGAATTTCGCGAACGCTTCAGTCGCGATGTGTTTATCGATATGGTTTGTTACCGTCGCTACGGCCACAACGAATCCGATGAACCGAAGTTTACGCAGCCGACGATGTACAACATCATCGACAAACACGCTAACCCACGCGAGATTTACAACAAGTTCCTTATTGAACGGGGCGACGTGGATGCCGAACTGGCGTCGCGCATGGACGCTGAGTTCAAGAAGCAGTTGCAGGACCGGCTCGACCGTGTAAAGCAGAAAGCTGAAATCCCGTACAAACCGCTCCGGCTCGACCGCGACTGGGCCGAACTGCGGTTTAGTGAACCGGCAGACTTCGATCAGTCGCCCGAAACCGGCGTACCGATGGACACGATACAGGCCATTGGTAAGGCGTTGGTGAGGTTGCCCGAAGGCTTCAAACCATTGAAGCAGATCGAAAAACTGCTGAAAGACCGGCAGGCGATGCTGACCGAAACCAACATGGTGAACTGGGGAACGGCAGAGTTGCTGGCTTACGGGTCGCTGCTGCTCGATGGCAAACCTGTCCGCCTAAGCGGACAGGACGTACAGCGTGGCACGTTCTCACACCGCCACGCCGTGCTACACGATATAGAAACCAACGAGGTGTATTCGTCGCTCGATCATATTCAGGAAGGGCAGCGAAAATTCCAGGTTTATAATTCGCTGCTGTCGGAGTATGGCGTGCTGGGTTTCGAGTATGGCTACGCGATGGCAACGCCCCATGCGCTGGTTATCTGGGAAGCACAGTTCGGCGATTTCTCGAACGGCGCGCAAACCATTATCGACCAGTTTATTGCCGCTGGCGAATCGAAGTGGGGAATTCAGAATGGGGTGGTGATGCTGTTGCCGCACGGCTACGAGGGGCAAGGTCCCGAACACTCGAACGCCCGGCCCGAGCGTTACCTGCAACTGTATGCCGAGTATAATATGGTGGTGGCAAACGTAACTTCGCCCGCCAACTTCTTCCACCTGTTGCGTCGGCAGGTGGCGTGGCAGTTCCGCAAGCCATTGGTGGTAATGTCGCCCAAATCGTTGTTGCGGCACCCCAAATGCGTATCGCCGTTGGAAGACCTGACGAAAGGCTCATTCCAGGAGGTGCTGGGCGATAGCTACGCCAATCCGAAGAAGGTGAAGCGGGTGTTGCTCTGCACGGGCAAGGTTTATTATGACCTGCTCGATAAGCAACAGGCCGATCAGCGCGACGACGTAGCGATTGTGCGGCTGGAGCAACTGGCTCCACTGCCCCAAAAGCAGTTAGACGCCGTGTTGGCATCCTACGGTAAGGCCGAGCGTATTTGGGTACAGGAAGAACCTGAAAACATGGGAGCCTGGACATACCTGTTGCGAAGCGGCATGCGCCTGCCGATTATTTCGCGCCATGCGGCTGCCTCGCCAGCTACTGGTTTTGCCAAAATTCATACGCAGGAACAAGCCGAAATCGTTCGGAGAGCATTTGAATAAAACAACAGTACACAGTTTACCGTCTTCAGTAGGCAAGCCATAAATGATTGCTTACTGAAGATGGCAAACTGTAAACCTCAAAAAGATGGCCGTTGACATGAAAATTCCCGCCGTGGGGGAAAGCATCACGGAAGTAACCGTAGGCACCTGGTATAAAAAAGAAGGTGACCACGTGAAAATGGACGACGTTCTCTGCGGACTTGACTCCGATAAAGCCACTTTTGAACTGACCGCCGAAGCCGACGGCATTCTGCACATTCTTGCACAAGAGGGCGACGTATTGCCGATTGGGGCCAGTATCTGCACCATAGAAACCGACGGAGCCGCGCCCGGCGGTAACGCAACTCCCGCACCTGCTCAGGCCGAAGCTCCTAAAGCAGACGAGCCTACCGCAACTTCGGCCAAGCCCGAACAAGACCCAACCCCCGCTTTGCAGGCTGTTGCCGAACCCGCTGCCGCGCCTGTGGCATCGGCGGCAGCGAACGTTATCGAAATGAAAGTACCCGCCGTGGGCGAATCGGTAACGGAAGTTACGATTGCGTCGTGGAGTAAGAAAGACGGCGATCTGGTGGCATTGGACGAAGTATTGTGCGAACTCGAATCAGACAAAGCCACGTTTGAATTACCCGCCGAAGCTGCCGGTACGCTGCGTATCGTGGCACAGGCTGGCGAAACGCTGCCCATTGGTGCGCTGATTGCGAAAATTGAAACCAATGCTCCGGCAGGTCAGCCAGTGGCCGCCCCAGCACAACCGGCTCCGCAGCCTGCTTCAACCAGCAGCAACGGACATGACAGCTATGCGGCCAATCATCCTTCGCCCGCAGCGGCTAAACTTCTGGACGAAAAAGGCATTGATCCAAAGCAGGTGAAAGGCACCGGCGTTGATGGCCGCATCACGAAAGAAGATGCCCAAAAGGCTGAACGTAGCCCGTCACCAGCGGCACCTGCTCCTTCGGCACCAGCCGCACAACCCGCTCCGGCTAAACCAGCGGCTCCGGCGCAACCGGCTTCGCAGCCTGTCGTTTCAGGTGGTAACCGAAGCCAGCGTCGCGAGAAAATGACTTCGCTGCGTCGGACCATTGCCCGTCGATTGGTAGCTGTGAAAAATGAAACGGCTATGCTGACGACCTTCAATGAGGTGGACATGAAGCCGATCATGGACCTGCGCAACAAGTACAAAGACAAATTCAAGGAGAAACATGGCGTGGGTCTTGGCTTCATGTCATTCTTCGCGAAAGCAGTCTGCGCGGCTCTGAAGGAGTTTCCGGCGGTTAATGCCCAAATCGATGGCGACCAAATCGTGTTCAACGATTTCTGCGATATTTCTATCGCCGTTTCGACCGACCGGGGCTTAGTAGTGCCGGTAATTCGCAACGCTGAGCAGATGAGTTTCGCCGGCATTGAAAAAGAAATCGTTCGGCTGGCTGGTCTCGCCCGCGACAATAAGCTGACCATTGAACAAATGACGGGTGGCACGTTCACCATCACAAACGGCGGTACCTTCGGGTCGATGCTGTCGACGCCGATTATCAATGCCCCGCAGTCGGCCATTTTAGGAATGCACAACATTGTGGAGCGGCCTGTGGTGGTCAACGGCGAAATTGTGGTTCGCCCGATTATGTACGTAGCCCTTAGCTACGACCACCGCATCATTGACGGTAAAGAATCAGTTAGTTTCCTGGTGCGGGTGAAGCAAATGCTCGAAGACCCCGCCCGACTGCTGCTGGATATGTAAACTGTAGAGTTGCCCCGCAGGGTCGGCGTTATATAAAAAAATCCCGCCAGAACGTTCTGGCGGGATTTTTTATTTGGGTGTTTGGGTGTCTGTCCTCCGATTAGGAGACGCGAGAACCATCCGGTCAGGAGACGCGAGAACGATACTGCCAGGAGACGCAAAAACCATCCGGTCAGGAGACGCAAAATCTTGCGTCTCTACGGGTGAATCAAACTTACGCCCGTCATTTGTTCGGGTTGCTGAATGCCCATTAGGTGAAGAATGGTGGGGGCAATGTCGGCGAGTTTGCCGTTGTTTAAAGCTGGATGATAGGTTGCATCAACCAGGATACAGGGCACCAAATTCGTCGTGTGGGCTGTATTGGGTGAACCGTCATCGTTAACCATGTATTCGGCATTGCCGTGATCGGCAATGATAATGGCCGTGTAGCCGTGCTGGAGTGCGGCTTCAACTACGGCTTTGGTGCAGGTGTCTGCCGTTTCGGCGGCAATTTTCACCGCTTCAAATACGCCCGTATGGCCCACCATATCCGTGTTGGCGAAATTGAGACAAATAAAATCCGTTTCTTCGTTCTGCAACTCCGGGATAATAGCATCACGAATGGCGTATGCCGCCATTTCGGGTTTCTGATCGTAAGTTTTGACCGGAACAACGGTGGTGTTGCCCTCGGCGTCGGTGATGGTCATCTCTTTGGGCGATGGACACAGAATGCGTTTTTCGCCCGCGAACGGCTCCTCTCGACCACCCGAAAAGAAGAATGTAACGTGTGGGTATTTCTCGGTTTCGGCAATCCGAATCTGTTTCCGGCCTGCTCCGGCAATCACCTCGCCCAGCGTTTTTTCTAAATTGTCTTTCTCGAAAATGACTTTTACGCCCACAAACTCGTCGTCGTATTTGGTCATTGTAATGTAGTCGAGAGCCAACTTATGCATTCCCAGTTCGGGAAAATCCTTCTGTGTAAGTGCCTGCGTAATCTCGCGGCCCCGGTCGGTACGGAAGTTGAAACACAGCACTACGTCGCCCTCTTCGATTTTTGCCAATGGCGAACCGTCAGGGTTGGTAACAATGATGGGCTTTACGAACTCATCGGTCACGTCGGCGTCATACGATTCCTGAAGCGATGAAACAACGTGGCCGGGCGTACAAACCGCGTCGCCAATGCCGTTTACCAGCGCGTCGTAGGCTATTTTTACCCGTTCCCATCGGTTGTCGCGGTCCATCGCGAAATACCGGCCCGTTACGCTGGCAATCTGCCCCGTTGTTGCGGCCATGTGCGCCTGTAAATCAGCCAGAAAGCCAACCCCACTTTTAGGATCGGTATCACGGCCATCCGTAAAAGTGTGAACGAAAACGTTGGTCAGGCCGTGCGTGTGAGCGATGGAAAGCAGCCCTTTCAGGTGTTCGATGTGGGCATGAACGCCCCCGTCGGATACCAGACCAATGAAATGCACCTTTTTGCCAGTGTGTTTGGCGTACTCCAGCGATTCGACCAGCACCGGCTCCGTATCGAGCGTATGTTCGTCAACCGCTTTGTTGATTTTAACCAAATCCTGGTACACCACCCGGCCCGCGCCAAGATTCATATGGCCCACTTCCGAGTTGCCCATTTGCCCGGCAGGTAAGCCCACGGCCAGTCCCGATGCCTCAAGTGTACTGTTCGGATATTTGGGATACAGTGACCGCATAAACGGCACATGAGCCGCTTCAATGGCCGACACTTCGGGCTTCAGCGGAATACCCCACCCGTCGAGAATGATGAGAATAACTTTTTTGTTCATAGGTGAGTGATTGAATGATAGACTGATTGAATGATTGAATGTTTCGTCTGGAGTTATTCAATCATTCAACCAATCTATCATTCAATAAAAATTTATGTTGCTGCGCCAGGTACGTTACTAACTGCCCGCAGCAGCGGTGGCAGATTTGGTAGACTTCTTCAAATACCTCCGGGCCTTCATAATACGGATCGGGCACGTTAGGCTGGTCGTTAACGGCGGGGTCGAACTCGCGAAGCAGAAATATCGTATCGGACGTATGCAGGCCCGTGGCGCGGTAATTTAATTTCTCGATGGCTTCCAGATTCTGCTCGTCCATCGCTACAAAGTAATCGAACTGTGCCAGGTCTTCGCCAGTCAGACGTCGGGCGCGGTGTGTCAGTGTCAGACCGCGTTCGAGCGCATTGTCGCGGGTTCGGCGGTCGGGTAACTGCCCGATATGGTACGAGGACGTTCCTGCCGAATCGCACTGAATTTGCTCACTCAACCCCGCTTCCGCCACCAACTGCCGAAACGACCCTTCGGCCACCGGCGACCGGCAAATGTTGCCTAAACAAACGAAGAGAACGCTTATCATAGTGGTGAGTGATGAGTGATGAACGATGAGTGATGAGTTTGCTTGCTTCAGCCCGCTCATCACTCATCGTTCATCACTCATCACTGTTTTTCAATCGGTTCATTATTCTCATCGACAATCACAAACACGTCTTCGGTTGGTTTCTTCATCAGATAGCGTTCGCGGGCGTATTTCTCGCGGAGCCGGTCGTTGCCCAACACTTCGCGCCGGGCGCGTTGCACCTCTTTAATCTGGTCATTGTAGAAGGTCACTTCACTCTCCAACTCGCGCAGTTTCAGCCAGTTTCGAATCTGCGAGGGCAGATCGTTGGCATCGAAAAAGGTCATCCACACCAGCAGCCCAAGAGCCGTGGCGACGTAAAAATTGCGAAGACGGGAGAGGATGCGGTTGAGCATAAGCCGGAGCGAAGTTATAAAGTTGTATAGTTGTAAAGTTATAAAGTTGGCTGACGCATCCGAACGGGAGCCGGAGGAACTTTATAACTTTACAACCCTACAACTCTATAACTCAGAATTTAACGCCTGGGAAGTACGCGCTTTCGCCGAGTTCTTCTTCGATACGCAGCAGTTGGTTGTATTTCGCCATGCGGTCGGAACGCGAGGCCGAGCCAGTTTTGATCTGGCCGGTGTTGAGTGCCACAGCGAGGTCGGCAATGGTCGAATCTTCGGTTTCGCCCGACCGGTGCGACATCACGCTCTTGTACGAGTTGCGGTGCGCCAGATTCACGGCGTCGATGGTTTCGGTCAGTGAACCAATCTGGTTTACTTTCACCAGAATAGCGTTGGCAATACCACCGTCGATGCCCTGTTGCAGCCGCGTTACGTTGGTTACGAACAGGTCGTCGCCTACGAGTTGTGTTTTCTTGTCTTTGAGCAGGTCGGTGTGCATTTTCCAGCCGTCCCAATCATCTTCGGCCATTCCGTCTTCAATGCTCAGAATGGGGTATTTGCTTACCCACTCTTTCCAGTAGCCTGCCATTTCAGACGAGGTTAGCTTATCGCCGGTCGACTTTTTGAAGTAGTACTGCTTCGCATCGGCGTCGTAGAACTCCGACGAGGCCGCGTCCATCGCAATCCAAACGTCTTCGCCGGGCCGGTAGCCTGCTTTTTCAATGGCTTGCAGAATGGTCTGAATAGCTTCTTCGTTCGATTTGATGTTGGGTGCAAACCCGCCTTCGTCGCCTACGTTCGTGGCTAAGCCCTGACTCTTCAGTACTTTCTTGAGCGTATGGAAAATTTCCGTACCCATCCGCAGGGCTTCCGAGAAGTTGGCTGCGCTGGCGGGCATTACCATGAACTCCTGAAAATCAATTGAGTTATCGGCGTGTGAGCCGCCATTCAGGATGTTCATCATTGGTACGGGCAGTGTGTTGGCGTTCACGCCCCCAATGTAGCGGTAGAGCGGCAAACCCGCTTCCTGTGCGGCAGCTTTTGCCACGGCCAGCGACACGCCCAGAATGGCATTGGCTCCCAACCGGGCCTTGTTCGGCGTACCGTCGAGTTCGAGCATGATTTTGTCGATCATCGACTGGTCAAACGCTGAGATGCCGACTAACTCCGGGAAGATCAGTTCGTTAACGTTCGATACGGCTTTCAGTACGCCTTTGCCGACGTAAACCTTGGCATCGTCGTCGCGGAGTTCAACGGCTTCGTGAGTGCCGGTCGAAGCTCCCGATGGCACGGCGGCACGGCCCAGGAAGCCGTTTTCGGTGCGAACGTCTACTTCAACGGTGGGGTTGCCGCGCGAATCGAGAATCTGCCGGGCGTGAATGCTCTGGATGGTACTCATTTTCAGGATGTAAAATAAGGTTAACAACGAAAAAAGTCTGTCGAACCGGTGTGCCGGTTTTCGGGTATGATTACCAGCCGGTTAAGCGGGCATCTTTACCGACGGCAAAGTAACGAAATACGCCGGACACTTCGGGAAACCCACCCCGAAAAAGCACAACCCGCGCCGAAGGTTGAGCTACCGGCGCGGGTTCAAAACCTATAGTGGTGATAATCGTTTGGAAAACAACTTTTGTCCGTTTTTCAATGTTATTACAAAAACAATAATTGCAACGGAATCTGAGAATAGGCATTCAAAATTGGTGAAGTCAATCAAATCCAACCACATTAAAATTGACTCGGCTTTAAAGGATATAAGCGAAATACATAAAGTACAAAAAGCTATTGGAAGTTCTATCGTTGATCAAGATTCTATTAATGAATGCGTTAAACAATATCGTCAAGCACGGAAATCTTTGTACCAAAACTTAAAAAAATATAATCACGAGAAGCAGGCTAAGTCCTTAGCAGTTTGATTGAGTGTCTGTGAGCGGGGGATTAGCAAAGTAGCCTTTATGAAGGAGGTGTCCTGCACAGCGCACGATTCGACACCACGCATAAGGCCAGACACAACAGAGAAAGTTTTCTCATGAAATGAGGTTGTCAGGAAAAGGCGGAAAACTTATTTAGGGGCAATCGTATTCGAAATCCGTAATCCCAACACCGCCAGGGTCAGCCTGAAAAGGCCACAGGGGATTGATACGCCTGCTACTTGCAAGACGTCTGGATACTCTTCCAAATTTGTCGAAGATGTATTTGTAGTTTTTTTCAAAAACTAACCCAACGGGATAGTACTTGCTATTATTTACAGTTTGAGTATAACCTATTATTAAATTTTTACTTAGTTTACCATAATACGGATGTAGATTTGGCAAGCTTAACTTTGATGTGTTGTATATATATTTGTCTGTAATGTCTTCCAACAAGACAGTGTAACGACTTGTTGTTAAGTTATCATCCACATATGTATTTTTTCTAACTGTAATCTCTTTAAAATAGAACTCTACAGGAAATCCATTTTCATCGTAACGAACACTATCTGTGTTGACAATAGCTAATCCTTGTGGATTTAAATAAATGGTGTCTTGGCTGGTTGCTCCGCGTAAAGTTGTGGATGCAACAATATAACCTTTTTGATAAGTGTATTGAGTCCGAAATCCCTCAATATTAGAAACAAAATCAGCGGCTGTATATAATCTGCCTTCCTTGTCGTATGTGTAGCGTCGCTCCCAATATTTAGCGATAGTAACAGTCCTTCCATCCACTTCGATTTTTTCAATTTCATCCTTGTTGTCAGTTGTCTGAATCGATTTATACACCTCCCGCACAATTCGGCAATTCGCCAGATTCGGGGCGGGTTCGTCAATGACCTCCTTCTTACAACTGCCCGTAACAAGCAGAAGAAAGAAATAGGCGGGCAGGGTGAGCATAAACGATTTCATAAGCAGCGTGGCTTAGGCCGTTGATTAGGACAAAGGTAAGGGGGTAGCTACATACCGCGCACCACCGTTTGGGGTGAATTTGGGGTGAGATTGGGCTGTTGGTCTTTGAACATTGGCTTGTCGGGCGTTATTCTTACAGCGGCTTACGCCCAAAATCCGTAGGCTCCATGTACATCATGAAGTTCCGTTCTAATCGATTTTTGCCCGCTCTCGGTAGTGTAATACTCCTGCTTACTGGCTGCACGGCCCCTGATCCTACTCCGTCGGCAGCGGTATCGGCTTCATTGTTTCTGGGCGGCTATGTCGGTATTGTCGCCGTTGAGCGTGGCACCGGCTCTCAAATTACCCAACAGACGTATGCGGGCGTATCGGTGCTGATTACACAGCGTAGCCATCCCGACTCGGTTTCGGTACTGCTCTATCAGCGTGACCTCACATTGCCCAGCCCGTTGGCAGGCTACCCGGCACCCAATCGGTTGCGCCTGAGACCTTCAACCCCGAAACTCGACAAAACCGCTTTGCAGGGCGAAGCCACGCGCCGGGCCGATAGCCTGTTTATGACTGTCAGTCAACGCGACGGCGCAGAAGAGCGAACGTACCGTATCAAAGCCGCCCTGCTACAACCGTAACGACCCCACCCCCCGGCTCCTCCCTAACGGTGAGGTTTACCCACATCTTGGGTCAACAAACCCGTGTGGGACTAACCGTCGCATAGCGACCCAATGTCTGTAGACATCAAACATCGCTCGGGGCTTTCCGTCGCGTAGCGACCAAACAAGTCGCCCTATCGGTTTGGTCGCTACGCGACGGAAAACGCGGTTCAGACGGTTGTGGAGCTACACATATTGGGTCGCTATGCGACGAAAACAAACCCAAAGCGCAGCTCTGTGGGTAAACCTCCCCTCCCTAACGGGGAGGGGTCGGGGGTGGGGTGAAATCTCACAATACGGCTTCCTGCTCCAGCCGACGCAGCAGAAGCCGGAACTCGGCCTTACCTTTCGTTCCGGCTTTGTGGGCTATATTCTTGCGGTGCGTCTTCACCGTCTCAACGCTCAGGTTTAGTTTGTCGGCAATTTATTTACACGAATCGTCGGTCATGCAGCAGAGCAGTACGCGGTGTTCGGCAGACGTAAGTTTTTCTAAAAACACTACTGATACCATAAAATTAAGATAGGTTGACAGATGTATGAATGGTTTCCGAAATGTATGGCACAAAAGCAGTGCAATCCAATAGGCAAGTGAGCGGGTGGTGACAAATACTGAGTTCTATGTATGAACGACCGTTTATTTAATGTGAAAGTATCGAATCAGGTGATTAAATTGGGGTTATAATACGTATTATACCCGCACTTGTGGTAACATAAATCGCGGAATAATGCAACATTGTTTATAAAGGACGCAGCTTCTTGAACAAACCGAACGGCCCGGCGTTTGGCAATTGAAACGTTTGTCCGAAAAAATCGTCTTATTTGTGCGGTCATTCTTTGCCACTAAATCAAGTCAATCCAATGCGAGGGTTATTGTACTTCCTGCTGTTTCTGTTAGTTGTTTTCGGGATTCTGTATGCCCTTACCGGCTGGAGCTACAGCGATGGCGAACGCGCCGGAACAGTATCGAAATTCAGCCGCCGGGGGTTTATTTTTAAAACCTACGAAGGCGTACTGAATGTGGGTGGTTTCTCAGGCGAAACCGGATCGCTGACACCCCAGTATTTTGATTTTTCCGTGAAAGACGAAGCCGTTGCGGGCCAGATTACGCAAGCCGTAAAAACAGGTCAGCGCGTGACGTTACACTACGAGGAGAAAATTCTGAAATTACCCTGGAATGGCGACACGAAATACTACATCACGAGTGTCGAAATTGTTGGCCCGGCTACGCCCTACGGTGTAAACCCAAATTACCCCGGCGGTCAGCAGCAGGGCTACCCGCAGCAACAGCAGCCTCAGCCCCAAACGCAGTCGCAACCGCCTGTGCAACAGCAGCCTGCGCCAGTCGATTCAACGTTGTAAAGTTAGGCAAAGCCGCAGTGCTGGCTTCAGTTGTTTAAGCGGATAGGATACCTGCTTAACAGCCGAAGCCGGAGCTGCGGCTTTACGTCAGAAACGGTAGTTTATTTCCGGAAACTCACTTGGAAAAGTGGCTGTTTTTGGCTAATTTTATCTGTTTAAACAACCATCCAACATGGCAAAATCAGATACGGCGCAAGCCACGGCATCTGCTACTGACAATAAGTTAAAAGCCCTCCAGACCACCATCGAAAAATTGGACAAAGCCTTCGGAAAAGGCACCGTGATGCGGCTCAGCGAAAGCAAAGTCGTTGACGTTCCGGTGATCTCGACCGGCTCATTGGGTCTGGATCTGGCATTGGGCATTGGCGGTGTACCGCGTGGTCGCGTTGTCGAAATTTACGGTCCCGAATCGTCGGGTAAAACCACGCTGACGATGCACTGCATCGCCGAAGCGCAGAAGAATGGCGGTTTGGCAGCCTTTATCGACGCCGAACACGCCTTCGACCGTGCGTATGCCGAAAAACTCGGTATCGACACTAAAAATCTGCTTATTTCACAGCCCGATAATGGCGAACAGGCCCTTGAAATCGCCGAACACCTGATTAGCTCCGGGGCTATTGACATTATCGTAATCGACTCCGTTGCTGCGCTGGTGCCCAAAGCCGAAATCGAAGGCGAGATGGGCGAAAGCAAAATGGGTCTGCAAGCCCGCCTGATGAGTCAGGCACTGCGGAAACTGACCGGCACCATCAACAAAACCGGCTGCTGCTGTATTTTTATCAACCAGTTGCGCGAGAAAATAGGCGTAATGTTCGGCAATCCCGAAACTACCACCGGTGGTAACGCGCTCAAATTCTACGCATCGGTGCGGATCGACATCCGGCGTATTGGTCAAATCAAAGAAGGAGCCGATAATGTGGTGGGCAACCGCACGAAGGTGAAAGTGGTGAAAAACAAATTGGCCGCCCCCTTCAAAGTCGTTGAATTCGACATTATGTACGGACAGGGCATCTCGAAGGTGGGCGAAATACTCGACCTCGCCGTTGAGATGGAAATTGTGAAAAAGTCGGGTTCGTGGTTCTCCTATGGCACAAGCCGTCTGGCGCAGGGTCGCGATGCCGTGAAAGAACTGCTGCTCGACAACCCCGAACTCATGGCCGAACTGGAAGGCAAAATCCGGGCGAAAATCAACGAGGATGAAAACGCGCTGATCGATCCCGTTCTGGCCGCTACCAACGGTGACGACGAAGGTGAAATCGAAGATTAACTTTTCTCGCATTAGCAATAAAAAAGGGCTGATAATCAGCCCTTTTTTATTGCTAATGCGAGAAAAGTTACCGCTGTTCCAGTGGAACAAACTCGCGGAGAGTGGCACCGGTGTAAATCTGGCGCGGGCGACCAATGGGTTCTTTCTGCTCGCGCATTTCTTTCCATTGTGCAATCCAGCCCGGCAAACGACCGATGGCAAACATCACCGTAAACATGTTGGTTGGGATGCCGAGGGCGCGATAGATGATGCCGGAGTAGAAATCGACGTTCGGGTATAGTTTGCGCTGTACGAAGTACGGATCGTTCAGGGCGGCTTCTTCCAGCCCTTTGGCAATTTCCAGAACGGGGTCGTTCACGCCTAATTTCGCCAGCACGTCGTCGGCAGCTTTTTTAATGATTTTGGCGCGTGGGTCGAAGTTTTTGTAGACACGGTGCCCGAAACCGAACAGCCGGAAGCCCGTAGTTTTGGCGTTTTTCGCCATGTCGATGTATTTACCCACGTCGCCACCGTCGGCTTTAATGTCTTCGAGCATCTCGATTACTTCCTGATTGGCTCCGCCGTGTAGTGGCCCCCACAAAGCACTGATGCCTGCCGAAATAGACGAATACAGATTGGCCTGCGACGAACCCACAAGCCGAACCGTGCTGGTTGAGCAGTTCTGTTCGTGGTCGGCGTGTAGAATCAGCAGCACGTTCAGGGCTTCGGCAACTACCGGATCAACTTTATAGTCTTCTACCGGCAGCGCGAACATCATGTGCAGGAAGTTCGGGATGTAGTCAAGCTGATTTTTGGGGTAGTTAATCGGATGGCCGAGTGCCCGTTTATACGACCACGTTGCCAGTGTTGGCAGCTTGGCCAGCAACCGAACGATGTGCAGGTCAGGGTTTTTGTTGCCTTCGTAAGAGTCGGGATAAAACGCGCTCATTGCACTCACCAGCGATGCCAGTACACACATCGGGTGTGCCGAAACCGGGAATCCGTCGAAGATTTTGCGCATGTCTTCGTTCACGAGCGTATGCCGACGAATGCCGTTGCTGAACGTTTCGTATTGATTGGCAGTGGGTAGTTCGCCGTAGATGAGCAGGTACGCAACTTCCAGAAAAGAGGCTTTAGAGGCTAAGTCTTCAATAGAATAACCCCGGTAGCGCAAAATACCTTCTTCACCGTCGAGGAACGTAATAGCACTTTGGGTAGCACCGGTATTTTTATAACCCCGGTCTAAGGTTACGTAGCCGGTTTGGTCACGGAGGGCCGATATGTCGAAGGCTTTTTCGTGTTCGCTTCCTTCCAGAACTGGAAATGAGTACGACTTACCGTCGACGGTTAATTCAGCATTGTTTGCCATAAAAAAATCAGGGTAGAGTATTCAGGACGAATGGATTAGCAGGTCAATGGTCGATTACCCGGCGAAAATAGCCCAAAAACCCGAACGTCGGTCATACTGGATTGAAAAAAGCCGGTTTATAACACGTCAATGATAAAACTCACCAGCCTGCGAATAGTTTTTCACTCAGGCAGATGCAATACGCCCCCTTTCCAGACCCGACGAACCCGCCGTAGATCGCTGATTTGCCGCGACGGATCACCCGCCACCGCCACCAGGTCGGCCAGTAAACCGGGCCGTATGCGCCCCCGGTCGGCGAGGTGAAAGACATCGGCATTGACCGATGTAGCTGACCGCAACACATCGAGCGGGTTCATGCCGTAGTCAACCATCATCTCCAGTTCGCGGGCATTGTCGCCGTGCGCAAATACGCCCACGTCGCCCCCGGCGCAAAGCGTCACCCCCGCGTCGAGAGCCTGCCGAAACGTAACGCGCTTTTGCCGAATGCGTTCGGGTTCGGGCTCAGTGCCTTTTTTCCAGCCCCGGTATTGGCTCACGGCATCGCCTGCCGCGAGGGTAGGGCAGAGGGCCACGCCCCGCTGCTTCATCAGGGCGAAAATTTCGGGCGTTCCGGCATCGCCGTGTTCAACCGTTTCGACCCCCGCCAGAATAGCCCGATGCATACCTTCGGCAGTGCTGGCGTGGGCTACTACACCCCGTCCGCTGCTGCGGGCAGTTTTGACAATGAGCTTTAGTTCATCGACTGAGAAGGTTGGGCGGGCTTCGGCCATCAGCCCCCAACGGTAGTCGGCATATACTTTTATAGCATCGGCTCCTTTGCCAATCTGCGTCCGCACAGCCCGAATCAGCGCATCGTGTCCGTCGGCTTCTTCGGCACCCTGCGGCACGGTTATGTCGGGGCTAAACCCTTTCGGCGCGTAACTGCCCGTTGCGATAAGTGCCCGCGTAACCACCACCATACGCGGGCCGGGAATAATACCCTGTTCGATAGCGTGTTTCAGACCAACATCGTCGTAATCGGCCCCTTCTGTGCCGAGGTCGCGCACGGTCGTAAAACCCGCCAGCAATGTTTTCCGGGCGTGAACCGTTGCCCGCGCCACCCGCAGCGACCGCGCTTCTTTGAGAACCTGATCGTCCCAGGGTGTTTCATTGTATGGGTGTAGCAGCAGATGCGAATGCCCCTCAATGAAACCCGGCAGCAAGGTGGTGCCCTTCAGGTCGACCACCGAAACGCCGGATTGTTCCCCACCGTTGGCAGCTACACTGGCGGCTGGCCCGACGGCTTCAATCTTGTTGCCGTTGATTCGTACTACCCACCCCTCGTGCATGGTTTCCCCGTCGAATACGCGGTCGGGCCGGAGGAGGTAAATTGCCGACAGGCCCGAACCATTGGCCCGCCCGGCTGTTTGCTGTTCAGCATCCTGTGCAAACAGTTGAGAGCCTGTTTGTGCCAATAGTAATACCCATAGCCACTTACGCAAAGTCATTGTATTCGAGTTTTATGTACGGCCATGTCCAATCCTGTTATTGTTAGCATATTACAGCCTGCCCAGCCGCCGAACCAACGCTTCGCCGAATACTAACACCACCAGACCCGGCAGCAGGATGGCACCAGCGCGGAAACCGGCACCGGTCAGTTTATAAACGCCGGAATTATACGCCTGAAAATTATTGAAAAGCCAATAGCCCGACGCCAGCACCAGAATGATTAATAGCAACAGCGCGACGGTACGCCCCAGCCGACCAACGGCCCAGGCAATCAGCAATGCCAGTCCCACCACAGTCGCAACGGTGCCGAGGGCTTTAGGAAACGTTTCGAGGTAATCGTATTCGAAAAAGAAGACCCCTGCCCGGCCAATTAGATTAGGATGGGCCAGAAGCCAGCCGTCGAGAACCACTAAAACGAGGAGTAAAACGTAAAAGAAAGGGGAGCGCATACGCCAAACACAATGAATTTTGAGACGGTGAAGATAGGTGTTTGAGACTGCCCCACCAACGGCCATTGGAGAAGAATCAGGTCCGATACTGTCGGTGGTCAGCTACTACCTACCGTTCAGATCGTTAGCTTTACGACATCAGTAATCAACGTAATGAAGTTATGGAAAAAGATATGCAGGGGAAGGTGGCCCTCGTAACGGGAGCCGGGTCGGGTATTGGCAAAGCATGTGCCATGCTGTACGCGCAGCACGGAGCCAGTGTAGTTGTCTCTGATATTGCCGACGAACACGGGCAGCAGGTCGTGGATGAGATTGCGGCAGCGGGCGGAAACGCTACGTTCGTCCGGGCCGACGTGGGCGATCCGGCGCAGTGCGAACAACTCGTGGCCGAGACAGTTGCGGCATACGGGCGGCTCGATATGGCCTGTAACAATGCGGGCATCGGTGGCGAACAAAACCCCACCGCCGACTACTCGCTCGACGGCTGGCAGCACGTTATCAATATCAATCTGAATAGCGTCTTTTACTGTATGAAATACCAGTTGCAGCAGCTACTGAAGCAGGGAGGTGGCGGGGCTATCGTAAATATGTCGTCGATTTTGGGACAAGTGGCGTTTGCAACCTCGCCGGGCTACGTAGCGGCCAAACATGCTCTGCTTGGCCTAACCAAAACGGCGGCTGTCGAATATGCTCCGCAGAGCATTCGCATCAACTCGGTTGGGCCGGCATTCATCGATACGCCCCTCCTGGCGCAGATTCCGTCCGACATGAAGCAGATGCTGATCGGCCTGCATCCTATTGGGCGGCTGGGCCGGGCCGAAGAAGTAGCCGAACTGGTTATCTGGCTCAGCTCCGACAAAGCGTCGTTCGTAACGGGGGCGTATTATCCAGTAGATGGCGGTTATTTGGCGCGGTAGACCTACCCCAACTCCGCTTTCAGAAACTTGCCGGTGTAGCTTCCTTTGGCGTTCGCCACTTTTTCGGGCGTTCCTTCGGCAATGATTAGGCCACCTTTGTTGCCCCCTTCCGGGCCGAGGTCGATTACGTGGTCGGCCACTTTGATGACGTCGAGGTTGTGTTCGATGATGAGTACGGTGTTGCCCTTGTCGGCGAGTTTGTTCAGTACATCGAGCAGGTGGGCGATGTCCTGGAAGTGCAGGCCGGTAGTCGGTTCGTCTAAGATGTACAGGGTTTTGCCGGTGTCTTTTTTCGATAACTCTTCGGCTAACTTTACGCGCTGCGCTTCACCGCCCGATAGCGTTGTAGCGTGTTGGCCGAGGGTGATATAGCCCAATCCTACATCGTTCAGGGTCTGCACTTTACGCAGAATTTTTGGCTGGCTGGCGAAGTAGTCCAACGCCTGTTCGACGGTCATGTCCAGCACGTCGGCGATGGATTTGCCTTTGAAGCGCACTTCCAGCGTTTCGCGGTTGAAGCGTTTGCCTTTGCAGGTTTCGCACAGTACGTGTACGTCGGGCAGAAACTCCATCTCGATTTTTTTCATGCCCGCGCCTTCGCAGTCTTCGCACCGCCCGCCTTTCACGTTGAACGAAAACCGGCCCGGTTTGTAGCCGCGAATTTTAGCTTCGGGCAGTTCGGCAAACAGCAGTCTGATTTCCGAAAACATACCCGTATAGGTAGCCGGGTTGGAGCGGGGTGTTCGGCCAATGGGCGATTGGTCAACCTCGATCACTTTATCTAAATGCTCCAGCCCTTCAACCGTTTTGAACGGCAGCGGCTCGCGTTTCGACTTATAAAAGTGCCGGTTCAGCACCGGAAACAGCGTTTCGTGAATCAACGACGATTTGCCGCTGCCCGATACGCCCGTGATGCAGACCATTTTGCCGAGTGGCAGTTTCAGCGTCACGTTTTTCAGGTTGTGGCCCGTCGCATTCTTGATGAGCAGGAATTTGCCATTTCCTTTGCGCCGGTCGGTCGGTACGTCGATAGCCCGCCGACCGCTGAGGTAATCGGCGGTGGTGCTGCCATTTTTAAGAAACTCGTTGGGTGTGCCGTGTCCAACTACCTGCCCGCCATGCCGACCAGCACCGGGGCCGATGTCGAGAATATAGTCCGACTCCAGCATCATGTCTTTGTCGTGCTCGACAACGAGTACCGTATTGCCCAAATCGCGCAGATTCTTAAGCGATTCGATAAGCTTTACGTTGTCGCGCTGATGCAGGCCAATGCTGGGTTCATCCATGATGTACAGCACGCCCACAAGCTGCGTCCCGATTTGCGTGGCAAGCCGAATCCGCTGCGCTTCGCCCCCCGACAGCGTTTTCAGCGGACGGTCGAGCGTGAGGTAATCCAGGCCAATATCGACCAGAAATCCGATGCGCTTGCGAATCTCTTTCAGAATTTCTTTGCCGATCACGTTCTGCCGGTCGGTCATGCGGGTCTCAACGCCGACAAACCACTGCGCCAGTTCCGAAACGTCCATGCGGGCGAGTTCAGAAATGTTCTTCTGATCGATTTTAAAGTATAGCGATTCTTTTTTCAGCCGGGCACCGTTGCATTCGGGGCAGGTGTTCACGACCATAAAATCTTTGAGCCAATCCTGAATCTTGTCGTTGCCAGTTTCCTGCTGCCGTTTCAGGAAGTTCACAATACCGTCGAACTTAAAGCTATAATAGTCTTCTCCCGGATACTTTTTACTGGGTACGGTTGCCTCGTCTTCAGTACCATACATCAGCGCGTACAGAAGGTCTTCCGGGTATCGGGCAACGGGTGTGCTGAGGTTTAGCTTGTACTTTTTCAGGATGGCTTCGATTTCCTTGAAAATCCAGAGTTCGCGGTATTCGCCCAGCGGAGCAATGGCACCGCGACTGATACTTAGCGACTTATCGGGAATAACTGATTCTTCGGTAATTTCCTCGACAATGCCCAGCCCATTGCACACCGGGCAGGCACCGTAGGGCGAGTTAAACGAAAATGAGTTAGGCGAAGGTTCGTCGTAGCTGATGCCCGATTCAGGGTCCATCAGGTTTTGCGAAAAATAAACCAGATGTCCGCTGCCGTCGAGCATTTGCATAGCCCCCTTCCCCTGCTTCAACGCGGTCTGTACCGACTGACTGAGCCGGTAGCGGTCGTCGGGTTTTGGCACCAGCCGGTCAATTACAATTTCAACATCGTGGATTTTGTAGCGATCCAACTGCATCTTTGGCACAATGTCCTGTACCACGCCATCGACCCGCACTTTGGTGTAGCCCGTTTTGGCAATCTGCACGAACAGTTCGCGGTAGTGCCCTTTGCGACCCCTGATAACCGGAGCCAGCAACGTTAATTTCTGCCCTTCGTACTGACTCAGAATGGTATCGATAATCTGATCCTGTGATTGCCGCTCCATTTTTCGGCCCGTAATGTACGAAAACGCTTCACCAGCGCGGGCGTAAAGCAATCGCAGAAAATCGTAAATCTCAGTAGTCGTGCCGACAGTGGAGCGGGGGTTTTTTGACGTCGTTTTCTGCTCAATGGAAATCACCGGACTCAGGCCGTTGATCTTATCGACGTCGGGCCGTTCCATATCGCCGATGAATGAGCGGGCGTAGGCCGAGAAGCTTTCCATATACCGACGTTGCCCTTCGGCATAAATGGTATCAAACGCGAGCGACGATTTGCCGGAGCCACTGATACCCGTTACAACGACTAATTTGTTGCGCGGAATAGATACGTCGATGTTTTTGAGATTATGCTCGCGGGCACCCAGTACGTCGATCTGGTCGTAGCCCGTTAAGTCAATATCAGTCAGATGGGCGGGTTGCCCAATAACGGTTTCTTCTGTGGTCACGTTGCGTTCAGCCTATTCTAAATAGCAACGTAAAACAGGCGCGTCGGGGTTCCGACGCGCCTGCCACAAATTACGGCCACAAGTCATCCGTAATGTCTTCCCACGTTATATCAAAATCAAAGCTGTCGAAATCGAGATAAGGAAAGCGATTGACCCGCGACACCACAGCCGCCAACAGCGTGGCGATGAGAGCAATAAATAGCGTTTTCATGGATAATGCGTCGGATTAGTCAAGACGAAACGTAATAGGTAGTTCAATAGCCTGCGCCACGCTCATGCCGTTGCGGTGGGCCGGATACCAGCGGGGCATCTGCTCAATCGTTTGCAAAGCCGCCTGATCGAGCAATTGCCCGTGCGACTGGGTTACGCGGACGTCGATAAGATAGCCGTTGGGTTGCACCCGAAAGCGCACTTTCACCGTGCCTTCTACCTGCGCCTGACGGGCCTGGTAGGGGTACAGATCGATGCTTTGCAGGTAATCTTGCAGAGCCAGATGACCACCCGGAAAAGAAGCATCATTATTCAGCGGAGCAAACGCGTCGGCTGGTTCAGAATGGTGAGTTGACGACAGGTCGTCGGAGGTCAGATTAGCCGATGTCTGGCCCCAAGCCAGCAGGCTCGTTACCGTTAAGTAAGCGGTGGCTAAAGCGATTCGTTTCATTGATTAAGAGGAGTTACCTTTAGGTTGTAAATCAATTCATTACTGGTACAAAGCTCCTCTTTTGTCAGCCCCAAAAAATCACCGAAAACCGTGAATTGGCGTCACCGAATTCAGTGATTTTTTGGCTACAGGCGGGCTAATGGTCTGTGATGATTCGTTCTCTGCCAACTATGAAGTCAATCAAACTACTGCTGTGGCTGGTGTACTGCATGAGCCTGACGCTTCCGCTATGGGCGCAGCAATACGACACGCCCCCGTTCAATTTCGACCGCAGCCTGGATCAGCGATACGTCGATAGTCTGGTTCAGGCTACCCGAACGCGCCTGCTCGCGCTTAACCGCCTGCGCCCATCGGCTATGGTCGACACGGCCCGGATGGAGTTTATGCATTACATCGCCTACGTGCATTACAGCGGTATGACTCACCGCGATAGTGCGCTCGTAATTGCCAGCCAACTCGTCAGGCTGGCCGAACGCCACCAAAACACCAAGTTTCAGATTAAAGGACTGTTGCTGATCGAGCGGTACTACCGGGGCTTCCGGCTCGACTATCCGAAGGCTATCGGCATCAACTATAAGGTACTTGCCTTAGCCGAAACCACGCCCGAATTGAAGAATTATTATTTCTGGCGGCTGTATCGCAATCTGGGTACGATCAGCACCGCTATTGGCGAATACGATGAAGCCATCTCGTATTTGCAGAAAGCTATTACCGGGTTTCAACATGACGCCAAAAGCGACCGCATACACCTTGCCGACCTGCATAAGTGCCTGGCAGATGCTTACAAAGAAAAACGGCAGTTCGACCGGGCCGAAACCCATTATCTGACGGCCTGGCAGATTGTTGAGCAGATGAAAGCATCACTATCGAGCAAAGGCTATTTGACCAACGATATCGGAAGTTTATATAACAGCCTCAACAAACCGGCACAAGCGTTACCCTATTTGCGTCGATCAGTGCAGTACTGGGCGCAGCTCAATGCGCCACTGCCCCAGTCCGACGCACTGGCCGATCTGGCAAATACGTATCTGATGATGAATGAGTACGACAATGCCATTAATGCCGCAAAGGAAGCGTTAACCAAAAATCAGACGGTTTTAGTGACGCGGCAGATGGCGTACTCGGTGCTGGTTCGGGCCTACGAGCGGCAGCAGGACTGGAAAAATGCGTTTGCATACCAGCAATTGTACAACGAAACAAAACAGCAGCGGCAGGAAGCGGTCAACCAAACCGAAAGCCTGCGGATAAAAGCCCGTTATGAGCGCGAACGGCTCGAAACAACCCACCGGCAGGAGCAGCTTATGCAGCAGCAGCGGTACCAGACGCTGGCTAAACAGGCCGAGATCGACCGGCTCAACAGTATGGTGCAGGCCAACGAATTACGCCGGACCGCCCAGACCAACGCGCTCAAACACCAGCTCGAAACCCAGCAACTCAAAGCCCAGTCGGCGCAAAAGCAAAGCGTACAGCAAAGCACAATCAGGCAGTTGAAAATCAATCAGTTACGCTTGGGCTTACAGGCGCAGGAACGGCAGAAAAAACAACTCTTCGCAGGGCTGGCAATTATCAGTCTGCTCGGGCTGCTGCTGCTCTATTATAGCCTTCGGCTTCGGCGCAGTAACCTGGCGTTGCGGATAAAAAACCGCGAAATCGAACAGGCACTGCTGCGCGGGCAAACCATCGAGCGCAGGCGCGTAGCCAGCGAACTACACGATCAGGTAAGCAGCCTGCTCGGCGCCACGAAGATGACGTTTCAGACTATCGACGCCGATACGCTGCCCCCACGCGAGAAAAAGCTGTATGAAAACAGCCTGAACCTGCTCAACGACGCCGTGGCGCGGGTGCGGCAGTTGTCGCACAACCTCATTCCCGAACAACTGCTTCAGCAAAACCTCGCCACTTCGCTCAAAAGCCTGCTGAAGCAAATGAACACGGCTGGCAAAACCCGGTTTTCGCTAACCTGCGACCTCGCCGATGTGCGCCCGCTTTTGCCCGAAGTTACTTTTCACCTCTACGTGATCTGTCTGGAACTCTGCACGAACGTATTGCGGCACGCCGATGCTACGCACGCTAACCTGCACCTGAGCGGGCAAAATGGCTGGCTCACACTGCAACTCAACGACAATGGCATTGGACTGAACCCGGATGCCGACGCAGGCATGGGGCTGCAAAGCATTCGCGACCGGGCGAAGGCAATTGGCGGGCAGTTCTGGCTCGAAGCGGGCGAAAGTGGAGGTACGCAGGCCACCATTTCGCTGCCGGTAGAGCAGCCTGTTTTAACGTAGGCCGTGTTTCAGCACGTACTTCATCAGTCCGAGCGAGGTGGTAACGCCTAACTTCTGGTAGATGTGCTTGCGGTGCGTTTCAACCGTGTTGAACGAAATAAACAGCCGCTCGGCAATCTGCATGCTCGACAGTTCGTCGATAATCAGCCGGGCCACTTCGGCTTCGCGTTCCGTCAACAGTGTATCGGGAGTAAGGGCGGCTGATTCGGTAAAGTCATATAACCGGCTATCGACGTACCGCCGACCCGAAGCCACGGTCAGCAGGGCATCGAAAAGCTCGGTCTTGTCGGCGGTTTTGGTTACGAAACCGTCGGCACCGGCGCGGATAGCCCGCCGAATCAGCTCGGCATCGTCGGCCCCCGACAGAATGAGCACCCGCAGCTCGGGATATTGCGCTTTCAACGCCGGAATCAGGTCGGCCCCGTTCTGATTTGGCATTACCAGGTCAGACACCAGCACGTCGACTGCCGAACTGGCCAGCACTGCCCGTAGCGAAGCTATGTCGTGCGCGATGCCCACCACCTCGAACTTGCCCGACGTGGCAAGCAGATTGGCGAAACTTTCGAGCACAACCCGATGGTCGTCTAACAGCGCAATGGAGTACGGCATAGGTTTTCTGAATCAACGTACAATATCGGTATTTAGCGGCCATAACGAGCAGCGGTTTGAGTGAATGGTTTTTTGGGGTTGATTCCCCTATCTTTGATGTATGCATCAACGCTGCGACGCCTATGACAATCGCTATTGACAGCCCTCGCCGACCTGTACCGAAGCCCAAAGGCCGGGTGCCTGACCGTCTGATTTACGAAATCATGGACGGCAGGCCCATCTACCGCAAAGGCTACCGCGACGTTTTATCCGGCAAAAAAACGATTGAAGAAATTATAGGGGCCAGCACCTTACAGTCTGTTATTGTAGCCTATTTAGTTATTCAGATTGGCATATTTATTGACGATGACGCCTACTTCATACTCACTGGCGAATCGGGCGTTCACATCGATCACCGCAATAATCTGGCAAACGATATTGCTATCTACGATCAGACCGTACTGACACCCGCCAAAATATCAAAAAAATATGCCGACGTGCCGCCCCTGCTGGCTATCGAAATCGATATTGATGCCGACGTTGCCGACCTGACAGAAACGGGCTACCTCTACAAAAAAACGCGCAAGCTGTTTGCGTTTGGTGTTCAGAAAATTATCTGGGTTTTGACCGACGCGCAGGTAGTGATGATTGCTACGCCCGAACGCATCGAAACCGTTGACTGGAACACCGACGTTGAACTGATGAGCGGCCACGCAATCAACATCGGCGCGTATCTGGCAAAGAAAGGCATTCGGGTGGAGTGATTAGAGGTTGCTTTCGGGCGAGGTTTAGATAACCCGAGGCACACATGATAGAAGGCCGCTACTTAACTTAGGAATGAGAGTCATTTCGTCCTAACTTTGCTTATCAGCAAACAATAAGACAATGCAATCAGCGGCAAGTCGTATACCCGAACGAATCGTATTGCGGGTTGACCCTACCAAAAAAGCGGCTTTTTTAGAAATGCTTAAATTATTTGATTTTGTGGAAGTGGAATCCCTGCAGAATCAGGTGAAGCGGTACGTAAAAAATTCTCCCACGGATGTACCTCTCAGCGACAATGACATTATGAGTCAACTACCCCCGGCTAAAGCGCGGGGCTTGTCCCTGAAACGTAAAGCTCCGAGACCATAGGCCGGTTGATTGGCGACCCAATAACTTAATGTTCTTTGCCGCGTTCACATCGGCAGAGTCAGAATGGAAGCAAGACCGACATACAAATTCAGCTTGCGAACGGCGGTTCGCCTTCGCACAATGCCCGCATACATGGCACGTTCGGGACGTGTTGCGCGGGTCAATGGTTGTGAGAACAACGCCGTACAACTGGCATTTGTAGCCGACGAATTGTTTCAACTGGTCGAACGACCAATTACTGTGTTTAGCCCGTTGGGGCTGGCGCAACCGTTTTGCTTCCTTGCGTACCTGCTTAGAAATTCCTTTCAGATTTTCCATGCTGATAGCGCGGGAAGTTGCCTTAGCCTTCACCACAAGAGACTTGCTGATTACGTGGTTGGTATCACGTTGAAACCGTTTTTGTTTGCCCGACAACTTTTTCAGGCTGCGTTTGGCCGACTTCGTACCAACGCTTTGCAGAACACCCCGACGTTTGGCATACCACTGACGGGCGGCTTCAACCTTTGCCCCGCTAAAGGTCTGTCCGTCGCTGTCGGTTGCAATCGAGACAATGCCCAAATCAACACCCAACACGTCGTCAAACTCATCCGTGTTTTCGTCGGGTATATCACAGGTCAACAGCAGGAAGTACTTCCCCTTCACCAAGACCAAGTCCGATTCGCCCTTCTGAAAGGCAAGCAATCGTTGGTTGTGGGCATTGGTGGTGTAGGGGATTTTCAGCCGACCGTCAACTGTCCAGATAGACGCGATGGATTTGGCGGGGTTGATGGAAAGAATACGCGCATCGTAGGCGATACCGCCCGTAGCCCTGAACGTTCGTTGGTTTTCCTTATCGAGTTTGTAGCTGTCAGCTACTTTGGACAGACAGCGAATAATCAGTTGAGAACTGAGCCGGAACGTTTCTTTCAGGTTGTAGTACTGCGCTTTGTGAAGGTCATACTGCTTGAATACCTTATGCTCAAAGGCATATTGAGCCAGTGCATTGCAGGCCGCGTTCGCTTCCAGGAGCGTACCCAGGAGTGCGGCAGCCTGTTCCGGTGTTGGACGAAGGTGTATTTTGGCGGTAATCTTCACGATTATGTAACGGCATTTGCGTTACAATAGTTCACTGAATTGAATAGTTTATTTGTAAACGTTGGAGTCGTTGTGTCCACCCGCGCACTGGCTTTGCAACCCTTCGGCGGTCCGTCGATACGGCTTGCTGCCGAACGTCGGCCCGGCGCGATTCCTCCCCCAGCTAAAGCAGGGGGTTTCCTCGCGGGAACAGCCATGACGAAATTCTTCTCTACGACGACCACTGCGATTTTTTTGACCGTTTGATCCTGGCTACGGCATTGGCCGAAAACATCCCTGTTATTTCGGCAGACGAAAAATTTATCGCCCCCTCATAGATGTAATATGGTAGCAGGTCTAACACAAATTGACGCCATTGGGTGTTTTACGCTAAAACGCTCAACGCACCCCCGAAATGGCCGACGTACACACATTTTATCGTAACGAGTACTATGATTATTCATTTTAACGAAGATTTCCAAACCACCTCGGGTGACGATTTGACTGGTTTTCTGGCCTTTAACAGATCCAATAATCGAGCAAAGGTTCTACGTTTACTAAGACGTACACCTTTGCTATAAGTAAACATTACTTTGCTGTAAAGAGGAAGCTTCAGTCCTGACGACCCAGAAAAGAAACCCCTTTGACCCGCTAACAGAACTATTTTAAGAATCTACCTAATACATTCTTTCCTAACCGGCTGATAGCGAAAGCATAAGCCGGTTTCTTTTTTGTCTTCATCGAAGTCTATAAGCGAACGGGCTTGCAGGGGAGAGGCAAAAGCTTAATTTTGTCTATCCTTCTCTACGCGCTGTAGTGCCTTTTCTCTTGCTACGAAAAACTCAGTCAGTTCCACATAAATTGTATAGATAAACATGGTACAAGCCGATGTCATTGAGCCGATTTTAGAAGAAGACAAAAACCGATTTGTCCTGTTTCCCATTAAACACTGGGATATTTGGGAGTATTACAAAACCCATGAAGCCTCGTTCTGGACCGCCGAAGAAATTGACCTCGGGCAGGACATGAAAGACTGGAACAGTCTGAACGATGGCGAGCGGCACTTTATCTCACACGTGCTGGCGTTCTTTGCCGCGTCAGACGGAATCGTGAACGAGAATCTGGCCGTTAATTTCCTGTCGGAGGTGCAGTATGCCGAAGCCAAATGTTTCTACGGGTTTCAGGTGATGATGGAAAACATTCACTCGGAAACCTATTCGCTGCTGATCGACACCTACATCAAAGACCCCGCCGAGAAAGATCGGCTACTCAACGCAATCGACACCATTCCGTGCGTGCAGAAAAAAGCCGAATGGGCCTTGCGCTGGATCGATAATGGCTCCTTTGCCGAGCGGCTCATTGCGTTTGCGGCTGTAGAAGGCATTTTCTTCTCAGGATCGTTCTGCTCGATTTACTGGCTTAAAAAGCGTGGTATGATGCCCGGCCTGACGTTCTCGAACGAGCTGATTTCGCGCGATGAAGGGCTGCACCGCGACTTTGCGTGTATGCTCTATACCGATCATATCGCGAATAAACTGCCGGAGTCGCAGATTTACGACATCATCCGCAACGCCGTTGAAATCGAGCAGGAGTTTGTGTCTGATGCGCTCCCCGTATCGCTGATTGGCATGAACGCTGACCTGATGAAGCAGTACATTGCTTTCGTGGCCGATCACCTGCTGATAACGCTTGGTTTACGTAAACTTTATAACGTCTCAAACCCCTTCGATTTCATGGATATGATTTCGTTGCAGGGCAAAACCAATTTCTTCGAGAAGCGCGTGGGCGAATATCAGCGGGGCGAAGTGATGGCGAAATTCCGGGCCATGAAAGCCGCAGCGCAGAATCCGCAAGCCACCGAAACCGAAACGACTACCGTTGTTGAAGAGCCGAAAGGGTTTGTAATGGATGCCGATTTTTAGAAATTATTTTCAGGTCAGCCTAACACATAAGGGCTGACCTGAAAATAGTTAGTAACTACTGTTTCTTTACCAAGCTAAAATTGTAAATTATGAATGAAGGAGATAAAACATTTCTTAGAAGATGGAATTTATATATCGAAACATGCTTTAGAACGAGCTAAAGAACGCAACATAACACAGGAGATTCTCAAAAGAGTGTTAAATAATCCTGACCAAGTAGTAGATGACGACTCAGGGAAACAAGGTCAGAAAATTTATCAATCATTGATCGAATTTGAAGAAAATAGTACGTACTTAGTACGAGTATTTGTCAATGCACAGAAGCAACCAAATGTTGTAAAATCTGTTTATAAGACATCGAAAGTACAGAAGTATTTATGAAAGTGAAATATGATCGTGAGGTCGATATTCTTTATATCCGACTGACAGATAATCAGATAGAAGAAAGTGATGAAGACCGTCCCGGTGTCGTTATCGACTACGATGCCAATGGTATGATGGTTGGAATTGAAATTATGGACGCATCCAGGCGCATGGATCGTCCAGCGTCGATTGAACTGGAAGTGGCCTAACTCAATATCGCGTCATGGCATTACAAAATCCCTGCCCAACGGTATGTTCGGCGGGGATTTTCCTTTTTCTGCACAATGGGAGATGGTAAACATAAACCCTTTTGTGCGAATGAAAAACTTCTTTCTTGCCGTGCTGAGTCTCGGCCTGTTCATAGGTTCAGTGCCGCTTACGGCCCTTCTTCCTGCTCCAAAAGCAACACCCAAAAACATAATCTTTATCCTGTCCGACGATCATCGGTACGATTTTATGGGCTTTACGGGTAAAGTGGCTGGCCTGCAAACGCCCAATCTCGACCGGCTCGCCCGCGAAGGTGCCCATGTTCAGAACGCCTTCGTCAGCACGGCCCTGTGTTCGCCCAGCCGGGCCAGTATTCTGTCGGGGCAGTATGCACATACGCACAAGGTGGTCGATAACTTCGCGCCGATGCCGAAAGGGTTGACGTTTTTTCCGCAATACCTGAAAAAAGCAGGCTACCAGACGGCCTTTCTTGGCAAATGGCACATGGGAAACACCGGCGACCAACCCCAGCCCGGATTTGATTACTGGCTCAGTTTTAAAGGGCAGGGCGTTTACTATAACCCAACTTTCAATATTAACGGTAAGCAGGTGAGCCATACCGACAGCAGCCACACCACCGACCTGCTGACAGACTATGCCGTGAAATGGCTCAACACCGTCGATAAGAAGAAGCCATTTATGCTCTATCTGTCGCACAAGGCCGTTCATGCCATGTTCGAGCCAACACGGCGGCACCGGGGACAGTACCGCAACGTACCCATCAATTACCCGCGCTCGATGTATCTGACCGCCACCGATACCAGCAAAATCTGGGGGCCGAAACCGTCCGTCGACCCGGAGACGGGTGCCTTGAAAGCGAACGTGGCCGATATGCCCAACTGGGTGAAACAGCAGCGCGGTAGCTGGCACGGAGTCGATTACATGTACCACGGCCAGATTGGATTCAACGATTTTTACCGGCAATATGCCGAAACGCTGCTGGGCGTCGATGAGAGTGTTGGGCGGGTGCTGACCTGGCTTGAGGCTAACGGGCTGTCGGAGAACACGATGGTGGTGTATATGGGCGATAACGGCTTCAGTTTTGGCGAACGCGGCTTAATCGACAAACGCCATGCTTATGACGAATCGATGCGGGTGCCGCTGCTGGTTCGCTGCCCGGCGGTGGTAAAACCCGGCACAAAACTCACATCGGTGGTGCAGAACATCGACATTGCGCCCATGTTGCTCAATTATGCGGGCCTGCCCAAACCGGCACAGATGCAGGGAAATTCGTTTTTGCCGCTCCTGGCCGGAAAAACCATTCCGTGGCGCGACCGGGCGTTTTACGAATATTACTGGGAAGTCGATTTTCCGCAGACGCCCACTATGTTTGCCGCCCGCACCGACCGCTACAAGTACATTTTCAACTACGGCGTTTGGGATGCCAACGAACTCTACGACCTGCAAAATGACCCCGGCGAGGTGAATAACCTGATCCGTAGTCCGCAGCATCAGGACATTGCCCGACAACTACGCGGAGAACTATTTACCTGGCTCGAAACCACGCAGGGAATGCAGATTCCGCTTAACAAAGTGCAGCAGAAACGATTCGACCACCGGTTCAAAGGCACGTATTGAGCGGTTATAGACGCTACAGAATTGTACTTTTGGGGCCACTAACCGCTGTCCAATGAATCGTTTAGAACTGATCCAGGCCCTCATGCGCCAGAAAGGGTTGCGCAATTACCTTGAAATTGGCGTTGAGAACGGACGAATTTTCTTTCGGGTTCAAAGCAAATTCAAGGTTGCCGTTGACCCTCATTTTATGTTTGACACGGGCCGAAAAATTGGCAAAACGATTCTAAACCCCTACAACGTATACAATCAGTATTTCGAGAAAACCAGCGACGACTTTTTTACCCAGGATGCCGACCATGTATTTGCAGGCCGAAAACTTGACCTCGCTTTAGTCGATGGCATGCATGAATACCACTACGCCCTCCGCGACGTTGAAAATACGCTTCGTTATTTGAGCAACGATGGCGTAATTATTATGCACGATTGCAATCCGCAATCGGCGCAGGCGGCTGGCCGGTTCGACGACTGGAAAGAGGGCGTCTGGAATGGCGACGTGTGGCGGAGCGTCATTCACCTACGCAGCCAACGCCCCGATCTGAACGTGTTTGTACTCGACTGCGACCACGGGCTGGGTATTATTACCAAACGCAAACCTGCTGATCCGGTGCTGGGTACGCCTATCTCGTTTACGCCCACGCAAATTCAGGCGTTGACATACGATGAGTTCGATGCAAACCGCACCAACTGGCTGAACCTGAAGTCAGAGGATTTTGCGAAGGCGTTTTTTGGGTTGTGACCCCACCCCCAACCCATCCCTTAAAACAAGAAGAGGAGTGAAGTCTTAACGCTTCGCGGTTCAAGCCCCTCCCCTGAAATCAGGGGAGGGGTTGGGGTGGGGTTATCGCGCAATCACTTTCACCAAATACCCCGCGCCACCCGGTCTCCGGCTTTCATACTATTAAGCGTCCCCAGCTCTTCGAGTCGGCTGGCGGGCATACCGAGGGCGGCCATAATCTCCTGAAACGAACCGTCGCGCGGGGCCTGCCGAACCCGGACGCGCTCAGGTTGGCGGTTCAGTTTGTCGGGGTCGGTAAGGGCGCGGAAGCCACCCGCCACCTGCCGGAACGTATCGAACCGGCTGTTGAATGCCTGCGCCTGTGCCAGCCCATGCAACGCGTAGATCGCGTTGTTATATTGAATGAGCCAAGTGCCAATCTGGAGCCGGGTGCGCGGGTCTTGCTGCTGTTGCGGCTGACCCTGCTGCTGTTGCTGTTGCTGCTGCGAGATCAGCACGATGGCCGGGTTGCCGTTGATGGTGGTGCGCTGATTTTCCGAGACAACCAAACCCAGATCTTTTACCAGATTCTGAGCCGCTTCATCGAGCGAATTGCCTTTGGCGAGCATCAGAATCATGGCCGATTGTCCATCTTTAGCACCCATCTGAAACTGCTGGGGCGAGTTCTGGTGGGTCCAGCCGCGCGGCACCGGAAACTGGAAACGCAGTTCAGGATGGTAGAACTGGTCATTCTCCACGAAACCCTGTTTGGGGTCTTCTCCGAAAATAATACCGTCAATCATGCGTAAGTATGATTCGCGGTCAACTTCATAATTTCCGGGGTTTTTAGCCTGATAGTCAGTCGCTAACTTGCCCACGCGTGCCTGCCGGTTGCCCGGATCGGGGTGGGTCGACTGGAACTGCGGAATGCTTTGGCCCGAATTATCCTGAATGCGTTTGATGGTGCCGAAGAAATTCGCCATTTGCCGGGCGTCGTAGCCAATTTTGCTGGAATATTGTACACCAATTTCGTCGGACTCCGACTCGTGGGCGCGGCTATAGCCCAGCAATGCCAACTGTAGGCCCTGAGCAGCCGCTTCGGTCAGTTGGCCGGTTCGGTCGAGCAGCACCGACCCCAGAATCAGCCCCGCCGTGCCGAAAAGCTGACTGCTTTGCTGACGAGCCGAGTGTTTGGCCGTAACGTGTCCGATTTCGTGACCCAGCACCCCGGCAAATTCAGCTTCGTTGTTGAAGTGGGCCATAATACCGCGCGTAAAATACACGTAACCGCCTGGCACGGCAAAGGCATTTACTACGGGCGAATCAACAATATGAAACTGATAGGGCAGGTTGGGCCGGTGCGAAATGCGCGCCATTGCCATACCTTTTTCGTTAATGAAAGCCTGAAGTTTTTTGTCGTCGTAAAGGCCCATTGTGGCAACAATCGATGGGTGCGACTCTGCCCCTAAGGCTTTTTCCTGCTCTTCCGACATTAAAATAACCTCGCGCTTGCCCGTAACGGGGTTGCGCGAACAGGCTGCAAGGCAGATGAGTGTGGCGAATAGAAAAAGTGTACGCATACGAATCAGAATGGTTTTGTTGAACCTTGAACAAGATACAGGCTTTATTGTTCGCGGATGGTTTGGCGGTAGCGCAGGCTCTCGCGCATGGGGCTGCCACGCCCGATAAACCAGGCCAGTTTGCCATAAACTGGGTTGCGCCGGAATTTCCGTCCGTTTTTGATAACATAATAGGCCCGAAGCAAAGCCCGCTCCGGCCACGAATGGTACTTTCGGAAATAATAAAACAGCGAAATATAATGTTCTTTCTCGATGTCGTAGTTGCGAACGGTGCTTTGGCCCGTGAAATGAACATACTCGGCCTGCGGTACTAAGTAGGCGTAGAACCCCCGCAACAGCAGCCGCTTTGCCAGATCCTCTTCTTCGACGTATAGAAAATGAGCCACGTCGAACCCGCCAATGGCATGGAACACCGACGCCCGCACAAATAGCGTACTGCCCATGATAAACGGCACCCGAACCGGTTCGGTATATACGCGCCGACGATTGGGGTAGCGGTCGGGGTTAAGCAGCCGGGCTACGCCATGACCGAGAATCTTGTTGACAGCCGTCGGTAGATAGCCGAACGTTTCCTGCCGCGAGCCGTCTCCCGCAAACATCTGTGCGCCACACAGACCTGCGTCGGGTGTAGCGTCCATAAAAACCGTGAGTTGGGCCAGCACGTTAGTCCGCAAAACGCAGTCGTTGTTCAGGAAATAGTAGTAGTCGGTGGCCGGGTCGGCAGCTTGTACGCCGAGCATATTGCCACCCGAAAAGCCGAGATTGATACGGCTGCGAATGAGCCTCACGCCCGGCACGTCGGCAAGTGGCCGAAGGGCGTCAGCGTCGGTAGGAGAGGAGTTATTATCGACAATAATGATCTCGTAGTCAACACCCTGCGTTTGTTGCTGTATCGACGCAATGCAATCGAACGTGAAGCGGTGGGAATTGTAATTGAGCAGAATAACCGAAACCTTGCGCATAAGCCGAAATATACGTCACTCGTCGCCAAGTACCGAAAAAACCAGTTCGGATTCATAGCCTTTGCTGAGGGCGTATCGAACTAATTTCTGTTTGATAACCAGCGGGTTATCGTCGCGCAGGCTTTGGCGTTTTTTATCGAGCAGGGCCGCGAGCGTCTGACGGTAATCGTCGGGAGCGATTTCTTTCATGGCCTGTTGCAGGTTATAGCCCGTAATGCCGCGCTGTTGCAGGTGCTGCTGAATCTTCCGCCGACCCCAGCTTTTGACCCGGAACTTGCCTCCGGCAAATGACCTGGCGAACCGCTCTTCGTTCAGGTAATTTTGCTGAATCAGTTCGGCAATAACTTCTTCGGCATCATCGCCCCAGACACCCCAGTCTTTTAGCCGGTCGCGCACGTCCTGTTGTGTGCGTTCCTGATAGGCGCAGAACATAGCGGCTTTTCGTAGGGCGTCTTTCAGCGTATCGGTCATACTCATGTAACAAAGCTTGAGGGAGTAATCTGATAACAACAAAGATCATCAAATTACTCCCTCAAGCTCATTTTACCCCGTTCTTTCGGTACTTATTGCCGCCAGAAAGGCATTTCGGCGGTGGTGAAAAGTTGCCGCCGGTTCCGGCCATCAACGTCCGACGTGAACACGGCACGTGGACCGTTGCCGGTGTTGTCGGTGTTGGTGAAAATCACCTGCGCGCCATTGGGCGAGAACCGTGGATCGAGGTCGTTGGTGCCAGCGGGTTTGTTCTGAATCTGGTTATTATTGCCGCTCTGCGTCAGCGAAAGGTCGGTCAGCGCGGCTGTGGTCAGGTCAAGAATAAACATCCGCGCGTCGAGCTGACGGCCCTGTTCGTTCTGGAAACCGCTGATGTCGATGGTGAATAACAGTTGCCCCCCACTCACCGAGAAGACCGGATTGCCGACGCGGTTGGCTCTCCGGGCCAGCACCGACGTTGGCGTACCACCATCGGCGGGGTAAATCGAAATATCGTTGTCATATACGTTAGGACCAGTAGTACGTGCCACAATGCGGTTGCCCTGCGCCGTCCAGTCGCAGCCGGCAAACAGCCGACCCGGAGCCGCCTGTGCCACAATACGCAGCCCCGTACCATCTAATCGAACGGCATAGAGCCGGTCGTTGACGGGGTAAAGCAGTTGCGTACCATCGGGCGACCAGGCGAACGACACATCGGCGAGCGATACGCCGGAAATGGGTACGTTCGTAACCCGGCGTTGGTTGCTGCCGTCGGCATTCATAATATATAGCTGCGCGTCGGTATCCCGGTTCGAGATAAAGGCAATCAATTGGCGGTTGGGGCTAACGGTAGGTCGCCAGTTGCTGCCTTCGCGGGTAAACTGAGCCGCGTCGCCGGTTGCATTGGCCCCAAAAACCTGAAACTGTCCGTTGATCCGGCGCGTGAAAACGTAGCTATAATCGGGGAAGGCCACCGTGCGGAACGACCAGACCGGACCGTTGACGGTAGCAATGCCATCGCTGACAATCACCTGCCACAGATAATTGGTGTTGTAGTCTAAACTAACCACGAGCGAGTCGGTACGCAGCCCCGTAAACGACTGGGCAGGCGTGGTTGTGCCGGAGCGGAACAGCAGCACGCTATACGTCAGCGTATCGCGGTTCGGGTCGGTTGCTGTCCATTTTAGCGTCGTGGTGGTAGACACGGCACTGGTACTCAGGGTAGGAGCCACCAGCGTCGGAGCCGATGGCGGTTGGTTCTGCGTTCGGTCGTCGGTAAGCTGAATGGTTATAATTGGCGACGTATCGACGCTGGCGACCACCGTGGCAACCTGCGTGCCATAGCCCGCTTTAGACACCTGTACGGTATAGTTGCCAACCAGCACGCTGTCGAACCGGAATGTGCCTGCCGAATCGGTAGTTACCTGCCGACCGCCGGGTGTTAGCCGAACTACGGCACTGCCAACGGGCCGTTGGTTGGCACTCAATACAACTCTGCCCCGAACGCTGGTTAGCTGAAGGGGTTCTACGTAGGTGTCTTCGTTGCAACTCCAGATGCCGAACAACCCTGCGAGCAGTACAGTCAGATAAAAAAGAGACTTCATTGGTGAAAACAAAAGCAATGTTTAAGAAATAAGACTACGGCTGCCGGGGAGCCGTTTGAGGTGTGGTAGCTGGTTGCGTGGCTGGTCGGGCTGGCTGCGTAGTTGGCCGGGCTGGCTGCGCGGTTGGTCGGGCCGTTGCAGAGGCTGGTTTGTTCGCCTGCGTCACGGTCCTGAACTTCGGGCGAAACCGTCCGATATGGAAAACCAATCCGAGCGTGCCGCGCAGGTAATAATCATTGCGAAGCCCGATGGTGCGCCCGTCGAATTCGTCGGTAAGCAACTGATTCATCGACAGTGTGGAGCGGAATCCGATAGTCCGGTTAGCCGAGTACTGTACGCCCACGCCCCCGTTGATTTGCGCAAATCGGTTGCCGCGTAACTCGACGGGGCCAGTACCCCGGCGCGATACCATGCCACCACCCGCAAAGAGCAGGGGTGTCCAGCGTTGATTGGGAATGGGACGAAAAATCAGGTTGCCTTCCAGCGTCGATATGTTCTGACTGAATGCATTCTGACTTTCGAGCGCACCGACGCCCCCGTTGATTTGTAAGCCAAACGACGGGGTAATGTAAATGTCGGCAGACAGACCGTAACCTAAGCGTGGTGTTTTGCGCTGATAATCACCAGCATACTGCCAAAGTCCGGCATAAGGCTGAAGACTGATGCGGGGCGCGTCGAAGTTTCGGCGGGCGTTGTACACGTCGATCTGCGCCATTTCGGTTTTCTCCTGCTCGTAGGCGTCAATAACCGTTTTCATCTGGGCCTGGGCTTTATCTTCGGGTGCCCACAGCCCTTCTTTCGCCCCTTCGATAATCAACGAATGAACAGCTTTTTCAATAGCTTCCGTTACGGCCATCTGACCTGGTTCGGTGGTGGTGAGGCCGGTTTCGGCTTCCAGCAGCCGCTTGAACGAAACATACCGGAACAGGCTGGCGTCTACGGTTTGCGACAGAATCGTTTTCGAGGTATAGATCGTTTTCAGAATCTTACCCGACTTGGTGGCAACGGCCCGCAGATAAACCGTTACGCGGTCTTGTCGATACTGCGTCGAAGCCCCGGCTCCGAAGTAGCGAAGGCCACCCCCGCCGGTAACGAAGTTGTAATCATACGACACTACACCCCCTTCGAGAATAATACCCGCAAAGAGCAGCGGAGGGAGGTTTTCGCCTTCTTTGAACTGCGCCACGCTCGACCGCACAATCTTGCGTTCGTTGAGCAGGTTGCTAACGTTTTCGCGCTCGATGGGTACAAACCAGCCGCTTTCTTCAAGTGCTTTGAGCAGGATGTTGGTCGTACCCTGCGTAATGGCTGTCGAGAAACCCGCGCCAGTTTCGGTTTGCCGCAGTTGGCCTGTCAAATCGCGGAACTTATAAACGGCAGCCACAACCTTTTCTTTGGCAACCGGCAGGCCGCGCAATTCGACCGTTGCCGGGGTTTCTTCGCCTAAGCGTGCCCGGCGGGTTTGGGTAGGTTGATGAAAATAATTCATACAACCCGATGCAATACCAGCCAGGCTGCTCAGCAGCAACAGCCGCATGGTAGGATATACTCTAAAATTCATTGGTAAAAAAAGCGGATAAACGAATAAAGGAAGGGCCGAGTTGCCCCGCTATGCCAGCATCACGTTCCAGACAATCAAAAATAAGGAATGGTCAGGGTAGTTTCGCCACCGCGCCCATCTACGATACGTACCTGAACGCCATCAGCCGCGTTGGTGATTTCAACCTGATAATCGCCAAAGCGGTACGTACCGGGCCGTAATTCGCCCTCGCCAAACTGGTTGCCGATCAGGTCGCGGGTCAGGCGGCTGAGTAGCTGATTCTGAATGCTTTGTGAAAACGCATCGAGGGTTGAATTCGTTGTGCGCCCAGAGGCCGCCTGATTGCGTCGCTGAGCCGGGTCGGTGGTGCGGTCCTGTGCCTGTGCCGAGCTTTGCAGCCACGAGTAGTTGAAGGTGTTGCCCCCAAAAGCCGGATTGCGGGGGGTGTACGTAAACGATTGTGCCGAAGCGAAAGCACTGATGCCAGCCAGTAACAGCACCGAAAGTAACAGTTTTTTCATGAGTAGTTTATGGGTCGTAGTGTTGACAAGAGGGCGTCAGGTTGGCTAAAAAATACCGCTGCCCCGCTGGTCTTCGCTCTCTAACGAGCGTTGCACGTCCTGGTAATTAAGTACATATTGATTGGCAACCTCTGCCGCATTGAAAGCATACAGTTCAATAACTTCGGCCCGAAACTGTACATAGTTTTGCCAGATGACCTGATCGTTGAGCGTGACCGAAATAATTGTAGTACCAACCCCGAAAGCGGGTGTTTCGTCAATCGTTACTATGAACGCGTTTACGTCAAGCTCTACGTTCGGCCCTATTTTCTGCGTGGTATCGGCGGGCATTAGTGGGCTGATTGCTTTGGGCAGTTCGGCGTATCGACGAAAGAACGCGTCGTAGAAGTCGCGGCCAATTTTTGAGCGGGTATTGTCGAGCAGTAGTGTCTCAGTACCTTCGTCGGTCAGAACGGCCTCGCTCATCGTTTCTTCGATCAACTGACCGTCCAATTCAGGATCGGGTTGTGCCTGGCAAAAAAAACCAGTCAGTAACAGGCCAGCAAACAGAAAAATGCGGAGTACATTCATCGGTATCAGGGTGTTAGCAGAGCACCATGCCGAACCGTCATCGACGCCCCGCCCGACTGTTCGATGCGCAGGTTTTGAACGCCACTCGTAAACGGATTTACCAGCGTCGAATTATCAGTAACGAACGTGTTGGCACCGCTCTTCTGTACCAGTTCCATGCGCGTATTTGCCTGATTGATACCCGAAAACTGGGCTTTGTCGCCCCCGTCCTGCGAGATCAGATAATTATTGCCGCTGCCGGTAAGGTCAATGCCAATTGAGTTGCCTCCGCCGGTTTGGTTCAGCAACAGGCTGTTGCCGCTGCCAGTCAGCAGGGCGTCGGCCCGGTTGCCATCGTTGCTCTGATTGAGCTGAAGCCGGTTCTGTGGGCTGGCACTGAGGTTGGCAGCGTTATTACTACCACTTTGGTTGATAATAATGTCGCTGATTGCCGACGACACGCCCGGAATGGTGGTTTCGCTGAGCGACAAAACTGCCTGCCCCACACCCGGCGTTGGATTAAAGTTCCAGAACGCGTCGAGCGTGTTGCTGAGCGGTGCTGTTGTGGTTGGAGCCTGATTTTGGGCATGCGCCGTGATGCTGAGCAAGCAAACGAAGCAGACAAAAAGACTTTTCATAACTTTAGTAAAACTTTTCAGTCGAAAGATACTGTCTTTTGCCTGAAAAATAATCGCCATCGTAGTAAACGGCAGGTAAATTAATTGGGCGGTGGTGGCACAGTCTGTTTAACCAGTATAGAAAACATCCGTATACAAAAAAGGCACCACTGCAAGTGAACAGCGGTGCCTCTTCAGGATAACAGAAGTCAATTAAGGCGTTACACCGTTGACTTGTGTAATAGTCGATGAATTAAAATTACCGTTCTGGCTAATCGTACTCAAGTTACCTCCCGTGGCCCCGGAGTTGGTGGTTTGGTTGAGTATAATATCATTGTTACGACCGTTCTGGAAAAGAACCGCCGTATTGGCAAATGACGAACCTGTCGATGTCTGATCTACCTGCATATCATTACGGCGACCTTCCTGCACGGCATACCCGCCTGCTCCCAACTCATTGAAATTATTGGCTTCGCCCGGCCCCTGAATAGTATTGTTGTCGCCCGTCTGCCGGAAGCGGCCACGGTTCCGACCTGGTCCGTCGCCAAATTGAAGCACACCGGCTCTGTTGTTATTGCCCTCCTGCCGAAAATTGGCAATGTTCTCGTTGCCGGTCTGTTCGATTTCTGCCACGTTTTCGCCACCGGTGGCGGTTTGATTCTGCACAATGGTAGCCGACCCCGATGTTGATTCGTACTGCGAAATGTAAGCCCGGTCGCTGGTTGAATTGCGGCCCTGCGTAATGTCGGCAGTGTTATTGTCCGAACCCCGGTACTGCCAGATGATAGCAATACCATCGTTGCCGCGCTGTAAAATAGAGGCCATATTGTTTTCAGTGGCGTTCGGTTCTGCAATGCCGCCCTGATAAATTTCAGCTTCGTTGTTGCTACCGCCAAACGTTTGAGTAATCGAAGCCGTGTTACTGATGCTGCCTGCAAACGAATACTGTTCTATCTCGGCCCGGTTGTCTTTACCCGTTTGCAGAATGTTGGCAACGTTATTTTCGGCATTATACGTTTGCTCAACGAGTGCCCGGTTGCCGCCCGAATTGTTCAGATTAACACCGTTGCCCTGTGTAACTACCGCTGTGTTACTGGTGCTACTGGGCCCGTTTTGCAGTACACGGGTCCAGTTATCGTTGCTCAACTGCTTAACCCTGGCAACGTTCTGTTGACTGTATATCTGGTTGATACGAGCTTCATTGTCTTTCACAAAAACATCGGTCAGCCCTTCATCATTTGCCACCGGACGCCGGTCGTTCCCCTGAAAAATTTCAGCCATATTTTGTCGGCTATTCTGCTGGCGTGTGCGGGCCGTGTTGTTGTTCCCCTGTTGCCATGTTTCAGCAAAGTTACCCGAAACGTTCCCGCCTTCGAAGAAACCCGTTGGAACAGGCTCATCATTGTCAATGGGCGGTTCTTCGCCACAACCACAGCCGTCATCTCGACGGCTTTGATTGATTAGCGCATCGTTTTGTCTGCCGTTTTGCCAAACGCCTGCCCAGTTTCCTGCGTCGGGGTTGATATTGGTTCGGGTACCGGTTTGCATTTCACTTCCCCCGCTGTTGTTTTGCCGAATAATGGCTTCGTTGCCGCCCCCGCTGCCGTCAGTGTTCATCTGACTGATGGCCCCCCGGTTGTAGGTCGCTGTGCCATTCTGTCGGATTATAGCACTATGATTTCTACCTACCTGAAAGGTAATGCCAAGATTGTTGTTGTTTTCGCTGATATCGCCGTTAGACGACTGGCTAATTTCAGTGGTCAGGTTTTGAGCACCCTGTGATGCGGTTCCCGGAAAGCCCGGTATGTCTTCACCCTGCACAGCGGAGACATTGTTGCTGGTGCCGCCCTGCGTAATGGTCACTGTGTTGTTCTGCCCATAACTGCCCACGAAGCATAAGACAGCTATTGTCGAAAGAAGTATTCTTTTCATAAAAATGCAGTGTTTGCTGATTGTAACCTTAACTCCGGTACATTATCAACAAATGTAGATACGTACTTATGTTTGCCACCTTCCGTCTGATAAATTTCAGCCACCATCTGGTAAACTTTAATAAAAAGCCAACAGCCCGCTACAGAAGTTGTAGCGGGCTGTTAAGTGGCGAACAAAAACTGGTTTAAGGTGTAACGATACCGTTTTGCTGGATGAACGCCTGATTGGTATTGCCATCTTGCCGAACGGTCATCAGGTTGCCCGCCGTTTGAGCTGTCTGCATACCAATCAATACATTGCCCGTACCCAACTGCTGAACATCGGCAGTATTGAAAATGCTTGTATTTCCTCCGCCCGGCGATGTTTGTGTAATGGTCAATTGGTGACTGCTCCCATTCTGAACGGCATACGAACCGCCGAGTAGCGTGCCTTCGCCCCCCGATGGCGTAGTGCCTAAGCCGGGGCCAGTCACCACGTTATTATTACCGGTTTGCGATACCGTAGCACTGCTGGCCGAACCAATTTGCAGCAGGCGGGTGTCGTTGCGGCTGCCTTCCTGCGCTATTGTGGCCGATAAACTGCTGCCCTGCCCAACGGTGCCGTTACCCTGCTGAATGCTGGCGATGTTGTCCCGGCCCGTAGCGGTCAGGTTTTGCGTGATGGTGGCCGTAGCGAACGATGTGCGGCCCTGCCAGATGTAAGCCCGGTCGTTGTCGCTACCCGTACCCTGCTCAATGCTCCCTTTGCTATCAGCAGCAGCAATGGTTTGCCGGATGTGAGTACGTCCGTCTTCGCCTTTCTGAACAATGGTAGCGTTATTGCGTTCCGAGAGCAGACTATTGCCACTGCTTTGGTCGATACGGGCCTCGTTTTCGTCACTGCCAATCGTTTGTGTGATAGACGCTATGTTGGTCGAAGAGCCTCCACTACCACTAACGCCATCCTGGTTTATTTCGGCCTCGCTTTCACTACCTAATTGAAGTATGTTGGCAATGTTGAGGTTACTGATGTTGTTCTGCTCGATGATCGCCGTGTTCTCACGCTGACCAGACGGGTCGGTGCCATCGCCCTGCTGAATCGTTGCCAGGTTATCGGTGCTGGTAATGGCGTTCTGATTTACTTCGCCCCGGTTATTATTGCTGAACTGCCGGATAGAAGCATCGTTACGAAGACCACGCTCCTGGTCAATATCAGCGACATTTCCGGTCACGTTTACCGTAGGCAGGCTACCGGCTGCCGGGCCACCTCCCCGCTGTTCGTTACCCTGAAAAATCTCGGCCCGGTTATCAACGCCCCGGCTTTGCTGTATATCGGCTTCATTGCTGGTTCCCTGCTGCCAGGCTTCGGCAAAATTCTGGGTTGTGCCGGCGTTGTTCTGCCGGATCCGAATGGAGTTACTGCTGCCCAATTGCCAGCCTCCGGCCCAGTTGCCGTTGCCAACCGCCGACGTAGCCGGGTCGGCACTACGCAGACTTGTGTTGCCGTTACCATTATTGTTCTGGGCAATCGTAACGGTGTTGCTGCCCGGCGACGTACCCGTTTGGGTAACGCCCGCCCGGTTATAGTTCGACCCGTTCTGAGAGATTGACAAAATATGCCCGGTACCTGACTGAATAACCAACCCCACATTGCCCGTATTCGACGTAGGCGTACCAACCTGACTAATCACGCTCGTCAGTGCCGAACCGGTCTGACTAACGTTGGCTTGCTGACTAACGCCCGTCTGACTAATCGTGGATGTGTTAGTCTGCCCCCATGCCGTTATGGCCGCTAAGGCAAGTGACAAAGTAAGGGTTATCTGCTTCATTGCGTGCTCTATGATATGGTGTACGGTGAATAAAAACACAGGCATAAGGCTGTTGTAGCCCTTCTTTAGGGTGTTGCACCGTTTAGCTGACGAACAACGGCTGAGTTGCTATTGCCGTTCTGGTTAATGGTGCTGATATTCCCCGACCCGCCCGACGTAATGGTTTGTTGCAAATCGATCAGGTTGCTGTTCCCAATCTGGCTCAATACCGCCTGATTAAAGTTACCCGACGTGGCACCGGCCCCATCCTGCACCACGGTCATGGTGTTGCCTGAGCCGTTCTGGATGGCAAAGCTGTTGGCGGGCAGGCTGTTAAACTGCGTTGTTGTGCCTGGCCCACCTACTACGTTGAAATTACCCGTCTGCGTAATCGTGGCCGTATTGTTGCCTGCACCCGTTTGAATCAACCCCGCTACGTTACTGGAACCTTGCTGCGACATGGTGGCCTGGTTGAGCGTACTTGCCAACTGGTCGATTTGCGCTTTGTTGTTGGTGCCGTCAACGGTTGTGTTCTGATTAATTGTGGCCGAACTCGATGAGATGCCCGATACCTGATTGATAAACGCCCGGTTGTTGCTGGAGCTACCACCGGTGCGCCCCTGCTGTATAGCAGCAAAATTACTTGTGGCGGCATCCTGCGTAATTACGGCAATGTGATAAGCTCCGGCGGCATCGCCATGTTGCGTAATGTAGGCTTCATTGTCGGTAGTTGCGCCACCAAACGATGTCTGGTTGATAGTACCTGAATTCTGGAATCCGCTGATCTGGTCGATAAACGCTACGTTTTCGGTCACGTTACCAGTCTGGTAGATACTGGCGGTGCCGTTGCTGCCGGTCTGAATGGCCGATGCCGAGTTGCCGCTGCTGTTGCTGCCGGTCTGCTGAATCAGGGCCGTGTTGGTGATGCCACCCGTCACGTCGTTAACGCCATCATCGTCAAGGCTTTTTCCCTGCCGGATAAACGCGTCGTTGCCCTGGCTGCCCGTGCCGGTTTGTGTAACCGTGGCCGTGTTGCTGTTGCTGAACTGCTTAACCTTAGCCGTGTTGTCGGTGCTATTGCTTTGGTCAATAATGGCCGAGTTGCCCGATACGTTCACGCCGTTGGTGCCATCTACATCCGGATCGACAAGCCGCCGGTCGTCGCCCTGAAAAATTTCGGCTTTGTTGTTGGTGCCGCCCGACTGCGTGATGCTGGTGTTTATATTATCAGTGCCCCGTTGCCAGAGTTCGGCAAAATTGGCTTTGGCTCCGTCGTTCTGATTGATGGTCGCTGCATTGCCCGTTCCGACCTGTTCAACGCCAGCCCAGTTGCCTAAACCCGCCCGGCTGGCCGTGCGGTTGCCTGTTTGGAGGCCGGTGGTGCCGCTGCCACTGTTGTTCTGATTTACGGTCGCTGTATTCGACTGTGCCGCCGATACGCCACTGCCCCGTTGCAGAATGCCAGCCCGGTTATTGACCGACCCGTTGTTTTGATTGATAATGGCGTTCTGATACTGGTTGGTGCCGGTGAAAATGACGCTATGCTGATTGGTTTGGTCAACAATAGCGAGGTTCGTGGCATTACTCACCCCCGACTGGCTTATCGTTGAGGTCAGATTATTGCCAGCTTGCCCGATACTGGCGGTCTGGCTCGTGCCGCCCTGGGTTACGGTCGATGTGTTGTTTTGCGCGAAACCAGCAACGCTAATACCGGTAAGTAATGCGGATAGTAAGGCTTTCTTCATGAAACGTTGTTAAAAGAATATATTGACGAGAGGGATTAGGATGCCCGAAAGAGAGCTGAAACAAAACTACAACTGTTTAACTCAGGCTGCACTGCCTTTCAGTAGATTTAGCTATCGGCACTAAACTAATCCGCTCCGCCCGGCAGGTCAGTGCCGTGGCGGAGCGGATTATAGATAGCAGTTAAGGCGTCACACCGTTCTGCTGCACGATGGCCTGATTCATCATGCCATTCTGCGTAACGGTGCTCAGGTTGCCCACGCCTGCCGAACTAATCAGTTGATTAACCGACAGCGTGTTGCTGGTGCCCGTCTGGCTCAGATTCGCCGTGTTGTTAACCAATGCCGTAGCGAGCGAACCCGAAGCCTGCGTGACGGTCATTTTGTTCATCGAACCATCTTGCAGGGCACCATTGCCACCAGGGAACAGAACCACCTGTGGGCCGGTGAGTTTGTTATAATTCCCGGTCTGCGTAACGGTAGCCGTATTGCTACCTACCCCAGTCTGGCGCAAGCGTGCTTCGTTAAAGCTGCCTTCCTGGCTGAAAGTGGCAACGTTGCTTACCGAACGGGGTGGGCCGCTAATGCCTTGCTCAGCAACAACAATGTTGTCACCTCCCGATGTTGTCACGTTCTGGTTGATTGTGATGGTGCCATAGTCGCTGTAATCTTTCTGATAGCTTTGCACCCGGTTGTTTGTACTGGTTGTTGCTGCCGACCCCTGATTTACAGTGAGCGTATTGTTTGCACCAAACACCTGCTCATACCCAACCTGGTTGTTATTGCCATACTGCGTAACTGTCACAAGATTGACGTTCGAGTTAAACGACTGCTGACCCTCTACGCGGTTGCCAGTACCCGACACTTGCGTGATGAACGCCTGATTGCTGCCCGAGTTATTGTCCTGCTTGATATTAACAAGGCCATTCTGACCCGTTTGCAGGATAGTCGCGAGATTGCCGGTGTTCGTACCATCTACCTGATCTACGATGGCTGTGTTGCTACTCGACGTACCAACAGCCAGTGCATCGCCTTGTGTGATGCTTACCGTGTTGCTGGTTGTACCTGTGGCCCCCTGCTGAACATCTGCATAGTTGCTGTTGCTGTTCTGCGTAACGAAGGCATCGTTGGTAGCGCCACTGGTTTGATCAACCATAGCTTTGTTGCCGGTTGCAGGCAGGCTACTGCTACCCTGCTTTACATCTGACCAGTTATCCGTACCACCGTTTTGCGTAACGGTAGCTGTGTTGCTGCCATACTGCGTAACGGTTGCCAGATTTTTAGAACTGCTATTTGCCGGAACATCGTTCTGATTCACCACTGCCGTGTTGGTGCCATCCTGAATCACAATCGCGTTGTTACCATCGCCAACGGCTAAATTCCCATTGCTGCCCCGGTAAGCACTGCCACCGCTGCTGTTTTGGTTAACTGTAGCCGAGTTGCCTGATGTGGCTGTGCCACTTTGCGTAATCGAGGCTTCATTGAACTTCGACGGGCGGAAGTAGCTGTCGCCGTTCTGATTAATAACTGCTGTGTGGTTTTTACCAGATTGGTCCGACAAGGCTTTGTTATTAAGGCTACTGGGTTGCGAACTCGGCCCCAGTGGACCACCCTGAGTAATGGTAGACGTGTTACCCGATCCTCCTTGCACAGCCGAGGCCGAATTGGCGTTTCCCGTTTGCGACACGGTCGCGGTGTTAGTTTGGGCAAAGCTGACCGCTGCAAATGCAAGCGTAGCCATGCCGGATAGAAGCCACTTGTTCATAAAAGAGAGTAGTTATATTTTTTGTGTGAACTGAAAAAGCCCGAAGCCATTCTGACCAACGGCTTCGGGTACGCGTAAAGACGTTGTTAGGGCGTTACGCCGTTGACCTGCGTCACGGTTACGGAGTTCATCATGCCGTTTTGATTGATGGTACTTAAGTTGCTGCCACCCGCCGTAGTAATGAGTTGATCGACCGAGAGTGTGTTGCTGGTACCCGTTTGGCTGAGCGTAGCCGTGTTGCTGGTCGTCATTGTACCGAACGTACCGGCATTCTGCGTTACGGTCATTTTGTTGCCGTTGCCATCCTGACGGGCCGCGTCCAGCGAGCCGAAGAAACCACTGTTGACCGAGGCCGGGCCGTTAATCACGTTGTAACCGCCGGTTTGACCAAACGTAGCCGTGTTGCTGCCTGCGCCTGTCTGCAATAGCCCAGCCGTGTTGTATGAATTCTCCTGCGTGACGGTGGCGAGGTTGCCCGTTGTAACACCGGTTTGCAGAACAAAGGCTTTGTTGTAGCTGCCCACGCTTGCCTGATTCTGGTTGATGGTAGCCGTGCCCGAACTGGCTCCGCTAACCTGCCCGATATAAGCCGTAGCATGGTCTGACAGGGTTACGCCGGCAATGCCCTGATTGATGGTGCCGAAATTTGACGATGAGCCAGTTCCCTGCTCAACAAGGGCGTTATGAAAATCGCCCGTCTGAATAATGGTGCCGCTGTTGCTTTGCGCGTCGCCAATCTGACGAACGTAGCCGCTCGAACCAGTACCGGCAATCTGCTGCACAAAACCGATGTTGTTGTTGCTGTTGTTGACCTGAATTACCTGCGCTAAACCACCCGTTCCGGTTTGCAACGCCGTTGCCGAGTTTCCCTGGCTGGTGTTGCCGTTCTGCTGAATCAGCGCTGTATTACCACCCGCCACCGCCGACGAAGCTCCTGTTGCGCCCTGCTGAATGAAAGCAGTGTTGCTGCTGCTGAAAGCACCCAACTGCTCAACACTGGCCGTATTGGTATTACTGAATTGCTTAACCTTAGCCGTATTGAGAACGCTGCCCGACTGATCGATGCTGGCCGTATTACCCGTTACATTAACATCTGTTGCCCCTTCGGCATCGGGCGAGGATTCCCGTTTGTCGTTGCCCTGAAAAACCTCGGCTTTGTTGTCTTTGGCTCCGCCATTCTGATTCGTGGTGGCACTATTGCCCGTGCCCCACTGCCAGGTTTCGGCAAAGTTGTTGACAGTGCCCGCGTCGTTCTGATTGATAGTACCGTTATTGCCCGAACCAATCTGCTTCACGCCCGCCCAGTTACCCAACAGAGCGTTGGGAGTGGTTGTGCGGGTGTCGTTCGGGCGCAGAGCCGTGGCTCCGTTGCCGCTGTTACCATTCTGGTTAATCGTCGCGGTGTTGCTGCCTGGCCCGCTTGTGTTTTCCTGCCAAATACCTGCCCGGTTGTAGCTTGAGTTGTTCTGGTTAATGGTCAGTTGATGACCCGTTCCAATCTGAATGCTAATGCCCGAATTGGCGGAGTTAGAACCAGGACCGACCTGGCTGACGGTGGAGGTAAGGCTCGAACCGGCCTGACTGACGCTGGCGGTCTGACTGGTACCATCCTGATTTACTGTGCTGGTGTTCGATTGGGCAAAGCCAACTGCTGCAAACAGTGTAGCTATACCGGATAGAAGTAGTTTTTGCATTTTGTGGAGAAAAATTTAAATTAAAGAAAGCAATTTGTAGAGAGAAGTCACAAAACGTGTAATACCCACACAATTTCGGCTGGGTAAGTAAGACTATTAGGGTGAAGGAGTTGCAGAACGCTGCCTGATTAACGCGGACGGTCGGTCCGGCGTTTGGCGCGACTTTTCTTTTTGGAAGTTGCCGGAACCGGCTCTCCTGATTGATTGACAACAATGGAATTGCTGCCGTCGGTCTGGTTGATATGCGTCTCGGTATGACCCGACTGCGACACACTGACCGACTGACCGGGTTCGCCCGCGCTGCCGCCCTGGCTGACCGTGGCAACGTTGCCCGCGCCCGACTGATTGATAACGGCTGTATTGCCCGGACGGGGATTTGATTGATTGATAACCGACGTATTGCCGCTACCCTGTTGCGAGACGGCTACCTGACCACCGCCCGATTGGTTGATAACTGCTGAATTCTGCGCGTAGCCCGCTATCGAAACAAGGGTCGCAATGCCAATGAGAAGGAAAGACTTCATAGTGAGTACGTAGAGAGTACGTTGGTTGCAACGAAGAGAAGGTTTATGCAGCCCCTTACGGCTGAATAGGTAAGCAAATGTACTGTTGGAATTATTTACGTCAACCTACCTTTTAATAGATTTTCAGTAAGAAGACAAAGATAAATTCATAAAAAGACACGGAAAAGGTCAATAAATGGTAGACTTACTTAAGTAAAAATACTAACTGCTTCTAATTGATTATGAGAGCTTTAAACCGATTAATAAACAAATCTCCATTTCGTAGGTGAAGGTATTGCCTTCAGGCTGGCGAAATGGAGATTTGTAACTCTGAGCAACCTAACATTATTAAGCGGTAGTAGAACGATCTGCCGTAAATTAGTCAGGCTGTCAACTCATTACGGCATCATACCGGTTTGCGTAATAACGGTTGTGTTGCCAATGCCAACCTGCCCTAACTTGGCGGTGTTGGCGACCCCGCCACCGGCGGTTTGGTTGATAATGGCTGAGTTGCCAATAATACCCGACGTCGTTTCCTGAAGAGCCGTGAGGGGGTCAGCCGCTGTATCCAAGCCCCGAATCACGTTGCCATCGCCCACCTGAGAGAAGGTAGCCGTATTGTTATTGCGGAGTTGCAATAGTCGGGCCGAGTTCGAGCTACCTTCCTGACTAACCGTGGCAATGTTGTTATCAGAAACCGTAGCGGTGTTAAAGCCCTGCGTCACCACCGCCGTGTTGTTGCTGCCTGCCGACGTAATGTTCTGCGTGATGGTAGCCGAGTTGCCTGCCGTTGAGTTATACTGCGTGATCGTAGCCTGGTTGCCCGTGCCGCTAAGTCCCTGCGTAATCAACCCTTTGTTGTTGCGGGTCTCGTTCTGGGTGATGGTGGCAATGCCGTTAGTGCCAAGCTGCTCAATGATAGCCCCATTGAGTCGGGCATCGCGGTTGCCGCCTGCGTTCTGGCTAATCGTAGCTACGTTACCCGCGCCCGATTGCGTTACTGTGGCGTTGTTTTGACGGCTGGCGCGAGTCGTTGAATTACCATCCTGGTTTACAGTAGCCCGGTTTGTATTACCGCTCTGCGTAACCGTTACTACGTTGGTCAGACTATTGCCGTTCTGGCTCGTGGTGGCCGTATTGCTGCTACCACTTTGTGTAATGGCTGCTATGTTATCGCGGCTGGGCCGGGTTAGGCTGCTACCATTTTGTGCCACGGTGGCGCGGTTGCTATTGCCCGACTGGTCGATGGTTGTTTCGTTGTCGCGGCTATTACCGTTCTGGCTGGTGGTGGCCGTGTTGCTGTTGCCACCCTGCGTTACCGTTGCCGTGTTTTCGCGGCTGATCTCCAGCGCAGAAGCACCGTTTTGGGTGAGCGTTGCGAGGTTATTGTTGCCACCCTGCGTAACCGAGATGTCGTTATCGAGGCTGGCACCGTTCTGACTGGTGGAAGCTGCGTTGTTGTTGCCAATCTGCGAGATCGTTACGTCGTTATCTTCGCTGGGCCGCAAAACTCCCGAACCGTTCTGGCTGGTGGTAGCCCGGTTAGCATTGCCGCTCTGTGTAATTGTCGTTTCGTTGCCGCTGCTATACTCCGTCTGGCTGGAGGTGGCGGTGTTGCTGTTACCACTTTGCGTAATGGTCAGAACATTGTCGCTGCTAACGTTATTCTGACCCGATGTTGCCCGGTTGCCATTGCCCGTCTGCGTAATCGTAGCCTCGTTATCGTTGCTCACATCGGTTTGGGTAGTAGTTGCGGTATTGCTGCCACCCGACTGCGTGATGAGCGATTCGTTGCGGTTGCTAATGTTATTCTGCGTTGCCGTTGCCACGTTCTGGCCCAGCGAACCATCCTGCAAAACGGTCGCTGTGTTATTGGCACTCACGTTGTTTTGTGTAACGGTAGCCGTGTTGCCATTGCTGGTTTGCGTTACGAATGCATCGTTGCCAATCGTGGTAAGGCCGTCCTGAAGAACTGTTGCCCGGTTGTTGTTCGCGCTAACGGAACTGCCCTGCGTAATCTCAGCCCGGTTGTTGGTGCTAACATCCTGATTCGTGCTGGCCTGGTTGCCGCTGCCGTTCTGGTTTGTGGTGGCAAAGTTGCTGTTCGCTAATGCAGTCTGGCTGATAACCGCTGAATTGCCCGATCCTGCCTGTCCCACGGTGGCGTAGTTGCCCAGATTGACCGGTGAGTTTGCGCCGGTCGTACCGCGATACCCGCTGCCGCCACTGGCGTTCTGATTGATGGTAGCGGTTTGGCTGGTGCCGGTTTGTGTAATAGCCGCCTGATTGTAGCGAGAGTTAACTACAGTTCCTTTACTCTGGGAGATGGTGGCAGTACTGCCGGTTCCGGTCTGACTTGTGGCAGCGGTGTTGAAGGCATTAGGCGAACCGCCCGTCTGATCACCGACCTGCGTAATGACCGATGTTAAACTGGTACCCGATTGCGCGGCTACTCCGGTCTGAGACAGACCAGTTTGCGTGATGGTTGAGACGTTTTGGGCAATGGCCGTGGATAGAGGAAGGGCCAATAAGCTCCAAAAGAAAAGTTTCTTCATGTGCTTTTGTGGTTTAGTAAAAATGTAAAGAAAAACCCACCAGATACGATTAGTCGATCTGGTGGGCAAACCTAAACAAATTGAGGCAAGGGGAGAGTGACCGTCCAGTAAATTACTGGTTTGAAAGTCAGCTCGTACGATTTATATTGACTAAACGGTTAGCTAATCGAAGCCATTACGTAAGGTATTAGCCCGAAGGGTTACTAATTGCCCGTTTGCCGGATAAACGTTGTCTGATTTACACCTGTCTGTATTATGTTGGCAGTATTGGCAATGCCTGCATTTGCCTGCTGACCAACGTCCATGCGGTTGCCGGTGCCATCTTGCACGGCCACGTTCGGCAGATTGGAATCGAGCGGATTGTCGCGGGTCAACGACGTTACGGCGTTGCCATTACCAGCCTGGCTGATGATTGCCGTATTCGTTTGCCCCGTCTGAAACAACCCTGTATAATTGAAGCTGTCTTCCTGCGAAATCGTAGCCCGGTTGCCGCCCGACGTGGGGCTGAAGGGAGAGGTAGTACCCTGCAAGACAATCGCTACGTTGCCCATACCCATGCTGGTTTCATTCTGGCCAATGCTGATCGTGTTACTCTCCGCACTGGTGTTGAACTGAACGGCCAATGCACTATTGCCCGAACCGTCGGCTCCCTGTGTGATGGTTACAATCCCGTTCTGGGCATAATAAAACTGCTGTACGGTGGCCGTGCTGCTCTGACCGGCCTGCACAATGGTGGCCTGATTGTTTCTGCTGTCGTACCCCTCAGATCCACCCTGATCAACGTAGGCCGTATTATTGCCGTTGCCATCCTGCGTAATCGTCGTTACGTTGCTTTGACTGTTGGGACCGTCCTGCCGAACGCGGGCGTTGTTGTTATCGCTGAACTGCCGCACAACCGCAGTATTCGACTGACTACCGCCCTGCTGGTCGATTTGTGCGCCGTTGCTGCTGGCTGTACCGGCGATACCGATAACGGTGCCATTTCTTGTATCGTCGCCCTGGTAAACTTCGGCCCGGTTGCTGGTCGATCCTGACTGGTCGATATACACGTCGCCCCGTGCCCCGGCAGTAGGTCGTCCGTTGTTATCACCCGCCTGCCAGATTTCGGCTGCGTTGGTTGTCGTGTTGGTTCCGTCCTGGAAGATGCCCGCCCGGTTGGCGGCTCCGTCCTGGTCAATAGCTGCCGTGTTGCCCAAACTGGCCGACGACCCACCGCTGCCGTTGCTCTGCGTAATATAGCCCACGTTGCCCGACGACGAACCGCTCTGCGTAATCAACGCTTTGTTATACGTCGATCCATTATTTTGCTCGATCAGCGCATTGTGGTTAGTGCCTGTTTGGGAAATAATACCCGAATTATTAGCACTGGTTATAGGATTGCTGGCCGTCTGGCTTACTACGCCGGTTAGCCCGGTGCCCGTCTGACCTATGTTGCCTGTCAGGCTGTTGCCTACCTGTGTGACAGTGCCAACGTTGGTCTGGGCCACTGCTGCGCTGATGGATAAAACGCATAGACCCACCAAGAAAACATGTTTCATAAATGATTGAAGAAAAGGGTTTAGTTGTACGATGCTGGTAGCGGTTCAGACTACAATTACCAACAATAAAAAATATGATAATACAAACATCTGTAAAATACAGACGCGTTGCCAATACCGACCAGTAAATTTCGTAAGTGTCGAAAAACGGGATTGGGTTAACTATTGGCCTGAAGGTGATGTTCCTGAAGTCCGATCAAAATGGCCCGGTAAGTGCCGTCTTCGCGATAAGGCTCATACTCGCCTTCCTGCACAATGCCATAAACGTGTATATCATCGGCATACGGCCCCATCAAAGCCAGCATACCCCGATGATACAACTTTATCAACTCTGAATTAAGTGGTTCGAGAAATAGCCATTTGTCGGGGTAGTGTTTGAAAAAAACTTTCATCGTTTCTACCGCCGTTACAAAAACCTGCATAGCATCACCGTTTCCGGTAAACTGGGGCGGCAACCGCTCATTTGTAGTGGGATCTAAATCCTGTATGCCCACATTATAAATGTTGTTTTGGAGCAACACATAGTCAATGACTTTAGGGACAACTCCACGTTTGCCAATGCTGTCGAAAAAATAGGACGTATGATCGTCGTTACTGGTAAAAGGGTAGGGGTCTAACATAAAAAAAGCATGTTACCGCCCGGTAAATTTCCGTGGCATAGTATCCGACAAAGATATAGGTTCGTATGTGTATATGTTGATAACTTCTAAACGCTTCTACACAGTATGCGAAAAACACCCGTTATCAGTCGGCCCGACCCAAACCCAACGCGGCCAATTCCGAATGGCCTGCTCAGCACGGCTATTACCATCATTACTGGCGTAAGCCGGTAAAACCATTTATCTTAAAAACAGCATAACCCGCCCAATTTGAGCGGGTTATGCTGTTTTTTGAGGATTACCACGTTCGTTTACTCATCATCTGATCCAGTTCGGCGCGGGTCATACTGCCCAGTTCGGGGTGCTGACCGAGCCATTTTAAAAACTCGGTCTTGATTTCATCCGTCCATTGGCTGTCGATCTGCCCAGTGGTGTAGCGGCCCGACTTCACGACCTCAAAGCCGAACTGATCTTTGCGCGTCACGAATTCGCAGGTGCTGATAACCTGCTCGGCCATGTGCGCCGGAACAAACAGCACACCCTCACGCTGCGCAATAACCAGATCGCCCGGCAGCACCATCGCCTGCCCAATCCGAATAGGCGTATTTAGCCCCATCAGCACGGTCTCTTCCAGGAACGACGGGTGAAAGTCGCGCACAAACGCGTTGAACCCCTTTATATTCTGTAACTCCTGCAAGTCGCGGGCGGCTCCGTTGAACACGACGCCGTTGCCGGTTTTGGCGAAAATAGCATTGCCGAGCGTAGCCCCCATGAGTGTGCCACCGCCAATTTTCCCGAACGCATCGGCCACGTACACGTCGCCTTTGGTGAGCGTTTCAATAGGCCACGCATTCGTGTTGCCCTTGCGCACCTGTTTGGTTTGGCCGCGTTCCTTGATCGCTTTTTCCACGTCGGGACGACTGGGCATAAACATCGCCGTAACAGCCCGGCCAACCACCGGCACGTCGGTATGAATCAGTTTCCAGTTGCCCTCAAACTGGTTGGTATATCCTTCATTTTTTAGAACCGTCCAGGCGTCGTCGATGCCGATGTTACGGGCGCGGGTTAGCAGCGCGTCCGGGATTTTGGGCCGACCGTCAGCAAAGCGTTCGCCTTTCCAGGCCGAGGTCAGGAAAATCAGTTCATCAGCCGGTATTGTCTGCGCCCGAACCTGTGTGACAAGGCCGAGAAGCAGGAAAAAAGCAAGTTGTTTCATGGTGTAAGTGAAGGAGTTATTACACAGAGATTCACTGAGAGAAAAGAGATACACAGAGGTTCTGTTGCACTAAGTAGGGTGGCTGTCAGAGTTTAGGGCAAGCCCTTATCCTTTGTGTATCTCTTTTCTCTCAGTGAATCTCTGTGTAACATCTCTTTATTCTCATTTTCCTTCTTTCGCTAAATACGCGTCAATGTCTTTTTGGGTGATTGCCAGCTTTTTGGGGTACTTGGCAACCCACGCCCGAAACTCGGTCTTGATGTTGTCTTTCCAGTCGCCATGAATTTCGCCCGATGGGTACTTGCTCTGTTGCAGCAAATACCGCTCAAACTCATCGCGGAGGGCGGTCATCTCCGATGCCGACACCAATCCTTCTACCAAATGCGACGGAATGAACACCACGCCATATTCGTTGGCGAACACTACGTCGCCGGGCAATACCGACACCTCGCCAATGCGAATGGGCGCGTTGATCGACGTGGGCGTCATGTCTTTAATGTACGACGGGTCGTGGCCTTTTACCCAGGCATTGAAGCCTTTCGTGTCTTTCAGTTCCTGCATATCGCGCACGGAGCCGTAGAAGATAACGCCCTTGCCTGTTTTGCCGTAAATGGCATTGCCCAAACTCGACCCGATGAGCGTACCGTCTTTGATTTTACCGAAGCCATCGGCCACGTAAATATCGCCTTTGGTTAAAATGTCGATGGGCCAGATATTGATGCCACCCCGCTGCGACCGGCCTTCGGCTTTGCCAGTTTTGCGCACCAGACTGTCGAGGTCGGGGCGGGTGGGCATAAACTGCGCCGTAACTACGCGACCTGTCATGGTTTCGCCGGGTTTGAGAATCACCCAGTTTTTTTCGACCTGATTCCGGTAGCCTTTGTTGTTCAGATAACCCCAAATTTGTTCGAGGGTGCAGTTTTGCAACCGTTCCAGCACAAGGTCCGGCACATTGGGCCGACCATCGGCGAAGCGGTCGCCTTTCCAGTTGGCCGTATAGGCTTTAATCTGTTCGGGCGTGGAGCCGATTTGCTGGGCAAAAACAGTTGAAACGCCCAGAAACGACAGTGCGGTCAGGATTGATAACGATTTGTTTATCATCGCGTTGTCAGACGTTGGCTGGTTAATTGTAGAAGAAGGTTCAATTCTTCGCATCAAAGACAACCCGATAAGTAAAATACTGGCATGGACTTATTTTATGGATGCATTGCCTTAAACCAAGAAAAGCCAATCAATTATGAAGAACTTTTTGTCGCGCCTAAGCCCCGCCAATACGCCCACCGGCCCGGCCTCGAATCGGCGCGAATTTATGCAGAAAGCCAGCTTAGGTGGTCTGGCCTTAGGTATGATGCTCGATGGCCGTACTGAGCAGGAACTGGAGTTTATTACCCAGAAAGTCCCCCGCGACTCAAAGCCATCGGAACTGAAAATCACCGATATGCGGGTGGCGATTTTGTCGGGAGTGCCCTTTACCAGTCCTATCATTCGTATCGATACCAATCAGGGGCTTGTGGGTTGGGGCGAAGTACGCGATGGAGCCTCGGCCAATTACGCGCTCATGCTCAAGAGTCGCCTGTTAGGCAAAAATCCCTGCAATGTTGAGCAACTGTTTAAACTCATCAAACCGTTTGGCAATCATGGTCGGGCGGCAGGGGGCGTTTGTGGCGTTGAGATGGCCCTCTGGGATTTGGCGGGCAAAGCCTACAACGTGCCAGCGTACCAACTGCTGGGCGGCAAATACCGCGATTTTGTACGGCTCTACGCCGATACGCCCGAAGGCAAAAACTACGACGAGTTCGCTCAGAATATGAGCAAACGACGCGACGCGGGCTATTCGTTCCTGAAAATGGATTTTGGCATTGGTATGATTGCCGACCAGAAAGACATGCTCGTAGGGGCCAAACAATGGAGCGTGAAACAACCCTATAATGCCAACGAACCGGGTAAAATAGGCAACTACGCCATGACCCGCCACCCGTTTACGCGCATCCAGATTACCAAAAAAGGACTCGACCGGCTCGTAGAACACGTTGGGCGGGTGCGCGAGATTGTGGGCTACGAAACTCCTTTAGCCGCCGACCATTTCGGGCATTTCGACGTGAATACCGCTATTCAGGTGGGGAAGGCGATGGAACCTTTCCGGCTGGCCTGGCTCGAAGACCTCGTGCCGTGGTTTTATACCGATCAGTGGAAGCAGATTTCCGACGCCATCGAAACGCCCACGCTGACGGGCGAAGACATTTACCTGAAAGAAGAATTCATTAAACTCATCGATGCCCGCGCCGTCGACATGATTCACCCCGACCTGGCATCGTCGGGTGGGTTGCTCGAAACCAAGAAAATCGGCGATTATGCCGAAGAAGCGGGCATTCCAATGGCGATGCACTTTGCCGGTTCGCCGATTTCGATGATGGCAAACGTACACTGCGCTGCGGCCACCGAAAATTTCGTGGCTCTCGAACATCACGGCGTCGACGTGGCGGGTTGGGAAGACATCGTAACGGGCCTGAAACCCATCGCCGACAAAGGCTACGTGCGCGTTCCTGAAGCTCCCGGTCTGGGCGTAAACCTGAACGAAGAAGTAGCCAAACGCTATCTCAAAAAAGACAATACCTGGTTTGCCCCCACCGATGTCTGGAACACTCGTGATTCGTGGGATCGGGAGTGGAGCTGAAGGAGTGATGAGTGATGAGTGATGAGTGATGAGTGATGAGTGATGAGTGATGAGTGATGAGTGATGAGTGATGAGTGATGAGTGATGAGTGATGAGTGATGAGTGATGAGTGATGAGTGATGAGTGATGAGTGATGAGTTTGCTGACGCAAGCACATTTTGACGCGTCAGCAAACTCATCACTCATCACTCATCACTCATCACTCATCACTTATCTCTCATCACTCCTGCAACTCTTCTTCCAACGCCCTGTCCAAATCGCCGAAGCTGTACCGGAAATTGGTCTCTTCGGCGATTCGCTTGTTAAGCACGTAGTTACCGCCCAGTACCGTAACGGCCAGTTCGCCAAACATCAGTTTTATCACAAACCCCGGAATATTAGGCAGCAACATAGGCCGACCGAGGGTTTTGGCAATGGCCCGCGTCAGCGTCTCGTTCGTGACGGGCGTCGGAGCTACTGCGTTATAGACACCCTGCCACGACTCGTTTTTGATGGCCTCGATGTAGAGTCGGCACAGGTCGTCGAGGTGAATCCAGGAAATGTATTGTTGCCCCGACCCGATAGGCGCCCCCGCGCCGAGCCGCACCGGCTGGGCCAGTTTGGGCAAAGCTCCGCCCGCCATCGTCAGCACCACACCCGTGCGAAGTTTCACCGTTCGGATGCCGAGGGCGGCTACCAGGTCTTCCGACCGCTCCCAGGCCCGTGTCACCTGCGCCAGAAAGTCGTTGCCTGCCGGGCTGGTTTCGGTAAGCGGTCGGTCGGCAGTGTCGCCCCCGTAATAACCAATGGCTGAGGAAGCAATGAACGACTTAACCGAATGTGTATTCTTAACGAGTGCCTGAGCCAGTAATTCGGTCGATTGGGTGCGGCTTTTCAGAATTTCGTTCTTTCTGGCGTCGGTCCATCGTTCGTCGGCAATACCCGCTCCGGCGAGGTGAATGATGTGATCGGCGGTTTGAATAGCCTGTGGATTAAGCTGCCCCTTCGGCACGTCCCACTGATAGACAGTGACGTTGGCGATGGGCTTTAGCGTCCGACTGAGGTAGCTGACCTGATAGCCATCCTGAAGCAGCAATTCAGTTAATCGGCGGCCAATCGTGCCGGTGCCGCCTGTAATCAAAACAGTTTGCGCCATGATGCGTAGCTGTGGGTTGTCTCTGAATAACCGGGCGGGGTGGTAGAGAGTTTGCTCATCGACCCCAAAACCGAAACTACGTACATCTACCGGGCCGACGGTTCTATTCAAAGCAACCGAACGTTCGGTGAGCCGCTGTCGGGCGAGGACGTGCTGTCCGGCTTTTCGCTCGATTTGACCGCTCTGCGGAGTTGAGTTAATGTTCCTGTAAGTCAGGCTCTAATACCTCTTAGTTGATACCGGCGAAGCACAAGCGTTGCGGTTTGTACCTTTGCAGACAGCCTCATTGATGAATTTTCTTTTCGCCGGTTTTAATGAGTCGTCTTTTTCGTCGTTTTTTCGCTACCATACCGCCTGAATTAGACATCGCGTTTCGGCAAACGCTCATATTGGCTATTCTGGTGCGGTTGCGGTGGATGTTCTGGCTGGGCATCTTCTTCCAGATCGTTCAGTTTTCGACCGACTGGGTGCGCTACCGGGAGGGTAGCCTGTTTACCGATCCGGTACATCGAAATCTGCTGCTGACACACATTGCATCAGCATCCTTGGTAATTGCTTATGGACTGACGATTCGGGAAAAAAGAGCCATTCAGCAGGGGCAACTGGCGCGGGCAGAACGCTGGCTGGCAGGCATTACTTTTTTTTTCGCGCTTTACGGATTGCCCCGGTCGGCGTTTGCCTACGTGGACCGTCAAACGATGGTTATGTTCATTTATTACGTACTCGTAAGCCAGATCATCTTCATGGTTGGGCATCGGGTGCGTATCATCCTGACGGGGCTAAGCATTGGCATCATGACGCCAACGGTCTGGTTATTCAGAACGGGAACATTTGCCGAACGGTATATCAGCTTATTGGAAGTGGTGCTGTTTACGCTGGCAATTTTTGCATTGGCTACCCATCTCTACAATCTGTTTATCCGCGAGTTTGTCCAGAATCGACTTATCGAAGACCAGCACGAAGCTTTGAAAAAGCAGGCCCGTCAGCTCGAAGAGGAACAGAAACGGGCTGTGCAGGAACTGGAGCAGCGGAGTCAGGAACTAATCAGTTATGTATTGCAGGAGCAGCAGCGTAATGCATTCTTACTCGAACTAAAAGAACGCATCACCACAACTGACCCCGACCGCCTGACCCGGCTCATTGATTATCAGTTGAATCAGGAAGATCGCTGGAAATACTTCGTGGTGCTCTTCGAGCGGCTACACCCGCTGTTTTTTGCCCGGATTCAGTCAGCCTATCCAACGCTCAATACGTATGACATTCGTTTGATTGCGCTGCTCAAACTGAATCTCAGTACTAAAGAAATATCGGCTCTGCTGGGCATATCGCCCCAAAGTGCCAATACGGCCCGGTATCGACTGCGTAAGCGTCTGGACCTCGACCCCGATGCATCGCTCGAAACGTTCCTACAGCAATATTGATGTTTACTGCTGTAATGCCTGCCGTAGCCGTTCGCGGGCGCGGAAAAGCCGCATTTTTATAGCCGATTCCGATGCCTGCGCCGACAGGGCCAATTGCCCAACGCTTGAACCAGCCCCATACCGTGCCAGCAGAATCCGTTGGTCGGCGTCGGGCAGTTGCTCGAAAGCACATTCCAGCAAGGCTAACTGATGCTCATAGGCCGAGTACGAATCAGGGCCGACAGTTGACTCCTGCCCCTGGTCATAAACCGTAACGGCTCGGCTACGCTGCTGCTCCCGTTGATGCTGGCTAAGGCAGTAATTGCGGCAAACCGTATAGAGCCAGGTTGAGAAGCGGGCGTTTCCTTTGTAGGTGTTGATTTGCCTGAATACCCGTTCAAAGATGTCGTGTGTCAGGTCTTCGGCCTGTGTGTTGGTGCTGGTAGTAAAACTCAGGCAGTGGGCATACACTTTTTTGTAATAGCGTTGGTACAGCAAACTAAAATACGCGCTGTGCTGAGTACGAGCATAGGCCGACGCCAGCTCTTCATCGGTGAGGTGATTCATAATCAGGATATGTAGAGAGCGCCTATGGGTTAGGCAATTGGTCGGCAAATAGTGTCAACTGATCATATTTTCAAACTTGTAGCTATAGAATTATTGTAGACAGCAGTACAGAAAAACCGGCTTTCCAGCGCACAGGACCGCTAAATCAATATTACATCATCCATTCCTTTGGCAAACCCAACTGCCGGGCATAATGGGCGGGGGCGGCATAATGCACCCAACTTAGCAGTTTATTGATGTCATCGGCGAATTCGACGTGATAATCAGCGTCGAGTTTGCCGACGTTTTTCAGCAGTTGTTCGGTACGTTTGGCTACGTATTCGGCGCATTTATCAGACCGGCTGTTGTACTTAGCCAGCAGGTGGGCGTTCTGTTCGTAGAACGTATTCAGCATATACAGCATCAGCTCTACTTCGCCGTACTTGTCTTTTGTGACCTTCACATGCCGGGTGATGTAGCCACTTACGGTCCGCATATCCATCATGAGCCAGCCCGCCGAATCAGGGTTGAGCCGGGCCGTGCGGTCGATAAACTGCCGGATAATCTGCCGCCGTTCGTCGAGGGTCTGTTTGCCTTCAAGCAGTTCAAACTGAAGTTTTTCGACCAGCAGCGCGTCTTTTGCCACCAACCGCAGCAGCAACTTATCTTTCTCCACGCCTGGCATGTGGACAATGGCTTTCTTTAGGTCAGGATCGAGCGACATTCTGGGTTGAATGGTTGAATGATAGAATGATTGAGTGGTTGAATGATTGAGTGGTTGAATGATTGAGTGATTGAATGGTTGAGTGATTGAATGAGGGCTACTACCTCAGCACCCCATTCAATCATTCAATCATTCAACCATTCAACAGTCAAACTCCTACCGTATCGCCTTCGTCGGCGCGGCTTTTCTCCTCAATATAGGCAATAATTTCGCTGGCAATGTCGTGGCCGGTGGCGGCTTCGATACCTTCCAGACCGGGCGATGAATTGACCTCCAGCACCAGCGGCCCCCGGTGAGAGGGCAACATATCGACCCCGGCTACTTTCAGGCCGAGGGCGCGGGCGGCTGCAATGGCCGTATGTTCTTCGTCGGCGGTGAGCCTGACAGCCACGGCGTTGCCACCCCGATGAATATTGGAACGGAAGTCGCCGTCAACGCCCTGCCGTTTCATGGCACCCACCACGCGCCCGCCTACCACAAATGCCCGGATATCAGCTCCTTTGGCTTCGGCTACAAACTCCTGCACCAAAACGTGCTTTTTCAGTCCGTAAAACGCTTCGATGGTCGATTTGGCAGCTTTGGTGGTTTCGGCCAGCACCACGCCGATTCCCTGCGTGCCTTCGAGCAGTTTAATCACTACCGGCGGGCCGCCCACCAGCTCAATCAACTGCGTAACATTGCCGTTCTTCGGATGGTTGGCAAACACCGTTTTGGGTAGCCCCACGCCCGCCTTCGACAATACCTGCAACGACCGCAGCTTGTTGCGCGAGCGCGTAATGGCCTGCGACTTGGCCGTGGTAAAAACTTTCATCATCTCAAACTGCCGTACAATAGCACAGCCGTAATCGGTAACGGAAGCCCCAATACGTGGCACAATAGCGTCGAATGGGTCGAGGTTGCGGCCTTCATACAACACCGATGGATTGCCGCCTTCGATGATAACCTGGCAATTCAGATGGTTGACCACGCTGGCGTCGTGGCCGCGCTGATGGGCAGCTTCGAGCAGGCGTTGGGTCGAATATAAAGCCGGATTGGTCGATAAAATTCCAATACGCATGAGTTCAGTAAACAATAAGTGGAGAAGTCGATGCCTGTTTAGCGGTATACGACAGGTTTTTTTGTGAGACATCGACAATGAACCGGTTGCGAAGCAGTCTGCGGCCCAGCAGTACCGGGTTTTTGAGTCGTTCGCGGTCGGCCAGTGTAAACTCGGCCCGGATTTTTCGCCCAAACAAAACGATGCGCGTTTTAATGACATACCGTTTCTCGGCCACGCCAAACGAGTTGCGAATCATACGCTGACTAAACTCATCGGCAAAAAACTGCCGGGGTTTTTCGCCGGAGTTATCGATAAGCCAAAAGCTCAGTTTTGTTTTTCCGTGCGCTCGTACCAGCCGAACGTTTTTGCAATGCAATGCCGACGTAAATGCGCCCGTATCGATTTTGGCCGCCACGTCAAGTAAGCCGAGGTCGGGGAAATCAACAAAGTCGGTCATGCCAATGAGCTGCTTAGGGCGCATAAGGGAGTTGTAGGGTTGTAAAGTTGTAGGGTTGTAAAGTCGTAGAACATGCCAGGCAACCCTACAACTCTATAACCCTACAACTTTATAACTTCGTTTTTATCAGTCGGGTGAAGGTGAGCGACATATCTAACAGCACCATTTTGGCGCGGGCGTTTCGTTCGAGATGATAGGTTGCTTCGTTAAGGTCGGCTACAATGCGCTCGATGTGGTTGACGGTCAGGACTTTCGAGAAGTTTTTAACAAAAGACAGTTCGTCGTCGGGCAGCCGCAATAAGTCGCTTGCGCCCTGCTGCCAAAGAAATAGGCTGCGGTAGAGCCGGATGCTGTAATCGAATAGTCCCTTCTGCTTTTCTTTGCTGAAACCGTCGAACTGCTCAGCCTGTTTCACCAATTTTGTTAAATCCTGCCGGTAGCAATCGCGCATCCATTCGGCAAACCAGGCGTGTTGCTCCGAAACGCCAGTACCTTTGGCCTCATTATGACTCAGTTGCAGGGCTTCGGCTAAGTTGCCATCGGCTAAATAGGCCAGTCGCCGGGCGGTGGTTTCGTCTAAATTTTCGTACTGCCGCAGGTACGTAGCCACTTCGTCGTCGGTAAAGGCCCGCACCGCCACCCGCTGCGTGCGCGACAGAATGGTAATCAGCAGCTTGTCGGGTTGGTTCGTTACCAGCAGAAACAACGTTTGAGCGGGTGGTTCTTCAAGTACTTTCAGCAGCGCATTGGCAGAAGCCACGTTCATCAGTTCGGGCAACCAGATGAGCATAATTTTGTAGGTACCCTCATACGATTTGAGCGATAGTTTTTGCAAAATGTTCCGCGCTTCTTCAGCCGAAATGTTACCCTGTTTATTGTCGGCCCCGGTGGTTTCGAGCCAGTTGGGCAGGGTTCGGTAAGGGCTTTCGAGCAGAAACGCCCGCCAGTCGGTCAGATAGGCTTCAGACGTTTTGCCCTTTGCCGTATTGGCTACCGGAAACACCATGTGCAGGTCGGGATGCACGAGTTTCTGAATTTTTACGCAGGCCGCGCACCGCCCGCAGGCATCGGCATCGCGCCGGTCTTCGCAGTTGACATACTGCGCCAGCGCGAGTGCCAACGTTAGGTTAGCACTGCCCACCGGCCCATCAAACAGCAGCGCATGGGCCAGATGATTGGTCTGCACCGCCCGCAGCAGCAGTTGTTTGGTATCGTCGTGACCGATGATGTCAGAGAATTGCATAGTGAAAGAGCGAAAGAGCGAAAGAGCGAAAGAGCGAAAGAGTGAGAGAGTGAAAGAGTGAAAGAGTGGCTGACGAAACCATCTCACCCTTTCGCTCTTTCACTCTCTCACTCTTTCATTATTAAATACGTGTCTTAGAATGGCTTCTTCTACGGCATCAAATTCCAGGTTTCGCCGTGAGAAGGCTTCGCGGGCCACCTGTAGGGCTTTGTCGATGCGATACGGAGCAAAGCCCGAATCGGCCCCGCCCCACGAAAACGACGGAATGTGTTTCGGCTGAAATCCTCCGCCGAAAACGTTCGCACTCACGCCCACCACCGTACCTGTATTGAACATGGTGCTGATACCTGCTTTCGTGAAATCGCCCATCATCAGCCCGCAAAAAATACGTCCTGTATCTTCGAGCTGACCCGTTGCGTAGCTGTGGAGCTTCACGTTACTATAGTCATTTTTGAGATTCGAGTTATTAACGTTTGCGCCGAGATTGCACCACTCGCCAATAACTGAATTGCCCAGAAAACCGTCGTGTGCTTTGTTGCTATAGCCCAGGAAAATCGAATTGCCCACTTCGCCACCCACTTTGCAGCCCGGCCCAATGGTGGTGTTAGACCGCATTTTGCCGCCCCAGTTTACCGTTGACCCCTCGCCCAGCGCAAACGGTCCGATCATGACGGTGCCTTCGCTGATAGTGGCGTCGCGGCCAATGTAGATTGGCCCACCCTCGGCGTTCAACGTGGCTGCCCGGATAGTGGCCCCTTCTTCCACGAAGATGTTTTCGGGCGCGTAGCAACGCGTAAACGGGTCAGTGATAGGGGCTGATTGGCGACCGGCGGTGATGCGGGCAAAATCGGCCCGTATCTGATCGCCATTTTCCACGAATATATCCCATACATGCCGGATGATGGTCAGGGAGCGGAAGCCTTCGCTAAAGGCGATGCTGTGCTGCGGCAGGTCGGGCAGTTGGCTGGCGTTGGTGGCTGTATGCGGAGTGCGCAGTGCCAGCAGCAGACCGCCAGACGTTAGCAGGCTTTCGTTAGGCTGCAACTGGCGCAGCCGTTCGACCAGGGTGCTGTTTGGGCAGACGGCTGCGTTAACATACAGATTATCAGTACCCGGCTGTTGTGGGAATTTGGTTTGTAGATACGATTCCGTCAGAAACGAAGGCGTTTGGTTCAGCACATCGGCCCATTTTTCGGCCAGCGTTTGAATACCGATGCGTATACCAGCTACGGGCCGGGTAAACGTAAATGGCAGCAACGACGTGCGGATGGTTGGCTCGTCAAATAAAATCAGGTTGGACATTGCACAGCAAAATCAGGCGGCAAATATGGGAGCTTATTTTGAAAAATGAGAACGTATCAACGTTGTCAAAGTTTTAAACATTAGCAAAGTTTGCACCCAAACCTTTAGGCTTTCGTGACACTCGATATCATTCTTCAACGCATTGCCCGGTTGCAACAACCCGATGGCCTGTTTCCGTCGGTTCGGCGGAACGACTATCTTGGCTACCAGCGAGCCGATACGAACGTTTTTTTTACAGCCGTTACGGTGTTTACCCTGCAGCAGTTGCGCCCAACGGCATCGGCAGGAACACAGCGTCTGATCGATGCGATTACGGAACGGGCCGTGGCCGCGTATCCGCGCTTCCAAAACAAGGACGGACTGAAAACCTACAATTTCTGGCCTACCCGCCCATCCCATCATTTCCCGAATGGCTACGTATTCCACCGGTTCGACCATTTCCGCATTCCCGATGATATTGATGACACGGCAATGGTGTACCTGACCTCGCCCCACACCACTACCGACGTGCAATGGCTCCACGACAAGCTTGCCCAACATGCCAACGGTGTGCAGTTAACCATTCGAAACACCTACGCCGATTACCGCAGTCTGCGGGCTTATTCAACCTGGTTCGGCAAAAACATGCCGATTGATTTCGACGCCTGTGCCCTGAGCAATATGCTCTACTGCCTGTATCAGTACCAGATGCCACCAAATCAGCACGATACTGATTCGCTGCGATACCTGCGCGATGTTGTTGAGTCGGGGCGGTATGCGTCGGAGCCGTTCTGCTGCGCTCCGCATTACGCCCGAACCTCGCTCATCATCTACCACCTCGCCCGGCTGATAGCCGCTTTTGCTCCGCCTGAACTTGATGCCATTCGCCCACGCCTGATTAATGACGCCCGCCATCTTGTAACAAAGACAACCAATCGAATCGAGCAAATTGTGCTGTTAATCAGCTTATTGCGGTTAGGTAAAGCAGTTCCGGCTATCGACCTGAGCCACATTGAGCAGGATTTTGATCGCTTTCATTTTTTCATTGCCGGGTTGCTCACAGCCTACGAAAATCCGCTTCTGCGCCGGTTTGCCGACCGCCCGCTGACACAGATGCGCTGGCAATGCGAAGCGCATAACTGGGCATTAATAGCGGAGTATGTGGGGCTGCATCAGTTTGCCAAACTATGACTTGGTGGTGGTTGAGAAGGCGGCTAAAATAGATTGAAAATCATCTAACCGCACAACGGTAGCGGTCGGAAAACTCACTTTCTGGAGAATCTGGTAATGCCGGTCATTAGTAATGATGTAATCGGCGTTGGCAGCAATGGCTGTGTCAACAAATTTGTTATCGTCAGGGTCGTTTTCGATCAGGAGCCAATAAAAGTGAAGCGGATTTACTTGTATGATATTCGGGAGGTTTGTCAACGTAGCCAGTATGTATTCAGCATAATCGGGAGCATAAAATAATCCTAATTGCTCCTCATATTCCAGCAGGATTTCGGTCGTAACGGCCAATTCGACCCGGCCTATTAAAATGGCATCGTATAACCAGCGATAAGGGGAACGACGTGGGACGGAGACCAACAAACAATTGGTATCAACGATTAACCGCATTCGGTTTCTGCAATGGAGTGTTGAGAATGTTTTTCATCGATTCTTCTGTGTAGCCTCGTTCCTCCCAGATTTCTTCCATTCGGAGATCCGCTTTTTGAGCGAAATAGTTAGCGATGAGTCGTTGTATGTCAGCCGTTTCAACCTCAGAGACAGGTCGTTCGCTAAAAAAACGCAGTAAGTGCAACTGTATGGCACTCAACTTCTGCGGGGTTGTTGGAATTGTCATATTCGCGCTCTTTTGGTTCATGCAAAACAGCAAAAAAAATTACACTGTTCCATATTTTCTATAAAACTAACCAAACCGCTGCTCCAGCCAGTCAACGGCGAAGGCTACCATGTCAGCCGCCGGAACCAGCACCGCCGGAGCGTTGCCAACCTGCCCCCGACGTCCGTTGCCCGCAACCAGAAATTCATCGACAATGGTGCCGAAATAATCGGGTTCCAGGCCGTCAACAACCGGCTCGGCGGTGTCGAATTCTTCGATCATGCGCCATAGGGTTTGTCCGCTAAGCAGGAGCGGGACTTCCATCCGGCAACTATGTTTACCCGGAATTTGGGCCAAATGCTCAGCATGGTGCAGCAGGCTCATGGTATCGAGCGGGCAACCAATCATCAGCACGTTGCCCGCTGCCGATACCAATCTGGCAAAGGGCGAGTTGGGGCCGTAGCCATAATCGAGCGGGTGGTTGGCCGTAAACCAGTTGGCCCGCCCGCCGATAGCCGCTACCGATGCGCCGGGGTTGCCGCTTCGTTGGGCACCGGGCGTTGTCCGAACAAATTCGGCAAAAGCTCCGTGGTCCCGACTGGCGCGGCTTCGGGCAGGGTCGAAGGGAGGAATGTGCGGCTTGAGCGCATCAGGAATGCGCCCCTCTTCATCGAGTGCGTCTTCGTATTGTTGCTCCCAGTTGACGTAACACAGCAGCGTGCCAGTTGGGCCAACCGTGTCGAGCAGGGCATCGATCAGCGTATCGGGGCCATTGAGCATAGGGCCAATTGCCCGCAGCCCGGCATGAACCATAACGGCATCGCCGGGTTGCAGGCCAATTTGTTGCAAGTGCTTGCCGAGCGCATAGCGCGTCCAGTAGGCAGTATCTCCAACGGGTAACGTGGAGGAGTAAGCATGCATAGAAAGGTTTTAGTATTGTGATACAAAACTATTTTTTCGACTTTCTCCCGACGGGTTTGTATAGAATGTCGTTTTCCCGCGCATAATCTTCAATCGAACCAAGGTCCATGTCGGCCCGACGTTTATTGACATTCACTTCGTCGGCAATTGGGTGGAAATGTCGCTTTCCACTCGGGTCAATGGCGATCTGAGAGCCATAAAGTTGTTTCTGACCTTTGTACATACGAATGCGGTCGACTAACAACGCCACATTCGATTTATCCATTTCACCTTCTTCGGCGGCTTTCCGAATTAGCGGTAAATATTTTTCTTGGGTAGCTAACGGTGAGTGCTGGATAATGAGCCAGGCAGTATTGCTCTGATTAGGCCCAACCAAACGTTTGCCAGGATAGCCATATTGACGAATGATTGACTCAATTCTGATGAGATTAATCGAGTCGGTTCGATGTATATGTTGCCATAATTGCTGCATCTGGGCCGATTCATTACCATATTTTTGAATAAGAGAATCAATTTGAGCGCGTGGTTGCTGGTCTGTCTCGTATATGGCTTGCAATTCGTTTTTCAATGGTATATTCAGTTTCAACGCAGCGTCTTTTCGAGCAAACGCTTCGCGCACATAGGTAGCCATATTTGTGCTGCGAACGGCATCAAACTCAGGCGCAATCTGACGGTCGAACCATATATCTTCAGCAATGCCATAATCAACAGTTATTGCCTGATCAATGTACGTTCTTGCTAAATCTTCCCGGCCACACCGATAAGCGCACAAGGCGGCCCGCATTGTGCTTAGCGCACTGTTTTGTGAAATTTGAAACGCTTTTTTATACGAATCCAAACAGAGTTGGCAGTCCCCCTTTTGGAGATGAGTTAACGCCTGCTCTACGGCATGAACGTAAGCAGTGTCTTGGCTAACAGTAGGCAATTTTTGTGCGGGGGCAACATGAGTGCTGAAAACGCCAATAAACAGTAGTTCACTGATCCGTTTCAATGCTTTCATAAAAAAAAGTAAGTTTCTAATACGTCTTCGTCATATCGGCTGGAATAGCGAGCACAAAATCGGCGAGGTTGCGCTGGTTGGCGGTGGGTTTGTCAACGTCATTTAGCTCGACCGATGAAATAGTCAGAATCCTGAGTTGCGGACGTTGCTGCCGCAGATACCAGCTAATCCCTTCGCGATTTTTCGAGTGATAATCGCCGTTGAGGTGCAGCAGCGTCTGGCCGGGTGTCAGGTTTTGCAGAATGAAATGCGCCATCGTCGCATCTTTAATAGCCTGCGCACGGGCGAAGTTAGCCGCCATGTCGCCGTTGTTGCCGTGCGGACTGCCGTGGTTAGCGTCGCCGGTCATCATGTCGAGCATGGCGCGGTAGCCGGGCAGGGTCAGGTCAACGGTCAGCGGCAGCGGGGCCATCTGACGTTTGGCGTCGGCGGGCAGCGTATCGAGGGCGGCCAATCCGTGCCGGGCCACCAAACTGGCATATCGGCGCGGCACGTTCGTAGCTATGAACGGAATTTTCTGTTCGCGGGCCACGTCGACAATGGGTTTGTAGTCAGTATCGAAATTGGGCCACAGCCGGGCCTGAGCCGCTAACTCTTTCGCTGTGATTTGCCCCTGCACGTAGCGCGTAAGAGGGGTTTGGTTATCGGTCTCGAACATTTCGGCACCCAGCACCAGCGCACCCGGTTTGCGGGCCGCGAGGTCTTTGGTAAGCTGAAGCTGAAGCCAGTGGCAAATCGGGTTGTTATGCAACTCGCCGAATAATACCACGTCGGCGTCGGCGGCTTGCCGGAGCAGTTTGGCGTAGGTGGTAGCCTTTAAACCACCATCATAGAGTTGATAAGCCGGTTTGTTGGGGCCTTCCGGATGGGAACGAAACGATGTTGTCATCAGGCAAAGCAGGAGCAGAATAGGGCGCATGCACTAACAACTAATCCCGCCGAAAATTAGTTACTCAACCGTAAACAGGCCATCATGACCATACTCGATACGCTCCGCCAGTTTCCGGCTTTCAGTGATGTTCCCAACGAACAGCTTCAGTGGCTGGCCGACCATGCCGACGAACAGACGTACCCCGCCGATACGGTAATTTACAAAGCGGGCGATGCTATCGATCACCTGATGCTGCTCATCGATGGGCGCGTTCGGCTCGATACTGGCCCAGACAGTGCCCCCGACGAAATAGCCGTCTATACCTCGCATTCCATACTGGGCGTGTTGCCGTTTTCGCGGTTAACAAAAGCTTCGGTTCGTATCACTGCCGAGAAGCCCACATACACGCTATTGCTCCACCGTAAGCAATTTAGGGAGATGGCTCAGGTGGGTTATGAACTGACAGGGGCGTTTGTTCAGCAAATGACCACCCGCGTCCGTGATTTCACAAAGCAAACGCAGCAGGAAGATAAAATGGCCTCGCTGGGGCGGCTGTCGGCGGGGCTGGCCCACGAACTCAACAACCCCGTGGCGGCTGTGGTGCGGTCTGCCGATACGCTCAAAGAGCATCTCCGGGCTACACCCGAAGCATTCAAAGCCATTATGCATCTGAGCCTGACCAATCAGCAGGTCGATTCGGTGAACGATGCGTTTTTTAAAAAAGTCGATCAGAAAGCTCCTGCACTCACCATGATGCAACGGAGCAGCCTCGAAGATGAGCTAACCGACTGGCTCGACGACCACGGCGTTGACGATGCCGTTGATCTGGCCGGGCCGCTCGTAGAGTTTGGCTTCAAAACCGACGATTTAGACTGGATTCTCAACCAGGTTGGCGATGCAAACATGCCCCGCATCGTGAATTGGTTAGTTAATAATTTAGTGACCGAAAAATTGGTGATGGACATCAGCGAAGCGTCGAAACGTATCTCAACGCTCGTTGGCTCTATCAAAAATTACACCCATATGGATCGGGGCGCGGGCAAAGAACAGGTACATCTGCCCGACGGTCTACACAGTACGCTTACCCTGCTCGACTACAAGCTGAAGTCTAAACACATTACCATATCGCTCGATCTGCCCGCCGACCTGCCCGCCATTTGCGGCTGGCCCGGCGAACTAAATCAGGTCTGGACTAATCTTATCGACAACGCTATCGACGCCATGCCCGACAGCGGCCAGCTCACCATTCGCAGCTACGTTGACCGGGGCGAGTTTGTGCTGACAACCATTACCGACAATGGTAGCGGTATTCCGGCAGATATTCAGGACAAAATCTTCGAGCCATTTTTCACGACCAAAGAAATTGGAAAAGGCACTGGCCTCGGTCTCGACATTGTTCAGGGCATCATAAAACATCACAACGGCTCCATAAAACTAAAATCCAAACCCGGCGAAACCGAATTCTCGGTGTGCCTACCCATTCTGTAGTGATGAGTGATGAACGATGAGTGATAAGTTTGCTGACGCGCCAAACACTCATCGCTCATCACTCATCGTTCATCACTAAAACCATGCGTCTTCCTATCATTCTCTCCATTGACGACGACCCGCAGGTGTTGCAGGCGATTCAGCACGATTTACGGCAGCAGTACCGGAAACAGTACCGGATTATGTGTACGTCGTCGGCCCGCGAAGGACTCGATTCATTGACCGAACTCAAGAAAAAGGGCGAAGAAGTGGCTCTGTTTCTGAGCGATCAGCGGATGCCCGACATGACCGGCGTTGAGTTTCTGACGCAGGCCCGGCGTGTGTTCCCCAATGCCAAACGTGCACTACTCACGGCCTATTCCGACATCGATGCCGCCATACGGGCCATCAACGAAGTGCAGTTGGATTACTACATCGCCAAGCCGTGGGACCCGCCCGAGGAAAAACTATACCCGGTTCTCGATGATCTGCTAAGCGACTGGCAGTCAGACTATCGCCCGGCGTTTGAGGGGCTGAAGTTAGTAGGCTACCAGTTTTCGCCACAGTCGCACGCGCTCAAGGATTTTCTGGCGGGAAACCTGTTTGCCTACCAATGGCTCGATATTGAAACCGACCCCCGCGCTCAGGAACTGCTCGATCTGCACGGCCTGGCACCCGCCGACCTGCCCATTGTGGTACTCGAAGATGGCACTGTGCTGAAGCAACCTGCGCTGGCCGATCTGGCCGAAAAACTGGGGCTCGCCCCCAAAGCGTCGCAGGAGTTATATGATCTGGCTATCATTGGCTCTGGCCCTGCCGGGCTGGCAGCAGCCGTTTACGGCGGTTCCGAAGGGTTGCGAACTATTCTGATCGATAAACGGGCACCGGGCGGACAAGCGGGTACCAGCTCTCGCATCGAAAACTATCTCGGTTTTCCGAACGGACTGAGTGGCAGCGATTTAGCTCGTCGTGCCATTACACAGGCGCAGCGATTCGGCGTCGAGTTTTTAGTGCCGCAGGAGGTGGTTTCCATTACGTCGCGTGGGCAATACAAAGACATTAATATGGCCGACGGCAGTGCGGTGGTGGCGCGGGCCATTATTCTCAGCACGGGTGTATCGTACCACAAACTCGAAAATGAAAGTTTAGACAAATTCACTGGCGCGGGCGTCTACTACGGCGCGGCCACGACCGAAGCGTATGCCTTTAAAGGTAAGCCCGTGTATGTAGTGGGGGGCGGTAACTCGGCGGGGCAGGGGGCTATGTACCTCTCACGAACGGCCTCAGAAGTTTTCATCTGCATCCGGCGTCCCGATCTCACCGAAACCATGTCGCAGTACCTGATCGACCAAATCGAGCGGACACCCAACATCACGGTGCTGGGCTGCACGGAGGTAATCGAAGCTCTCGGCAACGAGCGCATGGAGTGCGTCGTGCTGCAAAACATGGATACGCAGGAGCGTCGGACCGTACCGGCTGCCGGGCTGTTTATTTTCATTGGCACCAAGCCCTACACCGACTGGATTGAGATGGACATCATCAAAGACCCGAAAGGCTTTATTGCCACAGGCCGCGACTTAGCCAAATACGCTGACTTCAAAAAAGTATGGAAACAAAACCGTGAACCGTTCGCGCTCGAAACGTGTAGCCCCGGCATTTTCGCGGCTGGCGACGTGCGGGCCGGTGCCATGAACCGCGTAGCGTCGGCGGTGGGCGAGGGGGCTATGGCTGTCAGTTTCGTGCATAAGTATCTGGCTGAGAGTTAAGCTGGTCACAGCGTTTCCAGATCTGCTTTCAGGCGGTCGAGCAGGGCGCGTTCGCAGTCGGAGATGTCGTTGTGCGAATCGGCAATGGTGTGGGCAATGCGCAGGAAATGGAACTTACGCTGCCGGTCTAAAAACCGTTTGTTGGCCTCAAAGTACCGCAGGGCAAACTGATAGGCTTCTTCAGGCGAATCGTTATGAAACTCCTTGAGCGTGAAGGCGCAACGGGCTACGTCGCCAAACGGCTCGGCTTCGAGCAGTTCGCGGATGGCCCGGCTTTCGGCGGAGTGTAGCTGCCCGTCTGCTTTTGCTACAGCATAAGCCAGAGCACCAAGCCCCATATATAAATCCTGAACAGCCATAAGAGTTTAGGGTTAAAAGTGAAAAGTGAAAAATGATTCGTAGTCCTCTGTGCCACCGGCTCATTTTTCACTTTTCACTATTCATTTTTCACTACATCTTATCCGCCGACAGCATCAGGGGCGAGTCGCCACTGGTAACGATAATCTTGCTGTTGGGCGAAGTCGACAACTTGTTGAAGGCTTCGATGGTCTTGAACTTGATGAGCATCGGCGTCAGTCCTTCGTTGATAATCTTTTGCGAATCGCGGATACCTTCTGCTTCGATTACCCGGCGTTGGGCTTCCTGCCGCTCTTTATCGAGCACAAACTGCATCCGCTGGGCGTCCTGCTCGGCGTTCAGCTTTTCTTCAATGGCGCGGCTCAGACCTGCTGGCAGAGCAATACTTTTCAGCAGTACCGACTCTATCTCGAAGCCCCGACCTTTCAACTGGGTCATCATCAGTTCGCGGATCGCTTTTTCAATTTCGGCCCGTTGCCCGGTGTGCATATCCTTCGCATAATAGCGCGACGAAATATCGGCCACCGCCGACCGGAATACCGGCAAAATCACGACCTCTTCGTAGCTCCGGCCAATTTGTTCGATGATCTTCGGAGCCTGCTGTCCATCGACCCGATACAGAATCGATACGTCGGATTGTACCGTTAACCCCTCTTTCGATGGCAGTGGTTGCCGGACTTCGATGTTCATGGTGCGGGTTGGCACTTTGATAATCGTGGTAACGAGGGGGTTGAAGCCCTTCGCGCCTTCCATGAGCGGGGCCGGCTTGATTTTACCGAGCGTGCGTTTTACACCTACTTCACCCTGCCGAACAACCGTGCAGCTACTAAGCACAAGCAGTGATAAACCAACTGAAAGAATGATTCCGTGCGTTTTCATGATCTATGTGTTTGTTGATAAATGGTAGTTCTCAAGTGGTGTTCAATCGAACACATAGCAAAGTTGCTATCGCTGTATTAGACCTTCATTAGTCCTGCGTTAGAATCGAATTAGATGTGTTGATGCGTTGCTGTTCGTGCCAGCGCACCAATTGCCGGTCGGCGTGAAGTTTAGCGGCCAATAGCGAATCATACTGCAACACCTGTGCGTCGAGTTGCCGACGAAGTTGCCGGTTTTCGCCACGCAGCGAAATCGTTTGAGTTATCAGTAAGCCGCTCACCAGCGCGCCAAACGCGCCCACCAGCACCACCGCACTGACGTTGGCCCGGCGACGGCGTCGGGGCATTCCAACGCGCTGCTCCGAGTAATCGAGCGTGTATTTAGTCATGATTTCCGGGTGTTTTTACCTGTAAATTTGCCCAGAGATCGTTAAGTCTGAATTAGGGGTCGATTAGAAAACGGTTAGAGTTACCGTATCGTTGGCAATACCATCGTAAACGTGGTGCCATTCTGATGAGACGATTCAACGGAAAGCTGACCTTTGTGGAGCCGTACTATGCGATCCGTGAGCGAGAGACCGATGCCATAACCGCGTACCTGCTGCGCGTTGCTGCCCCGGCGAAGGGGCTTAAAAATCAGCGGTAACTCGTCGGGCGAAATTGGTGGTCCGTTGTTCTGAAAGGCGAAATGAACGACATTGGACAGCGCGTTGATTTGTACCCGAACAGTATGGTCAGGCGAGAACTTACAGGCGTTTTCGAGCAGGTTGATTAGTGCAATGCGCAACAGCGCGTCGTTTCCTAATATAATGAAATCGTGCGGAACGCCCTCATTTTCCGGCATAGCAACCCGAACGGTGTAGTCTGGATGGGCTTTGAGCAGATCAGAACGGGTTTGCCACAATAAATCATCGACCGATACCGGAGCCGTATTCACCGACGATTCGCCCATACTCACATCGGCCAGACTCAGCAAGCCATTAGTCAGTTGAGTCAGGCCGCGTACATCATCGAGTATCGAGTGCATCACCTCGCGCAGTTCCTGCGGGTCGTCGTCGGCCAGCAGAGCCACCTGAATCTGCCCTGTGATGGCCGTTAAAGGCGTTCGGAGTTCGTGCGATGCATTCGCTACAAAGGCCCGCTGCCCCTGAAAAGCTTCTTCGATGCGGTCGAGCATTCGGTTGAAACGGTGCGAGAGTTGCGCTATTTCATCCTGCCCGTTGCCCTCGTCTAAACGCAAATCAAGATTGGTGGCTGTAATGGCATCGACCCGGCCAACAACCCGGTTGATGGGGGCAAGCGCACGAGCCGCAAACAACCGCCCGGCCAGCAGCACAATAAGTGTAGCCATCAACCAGCCTGCCGAGAGAATCAGGGCCAGATCGCGCTGTTTCTGAAAGCCATATTTATCGACCGCCGACGCCACTACCACAAAATGATTGAAGCGGTCGGTAAATACCACGCCTACAATTTCACGGTCGCCAACGCGCCAGCGTAGTTCCTTCTGGAGCCGGATGCGCCGGAGCGTTTCGGGCGTTACGTCGAGGTAATCGGTGCCGCTTTCGTAGGCAATTTTGTTCTGATTATTGTAAATAATTATTTCTTCCTGATTCAGAACGGTCATCTCGTTCTTGTCTAAGAGCTTAAACAGTTGCGGACTAATTGTTTCTTTCCCAAACAGTAGCTCTGCCGACGTTAAGGCTTCCTGCCGGATGCGTTCATAATATTCGCTTTCCCGATACTGCTCGGCAGTTAAATAAATAATAATACAGAACCCCGCCAGCAACGACGAAACGAGCAGCGTAAACAGGAGCGTCAGGCGGGTACGAATGGTCATTTTTGTTTCAGCATATAGCCCATGCCCACTACGGTATGGATAAGTTTTGCGGGCGAATCTTTATCAATTTTATTTCGTAAATAGCTGATATACACGTCTATCACATTCGTACCAGTATCGAAGTTAATATCCCACACATTCTCGGCAATGTCGGTTCGCGATACTACCCGTCCGGCGTTACGCATGAGGTATTCGAGCAGCGAAAACTCGCGGGCTGTGAGGTCAATGGTGTTACCATTGCGTCGGGCTATTTTCTCGTTGAGGTCCAGTTCCAGATCGGCTATTTGGAGCGCAGCCGGTCCATTGCTGGCATCGGCGTTGCGTTTAAGCAGTGCTTTTACGCGGGCCATCAGTTCGAGAAAATCGAACGGTTTTACCAAATAATCGTCGGCTCCTACGTCGAACCCGGCCAGTTTATCGGCAATGGTGCCGAGGGCCGTCAGCATCAGCACAGGTACGTTGGGTTGTTTGATGCGCACAAAGGCGCAGAGTTCCAGCCCGCTAACGAATGGCAGATTAATGTCGAGAATGATAAGGTCATATTGCCGGTCGGCAATCAGGCGTTTGCCTTCCCGGCCATCGGGCGCGGTTTCAACGGTGTATCGCTGGGTTTCGAGTCCTTTTTTGATGAAAGAAGCTACTTTGGCTTCGTCTTCCACCACTAACAGGCGGGGCATTTGGGTTGTCATGGCGCGTTGGAATATGTGGGCGAATATCGAAAAAACAGTCAGACTATCAGCCTGACTGTTTTCGATTTCACCCCAACATCAGTTTTCACCGATGGTTTCATACAAACAGACAGCCGGCTCACTATGAGCCAACTTATGCCCCAAAGGTGATTGCACCAGTTAAAGGCGAAATTAATGTGAGGTTAGAATGTGGTTAGAATACTGCTTTCCCTCACACCCGCTTCGGGTCGGGGTGTACCCAGCCTTTGCGATAGGGTCGTTCGAGCAGGGCGGTGGCTTCGCGGTCGCCAACAACGGTGCGGGTTTTGGGGTCGTAAACAAGCGGGCGGCCACCTAACTGCATCGAAATATTTGCCAGAATGCAGCTCGCGGTCGAGATGTGGCCTTCTTCAATGTCGGCTACGGGACGGCTGTTGGCATCGATGGCTTTCAGAAAATCGAGCATGTGCAGCCGCGTGGCCGGGGCCGCGTTCAGCTCAATGCGTTCTTCGGTCAGGTCTTCGGGGTACTTCTCTTTTTCATACACCACATCTTTGTGAATTTTCTGCCCGTCTTTGCCCTGCGGAATGAAATCATAGGCCATCGTGCTGCCCCAGAGCGTGCCCTTATCGCCATATAGCGTAAACGACCACGGGTAGTCGGGGTTGTTGGGCGTACCCCACGTCCGGTGCTGCCACACGCAGTTCAGACCGTCGTACTCAAAGGTGGCGTGCTGCGTATCGGAAATGTTCGATTTGCCGTCTTTCTGTACGTAAATGCCGCCCGTTGAACTGATGCGTTTGGGCCAGCCGAGTTTGAGCAGCCACCGCACCGTATCGAACATATGTACGCACATGTCGCCCGTAATGCCGTTACCGTATTCCTTGAACGTGCGCCACCACCGAATGTGCGGCAGGCCGTCGTAAGGCCGCAGCGGAGCCGGACCGGTCCACATCTCGTAATCGAGAAACGACGGCACTGGCTCAACGGGCGGATTGCCGTTGGCCCGCATGTGAAAATAGCAGCACATCTCAACGTGGTGAATGTTGCCCAGCAGCCCGGCATCGACAATGTTTTTCTTCGCGTCGATGAGGTGTGGTGTGCTTTTACGCTGCGTACCCACCTGCACTACCTTACCGTATTTGCGGGCGGCTGCCACCATCGCTTCGCCCTCCAGTACGTCGACACTGATGGGTTTCTGCACATATACATGCGCCCCGGCTTTGAGCGCGTCGATGCACTGAAGCGCGTGCCAGTGGTCGGGGCTGCCAATGATAACGATGTCTAACTGATTCTCGGCCAGCATCTTGCGGTAGTCGCCGTAGAGTTTGGGCGTTTTGCCCGATTTCTGCCGCTGACTGACCAACTTGGCCGCGCCGTTTAGCAGGTTCTGATCGACGTCGCACAGCGCGACTACTTCGACGGGGGCTACCTGAATGAGTCGGAACAAATCACTTTTGCCGTACCAGCCCGTGCCAATCAGGGCCACGCGCCGGGGCGTATCGGCCAGCGGGTTCGACATGCCAAACGAAGGAAGGGCCGACAGGGCCAGCGAAGCCGCCGTTCCCTGCATAAACTGACGGCGGTTGAAGGCAAAAGAAGTCATTGGGATGTAGGATTTGTATGCTGTTGAGCAAAGGTTATTTCGCCGGGGAGTTACTTGTTAATTTGATAAGTACGGGCGAGTAACCCGGCGCATTACTGTAGGTGTTATCCTATTCCTTATAGACGTAAGAAATGTGTGTTAAATCCGGTCAGAAAATAAACTTAAGTTGCCGAATTAGCGTAAAAAACATAAATTCAAGTATAATTTGATAATTGATTACTTTTATGGGCAACAAAAAGAAGCTATGCGTCAAATAGTATATATTCTCTGCTTTACCTTGTTGTCAGGTTGTTCTTCCAAAAAAAAGGATTTGGTGTCTGAACTAAATTTTGATGGAAATCAAGTTGACAGCATTCGCCGAGCCAACGTTGCAAAGAGAGATACATCCTACTCCTTGTATGGCGGTTATCGCTTGAACATGACTGTTTTTCAGTACGAAGCAAGGACTAAACATTTGATTAAACATAAATTACTGCGTCAATTCAGCCCAACAGAATATGCTTTCTGGATAGAATTAGACAAGAAAGATGCACTCCTTGATGTTCAACCGATTCCAATCTTTGCTGGTGGAAAGCTTACAGAGTTAAAGCTGCTTATGTGGGGTCAAGATCAAATTATGGAGAAAATTATGCTTCGTAGATATTTTGACCGAAAATACGGACCATCATTTTACTCACTTCGTAGCGGATCATATTTATGGATTCGCGGTAACGTTGAGATTGAGCTGAAAAGTGAACTGGTAAAAACAGACCCGAATCTTTCACCTATGACGCATAATTTCCTTGTGTATCGAGATACACAGGTTTCATTACTTGGGCAATTATAAAGCGCAAGGTTAGGGCAAATTGCATAACGAATAGCCCCACTCTGTGCATACCGTGCAACTTCCGTTCCTCCGTGTTTAAACCTTGTTCTTAAACACGGCCCGGTACTCTTTCGGGCTTTTGCCGGTGATACTCTTGAAATACTTGTTGAAGCCCGAAAACTGGTTGAAACCGCTGTCGTAGCAAATCTGTGAGATGGGCAGTCTGTCTTCCATCAGCAGCTTGCAGGCGTGATGCACCCGCAGTTCGAGCAGAAACTGCGCGTAAGTTTTGCGGCTGCGCGACTTGAAATACCGGCAAAATGAATGCGGACTCAGGTTTGCCACGACCGCAATTTCGTCTAAGCTGATTTTGCGCTGAAAATTCGCCAGCGAATACGCGTAAATCCGGTTGATGCGTTCGGTATCGGATTCGTCGAATTGGCTGGGATAGTCGGCAGTCGAGAGCGTTTCCAGTTCGTTGGATTCGGCCAGAATCGCCAGAATTTGCAGAAACGTTGCCAGTCGCTGCGGGCCTTGCAGTGTCAGCAGACTTTGCATCAACGGCTTAATCTGTTCGCTAACGGGGCCATGTAGTCGAATGCCTTGTTTTGCCCTCGCGAACAGGGCCGCGATGGGTCGATTTTCGGGTAGTTTCAGAAACGTTTCGCCCCAGAAATCGTCGCGAAAATGCACGACCGTAGCCTGGGCCAGCAAGCCCGCCCGGTTCTCAAAATATTCTTTATCGCATCGCCAGTAATGCGGCAGATTCGCGCCAATCAGCAGCACGTCGCCCGCCTGAAAATGCGCGATGCTATCGCCAATGAACTGTGTGCCGCTCCCCTGCTCGATGTGCAGCAGTTCGAGTTCGGGATGGTAATGCCAGCGGTCGTAAAAATACAGCACCACGTCGCGCCGGACGTAAAACGAGTAATCAGACGACGATGGAACGCGCAGCAGTTGTGGTTTCATACCAGTTTATTGGCGTACTATTTACTCAATATAAGAATTCTGAGCTAATATAATGGTAAAAGTAGTTAATGCAGTGAAATTACTTCATGGAATAAATCAAGTAGTTTGCTGTATAAAAACTATGTTCTCACTCCAACAGAAAACAGCTATCGTTACGGGCGGGGGCAGCGGCATTGGTCGGGCCATCTCCACACTTTTTGCCCGGCAGGGTGCTACGGTGCATATTCTCGAACGCAACGCCGAGGCCGCTCAGGAAGTAATCGACCAACTCGCCGACGAAGGAATAACAGCCCACAGCCATGCCTGCGACGTCTCGGACCAACAGGCCGTTTTACAGACGTTCGACGCGATTGGCCCGTTTCAGATTCTGGTCAATAACGCCGGTATTGCCCACGTAGGGCGGCTCGACCAAACCACCGAAGACGACTTCGACCGCATTCTGCGCGTGAACGTGAAGGGCGTATATAATTGCCTGTATGCGGGCGTTCCGGTGTTGCAGGCACAGGGCGGGGGCGTGGTGCTGAACATGTCGTCTATTGCGGCTATGGTGGGTATTCCCGACCGGTTTGCTTATACGGCCAGTAAAGGGGCCGTTCAGGCCATGACACTGTCGGTTGCCCGCGATTATCTGGCGCAGAACATTCGCTGCAACTGCATTTCGCCCGCACGGGTGCATACGCCCTTTGTCGATGGGTTTATTGCCAAAAATTACCCCGGTCAGGAAGATGCCATTTTTGAGAAACTCTCGAAGAGCCAGCCGATTGGCCGCATGGGTAAGCCCGACGAAATTGCCGCGCTGGCACTGTATCTCTGCTCCGACGAGGCTGGTTTCATCACCGGCTGCGACTACCCGATTGACGGCGGATTTGTGCGGTTGAATAATTAATGCCCTCACCCCGGCCCCACTTCCAATGCGGGAGAGGGGAGCACTGCTCCCGGATGGCTCACCCCTCTCCCGTTCTGGGAGAGGGGCCGGGGGTGAGGGAAAACTACAAACCCATATGAACCTGAACTTAGACCAGAAAATCATTATCGTCACGGGTGGGGCAAAGGGCATTGGCGAAGGCATTAGCCGAACGCTTGCCGCCGAAGGTGCCGTTCCGGTCATTGTAGGCCGCTCAACTACCGATAACGACCGGGCCGTGACAACCATTCAGGAAGCGGGGGGGCAGGCGTTTGCCATCACTGCCGAACTGACCGACCCCGAAGCTTGCCGCCGGGCCGTTGAGCAAACCGTTTCGGCGTTCGGGCGCATCGACGGATTGGTGAACAACGCGGGCGTGAATGATGGCGTTGGCCTGGAAAGCGGCTCGTATGAAGCATTCATGGCGTCGCTGCACAAGAACCTCGTGCATTATTACCTTATGGCGCAGCACGCGCTGCCGTACCTGAAAACAGCGCGGGGCAGCATCGTGAACATCGGCTCAAAAACCGCTGAAACGGGGCAGGGAAACACCTCGGCTTATGCCGCAGCCAATGGCGGACGCAACGCCCTCACCCGCGAGTGGGCCGTTGAACTGCTGCCCTACGGCATCCGGGTCAACGCCGTGATTGTAGCCGAATGTTACACACCCCTCTACGAAAACTGGATTAAAACGTTCGACAACCCCGACGAAAAATTAGCCAGCATCACAGCCAAAATCCCGCTGGGGCAACGCATGACCACCGCCGACGAAATTGCCAGCATGGTAGCCTTTCTGCTGTCGGAACGGTCGAGCCACACCACGGGGCAGTTGCTCCACGTCGATGGTGGCTACGTACATTTAGACCGGGCCATTTAACATGAACGTAGGCTTATTCATACCCTGTTACGTCGACCAGTTCTACCCGCAGGTAGCGCGGGCAACGCTGCAACTGCTGGAGTCGCTGGGCTGCACCGTCGCGTATCCGCTCGATCAGACCTGCTGCGGCCAACCGATGGCAAACGCTGGCTACGCGCACCTGACCGACGGCTGCAATCAGAACTTCATTCGCAACTTTTCGGGCTTCGACTACATCGTGGCCCCGTCGGGCAGTTGTACGCTGCACATCAAGCACCACCTGCACGGCAAGGGTGACACCGACGAACGGGCCGCCCAGCAGATTCAGAGCCGGATTTATGAACTGACCGAGTTCCTGACCGACGTGTTGCGGGTCGAATCGTTACCGACGCGGTTGCCGCAGCGAACGGTTGTTGGACTGCACCAGAGTTGCCACGGGCAGCGCGGGCTGAACCTCGCGCCCATGTCGGAACTGATGCGCGAACAGGGCATCTCGAAACCGGCTTATCTGCTGCGTTTGGTAGAAGGTTTGGAATTGGTTGATTTAGACCGGCGCGACGAATGCTGCGGCTTTGGCGGCACGTTCTGCGTAACAGAAGAAGCTATTTCGGTAAAGATGGGAAAAGACCGCCTTGCCGACCACCAACGGCATGGCGTTGAGGTCATTACGGGCGTCGACGTCTCGTGCCTGATGCACTTGCAGGGTATTTTGCGTAGGCAGAAAAGCTCCGTTCAGGTAAAGCATATCGCGGAATTATTAGTTAAAAGTGAAAAATGAAAAGTGATTGCCAATAAGCAGTACAACTTTTCATTTTTCACTCTTCACTCTTCATAAAGATGAACCACGCTGAAGCCGCTGTTGCGTTTAACCGCGACGAAAACCGCGTTGACTGGCACGACGAAACGCTCTGGTTCGTGCGTAGCAAACGCGACCGGGCCGCGCAGACCCTGCCCGAATGGGAACAACTGCGCGAGGCCGCGTCGCAGATCAAAAACCATGTGCTGTCGAACATGCACGATTTACTGACGCAGTTCGAGCAGAATGCCCTTGCTAATGGTATTACGGTGCATTGGGCCGCCGATGCCGCCGAACACAACGCCATTGTGCATAAAATTCTGGTCGATAACGGCGTGAATCGGATGGTAAAGTCGAAGTCGATGCTGACGGAAGAGTGCCATCTGAACCCCTACCTGACCGAACGCGGCATCGAGGTAATCGACTCCGACCTGGGCGAGCGGATTGTGCAGATGCGGAACGAACCACCGAGCCACATTGTGATGCCTGCCATCCACCTCAAACGGGCCGACGTTGGCGATACGTTCCACAAACATCTCGGCACCGAAGCCGGAGCCACTGACCCGCAATACCTGACCGAAGCCGCCCGTCAACACCTGCGCGATACGTTTCTGACCCGGCGCGTGGCCCTTACGGGCGTCAACTTCGCCATTGCCGAAACGGGTGGGTTTGTGGTCTGCACTAACGAGGGCAACGCCGATATGGGCGTACATTTAGCCGACGTACACATTGCCTGCATGGGCTTCGAGAAAATTATACCCCGCGCCGAACACCTCAGCGTCTTTCTACGGTTGCTGGCCCGTTCGGCCACCGGACAACCCATCACGACCTTTTCAAGCCATTTTCATAAGCCCCGACGTGGATACGGACGCCGTGGAGACGGACGCCGTGGAGACGGAAGACCCGGTCAGCAAATGCACATCGTGATTGTCGATAATGGGCGCAGCCGACAATTGGGACGGCCCGAATTTCGGAATTCGCTGAAGTGCATCCGGTGTGCGGCCTGCCTCAACACCTGCCCCGTATACCGGCGCAGCGGGGGCCATAGCTACCACTCGGCCATTGCCGGGCCGATTGGCTCCATTCTGGCTCCTAACATCGACATGAAACAGAATGCCGATTTGCCCTTCGCCAGCACACTCTGCGGCTCGTGCAGCAACGTATGTCCGGTCAAAATCGACATTCACGAGCAGTTGTATAAGTGGCGGCAGGTGCTGATGCAGGAAGGCTACGGCCCCACGGCCAAAACCGTGTCGATGCGGGCGATGGCGGGCGTTTTGGAGTCGCCCCGGCTGTATCGGCTGGCGGGTAAAGTGGGGCGTGGCGTGTTGCGATTCGCGCCCGTTCTGGCCGAAAACAACCTAAACCCCTGGTATCAGCACCGCGACATGCCCGAAGCACCGGGCGAAAGTTTCCGGGAATGGTACGTGAAACGAGTGATGAGTGATGAACGATGAGTATTTAAAGCACCAGCAATACTCATCACTCATCGTTCATCACTCATCATTAAAAAATGTCTCGTAATCAGATTCTTTCCGCCATTCGTGCCAATCAGCCGGAGCCGTTGCCGCTGCCGGAGCAGTTCCGGTTTCAGACGCACTACGACGACCTTGCGGCCCACTTTGCCGACATGCTCTCGTTTGTGGGCGCGAAACCCGTGCCTGTATCCGACTATGCCGCGATTGAAGCACACCTGCGCGAAACCTACGCCGACGTGTCGAACATTGCCACCACGTTGCCCCAACTGACGCATATAGCCGACTTCGACCTGTCGAACGTGGCCGACCCGCATGAGTTGGCTGGGCTGAACCTGGCAATCATCGAAGGGCAGTTGGGCGTGGCCGAGAACGCGGCTATCTGGATCGACGAGCGCAACCTGTCGGCGTCGGGTGGGATGGTATTGCGGGTGCTGCCGATGATTACGCAGTACCTCGCCATTGTGATTCAACGGTCGAGCCTTGTTGCCAACATGCACGATGCCTACGAGCGCGTAACGGTCAATCAAACCGGGTTTGGTACGTTTCTGTCGGGGCCGTCGAAAACGGCTGATATTGAGCAGAGTTTAGTAATCGGTGCCCACGGCGCACGCGGCCTGACGGTGTATATTCTGGCCTGAATACGTCTGGTGCCTGTACCAGTTATCGCTGCGTAGATGGATAAGTGTATATGTGTAAAATCTACACAATAACCTATTGACATACAGTGTATTAGAATGTGGTTAGAAACGTTGAAATATTTATAAAACTGGAACTGTAGCACACGCATATCAGTTATTTTAGTGCAACATACGAACAGCGTTTCGCGTAACGTTTAGTAGTAGGTTTAAGACCACTTAACGATTCAATAACACATGAATGTCAAAGCCATAATCACCAGCCTGTTCGTTGTCGGTATACTGGCATCCTGCGCTCCGTCTATCACGGTAAAATACGACTACGATCCTAAAGTAAACGTCCGGCAGTTTTCGACCTACCGGATTGAAGCCGACCGGCAGCGCAACGCCGACCCCATTGTGGGCAGTAACCTCAACCAACGCCGGATTTCCGACGCGCTGGACCAGTCGCTCAAAGCACGGGGGTATAAGCCCGTAACACAGGGCGAAGCCGATCTGGTGGTTCGGTTCTTTACCGATGCCCGCGACCGGCAGCAGATTCAGTCGAACAACACCATGAGTCCGTGGGGTTGGGGCTGGGGCGGCTGGGGTATGCCCAATCAGGTATACTCGCGTAACTACGAGGAAAATCGCGTGGTTATCAACGTTATCGATGCCCGCACTAACGATATTGTTTGGCAGGGTTGGGCTACGGGCCAGCTAAACAACCGCAACAAAGAGCGCGACCGCGATCAGGCGTTTCGCGAAACCGTGACCAGCATCATGAAGAATTTCCCCGAAAGTGCTGGGCAGGATTACGGCGCGGCTCGTTAACCAAAGCCACTTTTTTAAGTTTAATGCCTGTCGGCCCAATGGTCGACAGGCATTTTTTATGCCATTTGTTTCGTTATTTTGCATTTTTCCGCCCCTAATACGTCATGTCTGCCCGAAGCCGAGGAGTTGTGTATTCGCTCCTGACTGTAGTCATCGTGCTGCTGTTGGGCATTTTGGCGTTGCTTTGGGTGGCTAATCAACGCCATCAGCGGCTGGCCGACGAAACTAATGACCTGCGCCGAAGTCTGGATCAGCAGAATGGTAAAATCAACCAGCTTCAAAAACGGCTCGAAGACTGCGACACCGCCGATGCCGCTACCACACCGCCCGATACAGCGTGGAGTACCGCTCCGACCATCCCGCCAACCGATTCAGGTAGTGTGATTAGCCGGGTGTCCGATTCATTCCGTAAGGAAGCAAATTAATTCCGGGACGCGTAGTCGCCCCCTTACGGAATACATATTACCGCGAAACATATGAACTGACCGCTGGAGCCTGCGTACCGGTTCGGCCAACCAGACCGCGTATCAGCAACGTATATTTCCGACCGGCAACCACGCTAAGGTTGGTCGACGCGCCCAGCAGTGTAGTCGTACCCGTTTGGCGAACCTGAAACGCAAGTAAGTTGGTCGCGTTGGCTACAACCGTTACCGGCACAAAAGCCGATGCAGATTTATACGCCACATTGCTAACGATGGGGCTTGCTGCGCCAATCGCCAAATCAACACCCGGCCCGTTCGAGACTAAGTTTATAATCCGAACATAGGCTTTTGTTGCGTCGGGCACGCTGAGGTCATCGTTGATAACCACGGCTACTGGTGCGGCTGCGGTTCCGGCGGCTGCCACCGTGTAGTATTTATCAGCTTCGAGCGGGGCCGTTGCCGACAGCACGGGCTGAGCCGTTACGGTGCCGGATGCCACGGTTGTTACCTGCACATTGGCTGCGCCTGGGGGTAGAGCTACATATTCGGAGGTAGGAAAGGTCGAAAAGTATGTCAGGCTGGTGCCGTTGATTTTGGCATTGTTTACAAACACGTTTACAGCGGGGCCATCGGGAATGGCGTGCAGGAGCCGGACACGGGCACCGGTAGCCGTTACCTGATTGCGCAGGATGTCGTTCTCGGGTCCGCAGGCCCACAGCCCACCAATGAGGGCAAACAGCAAAACTATAGAGCGATTCATGGATGTCTGGTTTGATGGTTATTTCTGAGCGAACCACATCTCAACGGTGTGATAATCAGGGCGGTCAGCTCCAATTTTGGCGATTGACGCGGCATTCCAGAGGTATTCCGAGTTGTAGCGGGGCCGGGCGCGTTGCACGGGCCTGTTGCTGTTGTCGGGGAATAGACTGGTGGGCAAAGCAAAACCGGTGTACACCTCGCTGCTGTACTGATACCGACGCAGATCGACCCAGGTTTCCAACATGCCGTGGCCGTAGAGGGCAATGTATTTTTGCAGCATGATGTCGCGCAGGGTGAGCGCAGCCGCCGATTTCACTACTGCGTTGCTGGCTAAGTAGGCACTGCGCTGAGCCGCTGTTACGCGCCGGGCTGCATCGGTTTCAAGACTGTTAAGCAGGTCGAAGCTGGCATTGATGCCGTTGGTATAGGCGGTCAACGCCGTAGCGCGGTCGCCTTTACGGAAAGCGGCTTCGGCTTTGATAAACTGCAACTCGGCGTAGGTCATAACCGGATAGGGTGCATTATCGCGGAACATGCCCCGGCCCACGCCCGACGTTGCCACGGTCAGGCCACCCCACAAGGTCGGAATCTGGCGCGGAGCTACTGTGTTCGGGTCGCCCTGTGTGGGTACGATGGCCCGGAACGTACCATCTGCCGATGCGTTGAATAACAGCCCCTGACGTGGGTCAACGGCTCCGCCAAAGACCGTTCCATCTACTAAACTCATGGCAAAAACCGTAGGCCGGAAACCGCCGAGGTTGTTGCGGAGCGGACCGAAGAAATTGGCGTCGTCGGTGTTCGAGCCGGTCATCGGGGCCAGAAAATTATCGGCATTGCTCGCCAGCGACTTATCGACGTACTCGATCACTTTATCGGGATTGTAGTTGGCTTTGTTCGTGAGGTGGTGTGCGTTGCGGGCCAGCACGGCATACACGAACTTGGTCCATTTGGCGCGGTCGCCCCCGTAGATCAGGTCGGCCCGAACGAGCGTACCGGGCGAAGCGGCATCGTCTTTTGCCAGATCGGCCAGGGCGGCTTCGGCCCACCGAAGGGCTTCGGCATAGGCCACTTCCTGCGGATCGAAATCGTAGCTATAGCGGCCAAATTCAAATGCCTGTTTCACAATCATATCGCCGTGAAAGTCGGTAGTCGTTTGCAAACTCCACGCCCGAATGGCTTTGGCAATACCGGCGTAGGTTGGGCGGTTGGTGGCGTTGGCATCGTCGATAATCAGATCGAGATTTTTGCCATTACCAAAATAGTGCGACCGCCATTTCTCAGCCAACTGGTCGGTTCCTGCGTTATAGCCGTGCCGGTCCCAAAGGTTTCCGTTGGCCGTGCTGGCCCAGTTCTGAATGTACTGACCCACAAACCGGCTATCGAACTGATCGCCCCGTGCCATTTGGGCAAACATGGGCGGCAGTACCACCTGCGCCGAAGCTACCTGCGGGGTGCTGGGGTTTTTGTTGACGTCTAAGTACTCGTTGCAACTGCTCAGGCTCAGCGTAAACAGGGCCGCGATATATATGATTTTTTTCATGGATTTTGATGCGTAGTTGGGTTATAGAGACACCTGAATACCGAACGACAATCCGCGCGGCACGGCAATGGTGCCATAATCGAACCCGGCGGCACCGCTGCCCCCGGTCGACGCGTTCAGACCGTTTACGGCGGGGTCGGCCCCGGTGTAGTTGGTCAGCAGAAACAAATCGGTGCCAGTGAAGAAGACGCTGGCATTCTTAATCAGCTTCTGGCGGCTCAGCATCGTTTGCGGGAGGGTGTAGCGCAGCGTTACGTCGCGCAAACGCACCCAGTTGATGCCTTTTTCAATGAAGTCTGACTCAACAAAAGCGGTATTATAAAAATCGTTGCGCGTGATGGGCGTCACCTGAATAGTGTTCACGGTGGGATTGGCTGAGTTTTCCAGCCCGTCGCGCAGTACGCCCTGCACCACACGGGGTGTTTCGCGGTCGAGGGTGCGGGTGCTCAGGCCCACCGAGTACAGGTACAGTTCGTTGGCGTTATAAACGTCGCCCCCTCTGCGAATGTCGAGCAGAGCCGACAAATTCCAGTTTTTGTACCGAAACGTGTTGGTTAATCCAATCATAAACAGCGGATTGCGGTCGCCGATGTTTACAAAATTGGTTGTCTTGATTGGATAGCCCGTAGTGGGGTTAATCAGGATATCGCCGTTGTTATTCCGCACGTAATCGAAGCCGCCGAACGTAGTGGCGGGTTGGCCTACGAACAGGCTGTTGCGCACGTTGGAAAATAACCACGTATCGGCAATGTAAAATTCTGGCTGGTCGGCGGGCAGGCTTTTTACGGTGCTATTGTTACGGGTGAAGTTTGCCAGCACGTCCCAGTTGAAATTGCCGCTTCGCACAGGGTTGCCGCCAAGCTGGAGTTCAACACCCCGGCTTTCGATGGTGCCGCTGTTGATGTATTGCAGAATGAAACCCGTACCGTAGCTCAAACGCGGAGCCGAAATTTGATCGATGGCCGAGCGGTTGAAGTAAGCCACGTCGGCAGTTAACCGACCGTTGAACAGCCGCACGTCGGCTCCCACTTCATAGGAACGGGTGCGTTCGGGCCGCAGAAACGGGTTGCCGCCGAAGACGCCGTAGGCCAATCCACCGCCGGTTGTCACCTGAGCGGCCAGGTTCGATTGTGTCTGGTAGGCGGGGGCATCTTTACCTACTTCAGCAAACGACGCCCGCAGTTTGGCAAAGGACAGTACTTTACCGCCCTGCAAACCAGGTAGTTCGGTTAGAACAAAGCTGGTGCTGACCGACGGATAGAAGAACGAACGGTTTTCGATAGGCAGCGTACTGGTCCAGTCATTCCGGCCCGTCACGTTCAGGTAAATCAGGTCGCCGTAGTTCAGCGTCAACTGCCCGAATACGCCCAGCAACCGCCGACGCGTCAGTGTATTTTTGGCGCGTTGAGTAGTGGGCGGGGTGTTGTTGATGCCGTTAAAATCAGGCTCGTAGAATTGCTCACCGCGCACCGCATCGACGTTATTACGCCGGTCTTCGAGGGCCGAACCCAGCAGAAACTGCGTACTGATTTTGCCGAACTGCTTTTTGGCCGTAGCCAGAAACTGCCCGTTAAACTGCTCGTTAACTTCCGTAAAATTCTCAATCGAACCACGCTGCGAAAACGCCCGGTTCGATTGCGGGTGGAACAGCAGATTGCCGATGGTTGAGTACACGTCTACGCCGACCATGCCGCGCAGGTTGAGCCACGGGGCCGCGTCGTAGCCGAGCGAGACGTTCCCCAGAATCCGGTTATTCCGGTCGCTGTTCTGGTTTTTGTTGATGTCGAAGAACGGGTTGTCGATGTCCTGCGCGTCGCTATTGGGATTCAGGCGTCGGCGCGTACCGTCGTTGTTGAGGTAGTCCTGCGCATTGTCGGTGACGGGCCAGAACAACAGCCCGAGCAAGGTGCTGCCGTTGCCTTTCCCAGCCTTGATGTTGTTGGTATTGATGTAGTTGAGCGTGCCCGTTGCTTCGAGTTTGTCGCTGATTTTGGTCGACCCCGTAAGCCGCACCGACAGGCGTTTGAACTGCGTTACCGGAATCACTCCAGTTTGGTCGGTATAGGCCGTGCTGAGTCGGTAGGTTGTTTTGTCGGTGCCGCCTTCTAAGCTCAGGTTGTGCCGCTGCGTAAAACCCGTGCGGAAAAAGTTGCCGATGTTGTCGTACATCGGAATGTCTGACGGGTAGCGCGGACCAAAATACAGGCGCGTCGGTGTAGTGAAGGTGCCGTTATCGCCCGGCCCGAACGTGGTCTGGAATTTCGGAAACCGATAGGCGTCTTCCATCCGAAACGCGTTGTCGTAGGTAATGCGGCCTTTTCCAGTCGTACCTTTTTTAGTGGTGATAACAATGGCCCCCGAAGCCGCATCGATACCGTAGAGAGCAGAAGCTTCCGGTCCTTTCAGAATCGTAATACTCTCGATGTCGTTCGGATTAATGTCTGCGGCCCGGTTCTGGTAGTCGTTGTTGCGGTTGGGCGAATCCGACACTAACGCACCCTGATTGAAGGTGTTGTTCGAGATGGGCAGGCCATCGACCACAAACAGCGGCTGGTTGTTACCGCCTATGGAACTGATTCCGCGCAGCATAATCGACGTCGATGCGCCGGGGTTGCCGCTCGTGGGCGTAATCATGGCACCGGCCACGCGGCCATTGAGCGCGTTGAGGAAGTTTTCCCGTTGCGTCTGGGCCAGTTCTGACCCGTTCACTTCCTGTACAGAATAGCCGAGCGCACGTTTTTCCTGCTTGATACCGAGGGCCGTAACAACCACCTCGTTCAGGGCGTTGGCTTCCTGTTTGAGCGTTACGTTAAGAACGTCGGCGTTACCAACTACAACATCCTGCGTTGTCGTGCCAATAAAGCTGACCCGGAGGGTTTGGCCGCGCGTAGCCTGAATGCGGAATGTACCGGTGGCATCGGTGGTGGTGCCGCGTGTGGTGCCACGCACAACCACACTGGCTCCCGGAATCGGCTGATTGTCGTCAGACGACGTAACCCGGCCCGTAATCGTTCGGTCCTGGGCGTATGCTCCGCCAAGGGTTACTAAATAAAGCAACACAATGAGCACACAACGTAAATTTAGTTGCATAAGCAAGGCTTAGTTAATGGAAAAAATGAGAAAAGTTGTTTCAAAATTCCATCTAAACCGCCGGACAAACAAGGATAGTAGAGTAGAAATATTTTATTAGCTGAAAGGGGGCCAATTAATTGGCCCCCTTTCAGAACTACAACGTAATGCCTAATTTCTTTGCAATGTCGGCGAACATCTGAGGGTCGTATTCGTCGGCACCGGGTGCGTTGAGTTGCGGCTCTTCATCGAGGTCGGGAGCGGGGTAGCCAGGAATAGCACCCTGAATAAACTCTAATGGTTGCCCATCTTCGGGGTGTTCTCCGTTCCAGATTATACCCGCCTGTGTGTAATCGTCCTGGCTAAAGCTGTAGAGTTTCAGGTGCATCTGCTGATCCATGAACTTCCGGGCTTCGGGAAACGGGTCGTTGCTGAGGTCAGGAATGGGCAGCAGTTTTTTCACGTCAACGCCCGTCAGGGTTTCCAGTGCTTTGGCGTAGGCCACCACGTGAACGCCCCCACGCACGAGCAAATAACCAACCATCGTGCGGGCTGTGGGGTCGTCAACCATTTCGTAGACCCGCATTTTGTTGGCCCGCGCTCCGCACTCCAGGAAGAAATTGTGCAACAGGTCGAGTTTGAGGTTGCCGCTGCTGAACACATTTTCACCCGACCAGAAACGCCCCATCGAATCCATTGGCAGGGCAGTTTGGCCGCTGGCAATAAAATGGCTGGTATTGCGGGCATCGGTGCCGTTGGCTAAGGGCGCAATGGTTGGGTCGATACCGCGCTTGCTCACGCCCGTCAGCAGCAGATTGATGGTATATGACACAACTTCGATGTGGCCGTATTCTTCGCCTGCGATTGAACAGATCAGGTCATAAAACGGGCGGAGTTTTTTACGGCCCCGGAAGTTGAACGACTGATATGTGTAATTCATCAGGGTCGACATTTCCCCGAATTTACCGCCCAGTAGTTCCTGTACGGCAGCCGCATTGTTGGGCGACGGATTATTGGGTTTGGGCAGCTCAATTGGCAGCCGATCCATTTTCAGAATCATAGTCGTTCGGTTTTGTTGGTTTGAGTATTGTTTGAGACTATTAAAACCAACTATGCCGATAGACATTAGTTGTAATGTGATTCGTACATATTCACTATTATGAGGGAACGGGATGCTGCAACAGTCTATGCAAAGCAGCTTCAACTTTGCGTACCTTTGTTCATATGTCGACCGTAGCTATTGCGCCCATCGCCGAAAGCCTGCCTGCTTTCCTGAACACCTATGATTTTTCGGCCATTGCCGTCATCGCCGATAACCACACGAGCAAGTTTTGTTACCCGGATGTTAAGCCGTTGCTGCCCAAACATACGCTCGTTCGCATCAAAGCGGGCGAAGAACAAAAGCATCTTGCCACCTGCGAACTGATCTGGGACGCGCTTACCCGCGCCAGCTTCGACCGGCACGCGCTCGTACTTAATCTTGGTGGGGGCGTTATTGGCGACATGGGCGGATTTTGTGCGGCTACGTATAAACGTGGTATTGCCTTCGCGCAATTGCCTACCACCTTACTGGCCCAGGTCGATGCCAGCGTAGGCGGTAAATTAGGGGTCGATTTCAATGGGTTTAAAAACCACATTGGCGTGTTTGAGCAGCCCAACGCAGTGCTGATCGATCCAACCTTTCTGACCACGCTGCCCGAACGCGAACTTCGGTCGGGGTTTGCCGAAATCATTAAACATTGTCTGATTGCCGATGCCGACATGTGGGCAGAAATCCGTCGGCGCGATCTCGATGAGCAGAACTGGCCCGCTCTGGTGGCGCACTCTGTAGCGGTGAAACAACGAGTGGTTGCGCAAGACCCCACCGAGAAAGGATTGCGTAAGATTCTGAACTTCGGTCATACGCTTGGTCATGCCGTAGAAACGCACTTTCTGCTGCAACCCCGCAAACGACTGCTCCACGGCGAGGCCATTGCTGTAGGTATGGTAGCCGAAGCGTTTATTGCCTTTCAGAAAAAAATGATTGACCAGGATTTGCTTACACAAATCGAAGAATATGTGTTTGCCGTATATGGGAAAGTGCGACTAAGTGAAGCAGACGTAGAACCGATTCTGGCTCTGACGCTTCAGGACAAAAAGAACCGGGGGCAACAAGTACAAATGGCTTTGCTCGATGGGCCGGGCAGTTGCGCGTATGGTATTCCCGTAACGCTGGCCGAGATGCGCCGGGGGCTGGCATTCTACAGCGGCCCCAATGAGTAGAACGAAGGTTACTATACGTTTTGTGCGTGGTAATCAGCAGCATACGTTTGGCTGATGAGAAACTACCGTTGCCTATTAAAATTTGGTAACATGCATTGTTTGCCGAACATTAGCGTTTATATTTGAGTTGAACCCAGTATGTTTCAGTAACCCATTTAACCAGTCCTGTTATTTAAAAAACTTTTACAAGCCGTAGTATGAAGAGGTATATCGGATTCCTGTTTGCGCTCGCCGTTGTTGCTATGGCAGGTTGCGCGCCGAGTCGGTTGTTTGTTGAACACGACTATAGCTACGAAGGGCATTTTAAAAACTACGAGTCCTTCAATTTCTTAGAGTGTGAGTTCGTTGATTCGACACTACTTTGCTCCGATATTCAGGACGCCATCCGTCATCAGATGGAAGCGCGGGGCTACCGGGTCAGTAACCGAAATCCGAGCCTGCTGATTTCATACAATATTTTCCGCTCCGACCTCCGTTTCCGGGGCTATCAACAGCCGGTTATCAAAGACTGGGTGGTGCGCGAAGACGATGATGCTACCTACAAACGCATCGACTACAATCTTGATGAAGGTACGCTGATGATTTCGCTCATCGACGCCGAATCGTATCAGGTAATCTGGAAAGGCTATGCCTCCAAAATGATGCGCAACCCCAACTTCAAGAACAATTATTTTAAAGGCATCGTCCGCTCCATCTTCGACCAATACCCGTTGATGGCAACAACGAAGTAAATCAGTAACGCGGGTGGAAACCCGCTTTGTAAAACAGCCAGATAAGCCACTATACAAAGCGGGTTTCCACCCGCGTTACTTATGACCAGTCATATTGGCAGTGGGTATGGGGCCAATCTTGCCATTTCATCACTAAACCCGCTTTAACGGGGTTATGTATGATATAGCTGATAATTCGCTCAAATGACTTGCCATTTCTGACAACATGGTCATAACTCTCAGTTGCCCAAACAGGTTGCCCAACACGGTTCAAATGCAAGTTGATAGCTTTAGCTGAGTTAGCCTTCATGCTTCCCAGCACCCGGTGAAAAGGCATATCGGTCTGCTCATTTGTGACAAGCAGATGTACATGGTTAGGCATTACACAATAAGCGTGTAACGCAAAGTGTTTACCGTTACGATACCGAATTGACTCTTCAACGATTTGAGCTACTGCCGTTTCCGATAACCACTGCTTGCTTTCACTGTTTTGATCGATGAACGCATCTACTCGCTGAAAGTATCGCCCTTCCCACGTTGATTGCAACTCCTTCTCGTTCAAATCAGGGGATTTTAGCTGTTGTATCTTCAGAAATGAAGCGTGTTCATGTTTTAACCCCTGTAAAACAGTGTAGGGAAGTGTATTGAAAAGTCGGTAAGTGATAAATAGCGTTTCGCCCGGCGGCATAATATGCGGTAACCGGCGTTGGTAAGGCTCATGCACCCACTATATACGGCGTACAACGCAAAAAGTAACGCGGGTGGAAACCCGCTTTGTAGGAGTAGCTAATCTGGCTGTTTTACAAAGCGGGTTTCCACCCGCGTTACTTTGTCAACCCCTTAAAAATACTTTCGAGCGAGTTTTCCTGCTGTCGTAGGCCCACCAGTGTCAGGCCCTGATCGGCGGATAAGCGGAAAATGGCGGCTCGTAGGTCTGTACCCGCTGCCGCCGTGATGCGGTATTGGCTTCTACCCAGCGGCTCCACGCGCTCTACGCCAACAACGGAACTCAATACGTCAGTATCGGCTAAATCCTGCTCGAATTCGGCCACAACAACTACGCCTTCGCCCATTGAGCCGCGCAGTTCGTTCAGTGAACCGTCGGCCACAATGCGGCCCTGATTGATGATTACTACCCGGTCGCAGACAGCTTCGACTTCCTGCATGATGTGGGTCGAGAAGAGTACCGTTTTGTCGCGCCCGGCGTCGCGAATCACTTGCCTAATTTCGGTTAGTTGGTTGGGATCGAGGCCGGTGGTGGGTTCATCTAAAATCAGGACCGGCGGGTTGTGCAGCAATGCCTGCGCCAGTCCCACGCGCTGCCGGTAGCCTTTGGAAAGTTGCCCGATACGCTTATGCTGCTCGTGGCCCAGGCCAACCCGTTCGATCATCTCAGTAATGCGCCGACTCAGGTCGGCTCCGCCGAAACCGTGCAGCGACCCGGCAAAACGCAGGTACTCTTTCACATATAAGTCTACATAGAGCGGATTATGTTCGGGCAGGTAGCCCACGCTCCGGCGCACGTCGAGCGACTGCGTTCGGACGTCGTAGCCGTTCACCTCTACGGTGCCGTCGGTAGGCGGGAGATAGCCCGTAGCAATTTTCATAGTAGTAGACTTGCCCGCACCGTTGGGGCCGAGGAAGCCGACAATTTCGCCCGGCTCTACGGTCAGCGAAATCTGGTCAACAGCGCGTTGCTGACCATATTGTTTAGTGAGGTTCTGAACCCGAATAGACATGCGTTATAGAAAGTAAGCGGTTGCCTTCACGAATGCGCCGATACGCTGATTTTACCCGGCTTTGTGGGGCATTGGTCCATACAACGTACAAAAAACCGGAAAGTATCTCTATTTTTAGCGGATTAACCCTACAGACACTGTTTTTATTCTGATTTCATGTCTCTTCTCCGTAAAAAATCCGTAACGCAGATTCTGAGTGATGCCGCCGAGGGCGATTCTGGCAAGTTAGTCAAGACGCTGGGCGTTCGCGATTTAACTTCGTTTGGTATTGCGGCCATCATCGGTGCCGGTATTTTCAGTACCATCGGTTTGGCGAGTTACAACGGTGGCCCGGCGGTGTCGCTGCTGTTCGTATTCACGGCCATTGCCTGCGTTTTTACGGCTCTCAGCTACGCGCAATTTGCCAGCACGGTGCCCGTCAGCGGCAGCGCGTATACCTACGCCTACGTATCGTTCGGTGAAATTTTCGCCTGGATTATCGGCTGGGCCTTAATTCTCGAATACGCCGTATCGAACATGGTCGTCGCTATTTCCTGGTCTGAATATTTTACGTCGATGCTGGCCGGGTTTGGTATTACGTTTCCAAAGTATTTCGCGACGGATTACGGCTCGGCTTCGCGGGCGTATGAACTGGTTCAGCAGGCTAAGCAAACCGGCGCATCGCTTAGCGACCTGCCCGAAAGTATACGAATTTTGGCCGACGCTTTCGCCAATGCGCCAACGCTGGGCGGTTTACATCTGATTGTCAACCTGCCTGCCGGCGCTGTTACGGTGCTAATCACTGCCTTGGTTTATATTGGTATCAAGGAGTCACGGACGGCCAGTAATATTCTGGTTCTGTTGAAATTAGCCGTTATTCTGCTGGTAATTTGCGTTGGCGCGTTCTACGTAAAACCCGCTAACTGGTCGCCGTTTGCGCCGAATGGGGTTGCGGGCGTATTGAGTGGCGTAGCGTCGGTGTTTTTTGCGTTTATCGGGTTCGACTCTATTTCGACTACTGCGGAAGAGTGCAAAAATCCGCAGCGCGATCTGCCCCGTGCCATGCTCTATTGCCTCGGCATCTGCACAGTGTTATACGTGCTGATTACACTGGTCCTGACGGGCATGGTCAACTACAAAGAATTGGGCGTAAGCGATCCGCTGGCGTATGTTTTTCAAAAAGTCAATTTAGATTTTGTTGCGGGCGTCATTGCCGTTAGTGCCGTAGTTGCCATCACGAGCGCGTTGCTGGTATATCAGTTGGGCCAACCCCGCATCTGGATGACCATGAGCCGCGACGGGTTGCTCTGGAAACGCTTCTCGACCATTCATCCCCGTTATAAAACGCCGTCGTTTGCCACCATCATAACGGGGATTCTGGTGGCGGTTCCGTCAATGTTCATGGACCTGAAATTTTTCGTTGACCTCACCAGCGTGGGTACGTTTTTCGCCTTTATTCTGGTGTGTGGCGGCATTTTGTACTTAGATGCCAACGGATTGTCGGCGCAGGCGAAGTTTCGGGTGCCGTATATCAACGGCAAATACATTATTGGGCTGGCGTTTCTGCTGGTATTCGGTTACGCCCTGACGGGTGCCAACGTGTTGCAGCATATGGAAGAAAAACCGCTGCTATTTGTGTTTTGGGCGGTTTGGGCGGTTTTAGCCGTGCAGGGCTTTCGGCACAACTTTTCGCTGCTGCCCGTTATTGGCGTTTTAACAAACCTGTATTTGATGACCGAACTGGGCGCGAGCAACTGGCTGATTTTTGTAGGCTGGCTGGCTATCGGTTTAGTTATTTACTTCTCGTATGGCTATCGGAAAAGCAAACTGGCCGGTCGAGAGACGATTTCTTCGTAAGTTTGTTTATAACATAAACGGCATGGTCATGGAAGCTGCAACATACACCGCTCAATCGTTATACGTCGTGTATCGACAAATGCCAGTAGCTGTACAGGAGGTCTTCAAGCAGCTATTAGAAGAGGAAGAAGATAATTCAGACGGATGGTTGCGATTAACCGAAGAAACGCTTCGGGAAGATTGGGAAGCACCCGAAAACGACGTATGGGACAAATTTTATGCTGAACAGCGGAGAGAACTACCAACAAGGTGACATTTATGGGCGGATTATCCCTTGTCTGACAAACCGGAAAAATCAAAGATTCGCCCCGTTTTAATCGTTAGTAATGATCAATCGAACCAGTTAGATAATGACTTCTTGATCATTCCAATTACGTCGAAACTTAGACAACAACCATTTGAAATTCTCTTAACCGCTCAGAGGATAACCCAGCCGCTCCCCGAGCTGAGTGCCGTGCGTTGTAATAAGATGCACACCATCCGCAACACGCGCATAATTGGTAAAATTTCAAGTCTAACACCGGACGCCATGCTGGAAGTTGTTAGCACTATTGAGCAAGTTATAGCGTTTCGTCAGTCCGATTTAGGTTACGGCTTCACCTCCCGAAAAACATAATGTGCTGCTGCGGCAGGCGTTTGTCGTTTTTCAGCAGCCGTAACCCAATAGCTTTCATCTCTTTTGTTGCCTGCGCCACGCTCATTTTGTGGAGTTCTTTAATCGGCACGTTCGGGTCTTCGGCGCGGTACTCGACCAGCACAATGCGACCGCCCGGTTTCAGCGACGTGGCAATACGGCTCATCATCTCGCGTGGGTACGAAAACTCATGGTAGGCATCAATCAGAATAGCCAGATCAACACTATTAGTGGGTAGTTTCGGGTCGGCCTCAGTGCCCAATACGGGCGTTACGTTGGTGAGTTTACGCTTGGCTTTGCCTTCGTTCAGGTACTCGATCATTTCGGGTTGAATATCAACGGCCAATACACGGCCCTGCGGTACTTTTGGTGCCATTAGAAACGTAAAAAAGCCTGTTCCGGCTCCAATGTCGGCCACAACGTCGGTGGGTTTCAGCGAGAGGGCATTAAGCAGCAGGTCGGTACGTTCTTCCTGTTCGCGTTCGGGCCGGTCGAGCCACGACGCGCCGAGGTGGCCCATGACCTGTGCAATTTCACGGCCCTGATAAATTTTTCCGATGCCGTCGAGGCTCGCTTCGCCAAAGCGATAAACTTTGGCCGAATCGGGTGGTAGGGAAGTTGTTGCCTGTTGCTGTGATGATCCGCGACCGCAGGCCGAGAGAAGCACGAGAAAAAGAATCCAGAACCGGTTCATACGCTTTTGCTGGTTTAACAAGTAAACCATCGTGGCCCGAAACAGTTGTTCAAAACGGAATCAAACCAATCACGTTCTGTATGAATCTTATCCTACATCTTTTGCTCGATGCCGCCGTTATCTTCGGCTTAGCCTATGTTATGCCGCAGGTCGACGTAAAAAACTTCGGCACGGCCCTGCTAATTGCCGTATTGCTGGGTCTGTTAAATTTTTTCGTGGGGTGGCTCATTCGCTTCCCGCTCAACTTAGTCACGTTTTTTTTGCTGACGGGCGTTATCCGCATTGTGGTAACGGCAATTATCCTCAAACTGATCGATAAGCTGTTATCCAGTTTTACCATTCGGGGGTTCTGGCCGGCACTGGTGATTGCGCTCGCTGTGGCTGTAGCCGGTATGCTCATCGACCGCTCGGCTCCGACGCCCGAAATGGTTGAATCGGGTTATGTGGCGTTGGAACGCATCGTAGCACAGCTCCAACTCGTTTAAACGAAAAGCCCCGCCAAATTGACGAGGCTTTTTAGTATCCCTTCTGTAAGGGGACGAATTAATTCGCCCCCTTACAGAAGAACCCGATAAGGCAATATTAACTGCTCCGGCGACCGCCCAGCAGCAGGCTGGCGTAATAGAGGAGCGTAGCCAGCGAACCGAGTGCCGCAACTACGTAGGTCATAGCGGCCCACCAGAGAGCGTTTTTCGCAAAGCCGTATTCGCGCTGATTTACAACGCCGTTGTTCTGAATCCAGGCCAGTGCGCGGTTACTGGCATCGAATTCAACGGGTAGTGTAATAAATGCAAACAGGGTCGTCAGGGCAAACAGCGCAACGCCGATAGCCAGCGGTAAGGGCGTGGTTTGCAGCAACAGCACCCCGGCCAGCAACACCCATTGCAAATAGCGCGACGACACCGTTAGCACCGGCACCATTGCCGAACGGAATTGTAACGGCCCATAAGCAACCTTATGCTGTACGGCGTGACCGCACTCGTGCGCGGCAACGGCGGCAGCAGCTACACTTCGCCCATAATACACGTCGGCACTCAGGTTGACGGTCTTGTCCTGTGGATTATAATGGTCGGTCAGCATTCCTTCAACCGACAGCACGCGCACGTCGTAGATGCCGTTTTGTCGGAGCATTTCCTGGGCGATTTCGGCTCCACTCAGGCCGTTGCTCAGACCAATCTGCGAGTACTCGTTAAACTTGCTCCGAAGCCGCCAGCTTACAAAGGCACTGGCTCCGAAGATAACAATCATGATTAACCAAATGGATGACATGGTCAGTTGGTTAGGTTAGTAAATCATTTTGAGATGCAACGTACTACGCTGCTATTGAATAAACAACAATCGAAGGCAAAAAGTATCCCGCCAAAGTCGCCGTTTATCTGTCACAAACACCGTCTGTTGACACAAAGTGCGTTCTGCGCTACAATCAGTAACTCTGTTTGATGCGTTCGATCAGCTTTGTGGTCGAGTAGCCGGGTACGAGTTCGATGGTTTCGACGCTGCCGCCGTTGCTTAGCACAAAATCGGCTCCAACAATGGTGGCTACTGTGTAGTCGTTGCCTTTCACCAGTACGTCGGGCCGAATGGTATAAATTAGTTCGAGGGGTGTGTCTTCGCCGAAAAGCGTCACGGCGTCTACAAATTCGAGGGCAGCCATCAGTCGGGCGCGGGCGTATTCGTTCACCACCGGGCGCAAAGGGCCTTTGATACAGCTTACCGAAGCATCGGTGTTGAGGCCCAGTATCAACCGATTACCGAGCGCACGGGCTTTTTCCAGATAGTCGATATGGCCCAGGTGAACGATGTCGAAACAGCCGTTGGTAAAAACAATGCGCTGCCCGCTGTTACGCCACTGTTCGGCCTGCTCTGCTGCCTGCTGGCGGGATAAGATTTTTGATTCGGTCACGTTACTCAAAATTGATACGACGGCGGATGATATTGGGGTCTCGGCTGGTATGTTGAATACCAATTATCTCAACCGAATAATTTATTTCATCGACGGCATAAAACACATGGTATGGAAACTTATGTAGTTTAGCCCGGCGTATAAACAGCAGATGTTCAGCGTATTGAAAAGGGTTGTTTTCTAATCGATCAAGTAAGCGGTCGAATTCGTCAAGCCAATTTCGAGCCTGCGCTGGACTTTCTTTGGTGAACCACTCAATAGCATCATCCCGTTCCTGTTGGGCCAAAAAGGTTAAAAATGTTTCGTACATAAATTATAGCCAGCCGTGCTTATCCCGTACAGTTTGGTTTGACGATCTGGCAGAAACAAGCTGGTCGGGGTGTTGGCGCAGGTGTTGGTATCGTCGTATTAACTCCTGATTGAGTTCTGAATCAGTTTTTGGATTTTCAGGCTCTGGCTCGGTTTGGTTCCGCAATAATTCGCGAGCAGTTTCAAGCAACTCCTGCTGCCGGTCTGCCGTCAGTTCATCGATAGTTTTGTGCAATTCTTCTGCGATGCTCATGGCTGTCGTCTTTTTACAAATATAACCAATTACCGCGCCACATCGACGGGTTTTGTCGCGTTGGGGACGTCGGCGGCTGGCGTGGCTTTGTTGCCGCGAAGCAGCACGAATAACAGGGCCAGAACGCCCAGGATAATAATCATCACTGTCGAAACGCCGTGGATGAACGTTGCCAGCACCTGCCCATCCTGACTGCTCAGGTCATACAGCAAAGCCACTTGCCCCACCAGCAGGTGAAACGACCCGATGCCGCCCGGCGTAGGTGCGGCCATGCCCAGCGAACCAACCACCAGAATGGTCAGACCAGCCAGCGGGCTAAGATTAGCCGTGGCAGGCATGGCAAAAAACAGGGTGTACGACATCAGATAATACATTGTCCAGATCAGCAGCGTATGAACGATAAATGCCCCCGGTCGGCGGAGTTTACGAACGCTCAGCAGTCCTTCGAGCAGGCCAACCACAAACCCGCTGATTTTCTGATACAATGGGTTCTGGTCAAGAACATGTCGATAACGCCGAAACAAGAACCACCCCAATGCGGCCATTCCCAGCAGCACCGCTCCGGCCACTATGAGCAAACCCGAACCGCCCGCTCCCTGACCTGGTACTTTGCCGCCCAGAAACTCCATGAAAAACTGGCTCAGCCGGTCGAATTCCAGCACAAAGGTTGCGCCCAGCAGTAGTAACAGCATCAATACGTCGAACAGCCGCTCGGCCACTACCGTACCGAAACTCACATTGACTGGCACGCCAGACAGCCGGTAAAGCGTGCCGCAGCGGGCCACTTCGCCCGCACGGGGCAGGGCCAGATTGGCTAAATAGCCCGTCAGAACGCTGACCGTGGCATCGAGCGAGGTAGGGCGTTGCGGCACCACCGGCTCCAGCAACACCCGCCAGCGTTCGGCCCGGCTCCAGTGGGCCACAATGGTCAGAAGGGCAGAAACCAGCACCCACCGATAATCGGCAGCTTTGATTTTTGCCCACAGGTCGGCAGCGTCGAGATTACTTTGGTTGAAGGTGAACCATAGCAGCCCCCCTGCAATGGCTAACGAAATCAGGTACTGAATAACTTTCTTACTGTTCATACGGGTAATGCGGCTGGAAAGCCGCAGGTAGTTGGCAAACGATGCGCCGTGTGCGTTTTGGGACAGCGCGCCGTGCACGTTTTTAAGACAGCGGCTTTCCAGCCGCGTTACTGGATGACAAAAAACTCCGCTACAAAGTAACGGAGTTTCACCCAGATGGGCGTTAAACGTTTGTGAACGGCAGGCAGGTCACGTGTTGACCAGCCGGTTATTATCGTCCGGGAAAACAACGGTAGGTTTGTGGGTCTTCGCTTCGTCAATGGTCATCATGGCATACGAAATGATAATGACAATATCGCCGACCTGTGCCCGCCGGGCGGCTGCGCCATTCAGACAGATGATTCCTGTACCGCGCTCCCCTTTAATGACATACGTAATCAGCCGCTCACCGTTGTTGTTATTTACGACGTGAACCTGCTCATTTTCAACGAGGCCAGCCGCGTCCATCAGGTCTTCGTCGATGGTGATGCTGCCGACATAATTTAGTTCGGCCTGTGTGACCCGAACGCGGTGAAGTTTGGATTTTAATAAGTTGACGAACATGGCATTCAGTGATCAGTGAACAGCCAACAACCAACAGTGGCGTTCGGTTCACGGTATTCTGTGCTGCAAAAATAACCAACGGTGAACAGGTTTTACGGAAACGCACCGCGCAACTGTTGGCTGCTGGCTGATAATTGTTCACTGTCAATACACGGCCATTTCGGGTTCAATTTCGAGTGCCCAGGCGTGAATGCCGCCTTCGAGGTTGTAAAGGTTCGTGAGGCCCTCCTGCGCGTAGAGATACTGCGCTACGTTGGCCGAGCGGATGCCGTGATGACAATAGACCACAACGGGCCGGTCGGTTGGAATGCGTTTACGATTGTTCGGTATCATACCTACCGGAATCAGCACGGCACCGTCTAAGTGGCACAGATCAAATTCGGGCCGTTCGCGAACGTCGAGCAGAAAAATGTCTTCGCCCTGGGAAAGTCGGTCGGCCAATTCTTGGGGCGACAGTTTTTTTGGCCCCGACTCGACCGGTGCGGGCCGCGTCCCGAGCAATCCTTTGCGGGCCAGTTCGTCGGCGTCGGCCCGGCGTTTCGTTTTGATTTTCTGTTGCTGCATGGTTAGCAGGTCAATCATCAGCAGGTGTTCGGTTAGCGGCTGGCCGATGCCGGTGATAAGCTTGATAACTTCGCTGGCCTGATACGTGCCAACCACACCCGGCAACACGCCCAATACGCCCGTAACGGCACAGTTGGGAATCTCGATCGCATTAGGTTCTTCGGGAAACAGACAGCGGTAGGTTGGCCCGCGCCGGGTTGGGGCTGAATTTGTTAGTTCAGCATTCAGTACGGCTACCTGCCCTTCAAAACGGTGAATGGCACCATATACAAACGGTTTGCCGAGTGTTACACAAACGTCGTTGACTACGTACCGAACCTTAAAATTGTCGGTGCAGTCAACTACTATGTCATATTTCTCGATAAGAGTGCGGGCGTTGCTTAAATCAAGTGCGGTAGAATACGTGTCGAACGTCAGATCGGGATTGAGCCGGTTGAGGTGGCTCACAGCCATTTTTGCCTTTGGTTTTCCAACCTGATCGGTTGTATAGAGCACCTGCCGTTGCAGGTTGCTCAGGTCAACCACATCGGGGTCGATAATGCCGATGGTGCCTACGCCAGCCGCCGTTAAATACAGTAATACCGGACACCCCAGTCCGCCGGCCCCTACCACCAGTACACGGGCATTTTTTAGCCGTAATTGGCCGGTAGTGCCTATTTCGGGCAGGTTCAGGTGCTTTTGATAACGTTGTTTTTCGGCAGGAATAAGGGTCGTTGCTTCCATGATGGTGTTGGGTACTTGCGTGTGTTACGTAGTTCTATTGAAACAAATTTAGGGGGCGTAAAATTGCATCTATTTTGCTTTTTAACCAGCCTGATTGGGTAATGAGAATAGTCTTTGTGCTTTTTGAATACAGCAGCGTTTTGGCTGGATTGACCCCGCTGCCCCTGTTGATGGTAACGTTTTTTGGGTTTATCCAGAATGATACGAATAAACTTTGTTAGTTTACAGCACTCCAACGCACAATCTATTATCAATTTGCTTAAATCATGAACAAATTTCGCATCTCATTTGCCGGTTTACTGGCCGTGGCTTTTTTACTCAACAGCCTATCCGTAGAGGCCAATCCAACACCTCTGAAGCCCAAAAAAGGGAAGTGGGAATCACTCTTCGACGGAAAAACCCTGACCGGCTGGCACAACTATCTCAAAGCCGGGCAACCCGTTTCCGACAAGTGGACGGTCGATAACGGGGCTATTCACTACGCTGGTGGCCGGGGCGGTGGCGACATCGTTTCCGACAAAGAATACACCAACTTTGAACTTGAAATTGAGTGGAAAATTGCTGAAGGCGGCAACAGCGGTATCATTTACCGCGTTCACGAAGACCCGAAATTCAAAGCCACCTACCAAACCGGCCCCGAAATGCAGGTCTTAGACAACGAACGCCATCCCGACGCCAAGCAGGGTCGCGATGGAAACCGCACTGCCGGAGCCTTGTACGATTTGCAAAAACCCATCACGCCCAATGCTGCCAAACCCGCCGGTGAGTGGAACAAAGCCCGGTTGGTAGTTAACAACGGTCGCGCCGAACACTATCTGAACGGCAAGAAAATAGCCGATTACCCGACCTCCGGCCCCGAATGGGACGCAATGGTAGCCGAAAGCAAGTTCAAAGGCTGGGAAGGTTTTGGTAAATACGCAACTGGTCATATCGCCCTGCAAGACCACGGCGACAAAGTCTGGTATCGCAACATTCGCATTCGGGAGCTGTAGAGACGCAAGATTTTGCGTCTCTGACACCGGATGGTTTTGCTGACGCACGAGGAGACGCAAAGGGTTGCGTCTCTACATGTAAAATAAACAAACGTATGTTCCGCCGACACGCACTCAAGACCATAACCGGCACAGCCCTGACGCTGCCTGCCCTTACGCAATCATTTGCTGAAACTATGACCACGTCAACCGCCGATGCCGCAGCCCCGGCCCTGAAAGGTAATATCAACCATTCGGTATGCCGGTGGTGCTACAGCAAAATTCCGCTCGAAGACCTCTGCAAAGCGGCCAAAGACATCGGTATTAAATCTATCGAACTGACCGGCCCCAGCGAATGGCCTGTCTTGAAAAAATACGGCCTGACGTCGGCTCTGCCGCAGGGGGCAGGTTTGGGCATCGAACGCGGTTTCAACGATCCCAAACTGCACGATGAGTTGGTTGCCAGCTACGAGGCCGTTTTCCCAAAACTGAAAGAGGCCGGGCTGAATACTATAATCTGCTTTTCGGGCAACCGACGCGGCATGAGCGATGAAGAAGGAGCTAAAAATTGCGCTACTGGCCTGAAACGCCTGATGCCGAGTGCTGAAAAATACGGCATTACCATCATAATGGAATTGCTCAACAGCAAGGTCGATCACAAAGATTACATGTGCGATCACACGGCCTGGGGCGTGGATATGTGTAAACAGGTCGGTTCGCCGAACATTAAACTGCTCTATGACATCTATCATATGCAGATTATGGAGGGCGACATCATCCGCACCATCCGGCAGCACAAAGATTATATCGGCCATTACCATACGGGCGGCAACCCCGGACGTAACGAAATCGACAACACACAGGAGATTTATTACCCCGCCGTAATGAAGGCCATTGTTGAAACCGGCTTTAAGGGCTACGTAGCGCAGGAGTTCATCCCCAAACGTGACCCGCTCACGAGCCTGAAAGAGGCCGTGTTGCTATGTGATGTGTAAGCCATCGTCAATCTAAAAAAAGCCGCGCCTGTTCTCAAGCGCGGCTTTTTGCTTGGCTTTACGCTACCTCACGCGGCTAATTTCGCTTGTTTGGGTAACATTGGCCATATTACTGTTGCCATTCTGGGTAATGGTGGCCGTGTTGTTGGCTGTTGCCCCAGACGTGATGGTCTGGTTTAGTATAAGCTGGTTGTTCATACCGGTCTGGCTCAGATTGCCCAGGTTAAATTTGGTGGCCGTTGCGTCATCGGCGGTTTGCGTAACTACTAAACTGTTGCCCGAACCATCTTGTGACGCGCCCGTTTTATACGTTTGCGTATTGGCCGGAAAGCGGGCTTCGGCAGGCCCGGTCACCACGTTGTAGTTGCCCGACTGTTCGACGGTGGCTGTGTTGCTGCTGCCTTTCTGAACGGCAATGGCTGTATTGAATGACCCCTCCTGCATAATGGATGCCCGGTTGGCCGTACTTGTTGAGGACGCAAAGCCCTGCTCCACCTGCGCGAAGTTGCGCTCTCCAGCGGTGGTCTGGTTCTGACCAATGCTGATGGTATTGCTGGTAGCTGAACTCTGGTAGGTGGCTGCCTGGTTTTTTGCGCTGCCCGTAACAGTGGCCGATCCCTGCCGGATGGTGGCTACATTGTCCGATCCCAAGACCTGCGACGTAGCGGCTTTGTGCTGATCACCGTACTGAATGATAGTGGCTTCGTCGCGGAGCGAACCGAACTCCTGCTGAACGTAGGCTTCTGACTTGTTGCCCGACACTTGCTGAACGTAGGCAACGCTGTTGGTGCTGTTGTTTTTCTGCAAGATTTCAATCAGGCCGTTGGTACCCGTTTGCAGGGCCGAAGCCGAGTTCATGCTGCTGGTACCCGACTGGTCGATGGTGGCCTCGTTGCTGCCCGGCACGGCTATCGTGGCATCGGTAGCTCCCTGGAAGATTACAGCCGAGTTGTCCGAACTTAGCCTTTGAGTCACCGTAGCGGTATTATTGTTGCTGGTCTGGGTTACCTTGCTTAGGCTATTCTGGCTCTGGTTCTGATTGATGCTGGCCGTGTTGCCACTCACCGATATGTCAACGCTGCCCTCATCGAAGGCCGTCGGGCGGGTATTGATGCCCTGAAAAATCTCGGCCTTGCCGCTTGTGGCTCCGCCCGACTGAGTAATTGTACCCGTGTTGCTGAACCCCTGCTGCCAGATCTCGCCAAAATTGGCTTTGGTCCCCCCTTTGTTCTGCATAATAGTGGCCGTATTGCTCACCCCCTTTTGCCAAACTCCAGCCCAGTTGCCTGCCGTAGCCGCGATGCCCGTGCGTGCGCCCGTTTGCTGCGCGGTGCCTCCACTGTTGTTCTGCTCCAGGGTTGCCGTGTTGCTCCCTCCTTCGGTGTCCGTGCTGCTCTGCTGCGTGACAGCCGCCCGGTTGAAGGTGGCCGTACCATTTTGGTTGATCGTGGACGTGTGGCCACTACCGGTCTGATTACTGATGCCGAGGTTATTTGTGTTGCCGCCCACGGTACCCACCTGACTGATGGTTGAGGTCAGACCCGACCCACCCCCATTGCCCTGCCCCTGGCTGGCCGTGGCCGTGTTGCTGGTACCTATCTGGGTAACTGTAACTGCGTTGGGTTGAGGCAGAGACTGGGGTTGCTCTTCGGCCGGTTTTTCTTCTTCTGCCGGTTGTTGTTCTTGCTGTGCGAAGCTGGTTCCGGCAAGAAGGCAATAGAAAATAACAATAAAGAGAGTACGCAGTGTACGCATGATTGTGGTTTGTTTATGTGTTAAAAAAAGTTTACTCGATTCTCATTATTGGCGCAGGCTGCTGTACTTGTAGCTACATATACGGTGTTGGCCACCACATACACATACGCCACATACAGTAGTGTTACCCAGACTCCTGCATTGGGGTTTGCTGGCGAACTGGTCGCAGACGGCTAAACAAGTAGTGGCATAGCGTTTGGTAAGAAATGGACTGGATGAGCCTATGAAAGAAAAGGCACTCGGTTTGGGGTACAAAATGTCAGGTCAGCCCACTTTTTTACATTGATTGATCAATTTGCCGGTTGCGACAGCCACGCCCGCACCAGCATCCACTGCCGACGCGAGATGGGTAGTTGCTCGCCCGTGGTCAGAGACATCAAACGCTGATCGGCAAGCCCGCGCTCGACCCCGGCCACAAAACGCCGGTTAACAATGTACCCCCGATGCAGCCGCACAAAGTCGCTGGCGGGCAGACAGGGCATGAAATAGCTCAGCGAACGCGGCACCAGCAGCCGATCTCCATCAGCCCATACCAGCCAGGTATAGTTCAGTTCCGACTGGGCATAACACAACGCTGACAGCGGGCGACGTTCGCGCCCACGGTCACGCCCCAGGTAGAGTAGCAGGCTTGGCGAACTATTGGAGACAACCATACGAGTAGCGGGGAAATAAACTAATAGTTTTTGGCAATGAGCAGACAAGAGATGCGGAAGCTGGACGGGTAGAAGATGCCGCATATAGTCACATAACAGCGGTATTTATAGCACTACCCGGCCATTCATACATGTCACAAAGCACCTGGTTTGGTGAGCCAAAAAAAATACCTCGACCGAGGTATTTTTAGGGGTATTTGGAGCTGAAACGCGGGGTCAGCTCATTTTTTTACGCTTATTGTGGGGAATGCTCAGGAAAACACTCGTACCCGTAGGCACCGGGTCGAAGCGGAGGGTAATCTGGGCCAGCTCAGCCCGTTTAAACATATTTTGCAGACCAATACCCGTATTTTGGACAGCGGTCAGGTCGAAACCAGCTCCATCATCTTCTACGACTACTTCAATGAATTGATCGTCGCAGAAAAACTGTACATAGGCTACGCTCGCACCCGAATGCCGGACTGTGTTGGTGAGTAATTCCTGTAGAATACCATAAATGCTCTGCTGCTGAATTTGGGGCAGGGAGTTGGCTTTTTTTTCAGTATAATCCTGAAAAATAAACCGAATGGGCGCAAAGTCATTGAATCGGCTCACCAGCGTCTCTACCTTTTCGGTCAGGGGCCGGTCGTCGTCTTTCACCAGATTATGGCTCAGAAAACGCAGTTCCGTAATGGCATCACGGATAAGCTGATGAGGTTTGTCGGAGTTTTGCTGTGTGCTGGTAATATACCCCAACGCCGAAGCCAGCGTATTGCCAACCTGATCGTGCAGGTCGCGTCCAATGCGTTCAATTTCTTCCCGGCGCAGGGTATCCATATGTTGCCGGGTTGTCGAGACCTGTTTTTGCAGCCGCTGCTTAGTCACCAGTTCCCGTCGAAACTGCGACGCAATCAGGTAGGTGAGCATGGCTATTAGCAGCAGCGGGTTCTGAGCCGGATACTTCAGCAGCGACACATCATTTCCCTGAATCAGCTCACTCAGTTGCTTCACTATCACATCGCCCATGAGCAGCAGGAAAAACAGGCCGATATACACAATACCCGCCCGCCGGTAGGCAACAAAGCTGAAGTAACCAATCCATATCAGATTGACAAGGCTCATGCCGGTCATGATCCGGTTGATGGGAAGCTTGGTGTAGGCGTAAAAGTGGGGCGGCAACAGGTGCAGCAGGATACAGACACTGCAAATGCCGATGAGGGTCCACATGACCGGTTTGTACCAGCGAAACTCCCGGATAATGGGCTTGATAGCCTGGTAAATGAATAGTTGAACGGTAATGTCTAACAACAGCTTGATGTTAGTGCCAATGGTAATGCTGGTGAATGAAGTCGATTCAGGATAGGGCAATGGACTCAGGTAGCCATAGAAAAAGGAGACCTGCAACGTAATCATGAGCATCATGAAGCCGAATGTGCTCATAAGTGGGCTGGGCGCAGCAACGCCAATGAACAGCGAAATGATCCCGATGATCAGGCAGGTAAAGATGATTAGCCACTCCCGAATGATATCGCTGAGCGTATCGTTCAGAAAGGAGTGCCGACTGCTTAGTTTGAGATCAAACTCATGGTAGCCCACATATGCGTTCGTTCGGAGCAGTACGCCCACCTGCTGGCCCGGCGACAGCGTGATGGGGAAAGCATGCCGATAACTGAGAAAAAACCGATTGGCCAGGGGAGTATCGTTCAGCAGCGTGGCTATTGAATCGAGCCGGTTGGCCATTGATGGCCCCGTCCGTTCCAGAAACAGCGTTGCCCGCGAGCAGCGATGCTGTGGCATCGACAACACAACGTTTTTCGATGTGTCGGATGCATTGTCGAGCCTGAAGTAAACCCAGCCTTCGGGAACTGCGGACGAATGGCCATGAGCAATGACATGCCCGTTTCGATTTGGCACAAAACTCTGCCGGATACGCCCCTGCAAACTTGTCAGCGACTCGCCCGGCACCAGCCGAAATGCCGGTGCAATCAACACCCGGTTGTTAAGCGATGTGTGGCTGAATGAATCGGTCAGGCTGTAGCCAAATCCATCCAGGTTTAGTAACGATGAAGAAGAAAAAACGTCCAGCAGCGTTAACACCACCAGCCCAACTCCATACAGGCTAAGCCCCACTGTTAAACTAAATTTGGGCATAGACATGGATATTGACGCACCCGCAAAAATAAAAATTCTGCGTATTTATTCAGTTAGTAAACAAATATAGACTACTATGAATTAGTATATCTTGGTGGTTCAGAAGATACCGAAGCCGATTTCGACTTAGCCCCCGGCGGCACCATTATGCCGCTGAAAATAATCCTTTACGATGCCGACCCGAACCATTCTTATTGACGACCACCGGCTGTTCAACGACGGGTTGAGTTTAGTGCTGCGCGAGTCAGCCGATTTTGTGGTTGTTGAACAGGTCTATGACAGCCGCCGGGCGTTTGCAGCCTGTAGTCAACACGCCCCCGACCTGGTACTGGTCGATTTTAATATGCCGCACCTCGACGGTCTGGCGGTGGTAGAGCAATTGAAGCAACTCCCCAGGCCCTGCAAGGTTGTGGTCATCAGCATGTATGCCGAAAAGCGTGAAATTGCCCGGTTCAACGCCCTGAATGTAGCGGGCTACATCGCCAAAACCGTTGCCGCCGACCGCCTGCTGTCTTTGCTGCGGCAGATAATGCAAGGCCAATACGTTATTGAAACCGATACCGGGCAAAACCCTGCCCAGTCTCCTGCCGACACGTTTCGGGTGAAATACGGGCTGACCAAACGCGAAATCGAGATTCTGAAACGGGTGAAACAGGGACTAACCACCGAGCAGATTGCCGATGTACTAAGTTTGAGCTACTTCACCGTGCAGACTCATCGTAAAAACATTAGTCAGAAATTACCGTTCGATACCAAAAAAGACTTTTACGATTTTCTGGAGACGCTGGACTGAAGACGGAGTCAAATTCGCTTATAATTTTTATACTCTCCAATGCGCCAGCCGGTTAGCTTTTCGATGAAGGTTAACAGGGCAACGCGGGGGGAGTATTTTTTTTGGCGCGTGTCGAACGAAAACGGCCAGTTCAGCCGGTCGACGCGGGGTTGCATTACGGCGGGGTGGGTGCCGCTGAAGTGCGCCAGCGAGTCGATTTTGCTGTAATCGAACGCATCGACGGTGGCGTGGGCTTTATCGATGGTGTTGGCGTCGTTCCAGAAGTGGTTGGCATTTTTGAGCCGTTTCTTCTGCGTTTCGGGCGGTTTTACCCAGCCGTAATGATAAATCCAGGCGTCAATCAATTTTACCCGTAGTTTCTGCCCGTCGCGGGTGCGAAAACCCTGCGCGTCTTTGTACGACAGTACGTTGCCCGTATTCCGAATAACCCGAATTTCGCGCCGATACCACTGCCTCGAATCGCCCACGTAGCTGTACGAGCCGTAGAAATGTAAGTAGTTGAACAACAGACCGTCTACGCTTTTGTCGTTCAGGTGCGTTTGCATGGCCTCGCGCACAACGGGCAGGTAGTGCTCGTGCAACACTTCGTCGCCCTGAATGTAAAAAGCCCAGTCGACATCGGGCGATACGGCGGCAAGGGCTTTGTCGGTTTCCTGCGCCAGTACGCGCCCGCCCAGCCGCGCCGATTCGTCCCAAACGGTATGGATGATTCGGATTTTGTCGGACGGAATGGTTTCGATCAGGGCCAGCGTATCGTCGTCGGAGTTGCCCACGGCCACGACAAACTCATCGCAAAGGGGCAGCACCGACGTGATGGCTTCAACAATCGGGTAATCGAACTGAACGGCGTTTCGGATAAACGTAAAACCAGCTACTTTCATGCCGTAAAGATAGCTTTAACCGTGAACAGCCAACAGTTACGGAGAACTGCACCGCGCGCTTGTCGTCTGTTGGCAGTTCACTGCCCGTTGTTAAAGGTTCCCCCGTTTCATCTCTTTTCCGGCAAAATCGGCGGCACGGGCGGTGAGAGCCATGTACGTCAGCGAGGGGTTTTGGCTGGCCGACGACGCCATGCATGAGCCGTCGGTGATGAATACGTTTTTGGCTGCGTGAAGCTGATTGTGGCTGTTGAGCATACTTGTCTTCGGATCGCGGCCCATGCGGGCGGTACCCATTTCGTGAATCGAGAAACCTAATACGTTTACGTCATCTCGGATTTGTACGTTCTTCACGCCCATCGCTTCAAGCATTTCTGCCGACGTAGTACCCATGTCCTTACGCATGGCGGCTTCGTTCTCACGGAAACGGGCGTCGATGGTCAGCGTGGGCAGGCCCCAGGCGTCGGTTAGCTGCCGGTTCAGCATCACCTGATTGTCGAAGTAGGGCAGGCATTCGCCGTAGGCACGCAACCCCGCCGACCATGGGCCGGGTTGCGTGGCCTGTTCTTTCAGGTCAGCCCCGAAACCGGGTTGGTTGAGCACGCGGCCCCATCCGGCGCGACTGGCTCCGCCGTAGGACGTATAGCCGCGCAGAAAATCGGTGCGGGACGTAGCGGGCGATACGTTGCGGAAACGCGGAATGATGCAGTCGGTGGGTCGGCGGCCGTAGTGGTATTTGTCTAAAAAACCATCGACCGTTCCCCAGGCACCGATGTTTTTCTGGTGGTCCATGAGGTAATGGCCCAGTACGCCACTGTCGTTGCCGAAGCCATTCGGGAAGCGGTTAGACGTGGAGTTGAGCAGCAACCAGGTGGTATTCAGCGTACCGGCGTTCAAAAACAGCAGCCGGGCCGAAAACTCGTGCCACTGCCGCGTTTCAGCGTCCAGCACCCGCACGCCCGTCGCTCGTTGAGTTTTGGGATCAAACAACACCTCAGTAACAATCGAATTAGGCCGCAGCGTGAGCCGCCCCGTGCGCTGAGCGTCGGGAATTGTGGCCGATACGCTGCTGAAGTAGCCGCCGTAAGGGCATCCCCGCTCGCACAAACTTCGCGCCTGACACAGCCCGCGACCCCGGTGGGCCGTGGTCAGGTGCGCCACCCGCTGAATGGTCATGCGCCGTTCGGGAAAAGCCGCTTCGAGTTTGCCCTTCATGTGCTTCTCCACGCAGTTCAGCTCAAAAGGCGGCAGAAACTCGCTGTCGGGCAGTTGGGGCAGGTTTTCTTTGGAGCCGCTGATGCCCACGTAGCGTTCAACGTAGCTATACCAGGGCGCGAGGTCGGTGTAGCGGATGGGCCAGTCGGTGCCATAACCATCGCGGGCGTTGGCCGTAAAGTCGAGGTCGCTCCAACGGTAAGTAGCCCGGCCCCACAGCAGTGATTTACCGCCAGTCTGGTAGCCACGTATCCACCAGAACGGCTGTTTCTGCGTGTATGGCGACTCTGTATCCTTTACGTAAAACTGTTGTGTGGCCGGGCCGAATGCATAGTTGTTGCTCTGAATCGGGTAATCCTGCAAAACCGCCTGCGTATCGCGACCTAAACGGGGCACTTCCCACGGATTCCAGTTGGCGGTCGGGTAGTCTTTGACGTGTTCTACCAGCCGCCCCCGTTCGAGCAGGAGTACGCGCAGTCCCTTCTGTGTCAGCTCTTTCGCTGCCCAGCCGCCCGTAATGCCGGAGCCAACAACGATGGCGTCATAACGTTGGGTACTCATGCTATAAACTCCCGCGTTTCATTTCTTTCACGGCGAAATCGGCGGCTCTGGCGGTAAGGGCCATGTAGGTCAATGACGGGTTCTGGCAGGCCGAGGAGGTCATACTGGCCCCATCGGTGACGAATACATTTTTAGCCCCCCACACCTGATTATGATTGTTCAGTACAGACGTTTTGGGGTCGCGGCCCATGCGGGCAGTGCCCATTTCGTGAATGGCAAGGCCAGGATTCTGGTGGTTATCGAACGCAAACGTGACTTTTACGCCAGCCGATTCAAGCATCTGTTTGGCCTGCTCGATGGCGTCGGCGGTCATTTTGTCTTCGTTTTCACCCCAGGCACAGTCAATGTCGAGTGTGGGCATACCCCACTGGTCTTTTTTGTCGTGGTTCAGCTTCACGAAGTTTTCGTAGCGGGGCAGCATTTCGCCCATTGCCGTCAGGCTCATCGTCCATTGGCCGGGGCGGGTGAGAGCTTCCTTAAACTCGGCTCCGAAGCCCTCTATGCCATTGCCGCGTCCCCAGCTTTCACGCCCGGCCCCGCCTGCATAAGCAAAACCGCGCACATAATCGGGTCGCTTATCACTGAGTACATTACGGAAACGCGGCACATACACGCCCGTTGGCCTTCGCCCGTAATAATACATATCATCGAACTCCCTGCCTTCATACACGCCCCCCACGCGGCCCCGGTAATTATGGTCCATCAGGTAATGACCCAGCGCACCGCTGTCGTTACCCAGCCCATTCGGGAAGCGGCTCGACGTTGAATTGAGCAGAATAAGCGTGCTGTTGAGCGTAGCCGCGTTCACGAAAACGATACGGGCAAAATAATCCGTCATCTGTTTCGTGTTCGTGTCAATTACCCGAACGCCCGTAGCTTTGCCCTTTTTCTCGTCGTAAATAATAGAATGGACGGTAGAGAAAGGCCGGATGGTGAGCTTTCCGGTTTTGGCAGCAGCGGGCAGGGTGGCCGAGTTGCTGCTGAAATAGGCACCAAATAAACACCCCCTTGCACACCAGTTGCGGGCCTGACAATCAGCCCGCCCCAGTGCCGTATGCACCGGCTGCGCTTTCGAGAGGTTGGCGGTGCGGCTGATAATCAGATGCCGGTCGGGATGCGTTTTTTTCCAGACGTCGCGGGCGTGTTTTTCAAGACAAAACATCTCGAAGGGCGGCAGAAACTCACCATCGGGCAGGGTACTCAGGCCATCTTTATTGCCCGAAATACCAGCAAATTTTTCCACATAGCTGTACCACGGAGCGAGGTCTTCGTAGCGAATCGGCCAATCGACGCCGTGACCGTCGGTCAGGTTATCAGTAAAATTGAATGGTGCCCAGCGTTGCGTCCACCGCGCCCACAGCAGCGATTTGCCACCGACCTGATAGCCCCGTGTCCAGTCGAACGGCTTAATTTGCTGAAACGGGTGGTCTTTTTCGTTGACGAAAAAATGGCCCGAATATTCGTTGAAGGCGTAGCCGGTTTTGCTGTTGATCGGGTTTGCCTGTACTTTTTCGAGCGGATAGCGGCCCCGGTGCTGCATCTCCCACGGGTTCGACATGGTAGTGGGGTAATCCGTTACGTGCTCGATGGGCCGTCCGCGCTCCAGTACCAGTGTTCGTAAACCTTTCTGTGTCAGTTCTTTTGCGGCCCAGCCGCCCGATATGCCCGATCCAATTACGATGGCGTCATACGTGTTTTGGGCCGTAGCGTCGATGTTGAAGTTCATACAATATGAAAGACGAGCAACGCTAAATTTACCCAAAACCAATGGTTTTCCCTACCTTTTCAACATAGTTTTTACCGCGAGGGCGCGAAGGAGTTTCTTAACGTCCTCGCGGTGAGAAAAAATTATTGCCGACTAACGCGGTACATCACGCCGTTGTTATCTTCCGTGAATACCAGCGATCCATCGGGCAGGGTAGCAATGCCTACCGGACGGCCAAACTGCGCCTGATTGTTGTTGACCAGAAAGCCAGTTACAAAATCAGTAGCCCGAACGGGTTTGCCGTTCTCGAAATTCACATGCACGACTTTATAACCCGACGGTTGCGAGCGGTTCCAGGAGCCACGCATGGTAACGAAGGCATCGTTTTGGTAATCAGCCGAAAACGCGCCTGCTGCCGACGTTGGGGCTGTGTAGAAGACCATCGCAAGCGGGGCCGCATGGGCCTCGTAAAGCAAAACGGGCAGGGTAGTGCGGGCCAGAATCTGTGCGTAGGTAGTATCGCCCATCGGACGTGGGTGCGGGTTATAGTTGCCATCGCCGTAGATGTACGGCCAGCCGTAAAAGCTGTTCTGCTTAATCTGGTTCAGTTCTTCCGGCTGCTGTTCGTCGCCAAGCCAGTCGATGCCGTGATCGAAGCCCCAAAGTTCGCCGGTTTGTGGGTGCCAGCCAAAGCCGATAGTGTTACGTAAGCCACGGGCAAAAACAATCCGGTTCGAGCCGTCGGCGTTGGCACGCAGTATGGTGGCGTGTTCTACGTTGGGTTCGGCGCAGGCATTGCAGGTGCTGCCGACCGTGATGTAGAGATAACCATCTGGGCCAAAGGCAATGGTTCGATTTGGGTGCTGACCGGCGTCGGGCAAGTTGTTGATGAGCGTTTGCGATTGCCCCAGTGTACCGTCGCTGTTGATAGGAGCTGAATACAACTCGTTGATTGCCACAATGTACAGCTTACCATCGCGGATAGTAAGGCCATGCGCGTTTCTGATATTGGCAACTACCTGTTTCAGATCGGCTACTCCGTCGGCGTTCGTATCGCGCAGGAGCGTTACGGTTCCCGCAGCGCGATCCGACACGTAAATCTGCCCCGACGGGCTAACGGCAATCATCCGTGGTTTACCCAGGCCGTCGGCAAATTTAGTAATCCGAAACCCTGACGGTACGCGTAGCTGGGCAATTCGCTCGTCGGTGGCAGGCACAAGGGCTGGTTCAAACACGCTGCCCGTTACCTGCGCGGTAGTGGGTTGGTCGTTTCTCTCAGGAACCTGAAGTTTTACAGGCTCGTCTTTTTCGCAGGCTGTCAGTAGCGACAGCAAAGCCATGCTACCGAGCATAGCACTCAGTTGGAAAAGTTTCATATAGTTTGTTGAGTAAATAATCTTTTAATCCTACCAAATTGATGTAGATATATAGAACCACCCAGTGTGCGTCGGGTTGCCAAACCTGAGGGAACGGGAAAGAAGCTTACGTTTCAGCTAAATACGGTGGCGACGTGCGGATAAAACGCCGTTCCCGAAATGATTTTGTTTCTTTACTAAAGATATCGTTGATTCGCTCCCTGAGATACGCTAACTACCCCCTATGGAACATCGCTTTGTTGAAAAGGCTACCGGAGCCATTGCCGATAAATACCGGCTGTCTATTTTACTGGAGTTATCGAATAAAGGTAGCCTGACGTGCAGCGATGTTCAGGAACTCACGGGCCTGTCGCAGCCGTGTGTGTCGCATCATGTTAAGCTACTGACGGAGAGCGGGTTGGTGAACGCCCGCAAGGAAGGCCGCAACCTGTATCTGACACTCAACAAGGAGTCTCTGCAACTACTATCGGGCTTTCTGACCAAACTAACTTAATTAATTTGATCATAAACATTTAAACTTTTAAATATTTAGTTGAGTTGATATGCCGTAACGGCGTGTAAAAATGACATAAATCAATGGCAAAAAAACTGTTTTCGGAAGCTCATTTGAGCCAATTGTCTCTGGCTAATCATATCGCGATGGCACCCATGACCCGTAACCGGGCCACTGCCGACCACCTGCCCACCGACATTATGGCTACCTACTACGCACAACGAGCGTCGGTTGGGTTGATCATAACGGAAGGAACGGCTCCGTCGCCCAATGGCGAGGGTTACGCTCGTATTCCGGGTATCCACAGCGACGCGCAGGTGGCAGGCTGGCGTAAGGTTACGGATGCCGTTCATGCCGAGGGCGGAAAAATTTTCATGCAGTTGATGCACACGGGCCGCATCGGTCATCGGCTGAACCTAACCGAAACTGCCGAGGTCATTGCCCCATCGGCTATTGCTGCCAATGGGCAGATTTACACCGATCAGGCCGGAATGCAGGACCACCCAACTCCCCGTGCTTTAACCACCGAGGAGGTGAAACAAACCGTACAGGAATTTGTGAAAGCAGCCCAAAACGCTGTAGAAGCCGGATTTGATGGTGTTGAGTTACACGGTGCCAATGGTTACCTGATCGAACAGTTTATCAGCCCCGGCACAAATCAGCGCACCGACGAATATGGCGGCAGCGTTGAGAATCGGAGCCGTTTCCTGCTCGAAGTAGCCGAAGCAACCGGTAAGGCCATCGGTTTCGATAAAGTGGGCGTTCGGTTGTCGCCCTACGGCCTCTTCAATGACATTGCGCCCTACGCCGAGACTGACGAGACCTATCGATACATTGCCGAAAAACTGAATGACCTCGGCGTGGTGTACGTACACTTGGTCGACCATGAGTCGATGGGTGCGCCTGCCGTGCCAGCGCATATTGTATCGGACATCCGTGACCGTTTTAAAGGCACGCTGATTCTGAGTGGCGGCTACGACGCCGACCGGGCCGAGGAAGTCCTGCAAAGCGGTAGAGCCGATTTGGTGGCGTTTGGCCGACCTGTATTGGCAAACCCTGATTTTGTGGCCCGCCTTCAGGCTGGTGTCGAACTGAATCAGCCCGACTTCTCTACGTTCTATACGCCCGGCGAAAAAGGCTACACAGACTATCCGGTGCTTGAGGCCGAGAACGCATAAAGGGTACAGGGTAAAAAAGGTGTAGGGTGTAAGTACTTCCAGCGGAGCCACTTACACCCTACACCTTTTTACCCTACCACTCAATTCTTAAACCATCACCGCTCTTAGCATCTGTTCGAGAATGATACGCCCGTCGGTGTTGCCCAGCATGGGGTCGGCGGCTCGTTCGGGGTGAGGCATCATGCCAAACACGTTTTTATTCGCGTTGCATACACCGGCAATGTTTTCCAGACTGCCATTCGGATTAGCGTTGTCGGTGATATTGCCAGCTTCGTCGCAGTAGCGAAACAGCACTTGCCCGTTGTCGTTCAACGACTTGAGTGTATCGGCGTCGGCAAAGTAGCGGCCTTCGCCGTGGGCCATCGGAATTTTGTAGGCCCGTCTGTCGAGATCAGCCGTCAGCAACGCATCAGTCGATTCGGGGCGGAGATAAATGTTTTTGCAGATGTACTGCTGATTGGTGTTTCGGAGCAATACGCCCGGCACAAGATTAGCTTCGGCCAGAATCTGGAAGCCGTTGCAGAAGCCAATGAGGTAGCCACCCCGATTGGCGTGGGCAATGACTTCGGTCATAATAGGCGAAAACCGCGCTACAGCCCCCGTGCGAAGATAGTCGCCGTAAGAGAAGCCGCCGGGCAGAATAATGAAGTCGCAGCCTTGCAGGTCGTGGTCTTTGTGCCAGAGTTTCACAACGGGTTGCCCCATCAGTTCGAGAGCATCAACCGCGTCCTGATCGCAGTTCGAGCCGGGAAATACAACAACGCCAAATTTCATGTCGCAAAGATACAGCGAAGGGGAACACGGATTTTACAGATTGAACGGATCAACACGGATTTTATGTAGAAATCTGCGTCAATCCGTTGCATCCGTGTTCCCCTTACCTGATCTCCATTGCCTGCCCCGAAACGGTGGCTTTGCCGCGTTCGAACGTGAGGTCGATTCGGCCCAGGTTGATGCCCGCAAACCCAACCTGATTAATCCAGACGGGTTTATTATCAAGATTGTTGACTGTCACGGGAGCGTCTAAGAACGTGTGCGTATGTCCACCGATAATCAGGTCGATGTTTCGGCTTTTGGCGGCCAGAACATTGTCTGAAACGGTCGGGCCATCGTACTTGAAACCGAGGTGCGACAAACACACTACGAAATCGCATTTTTCGTTCTGACGCAGTTTGCCCGCCATGTCGTTACCTATTTCAATGGGGTCAAGGTATTTGGTTTCGCGGTAGGCATCTTTCGGAATCAGTCCATCGGGCCGAATGCCGAGACCGAATACGCCGATACGGACGCCATCGCGTCGAAAAATTTTGTAGGGCATCGTGTGCCCATCCATGACCGTGTTCTTAAAATCGTAGTTGGCAATCAATACCGGGAACGTGGCTTTGCCAAACTGCGTCACCATGTTGTCGATGCCACCGTCGAAGTCGTGATTGCCGAGCGTTCCGGCGTCGTAGCCGAGTTGGTTCATAGCCAGAATTTCCGGTTCGCCTTTATAGAGGTTGAAATACGGCGTTCCCTGAAACACGTCGCCCGCATCGAACAGCAGCACGTTGGCCTGTTGCTGCCGAATCTGCCGGAGTAGCGTTGCCCGACGCGCCACCCCGCCCCGGCCCGCGTTGCGGCCCCCATCCATCGGAAACGGATCGAGTCGGCTGTGTACGTCGTTGGTATGCAGAATGGTAATCGACGTAGCTTTCCGGGCGGCCAGCACGTCGGGGGTTATCGACCCAACCACGGCGGCAGTACCCAGCAGTTTCAAAAATTGGCGTCTATTCGAGGCTGATGCGTCCATCGGTAACGGGATTGAGTGGTTGACCCGATTTACCCTGCTGCCGGAAATAGTCGATCAGGGCATCGCGGATGAGGTAGTTGATGTTTTCGCGCTTGATTGGGTTCTTCAGGAAGCCGGCATTGTCGCCCCCGTCAGCTACGTAATCGCTCATGGCAACTACGTAGGTTTCGCCCGGCTGAAGCGTTCGTCCGTTGGTAAACGCAACGTTCTGCGCCTGCCCATTGCGGATTTTGGTCCGTATGCCGCCCATAACCAGCTTATTACCGCTGGCGAAGTGATTCATCAGTTGTTGCAGCATCGCGCCTGTCATGGTCATCACAACCAATTGATTATCAAACGGCATCACTTCAAAAATTGACCCGGTCGTAATGTTGCCTTCGGGCAGATTGTTACGTATACCGCCGAAGTTCAGGTGCGAGCAGTCGATGGGTTTGCCGTAGCGTTGGATGGATTGCTGTAGGAGGGCGTCGGTGAGCAGGTTGTTGAGCGGGCCGTCGGGCTGACCTTTTTCGATGCGGCCCGTTGAGCGGGTCAGCACCTCATTCATGGTTTGGTTCAACTTCTGCCGGTATGGGTCCAGAAAGCGGGACACGCTACTGTCGGCGGGGGCCGCTATCGAATCGACACCGATGCGCGTAGCCGTTCGATTTGTCAGATGATAGCCCGGATTACAGGCCGACAACCCGGCAAGTATCAGAGCAAAAAAGAGGAGTTTTTTCATTCGTTCCAGGCAGTGCTTGATTGATGGTTTGTGTTACGCGACGCTGTTCGGGATATTCATCCCGAACGTTTTAATAGCGGACATGCGTCCGCGTTTGTTGGCTTTCCAACGCGGATGTATATCCGCTGTTACGTCGTTCGGGATGAATATCCCGAACAGCGTCGCGCTCAGTTGGTGGTTTGTGTTGCTGCATGTAGGGCGAATAACCCCTGATTCATGTTGATCGCGAAGCCTTCTGCTGTGTTGCCGGGCAACGGCGCAACTTTCCATTCCTGACCGGGTACAAGCGTTTGCCACTGTCCCGCACCTGTCTTGATTTGTACGGGCAGGTTAAAACCAGCGACGTTACTCTGCCACCGATACCGGATTGTTGGCCTGCTTTTGTCGGTGGTGTCGATGCTATAGTCAAAAATGGGCAGTTTCGGATGGCGCAGGTACTGATTGAACAGCGGGCGCAGATTAATGCCGGTCTTCTGGCATAGAAAATCAACAACTTCGTCGGTGTACACGATAGACAGCCGTTTCTCGGTCGCCAGTGCTTTGATGGCTGCAAACCACTTGGCGTCGTCGTTCACGGCGAAGCGCAGGGTGTGGAGCATCCAGGAGCCTTTGTAGTAGATATCGGTATCTTTCTGATCGGCGTTGACGCCCAGCGGCCCCAGCATAGGGTGTTCATTTTTAATGAGTTTACGCTGGTTATTCAGGTACTCGATGGTGCGCGGCAACCCCTGCGTACACTCCATAAACAGAGCTTCGGCGTAGGTCGTAAACGATTCGTGAATCCACATTTCGGCGTGGTCGGCGCAACTCAGGCTATTGCCAAAGTATTCGTGTCCGCTCTCGTGGATAATGATGAAGTCGAAACCAAACGGATTATTGCGGTATTTGTTGCCGTAGGCTACTGCACTTTGGTGTTCCATACCCCAGTACGGCGTTTCGACTAATTTGTACCCATCACGCCAGAAGGGGTATTTGCCAAAGTGGGTTTCATAACACGCCAGCATGGGTTTTACCTGCTCAAAATGCGCCTTCGCTTTTTCCACGTTACCCGGCAGCACGTAATAATCCAGGGCCAGTTTCTGCCCGTCTTTGGCCGTGTACGTATCAGAAAAATGCGCGTAGTCGGTGATGTTAAGCGTAACGTTATAGTTATTGATTGGGTAGTTCACAAACCACGTCCATTCAGTTTGCCGACCGTTATTAACCGGTTTCTGGCCCCGAAACTGCCCGTTTGCCACGCAGGTCAGGCCCGTTGGTACGCGGCAGCGAATACGCATCGAATCGGGTTCGTCGGAGAGGTGGTCTTTGTTGGGCCACCACAAACTTGCGCCCGTGCCTTCGCAGGCTACCGTTACCCAATCGGCGTTTTGGGCCGTTGTCGTGTCTTTGCGCCACACAAAACCACCGTCCCAGGGCGGGTTTTTAGCCACCTGTGGCCGCCCGCTGTAACTGATGGTGAGTTCGCGAACCTGCCCGGTGTTTTGTTTGTCGGCCATCGTGATAAAAATGGCATTACCGTCGCGTGTGTAGCGAAGCGGTTTTTTATTTTGTGTAATCGACAGCACCTGCATGTTGGCAAACAGGTCGATTTGCATCCGCTGAAACGGCGTTGCCACTTTGTAGCGAATGGTATTACTGCCTGCAATAGACCGCGTAGCCGGGTCAACGCTTAAACTCAGGTCGTAGAACAGCACGTTGTAGCTGGTGCGTTCGGGCCGCAAACCGCCCCGCAGCGAGTCGGCGCGGGTAAAGCGTTCGGACGTTTGGGCGAGCGTTTGAAACGCAGCAAAGCAGAAAAGCAAGCCGCAGCGGGCTACAGCAGAAAGGCGCATGAAGGAGAGATAATCTATATCGTAAAGATAATCGATTAGCCTCAAAGAGTATGTTGCTATCTGAACCGAAACATCAAATACCGTTTCCCGATAGCGGAATCACGGTACGTTCGGAGCGGTAGTTCACTTTGCGCATTCGTCCGAAGCCACCTATGCCGATTTGCAGGTTCAGCAACCCGCCCGAAAAAGGTTTTCCATTCAGCATGGGGCTATACGAAATTTTGGTCCGCACGAACCAGAAACTGTCGTCGGAGCGGTCGTCCCGGCGGGCGTTGCTGCCAAATTTCAGATCAAACAGCAGCCCGGCAGCAGGAGCATGGTTGAGCAGCGAATGGGTCTTGTAACGTTCGTCGTCTCGGTTGCGGGGCGACAATTCGAGCAGCCGATAACCGAAATAAGGAATCAGCCGGGCGCGGGGCGAATCGTAGGTAATATGACCTAACCCGGCTTCGAGTAGAGTAGAGCTAACACGCATCCCTGTCTCCCACGTCAGATTTTGATGCGAAAAACCGGATCGGATTGTACCGTTATACAGCGTGGGATGTATGAGTAACAGGGTACGCCCAATGGCTACGTCGAGACCAAACGCTATGCCAGCCTGCGGGTTGAGCGATTGCGCTACCGGGCCAATTGGCACCGCACCGCCACCGCCTGCAAAAAAGCCATACCCAACTTTCGATGCGCGATAAATTGTCTGAACATCAGGCGTTTCGTAAAGTCGCTGCACCACCTGTTGTTGCCAGCGTTGCAGCGTCGCCAGATCATCGCCCCCGCCCGTTTCGGCCCGGAAACGATTTACTTCAGAGCCTAATTCTGAATTGGTCAGGTACTCAATTTGCTTTGCCTGTTGTTTAAAATTACGGTCGGCACCCAAGGCAATGAGTTTGGCTTTCATCTGCCGCGTATGAATCTCCACCAGGTCGAAGAGCACCTGATTGTAGGCTAACGTCCGTTCGTTACGGGCCGTTTCTGATACCCACGACAGATTTCTGAACATCAGGCAAAAGGCTTCGATGGCGGGCGCACTACGAAACCCAATCGGTTTGGCTTCGTAGGCAATCTGGTAATAAAATTCGGAGCCGCCCAAACCGGGTTGCGTTGGTGAGCGAAAATCAGACAATTGCAGCCGACGTGTTGCGCTCCAGTGCAGGGTGTCAATAACGGTCTGCTGCGCATGAGCGGGCAGAAACGTTGTCAACAGAAACAGCACGGATAACAGTCGGTTCATTGTCTGCCAATGCTTAAGAGATAATCTCGCTTAAACGCAAAGCGAAGCCGGGCAATACGTCGTCGCCCGTTAGGGTTTCATAGTGAAATGACCATCAAAATCACTACCAACAAATATAAAAAAATCTGAACCAGGATTAGCCAGGATTTACAAGATTGGTCAGGATTGATTTGTGGCAGGCGATGCCCGAATCGTTCTACTTCCGCCAATCAAAGAAGCGCAGCGTAGAATCCTGTTGAATCTTGAAAGTCTTCGCTAATCCCGGTTCAGATATCCTGTTTAATCTTGTAAATCTCAGCTAATCCTGGTTCGGATTTTAATAGCGGTACATTTCCGATTTGAACGGACCGTCGATGTTGACGCCGATGTAGTCGGCTTGCTCCTGCTCCATCGGTTCGAGCTTCGCGCCAACGTGGGCCAGGTGCATAGCGGCTACTTTCTCGTCAAGCTTTTTGGGCAGTACATACACTTTGTTTTCGTACTTGTCAGAGTTGGCCCACAGTTCGAGTTGTGCCAGTGTCTGGTTGGCAAACGAACAAGACATCACAAAACTGGGGTGCCCCATCGCACAGCCAAGGTTTACCAGCCGACCTTCGGCCAGCACGATGATTTCTTTACCATCGATCTCGTACATGTCGACCTGCGGCTTGATTTGGCTCTTGCTGTGGCCGTAGTTCTCGTTCAGCCACGCCATGTCGATCTCATTATCGAAGTGGCCGATGTTACACACAATCGACTTATCGCGCATGGCCCGGAAATGCCGGTCTTTGATGATGCGCACATTGCCCGTGGCCGTTACGAAGATGTTGGCGCGGGTTACGGCCTCGTCCATCGGCACCACCTCGTAGCCATCCATAGCGGCCTGCAAAGCGCAGATTGGGTCGATTTCCGTAACTAATACGCGGCATCCGGCACCCCGCAACGACTCAGCCGAGCCTTTGCCTACATCGCCATAGCCAGCTACAACGGCCACTTTGCCAGCCAGCATAAGGTCGGTAGCCCGGCGTATAGCATCGACCAGCGACTCGCGGCAGCCGTATTTATTATCGAATTTCGACTTCGTTACTGAGTCGTTTACGTTGATGGCAGGCAAGTGGAGCGTACCGTTTTTCATACGCTCATACAGGCGGTGAACCCCGGTTGTGGTTTCTTCCGACAGCCCTTTGATGCCTGAAATCAGTTCAGGATATACATCGAAGACCATATTCGTCAGGTCGCCACCATCGTCGAGAATCATGTTGAGCGGCTTGCGATCTTCGCCAAAAAACAGCGTTTGTTCGATGCACCAGTTGAACTCTTCTTCGTTCATGCCCTTCCAGGCGTATACCGGAATACCGGCAGCCGCAATGGCCGCAGCGGCATGGTCCTGCGTTGAGAAAATATTGCACGACGACCAGGTTACGTCGGCACCCAGTTCAACCAGCGTTTCGATAAGAACGGCGGTTTGAATGGTCATGTGCAGGCAACCCGCAATACGGGCACCAGCCAGCGGTTTGGTGGGGCCATATTCGGCCCGGAGACCCATCAGGCCCGGCATTTCGGCTTCGGCAAGCCGGATTTCCTTGCGGCCCCACTCGGCCAGCGCAATGTCTTTTACCTTATAGGGAACGTAAGTGGCAGTTTGCATTTCAGTTAACAGTTAACAGCCAATAGCATTGTAGGCTGCTGGCCCGGTTGTTTTCTTAGTAAAGTGCAAAAATAGAGTGCAACGGGCAGAAAGACTAACCGATGCGTATTTTCGTGATTAAGCGGCTAAAAATTTACCAGTTCGGTGGTTTTTGTCGTTTATAATAAGCAACGCTGTTCTTGAAGTAATTAATTTATACATGACCCGGCTTGTCTCAACGCTGCTTTTCTATTTCGCTTTTTCGATGGTTGCTTCTGCCGACAATCCCGACGCTATTCTGGGTAAATGGCTGAGTTCCAAAGGAAAAAATCAGGTACAAATCTATAAACAGGGCGGGCGGTACTTTGGTCGCATGGTCTGGATGGCCGAACCCAACGACCCGGCTACCAACAAACCCAAAACCGACCGGCTCAATCCTGATGTAAAACTCCGCAGCCGCCCGCTGATGCACCTGACCATGATGACTAACCTGCGCTATAAAGGCAACAACGTCTGGACCGACGGGCAAGTGTATAACCCCGAAGATGGCCGGACCTATGGCTGTGAGCTAACCTTGCGCGATGCTAACTCGCTCGATATAAGCGGTTATGTAATGGGCCTCGGTTTCCTGAAAAAAACACGCACCTGGACGCGGGTCAAATAGCCATTAGCGCAGTACGGGCCGAATAGCCTGTGCCCAAAGCCGGTATCCGCTGGCGTTCATGTGCAGGCTGTCGGCCCGAAACAGCGACCCAATGGGCCGACCATTGGGCTGGAGCATAACTGGCCGGATGTCAACGAATTGAACACGCCGTTGCTGGCGTAAAAATTGTTCGATAAGCCGATTTGCCTTGCCTATCTCAGCCGCATAGTGCCAACGCGATGGACTTGGTTTAATGGCAATATAGACGAACGGAACACCGGGCAACCGCTTCCGAACGTAGCGAAAGAGCGTCACGAATCGCTCGTAGGTTTGATGCCCTGTTTGTTTCCCGGTGGCAATGTCATTTTCGCCCGCATAAAGTACAATCTGTTTCGGTTGATAGCGAACAATAATCCGGTCGGCATACCGGATAACATCGCTCAATTGTGAGCCGCCAAACCCCCTATTCAGTACGGGCTTGTCGGGAAAGTCGGCTGTCAGGCTGCTCCAGAATCGGATAGACGAACTGCCTACAAACAGAATTGGCCGCGCGGGCGGGGGCGTCAGGCTATCCGCCCGCTCAAATGCTCGAATTTCCGACTCGAAAGGTGGTGCGGACTGAATAAAGGCGATTACGCCAATAACAATGAAGATAATCCTGAGCATGGTGCCGATTTTGTGAAGAATCCTGGTTCTGTTCAGATAAACGGCACTACACTCTCCAGGCTCATGCCACGTGAGCCTTTGATAAGCACATGTGTGTCGGTCATCGGGTTGTCCATCAGCCAGTTATGCAGTGAAAATTTGTCGGGGAAATAGTAGGCTTTTGGTACGTAGGGTAGGGCATATTTGGTGTCTTTGCCGGCTAAAATAACCAGATCGAACTGGCAGTCGGCGATAAGTTTGCCGAGGGCTGCGTGTTCGGCTTCGCTGTCGTCGCCCAGTTCATACATATCGCCTACAATAATGGCCCGGCGTTGGGCCGGCATTTGCGCAAACTGCCGGATAGCTGCGGCCATTGAACTCGGATTGGCGTTGTAGGCATCCAACAGCACGGTATTAGTACCCCGCACCACGGTCTGTGAGCGGTTGTTTGTCGGATTATAATCGGCGATAGCGTGGCACGCGTCGGCAAATGAAACGCCAAAATACTGCCCAATGGCAATGGCCGCAGCCATGTTCGCGAAGTTATACGCGCCCGGTAAGTTGGTTTGAACCCGAACGCCGGGTGCCTGACGGCCTTCAAAAATTACAGTTGGAGCTTCCTGAATGAGCGTAAATTCGCCATTACCCCAATACGGAACAAGTCGTTGAAACGAGCGTTCAGCCGCCATTTCGCGCAGGGTAGCGTCTTGCCAGTTGACGAATACCGTACCGTCTGAAGCAGCCAGAAAATCATAGAGTTCGCCCTTGCCGATGCGAACGCCCGCCAGCCCGCCAAACCCTTCGAGGTGCGCCTTGCCAATATTGGTAATCATACCATGCGAGGGCATTGCAATCGAACTCAGCAGCGCAATTTCACGCTGGTGATTGGCCCCCATCTCAATCACGGCTGTTTCGTATTGCTCCGTAATCGACAGCACCGAGAGCGGTACGCCAATGTGGTTATTGAGGTTGCCCTGCGTGGCAAACGTGCGGTACTTTTTCGACAGCACAGCCGCGATGAGTTCTTTGGTAGTGGTTTTGCCGTTCGAGCCGGTCAGACCCACTACCGGAATGGTCAGCGTTTGGCGGTGGTGGCGGGCCAGGTCCTGCAAGGCCGTTAGCCCATCGGCTACCAGCAAACACTGCCCCGGATGCTGAGCGGCTACGGCACTGTCGTCGACCACGGCATACCGCGCCCCCGCTGCCAGTGCCTGCCCGGCAAACTGGTTTCCGTCGAAATTGGCACCTTTCAGCGCAACGAAGAGGCAATCGGGCGTAATTCGGCGCGTATCGGTCGAAACGCCCGTACATTCCAGAAATTTATGGTATAGTTGGTCGGTGGTAATCATCAGAATAAAGTAGTTTCAACGTTTTCAAACACGGAGTGTCTCTGTGTTTTACATCCAAAAGTAAAATGAAAAAGCTGTTTACGCTTTGTTTTTTGCTGGTATCGCTACTAAGCCTGGCCCAGTCGACCACGGTTGGCTTTCGGTATGATTTGCGCCCTGTTGTTACGGTCAACGGGCAAACGTTACTCAATCCGTGGGCTGGTGGCCTGAACGCAGCCCAGTACTCGACCATCCGGCTCAACAACGACACCCGCGATGATCTGGTGGTATTTGACCGTACAACCCGCAAAATCACTACGTTCGTGGCTATCGACAACCCCACGGGCAGCGGCATTGCCTGGCAACACGCCCCCCAGTATGAGCTGCGTTTCCCGGCTGTATACAACTGGATGCTACTGGTTGATTATGACAAAGATGGCCGCAAAGACCTCTTTACGCATGGGTCGGGAAGTATGCGCGTCTTCCGAAATGAATCGGCGAACAATCAGGTAACGTTTCAACTTGTGGCTGACCCACTCAACACCGAAGGATTTTCGAGCCGCCTGCCGCTGTATGTGTCGGCCTCGGATATACCGGCCATTACTGACTATGACGATGATGGCGACATCGATATTCTGACATTCGACCCTACCGGCAATCAGATTGCGTATCAGCAGAATATGAGTATGGAACGCACACGCAAACCTAACCTTGATTTTAAACGCGTGGGTGGTTCCTGCTGGGGGCGTTTCCAGAAAGAGTTCTGCAATGATTTCAAGTTTGGCATACAATGCGACACCGAACCGGGTGGCGGTGGGCTAACCGACCCGAAACCGCCGGGCAGCGTACCGGGAGCGCGGCCTTTGCACACCGGCAACACGGTAACGATTCTGAACGCCGATGGCAAAAAAGACATGCTGTTCGGGTTTGTGTCGTGTGCTAACCTGGCGCGGCTTCGCAGCAACGGCCCCAACAATGATAAGGCGGCTTATGTGGCCTTCGACAGCCTGTTTCCGGAGCAGAACCCAGTCCTGTTTCCGGCGTTTCCAGCCGCTTTTCTGGAAGATGTCGATGGCGATGGCTTAACTGATTTGCTGGCCTCGCCCAATGTGGACATCAACGAAAATCAGGCGTTCGATTTTCGGGCATCGAGTTGGTTCTACAAGAATGTGGGTACCAATCAGAAGTCCAATTTCCGGCTCGTGCGGAAAGATTTTCTGCAAAACGACATGCTCGATCTGGGCGAACGGGCCGCACCCGCCTTAGCCGACCTCGACGGCGATGGCGACGCTGACATGGTTGTGGGCTATGCGGGCATCCAGTCGGGCAGTGAGTACCGCGCCGGGCTGTGGTACTTTGAAAACCGGGGAACTACGCAGAACCCAGCTTTTGTGCTGAGTTCGACCGATTATCTGGACGTTGCCAAAACGCTGAACCTGTCGAACATTGTACCTTCATTTGTGGATATTGACAACAACGGAAGCGTTGATCTGCTGCTGACCGGCAACGGGGCGCGGGGAGTCGAAATGCGCGTGTTAGTTAATGCATCCCCGAAAGGCACAGCCGCACAGTATAACCTGGCCCGTGCCACAATCTGGCCCACGCCCAGCCTGATGCAGCTCTCAGACCTGCCTACCGTGGCTGACATCGACCGCGACGGTAAGCCCGACCTGCTTATCAGCAAAAGCAACGGTACTATTTTACATTATCGAAACGCTGGTACGGCCCAAACCCCGACATTTCAACTTCAGAATCAGCGATTCGGCGGCTTTACCGACGATGGTTCAGCGTATGTCGGTGTGCGTTCGCTGGTGGTGACAGATGTGAACGGCGACCAGAAAAACGAACTTATCACCGCCAATGGCGACGGGCGAGTGCGTATCTACCGCTTTCCCGAAGGCACCGATGCTGCATCGCTCAGCCAGCCGCTCACGCTGCTCGACTCGTTGCCGGCCATCGGGTTGCCGGGTATCAGCCTGATTGCTGCTGCCGCCGACCTCGACGGCGACCAACTGCCCGACCTGATGCTGGGCAGTCAGGCGGGTGGATTACGCTACCTGAAAAACGTCTCGGAAAAGATCGTTATCACTGCTTCGCCCGAAGAGCCGGTTAGCCCCTGGGCGTTTCCAAATCCGACGGATCGGTACCTGACGGTTCGGCCTCCGTATGACGGGCAGGTTGATGTGTTGTCGTTGTCGGGGCAGGTCGTGTTGTCTGCTCAGGCCGTACAGGCTAACCGGGAAACTCAGTTCGATTTGGCTAACCTGCCCGACGGAACATATCTGCTGAGGCTTACAAGCCAGAATCGACCGGCGCAAAACCAGAAAATAGTAGTCTGGAAGTAGGCGCAAACTCTTTTCGGTTTCGGTCGTTAGATGAGTTAAAACAAAACTCAGACGATAATGGAAAACCTGAATAACTCCAATCAGCAGCGTGTAGACCAGAGTACGGGCGGGCCTTTGGAAGGCGTGTCGCCACAACGCAGCAACGCACTCGACGATACCGACGAACAGGACGTTGTGGCTTACGCAGGTCTGGGCGTTAATAATAGCCCCGATGTTATGAACCCCGGCGAGGAGGAAGCTACCGATACGTTATTGTATACAGACACTGTTACAGCTCGCCATGCCACCGACGAAGTTTCAAATGCTGATGATACAGACGATATGCCAATTGAAGGAATGACAGACGAAGACTTAGACGATGAAATTTCGCGCTTGGCGGACGAAGAAGGAGGGGGTGAACGATACTAAGAAGCGGAGTGGAACCTGTCTGAAGGGCTAATTATGTTGTACTAAACAGGCAGGTAACGCACCGAATAATAAATTTCCATATCACATTTATATGCACCTATAAAGGCCACAAAAGTTGTGCCGATTTCCACGTATGTCAACAGGTAGAAAGGCTTATTTGCCAAAGTTTTTGCAAGCTAATTATTGCTCGACTATTTATGTTGTTATACACATAGTAACATATGAGTCACAAATAACATATGTACAAAATCCTACATTGTAGGAGAATCAGGCTACTTTACGATGCAGCTTTGCAGTATAATTACCCATCTGATTATTAGGGTGTTATGCCAGTAAAGAGACGATTTTAGAGATAAAAACAACCAGTTAGCGCAAAAAAACAGCTCTGTTTTTGCCAGTCGCAAAATGACTTTCCAGCCGCAACTCAAGTTATTCTACTTAAGCATTTTTGCTCAGAATGTGTGGGAAATTTAAAAATTATTAAAGTTGCTTTCGTAGCCATAAAAGGGCGAAATAACCCCCTAAAAAAACTCCCTGTTCTTACTAAGTGGATAAATGATGTAGTAACCAGCTTTATGCTTGGCAGTCTAAAATATCAAATCACCCAGTGCAATGAACTACGATAGATACAACTTACTCGTAGTGGATAACAATCCCTACGTAGCGGGTATTCTGGCAAAAACGCTTGAAAGCGATTTTAATATAACTGTAGTCGATAACGGTCAGGATGCAGCCCGCCTGTTGGTTCGTGGTGACCGCTTCGACTGTATATTGACAGAGTTGGAGTTACCTCAATTTAATGGCCTTGACATTACCAAGTTAGTTCGTACCAACCGTTTGCTGCGCCATACGCCGATTGTGGTGTTGTCGAGTGCTACCGACAGCAATACACGCATCGACTGCCTTGAGCAGGGCGTAGACCATTTTATCTCAAAACCATTTAACCCATTGGAAGTGAAAGCCAGGTTGCGGGCTGTTTTACGGCGAGCCGCTATTCCGATTAACGATGACCGGGAGCGGTTCGCTTCTTCGACAAAACGATCAGCTTTGCATCCACTACAGCAGCTAAAATCACGCATTCTATCCATACTTCTTTAATGCAGGGCATCTAATCCCTCGCAATATGTGTGCCAGTGTACAGTCGGTTGCCATTGTTTTACATTCATCAACGTCATTTTTGTGGATCGTCGTCTTGAACCTCATCTTCTGTTGGTGGAGAAAAATGAAGCAGTCGCTGCTTACCTGCGTGCTGCTTTCGGCAAGTTTGGCCTTGTGACCTGGTTAAGAGATGGGAAGCAGATAGAGCAATGGTTAACTCGCTCGCCTTGCGTTGACCTGATTGTGGTTGACCAACTCAGTGAATATGATGTGGTCACAGCGGTCAGAAGCAATCCTACAGTACAATCGGTTCCGGTGCTGACAATTGGAAATCGCGCAGAAAGGGCTATGGCAGAAACAATACCCTTGAACGGAATAACAGACTTGTTGCTGGATACCAACGAATTAGAGAAAATTTTTACTAAAGTGAGTTATTACCTCGATTTAAACCGACACGTTCTGTCGGCTACACGCGACGAACACGACAGGTCGCTGAACCCAGTTAAGCTTCCCTGGTGGAAACGGGCTATCGACATCGCTGTATCGCTGACATTACTGATTCTTATGTCGCCCTTATTGGTCGTGGTGGCTATTCTGATTCGTATCGACTCAAAAGGGCCAATCATGTATCGGTCGAAGCGAGCTGGAGCTTACTATCATGTATTCGATATGTACAAGTTTCGGACCATGAAAGTTAAAGCAGACCAGGAAATAGGGAAGCTCGCGAGTCACAATATTTATGCCAAAACAGAAATAGAGGAGTTAAGCGATGAGTTTCCGTTGGGGGGTAATTTTCTATGCGCAGCCTGTCGGCAGAAAGGAATATCGTGCCAGCAACCGCTGTTTGGGCAAAATGAAACAATTTGCGAAAAACTGTATCTGCGCGAAAACGAGGAAGTTGCCAGGTTTTTAAAGTTCCGTAACGACCCGCGTATCACCCGGTTAGGCAAATTTCTGCGCAATAGCAGCATCGACGAGCTGCCTCAATTGCTGAATGTGCTTTTCGGCGATATGTCGCTGGTAGGCAACCGACCGCTGCCACTCTACGAAGCCGAACGCCTTACGACCGACGAGTTTGCGCAGCGATTCGCCGGACCCGCCGGGCTAACCGGACTCTGGCAAGTTAAAAAGCGGGCGAAAGGGCAGGGGCCAATGTCGGATCACGAGCGAATTATGCTCGATATTGAGTACGCGAACACGTTTTCGTTCAAAACAGATATGTACATTATCTGGCGAACCATTTTCAGCTTATGGCAGAAAGAAAACGTGTAGCAAACGATTCGTCGCGGTTGGTTTCTATCATCACCATCAATTATAATCAGGCTGAAACCACCCGGCAGTTTTTAGATTCGGCGCGCAACCTGACTTACCCCAATATCGAAATTATTGTAGTCGACAACGCATCGGCACCGTCGCTGACTGATTGTGTCGATCTAAGCCATTACGCGAACGTCCGCTGCGTAAGAAGTGAAACGAATTTAGGGTTCACGGGAGGTAACAATTTGGGTATGAGCGTGGCAAAAGGTAATTTCTTCTTTATTGTCAATAACGATACAGAACTGTCGCCTACGCTTCTGGACAACCTTCTCCAGCCGTTTGCCCAGGATGAACGGATTGGGGTTGTGTGTCCCAAAATTCGATTCTACGACGAACCCCACTATATTCAGTATGCCGGCTACAGGCCCATGAATATGTTTACGGGTACGGCAACGGCTATCGGTTATAATCAGACCGATGCCGGGCAATACGACGAGCCGGGGCCGACCAATTTTGCCCACGGTTGCGCCATGCTGGTGAAACGTTCGGTTGTGGAGCGCGTTGGCCGATTTGCCGAGCGGTTCTTTCTGTACTACGAAGAACTCGACTGGTCGCAGCGGATTCGGGATGCGGGTTTCCTGATTTACTACCAACCCTCGGCTACCATTCTGCACAAAGAATCGGTTTCGGTTGGGCAGGGTAGCCCGTTACGCACGTATTATCTGATGCGAAACCGGATATTGTTTATGCGTCGGCACTGTACATCTCTTCAACGAATAGTTTTTTACTTGTTTTTTACTTTTCTTGTGTTTCCGAAACATATGGTATCGCACCTGATAGCTGGTCAATGGATTCACCTGCGGGCCGTATGGCAAGCTGTTGCATGGAATATTCGCTCAAACAGTATGTCGCCGGTATAGCGCAAATGGAAACGCCAATGAGCATGATTTACGGTATCGTTAGTCTTACATTCGTTGTGCTGGCCTTTCTCGTGTTCTATACATACATAGGATACGGCCTTCTAACGTGGGTGCTGGTAAAGCTTCGCGGTCGGCGGAAAGAACCGGGTGGCTTTTCATTGGCAGGCACCCCTTGGCCCGACGTGACCCTGATTGTACCGGCATACAACGAACTCGACTATCTGCCCCAAAAGCTTCAGAATTGTTTAGACCAGGACTATCCTGCCGGGCGGTTGCATTTACTGTTTGTTATCGAAGGCTCAACCGATGGCTCGGCAGCATATCTCGACAGCCGGAAAGCCGACGTCCCGAATCTTACCGTGTTGTCGGGCAATCAGCGGATGGGCAAAGTAGCGGCCATGAACAAGGCCATGCGTTATGTACAAACGCCCATTACAGTGTTCACAGACGCCAATACGCAGTTGAATAAGGAAGCTATTAGCCGTTTGGTCAACTGGTTTTCCGACGAAGAAGTGGGAGCCGTTACCGGCGAAAAACGAATCAGCGTTCATTCGGCAGAAGCGGCAGCAGGCAGTGGCGAGGGGCTTTACTGGCGATACGAATCGTTTTTAAAACGGCTCGATGCGCAATTGCATACCATTGTGGGCGCGGCTGGCGAACTGTTTGCGGTGCGCACAAATCTCTACGAGCCGGTTGAAACAGACACCCTGCTCGACGATTTTATGATCTCGCTTCGTATTGCGGGCCGGGGGTATCGCGTTGCCTACGCGCCCGATGCCTACGCCCTCGAACGGCCTTCGCACTCAGTGAGCGAAGAGATGAAACGTAAGATACGCATTGCTACGGGCGGTTTCCAATCGATCTGGCGGCTGGGGCATCTGCTCAACATTTTTCAGTATGGCTGGCTCAGTTTTCAGTACGTTTCGCATCGGGTGCTTCGGTGGGCCGTTACGCCCTTCTGTTTACCCTTGCTGCTATTGCTCAATCTGTTTATGCTCACGCAACCCGGCCCACTCAATGGCTTGCCGATGCCCGGTTTCTGGTGGGCTTTGTTTGGGTTGCAAACCATTTTTTACCTCACAGCCTACGTAGGGTATTTACTCGAAAGCCGCCAAACACGCTGGAAACTCACGTTTGTGCCGTTTTATTTTGTGTTTATGAACTGGTGTGTATTGTTGGGTTTTGCCCGATTCCGGCAGGGGAATCTGTCGGGAATGTGGGTAAAAGCACAACGAGCCGTATAAAGCAATGTTCGACCGAAGCATAACCCTGACCGATCAACTCCGTAGCAACCAATGGGTATCTGGCCTGCTGGTAGGGCTATATGCCGCAGCAACGGGCTGGCTAATCGGTAATTTCGGCATATTGGGTGGCCTGATGGCAGTAGGTTTGCCAGTGGGTGTTTTTGTACTGGGCAGTATACTGGTTCAGCCTAAAATCGGGCTGTTTATTTACCTCAACTTGAGCTTTATGCTCAGTATGACACGCTTCCTGACCATCGACTTCCCGATGGGAACCGTGCTCGATGGATTGCTGGTATTGACGTTGGTCAGCGCGTTTCTGAACGGCAAACGCATGGACTGGAAACGGCTGAAGCACCCGGTATTCCTGCTGATTATTATCTGGCTGGCCTACACGTTACTTGAATATTTCAACCCCGATGCGCCGTACCGACCTGCCTGGTTTTATCACATCCGGTCGTTCTCGCTCAACTGGTTTTTGATGGCAATCGTCGTGCTGGTGCTGCCCATCAGCCGGAGAGATATTCGATGGTTTGTTGGAATCTGGCTAACCTGGTCGTTTCTGGGGGCTTTATGGGCATTCAAACAGCAGTACATCGGGCTGACACCTTCCGAACAAGCCTGGCTCGCGTCGGGGGCCGAGCGGACGCACGTTCTGTGGGGGCAGTTGCGTAGTTTTTCGTTTTATTCCGACGCCGGGCAGTTCGGTTCTGAAATGGCAGGCGTTACGCTACTGTGTCTAATCTGGTTTTTTGAAGACAGGTCGCTGATTCGTAAGGTTTTATTTGTCTTTCTGGCTGCAATTTATTTCTGGGGTTTTGCCGTTTCGGGTACGCGTAGTGCGTTGTTTGTACTGGTTGGGGGCTATCCGGTTTACCTCTTTATGCTGCGACGCGTCGGACCGGTTTTGCGGGGTATTGCCGTGGCGGCCCCTGTTCTGGCAATCCTGATGTTTACGCACCTCGGCGATTCGAACTACCAGATTTACCGCATCCGAACAGCCCTTCGGCCAACGCAGGATGCTTCGTTTTTAGTCCGGCTCGAAAATCAGCAGAAGCTTCGTAACTACATGAAAGACCTGCCGTTTGGGGCCGGTATCGGTTCGTCGTCGGGGGCCGGTGTGCGGTTTTCGCCGAACCATTTTGCCGCACAAATTGCCCCCGATAGCTGGTATGTTCAGCTCTGGATCGAAACGGGCATAGTGGGCGTCTCCATTTATATACTGATGCTCATCGGGATTGTGCTGCTGGGTGTACGCGCCATCTGGCAGCTCAACGACAATTGGTTGAGAATCGTTATGATTGCCCTGTTGGCTGAGTTCGTAGGAATGGCTTTGACCAGCTATTCAAACCCGATTCTGGGGCAGTTTCCAACCAGCACAACGCTGTACATTACGTCAATCCTCTTCACAACCTGTAAACGGTGGGACACTGAACCCGAAGAGCTGGCCCGGCCAGCCAGCCGTTACGCCAATCAACAACGCTATGCACCTGTTTACTAACCCCGCCTGGCTGACGCCATTTCGCTTCGACTATGCCCGCTACGAAGACATACCCGATAGCGTTTTCGACGCTGTAAACCGTGACCTCGACCGCGTACAAAGCAGTACGCCCGCTGTGAGTGTGATGATTGCGGCTTATAACGAAGAAGTGAACATCCTGCGATGCTTAGCCAGTTTGTCGAAGCAGAAAACAACGGTTCCGTTCGAGATTATTGTCATCAACAACAACTCGGCGGATAAAACCCAGCAAACACTGGATCGGCTGCACGTAAAATCGCTGTTTGAGAAGAAACAGGGGTGCGGTCCGGCGCGTCAGTTTGGGCAGGAAAATGCCGCTGGCACCTACATTCTGCTGGCCGACGCCGATTGTTTTTACCCCGATTGCTGGGTCGATAAGATGATGAAGGTGCTGGCGAAACCGGGGGTGGTGTGCGTATATGGTCGTTATTCGTTTATTAGTGAACCGGGCTTCCCGCGCTGGAAACTGGCCCTGCTCGAAGTCATGAAAGATGCCGTCGCCGAATTTCGCCAGATTAAGCGTCCGTATCTGAACGCTTACGGCATCAGCATGGGCTATGTCAAAGAATACGGCCTGAAGGTAGGTTTCATCATTACTAATTTCTGGGGCGACGATGGGCGGTTGTGTTTAGATCTGATGCCATACGGCAAGGTTCGGCAGGTGCGTAGCAATAAGGCCCGCGCCTGGACGGGTCCGCGCACGCTCCAGCGAAGCGGCACCTTCGGGCAGGCGTTGGTTGAGCGCGTCTGGAAAGAACTTTCGTGGCAGTTCAGTCTCTACTTCAGCCAGCGGCAACCCACCGACCTCGACGATCCTAAATTCGCTAAAAAAACGTCTCCGACGCCCACGTCAGATAGCTATGAGTCCGTTTGACAGCATCATTTGCGTTGGGCAAACATCGTGGGAAGGACCTTACCAGAAGGCGGTAGTACAACTAATGACCGAACTGGCTGCCCGCAACCATCGGGTGCTGTACGTCGACTATCAGTACACCGCAAAAGACGTTGCAAAGGCTGTTTGGGGCCGCGAAACCCTACCCGTCGGGCGCGTACTTCGGCTGCAAGATCCGCTCTTGATTAAATCGGTTGAAAACGGGGGAGAACTTTACGTCTGGAACCCGGCTCCGATGTTGCCCATCAACTGGCTGTCGGCAAATTTGCACGACCGGCTCCATGCCTGGAACAGCCGACGGATGCTTCGGGGACTGCGGCAGACAATGAAGCGGTTGGGTATGCAAAAACCGTTGATTATCAATGCGTTTAATCCGGTATACGGGCTTTCGATGCTCAGCAGGCTTAACGAGTGGGCAACAATTTATTATTGCTTCGATGAAATAACGGCCAACGGCTGGTCGGGGCGGCACGGCTCCCGCTACGAGCAGCAATACCTGCGCCGGGTCGATGCCGTAGTAACTACGTCCGAAACCTTGCGCCGGGCGAAAGAGACTATTCAGCCCCGCACGTTCTGCGTAAAAAATGGCGTTAACTTCGACTTGTTTCATCAGGCGCAGCAAGTAGTCCGGCCTGCGCCGGAGAGCCGCCCAATTATCGGTTATCTGGGCACTGCCGACAACCGTATCGACCTGCGGCTGGTAGCGCACTGCGTACAGGCCATGCCCGATGTTGATTTTCAGTTCATTGGTAAGCTCGATGATGCCGCCATTCTACAGCAACTGGGCGGTTGCCCGAATGTGCAGTTCATTCCACCCCTTGCCCCCGCCGAACTGCCTGCGCTGCTGGGCCGGATGAGCGCGGCCATGATTCCGTTTACCCGAAACGAGCATACGTACACCATTTATCCGCTGAAAATCAACGAATATCTTGCGGCTGGTTTGCCGGTTGTGTCAACAAACTTTTCAATTCTGGACGACTTCGACGGTGTTATTGAGCGAGCCGATCAGCCCGACGATTTTGTAGCAGCCCTGCGTCGGGCGTTGGTCGATAACAGCTCTGCCCGCGTAACCGAACGCATACAAATGGCCCGGAATAATACCTGGGCGAAGCGAGCCGAAGAGTTTGAACGGGTCATCAGTCAGATTTGACGCTGCGATTGACAGATTCCCACTGGTTGGTGTCGGTGCTATATTGCTTGAGCAGCCGGGCCGGATTGCCACCCACTACGCTGAAAGGCGGTACGTCGCGCGTGACGACGCTGCCACCCGCCACAACCGAATGCCGCCCAACGGTTACACCTGCCGTGATGGTTACGTTAGCCCCAATCCAGCAATCGTCTTCAACAACAATGGGTTTGGTAGTAACGGGTTGCTCCCGAATGGGCAAATTGATGTCTTCATACCCATGATTTAGCCCCGATAGCACCACGTGCTGCGCCATAATCACGTTGTTGCCGATACGCACCGGCCCAATTATCACGGCTCCAATGCCCAACAGCGTATTCATGCCAATCTCAACCGGCCCAACGCCGTTGTTCACCACGCTGAAAGCTTCGATCAGACTACCGGCTCCCAGCATGAATGAATTGAACGGCAGCACATCCAACCGCACCGACGAGCGTATGCGGGCTTTCGCATGACGTTGATGAATGAACGGATTCACAAACCAGCTAACCCATCGCCGGGGCCGGGCCTCTCCGGGCGGAATCAGAAGATAATGCACCCACCGCTTCAGAGCAGGCCGTTGGTCGAGGTAGTTTTTGAGTGGCATAAACAGTTACGACAGAACATAGTCAGGTATTACAGGCGCAGCCAGGATGACGGAGTCAGATCGCTGGTATCGAACGGTTTATTGCTAAACCAGATTTTAGGAGCAATTACTACTTTATCAGGGGCTGGATTGAGCCAGGCACCCCACCAGCTAAACGAGCTGTTGGCAATGATGTGATGTCGGCACAGGCTCATCAGTTCCAGATCATCGACTTCGGCGTCGGTTCCTTCGTTCACGACAAATTCGTGCGGCAAATCGACCAGTAAGTTCTGGCGCACCCAATCGGGATCATCGCTGAAAATAAAAAGCGTTGGATTGGCTACCTGCGTTTTCAGCCTGCTGATGGCAGCCATATAATAATCTAACCCAATGAATCCGAACGATTTACTGAAATCGGCGTGTGTTACGTAGTCGCCCCGCCGAACGTGTACCGATACCGGTGTCTGGCTTTGTGCGATGGCCTGTTTGTACGCTGAAAAGCGCGGCCCAGCCTGCCTCCGAAAGGTAAGCTCCTGCCGAATCTGATCGGCACAATCGGCAAAATATTGCTCAGTCTGCCAATAGCCGTTGAGCATAAGAAAAGGAGCGCGTAAATGTATTGCGGCTGGGTCGTAATGAAAATGGGGTTCCGTATAGGTTTTAATCAAACCGGGCAGCGAGCGGTTCAGCAACAACCGCGATGCTTTCTGAATGTAACGATACAACGACGTGTCGAGCACGTTGTAATCGATAGAAAACCGATCTAACTTAAAATGCCGTACCGTATCGGTTTCGTAAGTCTGGTGGTAATAGCGCAGGTCGAACCATAGGTCGGCCTGGTTTTGCAGAGCCAGCCGCCGACCTATGGCATACTGAAAAAGCTGATTGCCTAACCCACTCGTAATAGACGTAATCACCATAGTTAAATGCCTGCCTGTATTTTTAAAAATAGCGGTTTACGTACTCGAAAACGTCATCAGCACATTTGGCGTGGAGAATTTTCGCCCCGGAAAATGCCGGGAAAATAGTACTGTATTCGTCGAAATAATGCTCAAACCCCCCGCCCGGATGTGATAGAATAATATTGATGCCGCCGAAATAGCTGGCTAAAGCGGCTGTGCCGCCGTGCATCGAAATAAAGCGGTCGGCGTTGGCATATACCATAAGCTGCAACTGGTTGAAATTCATCAGTTTGTCGCTATGAGTCTGGTAGAGGTCATTCATGAGTAATACCTCCGGGTGCTGTTGGCGCAACCACTCGTGTTCGTTCAGGTCCATAATCTCGCTGTTATCGCCAATGATCTGAGTCGACAGCGGGCGATTGTATACAATCTGATACGTGTGTTTGCAGGTGCTGACAATACGGTCTAAAGCGTCGATGCTCAGGAAATTGATCGGCGGCTTATCCCATTCAATGTTGTATTTATTGGCAATAACCAGCAGCGGTTTATCGTAGCGAAACAGGTCGTTCTGGTAATGTTTTTTAAACGGCACCGGCACCCACTTCGAATAATCGAACGATGGGCTGTGGGTCATGTTAGGGAAATTATAATTGCCGTATCCATCCTGCCAAATTCGCTTCGTATATTTCTCCGTATGGTTCTCGCTGAAAAAATAGAACGGTTTGGTTGCCTGGCAGGATATGGTTTGCTTCAGCGTTCCGTTCAGGTAATGCCAGTAAGTAAACGGCAGCACGTAGCGTAGCTCATGTTCAAACTCGCCCTGAAAATCAATGACTTTGTAGGGTTTCTTCTGTGCATAATCGCGTATGAAAAACGGAAGCTGACTCAGCCGGGCGTAGAAATTATCCCGAACAAAGTAGCGCAGGTCGCCTTTGTAGCGCGGATATCGCAGGGCTGCAAACAGGTATAATACTTTGAGCAATAGCGATTGCATAGTAACAGAAACAAACAAAATCAACGACAATTTTTGTACACCTCCAGCAGCTTACAGGCCGTGTGTTGCCACGAAAACCCAGCCGCGCGGGCCAGTCCCCGACGGCGTAAATCGGCTCGCAGACCGGCGTCGGTAAGCAGCCGGTGAAGCTGGTCGGCCATCGCCCGCGGTGAAGCCGGGTCGGCCAGCAGAGCCGCATCGCCCGCTACTTCGGGCATGGCCGACGTGCTGGCCGTTAGTACGGGCGTTCCGCAGGCCATCGACTCCAGAATAGGCAAGCCGAAACTTTCGCGGAGCGACGGGCACATGAAGACCGTAGCGCAGTTGTACACCAATGGCAATTCGGCGTTGGGAATGTAGCCGCTCAGGATAATATTTTCCGAAAGCGTTTGCCCGCCAATGCTGTTCAGCAGCCCCTCAACATAGGCTCTTGATACGTTCGACATCACGAAGGGCAAAGAAAGTTGCCCCCGTTTTTTCAGTAACAACAAGGCTTTCAATACATTCGGTACGTTCTTTTTCGGGTCGGTGTTGCCGAGGAAAAAAATAAACTGATCGGGCAGTTTGTAACGTACCCGAACGTCGGCCAGCCGGGCCGGTTCGTCGACAAGCCGAAATGCCGGACTTACGGCGTTGTGAATCGTGACAATACGCGCCGGATCGATGTGCATGTGGTCGATGATGCGCTGCCGTTCAAAATCCGAAACCGTAATAATCTGGTGGGCCGTTTTTACCACGTTCAGCACGTTCCAGCGTCGGTACAGGTTGCCCAATCGCTGATACCAATTGCCGCCTACTACCGCTTTTTCCAGAAAAATGATGTCGTGCAACGTTAGCACGACCGGCACCGAACAGCGCACGGGCGCGGTGTTGGCCGTGCAGTGCAGCAGGTCGAGGTTGTAGTCGCGAACGGCTTTGGGCAGGGCGTACTGCTCCCAGATTGGGTACGGTCCACCGGGCAACTCAATCAGTGTCAGATTCGGCGCAGTGGGCAAACCGGCGCGGGCCGTATCGGGTTTCACAAACACAAAAAACTCATGCTCCGGGTGTTGTACTAAAGCCCGGAGTGCCTCTAAAGCAACGATGTCCATCCCGTGTTTGTGTGGGCGTAACAGTCGCTGGGCTTCAATGCCAATTCGCATACCAGATACGATGGGTTTATCTATATGACTGTGTTGGTCCAGATTCGTCAGCAAAATCGCACGTTCAGGAACAACTATTGTTTATTCGGTCGTAAAAACGCCGTTAGGCGTCATATACGTTTGTGATGATACTTGTTTTGTCGAGCGAAAAAAACTGAGGGTAACTTGTGGCGAGTGGATACGCGAGTGCAGCTACATAATCGTTAGCCACCGAAAACCCGTAGACGTGCCATAAGTCGGTGTTGGCAATCCAATGTGCGGGCAGTATGTGTTGCCCCGTCAGGCAGGGGAGCCGGGCAAAATCGTCGTCAATGCCTTTGGCGACTGCTTTGGCAAGAGCTTCTTTCCGGGTCCAGAGGTCGAAAAATGCCTTCGACGGGCTATCGGCTGCGTTTATCCAGTGCTGTTCGTCAATGGAAAAACTGGTGGGGAGCATGTCGGCAAAGGCAAAATCAGTCCGAATCGGCTCAACGTCTATACCAATCGGCTGATGCCCGAACGCCAGCAGCAGCCACTCGCCCGCGTGCGACACATTGAACTGAAAATCAGGTCGGTTTGCTAAGGCTGGTTTTTGGTTGTGCCCGGCCACAAGCGGCACGTCGATAGGACGCAGGCCGGTGTAGCGGTGAATAAGCAGACGAAGCAGCCCCCGGCCCGTCACGAAGCGCAGCCGGTCGGCAGGCTGCTGGTAGCGCATGGCCCGTGTCTGCTCGTTGGGGGGCAGCATACCGAACAAAGCCGACACAATAGCCTGATCGTCAGTTACTCGAAATCGAAAAACAGCCGGGCCACTACGTAGTGAAAATACTACATCAGCCTGCCAGCAAATGGTTGGCAAATCAATGCACTGAACAATGGCAGGAGCGTGAGATGGCTGCATGGATTTGATGCAAAATTACGCAATTCTGACTTCTTTTTAGTAGACGTAATTGGCTGAACGTTAATTAAATGCTGTTCTATGTTAGTGACGATCCCGTAGATCTATAGTCTAAACAATGCTATGGATGTGGTGCGGATTTGTCGGACGAATCGAAAAGGTGGGCAGCTCACTCCAGCGATTATAGTTTCCGTAACTATCTTTCTGGTCATCTGTCTGATGGATTCATTTACAGGCCGGGCACAAACGTGTACTAATCAGACGGGTAATCTACTGCTTAACGAAACGTTTGGGCAGGGCAATAACCGCCCGTCGCTGGTTGGCAAAATGACCTATGCGTACACAGACGACCCATGCCCTGTTGATGGTAAATACACTGTAACCAACCGCGTAGATGGCAACTGTTTTCTGACAGCATGGCATTCAATCGGTCAGGACCACACCGGAAATGCTAATGGTAATCTGTTGATAATCAACGCGTCGGCTGAGCCGGGCGTCTTCTATCAGCAATCTGCCGATGGGCTATGTGGCGGTGCAAGCTACGAATTTTCGGTCTGGGGCATCAACCTGCTCGAACCCGGTTCCTGCACAACGACCCTGCCGCCCTATCTGGCCGTTAGCGTGGAGTCGGCGAGTGGGCGGGTGCTGGAACAGGTCGATCTGGGTATTATTCCGGAAACAACGCAACCGACCTGGACACGATACGCGGCTGTGTTTACAGTACCCGATACCGACGAGCGGGTGATTATCAAACTCATAAACAAACAGGGCGAAGCGGGCTGCGGTAACGACATGGCCCTCGATGACCTGCAACTGCGGCAATGTACGTCCTGTACGCCCCTGTCCGTATTTGCGCCAGATGCATTTACGCCCAACAACGACGGCCTGAACGACGAGTTTGTGGTGCGGCTTCGGGGCGTTTATTCATATAATCTCAACATTTATGATCGCTGGGGGAGTGTTGTTTTCTCCAGCAACACGCTGTCTGACCGCTGGAATGGCACGTATAATGGCGCACTTTGCTTGCCAGGTGCCTACAGTTGGGTTGTTAGCTATCAGTTTGCCGGATCGTCGGAGGTGTCGGAGCAGTATGTACAGAAAGGTCGTGTATTATTATTGCGGTAGTTCAGTTCTGAACTGAGAAATCGCCAGAAATAAGTTATATCATACCACCTAACTTATGATCGTACCTAAACGATTATTTTTGTCGATGTTCGGTGTGCGAAGTCGTCGAAACGATTGGACGGCCCAGCAGCAGGATACGCGTGAAGCATTGCTCAGTACGTTTGTGAACCTGACGCCATCGGGTAGTTTGCTCATTGATATTGGGCATTCGCTCGGTGTGAATGAAGACCAGCAGGCTCGCCTGCGTGGTAGCTTTATCCGAACGGTGTCGCCAAAACCGGCACCATCCGCAGCCGGGTTAGCGGTAGGCGGCTCTCCGTGGATGGAGTCAGACTGGATTGATGACGAAGTTGCCGATGCACGGCAGCATGGGCTGCGGGTTGGCGGTATTCGGATCGATGCGGCCAGTTTTGATTACGTATTGCTACAGGAGTGGCTTGTGGTAATTCGGGAAGATAAACCCGTTTTATGCATTGATCTGCCCGACGATCAGGACCGGGACCGGGCGTTAGACCTGCTCGGCGCACTCGGTTATGTAGTCTATACAATTCATGACAATCAGCTAATACGATTCGTTAATAGCCCGGCCTGGCTCGAAACGGGTCAGCAAAGCCTGATATGCGTGACCGCATAAACCCATGTCTGTACGCCATGCAGACAGCCATCAACAACGTATTGTATGAGTAATACCAGTAAAGCCATGAACGGGGGAAAATGGATTACCCTGTCTACGGTCATTTTTACCCTGCTTCAGTTCGGTCAGGTAGCCGTATTGGCCCGGCTGCTCCATCCGGCTGACTTTGGCATTGTCAGCGTTAGTGGGCTGATTATTGCTTTTTTTGGTATTTTCTCCAATCTGGGCTTTGCTAACTCGATCATTTACAAACAGGAGGATAATCAGCGGGTATTGTCTACCCTCTATTACCTTAACCTGCTGGTAGGGTTTATCATATTCGGGCTGGTTCATTTGAGCGTACCGCTCATTGTGCTGTTTTACAAAGAGCCTCGCTTAGAGCCAGTTATCCGGTTAGCTTCCTTCTACTTTCTGATTGTCTTCTTCGGACAGATGTTTCATTTTCTGCTGGAGAAAGAGCTTCGTTTTCGCTCGGTAGCGTTAATCGATATTGGTGGTGGCCTGATCGGAACAGCGGCTACCGTAACGCTGGCCTACAAAGGCTATCACGAAATGTCGCTTATTGCCGGTTCGCTGGTAGGGCAGACCTTTCGGACAATGTTGCAGATTATTGCCGGCTGGGGCTTGCTGAAACTCAAGTGGGTTTTTCTATTTCGCGACATTCGCGAACACTTGCGTTTTGGACTCTACAACATTGGCGATGGCTTGCTTGGCTTTGTGCAGGGTAACTCCGACAATATTTTTATCGGCGGTCTGCTGGGCGTCGAGCAGTTGGGTTATTATACCATTGCGTATCAGTTGGCTATTTTCCCAATCACTAAACTGAACCCGATTATTTTACAGGTGGCCTACCCGATTCTGGCAAAAATGAAGGATAACGTAGCCAGTTTGCGCGGGTCGTACCTGAAAATATTAGATTTTATCAGCTACTGCAACATGCCGTTGCTGGCCGGGTTATTTATCACGGCAGACAGCGTTATCCCGCTCATTTACGGGCCGGGCTGGGAGGAAACGATTCACCTGATCCGAATTTTTATTTTTGTCAGCCTGCTAACCTGCATCAGCCACCCAATGTATACGCTGGCTTTCACACGCGGCAAGCCGAATTTGCTTTTTTACCTGAATCTGGGAACGCTGATTGTCAAAATCCCAATCGTATACGTACTGGGTAAGTACATGGGCGTTACGGGGGCCGCGCTGGCTCTGCTACTGGCAACCCTGTTCAACCTCATGGCTAACTTTGTGGTGGTGCATAAGCTAATCGGTCCGTTTTTCAGCGATTTTCTCCGCAACATTGCCAAACCGGCTCTGTTTTCCCTGATTATGGTAGGGGTGGTACTGGCCTATAAAGTAACCGTTGGCAACGACGGCATCGGGCACACAGCCGTGCAGGTGATTCTTGGAGGGCTTACCTATGCCGGGTTGACGTTAGCATTTAAAATGTCGTTCGCCGAAATCAGAAACTACCAACAGGCCATGTAAATCTGAGGGCCGCGATTGTACGTTTCGCCCCCAACACCCTGTCAGCGGTTATCTAACGCTTTTTGTAACGCTTTGGCGAGAGCTACGTCATTGGGTGGATTCATAATGGTTTCGTGATCGCCCGGTACATCGTGAACCCGAACGCCTTTCAGGGCAAATTCGCGCCAGCCTAAGTGGGTGTAGTCGTCCACGAAATACAGGCGGGTCATTGCCCGAAACAGGTCGAGCGTTCCGTTGTAGGGTCGCAGGGCGTAGTTGTTGAAAGCGGCCTCATGCTTCGCCATGATGCGGTCCATATGAGCCAGTTCGCCTTCAGGAAGTTCTTCCTTGTACAATCCTAATTTCTCACCAAAGTCTTTGAATCGCCAGATAAAGTAATTTTTCTGATAATCGATTGTTTCTTTTGGGTGCTTTATAAACGACCGCAGAACCCACAGTAGCTTGGGGAACTGCCGCCCGATGCGCCAGATAAGCCGGGCACCTTTGGTGTGTTGGGCCGCCAACGCCTGTGCGTCGGTGTCGAACATAGCCAACATCTTGATTTCCTTACCCATGGCTGTCAATTGCTGGGCCATCTCGTAGGCTACGTAGCCCCCGAATGAATAGCCCGCAATGGCGTAAGGACCGTCGGGGTTTTGCTCCAGCACCTCCTGAATGTAGCAATGCGCAATGGCTTCCATGCTATCCAATGGCTCCTCGGTGCCGTCGAGTCCTCGTGCCTGAAGGCCATATATTGGCTGTTCGGCGTCCAAATTTTTGATAAGACTGCTGAAGTTGAGCAGGTTAAGGCCGATGCCGTGGATAACGTAAAGCGGTGCTTTGCTGCCCTGCGGCTTGATAGCAACGAGTGATTTCCAGGTCATGACGGGTTTCTCAGGTTGAATCAGTTCGGCTAACTTTCGAATTGTAGGATATTCAAATAACGACGATAGCGGTAATCGACGGCCCGTATGCTTTTCGAGTCGGTTCATCACCTGCACAGCAATCAGCGAATGCCCCCCCAACTCAAAGAAATTCGCGTCGATGTTGATCGTCTTCATCCCTAACACATCCTGCCAGACAGACGCCACCAACTGTTCCTCATCCGTTTGTGGTTCTGTTGGCAAAGCCGCCCGCTCAGGTTGCTGATTCGGACGAGGCAACGCTTTCCGGTCAATCTTCCCGTTGGCCGTAACGGGCAGTTCCGATAGCAGCACGATGTGGCTGGGCAGCATATAGTCGGGCAACATGCGCTTGATACCCTCGCGCCAGACCCGAATTTGGGCGTCACTATCAACAATGGGGTAGCCGGGAACTACGTAGGCCACTAACCGCTGATCGCCGGGCGTATCTTCGCGGGCCATTACCACGGCATTTTTTACGCCCGGCTGTGCCAGAAGCTGATGCTCTACTTCGGCTACTTCAATCCGGTGTCCACGAATTTTGACCTGCTGGTCAACGCGCCCCAGATACTGAATGTCGCCGTTGGGCAGGCGTTTGCCGAGGTCGCCGGTGCGATATAGCCGTTCGTTGGTTTGTTGGGCAAAGGGGTTCTGAACAAATTTTTGGGCCGTTAGTTCGGGCTGATTCAGGTAGCCGTTTGCCAGCCCGTCGCCTGCAATACAAAGTTCGCCTGCTTCGCCATCGGGCAGTTGACGCAGTTGTTCATCAATAAAATAGACCTGCGTGTTGGCAATCGGCTGACCGATGTTGATGGGTTCGTCGGGGTCAGTGATATGCTTACCCGTGGCGTAAATTGTGGTTTCGGTAGGGCCGTAGTAATTCCAGAGCGACCGGCACAACGCCAGCAGTTTTCGGGACAGATCGGCAGGAAGGGCTTCGGCGCAGGCAATTGCTTTCAGGTTTTTGTTGCCCGACCAGCCCGTTTCGAGCAGCAACCGCCAGGTAGCGGGTGTAGTTTGCAGAAACGTAACGCGCCTATCCTGAAGCAGTTGAGCCACCGCTTGCCCATCGCGGGCCGTGGCCGTGTCAACTACCACCAATTCCATGCCCGTAATCAGTGCCGTATAAATTTCAACTGTCGATAAGTCGAAGGCAATAGTTGCCATTGTCAGCGTCACGTCGGCAGGGGTGAGGTGCTGCGTTTGCTGAACGTGCAACAACACATTAACGACGCTGTGGTGTCGAATCAGCGCACCTTTGGGGCGGCCCGTTGTGCCCGACGTGTATAGCACATATGCCAAATCCTGCCCCGATGAGGGTATCGTGGGGGGCGTTGTCGGAAACCGCGCCAGCATAGGCTTTGCATCGGCCAAATTCACTTCCCGAACAGGGAGCTTTGTTCGATTGTGGTAAGTTTCCGACGTCACCAAAACCCGGCATGATGCATCGGCCAGCATAAACTCGATCCGCTCAGCCGGATGCTGCGGATCGACGGGTACATAGGCCGCACCTGTTTTTAGAATTGCCAACAAACTGACAATCAGGTCGAGCGAGCGGTCGACGGCTAAGCCAACAAATTCGCCGGGCCGAACGCCCGTTTCAATCAGGCAGTGAGCCAGTTGATTCGCGCGTTCGTCCAACGCGCGGTATGTCAGCGTATCGTTGCCGAAGCGCAGGGCCACCTTATCAGGAAACTGGCTGGCGGTTTCACTGATGAGCGTATGCAACGATTTTTCTCTCGGATAAGATACCGCCGTAGCGGATTGCGAAACCGCTGCCAGCCCCGTTGTTTCAGCAATGTTCAGATCAATATCCTGCAACTGTATGTCGGGATTTTCGACTACCGTTTGCAGTAATTTTTCAAATTGTTTGTGAAAACGCCGGATGGTTTCGGGTCGAAACAGATTGGTATTGTAGGCCCATTCCAGCACTAAATGCTGGTCGGACCCCGTTGCATTGAGCGATAGCTCGAACGTTGACGCCGAGCGGGGGTTGCTGATGAATTGATAGGTAAGTCCCTCAAAATGAACATCATTGTCGAGCCCCATATCGACGTTAAACACCACCGGCACCAACGGAATGCGCGAGGTATCGCGGGGCACGCGCATTTTCTTGAGTAAACTTCCGAACGTAAGCCGCTGGTGTTCAAGCGCGTCGAGCAGGCCGGTTTTGCGTTGTTTCAAAAAGTCCCGAAATGGCAGCGTACCAACCGGGCGGCTCCGTAGTGGCAGCAGGTTTACGCAGTGCCCAATCAGGCGCAGATGACCCGTTGCCGACTGCCCGGCTGCGGGTAAACCAAGCACGATGTCTTGCTGACCACTGAGCCGGGATAGCAGCACCTCGAACGACGCCATGAGGGTTGTCACGAAACTGCAACCGGCTTTGATACCCATCTGCCGAACGGCTTTTACCAACCTGTCGTCAAGCGCGTAATCGGCCCGGTCGCCTGCGTAGCTACGCAACACCGGGCGGGGCGCGTCGGTAGGCAGGTTCAGTACGGGTATCGAATCGGCGTACTGATTGAGCCAGAACTGTTCAATTTTTTGATATTCAGCACTTTGTGAGAAAGAGAGTTGCTCAGTTGCATACGTGCTGAACCGTTCGGGCGGGGGCAGGTTGGGCGTCGATTGCCGGGCATAAGCCGAATAAAGCTGGCCTAAGTCCTGCAACAGAATACCCAGCGACCAGCCGTCGCAAACGATGTGATGAGCCGTGAACGTAAAATGATGGTCAGTTTCCGATAGCCGGATCAGCCCACCTTTCACCAGCGGGCCGTTTTGCAGATCGAACGCGTGGTCGATGTCGCCCCGCACGTAGTCGGCTAAACGCTTCGTTTGGTCGTCGGGTTTTTCGCCCGAAGCGTCGACAAACGTAAAATCGACAGGAACTTCGCCGAAGATGCAAATCTGACGACCATCTGCACTGAATGCCGACCGCAGTCCCTCGTGCCGCTGAACCAACGCCCGGAACGCCTGCTCAAACGCCACCCGGCTCAGCGTACCCCGAAAGCGGAGTGATACTGATTCATTGAACGACCGATTGGCATCGTCGCCACCGAGTTGGCAGGCGAGCCAAATTTCAGTTTGAGGTTCAGTTGACGAGATAACCTGAACTAATTCAGGGCCAGCAAACGGATCGAAATCAACCGCTGTAAGGATTAGGTTGGTAGTGCGTTCCGTCATCAGTAGTTAGATCAACTTGCAAAAATTTACCCGGCAGATCAGGATTTTCGATGAACCAGGCCGGCTTGCCATTCGGGTCACGACCTAACCGCGCACCCGAAACCGGTGGCGCATCTGGTGCGAAAAATAGCCCGTTTTCTGCCGTTTTAGCAATTGGTTTCGACAACGCCGGCAAGAAGCCAGCATCAATTAGTTCGTCAAAACTATCTGCAAAATAGGAAATTATCGTATTTATTTCGTCATTGGTATGCGCTTCGGTGATAAAACAAGGGAAGCCATCCCAAACATGGATGCCTTTTTCACGCATGAGCGTAAATATAAGTTCACCATATTGTAACTCCTCCTTGAATTTTAATTTCCAGAGCGAACCGAATTGGGCTGCAAATAGCGGTAACTGCCGCTTTTCCGCGATAGCATTCAGCGCATTAGCCAGATACGCTGCTTTTTGCGTTAATTTTTCCTGAAGCGATGGCCCCTGCTCAAGCATGTAGGTGAGCGATGCCTTTGCTGCCGCCAGCGCAAGCGGATGCCGCACAAACGTACCGGCAAAGTAGGTAACGCCAATTTCCGGCACCGATGCGTCGCCATATTGCCAGAAACCACCATCGAGGGCATCCATGAATTCGCGCTTACCGGCTATAACGCCGATGGGAATACCGGCACCCACAACCTTACCATACGACGCCAGATCAGCCCGAATACCAAATAAAGCCTGCGCCCCACCCGGATGCGACCGGAAGCCTGTGATGACCTCGTCGAAAATCAAAGCCGTTCCCGACGCTGCCGTGATGGCCCGCACTTTTTTCAGAAACTCAACAGGTACAAACTCTGGTCGGCGGCTTTGTACCGGCTCTACCAGCACAGCCGCCAATTCGTGTGCCCGCTCGCGGATGATGCGTAGACTTTCGTCGGTGCCGTATTCCAGAATCAGCATGTTCTGCACGGCTTCGGGCATGATACCGGGAGCCGCCGGAAACGACTTCAGCTTTTTGGTGCCGCGTACCAGCACCTCGTCGTTGATGCCGTGATACGACCCCGTAAAAGCCACAATCAGTGATCGCCCCGTAATGGTGCGGGCAATCCGCATCGTACCCAGCACGGCTTCCGACCCGGTGCTGCACAGCGCGGCCCGGTCGGCACCGGTCAGTTGGCAAATCATCTGGCAAACTTCGCCCGCCAGTTCGTGTTGTGGACCAACTTCAAAGCCGTTTTCAATTTGGTCATGCAACGCCTGCTTAATCAGGTCAGGCTGATAGCCCAACATATTCGAGCCAAACCCATTGAGCGCGTCGATGTATTCATTGCCGTCGATATCCCACAGGCGGCTACCCTTCGAGCGGTTAACCACTAACGGATACACGATTTCTTTGGTTAACGGTCGGAAGCCCGTCACCACGCGGGGGTCGGCCATCTGGGCGCGGTGTTGCTGGGCGTAAGCTTTGCTACGGGCTGTTTTGCGGTTATATCGCTCCGTCAGGTCGGCCAGAAAATCGGCCTGTTTGGCTGTCAGTCCCGATGCCTGCCGTTCGATGCGGGCCGTAGCTCCGAAGGGTTTTTTTAGCTCGACTTCTTCTTCGGGCGTCAAGTCCGGCATTTTTACCGACACAACGCTGGCGGGCTTATCCGGCTGTTTCGTTGACTGAGTAACTGGCGCGGGCGTTGGTTGCGAATTACCCTGCAACAGCGCAACCTGCTGTGCCAGCAAATGCAACTGCTGTGCAATCAGATCAATAGCCGGATTAGGGGTTGTGGGCAACGGCTGTGCCAATACCGCCTGACCGTTCAGTGCGGGCGCAACAGGCGTGTTGACTGGCGCGGTAGCTGGTCGATATGCATCGGCGGGCAAGACTTGATCGAGGTGCGCAGCCAGCCGGGCGGGCGTATCGAACTCGCTGGTCAGTTGCCGGAATGTAATGGGTACGCCAAATTCGTTTTTCAGTGTAATGGCTACCTGCGTGAGTAGCAGCGAATCGAGGCCAATTTCCAGGAAACTGAGCGTTGCGTCAACGCCTGCCATGTCGAGGCCCGACGCGTCTTCGAGCAACTCGTTGATACGATTGATGAGCGTTTCGATGCGCATAACTGGTGTGTACGGTTGAGTAGTGATTAGGTTGGTCTGGTGCGGCATAGCCGGTGCTTGTATGGACTCTATCGCGACGGATTCAGGTTGCGCGGCTTCAATCCAGCAACGTTTACGGTCGAAGGCATAGGTAGGTAATGCGATGCGGGTGCGCAACTGTTCGCCGTAGAAGCTGGTCCAGTCGGGTTGCAGCCCTGCCTGCCAGAGCTGGCCCAGCGTAGTAAGTACAGACTGGTATACCAACAATCTATCCGTCTGATTATCAAGACCGGGTAAAATAACGGTGGTTTTTCTGGTCGTTTGCTGCCGGGCGAATGTTGTTGCTGCCTTGCCGGGGCCAACTTCCAGCAGGATCGGGTTATCGGTCGCAAAAATAGTATCGAGCGCATCGGCAAATCGGACGGTTTCGCGCAGGTGTCGCGCCCAGTATTGCGGGTCGGTAGCCTGGGCGTCGGTCAGGTAGCCGCCCGTCAGCGTCGAAACAATCGGCTTTTGTGGTCGGTGTAACGTGATTGTACCAACCAATTCGGCGAATGGTGTAAGCACCGGGTCCATCATTGCCGAATGAAAGGCATGACTCGTAGCCAGAATTCGGTTTGGAATATCGCGCTCATCGAGCAGACGGGCAAAGTCGGCAATGTCTTCATCGGCCCCCGCTACTACGCAGAGGTTTCGGCTGTTGAGAGCCGCTATCGAGAGCGTATCGGGCAGCAGCGACCGAACCGTATCGACATTCAGGCGCACCGACAACATGCTGCCGCGTGGTAATTCGCTGATAAGTCGTCCGCGTGTGGCAACCAGCCGGAGCGCGTCGGGCAGACTAAATACGCCTGCGAGGTGAGCCGCTACAAATTCGCCCACACTATGCCCACACAACAGCGTAGGCTCGATGCCCCAACTCATCCAGAGTTTCGCCAGCGCGTACTCCGTAACAAACAGCGCGGGTTGGGTGTAGCGGGTGTTATTCAGGCGTTGCTCGGCTTTGGCGTCGCCCGGTGCTGCATAGAGAATCTGCCGAATGTCAAGGTCTATATAATCGGTCAGTAGCTCGGCGCAAGTGTCGATTGCCTGCCGAAACACGGTTTCGTGGTCGTACAACACCTTGCCCATACCGACAAACTGCGAGCCTTGTCCCGGAAACAGAAACGCTGTTTCGCCGGGCGCATCGACCGGTGCCGATGCAGCATTTGCCGTAAGCTGCGCCTGTAGCTGTTCTGTAGAATCGGCAATAGCGAACCGCCGATACTGGAAATTACGCCGGGTTGTTTGCAGGGTGTACGCTACGTCGGCGAGTGCGACGCTGGGTTGTTTTTGCAGAAAACGGGCTAATTTCTGGGCGTAAGCGTCGCAACTCGTGGCTGTTTTTGCCGACCAGCTAATCAATTGAAGCGGTCGCGAACGGGTCGACTCCGTCGTCACTGGACCAACCGCTCCGGCTTCTTCCAATACCACATGCACGTTGGTGCCGCCCACGCCGAACGAACTAACGCCCGCCCGACGAGGCTCTTCAGAAGTTGACGTCCAGCTTGTTAGTTCTGTGTTGACAAAAAACGGACTATTAGCGAAGTCGATGGATGGATTTGGTCTGGAGAAACCGACCGATGCCGGTAACTGACGGTGTTGCAGAGCCAGAACCGTTTTGATTATCCCGGCCACGCCAGCCGCCTGCGTAAGGTGTCCGAGATTACTTTTGATGGAACCAATGGCACAGAACTGTTTTTCGGCCTGCTCGCCGAACGCCATCGTCAATCCCTCAACTTCAATCGGGTCGCCCAGCGGAGTGGCCGTACCATGTGCTTCTACGTAGCTAATGCTGGCCGGGTCTACCTGCGCGTCGGCCAGTGCCATCCGAATGGCTCCGGCCTGTCCTTCGGCGTTGGGGGCCATAAAACTGCCTTTACCACCACCGTCGTTATTGACGCCGACGCCTTTGATGACTGCGTAAATAGTGTCGCCATCGCGCCGGGCCGCAGCCGCCGGTTTGAGCAGTACCACGCCCGCTCCGTCGCTGAAAACCGTTCCGGTGGCGTCGGCATCGAACGAGCGCGTATGCCCGTCGCGGCTGTACATGGTTCCTTCCTGATAAGTATGCCCGCTGTTGATAGGGGCGGTCAGGCTGGCCCCGCCTGCCAGAGCCAGCTCGCACTGCCCACTACGCAGGCTCTGAACGGCCTGGGCAATTGCCAGCAGCGAGGTTGAGCAGGCTGAATAGACGCTCACTGCCGGGCCATTCAGATTCAACTGATAAGCCGTTCGCGATGCGATGTAATCTTTCTCATTCAGGCTCATGACCTGAAATGCACCCACCTGCTCAATCAGATCAGGCCGGGTTCTGACGTTGTTGAGGTAGTACGTATTATTGCCGCAGCCCGCAAATACACCAATCTGAGTTGTGTTTTTTGGGGTCAGATAGCCGGTCTGTTCCAGCGTTTCCCAGGCGATTTCCAGAAAAAGCCGCTGTTGCGGGTCCATCAACTGGGCCAACGTGGGCGTCAGGCCAAAAAATGCGGCATCGAATTGATCGGCGTTGTTCAACACGCCCCTCGCTCTTACGTAGAGGGGGTCTTGCCGCTGCGAATCAGGGATGGTGGTATCTAATTCGGTATCGCTGAAAAACCGGACGGTTTCGCGCCCGTCTTTCAGTATGCTCCAGAGTTCGTCAACCGAATCAGCCCCCGGAAAACGTCCGGCCATGCCAATAATGGCAATGTCCGTGTCGTCAGCAACGCGGGTGGAAACCCGCGATGGATTAGTTGTAGCTTCTATGTTAACATCGCGGGTTTCCATCGGAACGCCAACCGCCCGCGTTACATAGTTCGCTACGCCAGCCGCCGTTGGGAACTGGTAAAGTTTGGTGATGGGCAGTGTATAGCCGCGTTGTAGCAGGGCCGCTACGGTTTTCTGCGCCAAAAGGGAGTTGCCACCCAGTTCAAAGAAATTATCGTCGGTGCCTACCCGGTCGAGTTGGAGCAGATCGGTCCAGATGGTTGTAATGGCTCGTTCGGCGTCGGTTCTGGGTTTGCGATACGCCCCCAGCGAGGCAGGCCGTGTGCGTTTGGGATCAGGTAGTTTTTTGCGGTCTACTTTACCACTCGTCGTTTTGGGCAGGTCGCTCAGCCAGATAAACGCCGACGGCATCATAAACTCCGGCAGTTGATCGGCCACGGCCCGGCGCACGGCGATTTCGTCGGGGTGCCCGCTTGCCGATACTACATAGGCAATCAACCGTTTCTGCCCGTCGGCTCCTTCGCGGGCTACAACTACGGCCTGCCGGATGGTCTGCACCCGATTGATGACCACCTCAATTTCGCCCAGTTCGACCCGATGACCGCGAATTTTAACCTGATCGTCGCGCCGACCCAAAAAATCGATTTCACCGTTGGGCAGGCGTCGGCCCAGATCGCCGGTTCGGTAAACGCGTTCTGTTAGCCCATTGGGCAACGTGAGTGTTATGAATTTTTCGTTAGTCAGTTCGGGCCGGTTCACATAGCCCTCGGCCACACATGCGCCACCAAAACATAGTTCTCCCGTTTCGCTATCGGGCAGTACGGCCCCGGTTTCGCCCAGCACATAGAGCGTCACGTTGTCGATGGGTTTGCCAATGTTGGGCAGGGCGGGCCAGGTTGCCGGGTCGCCGGTCAGGGCGAGTTGCGTAACGACGTGGCATTCGGTCGGGCCATACTGATTGAACAGCGTACAACCGGGCAGAGCCGCGAAAAAGGCAGCTACCTGGGGCGTGATTTTCAGTTGCTCCCCGGCGGTCATCACCTCGCGCAAAGCCGATGGAAACCGGTTGGTTGTTACGGCTATTTCGGCGAGATACTGCAACGCCACGAACGGCAAAAACAGCCGGTTAATGCCTTGCTTGTCAATAAATGAGAGCAGGGCAGCTAAATCCAGCCGTAAGGTTTCATCGATGAGCAGCAGCGTGCCGCCTGTGGTCAGCGTAGCAAAAATTTCCTGAAACGATACGTCGAAGCTAAGCGGAGCCAGTTGCAGCGTTCGGGTAGCTGGCCCGGCCACAGACTGCGTGCGCTGCCAGTTCAGCAGGTTCACCAGTGGGGCGTGGCCCATTGAAACGCCTTTGGGCGTACCGGTCGAGCCGGAGGTGTACAGCACATAGGCCGCACTACCCTGTTGAACAGTAACGTTTTCAGGCGTCTCCTTGGCGCGTTGACTGGGGTCAACAATCCGCAGTCCAAGCTCAGCAAACAAGGTGGCATCGCTGCCTGCTGCCACAACCGTTTGCAGACCCGAATCGCTGATAATTTCCTGAAGACGTTGCGTCGGGTAAGCCGGGTCGAGGGGCAGGTAAGCTTTACCGGCTTTCAGAATAGCCAGTAGGCCAACTACCATCTCTACACCGCGCGTTGTGCTGATGCCTATGCGTTCGGCAGACGAATTAACGCTATTAATGACCTGACTAAGCTGGTCGGCCTGTTCATTCAGTTGCCGATACGTCAGGGTTTGTTCATTGAATACAACGGCTATCTGTTCAGGATTGGCCTGAACAGCCTCTTCAACGAGTTGATGAACGAAAAGGTCAGAACGTTGAAACGATGTGTGCATAGGGTGTTCACAGATCATTACGGTGTGGTTGCAACGAGCGTGCGGACCGAGACGAAGCCCGTTTTTCATCGGATAGAACAGTTACGTCGATGTGGTTGCCGACTACATTGTTCAGAATCAGCAGGATAGGTTGGTTCGTGACCCGTTCATACAGCGTTAATAACTGTTTTTCGGCCCGGCTCCATTTAGTATTGGCGTCAACAATCAACAAAGATAATGCGCTGTTTTTGAGCAGGTAAACCGGAATCTGATTGTTAAGCAGATTGGGTAACTCAAATACGATGCGGTCGTACTGCGATGCCTCGAAACCGGCTTCGTGGTCAATGAGATAGTCGAGATTAGTCACGTTCATGAAGTCGGGCCGGATGGTATACGGGAAATAGGTTACGCCGTTTTTAAATTCCCGTTTCTCTTTGCCCGTAACACGCGGGTAGCAATAGGCAACCTGCTGATCGGCAGCCGCGTAGAGCGTATTCAGCCCGTCGGCTATCCATGTTTTCCCCTGTTTTGGCGGAATGCTGAACAGCGTTATAATCGGCGGATACGGTTTGGCCGTGACCTGCGCAATCTCAATGTTTATGGCGTTGAACAACTGCTCAAACATACTCCGCGTAGTTAGCGTAGCGTTCGAGAATACGTTTGGCTTTTTCACCGTTGGGAATAGGGCGGTTACGGGCATTCCAATCATCGATTCAGCCTGTTCGGGCGAGTTGATGCGTTTGTCGAGCCAGAACCGCAGTGCCATCAGCAACATCGCCAGAAAAATGCCGACTCCGATACCAATAGCCACCAATTGCCAGCGTTTGGTAGGCTGCGGCAGGAGGGGGTAATCGGGCGCGTCGAGAATGGTCATCGTACCACCAATTTTCACGTCCTGACGGCGCGTTTGCGACATGTCGACGTTTTGGAGCAGGTCGAGGTATTCTTTTTCGGAAACGCTCAATTGCCGTTGAAGCTGTCGAAGCTGTGATCCTAAGGGAGTATAGTTATCGGTTTTTGCCTGATACTCGCCCATTCGTTCCCGATACGTTTCTAACCGGGCCGATGATTCTTCATACTCCAGCATTTTCGCCAGCCGGTCGTTGGCAATGGTCTGCTGCGGAACGGCATCGCTCGTACTGGTTACGGCGTCATATTTCTGTGCGCTGATTTTCAGTTCTTCAGCCGCCTGATTCACCGTTGCCTGCAATCGGTTGATAACGCTTTTGGGCTGGCCGTAGGCGCGGGCATTGGCTAACTGATTCTCGGCTTCGCTCAGCTTTTTCTGCTTATTCGTTAAATCGTTTGTGGCGGCTCTAACGGTGCTCTGCTGCCCAGTGCGTTTGTCAAGGGCGTCGAGCGCGGCCTGAGCCGCATTCCGGCGCATCAATTCCTGGTTATATTCGTTCACCATCGACTCGCGCGAGCTGGCTACGTTGCGGGCTTCTTCATCGAAGTCCAGAACGCCATGCTGTACATTGAAGGCTTTCAGCGCGGCTTCGGCCTGATCGAGTTTTTCCTTTGCTTTCTGGAGCTTACCCTCATAATAGCCAACCACCGAATTGGTTTCGGTGGTTTTCAGCGTCGAATAGCGGTCGTTCAGGAATTTGATGGCGTACCGAACCGTGTTCTGCGCCACGCCCGGATCGTCGGTTTCGTATTCCATCAACAGCACGTCGTTGGTGGCTTTGCGGGAGGTGGCTTTTATCTTCTCAGTCAACTGACCAAGCGAATAATACGAATCTGATTTCAGCAATAAATTCTTAATGGCATTGTCGCCCGTCGATTTTGCCATATTGTCGATTGCCATCCAGAGCGTATCGCGGTCGCCTTCAATGGGTAACTGCATCCTGACATCCATTGGAACGGCCTGTTGGAGCATCAGAAAACCCGGCCCTCCCAGTACTAAACTATCTGGCTGTTGCAGGCGCAGGTGATCGGTTAACAGGCTCACGCTGACGTTCGTCATGGTTTCTTTCGAATACAACGTGGTCAGCATATTGTCGAACGCGCTCGACGACTGATCGCTCATCAGGCCACCCTTATCGGTCATCAGCGAGTAGCCCGACGATAAACCCGTGTACAAGGTTGCCTGCGATTTATAAACTTTCGCTTCATTGCGTGTTGTGTACCAGGCAACTGTCCCAGTGATAGCGGGCAGCACGACAAACCAGATTAAATGCTGCTTCAGCAGACGAAGAAATGCCGAGATATTCATACGATGCTGATTAATATCGTTTTAGCCGCTGGATTGGGACGCCCAGCATTGCTTCGAACGTGTGAATATTTTTTAGAAAAGTACCTTTTCCTTCTTCTGAAGACGCCTTGCTCTGGTAATAACGCGAGGTGGCCGATGCGAGCGTTTCGAGCGTACCGCGCCCTTTCTGATTTTCGGCTTCGGCCAGGCGCAGGGCCGTCAGAGACGCCTGCTCTTCCATAATCCGCACTTTCAGAATTTGCTGCGACGTAATCATGTCCTGGTATAGTACAATTAATTCGCGACGTAGCATCAACTCTGCCAGGTCTTTCTGGGCTATGGCTGCCCGGTGATTATGATAAGCCTGCCGAACGACGTGTTTACGGCCAAACAAATCAAATAGCGAAATACTGGCACTTACCCCGGCCCGGTAGCCATTGGAGAACTGACCTAATGGATTCTGATTCAGGTTGGTGTTTGGATCGCCAACGGCAACAATCGACTGATTTCCACCTGAATAATTGGCAAAACCCGATACATTCTGTAGAAGTTGCGCTTTCGTCATGGCATAGGCCGCTTCGAGAGAACTGGTTGTTTCGTTTTGCGATCTGATAAAAGGAGAATACGCAATCGCCAGTTTCATCAAGTCGTCAAAAGGCAGCAATTGCACTGCAATGTCCTGATTGACATCCAGGTACAATGTATCGTTGGATAACCCAGCCGATTTGCCGAAAGAGACCATGCCTCTGGCTCCCCGGCTTTGTCCGTAGCTTATGGAACCTCCCACAAAGAAAAGCAGCAAAACGAACAACCAATGAAATTTCACAATTCGGCTCACAACTCGTAACAGTGATTAACGTTTACGTTTAGTAGATTCAGATTACAAAAAGGCTCTTTTTATGGGTGAAATAGGGAACTCGAATGGAATATAGTATGCAGAGAGATAATTCGTCCACAAAATACATCTTAACTTATGACTTTCATAGACTTGTTTTGTCACGCGCCGAAACCGGTACACTCGCTGGCTGATGCCCGACAGTAGCCGTATGTGGCGTGTGCATGAAACTCCTGAATGCTTTCTGCATATTAAGAATAGCCCGCCCAAAACTGATCATTAGTTTAGGCAGCAGCAACAACTCGCGAACAGTAAGCTTCTGACGCAGATAAGCAGGTATCGAGATCAGTAGACTTACGCAAAGTGTAAGCAGCATAGCCGCCGGTAACATCCAGAGCCAGTTGTCGGCGGCAAACAGCCCGGCAACGCTCAGCAGGATGAGTACGCCCAATAACAGCACACGCGGCACAATCACAGCCCGAAAGAGTCCCAGCACTACCTCGAAGCGGCCTTTCAGCAACTCGTTACACCCAGTTTTGTAGTTGTGAACAAGAAACTGCAATTGTGCTGCAATCCAGCGGGTACGCTGGTTTTCAAAAACCGCCCGCTGGGCAACCTTCTCGTCGTAAACATACGCCTTTTCGAGGTAAGCAATTGACTGTCCGTTCAATACAATGTTCATCTCCAGCTCTTTATCATACCCACCCATCGTGACCGACGTTGTCATTGCCTGTTTCATAAGAGCCGTATCGAAGGCCATGCCTGATCCGATTACTGGCGACGATAACCCCAATGCGCGGCTTCCTTTTCGGAATATACTGTTGTTGATCTCTTCGCTGATCGCATCGAGCACTGCCACGCTCGTGTTTGTGTTTTTGGCAACACGGTGCCCCTGAATGGCCTGCCAGCCCTGCGCGAATGCTTCATTTACCCGACTCAGAAAATCGACCGCCAGCAGGTTATCGGCATCGGCTACAGCAATAATGTCATAATCGGTTGTCTGAATCTGGTCTAAGGCTGTACGAATGGCTTTCCCAACGGTCGATACTGGAAATGAAACCTCGAAAACACGCACCGGCAACGTACCAAGTTGGGCAAGTGTATCTGGCTGCAACGAGTCGGCAATTACAATCAGGTCGAATCGATTGGCTGGATAATCCTGTCTCAAATTAGCTAAAACCGAGTCAACAATAACAGCGTCTTCTTTGTAGGCCGGAATCAGGACGCCTATTTTTCTATGAGTATCTACGGTTGTTGTAGTTAAATCATCAGCATTACCAATCCGTCCTGCTACCGCGAAGACGCAGATATACAGTACGTTGAGTAACAAAAAGAATAATAAAAATCCGTAGAGAACGTAAAAAATAACCATGACGCAACGTCACCGCTGAAGGTAGACTGTTTTCTGAAACATGAAGTCATACTTTTAGACGCGCGTTCTATGAAAAGTCAACTAAAAAAAATGCAAAAAGTCCACTATCTATTAAGCGGACTTTTTGCATATGAAATATTATTATTTTTATTGATAAAGTTTTATTTTACTTGATCCTGCTCGTCGGATTGAGCCGAAGATGGCGTGGGTTCCGGGTAGGGTTCATTAGGAATGTTCAAAACGTTGTCCGGTGTTTGAGCAACAGTTGGTTCGTCGTCTGTCATAGCCATAGGCATCACAGCGGCATTCGTAGCATCGGGGCCGGAAGTTGGCAGAAGCCCGCTATCGTCGGCAGGACGTTCACCAAAAAATTGTCGCTGAAAGAATAAAATCAGGCAAACACCGATAAAAATACAGGAGTCGGCTACATTGAAGATGGGCGTTGAATAATATTGACCGCCCCAAACCGGCACCCATTCGGGAATAAATCCTTCCCAAACGTCCACAAAAATCATATCGATTACCTGCCCATGAAACCAGGGCGTGGGAGAACCGTAGGGAGCATTGTTCAGAAAGACGCCGTAAAATGTGCTGTCGATCACGTTACCAACAGCCCCCGCCAGAATCATTGCCATTGCCCATAGCAAGCCATTTGGTGCACCCCGATGGGCCAGATACACCAGATAATAGCCAATGCCAAACATGGCGAACAGGCGAAATACGCTCAGTAGCAACTTACCGTACTCGTAGCCAAGCTGCATACCAAACGCCATGCCCGGATTAAGCACGTAATGAAGTTTCAGCCAGTCGCCAATTAGTTTAATCTGCCCGGCAAAACCGGGAGCCATATAATAATGAACGGCCAGTTTAACTCCCTGATCGAGCGCGATTAAGACGAGCGTCAGTATAAAAAATTTAAGCGGGTTTTTACGAATCATGAAAAAAAGTCAGGCACAGCCCCGAAACTATCAGCAACCCGGCTGTGCCAACTCTAAAGTGAAAAAAAAGCACAGCCCGACGATGGTTACGACCGAAGCTGTGCCTGAGAACTGGGTTAAATTTTACAGCCTTTTCGGCGTTTCAACTCATTACTGATCAACGTAAATTCGCGGCTGCTCTGTCCGGCAATCGACTTATTTTCGTCGGCCCGGCGGAACAGGTACGGCATTACGGCTTCAACCGGCCCATACGGTACGTATTTTGCTACGTTATAGCCCGCATTCGCCAGATTGTACGAAATATTGTCGCTCATGCCCAACAGTTGCGCAAAGTAAATATGCGGGTCGTTGGGAGCAATGCCAAGCCGGTTCATTTCCTGAACACAGTACTGACAACTGTACTCGTTATGCGTGCCGAGACAGATCGATACCGTATCGCGGTTGGCAAGGCAGAAATCGATGGCAGCGTTGAAATCGTGGTCGGTTGCTTCCTTATCGGGCTGAATAGGGTCCTGATACTCACCCTCGTGCGCCCGGAGTCGTTCTTTTTCTAAGTAAGCACCGCGCACCAGCTTGGCACCGAGGAAGTAGCCCTTGGCACGAGCCTCTTCGGTATCGCGCCGGAGGTGGTCGAGGCTTTCCCAGCGATACATCTGGTAGGTGTTATACACAATGGGACGTTCGTGGTTATACCGGTCCATCATCTCATAGGCCAGCGTATCGATGGTGTCCTGAATCCAGCTTTCTTCGGCGTCGATGAAAATGCGGACGTTGCGTTCACTGGCACGACGGCAGAGCGTATCAACCCGTTTCAGCACCCGGTCGAAAGCGGCTTTCTGCTCTTTATTGAGCGAATCGCCAATTTGAACCGCTTCGAGCAGTTCGGTCGAGGCAATACCCGTCACTTTAAAAACAGAGAAGGGTATATCTGCCGACTCGCTGGCCCGCTCGATGGTACGCAGAATTTCGAGGGTCGTTTCATCAAAACTTCGCTCAGTGTCTTCGCCTTCTACCGAATAATCGAGGATGGTGCCGACATGGGCATTGTGAAGATATTGAATTGTTTTTTCCGCGTCGCGAATGCTTTCTCCCCCACAGAATTGTTCAAAAATCGTGTTTTTGATGAGGAATTTGATGGGAAGACGCAGGCGTAGCGCAATCTTTATGAAAAAAGTCCCTACATTTACCAGCCATCCCTGATTCATCAACGCAAACAGCCAGTAGGTTTTTCGGAGTTTAAAATCCGACTGAGCCGAAAAAGCAATTGAGGTATCTTCAAAGGAAACAGGTCGGAAGTTACTCTCGGCCACGTTTGGTTTTACTCCGGTAAGACCCTGAACAGTTTCCGGCATTAGATTACTTCGGTTCGACATATCAGTGCTCCGTTTGGGCGGTGCTACTTCCATAGCGTTAGGTGCGCGTCGGTTAAAACGACCGAAATGTAAAACAAATTTCGGTGAATCGGTTCAACTCCTCAGCGCGGCTTGTTCAACAAACTAAAAAGATAACAAAACAAATGGCAAAATGGGTCTGAAACACAGCCGATTTTACCTGCAAATATACCATAAAAACAGATTCAAAGTTCCCTACCGAGTAGCCTGACTACTCACTATTTACGCGTTACTTATGAAAGTTGACTTAGCCGTAGAGCCGCTTGAGTCGTGGATTGAGACAAACGGCAAACCACTCATTATCGCCGGTCCGTGCAGTGCCGAGACCGAAGAACAAGTTGTTGGAACCGCACGCCAGTTGAAGGCACTCGATGCGGTTCATGTGATCCGGGCGGGAGTCTGGAAACCCCGTACCCGGCCCGGTAGCTTTGAAGGCATGGGCGAGGCCGCCCTGCCCTGGATTCAGCGTGCCAAAGCCGAAACCGGCCTGCCATTTGCCGTTGAAGTTGCCACGCCCGAACATATTGAACTGGCCCTCAAATATGGGATCGATATCTTGTGGATTGGTGCCCGAACCACCGTAAACCCGTTCAATGTGCAGGAAATTGCCGACGCGCTGCGGGGTGTCGACGTGCCGGTACTGATAAAAAACCCGGTAAATCCCGATTTGGCCCTGTGGGTAGGTGCGTTCGAGCGCATCGCAGGAGCCGGTATCAGTAAGTTGGGTGCCATTCACCGGGGCTTTGCCACGGGCGAAGCTACCAAATACCGCAACGTGCCGATGTGGCAGATGGCTATCGAACTGAAGTCGATCTTCCCGCAGTTGCCCATGATTGGCGATCCGAGCCACATGGCCGGTAAGCGTGCCTACCTCAACGAACTGGCGCAGATGGCGATGGACCTCAACTACGACGGTCTGATCGTTGAGTCGCACATCGACCCAGACAATGCCTGGAGCGACGCAGCCCAGCAACTGACGCCCACGGCTTTTGGCGACATGCTCGACCACCTGCAAATTCGCCAGGTCGATTCGGCTAACGTTGAATTTCAGAGCTTTATGGAGCAGTCGCGCCGAAATATCGATAACGTCGACCGGCAGATTGTTGAGATGTTGGGTGCCCGCATGGCCCTCGTTGAACGGCTGGCCGAATACAAACGCGACAACAACGTAACGCTGTTTCAGCCCGACCGTTGGAAGGAGATTCTGAAAACACGCACCGAACTCGGTAAAAAGCTGAATCTGTACCCCGAATTAGTGGAAGAAATCTATAAGATTATCCACATGGAATCGATTCGGAAACAAACCGAAGTGATGAATAATCAAACGGCTTAAGAAGGAGTTATAGAGTTTTGACACAGAGATGCACAGAGAATAAAGGAGATACACTGAGAACTCGGCGAATCTCTTTTAACCTCTGTGCATCTCTGTGTTATAACTCCTACTTCAACTCTACCGACAGCGTGCTTTTATTGAATGCGCCGAAGCAGCCGAGACCATTCTGGATGTTGCTCGGAATCAGGACCGGCTCAGCAAACGGGTTTTCACCAACGCGATTTTGCCGCTCCACGGCGTCGTGGTAGCGATAATAATTTTCATCGACGTTGAGCAGGTAGCCGTTCACTCTTCCGGTAGGCCGACTAACCTGCTGCTGACCATTCTGCCAGATATAAGCTACAGACAGGCGACCCCTCCCTGAAACAAATTCCTGCCCGTCGCGGCCCACGTCAGTAGTCGTAGAACCATTGTCGAAGAACCAGTTGCCTGTCTGCCGGATTAGTGTATCTCGTGATGGCCTGTTGGGCGAGCCGCCAGTTCGACTCGTATATACATATTCATTATTACCCGCAACCCGGTAATAATTGACTTGTCCTGCCGGGTCGCGCCAGCGCAGGCGAGCATAATACTCTTTCCGGGTACGCCCAAACTCATTCACCACTGCCGAATCTAAAGTCATGCTTTGTAAGGCCACCGGCCCAGGCACGGTGCAGGTAGCCGATACCTGCCGTCCGTCGGGAACACGCACTGTAAGCGTGTAGGTGCGGCCTACCACGATGGGTAGCTGAGTAGGGGTAGCCCGGTAATAGAGATAGCCAATCTGCTGGTTAAAAGCCCGTTGCAAGGTTACGGACCGATCACCGTCTGAAAGCGTTACGGTGGCATTGGGAATATCGGGCTGGCTGGAGTTAACCGTTCCCAGCACAGGCGACGACCGCGATACGCGAACGGCAAGCACAGTATCTTGTGGCGAAATAAAACAGGCTACCACCAATTTTTCCGGTTCCTGCGTCAGGCCCTTTGGCTCTACCTCCTGCCGTAAACTATCGCAGCCGGTAAGTAGTAGGCCCACCACTATTGTATAAATCAGGTGATTGAAACGCATGGTCTAAAACTTGAAATTATAGCTGAACGATGGAACGATGGGAAACACCGAGAAACGGAATAATCCCGTTCGGCTGGGCTGATTTGGCCCCTGCGATACTGTTTCGAGTTGGTAGAAGAACGGATTCCGGCGATTGTAGAGGTTATACACGCTGAACTCCCAGGTCCGCTCGTGCCGCCGTTTCTGCTTGTGAAACTGTAGCGACAGATCGAAACGATGGTACGCTTCGGCCCGGAAACTGTTTTTCTGTTGCCCGTAATCGCTAACCGTTGCGCCAAAATCGAAGAGCGGAGCGATAAGCGTAGGTACGTTTGACCGGAACGACGAGATTACGCCCGGTTCGTGCCGATACGCGCGGTAATTGGCAATCGGCACGGTCAGCGCATTGCCCGTACCATAGACCCACGTACCCGACAGCGTAACGCGTTTGCTGATTTCGTAAATGCCCACCACCGAAATGTCGTGTCGGCGGTCGTAGCGGGGGAAGAAGGGTTTGCCGCCGTTGAGTTCGGGAAACTGCCACTGCGTCCAGGAAAGCGTGTAGCCGAGCCAGCCCGAGAGCCGCCCGGTTTTGCGCTGAAGCAGCACCTCGGCCCCGTAGCTCCAGCCCTTGCCCGCCGTTACGTTGTCTTCCCAACGCACCCGCTCGGCAGACGTTGGATCGTCGATGAGCAGGAAACTGGCTCCTTCGCGGTAGTTGATAATGTTCTGCATCGTCTTGTAGTACCCCTCTACCGTGAGAGCGAAGCCAGGCCCCAATACGAAATTGTCGGAAAAGTCTTTGGCAATGCCAGCCGCTACCTGCCGCGATTGCTGCGGAGCAATACGGTCGGTGGTAGGCACCCACAGGTCGGTGGGCAGGCCAATACCGGTGTTGCTCAGCAAATGAATGTATTGGTTCATGGTGGCGTAGGATGCCTTGGCCGACAGACCCGGACGTAGCTGATACGAAGTCGACAGCCGGGGTTCGGGCCGCAGATACCGGGCCGAACCTTGCAGAAACATACTGAGCCGCAGCCCGCCGTTCACGCGCCACTTCTCGTTGGGTCGCCAGGTATCTTCAGCGTAAATGCCCGATTCAACGGCGTTAATGGCTTCTACATCGCGCCGAAATTCGTCAATCAATGCATTCTGAACCACAACTGCGCTCGGTGTGAAGCGGTGAAAAGTGGTTTGAGTGCCAAACCGCAGCGAGTGTGTAGGCGACGGGTAGTAATCAAAATCGAGCTTGGCCGACAAATCGCGAATGCCCGACGTATAGCGCAGCGAGGTGTTCAAATCACCCCCGCTGCCAGTGCTGGTCTCATCCGACGAAATCTTAAACTCGTAATCGCTGTAAATGAGCGACAGGTTTGAAAATAGTTTCTGGTTAAAGAGGTGATTCCAGCGGAGCGTACCGGTGGCGTTACCCCAGCCAATGCCCACGTCAGTGCCTTCTTCAGAGTCGCGGGCGTAGAAGCGGTCGCGCCCAAAATAACCGCTCAGGTAAAGTTTGTTCTTTGGTCCGAAATCATAATTGGCTTTGGCGTTGAAATCGTAGAAATAGTACCCGGCCTGAGTCTCGCCATCGGTTTGCGCCCGGATGAGCGGAGCCGCCACAATGTCGAGATACGTTCGGCGACCCGATAGCAGAAAACTTCCTTTTTTATTTTTGGTAAAAGGGCCTTCGAGCGTCAGTCGACTGGCAATCAGGCCGATACCGCCCTCGCCGTGCAGCTTCTCTTTGTTGCCGTCTTTCATATTCAGCTCAATTACCGACGACAGCCGCCCGCCATATCGTGCCGGAAAGCCGCCTTTGGTAAGCTCAACGCTTTTGAGGGCATCGCCGTTGAAAACCGAGAAAAACCCAAACAAGTGACTGGCGTTATAGACCGTGGCCTCATCCAGAATAATGAGATTCTGATCGGGGCCGCCCCCGCGCACATAGATACCGGTTTGCCCTTCGGAGCCTTTCTGTACGCCGGGCATCAGTTGCAGCACCCGCAATACGTCTTTCTCGCCCAGAAAGGCCGGAATTTTTTTAATCTGCGATACCGGCACGTCGATGCGGCTCATCTGTGGTGTTTCGCTGATGCGTTCTTCGGTCCGGCTCGCCTTCACCTCTACCTCCGACAATACCCGCCCCGGCGTCAGCGAAATGCTCAACGTGGTGTTTTGCCGTAGACTAACGGTGCGCTCGATGGGCGTGTAACCAACAAACGAAAATGCCAGCCGAACACTATCCTGCGTGGGTAGCGTGAGTGAATAAAAGCCATACGTGTTGGTCGTGGTGCCGGTTGACGTGCCGGGTAGATAAACATTGACACCAATAAGTGCCTCCTGACTGCCCATTTCGCGCACGTAACCGCTGACAGTAGACACGGTTTTTTCGGATCGCGATTGGGCTGATACTGAGTATGCAAGTAAGAAAAAGATACCTAAAGTATATAGTTGAATGCGCATAAACTACATTGTTTGACGTAAAAGAGTAACAAAGTAGGCAAAAGGTTGGAAACTGAAAATTATGTTTTTGTAACGCTTGAGGTGGGCTGGTACGCAGAGACGCCCGGAGAAAAAAAGAGATACACGGAGACCTGGTAGCTGCTACTGCTAAACGCTACAAAAATCTTCTTCGTGTATCTCTTTGCTACTCTTGTGTAGCTCTGTGCAATAAAATCACTCACTAATTCGCCGAACGGCTTCCCAGATGCGTTCTTTCGGTACACATAGCGACACGCGCACGTAGCGATTGCCTTTCGGGCCGAAAATGAAGCCGGGCGCAATAAACACGTGCTTTTGCCGCAGCAGATTATCGACCAGCGTTTCGGCTGATTCGACTGAATCGGGGAGGTTGGCCCAGATAAATAAGCCCTCCTGATCGGTGGCGTAGGTGCAGCCGAGGGCGTCGAGCAGGGCGTACACGGCTTCTAAGCGGCCTTCGTACACGGCGTTGCGGTCACGGTGCCAGTCGTCGGAGTTGGTTAAGGCTTCGGCGGCAGCATCCATCAGGGGCCGAAACTGCCCCGAATCGACATTGCTTTTGATTGTCAGTACCGCATCGACATAGGCTTTGGTACCGGCCATCCAGCCAATTCGCCAGCCCGCCATATTGTGCGACTTGCTGAGCGAGTTCAACTCAACAGCAACTTCTTTCGCGCCATCGACCGAGAGCAGGCTAATGGGCGGTTTTTTGTTCAGAATCAGGCTATATGGGTTGTCGTGGCAAAGCAACACCCGATGGTCGTGGGCGAACCGCACGGCCCGCTCGAACAACGCCTGCGTAGCCGGAGCACCCGTAGGCATGTGCGGGTAGTTCATCCAGACAATTTTCGTGCTGGGTGTTACGAGGTCGGCCATTGCTTCCCAGTCGGGTTGCCAGCCGTGGTGTTCAAGTAGCGGGTATTCCAGCACCTTCGCACCAACCATTTGGCTCACGGCCCGGTAGGCCGGGTAGCCGAGTTCGGGTACTAACACACCGTCGCCATCGTTCAGAAAGGTCATCGACAGGTGTGTAATGCCTTCTTTTGAGCCAATAAGTGGCAAAATTTCGGTATCGGCATCAAGCGAAACGCCATACGTATGCTTATAAAACCGGGTGATGGCCTGCCGCAGGCCGGGCGTACCTTTGTAGGGCTGGTAGCCGTGAGCATTGGGCTGCTGCGCTGATTGCGACAGCGCGGTCAGGGTGTTGGCCGAAGGCATCAGGTCGGGGTTGCCGATACCGATGTTGATAACGTCGTGTCCGGCGGCCATGAGCGCACGGACTTCGGCGAGCTTAACGGAAAAGTAATATTCCTGGGTTTGATTAGCGCGGTGGGCGAGGGGAATAATCATGTTTAACTAAAGTTTGTCAGGACCAGGAGTCTGAACCGGGATTAGCCAGGATTATCAAGATTACCCAAGATTTTACGCTTCGCTTGTTTATAAACCCGAACAAGCGAAGCGTCGAATCCTGTTTAATCTTGATAATCCTGGCTAATCCCGGTTCAGAAGGTTCAAGTGCTTGAGCAGTGGTGCCACATGCAGGGCTTGCAGCATTTCGCCCTGTTCGATGATCTGCATAGCCCGTTCTGGGGATACTAAATGCACGGTAATTTCTTCGGTAATTTCCAGATTTTGCGCTTGTTGCAGTTCAACGCCCGTGGCTAAATAACAGTAGGTTCGGTTAGCGTGGGTGCCCGGATTGGCCGAGAGTGTCAGCAGCAGTTGCCATTGGCCTCCACCGAAGCCGGTTTCTTCGAGCAATTCGCGCCGGGCCGTTTCCAGTGGGTCGTCGGCTTGCCCGTCAGCATTACGGTCGATAACACCGGCGCAGAGTTCGTAATGAACATCTTTGGCACCGTGCCGATACTGGCGGATAAGCACCAATCGATTATCGGTCGTTACGGCTACGACGTTGATCCAGTCGGGATACTCAAAAATAAAGTAATCGGGAATGTAGCCGCCGTTTGCCATCCGAACGGCGTCTTTGCGAACAGTAAACCACGGCAATTGATGAACGTATTCGGAGCGTTCTACCTGCCAGGGTTGCGGGTCGTTATCGGGCATCATGCCGCAAAGGTACGCACAAACCCGAACGGCTTTTTGCAAAGGCTCATATAAACCAGCCGTTTCAGTTCGTTCTACAGGCAGCGCGGGCGATAAAAAACGCCTGCTGTCTGCTCCAACCTGATGAAACAGTCGATTGCCGCCTTTGCTATTGCGTCATGCCTTTTTTGTTCTGCCTGCCACCGTCCTGTCGGGTATTTTCAACGAACACCCCACACAGCGGCCCGGCTACCTGCCACACCACCTGCGAGGGCAACGTCTGATAGCTCCGCTGATACGCTTTTTGCTGAAAATGTCGAGCCAGCCCGTGACAGCCAGGAGGTTGCACTGGTAGCGAGTACTGCCACCCGGCCCGTTGCGGTAACCAATAGAATCGTACAACAGCGCATGCAGCGGGTACAATCGATGCTGGCTACGCCGGTTCAAACTGTTCAGCGGCCCGATGGCCCCGGCCCCAAACCCAAAAAGCAACTCCGATTAGGCAACCGAATTCGGGAGGAGCTGGGGCTACCGTTGCGCGAAGAACTGAACTGGTGGCAGCGGATTAGCTGGAAGCTGAAAGCGTCGTTTTTCGTAATACTGCTGGCCGTTGTTTTTGCTATTTTTCAGATCAATACGCTGGCAATCATCTTCGGTTTGCTGGGCGCGTTTCTGTTAATTACCGGCTTAAAGAAGTCGTTCAAAACCCGAAGACCGTGGTTATGATTTCGTTGACTATTTCACGAACCGAAACGTCAACGGGTAACGATAATATTCGCCGTTATTGGCTTTTACGGCGGCAATAAGCGTAAAAATCAGCCATACCGCTCCCACAATCCAGATCAGCACAAAGCCCACAAGCAGCAGAAACAGCACAAACGAAATGGCCGACGCTATGGCAATGGTGATGTTGAAATTCAGGGCTTCCTTGCCGTGAAAATCCACAAAAGCCGACCGTTCTTTCTGCACCTGCCACACAATCAGCGGCCCAACAACGCTGCCAACAACGGTAAAGAGGCCGGTTAGCGCACTCAGATGCGCGAGCATGGCCCACATCCGCTCGTCGGATTGGTTCAGGGGCGCGGGGCCGGTCGGAACGGGTGAGTAGGGTGGGGGGGTAGGCGGTTGGTTTTCCATCAGATTTGCAGACGTTTTGGTTTAGCAAGGTAAGTTACGACAATTTCACTACTGCTCAGCGATTTCCTTGGTGTTTTCGGGCGGGTTGAGTAGGCGTCGAACCTGAATAGAAATTGATATAGGTCAATATTTTGGCAGGAGACAGGCGTTTGCTTTGGGGTATTGTTTTACATAAACCCCAACGGCTATGTTACCCGTTATTTTCGCGATTTTCGCTTTCTGTTTTTTGCTCGAACGGCTCTTTCCCGGCTGGAAACTCCCGACCGTGCCTACCTGGACAATACGTGTACTGGCTATCAACTTTGTGCAGTTGATGGTGGTGGTCGTAGCCGGGTTTACGTGGGAAAAATGGCTCTCTGCCTATTCGCTATTTCACCTTTCCAATCACGTTGGCAACGCAGGCGGGGGTGTGATTGCCTACGTTATCGCTACGTTCATCTTTTACTGGTGGCATCGTTGGCGGCATACGGTCGATTTTCTGTGGACACACTTTCACCAAATACACCACAGCCCGCAACGACTGGAGGTCATCACGTCGTTTTATAAGCACCCGCTCGAAATGACGGTCAACTCCGTCATCGGCACGCTGCTGGTTTATACGTTACTCGGTCTGAACGCTGAAGCGGGAGCTATTTATACGCTTTGCACGGCATTGGGCGAGTTTTTTTATCACACAAACGTAAAAACTCCGCAGTGGGTCGGCTACATATTTCAGCGACCCGAAATGCATCGAATCCATCACGAATACGAAAAGCATACCAGCAACTACGGCGACATTGTCTGGTGGGACATGCTGTTCGGCACGTATCAGAACCCGAAGGAATTTCGCTCGACCTGCGGCTTCGATGAGGAAAAAGAGCTTCGGTTAGGCGACATGCTGCGCTTTCGGGACGTTCACCGGGAATGAAACAAAGAAGGCTCCTGCTGAGGAGCCTTCTTCTTACGACAATTCCACTACCCAGTCGTCCTGCTCGACGGTGACGTTTTCGCCGAGTACAATCTTCGAGACCTTTCCTTCTTTCGGAGCTGAGACGATACTTTCCATTTTCATGGCTTCGATCACAAAGAGCGGTTGATTTTTCTTTACCGTGTCGCCGGGTTTGACCAGAATGCGCGTCAGGCGGCCCTGCAACGGCGCACCCACGTCGCCGGGTTTGCCAACTTTGGCGTTTTGCACTTTCTCGACCTTCGAGGCTTTATCGCGCACCTGCACCTGCCGGCTTTGTCCGTTCAGTTCAAACGTAATGGTTCGCATTCCGAATGCATCCGGTTCCGACATAAACAGTAGCCGTACCAGAATGCTCTTGCCCGGTTCAATCTGAATCAGAATCTCTTCCCCTTCTTTCAGACCGTAGAAAAACGCAGGTGTCGGAATCACGCTCACGTCGCCGTACTGCTGATTAGCCCGGTAATATTCATCGTAGACTTTGGGGTACATCTGGTACGACAAATAATCGACGAATCCGTCACTGTGCGGATATTTTTCGGTAAAGGCTTTGTAATCAGCGTCGAAATCAATCGGTTTCAGGTGTTCGTTGGGCCGACCCGTAATCGGCTGTTCGCCTTTCAGCACGGCCCGCTGCACGTCTGCCGGGAAACCACCGACAGGCTGACCCAGTTCGCCCTTGAAGAAACCCTTCACCGATTCGGGGAACGCCAGCGACTCGCCCCGCTCCGTGATGTCCTGCGCGGTGAGGTTGTTGGCGGTCATAAAAATCGCCATGTCGCCCACTACTTTTGACGAGGGCGTTACCTTCACAATATCGCCGAACAACTGATTGGCAATCACGTAGTTTTTCTTCAGCGTCTCGAATTTATCGCCCAATCCGGTGGCAATGGCCTGCGGTTTGAGGTTGGAGTACTGCCCGCCCGGAATTTCGTTTTCGTAGACCTCCGCGCTGCCCGCTTTCATACCACTCTCGAAGGGGTAGTAGTATTCGCGCACGTCTTCCCAGTAGTTCGAATAAGCATTCAGCGAGGGCAAATTAATCGGGCATTCACGTTCGTGGCCCTGCATCATCGCCACTACCGAGTTAAAATTCGGCTGCGACGTCAGACCCGATAGTGCACCCAGCGCACAATCGACAATATCGACGTTGGCGTTGATGGCGTTGAGGTAGGTTGCGGCCTGAATGCCCGCCGTGTCGTGCGTATGCAGGTGAATCGGGATGGCAACGGCTTTCTTCAGTTCCGTAACTAATGTGTTGGCCGCCAGCGGTTTCAGCAGCCCGGCCATGTCTTTGATGCACAGCAGATGCGCCCCTTCATCTTCCAACTGTCGGGCCAGATCGAGGTAATATTGGAGGGTGTATTTTTGCGATGTATGCAAATCGCCGGTGTAGCAGATGGCGGCTTCGCAGAGGGCATCGGTGCGTTCGCGAACGGCCCGGATGCTTACTTTCATCGCTTCGATCCAGTTCAGCGAGTCGAAAATGCGGAACACGTCGATGCCCGTTTCCCACGATTTCTCCACGAATTTTTCGATCAGGTTATCCGGGTAAGCCGAGTAGCCGACGGCGTTGGAGCCGCGAAACAGCATTTGCAACAGCATGTTGGGCATGGCCTCGCGCATGGCTTCGAGCCGTTTCCAGGGACTTTCGTACAGAAACCGCATGGCTACGTCGAAGGTGGCACCGCCCCAGACTTCCATCGAAAACAGTTCAGGGTGCGCTTTGGCGAACCCTTCGGCCACTTTCATCAAATCCTGCGTTCTGACGCGCGTCGCCAGCAGCGACTGGTGTCCGTCGCGGAAGGTAGTATCGGTGTATAAAACCCGTTTCTGGTCTGTCACCCACTGCACAAACCCCTCACGGCCTAGCTCTTTTAGTCGGTCGCGGTTGCCCGACGGGTAGGGGCTGTAGGTGTCGAAGGCTGGCACAACGGGCGTGCGGAATACCTTGCTGTCATCGCGCTTTTTTACTTCAGGATTACCGTTTACAATCACTTCGCCGAGATAATTGAGTACCCGCGTCGAACGGTCCTGCACCTGCCGAAGCTGAAACAGTTCGGGATGGTTCTCGATGAACGATACCCGCGCTTCGCCCCGCTGAAAAATGGGATGGCTGATTACGTTCAGCAAAAAGCCGATGTTGGTTTTAACGCCCCGGATTCGGAACTCGACTAATGCCCGCGTCAGGCGTTGGGTAGCTCCTTTGAGGGTGCGGCCCCGCGCCGAAACTTTCACAATCATCGAATCGAAGTAGGGCGAAATTTTCATGCCCGCGTAGCTGCTGCCTTCGTCGAGCCGGATGCCAAAGCCCGCAGCGTTGCGGTAAGCGATGATGGTGCCGAAATCGGGTTTGAAGCCGTTGGTAGGGTCTTCGGTGGTGATGCGGCACTGAATGGCGTAACCGTTGAGCGGTACCTCGTCCTGATGGTTAATGTAGATGCCGTTGTCGGACAACTGATAGCCCATCGCAATCAGAATCTGCGTTCTGACAATGTCGATACCCGTTACTTCTTCCGTAATCGTGTGTTCAACCTGAATGCGCGGGTTAACTTCGATGAAGTAAATGTTCTCGTTTTTATCGACCAGAAACTCGACCGTACCGGCGTTGGAATAATTCACGGCGCGGCCCAATTGCAGCGCGTAGTCATACAATTTCTGTTTCGTTTCCTGCCGCAGGCCAAACGACGGAGCCACTTCAACTACCTTCTGAAACCGCCGTTGCACCGAGCAGTCACGTTCATAGAGGTGAATCAGGTTGCCGTGCGTATCGCCCAGCAACTGCACCTCGATGTGCTTAGGGTCTTCGATGAATTTTTCGAGGAAAATGGTATCGTCGCCAAACGCGTTTTTGGCTTCGTTTTTAGCTTCAGTAAAGGCTTTCTCAAAATCGTCGGCGTTGCGTACTACGCGCATTCCGCGCCCACCGCCCCCGGCAGCAGCCTTCACCATGACGGGAAATCCGATGCGTTCGGCTTCTTCTTTTGCCCGCTCCGGCGACATGTTTTCCTCCCGCGAATCGGGGATGAGCGGCACCCCGGCTTTGGTAGCGAGGTTTTTAGCCCGCACCTTATCGCCGAGCGCGTCCATTGCTTCGGGCGAGGGTCCAACAAAAATAATGCCCTCTTCGCGGCATCGCCGGGCCAGTTTCACATTCTCCGACAGAAAGCCGTAGCCGGGGTGGATAGCGTCGATTTTTTGTCGTTTTGCCAGTAAAATCAGGCCATCAACGTCGAGATAAGGTTTGAGCGGGTCTTCGTCGCGGCCAATCTGGTAGGCTTCGTCGGCCTTGTAGCGGTGCAGCGAATAGCGGTCTTCGTAGGTGTAAACGGCAACGGTGGTAATGCCGAGTTCGGTGGCGGCCCGCATGATGCGGATGGCAATTTCGCCCCGGTTGGCAACGAGCAGGCGTTTAATTGGACGGATATACTCTTTCATGAATAGCAGGCCAGAATGGCTTCAGGTTGTGCAGGTGTCTGAACGACAGGGCAAGATTATCAAAAATTTGGGAAAAAGGGGCGTCTGCCGCAGAAAGGTTTGGTGAAGTATTCTGTATCAACTACTTATTGGCTACAAATGTGGCTTTAAATCAGCTTGTAATGCGTAACAATACACATTACATTTGTAGTGATGATTTGCTCGATACACCATAAAGGTTTACGACTTTACTATGAAGAAGGTAATGGAGCAAAATTGCCCCCAGCTTATTTGAAAAAAATTGCCCGTTTGCTGACATCGTTGGATGCCGTTTCATCGGTTGACGATATAGTGCAACTGGGTTCCGGCGATATGACCGATTACTGGGCTATTCATGTCAGTGCCAACTATAAACTTATTTTTCGCTTTGATAAGGGTGATGTACACGACGTTAACTATGTAGATTACCACTAAATCATAACTCAATTATGTTGAAACGAAATTTGCCACCGAGCCATCCTGGCGAAATCTTACGGGAAGACTTTATTAAAGAACGCGGCCTGACCATTACCGAAGTAGCAAAAGGCTTAAATATGGCGCGGGCAAATTTGTCGGTTATTGTGAATGAACATGCGGGTATTAGCCCGGAATTAGCCGTAAAACTCGCTATAGCTTTCGGGAACACGCCCCAATTCTGGATTAATTTGCAGAAGAATTACGAATTGTGGCACGCAGAGCGGACGGTTGACCGGGACTCTATTCGTCGGTTCGTAAGTGAGCCACTTAACAGGCAAGCAGCTTAACGAAAGTCGTAAACCGTAATAACTCCGTAATCTTGCACTAAAAATAAAACCCCCTTCACAACACTATGACAGCACGTTTGCTTTCGGTGGCGTTTGTTGCCGCTGCCATCACCACCACACAGGCGCAGATTCAGACGCCATCTGCCAGCCCGCAGGCTACGGTTTCGCAGCAAATCGGGTTAGGCACCGTAACAGTCGAGTACGGGCGACCATCGCTCAAAGGCCGGGTTATGTTCGGCGACCGCGTGCCCTACGGCAAAGTATGGCGGGCCGGAGCCAACAAAGCCACTAACCTCGTGCTGTCGGAAGAAATGCAGATTGCCGGAAAATCGATTCCGGCGGGGCGTTATGGCCTGTATTCTATTCCAAACGAGACCGAATTTACGTTTATCGTTAACAAAGATGCTAACGTATTCGGCGCGTATTCGTACAAAGACGCCAACGATGTCGCCCGTTTTACGGTGAAGATCGAGAAAGCGACTGTGCCGACCGAAAATTTGACCTATGAGTTTACGGACTTCACGCCCACCTCGGCTAACCTGACGCTGCGTTGGGAAAACATGGTGGCGAAGCTGCCCATCAAACACGACCCAGACGCTCGCATCATGGCGCAAATTGCCGAACAGACTGCCAAAGCCGATGCCAAGCCGGGCGTGCTGATGGCCGCTGCTGACTATTACTACGAAACCAACCGCGACCTGAAACAGGCCATGGCCTGGGCCAACAAAGTGGTAGAAGCCGACCAGAAATACTGGACCTATTACTTACGCGCCAAAATTGCCGCCAAATCGGGCGACTGCAAAACCGCCCGCGCCGACGCCCTCCAGTCGCTCGACATGGCGAAAAAAGCAGGCGACGATGCCTATGCCAAAAACAGCGAACTGCTGCTAAAGCAATGCGGTCAGTAAGTTTGCAGTTAGGTGCATCATTACGACCATACTGAAATACCTATTTTCTGCATGTGGCTTTTTAAATACCTCTTTACCAATCTATATCGGGCATTGCAAACAGCCAATGGTCGGCGGCTGTTGTGGCTGTTTCTACGCTACGCCAACCGCCCACGCCATCAGTCGGGCGTGATTCCGTTTTTGCGCTATCGTTTTGACGTACCTGATGCCTTGTCATTTGTGTGGCAGTTTAAAGAGATTTTTGCCGACGAATCCTACCAGTTCAACACCACGACACCCCAACCGCTTATCATCGACTGTGGAGCCAACATCGGCACCAGTCTGGCTTATTTCCGGCAGACATACCCACAGGCTCGTATTGTTGCATTCGAGGCTGACCCGGCTATCGGGGCTGTGTTGACCCGAAACTTACAGGCTAACGGCATTACGGGCGTTGAGGTTATCAACAAAGCCGTCTGGATAAACGACGACGGGCTGGATTTCGGCACGGGCGAGGCCGACGCGGCATCCATGTTTTCGGAGGCTGGACGCAGGCGGGTGCCGTCGGTGCGGTTGCGCGACGTGTTGCTGCGCGAAACCCGCGTCGATATGCTGAAAATTGACATCGAAGGGGCCGAAACCGACGTGCTGCTCGACTGCCACGATGCCCTGACAAACGTGCAAAATCTGTTTATTGAATACCACGCCTACATTGGTCATCCGCAAACACTGGGAGGTATCGTTAACCTGCTCGAACAGAATGGATTTCGGTATTACATTGACAGCAATCAGGCCCGTACCCGCCCACTCGTGAACCACCGCTACCGGAGCAACGACCTGATGGATTTGCAACTCAACATCTATGCCCACCGCCCGTGAACGTCGTTCATCTGAGTACTTATCACCTGTTTGGCGGGGCCGCTGTGGCTGCTACCCGGCTGCACCGCGCCATGCTGAAACTACGCGAGTTGGGTGCATCTGTCAACAGTACATTACTCGTAGGTACGTCGGCACGGCAGGAAGCGCACAAGCCTGAAGACGGCGTGGTGTTTCTGGCGAATAATTTTCTGGCCGAGCAAACGGCATTTGGTCGATTTGTGGCCGAGCGGCTCTATTTCCTACCGTTCGAGAGAGACCGGGCCGTGCGGTTCCAGTTTTCGCCAGCGGCATTCGGGGCCAACCTGAATTTTCATCCCGCTATCCAGCAAGCCGATGTGCTGCACCTGCACTGGATCAATTTCGGTTACCTCTCTCTCAGCACGTTACAAACACTGTTCGATCTCGGCAAACCTGTTGTCTGGACGCTGCACGACCAATGGGCTTTTACGGGTGGATGTCATTACACGCGGGGCTGCAACCATTATTTGAACCATTGCCGCCAATGCCCGTATCTGAAAAACCCCGGCGAACACGATTTGGCCTACCGCATCTTTGAACGAAAACTGCGGCTGTTCGAGAATGCCGACGTGCATTTTGCCCCGCCGAGCCGGTGGCTGGCCGACGATGCCATGCGGAGCAAACTACTGCGTCGATTTCCGTTTACCGTAATTCCGTATGCAATCGATCAGGAAACGTTTCGCCCAATCGACCGCACCCGTGCCAACGAACGGCTGGGCCTGCCCAATACTAACCGCCCCCGGCTGCTGTTCGGCAGCGCGAATGTGACCGACCCGCGCAAGGGATTCCGGTACTTTGCCGAAGCACTTACACGGCTGCGGGAGCAACAGCCCGACCTCGATCCCGAAATTTTAGTGTTCGGCAAAGGGCGTAGTTATTTATTGGACGAACTGCCCTACCCTGTTCAGCATTTGGGTGTACTGACGTCAGCCGACGACGTTGTGGCGGCCTATAATGCTGCCGAAGCAATGGTTGTTCCGTCGCTGGAAGATAACCTGCCTAATACGGTCATTGAAGCACTGGCCTGCGGCACGCCAGTAGTAGCGTTCGGCACAGGCGGCATCCCTGAAATGATTGACCATCAACAAAATGGCTATCTTGCCGCCGTTGGTTCGGCTCAGGAACTGGCCGATGGGCTGGCGTTTGTATTGAACCACCAACAACCTGCTGTGTTGCGGCAAAACGCCCGTCAATTCGCAGAGAATCGTTTTTCGGAAGACGTTGTGGCGTCGCAGCTTTATGATTTGTACAAATCGTTAATGAGCGAAAGAGTGAAAGAATGAAAGAGCGTTTAGTGGCTGGCTCTCCCTCTTTCGCTCTTTCGCTCTTTCACTCATTTCCATGCTCCTATCTATTGTTACCATCACTTACAACGCCGAGCGTTTTCTGGAGCGAACCATTCGGAGCGTCATTGCCAGCCCATCGGCAGACGTAGAATATTTGATTATTGATGGAGCATCGACCGATAATACACTTACTATTATCCGGCTGTATGAACACAGTATTACGACCTGGACGTCGGAACCCGACCGGGGGCTATACGACGCCATGAACAAAGGGATGCATCGGGCGCGGGGCCGATACGTTTGGTTTATGAACGCGGGCGACGAACTTCACGATGCACAAACCCTGCCCAATCTGCTCGACCGCATCCGGGCCACTGCCGCCGACGTGTATTACAGCGACGCGCTGTTTGTGCAGGAGAACGGTTCTGCGGTAGGGCTTCGTAGCGTAGTAACTCCTCATTCGCTGCCCAAAAATCTGACCTGGCACGATATGGCAATGGGCATGAAAGTTTGTCATCAGGCGTTTGTGGCCCGGCGCAGCATTGCCCCCGATTATCTGACCCATAATCTAAGTGCTGATTTAGACTGGGAAATTCGCTGCCTGAAAGCGGCAAAGCAGATTGAGTTTTTGCCATTCACTTTGTGCAAATATCTCGTCGGGGGTTTGTCGGTGCAGCAACACCGGCGATCATTAACGGATCGATTTAAGGTGTTAATGGCACATTTCGGACTGCTTCCAACGCTGCTTAATCACGGGCGAATTGTTTGGCGGGCGTGGCGGCACTCCACCCCGGATGTGTGAATTTTACGTGAAACCGGGGGATAATTACGCTTACCTTACCTTTAGATTACGAAATGCGGATAAATTTGCGGGGTTTGTTGTACGAAAGCCCTACCTTCTTGTCCTTTTCCTGTAAAAAATTGACTTAACCAATGAAACGAGTTGCTGTTTTTACCTCTGGTGGCGACGCGCCGGGCATGAACGCCTGTATTCGGGCGGTGGTTCGGGGTGCCGTGTACCATGGCATTGAAGTGTTTGGCATTCGCCGGGGGTACAACGGAATGATAAATGGCGATATATTTCAGATGTCTTCGCACTCGGTGAGTAACATTGTACAGCGCGGGGGCACTATCCTGAAATCGGCTCGCTCCAAAGAGTTTATGACACCCGAAGGGCGCAAAAAAGCCTATGACCAACTCCAAAAATTTGGCATCGAAGGGCTGATTGCTATCGGCGGAAATGGCACATTCACCGGCGCAACCCTTTTCTACGATGAATACGGCATTCCAACCGTGGGCGCGCCCGGCACCATCGATAACGACCTGTATGGTACTGATTACACCATTGGTTTCGATACTGCCGTGAATACGGCCCTCGAAGCGGTCGATAAAATTCGTGATACGGCGGATTCGCACGACCGTATTTTCTTCATCGAAGTAATGGGCCGCGATTCGGGCTATATTGCCATTCAGTCGGGTATTGCGGGTGGTGCCGAATTAGTGATGGTGCCCGAAGTGCTGACACCCCTTTCGGAAGTGGTCGAGACGCTGAAGGCGGGATGGAGCCGTCAGAAGTCGTCATCGATCATTGTCGTGGCCGAAGGCGAAGAAGAAGGCAATGCCGCCGAAATCGCCGAAAAAATCAGAAAACAGGTCGATCCTGACATCGACATGCGCGTAACAACGCTGGGCCACATTCAGCGCGGGGGTATTCCAACCGCCTACGACCGCATTCTGGCGAGCCGTTTAGGGCTGGGTGCGCTCGAAGGGCTGATGGCGGGTGAGAAAAACGTAATGGCTGGCGTTGTGAATAACGAACTGGTTTATACGCCTTTTAAAGACACAATTCGTTTGCCGAAGCCTATCAATGAAGATTTGCTGAGAATGGTGAAGATTCTGAGCGTCTGAGAGAAAGCGGTAAACAGTCTAATTGTTAAGGGCACGGCACTCCCATTTTCCCTGTTGCGTAAAAGTAGTTTGTATTTAAAATTTCCTGCGCCTGGTACGTGCGTAACACACGATCAATTAGTCGCATTTCGTGCCATGCTCTTGTGTTTTGCAAGCCACCCCAGGCCAGTGCCTGCGCCCGCTCGTATGAAATAGCATAGCCGCTGCTCATCAAGGCAACTGCCATGGGCTTTATGTACTGGCGCGACATAATGTCGTGGTCTGTCTCTGTGCTTTGCATTAGATAGACGTGTAAAAGTTCGTGGATGATTGTTGCGGCAATGTATTCTTGCGAAGCCTGCTGTAGTGCGTTTGTATTCAGTGTAATCTCCCAGATTCTGTTGTTTAGAAAATGCGTATCACCAACTACACGGGCATTAGCAAATGCTTCATCGGATAGTACAACGGTAATATCCTCGCACACAAGAAAATCGAAAATTTTACTCAACAACAGCGACCGCAGACGGGCATTGATAATGCGCTCACACACGTAATCGTTGCAGGGAGTCAAATTCTTCTTTTCAATGAACACGGGTATGGGCTGCCTGGTGCTACTCGTTAGTTGCTCACCCTTATTGCCGATAGAGCCAATACTGAGTAGCATTGGCATCAGACAAAGCAAGTTTGACAGCCCTTTCATAAAAGTCTTCTTTTCAAATATACCCTGCTATCCAGTACGTTATATAACCAGTTATTTCCCGCATCAGGAAGTAGGCATCTGTAAATGCCTGCTCGTTGGGAAACAACCACTCGCCCGGCGCGAATGACCGCCGAACGCTCAGAAACGCGCCGGGGAAAGGCGTAACAGCAACGCCCTCTTTTCGGAAACAGGCGACCGCCCGGCGCATGTGCCAGGCCGATGTCACCAGCACGTATCGATACTGACTGGCCGGAAAACGATTTCGCAACATACGCGCCGAAAAAACTGCATTTTCGTGCGTATTACGCGATTGACTTTCCAGCACAAGGTCATCGGCCCGAACGCCCGCTGTACGTAAAAAGCGGGCCGTCATCTGACCCTCATCATTAATGGCTTTAGCCCGAAAAGGCAGACTGCCCATACCGCCACTGATCAGAATTTTCTGCACAGCTCCGGTTTTATAAAGATACAATGCCTGCCCGGCGCGGTCGGCTTCGCGGTCAAGCAAATACCGGTAGTCGGGCGTGTTTTTTTCGGCGTTGGTCATACCGCCGGTCAGTACAACGGCGACACGATTAACCGAATCGCGGGGGACGGCGGTGGGCGGGTATTCCCACCAAAGGGCAAGTTCGTTCGTCAGAAACGAGTTGCCAAACAGCCAGAAAAGTCCGAGGGCTGCGCCAATCAACCGACGTCGGCGGGTGTGATTTTTCGTGAAAAGAGCCAGACATAACGCCATTACGAGCCAACCGGCGGGCGTCAGCACGTAGCTGATGGTTTTGGAAAAGAAATAAAACATAGACTACACGCGGTATGGCAAGCGTTTTGTAAGAAACAGACACGGACAAATCTGCTACTTTTGCTCCATTTCAGACGCTAAATTACACCCATAGACCACCTTCTATGAAACATCTGCTGCTGACCGCGTTGTGCGGTTTTCTGCTGACTCCCACCCTTTGGGCGCAAACTACACCGTCCGCCGAAGGTTTTCGTATTACAGGCCGCATTGCCGGATTGACCGACACAACCATTGTGCTGGCGCACTATTTCGGTGCTACTCAGTATATTCCGAAAGATACGGCTCGAATCGACGCTGCGGGAAATCTGGTTTTTGAAGGAAAGAAAACTCTGCCGCAGGGTCTGTATATCGCCGTACCACCCAATAAACGATACATCGAGTTTCTGATTGACGATGACCAGTCGTTCAGCTTCGAGACCGACACGGCCAACGCAATCAAGAACATGAAAGTAACCGGCTCAATCGAGAACGAGCGGTTTTATACTTATCAGCAGGAGCTTGGTAAATTTTATGATGAAGCACAGGCGATCAGCGCACAGCGGAGATTGCGCAACGACGCTGCTTCGTCGGCCATGTTTAATAAGCAGATGGCCGAACTGCAAACCAAAGCACAAACCTACCGCAATCAGTTCTTGAAAGATAATGCTGGCTCGTTTGCGGTGAAACTGATTAAAGCCTCTGCCGAACCCGACGTGCCCCCCGCACCCAAACTCGCCAACGGGCGTTCAGATTCGACGTGGGTATTCAACTACTACAAAAGCCACTTCTGGGACGACTTCGACTTTGCCGACGAGCGGTTTGTGCGCACACCTCTGCTCCAGCGCAAACTTGATCGCTACCTGAAAGAACTAACGGTACAACAACCCGACTCGCTTATCAAAGAAGCCGACTATCTGGCCGGGAAATCAATCGCGGGAAAAAGCAAAGAGGTAAAATCGTATGTTATCTGGTACATCACCAGTCAATATGAGCAGCCTAAAATTATGGGTACAGATGGGTTATATGTACACATGTTCGAGAAATACTACAAAACCGGGATAATGCCCGTAACAGACTCCTCGACTATCGCAAAAATTGGCGAACGCGTTAACTCACTGAAACCCACGCTGGTCGGAAAAATATTGACTGTACCGAACCTGAGCGATACGCTCCGCCGGGCCGTTTCACTGGCGAATATCAAGACTGACTACACCGTTGTATACTTCTATTCGCCTACGTGCGGCCACTGCCGAGACAGTGCGCCAAAGTTGAAGCAGTTTGTTGATGCCCACAAAGGCAAAGACGCCGAAGTGGTGGCTGTGGCTGTTGAGCAAAGCCCTGAAGAGTGGAAAAAATTCATTCAGGAGTTCAAACTACAACGGGCCATAAATGCCTATGACTTCACGTTCCGCAACGACTACCGCCATCAGTTCGACGTCTGGACCACGCCTACACTCTACGTGCTGGACAAAAACAAAACCATTATTGCCCGCAAATTGCCGGTCGAGCAGTTAGAAGACTTCATCCGTTTCCACAAACAACAGCAGGAAGCGACGAAGAAAACAGCTACGGCGTCGGTGAAGCCGGTTGTGAAGAAGTAAGTTTGGCTTATACTATGTTAAAGCAATGTGCTGGTAGCAGCCTATTGAGCTGCTACCAGCATGTTTTGTAATCTATAGGATTCGCTTTATCACTCATTTTATGTTGGTCAAATTTTCCAACAATCTGACTAAAATATAGTTAACGAGCTAACTTAGAATAGTCTTAAACAGGCAGTAACTTACTGTAGCTGCCATCTGAATTAAAGATGATAATCAGGCTTCCCCCATTCCCTAATTCATGTCGATGGGTGCCCTCTTTCATCTTGCGATTCGTGAACGGCAATACCATATCCGTCCACCGACTTTTAACCGAAGGTCGACTATAAACCCGATCCCCAATGATTTGCCCTAAGCATTGATTCAACCCGGTTTTATCGTCCACCGTTGGTTTGACGTTTTGTTTGGAATCCGCATCGAAGACCAGAATGATGTCGCCATCGAATGAAGCAAAGCGGTTGGGTGGATTATCCTTATAGCTATCATCGATACTGGGTAAGAGTAACCAGCAAGATTTACCTTGTTCATTCTGGTATTCTCTTAAAAGAATGATTCCTTTATCATTTGTCCAGTACTTGTTTCGAACACAACTGCTAATGAATTCAGATAATATGAGCCGCTTCCTTTGGTCAGTATCTAATTTGACTTGCCTTACTTCGTCACAAGGGGGGGGATACCCCGACTGAGCATACGTATAAAGAGTCAGAAGTGCCAAAATTAGAGATAAGCAAGCCCGGTTCATACAAAGCAGATTTGTTATATAATTAAACGTTATGTTCAATACGCAGTTCTATCACCTTCTATTTCATCTTCGTTCGCTTCACTAAATACGCCGTTAAAATCTGATCGAAACCCTGCGCGATGTCGGCTTCGATGAAGTCGATTTTGTATTGACCGCAGCGCATTTTCAGTTCAGTAAAATAGTTTCTCACCGCCTGTTGATACGTTTCGCGTACCTGACCGGGCTGTAGTTTTACCTTCTCGCCGGTTTCGAGGTCGATAAACTCGTAGGGCCGCTCGTCAAAGGCGAAATCTTCTTCGGTTCGCTTATCCGTTACATGAAAAAGCAGCACCTCGTGCAGATTGTGCCGCAGGTGTTGCAGGGCCGAAAATAGCGCGTCGGCCTTCTCGGAATTGTCGAACATATCGCTGAAAATCACGACCAGCGACCGCTTATTTATTTTTTCGGCCACCTGATGAATCACGTCGGCGGCAGACGTTCGGCGTTGCGGTTTAGGCTGCTGCATCAACTGATCTAACTGCGTGAACAGCTTGTGTACGTGCGAGGGCGTTGATTTAGTGGGTGTTTGCAAATCAATCTGATCGGCAAAGGTCGTCAGACTTACGGCGTCTTTCTGGCGTTGCAGCATATAGGCCAAACAGGCAGCCGCCATAACACTGAACGTAATTTTGCCGTAATTCTGCTCGGGATAATACATCGACGACGACGTATCGACCAGCAGGTGGCAGCGCAGGTTGGTTTCTTCTTCGTAGCGTTTGACAAACAGTTTTTCGGTCTTGCCAAACACTTTCCAGTCGATATGCCGCGTAGTTTCGCCAGTGTTGTAGAGCCGGTGTTCGGCAAATTCGACCGAGAAGCCGTGGAAGGGCGACTTGTGCAGCCCCGTAATAAACCCTTCGACCAACTGACGAGCCAGAAATTCGACGTTGCCGAACGAGCGAACCTGCCCCAGATTAAGCGGTTGTTTCATATGGGGAATATACAAACAAAAACCGAACCGTTCGCGCTCTGTCAGGAATTGCACAGAAGTTTGGCGAACGATTCGGTTTTTTTAGTCAACGAACACCATTCCTCGAAGAAGTGGCATTGGTTCATTCGTTGGTATTACAGCACCGGCTCGAGTTGCGGCTGGTAGTTTGCCGGTATATCGAAGGGCGAGGGGGTCATGGCTACGAAGGCACGACCTTTACCGACCACCCGAAGCGATACCGTGGCAACACCCTGCGATACCATGCCGATAGCACGGGCGGCTGCGTGGGTGAGGTCGATCACGCGGCCTCGGGCAAATGGCCCTCTATCATTGATTCGTACAATTACAGAGCGATTGTTTGTTAAGTTGGTCACCTCTACCAACGTGTTGTGGGGAAACGAACGATGGGCACCTTCGAGCGCATCAGAGCTAACTCGTTCGCCGTAGGCCGTTTTTCGGCCATTAAACTTCTTGGAATAAAAAGACGCTTTGCCTTTCTGTATGAGGCCCGGAAGGGCCTCCGTCGGTTTTATGCTGCCAAAAAACAGCATAATAGACACGATAATGCTCATACAGCTATCGGTTACGTGAAACAAATAAACGAGAGACATGCCGTTTGACAATGCACATACCCCTCGTCCCCGAAAAGTGCAATTCCTATATTGCAAAGATAATCGCCAGATACCTTATTACCAACCTTTTATCGAAAAATCTGTGGCGTAACCTCCACAAGTCTACCAATTTTCGGGGCTATTTTTCTACGAAATAAAGTGCATAAATCCTTTTGTTATCGGGCAATTGACTGTACTTTAGCACAAACGAACGTACTAAACCTAACACAACGTGGAGGACAGAGATCGGGACAAATTTTACTCTAAACGTGTTCGGGCAGGCAAGCGAACGTATTTTTTCGACGTAAAATCGACGCGTGCCAACGACTATTACCTGACCATCACCGAAAGCCGCCGACACCCGCAGGGCGATGGCTTTACCTATGAAAAACATAAGTTGTTTCTCTACAAAGAAGATTTCATGAAATTTGTCGAAGCCCTCCAGGAATCGGTCGATTACGTGAAAACCGAACTCATGCCCGAAGTAGATTTCGAGCAGTTCGCCAGCCGCGAACGCGATGAATTTGACGACTACGCCAGTAGCCAACTGAAATGGGAGTAACCAAATTTTTACGATACCAACAACGATTTCTTATATGAGAAGACTCTACCGTTGATTTAAATACAGGCCATCGTTCCAATGTCAACTTCTACAGCCTTCGGCCCGCGCCGGGGCTTTTTTTGTAGTACGCCGTCGCCTATAAAATATGTTACTACATAGTATAAATAGTTGCTTATCAGAGCGTTTTTTGTCTGGAAAAATTATTTTTTGTAATTATTTCCATTTTTTTAATTATATTTAATACAATTGTAACTCAATTAATTTTTCAACGGCTATGAACCGTATTGTTGGTTGCCTGCTCGGTTCGCTGCTATGCTTGTTCGGCTGCGAACCCGCTAACCTGACCAGCCAAACCGAACCGCTCATTAATCAGGACTCTGTACGATGTGTGCAGACGTGGCAAAAATTTCAGCTACCTAATGATACTATACTAACCCTAAAATACCAGCAACCTGTTCGACTCATGGACGGAGCTGATACCATGAGCATTACCGTCACCCGAATTGACGACTTCTGTACGGAAGAGGGTGAGAAAACCACGTATGGATGCGTTGCCAAAGTTCGGTTAGAGGTAAGCTTGAATAACAAATGTGTCTTTACTAGTAAAGAGGGATTAGAAATAGGAAGGCGAAATGCGTTGCCTGTTTACACGGACTTTTCTACAGTTAAATGTAATTGGTACAGCAATCAAATTGTGAGTGATCCATTAGCCAGCAGTGCATTTGTATTTTATAATTCGCTTATCTTATTCAACCGGCTTACTCCATTTGCCAAAAATCTACAAGAGTTTCAGGATCTTACCCTTAACAAACACAAGTACACAGTGACTCTCTGGTTGAAAAAGCGTTGCCTTTAATTTTCCACATACCCAAATCCAATTACCGATTATGAAACACATTTTTTTGATTAGCATAATGCTACTAATGTACGTGCCCCTATCTGCACAAACCAAAAAGACGAACAGTTTCTGCTTAACGGAAACGTCGGCCAGCAAAGCTCTCCCGATGGGTTTTCAGGCAATGAGTACTTCAAGTACCTCAGAATGCCCCAAATTCATTGTTCGAGTATATTTTCACTTTGTCTAATTGCGGCACTTACTACCTGCACGTTAACAACAGCAAGCGTAAAGAGATGGAAACCGACCGTATCCGGCTGTTGCTGGAGTAATCAAAACGTGCTAACTGTTTAAGCCTTCGGCCCGCGCCGGGGCTTTTTTTGTGGTACGCCGTAGCGGTTGTACTTTTGCCGAAAACTAAAGAGTGAAAGAGCGAAAGAGCGAAAGAGTGACTGGCTGATGCCCTTCGCTCTATCGCTCTATCGCTCTTTCGCTCATTCACAACATGGGCTTACAATGTGGAATCGTGGGCTTGCCGAACGTGGGCAAGTCGACGCTGTTTAATGCAATATCGAGCGGCAAGGCCGAAGCGGCCAACTACCCGTTCTGTACAATAGAACCCAACGTGGGTGTTGTCACCGTACCCGACGAGCGGCTTAATACGCTCGAAGAATTAGTGAAACCCCAAAAGGTCGTGCCGACAATTATTGAGTTTGTCGATATTGCCGGATTAGTGAAAGGAGCGAGTCAGGGCGCGGGTTTGGGCAACAAATTCCTGGCAAACATTCGCGAGGTCGATGCTATTGTTCACGTAATTCGGTGCTTCGACGACGAGAATATCGTTCACGTAGAAGGCAAGGTGAACCCGATTTCTGATAAAGAAATTATCGACGCCGAACTGCAACTGAAGGATTTAGAGTCGGTTGATAAGAAAATTCAGCGCATTGCGAAAGCGGCACAGGTTGGCGATGCTAAAGCCAAAGCCGAGCTTGAAACGCTGAAAAAATTTAAGACCGCACTCGAAGCCGGACGGTCGGCCCGCACGGTAGCGGTATCGCCCGACGAGCGCGATGCCGCCACCGGCGATCTGGCCCTGCTGACCGTGAAGCCGGTTATCTACGTCGCCAATGTTGACGAAGCCAGTCTGCCCAATGGCAACGCGTATTCCGACGCCCTGCGCGAAGCCGTGAAAGACGAGGGTGCCGAAGTGATTGTTATCAGCGCGGGCATCGAATCGCAGATTGCCGAGATGGAAGACCCCGACGAGCGCGAACTGTTTCTGGGCGAATACGGCCTGACCGAGTCGGGACTGAGTAAATTGATAAAAGAATCGTATCGGCTGCTGGGGCTGATTACGTACTTCACGGCAGGCGTGAAGGAAGTGCGGGCCTGGACCATTCATCGGGGCTGGAAAGCTCCGCAGGCCGCTGGCGTGATTCACTCTGATTTTGAGAAGAAATTTATCCGGGCGCAGGTCATGAAACTGCCCGACTTTGCCCAGTTCAAAACCGAAGCCGCCGTTCGCGAAGCTGGTAAATTAGCCGTAGAAGGCAAAGAATACGTGGTGCAGGACGGCGACATCATGGAGTTCCTGCACGGCGCGTAGAGACGCAACCCTTTGCGTCTCACCTGCGTCAGCCATACGCCAATGCAATGTCAAATTACCCCCCCCCTTAAAAGGCGCATCATCTGGTGCGCTTTTATTTTGCAACAAATAACTAATTAATTAGTTGTAAAACTAAATCATTAGTCATACCTTTCTGCCACTAACTGACAAACAAACCCATGCGCGAATTAACGAATGCCGAAGAAGAGATTATGCGCGTATTGTGGAAGCTCGGAAAAGGCTTTGTGAAAGACGTTCTGGCTGAACTACCGGAGCCAAAACCAGCCTACAACACCGTTTCGACCATCATCAGGATTCTGGAAAAGAAAGAACTGGTTGGCTATATCGCCTACGGCAAAACCCACGAGTACTACCCGCTGATTTCGGAGGAACAGTATCGCCGTTTCCAGACCGAGCAACTTATGACCAACTACTTCGACGGATCACTGAAAAAGTTGGTCTCATTTTTCGTCAGCGAAAAGAACGTCAGTCTCTCCGAAGCCGACGAGATCATTAAACTCCTGAACCAACAGAAAAAGCCATGACTGCGCTCGACTATTTTCTGAAAGCCAACCTCTACGGCCTGCTCTTCATCGGCTGTTACTACGCCCTACTGCGTCGGCATACGTTTTTTGGCCTGAACCGGGCGTATCTGCTGGCGTCGGTCGTGTTCTCGCTGGCGTTGCCGCTGGTAACGATTTCAGAGCAGGTAGCGCAAAAATTGCCAATGCCGATGGCTACAGTAGGCGTCTTCACGTTGCCCACGGTAGCCGTAAATGCTCCGCAAACTGTTGCCGTTGTCTCACCAACAGATGCAGCAGCGACTGCTTTTGATTCCTGGGAAGGGGTTGGCAAGGGTCTTTACGGTCTCGTTGTCAGCCTGCTCCTGCTCCGGCTGACTCTGCGGTTGTGGCAGCTTCGGCGGCTAATTCAGCAATCGCCTAAGCAGGCAGGGCCGGGCTATACGCTTGTGCTTCCTAACGATACAACGATACCAACCTTTTCATTTTTTCGCTACATCGTACTGAACCCCGCCGACGTGGGCAGCGGGTTGGTACTACAGCATGAGCGCGTTCACGTTCGGCAGATACACAGTGCCGACGTACTCGGGCTGGCCGTGTTACGGGCAGTGTTCTGGGCCTGCCCGGTATTGTGGTTCGTTGAACAGGCTCTACGGCAGGTACACGAATTTCTGGCCGACCGCACCGCCACGGCCCCTACCGACTACGCCCGGTTTCTGGTCGAATACAGCTTCGGCCTTCGCCCCGACAGACTGACCAATAGCTTTTTCAACCCTTCGCTGCTGAAACAGCGGCTGCTCATGCTGGGGCAGCGAACTACTCCGCGCTGGGCGTTGAGCAAATACGCGCTGGTACTACCCGGTCTGTTGCTGTTGCTGGCAATGACCGCCCGGCGTAGTCAATCGTTCACGAATCAAACCCAACCCGGCACAATCACCGTGACGGGGCGCGTGACGGGCCTGCCAACCGAGCAATCGTTGGCGCGAGCTACAGTGCTAATTAAAGGCACTAACAGAGGCACAAACACCGATTCGGAAGGGCGGTATCAGCTTACGGATGTACAGCGTAATGCATCATTAGTGTTCAGCCACATCGGTTTTATAACGAACGAGGTAAAGTTGAGTGGACAAACGGCTGTTAATGTTAGTCTTACCCCTACTGTCAATAAATTGAATGAGGTGCTGATTACAGGTTACAGTACTAAGTCTATTGATACCACCACTGCAACATTGCCATCAACAACGTTAGCTGGCAAATCAAATGAGGTATTTACGGTTGCAGAACAGCAGCCTCAATTTCCCGGTGGGGCTGCTGCGCTGCAAGCCTATCTGGCTCGTACCCTACGCTATCCCATCAAAGCGATTCGTGAGCGGATCACGGGTATTGTTGTTGTGAGGTTTACAGTCATGTCTGACGGACGCATTGACGATATTTATGTGGAGCAGGGTATTGGCGGTGGCTGTAACGAGGAAGCCATTCGTGTAGTTGGCCAAATGCCGAACTGGAATCCGGGTATTCAGGATGGAAAGGCCGTTTCGGTCTCTTATGCGCTACCATTACAATTTTATCTTGATCTTGACGATAAAGAAGACAAACGTACCGGACGCAATGAACCTGCGAAGTCGTTGACCGTCGACAATAGCAAAAACGCACCGTATCTGTTGGTCAATGATGTAAAACAGTCTGCATTTCCGACGATTGATTCAAGTTATAAGCAGATACGTATTAGGGGCAAAGGACCTTTGGGGGAATTAGGTGAACCACCCCTATACATTGTGGATGGAGTTGAAATTTCCACTGATAAAAACGCACAACTCGACCCTAACCAAATTCAATCGATTGAAGTACTAAAAAGCTCATCGGCGACTTCACAATACGGCGAGAAAGGAAGAAACGGCGTTATCATCATCACCACCAAAAAGCCATGACCACGCTCGACTATTTCCTGAAAGCTAATCTTTACGGTCTGCTGTTCATCGGCTGTTACTACGCCCTGCTGCGTCGGCATACGTTTTTTGGCCTGAACCGGGCGTATCTGCTGGCGTCGGTCGTGTTCTCGCTGGCGTTGCCGCTGGTGCCGTTGCCTGCCGGTTTGATGCCGGGGCCATCGTCGGCTCTGTATGTGCTAACGCTGCCAACGTTCCGGGTGGGTGCCGACGACACATCGGCTAATGGACTGCGTATCGAGCAATGGTTCTGGCTCGTTTACGGTCTGGGAGCTTTAGCCATGCTCGTGCGATTCGGTTTTCGTCTGCGGTCTGTATTTCAGATTATTCGGCGCGGAACGGCACAGCCAAAGCCGGGCTACACGCTCGTGAGCCTGCCCACCGACAATACACCTTCTTTTTCGTTTGGCCGCTATCTGGTACTGAGTAGGACCGATGCTCGAAATCGGCCCGATGCGCTGATCCAGCACGAATTAGCGCACATTCGCCAATGCCATACGGCTGATATTCTGTGTCTGGAAGTGCTTCGGGCTGGTTTCTGGCCTGTGCCGATACTGCTGCTCTATAAACGCGCTTTGCAGGAAGTTCACGAATTTCTGGCTGACCGGGCGGTAGTACACCAACCAGCCCAAACACTGTCGGTCGCTGACTATGGGCGTCAATTAGTTGCCTACGCATTGCACACGTCGCCAGTCGCCTTAACAACTGCTTTTGCTTTTCAATCAACCCTAAAACAACGGATTATCATGCTTCAGAAACCTGCTTCACATCGCCGATCTTTGCTCGGTTATGCCCTCGTACTGCCCTTAGCCGGGCTGCTCACCCTCTGCACACAAGCCGAACGCGACCAACCCCAAAGCGCAGCGTCGACCGCACCGATAAGTGGAGAAATTTATACCGTAGTTGAACAGCAGCCCGAATTTACGGGTGGCATGCCGAAATTGTTCGAGTATCTCGGCAGTAACTTAAAATACCCCGAAGCCGCGCAAAAAGTAAAAGCTCAAGGGCGTGTTTTTGTGCAGTTTGTGGTAGATAAAGAAGGCCGCGTCAGCAACGCGAAAGTACTGAAGGGCATCGGCTTTGGTGCCGACGAAGAAGCCGTCCGGGTAGTATCGGAAATGCCGCGCTGGAAACCGGGTAGGCAGGGCGGTCAGCCTGTGAATGTGCAGTACAATCTGCCAATCAATTTTCAGTTAGACTGATCTGGCGAGAATCTGTAAATGACCTCACTCGGCGGGTGTCGGCAGGAAGTCATAGCTGGCACCCGCGATAGGTATAAAATCAACAACTTACACATTAATCCATAAATCCAATATAGATAATTCAGTAACAAAAACATTTAATATAATTCTTTTTTCTACAAAAAAATTATATTTTGTACCCAAAACTAAATTCTTTAAACATGAAAGAAGGGTACTCATTTTCAACAAAACTCTTGATCACAGCCGGTTTAGCCGTTGGGCTATTCGCCTGCCAACCGTCTGTAGAGCCAGTGAATCCCTCCCCGACCAGTGGTGCTCGTAGCAATGCTAAGGGTACCTATGTAGATGGCGAAGTGCTGGTAAAATTCAAAGCCAACGTTGATGCCGACCGGCTGTTGAAGGCACTCGGTAAGGCCAAAGCCAGCAAAATTGACAAAATCCTAACCAAAATGATGGAGAAGGCAGGCGACAATGAGGGCGTTACGCTGGTTAGCACGTCGCTCGATGTATGGGAAGCCATTTCGCAACTGGAAGGATTGCCCGAAGTGGAGTACGCCGAACCCAACTACGTATATACCTACGGAGCTACCTCCAACGACCTGTACTATACCAACGGCTCACTGTGGGGCATGTATGGGCCTGCCACTTCGCCCGGCAATCAGTTTGGCAGTGGAGCCGCCACAGCCTGGGCGGCTAACAAAACTGGCTCCAGCAGTGTCATTGTCGGCATTATCGACGAAGGTTTCATGACAACCCACGAAGATTTAGCCGCTAACGCGTGGGTAAATCCATTCGATCCGGTCGATGGCCGCGATAACGACGGTAACGGTTATGTTGACGACAGTAACGGCTACGATTTCGCCGGTAACAACAGAACGGTATTCGATGGCACGTCCGACGACCACGGTACGCACGTAGCCGGTACGATTGGTGCCGTTGGCGGCAACGGGCGGGGCGTTGCGGGCGTATGCTGGAATGTAAAAATGATTTCGCTGAAGTTCCTGGGCAGCAATGGCGGCACCACAGCCAACGCCATTCGGGCCATCGATTACCTGACCGACCTGAAAACCCGTCATGGCCTGAATATCGTAGCCAGCAACAACTCATGGGGCGGTGGCGGCTTTTCGCAGGCGTTACAGGATGCCATTGGGCGAGCCAACGCAGCGGATATTTTATTCGTAGCCGCAGCCGGTAACGGTGGTTCCGACGGTGTGGGCGACAATAACGACGTGGTTGCCAACTACCCATCGAACTATCCCAACGCGAACGTGATTGCTGTTGCGTCGATTACCTCAACCGGGGCGCGGTCGGGCTTCTCGAATTTTGGCGCAGCGACGGTCGATATTGGCGCACCGGGTTCGGGCATCTGGTCAACTCTACCGGGTCGGCGGAATGCTTCTACGTATGGTTCCTACAACGGCACGTCGATGGCAACACCCCACGTAACCGGAGCCGTTGCGCTGTATAAGTCGTTAAATCCAGGCGCGTCGGCAGCGCAGATTAAAGCTGCTATTCTGGCTGCTGCCGTACCAACGGCTTCCCTGTCGGGCCGATGCGTAACGGGTGGGCGGCTGAGCGTTGCTTCCTTCTGATAATCTATCAACAAAGACAAGAAGGCCGGGCTGTCAACCTTGCCTTTTTGATTTACCAACAAATAAGAAAGCCGGACGACCTCCGTGTCATTCCGGCCTTTTTATGTTCAAAAAATAAGGCAACGATGGATTAGCGGTGGCGGAGCAATTCGATGACCAGGTCGAATTTTTGATTCATATGGTAGAACTCGCTTGTTACCTGCTGCCGAAACTCATTGTGCTGCTGGCGCAATTCGTTCAGGCTGGCCCACAATTTATCTTGTCCAGCCTGTAGTTCCTCCTGCCCCGTTTGTAGTTCGTCCTGCCCAGCTCGTAATTCGTCCTGCCCGGCTCGTAATTCGTCCTGCCCGGCCTTCAATACATCAATTTGAGCTACTTTCTGGCGTAGCTCATCCTGCCCGGTTCGTAGTTCATCCTGCCCGGCTCTCAGGATGTCAAATTGTTTCTGCATCGACAACGTCAGGTTCGCCACGCCACGGGCGGCTGTATTTGCGTTTTGGTCGGCACGGGTAGCAATTTCAGCAATCTGACCCTGTCCTTCAATCAGGCGGTCTATTTTCTGAAGTGATTCAGCCATCAATGGCTCTAACTGGTCAAGTCGGCGGTCGGGTGTCATAATAGCAAAAGTAAAGAAGATTTTGAGACGACCAAATTGGCTTCTGGTTACAGGAAATCTTTCGTTTACCGCTTAGAAAGTTTTGTCAGTTTTGCTAAAACTCCCCGTATCAGTTCATTAGCGTCGGGCGAGAGGTTTAAGGCATACACAGTACCAACGAAGGCTATTGTGATGGTCCCCGACCGAATCAGAACGTCAAGCGCAATGTGCCAAACTGACCCGCTCGCATGTGAAATCTGTTCGCTCAGGAGCCACACCAGCGCGGCCACAAGAATGACAACTCCGTTGCGCCACGAAAAGGGCTGCATCCGGAAAGCAAACCAGACCAGCAGCGTCCGGGCGAGGTTGTACAAAAACGTAGCCAGCACAGCCGCCACAGCCGCGCCGTTGATACCATACACCGGAATCAGCCAGTTATTGGCCGCAATGGTTACGAAAATCAGACCGATGAAAAACAGCGAGTCAATGGCGTAGAAGCGAGAAGTTTGCAAAATAACCCCGTTGACGCCCGTAGCCATGTCGATCAGCTTCGCCAAACCGAGCCACAGAATCACGTAATAACCCGCGTCGTAACCTGAGGGCAGAAACCGGAACAGTACCGGCAGATTTACGGCCACACCAATAAATACCAGACAGCCCGCAATTAATTGATTCAGGCAGCTTTTCCGGTAAATCATCAGAATATTGGCGCGGTCGTTGGCTTTCCAGGATTCGGCGATGAGCGTTCCCGACACTTTGTAGAGCATCGTTGCGGGTAGAGCAATCACAGCCGCGAAATACGACGCCGTGCTGTATATACCGGTTGCATCAAGTCCCTGCCCTTTGGCTGTGCTGAGCATTGCCTTGTCGATAGTCCAGATAATCTGTGTGGATAGAGCCGAGGTTAGAATAATACCTGAATAGCGAATTAGGTTTCGGCGCAGTTCAGGGCTAACAGACAGATAATCAGGATTGACAAAGAAATTGCCAGTACGGATTACGCTGCCAACCATCAGTATGGTCGGAATCAGAAAAGCCAGCAGCCACACGCCCAGAAATTGATCGAACGAAATCCAGCCAAGCCAGTACAGCCCACCCGCCAGCAGAATCAGCACCCGCTGCACAAACTGTTGAAGCATTGTACCCGTAACAGGGTCGTAGAGCAACTTGGCGTAGTTGTCGAAGACAGTGAAAAAGACTGTGAACAGCGTCAGCGGAATCAGCAAATAATAATACTCGACAAACAGGGCTGATTCTTTGCCGTACTGTTCCACCACCCACGGTTTGCCTAACCATAGCAACAGCACGCACAGGCCGAATCCAGCCAGCGTAGTTAACGTACTGAGCAGCAGATAGCCGTTGTGCTGCCGGTCGGTGTTGCGGAAGTACGGAAAATACCGCCCGCCCGCGTTGTTTAGCCCTAAACTCGATGCCTGGGCCAGCACCTGCGCCACGGCAATCAGTAAAGCCAGTAACCCAACCTGTTCTTTGCTGAAGATATTCGGAAAGAGAAGCCCCTGCGTCAGAAACCCCACCGCCACACCCGCGTAGGCGTAGAGCGACGATTGGATGGTTTGCCGTTTGATGATACCCATCTGAGTGATGAGTGATGAGTGATGAGTGATGAGTGATGGGTTTTTCTCTTGCGTCAGCAAACTCATCACTCATCACTCATCACTCATCACTTTAAAAGATTCCAGTTTAGTGCCGTTCCTGCTTTCACGTCCTGGGTAGCAAGCTGTCCCAGCACTTGCTCGTAGTAGCGGGTGTGCAGGCCGTTGGCGGGGCGGATGCTCCGAACGTTGTCGGGCGTGAAGGGTTCGCCAGCTTTAATGTCGTGAACGACGTATAGCGACCGTTTGAATTGACGGCTTTTCTGCTCTTTCGGTGTCAGTGTATAGCTCACCTGACCCATTGCCAGCCAGGCGCGTTCGGTTTCGATGACGAGGTTTTTCAATTCGTCGGGTTCGAGCGAGAAGGCCGAGTCAACGCCCCCGTCGGCCCGGCGAAGGGTAACGTGTTTTTCCAGCACCACCGCACCGAGAGCCACGGCGGCTACTGCCGCGCCGATACCCATTGTATGGTCCGACAGGCCCACCGGTACACTAAACAGGTCGCGCAGGTGCGGAATGGTGCGAAGGTTCGTACTTTCGGGCGTAGCGGGGTAAGTGCTGGTGCATTTCAGCAGAACCAGATCACGACAACCGTTCTCGCGCAACACGCGCACCGATTCTTCCAGATCAGCCACCGACGCCACACCAGTGCTCATAATCACCGGTTTGCCCGTTTGCGCTACCCGCTTCAACAAAATATGATCGGTATTTTCAAACGACGCAATCTTATACAGTGGCACATTCAGCGATTCTAAAAAATCGACCGCCGTAGTGTCGAAGGGCGAACTGAAGGCAATCATGCCGCGCTGTTGGGCGTGGTCAAAAATAGGTTTATGCCACTCCCAGGGCGTGTAGGCGTCCTGATACAGTTTATACAGATTCTTATCCGCCCAGAGCGAGTTGCTGTCACGGATATAAAACTCGTCTGACGCGCCGTTGAAGGTAATCGTGTCGGGCGTGTAGGTTTGCAGTTTGAGCGCGTGGGCACCCGCATCGGCCACGGCATCAACGATTTCCAACGCCCGTTCGAGCGATTGATTATGGTTGCCCGACATTTCGGCAATCACAAAAGGCCGGTGCTGCGGGCTGATGGTATAGTGGGCAACCTGAATGGGTTGGTTCATTTTTTATAAACTAAACTGTCAACCCCAAATTTACCGCTTTCGTGCGAGAACACGAACCCTGCCCGCTCGAAGGCCCGCGCCGACGCCCGATTTTCGGGTTTGATATACGCATGAATCGTAACGGCTCCCCACTGTTCGCGGCAAACGGTGCAGCCCCGTTCGATAAGCTGACTTGCCAGCCCCTTACCCCGGTGTTTTGCATCGACCGAAATACCGATAACGGTTTCGTTGGGGCCTCGCTCAAACCGCACCTGCCCAACCGGTTCGCCCGTCTCGTTCTCGAAAAGCAATAATAGAGCATTCGCGTCGGTCAGTTTGCGGGTAAACCAGGCCGTGTGGGTATCAAACGAGATAGGGGCGGAGTTGAACGATTGCCGCCGGGTGTCGGGGTCGTTGGCCCAGTCGAAATAGAGTTGACTATCGGCGGGTTGAGCGATGCGATGAGTTAATTGCATAATCGTTCAAACAAAGCCCGGAAGCGTTCGGGCGACCGGCCATCGAAATAACGGCGTTGATTTTGGGTCAGTAATTCCCGGTAACCTGCTGAGTCAGCCGACAGCCCGGTGTAAAGCGCATTGGCAATCTGATCGATGGTGGCGTTGATGGGCAGTACGTCGGGCGTAAGAGCATTCTTCTCTAAGAAAACCGCTAACCGGCTCTGATTATCAGCCGTTTGAATGGCAATCAGCGGGCGATTAACGGCGCACACTTCGTAGGCTATCGTGCTACAGGCTGTAATCGCTAACTGGCATTTGGTGAGTTCGGCCACCATCTGTCCGGCGTTCAGCTTTTCTAAAATATGCAGGTGCCTGACGTTGTTTTTCAAAGCATCGATGGCCGGTCGGTTCTGCTGCAAGGGGCCAACAACCACATGCACACGCCAGATTTGGTTGAGCAGCCGGAAGGCGGCCAATAAACCTTCGAGCACGCGAACGGTGGTGTTGCTGGGGTCGGCCCCGCCTAAGCTCACAAAAACGGGGCCTTCTTTGGGAGTCGGCGTAATGGGAGCAAAAAAAGGCGGTCGAAGCAGGGCGTAATGCGGGCCGATACAAAACTGCGTGTAGGATTCGCTTTGATACTCGTATTCCGTCAGGCCACCCGCATGATTCACCACCACGTCGGCTACCTGATGACCCGTTACCAGATCGTCGATGTAAACCAACGCCCGCGCCCCCGCCCGAACGGTTTGCTGATACGATTGATCGAACGCGTATCCATCCAGCACCACGACCATATCCGGCTCCAGCATCGACGCAAACTCATCGACCTGATTTGAAGCCAACGGCAACACGGCAACGCCTTCCTCTTCGATAAGCCGAACTACCTCCGGTGCGGGTTGTACGATGGCAAAACGCCGGTTATAGTCATCGCCCAGCATCTCGGCCAGTGCCAGACACCGCATCACATGGCCCAGGCCAATCTGTGCATCGCCATCGGCGCGGAAGAGAACCTTTTTTTTCATAGTGATGAGTGATGAACGATGAGTGATGAGTAGCTGCCGCAGGAAGAACACTCATCACTCATCGTTCATCACTCATCGCTTCATATTTTAGTTCGGCCAGTTGCCAGTCGGTTTCGGTATCGATGTCGTGCGCCTGCATCTCGGAGACGACAATGCCGCCCGTGTTATCGGTAATTAAACGTTGTGTTTTTTGAAATGCCGGAACGTTGAAAAAATAAAACTGCCCCGCGTCGTGATAGGCCGGTTCGAGGTCCTGCGAACGGGTCAGCGCGTGTTCGGGTTGAAACCAGTTAACTTTTCCATCGGCTAACCGAACTGCCCGCTGAATGGGAAAAGCGTATTGCTGAACGGGGTAAACCGTGTCGAACGCGTTAGCTTTTAGCAGGTTATAGGCTTCAGTGAGTAGAGTTCCCGTTACAAAGGGAGCAGTAGGATACAGACAACAGGCATACTCGAATGACTGGCCCTGTTTGCTGTATTGGTGCAGCACTTCGATCAGCACCTGAGCCGTTGTGGCAAAATCATTGGCTGCTTCAGCACTGCGCAGAAAAGGCACCGACGCGCCGTAGTGCCGGGCTACGTCGGCAATTCCCCGGTCGTCGGTCGAGACCATCACCGTATCGAACAGCCCCGACTGCCGGGCGGCTTCAATGGCGTAGGCAATGATGGGCTTACCCAGAAAAGACCGGATGTTTTTGCGCGGAATGCGTTTGCTGCCGCCCCGCGCCGGTATAATCGCGATGTTCGCCATGTTAGCCGCAGAAACTCAGTACCTGTTCAATTACGTATGCCTGCTCGTCGTCGGTCAGGGTCGGGAACATGGGCAGGCTCAGGCAGCGGGCGTAGTATCGTTCGGCGTTTGGAAAATCGCCCGCTTTCCAGCCGAATTGCTGGTAATATGGCATCCGATGCACCGGAATGTAATGCACCTGCGCCATGATGTTTTTCGTCCGCAAAAAATCGTACAAACCTTTGCGGTCGTCTACCTGAATCACGTACAGGTGATAGGCATGGCCCACGCTGGAGGGTGGCACAATCGTTTGCACGTTGGTATTGCGGAAAGCGTCGTCGTAGCGTCGGGCGATGGCACGTCGGCGGTCGAGCATGGCGTCGGCGCGGTGGAGTTGGCTGGTGCCGAGCGCGGCCTGAAAATCGGTCAGGCGGTAATTATAGCCCAATTCCTGCATCTCCATGTACCAGCCCCCACGTTCGGGGTCGCCGGGTTGTGGCTCGGTCAGCTCGGCGGGTTTGCTGGTGATGCCGTGGGTTCGGAGCCGCAACAGGTGTTTGTAAAGTTGCTCGTCGTTGGTCGTAATCATACCGCCCTCGCCAGCCGCAATGTGCTTAACGGGGTGGAAACTGAAAATTGCCAGATCGGCCAGCGACCCGTCGCCACAGCGGTGTTCAATGCCTTTCGCGTCTAAGAACGACCCACCCGGCGCGTGGCAACTGTCTTCGAGCAGCCACAAGCCATATTCATCGGCCAACTGCCGAAAGGCCGACAAATCAGCCGGGTAGCCCGCAAAATCGACCGGAATAATGCCCGAAAAATAGCCTTTAGGATGTTGTTCGAGCAAGGCCCGCACGGCGTCTACGTCTAAAATAACCGTGTCGGGGTCAATGTCGGCAAAGAATACTTCGCCCCCACAGTAACGGACGCAATTGGCTGAGGCAGAGAAAGTAATGGGCGTTGTGATGACCCGCGTACCGGGCTTTACGTCCAGGGCCATACAGCACAAATGCAGTGCCGCCGTGCCGTTTGCCACCGCCACCGCATACCGCGAACCAACGTACTGAGCGAAGGCTGCCTCGAACTCGGCAATGTGCGGCCCCTGTGTCAGCAACGGCCCACGCAACACGTTGGTCACGGCGGCAATATCGTCGTCGGTCAGGTGCTGCCGACCGTAGGGAATGGGTTGGTTATGCATTCGCGATGCGAGTTTCGACCCAGTTAATAATCATCTCGGCGTCTTCAAGCCCCGATTGCGCCACTTTGACACTTGGGTTTCCGTCGTAACTCATCGACAAGTGCAACGTGTCATAGGCACTGTGAAATGCGCTTAACACTTTTCGGTCCATTTGGGCCAGTTGTTGTTTGTACCATTCTACGTCTTTTCGGCCTTTCTTTTTAATGCCTAAGAGCGTATCAAGGGCTACCAGAACGCCCGAATAGGCCGTGTGACCAGCCATTTTTACGTACTTGGTATCCTGATAGTAGCCATCTTCTTTCTTCGCTTTTTCGCGGAGTAAGTCGCGGGCATTGTCGATATAGCGTTTTGCTTCCTGAATGGTGTTCATCGCTGTAATCTACGTTGGATAGTTATTAAACCGCAAACTCCGCGTCAACGTGTTGCCGGACCTGCTCGCGCAGTTGCTCAACGGTTAGCCACTCGGTGTTGGTGCCGGAGTTGTATTTGAAACCCATGTCAACTGTTCGCCCGCCGAACGCCTGCATGTACTCGTCAACGTTCCAGGTTGGCGTTGAAGGCGTTATGACATAGTATTTGTCGGTTTCAACGGTGTTGAGCGCGTCGGTTTCGGTAATCATCTCTTCGTGCAGCTTCTCGCCGGGCCGAATGCCCACGATGCGCTGTTCGCAGTTTGGCCCGATAGCTTCGGCTACGTCGGTGATGCGGTACGACGGAATCTTGGGTACGAAAATCTCCCCGCCCCAGGCGTGTTCGAGGGCATACAGGACCATTTCCACGCCCTCTTCGAGCGAGATGTTGAAGCGCGTCATGTCGGGGTGGGTGATGGGCAACACGCCATCTTTGCGCTTCTCCAGAAAGAACGGCACCACCGACCCCCGCGAACCAATCACGTTGCCGTAGCGCACCACCGAGAAGCGCAGGTCGCGCTTGCCTTTCATGTTGTTGGCCGCCACAAACAGTTTATCTGAACATAATTTCGTGGCTCCGTAGAGGTTGATGGGCGCGGCTGCTTTGTCGGTCGAAAGGGCCACTACGCGCTGTACACCGTTGTCCATAGCCGCGTTAATCACGTTTTCGGCCCCGAACACGTTGGTTTTAATGCACTCCATCGGATTGTATTCGGCGGCAGGCACCTGCTTCAGCGCGGCAGCGTGAATAATAATGTCGACGCCTTCGCAGGCTCGTTTCAGCCGTTCGCCATCGCGCACGTCGCCAATGAAAAACCGAATTGATTTATACTGACTCTGCGGGTAGTGCTGACTCATCTCGAACTGCTTCAGTTCGTCGCGTGAATAAACTACTAACCGTTTCAGGTTCGGATACCGCTGATACACCATCTCGACAAACTTCTTGCCGAACGAGCCGGTGCCGCCCGTAATCAGGATCGATTTATTACTTAAATCAAGCATAGTCTTTTTGAGGGATGAGCGATGAGCGATGAACGATGAACTGCTGACGCGAAAGCAATACTCATCACTCATCGTTCATCGCTCATCACTAATTTATTTGTTATTCGTTCAAAGGCGTCAATGTAACTCTTTGCACTGGCATTCAGTATAGTAACACGTCGGTAGTCGGCGTAATCGCGGATGATTTCGTAACCCCGGAACACCTTGTGTAAGGATAAAAACTGCGATGCCATCGAAAAGGTGCGCTGCCGATGCTTGTCCGAATAAACCGGCTCGTGCTGCACATCTTTCGGCTTGTCGTAAAAATGAACTTGTTTGATTAACAGTTGATTATCGTCGGTCAGCCGGATTTCTTCGTGCCACGACGTGTCGGCTCCAAACAGGTAAATCGTCTCAAACTGTCGATTAATCATCAGCGTCAGCGCGGCCACAATCACGGTTTGGGCGCGGGGCATCCCGAAGCCCCTGGCATACAGCCAATAAATCAGACTCGGAAAGCCGGTCAACACGGTATAATTGAAAAATACAATGTTAATGTTCGGGCTTTTCTGTCCGATAGTCCGAATCAGGTACGAGCCTTTGGCAAAATGCGGCACATAAAGCGTCATCGGCCAATCGACCTGCTCACCGAACACGGCCAATGTGCGGCTGATGTCGGGGCGGTCGGTGGTTTGGGCCGTGAAAACAAAGTAATTCGGGTCCGAAATAACGTAGTTCTGTGGGCGAAGCTGCGTAAACACCTCAGCGTGAGCGAAATTGTTGACACACACGATCTCGGTTTGCCGAATAAAATCAAGCTGCTCGGTTAGTGACTGATTAAGCGAAGGACCGTTGCCCAGCACCGAACAAACCGGCAATTGCCGCGCCGGAAGCCGTGTTCTGTGCTGCAACCGCATCAGTGCTTTCAGCAAAGAAAGAACCGAGACAGCCAGTTCAGAAAGAAAGTAAAATAACGAATTGAAAACCTGTTCGATCATGCCAACGGCCTCGAACTACGCGGGCCTTTTTTATACAAAATAACGAATAATTAGCGGGTTTTAAACGCAGAGGGGCAGAGGTTACGCTGAGTACACAGAGACTTTGCGTACTCAGCGTAACCTCTGCCCCTCTGCGTTTAAAAAATTATCTTAAAGACTAACTTCTCCGACGCCTTTGCACCGAGTCGTTCTTTAAAGCGCATCAGGGTGGATTTGGGTTGCCGGTCATTATCGAGCGAAACGCCAAGATCGAGCAACTGAATCCGTTGGTGCTGACAATAGTTGTAAAGACCATTGGTGAGCATTACCGCCGGACTGAACGAGCGGTAGTCGGGCGAGGAAGCGGGCAGAAAACTATACAGTATATTATCGCGAACACGCACCGCAACGGTCAGAGCCGCCAACGCAGGGCCGTCGTGCACCACAAATACAGGGAATTTATCGGGAAACTGTCTTAGTAGACGAGTGAGCCGCTCGGGAGTAAGCGTGAGCCGGTAGCCCTGCTGTCGCCGGGTCTCGGCAATGAACCCGGTCAGCGCGTCTATGTCAGGATTAACCCAGTGGTCAAACGTGAAACCGGCTCGTTCACATTTGCGCAGGCGTCGCCGTTCAGATGAGTGTATTTTGCCTGTAAAAGGGTCATCGTCAATAGCTAATGAATGATTTTGGTATGTGTTTGATACGTGAAAACCAGACTGGAGTAGTTGCGTGGTTAACCGCTCGGCTTGTGCGGGCGCGTAGCTATGCGGGTAATTAACCAGCCGCAAGGCACTGACGCCCATCAACCGGGCTGTTTCAACCAATTGATCCAACAAGCATTTCAGGGTAGCATCAGGCAGTTTGTCGGTGAATTCTACAGAGCCGAAAGGCGCGGCTATTGGGCTGATTGCCTGATTGTTGTTAATGAAAAAAGCGCATCGGGCGTCAGACCGGCCTGTTTGCTGATTGACTGCGACCAGCAAATGCGACGGACCCGAGTATTGCTGACGAACGTGTGCTAACTCATTGAAGAAGAAGCCTGATTCATGAAACGGAGGCACCCGACAGGATGTCGTTGAAAAAAGCTGGATAGCGTAATTGGGTTTGCCCGCAATAGACGTAGGCTGAGCTTGCAAGTACACGAAATGATTTTTTAATAGTAGATAGAAGCGCGTAGCTCAGTAGGTGTCAAATGGCATAAGCTACTGAACGTGACAAAGTTGGCTCCGCTTAGTCAAAAAACAAGCTTGGTATTGGGCCAATTGTTAACTTTGGCAAGTTTCGTGCCAATCATACATCAAACGGGTAATCATGCGTACACGGTCGTTCTTCTACATAATAACCGGCATTCTGCTTCTTTTGTGGAGCAAACAGCCCGTTTTGGCCCGACTTTTGCCAAACGCCGATTGCCCCACCATTACCAACACCGAAACAACGACAGTTGCCGTCTGCACCGGGCAACCTGTTACGGCCTTGCGCGTGAACACGACCGCAACGACCTACAAAATCGAGTTTGTCCGATTCGACGCTCCGCAGACCAATCCGTATTTGTCGAAAGAGGGTATTCACCTCGGCGAAATCATTCCCGATAATGGCGTAGCAGTTCAGCAATTTGTTGATTTCCCGGCCAATACGGGCCAAACCGACAAAATATATTACGTCTATGCCTGCCTGAAACCCATGCCCGACGATCCGGCCTGTCAGCCGTTTGCACTGATTACGGTAACGGTGCGTCCTGAACCAACTGCCACTACCAGCGCGTTGGGCCTGGCCTGTCTGAACAACGGTCGGGCGCAATTGACGGGCGGGTCGACTATCGATAACAGCACTTACGCGTGGAGCGGTCCCGGCATCGATGCTACCAATCAGAATGAGCAGAATCCGGTAGTGAGTGGGGCTGGTACGTACTCCCTTATTGTGACAGCGAATGGCTGTATCAGTGAACCGGTGGCTGTTACGGTGCTGGAAGATGCGCAGCGGCCAACCGTGCAACTACGTTCCGTAAACTTATTGTCGTGCCCAACGGCAGTGGTGCCGCTATCGGCTACGATAGCAAGTTTCGGCGCGTCGTATACGTATCAATTGACGGGTAATGACCCCGTTAGCGGAGTTAGCAGCACGAGCCTGTCGCTGCCCGTTAGCGAAACAGGAACCTACACATTGAGCGTGACGGCCCTCAACGGCTGTACTACCAGTCAAACGGCTACAGTTCAGCAGGTTACGTACAGTTTTGCACCCAGCAGCTTTACGCTCACCGCCCGCGAACCGCTGTGTGGCCCCGGTGGTTCGGCACCCACCGGCCAAATTGGCATTGTTGGTTTTGATCCCGACTGGACCTACGAACTATCGCTCACGGGGCAGTTTACGGGGCGTAGTACTCCCATGCCTGCCGATGGTATTTTGTTGGGTGGAATGCGGTCGAAAGGAAATCCGCAGACGTACACGGTGCGGGTCTATAACGAAACGGGCTGTTACAGCGTTAAATCGACCCGGCTCATCCACGAACGCTGCCCCTGCCCCGCGCCGAAGTGCCTGCCAATCATGATTACAAAGGTGAAGTAGTTCTGCTGACCTCGGATAATGATGGCCAACTACGTCTGGCGCATCCCACGATACCCCTCTCAATAGCAAATACCCAATAATTTCCTGAAAGAATTTTCGCTTGGTGCGACAGGTAGTTAATACCTGACCACGAAGCGGGTCGGTTTGGCTGGCCCGCCTGTCAACGTATTGTCTTTAGTCTAAAAAAATATATATTTTAAAATATTTTATTTTAGAAGTCATGTTTTTAAAATAAATTATTATCATTGTGTTAAACTTTTAGTATCTCAACTTTTAATCTCCCGGATTTATGAGACTACGTTTACTCAGGCTTATTACGCTGTTTTTGGTGATAGGCACCTCCGCGCTCGCACAGACAATTACGGGCCGGGTTACAACAACTACGGATGGACAGGCACTGCCCGGCGTGTCCATTCTGGTGAAGGGCACCACATCGGGTTCTACAACGGATGCCGATGGTAAATTCAGTATAGCCTCCCGTGCAAACGGGATTTTGATATTCTCGTACATCGGCTATAAAACGAAAGAAGTTGCCATCAACAACCAGTCGATAGTGAACGTCTCGCTGGACGAGGACGCGGGCATGATCGACGAAGTAGTGGTTACGGCCTTTGGCGTTACCAAAGAGCAACGGGCATTAGGCTATGCTACCGCCGTTGTTAAAAGCGATCAATTGGTCAAAGTCGCCAACACGAACTTTGCTACGGCTCTGTATGGCAAAGCACCGGGCGTAACGATTAGCGCAACCCCCGGCGGGGCTACCAGCGGTGTAAACATCAATATTCGGGGCTTGTCGTCTATCACGGGCAACACCCAGCCCCTGATTGTGATGGACGGCATCCCCATTCGGAACGGCGAGTTTCGCAACGGCGACTATTGGGGTGATCAGCGCATTCGGGGTAACGGCCTGCTGGACCTGAACCCGGCTGATATTGAAAACCTTTCGATATTGAAGGGGGCCTCGGCGGCTGCGCTGTACGGGTCTGAAGCCGTAAACGGGGTCATTCTGGTAACTACCAAGTCGGGCAAAGGCCGTAAGGGTCTTGGCGTCGATTTCAACGCCAGCTACAACGTCGATCAGATTGCGTATCTGCCCCGGTATCAAAACGTTCGCGGCCCCGGCTATATGCTGAACTACCTCAACGGTGGGCAGGATGCCAACGGGTTTATTTTTTACGACACCAACGGCGATGGCAAGGGCGATACCAGAGGGCTGCTGAACGCATCGGTTAACTTCGGGCCGAAGTTCGATGGGCAACCCGTAATGGCGTTCGACGGGGTTGTTCGACCCTACTCGCCATCGGGCAACAGCTACGCCGATTTGTTTCAGAACGCCCGCACCTCCAACATCAACCTCGCTATTTCAAAAGCGACCGACAACATGAATTTGCGGTTTTCGGTAACGCGGCAAGACAATGGCATGATTAGCTACAATTCCAAGAACGAACGTAACATTCTGAACCTTAACGTTGGCTTCACGCCTAATCCGAAATTGCAGACTGATCTGGTTGTTAACTACATCAACCAGAACACCCGCAATCGCCCGTTCAAAGTAGATCGCATGATCAACAACTTTACGGGGATGATGAACCGGTTTGAAGCCGCCGACTGGTACTTCAACAAATACCAGACCAGCTTAGGCTACAAGTACGTAACGGGCACCAATCCCAGCCTGACGCCAAGCGAAAACATTATCAGGAATGGCTTCAAAGGCGATATTGCCGATTATGTATGGAATACGCGGGCCAATACCTACCAGGAATACAGCAACCGGATTATTGCCAGTGTAACGCAGACCTGGCATATTTTGCCGAGCCTGAACCTGCGGGGCCGGGTGGGCACCGATTTTACGTCGGAGCGTATCGAAGACAGGAAGCGTAGCGAACGACCGCTGGCTTTCGGCTATTCGGGTGAGTTTACCCTGAACAACAATATCTACAGCAATGCCTATGCCGATCTGCTGCTGACCTACAACCGCAAGCTAAACGAAGACATCACGGTGTCGGCTATGGCGGGGTACAACGGCTATAGCCAGCTTAATTCGCTGATGAGCCGTGGCACCAATGGTGGATTGAGTACGGAAAATTTCTTCGACGTTTCGGCATCGGTCAATATTCCTAATAGCAGTAATTTTCGCGAACGCTGGGTTCGCGATGCCTTTCTGGGTACGGTGAATGTCAATTACAAAGACATCGTGTACATAGAAGGCACGCTACGTCGGGACCGCACGTCAACGCTGGCACCGGGCAACAATGCCTTTGTTTATCCGTCCGTAAACTCATCGTTCGTATTTAGTGATCTGATTCGGTTGCCAGCGGCTATCACGTATGCCAAACTGCGGGCATCGTATGGTATTGTGGGGAACTATCCGGGCATTTATTTAGCCAACAATGCATACCTTCAGGGCAACCTGAACGTGCAGCAAACGGGGGGGAACTCGGTGCTGTACACCAACATCAGCAGCGCATATGGGAACGACCAAATCCGGCCAGAGCAGAAGCGCGAGTTTGAATTCGGCCTCGACACCCGTCTGTTCCGGGATCGGCTGCGTGTCGATATATCGTATTACAACGCCCAGATCGTTGACCAGATTCTGCCGCTGAACATCGCGGCCAGTTCGGGTGCCCGCACCATTCTGGCTAACATTGGTACGCTCCGCAATCAGGGCGTTGAAATGGCGTTGAGCATCTCGCCCCTGAAAGCAGCCTCTGCCAACGGCCTGAACTGGGACCTGACCCTGAACTTAGCCCGGAATCGGAACAAAGTAGAAAAATTGGCCAACAACTCGACAGAACTGCTCCACGCCGACTATGACGGCAACGCGGCTCAACTCCGGTCGGTGGTGGGCCAGCCGATGGGCGATATTTATGTACATGGCATTCTGAAAAGCGCGACTGGTCAGAACGTAGTGGGGCCAAACGGTCTGTATCAATTAGACGGAGCCAACTGGATTAAGGCGGGTAACGCCACGCCCAAACTGACGGGCGGCTTGCTCAATAGCCTCAACTACAAAGGCTTCACCTTAGACGTAGTGACCGACTTCCGGTTCGGGGGCCACATCATGCCAACGGGTATCAACTGGATGACGTCGCGCGGCCTGACCGAAGAGAGCCTGACCGCTATGGATGCCGAACGCGGTGGCCTCCGCTACTACATCGATGCTAACGGCAAGGGCGTTCAGACAACGGGAAACGCCGGGCCGAATGGGGAAGTAGCCTATAACGACGGTATGCTGATGGACGGTGTGCTGGCTAATGGCGAGCGGAACACCAACGTTATTCCGCAGTCGAGATATTACAACGCCACCTACAACTGGGGCGGCCCGCAGTACAGCAGCGCACGGTATGAGCTGTACGTGAAAGAGAACACCTTCATCAAGTTGCGGGAACTGTCGCTGGGTTATCGGATACCGTCGGTACTTACCCGCCGAATCGGTACGCAGAACATGACCCTGTCGGTGTTTGGTCGCAACCTGTTCTTCTTCTACCGGACCATCAAAGACCTCGATGCCGAGCAAACTACCGTTAGTTCGCGCTGGAGCGACAACATCAATAACGCCGGTTCCAACCCGTCGTTCCGCACGATGGGTGTCATGCTGCGGGCCAGTTTCTAATCTTAACGCCATCAAAACCATGAAAAAAATATCACTCCTCCTATTTTCGGGGCTTCTGCTGGCCAACGTGTCTTGCCGGGAGTCTGAGTTTACGGCGGCCTACCCCGATCCGTCGAGAATCGCCAACACCACCGTTGAAAAGCAGTTTACGGGCGTTTTGTTTTCCAATAGAGAGTACGTATTGCCGGGCTATCGGTTCTACTTCGTTACGTTGCGAACGAGCCTCAATCGTTACAATCAGGCAACGGGCTGGGTCAATGAGTCGGGGCAATACATACCGGGTTCGTCGGGTGTAGAAGACGTCTGGTACACCTACTACAACACCCTCGCTCAGTACCGCGAACTCCAGAAGGTGTACAAGGCGCTACCAGCCGATCAGCAGAAAGACCGGCGGATATTTATGCTGACAGCCGCCGTTTACGTGTACGATTTTACGCAGAAGATGGTCGATCTGCACGGGGCCATTCCGTTTAGCGAAGCCGGTTTGCTTAGCACGAAAGGGGGCGATTATGCCGCAGCGAGTGCCAAATTCGACACCGCCGAAAGCATCTACACCTTTATGCTGGACGACCTGAAAAGCATTGCCACGGAGCTGAACGGCATTACGTTGAACGCAGGCTTTCAGCGGTCGTTCCAGACGCAGGATTTCCTGAACAAAGGCGACATCACGCTCTGGAAACGCTATGCCAACTCACTGCGGCTTCGGATGCTGAACCGGTTGTCGGACGTAGCGAGTTTCCAGTCGAGAGTAAGTGCCGAAATGGCCGAAATTCTGGGTAATGCCACTACGTATCCGATTGTGGAAACCAACGCGCAGAACATTCAGATCAACGTGTTTGACATCAACACGGACCTTAACTCAAAGGGATTTCAGGGCGGAATAGCGTCGACAGACGGAAACTGGTTTGGCAACACGGCAGGCAAAGCCATGATCGATAACATGAACGCGAACAACGATCCGCGTCTGAAAATCCTGTTCGAGCCGGGTGCCAATGCTGCCGGACAATACATCGGGATTGATCCGCTGGCTACCGAAGCCGTGCAATCGGCCTTATATAACGCCGGTCGGGTTGCGATTTATAACCGTTACACAACCAGCCACAACCAGTTTTTTCCGGGGGTGCTGATCAATGCGCCCCAGATGAATCTGATCAAGGCCGAGTACTACCTGCGCACCAACAACGATGCATCGGCCAAAACCGCCTACGAAACGGCTATTGCCCAATCGGTTGATTTCTACAACGGCATTCTGGCGAAAACCAACGCCACCGGTATCACAAATTCGGCTATTCCTACGCCAGCCACCCCGGCTTCGGTTGCGGCCTACATTGCGGGCAAGGGCGTAAGCTGGAGCAGTGCTGCCACCAATGCCGACAAGCTGAAGCTGATTGCTACCCAGAAATGGCTGCATTACAACGTCGTACAACCCTTCGAGAACTGGGCCGATATTCGTCGGTTAGACGCTCCGACGCTGAGTTTCCAGGTCGATAACGCCAACAATCAGACGCTGCCCCCCGTTCGGTGGACGATTCCGGGCAACGAAATCACCTACAACACCGCAAATTATTCGGCAATAAAAGCGACGGATAACCTGACGACCAAGATTTTCTGGGATGTGAAGTAGGGGACGTATCTACCCCACCCCAACCCCTCCCCATTAGGGAGGGGCAAATGCGAGACGATGCAATTTATTCAGCCAATCAGCTTGGCAAGAACAACTCATAACCTTGTTACTCGCCCCTCCCTAATGGGGAGGGGTTGGGGGTGGGGTATCGCTACGTATTCGCAAACAGGTTTTCGATTACGTAGGCGTGCGTACCGAGCCACTTGGCGGCCCCGTCGAGCTTGGTTACTTCGAGGGTCAGGTCGTTGCGGAAACCGCTTAGGCAGTACTTGTTGATGGCCTGCTGAATTGAATTCGTGATAAACAGCGACGCTTCGGCCAATACGCCATCGACAATAATAATTTCCGGGTTGAACAGCGTAATGGCAATTGCCAGCCCTTTGCCCAACCGATAGCCCGTCTCGTGCAGCAGATCAATGGTGAAGGCATCTCCCTGACTCGCTGCCTCTACTACGTGGTTGATAGTAATCTGTCCCGGATCGTGACTGTACATCGCCAGTTTGGTGGCCTTACCGGCCATAACACCCTGCTGTACCCGCCTGACCAGCGACGAAGCCGAGGTAAGGGTATCTAAACAACCAATTTTGCCGCAGTAGCACAGTTCACCATCCGGGTCTGCCTGAATGTGCCCCAGTTCACCCGCAAAGCCCGACGCACCCTGAAATACCTCGCCGTTGCTGATGATGCCCAAACCGACGCCCCAGTCGATGTTGATCGCCAGTACGTGTTGTTTGCCCTGCCCGCTACCAAATCGGTGCTCGCCCAGCACGGTGGCTTTGGTATCGTTAAGCATAAAAACGGGTAGTTCCCACTGCCGCTCCAGCCACGCCGTGAGCGATTGACCAGCTTCACCGAGGTTTGGGTAGCTCAGGTTGAGTCCGTTCCGCGAGTCGATCAGGCCAGGCAGCGACAGGCCAATTCCGATAATATCGGATTTAGCAATCCCCGATTGAGCGAGCGTATCGGTCACGAACGAAACCAGAAAATTCGAGAAGTCGGGGCTGTCTTCGAGAACGGTATCATCGCTACGTTCTACAATGACTTCCCGTGCCAGATTGACAACCGACAGTCGGGTGCCGTGGGTGTTGCCATCTACTACCAGCACGTAATGCCCAACCGGATTCAGGCTAAATAACACCGGTCGTCGGCCATTGTTGCCCGAAACCGTCCCGAAGGTATTGACCCAGCCCTCAGCTACCAACTGATCGATGATATTGGTAGCCGAAGGGATACTGGTATGAAGCACTTCCGCCAGTTTTGCCAGCGTACAGGGGCCTTCCTGATAGAGATGCAGCAGTGCCTTTCTGACTTTCTGATTTTTCTTGTAGGCAACAACAGACCATTTGGTATCGATGGTGTCATCCTGAGCGGTGGGTGCAAGCATACGGGGCCAATCAAAAAGTTGTTTAACACCAAAGTTAGCTATTCAACGCAATCGTTAGCTACTTGACTAATTAATATTTCTTCATAATTTGATAAGAGTTTATTAAAAAATTTAAAATGATACTATCTTTGGTCTTCTGGCTAACAAACTTAACTATTGGAATGTTTTTCGCCCTCATAACCGCACTTTATACGGCAATTTCACTCGATAGCCCTTCCGCGCTATCTGGTTCGGCATCTTACGCAATTCAGCCACCCAAACGCTATGTGCTGATTGGCTATGTAAGTGGTAATGGCTGGACGAAAGCGCAGATCGACGCCCGTAAACTGACGCACATCAACTACGCCTTTGCCGTACCCGCGCCCAACGCTGAACTGGCCCCGATTACTGCCAGAGACTCCGCAAACTTAGCGGCCCTGACCTCGTTGCGGGCGATCAATAAAGACCTGAAAATCCTGATTTCGGTAGGCGGGTGGGGTGGTTGCAAGTACTTCTCCGATGCTGCCCTGACAGATGCTTCGCGGCAACGCTTCGCCAACAGTGCGGTTGCTTTTCTGACAAAACACAAGCTCGATGGCGTTGACATCGACTGGGAATACCCCGCGCAGATTGGAGCCGGGAATATTTACCGTCCCGAAGACAAAGCGAACTTCACCCTGTTTCTGAAAGCCATCCGCGACCGGCTCGACGAGCAGGGCCAACGCGATAGTCGCACCGGAGTAAATCATTACCTGCTGACAGCCGCCACCGGGGGCGACACGGCTTTCGTGAGCCACACGAACCTCGGCGAAGCCCAGCGGTATTTGGATTACGTCAATATCATGACGTATGACCTGTACCACGGCAACGATAAAGTAACGGGCCACCACAGTCCGCTCGACCAGTCGAAAAAAGGTGATCAGTCGCGCAACAGCTCGATGTCGGCGGTGGAGGGACACATTCGGGCGGGTGTACCGGTGGAAAAAATCGTGCTGGGCCTTCCGTTCTACGGGCGCGGCTGGGCCGACGTGCGCCCGCAGGATAACGGCCTGTATCAGCCTGCTACCGGCAAGCACTATTTCATCAGCCACGATGAATTGGTGGCTAAGTACATTAACAAGAACGGTTTTGTTCGCTACTGGGATGCCGACGCCAAAGCTCCCTACCTCTGGAATCCGACCAGCCGAATGTTCATCTCCTACGCCGATACGCAGTCGTTCGACCCGAAGGTGGCCTACGTGAAGCAGAAGGGGCTGGCCGGGGTCATGTTCTGGGAATACATCTACGACCTGAAACAGGACGCGCTGCTGAATCATCTGGTTAAGGAACTGAACAAATAATATGAAATAGAATTTGACGTGTGGCTGGCGCAAAAGAGACGCAAAGGGTTGATGGCTGACGCGGGAGGAGACGCAAAGGGTTGCGTCTCTACGTCGGATGGTCAATTGTAGAGACGCAACCCTTTGCGTCTCTTTTGCGCCAGCCCATCAATCCTTTGCGTCTCCCTCACGTCAGCCATCAACCCTTCGCGTCTCCACCATGCCAGCCATAAGCCACAACATCTTCAAGTTGCTATAATGATGAATATGCCCTGCATCAAACGCCTGATTAGTAGCTCACTGGTTTTTTTTGCGCTCAACCCGTGTTCCTTGCTGGCCCAGCAACATGCCGAACAAAACCATGCGCACTACGTAGTGCCTAAAGACAGTCTGGTGCGGCAGAAACTGGCACAGTGGCAGGACATCAAATTCGGGCTGCTCATGCACTGGGGCACCTATAGCACCTGGGGCGTTGTGGAGTCGTGGTCGCTCTGCCCCGAAGACGAGGGCTGGTGTGTTCGGCGCGGGCCTCATGCCGCCAATTGGTACGACTACAAGCGGGCGTACGAAAACCTGCAAACGACATTCAATCCTACCAAATTCAACCCCGAACGCTGGGCCGTTGCCGCCAAAGACGCAGGCATGAAATACGTCGTGTTTACGACCAAGCACCACGACGGCTTCTGCATGTTCGACACGAAGCAGACCGGCTACAAAATCACCGATCCCAAAACACCGTTTTCGACCAACCCGCGCAGCAACGTAGCGAAGGAGATTTTCGGGGCCTTCCGCTCTCAGGATTTCATGGTCGGGGCTTACTTCTCGAAACCCGACTGGCATGTACCGTACTACTGGGACCCTTACTTTCCGCCCAAAGACCGGAACGTATCGTACGCGCCCAAAAAATACCCCGAACGCTGGCAGCAATTCAAAGACTTTACCTACAACCAGATTCAGGAGTTGATGACCGGCTACGGCAAAATCGACATCCTATGGCTTGACGGCGGATGGGTACGTCCGGCCAGCACCATCGACTCGACCATTAGCTGGCAACGTACCATTCCCTACGATCAGGACATCGACATGGCCCGCATCGCCCGCATGGGTCGCAGTCATCAGCCGGGCCTGCTGGTCGTTGACCGGACCGTAACGGGTGAGTTTGAGAACTACGTAACGCCCGAACAGTCGATTCCCGATACGTACCTGCCTATTCCGTGGGAGTCGTGCATGACGATGGGCGATTCATGGTCGTACATTCCTAAAGAGAATTTCAAATCCAGCCGGAAATTGGTGCAGACGCTCGTGGACATCGTGGCGAAGAACGGCAACCTGCTGCTCAACATCGCGCCCGGACCCGATGGCGAATGGCACGAAGAAGCCTACGGACGACTGAAGGAGATTGGCGCGTGGCTGCGCGTAAACGGCGAGTCGATTTATGGTACGAAACCCGTAGCACCTTACCGGCAAAAGCAGTGGGCGTTTACCGGCAACGGAAACGCTACGTACCAGACGTATTTGCCCACCGACGGTGAAACTCCACCCGCTACCGTTACGTTAGCGGGCGTTTCTTCCAAAACAAAAGTCACCTTGTTAGGCTACAGTAAATCGCTCAAAACCCGCTCAACACCGGAGGGACTCGTGGTTTCGCTGCCCGAACCGGTGCGTCAGCTATTGACCAACCAACCCGCCTGGGTATTCAAAATACAATAACGTTTCAGCCTGATGCTCAACCGACTATTTTTACTTTATCTATTGCCGGCATTGGCTGGTCAGACGCTGGCACAGACCGCCCCGCCGGCCAATACGTACCAGTTTACGAAGGGATTGGTTGCGCTGACGGGGAGCCGCTACGGGCGCGAAGCCATTTATACTGACCCGCTGGCGTATAAGCTCTACACCGGTACGCTCAACCCGCCTACCGAAGGTGCCGTGTTCGGAACCAACGAGCAGGGCCAGGAGATCAAATGGACAACCGTAACCGCCGATAGCCTCGGTCGGCTCCGACTACGCGGCACGCTTCGGGGTAACGCCGGGGCACCCGCCGGTCCGGGCGTCACCGCCGGTAGTATGCGTGGTGGGCTGGGTGGGGCTGGTGGCTATACGTATCTGACCTACGATGCGCCCCGCGCACAAACAGCCCTGCTGAACATCCGGGGAAACAGTAACGTGTACGTAAATGGCGAACTGCACATGGGCGATGCCTACAGCATGGGCTACCTGCACATTCCAATCAAACTTCGCAAAGGGCGGAACGACTTCTACGCACGCGGGGTCATGGTCAACGCCAGCTTACAGTTTATAGACAAGCCTGCTCTGCTCCGCACCGACGACCCGACGCTACCCAGCATCCGGCTGGGCGAATCGAACGCATCGCTTCAGGGGGCAATCGTGGTGATTAATACATCGGAAGCACCCTTGACAGGTCTGCAACTCACAAGCCGACTGGCGGGCCGGGAACAAACAACCACCCTACCGACCGTACCGGCTCTGTCGAGTCGAAAAGTAGCGTTCGGCTTCGAAGGTAGTGGGGTGAATGCAAAAGGACCACAAACCTGCGAACTGACACTGCTTCAGAAAGGCAAATCGCTCGACAAAGCGAGTGTTACGGTTGAGGCCGTTGCGCCTGTGGCCTCCTACAGCCGGACGTTCGTGAGCCGCATCGACGGGAGTTTGCAGTACTATGCCGTTACGCCCCAATCGTCGGCCAATACGTCGCCGTCGGCTCTGTTTTTGTCGGTGCACGGGGCGGGTGTCGAGGCCAGTGGACAGGCGCGTGCTTACAAACCCAAAGACTGGGGAAATCTGGTGGCCGCTACCAATCGCCGTCCGCGTGGTTTCAACTGGGAAGACTGGGGACGATTAGATGCCCTCGAAGTGCTGGCGTTAGCCAACGCGGAGTTCAAACCCGACCCGCAGCGCATCTACCTGACCGGCCACTCGATGGGCGGACACGGCACCTGGTTTCTCGGCGCTACGTATCCCGACAAATGGGCAGCCATTGCGCCCTGCGCGGGGTATCCAACGCTGAAAGAATACGGTTCGGCGGATGGCGTTATTCCCGACAGCAGCAGTAATCCGCTCGAACAGATGCTGCTACGTGCCGGAAACCAGAGCGACGTACTGAAATTGACGAGCAACTACAAACCGCTGGGCGTGTACGTGTTCCACGGCGATGCCGACCGAACCGTACCCGTTACCTACGCCCGACAGATGCGGAAAATCCTCGGCCAGTCGCAGCCCGACCTGAGCTACTACGAATACCCCGGCGGTAGCCACTGGTTCGGCGATCAGAGCGTGGACTGGAAACCCCTGTTCGAGTTTTTCCGCTGGCACGAAATCCCCGCCGATTCGACCGTCAGCACCATTGACTTCACAACGGCCAACCCCGGTATCTCCTCGTCGTACCGGTGGGCAGGTATCGAGCAGCAGGAACGGCCATTGGTGTATAGTCGTATCCAGCTCAATCGCACCAAACAGGGCATTACCGGCACTACGACCAACGTAGCGTCGCTGAAACTGGCGTTAGATCAATTTGGCGCGAAAACCCCCGTTACTGTTACGCTGGATGGGCAGTCGCCCATTACGCACACGACCAGCAGTGCCCACGATACGCTCTTTCTGCGAAGAGACGGAGACCGCTGGGCCGTCACGACCCGCCCCGACCGCACCCAAAAAGGACCGCACCGGAACGGTACGTTCAAAGACGCGTTCAACAGTCGAATGGTGTTTGTGTATGGCACACGCGGCACTAAAGAAGAAAACGACTGGAACTGGCAAAAAGCCCGTTTCGACGCCGAAACCTGGCTCTACCGGGGCAACGGGGCCGTTGACATCGTGGCCGATACCGATTTTTCGCTCGCCAATTACGCTGACCGGGGCGTTATCCTGTTCGGCAACAAGACCACCAACGCGGCCTGGAAAATTCTCTTAGCCGACTGCCCCATTCAGATCGAGCGCAACCAGATTCGGGCGGGCAGTCAGCAGTGGCAGGGCGATGACCTTGCAGCTTACTTCGTCTGGCCGATTAAAAATTCACAAACGGCTTCAGTAGCGGTCATTGGCGGTACGGGCCTGAAAGGGATGCGGGCAGCTTCGGCTAATCAGTACTTTGCCGGGGCCAGCGGCTTCCCCGATTTTATGATCTTCGGCTTAGACATGGTTCGCTCCGGTAGCCAGGGCGTTCGGATGGCGGGCTTCTTCGACAACAACTGGAAGCTGGTTCCCGGCCATTACGTTGTGAATGGTCAGGCGGGGAAGTCGGATTAAAAACAGCGGAAGGACTAACGCATCCGTTACGTCTGAACGCCCATTTTTCGGTAACGCCCCGGTGGTATCCCGAAACGGCGTTTGAAAAGCCGAGAGAAGTAATAGATGTCCGGGATGCCGACCTGCTCGGCTATCGTTTGTAGCGGGAGCGAAGAGGTGGCAATCAGAAGCTGTGCCCGCTCGAGCCGTTTGTTATTGATATAGTCAATGGGCCGGATGCCGAGCAAGTGGCAGAATTGGCGGGAAAAATGGTCGGGGTGAACCTGCTGGAGAGCGGCCAATTGCGCGACCGTTAGTTTCTCCGACAGGTGCGTATGGATGTAATTCAGCACACCGCCCAATTGAATACGTGCCTGTTCGTGCTCGCGGATGGCCGCGTCGGATGATTGCATAAACCGGGAAAACAGTTGCAGCAAAATGCCCTGCGTTTCCAGATGCTGCACCATCGACTGAGTATGAGCCGGTTGGTTGAAGCTGAGCAGATCAGGTTTGTTGTCGTATACCTTCGGGTCGATATTCTGAAGACTACGGTTGGGGTTGAGTTCCAGCAATCGGCTGAACAGCAACGCATCTATCGGTAAGGCAGGAACTTCATAATCCATCTGTTGCATGTCGAACATGGAGAAGCCGCTGTCGGTCTCCTCCGTAAGCGACAGGTAGTACTGCGTCATGGTGGCATCACACTGATAACTACTGACCGTGAAACTCGGAATCAGATAAAGAAATCCGGGACGCAGCCTGAATGTGCGCTGATGGTGATACACCCAGGCTTCTCCTTCCGTAATGAGATAGATTCGACAAAACGGGCTAATAACGCCCTCGAATCGCCACTCAGCCCCTAACTGAATGTAGCCGCAGTGCAGCAGATGGAGGTTGAGTTTGAGAAATTTATTTACGGCTTTCATCGCTTTTCCTGATCACTACGAACTATTTATCAGGCAAATGTCGGATTTGTACAAAAATAAATCACCTTCATTCATTTCAGCCTACTGGGTAGCTGACTACTTTTGAGTAAACTTTTTCTAAGAATCATAGTATTCATAATCTTCACGTCAATGGTCATTCCCGACCTGCTGGGCCGCTTTCATCCGTTGCTGGTGCATCTTCCCATTGGCATTCTGCTATTTGCCGCCGGGTTAATGGCCTATGGATATCTGAAAAAAATAGACACAACGGCGGCTGTTTCTGTGGCGTGGGGTGCTGGGGCGGTATCGGCGGTACTGGCCTGTGCTACTGGCTGGCTATTGGCTCAATCGGGTGATTATGAGACTGATCTGGTTCAGAAACATCAGTGGCTGGGGTTGCTGACGGCAGGTATGGCGGCAGTAACCTACCTGATGAAGCAGCACCGATGGCTACCGGCACTCGCTACGGTGGGATTGCTCAGTACAGCCGGGCATTACGGGGGCAACCTGACCCACGGCGAAGACTATCTGTTTCCGCAGAAAACGCGGATGGCTGAAACTGATCCGGCTCCTCAATCGGTGCTTCCCGCTAAAACCGTTGTCAGTACCAACCTCGCCGACTCGGGCCATACTGCGGTTAAACCCTTGATTCGGCGGACGTTTCCGTACCGCGACCAGATCGTACCCATTCTGAAAACCAACTGTTATAGCTGTCATTCGGCCCGTAAGAAAAAGGGCGGTCTTCGGCTCGACTCCGAAGAATACATCCGGCAGGGGGGTAAAAATGGCCGTGTCCTGGTCGCTGGTCGTCCTGCTCAAAGTAAGCTCTTTACGTATCTGCTGCTACCCGAAGACGACGAAAGACACATGCCGCCCACAGGTAAGCGGCAACCTGGCCCGCAGCAGATAGCCGTAATTCAGCAATGGATTCAGCAGGGAGCCATATTTACGGAGCAAACGGAGGTTATTCAGCCCGCCATGTCGGCTCCGGCTGCCGCGCTTGCCGATGCCGCGCCTGACGCCCTGCCCGATTCTATCCAGTTAACCACAACAGCAGCCCAGACAAAGCTTCAGGCCGTGGGCCGGGAGTCGGCGTTGCTCGCCCGGCCAGTCGATGAACCTGATCAGGCGGTTTTAACAAAGCTGACTGGGCAACAGGTTCGGGTATCGAAGCTGGCAGCAGGAGCCAACTACCTGTCGGTCAACTTCGTCAACGTGAAGGCATTTACTCCGCAACTACTGACCGAACTGGCGGGCGTAGGCGAGCAGGTGATCCACCTGCGGTTGTCGGGCCAACCCGTGAGCGACGCCGACCTGAACCAGTTACGGGTGCTGAAACACCTCACCCGGCTCAACGTGGAAAACACCCGTATTACCGATGCCGGGTTGCAGGTGTTGCCAGCACTACCCAACCTGGAGCAATTGAACCTCTACGGCACCGCCATTACCGATGCCGGGCTGGACCAACTGCTCCGCTGCCCAAACCTGAGCGTACTCTATCTGTGGCAAACCCAGACGACGCCGGAAGGCATTCAGCGGCTGCAAAAAGCCCGACCGAAGCTGATGATAGAAACCGGCACCCAGCAACTGCGTTTCCAGGCTGGTGCCCGTCCCGATACGAACAAAGCTCTTTGACCTTCACATAAGCGTTATGGTACGATACCTCCTTCCTGGATTAGCCTCCTGCATCATCAGCCTGCCCGGCTGGTGGCTTCAGCCATCGCCAACAGGTAGCGCGAAACAACCGACGGATGGGGTAAAACTCCCGACCGACGTCAGGCTCGCCTACGAAAAACTACCCCCGCAAATAGATTACAACCAGTACGTAAAGCCGGTTTTGTCCGACAAATGTTTTGCCTGCCACGGCCCCGACAAAGCCAAGCAGAAAGCAGGATTACGGCTCGACATGGCCCGGACCGCCTACGGGCCGCTACCCGAAAATCCGGGTAGGGTAGCCATCAGGCCCGGCAACTGGCAAAAAAGCGAAGTGGCACTGCGTATTCTGTCTACTGATCCTGATTATCAGATGCCCACGCCCGAGTCGCACCTATCGTTGTCGGCTCACGAGAAAGCTGTATTGCTGAAATGGATCAACGACGGAGCCGTTTATCAGCCCCATTGGGCGTTTGTGAAACCCCAACGCAGAGCCGTGCCAACGACCACCGGGAAAACAGCTTCGGTGCCAGTAAATGAAATAGATCGGTTTATTCATAGCCGGTTGGCACAAGAGGGGTTAGAGCCGTCGCCCGAAGCACCCAAAGACCTGCTGTTGCGCCGGTTGTCGCTCGACCTGACGGGCCTGCCCCCAACCTTGCCCGAACTGGATGCCTTTCTGGCCGACAACAGCCCCAACGCCTACGAAAAGCAGGTAGACCGGTTACTGGCAACGCCCTACTACGGCGAAAAAATGGCTACCGACTGGCTCGACGTGGCCCGTTTTGCCGACTCCCACGGCTACACCGTTGATCGATTGCGGGATATGTCGCCCTACCGCGACTGGGTGATCCGGGCCTTCAACCAGAACCTGTCGTACCGGGAGTTTATTCACCAGCAACTGGCGGGCGATCTGATGAAAAACCCCACCCGCGACCAGCTAATTGCTACGGCCTTCAACCGGCTCCACCAACAAAATATGGAAGGGGGCATTGTGGAAGAAGAATTCCAGACCGAGTACGTCATGGACCGGACCAACACCCTGGGCGATGCGTTTCTGGCGATTTCGCTGGGATGCGCCCGCTGCCACGACCATAAATACGACCCCATCTCCCAGCAGAATTACTACGAACTCTACAGCTTTTTCAACAACGTCCGCGAAGCCGGGCAGATTTCCTGGAACGATGACCCACCCACACCAACCTTACTGTTGCCAACCGACAAACAGGCCGAACTGATTGCGTTCATGAAAACCGGGATTTCGCAACAGCAGGACACTGTTTCCAGAGCCGAAGCAGCCGCCCGGCCAGCCGCCGATGCGTGGATTGCCTCGAACGCCTACCAGAAACTGGCTACTCAGGAGATACCGCAGGCAGGTTTGCAGGGCTACTACACCTTCGAGGACTCGCTGGTGAACACCGCCAATCCAATGCAGAAAGGGGTCATGAAACGCGACGCAGGCGAGCCGGACAAGCCCGTTTTTGAAAAAACATCGCGCGGGCAGGTGTTGCTGCTCAATGGCGACACCTACGCTGACCTGAAAGACGTGGGCGTGTTTCGGCAGGCCGACCCGTTCACGGTGGGGCTGTGGGTCTGGATACCAAAAAACTTCAGGGAAGGGGTCATTTTCCACAAAGCCAATGCCGAACGGCTGTATAATTTCAAGGGGTATCACCTCATGATGAAAGCCAACCGGCTGGAAATCAGCATGGCCCACACGGCTCCCTCCAATGCCATTACCCGCCAAAGTCTGGGGCCGGTGCCGCGTGAAACCTGGGTGCAGTTGACCATGACCTACGACGGTTCCTCCAAAGCCGATGGATTTAAACTCTACCTCAACGGTGCCGAGATGCCTCTGGAAACCGTGATTGATCAACTCTACAAAGACATTATTTTCTTCCAGAAAAACGAACCCGCCCTCCAAATCGGAGGCTGGTGGCGCGGGCTGGGTTTCAAAGGCGGCAAGGTCGATGAGGTAGTGGTGTATAACCGAACCTTAACCCCGTTTGAAGTAGGCATCCTGTCCCGAACGACGCGTTGGTCGACCGTGGCGACAAAAGCCCCCGCCGACCTGAACACGCAGGACCGGGCCACCCTGCAAGCCTATTACCTGTCGGCTGAAGATGCGGATGTACAGACGGCCCGGATGGAGTTGCAAAAACGCCGGACGGTCCTCAGCGATTCGATGCGCTCGGTGGCCGAAATTATGGTGATGCAGGAAATGCCGATTCCCAAAAAAGCCTTTGTATTGCAACGGGGGCAGTACGACAGGCCAGGGCTGCCCGTGTTGTCCAACACCCCACCGGCTATTTTACCCTTCTCGCCCAACGCCAACCGGCCCAGAAACCGGCTGGGGCTGGCCGAATGGCTGACAGACCCCAACCACCCGCTAACGGCCCGCGTAGCCGTAAACCGCTACTGGCAGCTATTTTTTGGCACCGGGCTGGTCAAAACCGCCGAGGACTTTGGTAATCAGGGCGAGACGCCCAGCCACCCCGACCTGCTCGACTGGCTGGCCGTGACGTTTCAGCACGACTACGACTGGGACGTAAAGCGGCTCGTGAAGCTGATGGTGATGTCGGCAACGTACCGGCAGGACTCGCATACTCGCCCAGGCGACCGCGATGCTGAAAACCGGCTGCTGGCACGAGGCCCTTCTGCCCGGCTTTCTGCCGAAATGATTCGCGATAATGCGTTGCTTGCCAGCGGGTTGCTGAATCCGGCTATTGGTGGCAGGAGCGTGAAGCCCTACCAGCCCGATGGCCTGTGGGACATCAACAGCATGACCTACAAAGCCGATTCGACCGATGCCGTATATCGCCGGAGTTTATATGTGGTCGTGAAGAGGTCGGTGCCCAACCCAACGCTGGCAACCTTCGATGCCCCGGCCCGGAGTAGCTGCATCGTGCGTCGGCAGCGTACCAACACGCCCCTGCAAGCGTTGGTAACGCTCAACGACCCTACCTTTCTGGAAGCCGCCCGCGTACTGGGCGAACAAATGGCAAAAACGCCCGACATACGTCAGGCCATTACCCAAACATACAGGCGGCTAACGGGTCGAATGCCGCAGGAGCGGGAGCTGGCGTTGCTGACGAAACTGTACCAGACGCAACACGACCTGTTCAGGGCCAATCGGGGCAAAGTAACCGGCTGGCTCAACGCCGGCTTACGTCGCCCCGATTCTACCCTCGACCCGGCACTGATTGCGGCCAACGCCGTTGTTGCCAGTACTATTTTGAACTCAGACGCTACCCTGACCAAACGCTGATTCCCATGAGTCTGCATCACCATCATACCCCGCCCCCCCAGATTGCCCGTGACCCCGATCTGACCGGTCTGAAGAGCCAGCTCGACCGCCGGAATTTCCTGCTTCGCACCGCTTCGGGCTTAGGCGCGGTGGCTTTGGGAGGTCTGCTGAATAATCGGGCGTGGGGCGAACCAACGAGCGAGCAAACACTCGAAACCATTCGGCAGCGCGTGGCCCCAAAGGCAAAGCGTGTCGTTTATCTGTTCATGGCCGGTGGCCCCTCGCAGTTTGAAACCTTTGATTACAAACCCAAACTCACGGCGATGCTGGGCAAAAACCTGCCCGATTCGGTTCGGCAGGGGCAGCGGCTCACAGGTATGAGTGCCAATCAGGCTGCTTTGCCCATCGCCCCTTCCCGCTACCAATTTGCCCGGCACGGCAAAACGCAAACCTGGGTGAGCGAACTGCTGCCCTACACGGCGCAGGTAGTCGATGAGTTATGTCTGATTAAATCACTCTTCACGGAACAGATCAACCACGACCCGGCCATCACGTTTTTTCAAACGGGCCACCAACTGCCCGGTCGCCCGTCGATTGGTTCGTGGGTTAATTACGGGCTTGGATCGGAGAATCAGAACCTGCCCGCTTTCATTGTGCTGGTTTCGAAGAATGCCCCTAAAGACCAGCCGCTTTATGCCCGATTGTGGGGAAATGGATTTCTGCCTTCCGAATACCAGGGCGTTCAGTTCCGGGCGGGCAAAGACCCGGTGCTTTTTTTAAACAACCCCGACGGCTACGACGGGGCCGACCGGAGGGAAATGCTCGATTACCTAAGTCAACTGAACCAACTGCAGAACGAAAGCTGGGGCGACCCGGAAGTGAACGCCCGAATTTCGCAGTATGAGATGGCCTTTCGGATGCAGACGTCGGTGCCGGAGGTGATGGATACCACCCACGAATCAGACGACGTATTCGACCTTTATGGACCCGACAGCCGCGACAAAGGCACGTTTGCGGCCAACTGCCTGCTGGCCCGTAAATTGCTGGAGAAAGACGTGCGCTTTGTGCAGTTGTACCACCAGGGCTGGGACCACCACGGGGCGTTACCCAAAGGCATAGCCCGGCAATGCCAGCAGGTTGACCGGGCCACCGCCGGGCTTATCATCGACCTCAAACGGCGCGGCCTGCTGGAAGACACACTGGTGGTCTGGGGCGGAGAGTTTGGCCGAACGGTGTACTCGCAGGGTAAGTTGAGTACAACGGATTACGGGCGCGACCACCACCCGCGTTGTTTCACGATGTGGATGGCAGGGGCAGGGGTAAAAGCCGGTTTTTCTTACGGGCAAACGGACGATTTCAGCTATAACATTGTGAAAGACCCGGTTCATGTCCATGATTTTCAGGCCACGCTGCTGCACCTGCTGGGTCTCGACCACGAGCAACTGATCTACAAATATCAGGGTCGTCGGTTCCGACTGACTGACGTTGAGGGCAAACTTATTAAAGGTATTCTGGTCTGACCCGAACCCGCCAGCTTTTACTATGACATTCCGAACTGCTTTATGTATAAGTTGCCTGCCCTTGCTTGCGTTGGTGGTGCTGACGATGAGGCACTCACACGAACATGACAACACCATTTGTAGCCGCCCAACACCCCGACCAGGTGGCGCAGTTGCAGTGGATTAGTTGCTCCATATTCTATCGTTAATTTTTGCCCGCTATCAACATGACCGATAGCCGTTGTGTGGCCTTTTTCTCAAGCCATACAATCAAATCCGTTCCGTTGAGACCGTCGCGGAAGCCGTAGCGGAACGCTTTGCCACGCGGCACCGGCTTGCCATCGAGCGTGAGCGATACGGGGCGGTTGCCCCAGTTTTTCACCACAAAAGCCGGATTGTCGATGGGGGTGGTTTCGCTGCCGGCGAGGGTGAATTTTAGCGAGGCTGGCTGGCCCCTGCTCTGGATTTGCCAGGCCCGTTCGGTGGGGTCATAATCTCCTCCCGAAAACCCAGTCGGGGTACTCAGCGTCAGGCGGGCCGGGCTGCTCCACGACCGGGCCAACGTGACCCAATCGGCGGGTTTACCGGCGGTGAGGCCGTGGAGCATCACCTTGGTCATGCTGTTTTCGGTTTGGGCGTAGGCATCCCAGTTGGCGTGCGAGAGCGACGAGTGCGAGGCATAGTCGGCGTCCATCGCGTAGCGGCCATCGGAGGCTTTCTGAGCTGCGGGCCAGTGATTCCACCACGGGAACATACTCACCTCCCGGCGTAATTCGCCGTGGTAAATGTCCCAGATCGGGTTGGCGGTCGGGGCAATGATCGTGAATGGCTTCAGGGTCGAGTTGGTGTTCACGACGTGGATGTTGGCCCCGGCGGGCAGGGTGATGTAGCCATCCTTACCGGCTTCGGGCGGGATGCCGTTTTGCCACGAGTAGGTGTGCGTTTCGCCCTTCATGTTGGCCAGTGTGAGCGCGCCGGGTTGCAGCACCTGCTCCGGGCGTTGGCCCGGCCCCATCACCACGATGCCCTCGTGCCACTCGTGCGCCGATTGCGGCTGCGAGCTGTGCAGCGTGATGGTGCGCGTCCCGATACCGTCAGGGTAGATCGTGTAGACCTCGTCGGCCCATTCGCCGAAGCCCGTCAGCGAATCGACGCGGGCCTGTTCGTTCCAGTTGTCGATGAGCGCGTACCGCCAATGAATCACGGCGCGGGCATCGGAGCTTTCCAGCACTCGCACGTGCGAAAACTGGCACCGCTTGTCGGACATCGGCTCGTGCGAGCCTTTCGCGCTCCACGTTTCCAGAAACTCGTTGTTGTACCAGATACCGTTTTCCGTTACCCAGTGCGGGATGTAGCTTGTGCCGCGCCAGAACACGAACCGGGCTGCGTTCAGCTTGGCCGGGCTGTTATCGAACTGCACCACTACGTCGGCCTGCCCATTCACCGGCCACAGCTTATCCCAGGCTTCGTAGTAGGGCAAGGTTGTATAAATCGCGCCGAACTTCTGACCCGTCGAAGCCCCCGCTAACGGCAGCGACCGGGCGGGTAGCGCGGGTGGGGCTGTCGTGGCGGTTTTCTGAACGTACCCAGCTACCTCACTGGCCGTGAGCGCGTTGTCGTAGATCATTAGCTCGTCGATGAGGCCGTCGAAGAAGGTGTTTACCTCGGCGGTCGCGTTGGGTCGAACGGTACCGGCGGGTTTTTGCCGGGTGCTGCTTTTGCCAATGAGAAGGGGTACGTTGGTGGCGGGTTCAAAGTCATCCGTCGTTTTGGCCGAGCCTGCGGACTTGCCATTGACGTAGAGCGTCAGCCCTTCAGTAGGGGAGAACACCCCCTGCACATGCGTCCATTGCCGAAGCGGAATTCGGTCTGTGCCCTGCATCTCAACCCACTTCCCCCGACCCGTCGGACCGCCCACAAATGCCCGGAAACCCGCGTGGCCCAGCGCATCTATTCCTAAGAAAAATCCCTTGCCACTCGCCACGTTTTGGTCGGCTACGGGGCACCAGTGCGTCGGGTACGCGCCCAGAGCTATCCAAGCCCCCACGCTAAAGTCGCCCGATACTGAGACTGGGGTTGCCTCCACAAAACTCGTGTTGCCATCGAGTTGCAGGGCATTTCCTACCACGCCCGGCACTGACTTGTGGAACGCGCCGAGAATCTGACCCTGCCCCCTTGTCACGGACTCGGTTAGAGCGTAGTTTCGGTACACTTCGGGAGCCTTCAATCCCTTGCGCGTGAGGGGCTTAACGGTTTCAGCCTGCTTGATTTGATCGAACGACCAATAGGCTGCGGGCGTTTGGGCCAACGACGTACCGGATAGCAGTAGGAGGATTAATTGAATTGGTTTCATATCGATTAATGTAGAGACGCAACCCTTTGCGTCTCCTGACCGGATGGCTTTAGAACCGGATGGTTTTGTTTTGCTGACGCACAAGGGCTGACGCGCCCGAGACGCAAAGGGTTGCGTCTCTACATATCCATCATGCGAAAATTGAATACAATACAACCAGCGTCAGCAGCAGCAACCCGGCCAGTATTCGAACGTCGGCGAGGCCGGTGAGTTTGCCCTTCGTGATGATGCTGATGGGGTTTTCCCAGGTATATTTCTCGATCACTGCCGGGTCGGGCCGGGGTGTGGAATAACTCACAACAAAATAGACCACCGAACACCCGCAGAACAGCCACCACGCCTGCATCATGAACGGGATGCCCCATCCGTCGGTTATGTACATTTGCCCGCTGATAGGTGTGAAATCGAGACAAAACGCCATTACACCCAGTACAAAACCCGTCCAGAGCGTAACGATGGCGGCTTGTTTGGTGCCGCGTTTGGAGAAGACGCCCCACAAAAACACGGTGGCGATGGGCGGGGCCAACGCGGCTGCGATTTTATTGATGGCCTCGAAAATGCTCGTGAAGCGGTCGCCCTGCGTGGACCAGGCAATGGCCAGCACCATAATCACGACCGAGGCCACGCGCCCAATCTGCACCAGTTGCTTATCGGTGGTGTCGGGCCGGAGCCGCTGCACAATATCGACGGCTACCAACGTACCTGTGCTGTTGAGGGCCGAGGCCACCGTACTCATCAGGGCCGCCAGCATAGCCGCACCCATGATGCCCCGCAGGCCCACCGGCAGCAGTTCATTGACCAGCACCGGAAACGCCTGATTGGCATCGGTCCCGATTTTGTCCCGAAACAGGACGTAGCCGATCACCCCCGGCAGTACCAGCATAAACACAGGCAGCAGTTTCAGCACCCCGGCAAAGAGCGGCCCCACCTGCGCGTCGTATTGGGTTTTGGCCCCCAGCACCCGCTGCACGATGGTTTGGTCGGAACACCAGTACCACAGCCCCAAAATGGGATAGCCCAGAAACACGGCGTACCACGTCAGCCCCGAATTGCTTCCTGACGCCGAAACGGCCTTGATCGATTCGTCAGTGTGCAGGATGCGGAGCTGACCGGGTTTAAGTTGCGCTTTGAACTCGGCCAGCGAATGAATACCGTGTCCGGGCAAGGCCTGAATGGCGAAAATGGTCAATACGATAGCCCCGCCGATGAGCACAACGGTCTGAATCGTCTCGGTGATGACCACCGCTTTCAGCCCACCGATGACGGTGTAAATAGATGTGATAAGCGAGATAACCAGGATCGACACGAACACGTCGATGCCGAAGAAGGCCTTGAACACGACCGCTCCGGCATAGAGGCTCATACCAATATGCACGAACAACGCCCCCAAAATGGCCATAAACGCCAAAAACGTGCGCGAGGCTGGACTGTAGCGTTTTTCCAGAAATTCGGGCAGGGTCGAGATGCGGCTTTTGAAGTAGAACGGCGCGAACACGAGGCTCAGGATGATGAGCGTGAAGGTGGCCATCCATTCGAAATTGCCCCACACCAGCCCTTCGTTATAGCCCGAAGCGGCCAGCCCCACCAGGTGAATCGTCGAGATGTTGGACGCGAACAGTGCCGCGCCAACCACCACCCAATTCAGGTCGCGCCCGGCCAGAAAATAGACCTCGCTCGACATGTTCTTACGGGCCACCGAAAACACGCCAACCAGCATAATACCAATCAGATAGACGGCAATGATAATAGTATCGATCATAGGAATTTGAAGCCCCCCTAACCCCCGAAGGGGGAAGTGCTGCCGCATCCTTTTCGGCCAAAGGCCGTTTTTTGATGCGACAGCAACGCATGCGGCAGCACTTCCCCCTTCGGGGGTTAGGGGGCTATTGTGTTTGTTATTTCATCAAACACCTCCTCGGGCAAGGCCCCCTGCCGCCAGTCGTTGATGGTGTTTTGGATTTGGGGGATGGTTCGGGCACCCATCACCACGCGGGTAGCCTCGGCCATCGAGAAGAGGTAGCGTTGGGCCAGCGTGGGCAGTGGCAGACCGTGTTTTTTGGCGATTTCGTTCACCCGAATCGCGTTCTGAATGTCGCGGTCGCTGATGTAGTCGTCGCCAACGGGCGGCTGTTTCGTGTAGGTCTCGAAGCGGTTGCCGAGCAGCGAAAAATGCAAAGCCGAAGCCGCATACACGGCTATATTCTGCTGTTGATACAGCCCTACCTCCTCATCAAACGCCGACAGGTTGCAGGCATCCATCCGGCAAAACGTAGAGACCACCTGAAACACCTTACTACGTATGTAGGGCCGAAATTCAGGCGACGGGTTGCCGCCAATGCCCAGCATTCGGGTGTAGCCAGCCTCGCGGAACGATTGCAGCGTGTCCAGAATCTCGTCGATCCGGTCGAGTGGCACCCATTGCGGTTCGTGCAGGAACAGCAGATCGACCGAATCGACGCCGAGCAAATCAAGGCTGCGCTTGATGCTGTTGGTCATGCCCTCGACGGAGTAATCCAGCCGGGCATCGTGGGCCGTAGCCGCCTGCAACCGCCCTACTTTGGTGCTCAGAAAAGGTCGCTCGCCTTCCCATCGGCGCAGTGCCTTCCCCACGTACGTTTCGGAATTACTGTAAGACGGCGACGTGTCGAGGCTCGTGATGCCGTTTTCCAGCGCATAGAGCAAACAATCGACCGATTCGCCGGGATCGACCGCGCCCCACACGCCCCCCAGACCGGAGGTGCCATAGACTAATCGGCTCCCGTGGGCCGGGAAAGTGCTGCTGTAAATATCAGGTTTGTAGGTTGGTTTCATGGTTTGTAGCGTAACACCCCACCCCAACCCCTCCCCGTTAGGGAGGGGCTTCAGACTCGGCCTATTGGCGGAGCATTAGCCCCTCCCTAACGGGGAGGGGTTGGGGTGGGGTCTTTCAAAACTCAATAACGGCTTTGATGACTCGTTGCTGCGGGTCATAGAGCGAAGTGAACGTTTCGGTCAGGGTGTCGAAAGCGAGCCGGTGAGTAACGTACCCGTCGATGTTGAGCAGGCCCGATTCCATCAGCCGGATAATCTTCGTGAAGTCGTCCGGGTAGGCGTTGCGCGAGGTTTTTAGGGTTAGCTCTTTGCGCTGTATGTAAGGGTCGTGAAACTGAAGGTCACCGATAAATAGCCCCACATACACCACCGTACCGCCGGGCGCGACGTATTCCACGCATTTTTCCATCGAGGCCTTGTTGCCCGTTGCGTCGATCACCACCGTGGGTAAATCGCCATTGAGCAGCGTTTGCAACTCGCCAATAACGCCATCACTTACCTTCATGGTGTCAACGCCGGGGCATTTGTGAGCCACAAAATCGAGCCGGTCCTGATTCATGTCGAGGGCGATAATCCGGGCCGCTTTGAACTGCCCCATCAGGATAGCCGCAATGCCAATTGGCCCCGCCCCAACGACCAGCACGATGTCATCGGACCCGACCTGCCCGCGCTCGATGGCGTGGCTCCCGATGGCCAGCGGTTCGATCATCGCAATCTGATCGAGACTCAGGGCGTTGGCCGGGTACACGTGGTCGGCCAGGTAGAGCATATACTCCTGCATTGCCCCGTCTTCGTGTACGCCCAGCACCCGCACGTGGTCGCCACAGTGGGTTTTGCCCCGGCGCACCGCCTGGTCTGTCGAGGTGTTTCGGTAGGGCATCACGGCACAGCGGTCGCCCACGTTCAGGTGGGTAACGCCCTCGCCCAGCGCGATTACCTCGGCGGCAATTTCGTGGCCCAGAATACGGGGGTACGTGAAAAACGGCTGCTTCCCGTTGTAGGCGTGTAGGTCGGTACCACACACCCCCAATCGCCTGATTTTCAACAAGACCTGCCCCGCTGCCGGTGGACCGGGATGGTCTTTGGTGATGCGGGAGAAGGCACCGGGTTGTTCAAGAATAATAGCGTTCATCCTATTTTTTTGGGACACAGAGATGCACAGAGGCTGCACGGAGTTACACGGAGGTTTTTTAAATACCTCTCTGTGTAGCTCTGTGTAACCTCTGTGCATCTCTGTGTCCCAACCATTTCTTTAAAGTCCATAAAAACGAGCGGCATTTTCGCCGAAGAAATTGTCTTGTTCAGTTTGACTGAAGCGGGCGAAATAATCGGCAACGAGGCCATAGACGTCGGCATACGTACCGGCGAGCGTGCAGACCGGCCAATCGGAGCCGTACATGATTCGGTCTGTCCCGAAGGCTTCCACTACCGCGTCGAGGTAGGGGTGGAAATCGGCGGGCTTCCAGTGATGCCAGTCGGCTTCGGTGACGAGGCCGGAGATTTTGCACGATACGTTGGGGCAGGTTGCCAGTTGGGTCAGGTACGTTGCCCACTCGCCCATCACCCCCTGCCGGATATAGGGCTTGGCAATGTGGTCGATTACGAACGGCTGATCGGGGAAGGCCCGCACGAGGTCGAGCGTGTAGGTCATCTGATCCACGAAAATCAGCAGGTCGTAGGTGTAGCCGAACCGGGCCAGTTGGCCGATGCCCCGCCGGAAGGCCGGGCGCAGCATAAAATCGCGCTGCGGTTCATCGTGCAGTACGTGCCGGAAGCCTTTCATGGCCGGGAACTGTTGGTAGTAGGCCAGCCGGTCGGTCAGGTCATCGGCCTGCAAATCGACCCACCCGACAATGCCGCGAATGAATTGGTGCTTTTGGGCAAGTCCCAACAAGTACGTGTTTTCGGCCTCCGACTGATCGGCCTGCACCGCCACGCAGCCGTCGAGGGAACAGGTCCACAGCAGCGGGGCAAGATCGGCGGGGCCAAAATCGGTTTTGAGCGTTGGCATGTCGTCGGACATCCAGACGTGCCGGGCGGGATCATATTGCCAGAAATGTTGATGAGAATCAATGCGGATTGCCGTCATATTGACCAGCACAAAATAGTTAGTACCTAGTTGAATAATGCAAAGAAATACGTTTTTAATCTGGTATTTTGGCTTAAATTGACAAGGTATTAAGCGATTTTGACATAGATTTAGCAAATTTCATGGCGTTTCTGTCCAACGTTGAATTACCTGCATGAAGCCCCATTTACTGAAAGTGCCCAGCGGGGCAGATCATTCGTTTTCGTTTCGGGAATTCCGGCAACCCAACATCAATAATCGTTGGCATTATCACCCCGAACTCGAACTAATTCACATTCATCGGGGCAGCGGTACGCAGTTTATGGGCGACCACATTCAGCGATTTAGTGCCGATACCATCGTGTTGGTGGGAAGCAATCTGCCACACTTCTGGCGGTACGACGACGATTTTCCTGAAATAGAATCGGGCGAGTTACTTTGCTCAACGGTCATTCACTTTACCGAAAACCTTTGGGGTGATCGCTTCATGCAACTACCCGAAAACCGGCTTCTCCGCACTGCGCTCGAACAGTCGGGGCGGGGGTTGTTTCTAGAGGGTCAAACCCGTGATCGAGTGGCGTTGCTGGTGAATAAAATCAGGCATTCCGAAGGTACGTACCGCCTGATTCACCTGCTGGAATGTCTGGTTGCTATTGCCACGGGCGACAGCCGGGAGGTGCTGCCCCTGTCGTCGCTGGGGTTCCGGCACCAATCGTCTGAAACCGAAACCGAGCGGATCAACACCATTTACGAATATGCCTTCGACCATTTTCGGGAGAAAATTCCGCTGGAAGCCATTGCGGCCAAAGTGGGGTTGGTGCCGAGTTCGTTTTGCCGCTACTTTAAATCGAAAACAGGCAAACCATTCACCGATTTTCTGCTCGAAATACGGGTAGGTTACGCCTGTAAGTTGCTGTTGGAAAACCAGTTAAATAATAAGCAAATCTGCTACGAAAGCGGTTTTAACAACTTCACCAGCTTTCATAAACATTTCAAAATCATTACGGGTGTGAGTCCGCAAGCGTACCAGAAGTTATATGCGCGACGGGGTTAAGACCCCGACAAGCCGTTGCAACGAATTGCCCGAATACACGCCATTCCGTTGTGTGTTACGGGCGGCACTTACTGCCCATTTTGTAGTTCCGTTAACGCGTTGGCCAGTATAGGCGCGTTGCCACGTTGCGCCCAGAACTGACTGTAGTTCGTTGCCATGGCCAGTTTTAAGGTCGGGATATACACAACCTGCGTACCCCAATAACCAGCATGGGTGAAGGCATCCAAACCATTGATCTTCGTGGCGTAAATACCCATTCGGTAATCCATTTTTGCTTCGGTTGCGTAGTCGCGCTTCATCAGCATCGTGTCTAAGGTTGCTCGCTGACGAAACACACGATGGCTGAACAAAGCCTGGTAAAACCGGGTCAGATCTGCCGTCGTCGACAGCAGACCACCGCCACCGTATAGATCAATGGACGGGTCGAAACGGTATGTATCGGTGCCGTCTATGTACTGATGCAGCCGGTTTTGGGGTTGCCCGGCCCGACCAGAGGTGTTTTCGAAAGCGGTATGGATGAGGCCCAATCGCTTAAACGAAAGCAGATCACGCAGGGCGTCGTTCAGGCTTTTTTGTGTGATGGTTTCGATGATTTCGCCCAGCAGAATATAGCCTGTATCGGAATAGCTAAACCGCTCTCCCGGCTGCCCCACTGGCTTGCCGCCCGTAACGGCTTCGGTGATCTGTTCCGTTCGCGTCCAGCGATGGGTGGGGTTCTTCAGCACGTTGGGCAGGTACGTTTTCGTGTTGGTATGGTCGAACAGACCGCTGGAGTGTGTAAGCAAGTGCCGTATGGTTATCTGCTCGACGGCATACCCACCCTGACGCAGCAGGGCAACATGCGCCGGGGCGATAAAGCGAATGATGGGGTCGTCTAAGGCCAGTTTCTGATCCTCCCACAGGCGCAGGATGGCCGAAGCCACAAAGGTTTTGGTGACGCTGGCGATTCGGAAGGGCTGATCTGCTTGCAGTTTTTGTTTGCTTTCCCTGTCGGACACCCCAGCCGCTCCACTCCAGAAAAACCGTTTGTCGGGGTAGTCAACGTGCAGCAGTACCCCCGGCACCGACTCGCTTAACTCGCCCTCGACAAGGGCTTGTAACCTTGGTTCCTGTTTGCCGTGAGGCAGCGAACGCCCCGGCGCACAGGCGTTAAGCGTCATAGTCTGTAACAGCAAGAGGGCCACAACCGAACGAAAAGGGAAACGGAATTGGCGAGTAAAACGGCTTTCCATAGGTACAAAATTAGGCTCAGTTGGCTACCCTGAGCCGGTACGTGTTTAACTGTTGTGGTGAAAAGCGAATCTTGAGCTGCCGATTGGTTGGTTCCAGTACCCGTTCGTTTGTTTCAATATGGCTCGTTTGCCAGGCTTGTTGGATAGGTTGCGACAGCCGGAGGGTTGGCGTAGCAGTCCCGTTGGCGGCATTCCAGAACCGGGCAATTATCCCGCTGGCAATGCCCTCTTCGCTCGGTTTCAGGCTCCACAACAGCACCCCGCCGGGTTGATTGCCCGCCGGATTGGCGTCAGTCAGGCTCAGAAACGAATACGTTTTTTCGGGATACTGGCTCACCGAACCCGTAACCCGGCCCGCGACCAACGGGTTCTGGTGTTCGAGCGAAAAGCGCATGGCGGTTGCTGCGTCGAAGGCTCCGTGGTGCGTGGTCAGTGCGAAACGGTAGCGAAAATCGGTTGCTCCGTGTTGGTTCTGGATGCCCAGTGTTGGGCCGTCGGCTTGCCCGCCCGCGAGCGCGTTGAGTTGGGCTGAGGTGTCCCAAAGCGAGTCGGCAGTGCTTTGGCCGAGCCGAAAAAACGAACAGTCTTCATTCGAGATCGTCAGCCCGAAAGCCGGTTCGCTCAGGTCAGCAAAGTGGTTGAATGTCAACCAGTCGTAGCGGGCATTGCGGGCGGCATAGTGACCACCACTGTCTCTTTTTTGGCGGTCAGTACGGCCCCCAACTCGCCGTGGTGGGTGGTGGGGTTGGTTAGGTTCAGCGAAAAAGCCCAGGTTTTGAGGTCACCGAAGTTGGCCCGGATGCTATCTTCAATCTCGATACGGGGCTGTGTACTTGTCCCGCTGTTGCGGTAGAGCGTGACCCGCACGGTGTGGGGAACAGGATCGTTGGAAACGGCCCGAAGTGTTACCGACACCCCCCGGTCCACCGTATCGTCCGCATTCTCGACCACCACCGGCTCACCTGCGTCGAGGTTTTTTGTACCCAGGTCGTTCAACCACCGGCCATCGGTCTGCCGAGCCAGTTCGCGGCCCGTCCGTAAGTCGGTCAATTCCGTGATTACGCCCGATTTTCGGAGTCGAAGGCGGTAGGAACCCGTCTCGATCACCTCGCCTGTAACGGTAGCCGCATCGGGCCAACGGGTCGGTACACCAGGGCGAATCTCGAAGACTTTGTAGCCAACCGAGGGTACGTTTTCGGCCCAAATCCGCAGAAACGACTGCCCATTTTTCTGAATCCGTTGGCTCACGGCTTCCCGGCCCGTAGTAAGGTCGATGACCGTTACGGGCGATGGGCTGGCAAAGGCCAGATCGGCCACGTCGGTGCGGGTCCAGTTTAGGGGGTTGAACACAAAAAACCGGTCCGCCGAACCCGCTTTGAGTTGTTGCCCCAAACCCAGCACCGCCCGGTTGTAGAGCGTATCGACGTAGCGCACGATGGCGTTTTTCTGCCGAATCTGCCAATCGGCCCGGTCGGAGCGGGTAATGGGGCCGTCGGCAGTCCAATTGTGCTCCCAATACAGCCCGTAGGCATCCCACGCGGCCTCTTTCTCCGATGTTAAGTCGCTTCCAAACGCGGGATTTTTGAGCGAAACCAGCGTGGCCAGGGCTTCGGCGGCCCGCAATTTTTCGGTAGCCCGACGTACCTGAGCGGTGGTTTCGTTGAGTGAGGCCGGGTACACGTCCCACTCATTTCCCAGCGATACCGACTGGGCGGGTAGGTTCGGGTACGTCTGCTCCACGTCGCGGAAGAAGTCGATTTCGTTGGAGGCCCGCACCCGGCGCGTGGGGTTGGTCGTTTGCCGGGCTACGGTGCCAAACGCCGGGGCGTTGTAGGTGTCGAGGTCGTCCCAGCCGTAGCCGAACGCCCCCGCTACGTTGTAGGGGTAGGCCGAAGCCGTGTCGCAGAGCGTGGTCAGGTCATCGACGGTTTTGGTCAGGCTGGCGATTAGGTCGGTTGCTTTGTTTTGCTGACGGGTTTCGGCGTAGCCACCCAGCCCCGTGTTTTCGCCCGGAATATTGTACCATTTCATCAGCACACCCCGCCCATCGAGGCCTGTATAGCGATACAGCGGATGCCGACGAACGCGTAGTTTATGCCCGATTCGGGTGGCGCAGTTGCAAACGCCCTTCCAGCTATAGCGAGCGCCCGACCCCGCCCACAACGATGCAAGGCCCAACGGCAGGGTTTGATCTTCCATCGCTACCGCCATCGGAAACCGGAGCGGGGCCGACCCTCGACTGTAGGTACGTTCGAGCCGCCCGGCGTAGAACATGCCCCGCAGCACGGCCTCGGTGGGTTGCCCGCCGTAAGTGCTAACTACCGAATTGAGCGGACTGCTGACGTGCCCCGACCGGATCATCCCGATCAGCCGATCAAACTGCGCCGGGGAGCGGTATTTCTGGTAGGTACGTAGCCAATAGCTGCCGTCGCAGTTCCAGCGCGTCTGGAAATCGTCGGGATTATGGCGCGAGGCCTCGATTTGGCCCATGTAGTAATCGAGCATCCGCACGTAGGCCGAGTCATAGCGGGCTTCGTTGGCCGTCCACATGTAGTCGGTATGGTCATCGTTGGCCAGGTACAGCCGCTTGATGGCGGTCCGGCGATCCGGTTGGGCCGCGCCTGGCCGGGCCAGATCCGGTTGAGCCGACAGGGGGCCAGCAAGGCCAACGAGTACCAACACCAGATTATGGACTTTCACGAGTTAGACCGGTTAGTTCACCTCTAACAAATACTTCATCCCAGCCGGGTTACTGTCGATGGTCTCGAACACGGTTTTGGCCTCGGCTAAGGGCGACACTTGGGTGATGAGTTGATCGAGCGGCAACGTACCCGACGCGGCCAGTGCGATGGCTTCCTCGAAGTCCTGCGGCTCGTAGACCCGCGCCCCGATGAGCCGCAATTCGCGCCAGAAAAACCGGAACAGATCGACCGGCTTCGGGTCGGCGTGGATGGCCACCATCACGATACGGCCCCGCGCCCGCGCTACCTGCGTCATGGCCTGTACGCCAGCCGCTACGCCCGACACCTCGAATACGACATCGGCCATTGCTCCGTTGGTAAACCGCTCAACCTCAGATACTAAGTCTTGCTCCTTCGGATTCGCCGTTGCCAGCTCCAGCGATTCGGCGAGGGCCAGCCGGGCGGGGTTCACTTCCGACACCAGTACGTTGGCACCCTTTTGCCGGGCCACCAACGCAACGAGCATCCCGATGGGGCCACCACCGATGACCACCACCTGCTCGCCGGGTTGCACCTCGCCCAACCGCACGTCGTGGCAAGCCACGGCCAACGGCTCGATGAGGGCACCGAGTTGCAGCGAGAGGGTATCGGGCAGGCGGTGCAGGGTGTGGGCCGGTACGTTCCAGTGGGTTTGCATCCCGCCCGGCGAGTCGATGCCGATGAATGTCAGGTTTTTGCCGATGTGCCGCTGTCCGTTGTCGGAGGGGTCATCGGGGCCGGGTTGGAGGGGGCGCACCGTGACGCGGTCGCCGGGTTGCCAGCCGGTTACGCCGTCGCCCACGGCGGCTACTTCTGCCGATACCTCGTGGCCAATGACCTGTGGCAACCGCAGCCGATGGGCCATCGCGCCGTGGTAGATGTGTACGTCGGTGCCGCACACGCCACAGTAGGCCACGCGGAGCTGTACCTCACCGGGCCGGGGTGCTTGGGGTGGCTGGGCTTCAAGTCTAAATGACTGGTTACCAGTAAAAAGTAATGCCTTCATAATTATTGGTCTTTTGTAGAGACGCATTACTATGCGTCTCTACAGGTTGGCGTCGCGTTGTAAAATCTGTAAAACATTGCCTTCGGGGTCGAAGAAGGTACGTACCCGACCACCACCCGTTGCGGGCGACAGTACGCTCGACCACTTGATATGGTGGCTGTCGAGGTGTTCGATGGCAGCTTCGATGTCGTCGACCTTGAAGGCGACATGCGACCAGCCGGGCGTGAGATTCGTGCGGACGGGGCGCGGGTTGTTGTCTTTGGGAAGAATTTCGAGAATAGTGCCGTCTTCGGCTTTCAGGAGCCAAATAGGGCGGTCGTCCCGAAAATGACGTTCGTATCCCAGCACCGTGCAATACCAGTCGGCGAGTTCGTCTACGTTGTTGGCGGCTACCGCCGGATGGTCAAGACCTCTGATTTTGAAGGGATTTGTCATGCTTATTGAGTGATTGGTCGTTCCAGAATCTGGAGCATGTTGCCGTCGGGGTCGAAGAGGTTGCGGACGCGCCCGCCCCCGATGGCGTTGATGATGTCGCCACCCCACGTCACCTGTTGCGTGTCAAGAAAGGCGATGGCTTTGTCGATGTCTTCGACGCGCAGGGCGAGGTGCGACCAACCGGGTGTCCAGGTGGTACGCGTGGGCCGGGCGGTGTCGTCTTTAGGCATCACTTCGAGCAGCGTACCGTCGGGGGCGCGGAGCATCCAGACCGGCTTGTCGTGGCGGAACCACTTCTCGTAACCGAACATTGCGCAGTACCAATCGGCGAGTTCATCTACGTCGTTGGCGGCTACTGCCGGGTGGTCGATCCCCTTGATAATCAATATTGTAGTGTCCATCGGTCGTTCTCGCTGGCGACTGTCCACACGCGTCCGTGGCCCGAAACGAGTCGGTACAGGTTAGTACCCGTTTCGAGTGTCCACTGCTTGTGGCCGTTGGTGAGCGTGTAGCGGTTGGGTTCGGTACGTAATTGCCAGGTATCGATCCGGTGAGCTTCGTCGAGGGCGATGGCGTGGACGACCGTGCGGGTTTGCAGTGGGGCCGGTTCAGTCCAGCGGTAGAGCAAACCCGAACCGGGCCGACCTGCGCCCCGATTTGCTGGTTCGACGTGGTAGGCATCATGCACGTACCCATAAACGGGATGGCCGAGCGTGCCGTTGCTCCCGTGAAAGAGCTTCATGCCAGCTTCGTTTCGTCTGACAGTCAGGTGCGTTGCTCCGGGTACGTTGCTCGTGTTCACTTGCGCTTTCCCGTCGCGGTTGTTGACCAGCCAGTTCCAGATAGTCGTGACCGGTTGGCTTGCCTCGATCCGATCTACGACGAACAACACGTGGCTACCGGCTAACAACCAGAACCGGCTAAAGTGCTGAATGGGTGCCCCACAAGCCTGGCTAATTTCGGCCCCAACAACGCTCACTACGTCCTGCCTGTCAACCGATAACCGCCGATTGCCCCGGTCAATGGGTGGGCCGGGAACGCCGTTGGTGATGAGTCGGCGGGGTAATACGCTCCGTTGCTCCAACACGGTGGCTTTGGCTTTGTCTTCCTGCAAACCCAGGCTCTCCGCTTCCACGAGAAACGTGCAGGTGTTGTGGGTTTGGGTGCTGCTTTCGAGGCCGTGAATCAGGTTGCGGTAACAGCTATGGCCGGGGTCAACGAGCAGCCGTTCGCGGTTGTGGACGAGGATAAAACTGTTCAGGTCGCCGTGAAGGTGGCCCGGGCCATGCAGCGGGTCGCCCCCGCCGTTGATGGCCACGATGGTACGTCCATCCCAGACATCGCGCAAGAACGCATGACCGTTGCTGAACGAATGCGTGAGCGGTAAATCTGCTTCTTTAGGGCTAATTGATTGGCTTTCGTGGGTTAACAACGGCAGCGTCAGAAAACCCCAGTCGTTGACCATCCCGAACGTAGCCAGGTCGTGCGGCCCCTGCGTCGGCACCGTTGCGTAGTACGTCTCAAATAGATAACGGGCTAATCCGCGCTCGTCAGGTACGTTGCTCCGGGCTGCGAGGTGCAGCAGTACGTCGCCCGATGGCCGGTAAATGGCCGCGCTGTCGTTGAAATTGGCGGCACGGGCGCGGGGTTCCGTCCCCCAGCTACCGCCCATCGGCTTTTGATAAAACAGACTGCTGACCATCCAGTGCAGCCCACGCCCGTAGGTAGACACATCGAGTTGAGCGGCCCGTTCCGGGTACGTCCGGCAGAGCGATTCGTAGCCCAACGTGAGCGCATAAGCCAGGTAATTGCCGTATTGCAGCGATTCGCCGTAGGAACCGTCGGGCTGGAACGCGAGGGCACAACGGACCAGTTCTGGTATGTATTCGTCTAAAGTGTCTTGATCTCCCAACACGGCAGCGGCCACTACCACGCCTGACGTCAGGATGCCTCGCCAGTTAGCCAGATGGTTATTTTTGGCGATCCACTGGCGACAGAGCGCAATGCCTTTTTCGGCCAGTGCCTGCCGGATTTCGGCTTGTTCTGACTCCGAAAAAGCGTCTTTGGCCAGGTCATATACCGCAGCCAATGCCCAGCACAGGTGCGCCGTTTCGAGATGGCCCGTCAGCGGCTCCTTGTGGTCGCGGAAGGCAGGCCCGGCCCAGTCGTAGGCCGACGTGCGGGCAATGTCGAGCGCGACTGTGCGGAGCCAGTTCGCCAACCTCTCCTCCGGTTCCAGCGTGTACAGCATAGCCGCATCCGAAAGGTATTCAGCCGCCGGGTAGTACCAGGCGGTTGTGGCATCTGGCCCCAGCAATCCCTTCGTAGCCACACGAGCATATACCCGCTCGTGCAAAGCCGCCCTGAACTGACACAGCAGCGGATCGCCATCGGCTATCAGATCTTTGATCTTCTGACGTTCCAAACTGGACAGAAAGCAACTACTGGCTGTTGTGTTTTCCACGTTGTGTTTTTTGTTTGATCGCACTGTAGAGCCGCAAGATTTTGCGGCTCAGGCGCGTCAGCAATGATGATGCGTCAGCAATTTTTCACGCGAATTGCTGACGCATGAAAACCGTCCGGCGATGAGACGCAAAATCTTGCGTCTCTACACGGGCCATGTAAATCAGAAATACCCGCCGTTTTTCACGACGTCGGTGGGTTTCATGCCGCTTTCTACCATGTCGCGGATGACCACTTCTCGGTCCAGAATCTTCTCGGCAGCAAGCAGTACGTCGTAGGCAATGGCCTTGGGGATCGAAATTACCCCGTCGATGTCGCCGAAAATCCAGTCGCCGGGTTCCACCACTACGTCGCCCATCAGGATGGGTTTCTGGTAGTGGTAGAGCCGGAACCGGCCCATCATACCGGTGTTGGTTTTGTACTGATAAAATACTGGAAAGCCCAGGTCCAGAATGGCCTGGGTGTCGCGAATACCGTTGATAACGGCCCCCCGGCAACCAATGCGTTGGGCGGCCATCGTCATCACCTCGCCCCATTGGGCCGTTACGGTGTCGCCGGTGCAGTCCCAAATCACGACCGAATCTTCGTGCAACGTTTCGAGCATCCGGGCGCGGGTTTCCATTTCGCCGTCGGTCGTGATGTCGGGAGCACCTTTCACCGTGAAGGCTTGCCCGGCCAGTTTCATACCCTCGCGCAGGGGGGCGAAATGGGCCGGTAGGCAGGTGGTCTGCATCTTGTAGGTGAAGCGCAGCACATCGTTGACGGCCCCCGTGTAGAGCTTCAGGTAGCGTTCACGCATCTCGGCAATCGAGACAGGATAGACCGACGATCCGGGTGTTTCGGGGCGGGTTGGGGCGAGTTGGACAGCCGTGTCTTTCCCGTTGGCGTGTGGTTTAGTGCTCATGCGGCTAAGAATTTCATGTTGTCAAAATTGATTTCCCGAATCACCATGTAGTCGGGTTGATTCAGCACAAAGGCAATGGTGCGGGCTACATCGTCCACTTTCAGGAACTTCTCGCGGGCAACGGCCCGGTCGCCCCAATAATTGCTATCGACGGGGCCGGGGTTTACTTCCGTTACTTTAATACCCAGTTTCAGAACCTGGTCGGCTAACCCGCTGCTCAGGCCCCGTGCGCCAAACTTCGAGGCACAATAGATGGGCGCACCGGGGTTGGTACGCTGCCCGGCCATCGACACCAGCGTTACGACATGGCCGCTCTGTTTGGGCTTCATCAGCCGCACGGCTTCGCGGTTGCAGAGGAACACACCCCGCATGTTGGTGTTCACCATGCGTTCGTAGGTGGCTAGATCGGTTTCAGACACGTCGGGGGTGGAATGCCCAACCCGGCGTTGTTGATGAGGATATCGACCGTTCCGAAGGCCTCGACACAGTGCTTAAACGCAGCCTGCACGTCGCTTTCATTACCCACATCGCCGTTGAACGACTGCACCGAACCGTTGGGGTGTTCGTCGGCCAGGCGGTCTTTGAGGCTGAAATCGAACACCTTCGCGCCTTGTTCGAGCAGCACGTTAGCCGTGGCCCGGCCAATACCGCTGGCTGCACCCGTGATGAAAATGACTTTGTTTTCGAGGTAATTCATGGTTGTATTTGATTAGTCGGTTAATTCACGAAGAGCCGTTTGTTTCGTTTGCAGGCGTTTGGCCGCTCTGGCACGATACCAGAGGATAGCCGAGAACAGCAGACAGACACACCCCGCACCGAGGGCCAATTGCCCGCTGAGCATAGCCCGCGAAGGGAAACCCATGATGACGAACATAGTGCCCGTAAGCCCGAAGGCGATGCCGTACATGAGTTGGATGGCATCAGCAAAGGCATCATCATTTTTGCTTTCTTTAGCCGGAACGAACGGAACCGTGAGCTTGCGGAAAAAAGCGGCCACGCGCTCATTGTAGGCCACATCGGCTGATTTAAAGTAGCCCGACACGATAAATATCCCGAAGCAAAACGCGATTTCGACCAGCGTGGCAATTGCCCAACGTACTTCTTCGATTACGCCCGGAGCAAGCTGGAAGTAGTCGTTTTTGACGAAGAAAACATGCATCAGGAAGCCCAGCGCGATGCCGCCAAAGAGCGTCACCAACGCGCCCCAGGGTTGCGGTTTGGCCATCAGCACGCCCACAATGACGGGCACGATCATCGGCACGGCAAAAATGCCCGCCAGCAGCTTGTTGGCCTCGAACGCCCCCCCGAATCCAGCCACAAACAACGCCCCGACCGTGACGATTCCGCCCACGAGCAACGTCATCAGCCGACCCACGAGCAGGCTTTCTTTGCCACTGGCATTGGGCCGAAACACGCGCTGATAGATGTCGCGGGTCAGGACGCTGGCCGTTACGTTGTATTCGGCACTGAGCACCGACATCGTAGCGGCAAACATCGCGGCCATCATCAGCCCCATAATGCCCGATGGCAAGAGCTTCACGCACAGGCTGACGTAGGCCATTTCGGGGTTCTTCAGGTCAGGTAGAATGACCCGTGCGGCCAACGGCGGGAACAGGAAAATGACGGGGAAGAGAAAGAAAAAGAAGGCCGAGAGCGCGGCTAATTTCTGCCCGTCGGTTTCGGTTTTGGCACTGTAGAACCGTTGGATGAACGTCCAGTTGCCCAGATACCGGATGATGAGCAGGATGTAGTACGTAACGAGCCAGATCGGGATGCCTTTTTTACCGTTGAACCACGTCATGTTCTGCGGAATCACGGCCTGCATGTTTTCCAGCCCACCAGCGGCATTGTACGCCAGCGGCACCAGAATCAGCGTGGCAAAAAAGAGGATCACGAACTGCACCACGTCGGTGACGATAACGGCCCAAAAACCGCCCACCACGGTGTAGAGCGTCACGACGATGCCGCAGCCGATCACGGCGGTCTCGAACGGCATCCCCGAAGCCGCCGTGATGAACAGCCCGATGGAATACAGCTTAATCATGTCGTCGAGGAGTTTGAAGACCACGCCACTCCACGAGAACAACTGCCGGATGGGGGCGTTATAGCGGGTCTCCAGAAACTCCACGGGACTCATGATGCCCGCCCGTTTCCAGCGTTTGGCAAACAAGCCAATGGCAATCAGCGACGGGAACACGGTACTCCAGATGACCGTAATGGCAATCAGCCCGTCGGAGTAGGCGATGCCGGCATAGGCCACGAAGATGAACGTGCTGAACTTGGTCATGAAGTTGCTGATGCCGCCTGCCACCCACGACACCCCGCTACCGCCCTTGAAGTAATCGTTGATGTTCTTGACGAACCGGCCCAGAAAAATGCCGATGCCCGACATCATGACCATGTACAGCACAATGGCCGCATAGTCGAGGGTTTGGAGTTGATTCATAGTGGTTCAGTTGTTACCCCACCCCAACCCCTCCCCGTTAGGGAGGGGCTAATGCTCCGCTAAAGGGCCGAGTCCGAAGCCCCTCCCTAACGGGGAGGGGTTGGGGTGGGGTAGTTCAAAAACTCAGTTTCGGTATTTCATTCTTTATATAGTCGAGCCAGTCTTGCTTGGTTTTGATGGTGGGACTCTTGCTCCAGCCTGCGCCAACGTAGTACGTGATGGGTTGCCCCGCCTTCGCGTTGACGAGCATAAACTGTTCTTTCCCGACCGTGGCATACCCTTGCACCAGGGCTGGATTCGTGATCACGGTGGTGCCGAGTTCGCCGTTTTTGGGCAAGTACGATTCCCAGCCGGTGAGCGTACCGGTTTGTGCGTTGGTGATTACCTCCGGCATGCCGGCGAAGGAAATACCGATGCCAACCGTTAGCGGGCCTTTGTAGTCGGTCTCGAACGTGCTGATCACCTTGAACAGGTACGTTCCCATCGTCATGCTGATGGTCTTGCGCTCTGACACTCTATACTTTCCTGCCGAACCACCATCCACTTCCCAGGGCGCATAGACCAGCTCGAACTCGATTTCTTCGGGCGAATTTCTCAGAATCCGGTGGGTGGTGTAGGGTTGCGAAATGTAGGGCTTGCCGTCTTGCCAGATAGCCGTGCCGCCGTTGCCCCGCCCAAACCCGACGTGGAAAAAATCGCAGCCCTCGCCCCAGTCCTGATGGTATTCTTTCCCGGCGGCATTCTGCCGATACCACTTGTCGATGATGGGGTAATCGACTGATTTTGTCCACACGTCGATGCCGCTGCTGACGCGGTCTTTCACGGGCGGACCATAGACCCGAAACGCCACCCGGTCGTTTTCCCAAAGAATGTTGCCGTTGGCTTCGGGCATGTACCGAATGTACGTTTGGGGCTTGCGGAGGGTTGTATCGGGTATGACGTAGCGGCCCGGCGGTTGGGTTGGTACGACCTCCCTGATTCCCAGCCGGAGGGCCTGCGCGAAGGCCAGCACCACCGGCCCGAAGCCGTGCGCGTCGTTGTATTGGCCGACCTTTTGGGCGTAATCGGCTTTGGTGCCTTTGCCCGGACACAAACACGGCCCGCACACGCTCCCCACCGACCCGTCGGGTCCGATGTAGGCCAGCAATCCACTCAGTCCGCGCTGAAAATCAGCTTGTTTGTTTTTAGAAATGATCTTTTTCTCGATGGCAATGCCCAGCCCGTAGAGCAGCAACCCACTGCCCGACGTTTCGACAAACGTGTTGGGGTCGCTCATTTCCTGATGCCACAATCCCTCGGCGTTCTGGTGTTTCAGCACCGCCGTGAAGAACTGCCTGGCCAGCGCGTTTACGTCTTTTTTGCGGGGGTGTGCATCGGGTAGGTCGCGTACCAGACTGGCCAGGGCCAGCGATCCCCAGCCGTTGCCCCGGCTCCAGTTATCTTCCGAGATGCTGCCCTTGCCCGTGAACCCCCGGCCTTGATGGATGAGGCCCGTGGCGGGGTCGTGCAAAATCTTGAATAAGTCAAGGGTTTGCGAAACGGCCATGTCGACGTAGGCGGGCTTGTTTAGGGCCAACCCGCTGTAGAGCAGGTAGGGTGTTACGGCAAACGCCATGTCGATAAACACCTGCTCGTTGGGGTCTTTGAGCCAGCCCGCCGTCATGATGCCGTCTTTCGAGCGCGTCTGTTTCTGCATCATCTTCTCGGCGGTGGTGGCTACCTGCTCGGTCAGGACCGCCGATTTTTTCAGGTACGTCAGGTACGCTGCCCCGCTGCCCCCAGCCTCGTAGCTAATGGCCGACCCCCGGCCTTTGATGCGGTTTTGCTTGTAAAGTGCGAACAGGTCGAGGGTTTGCGAGAGTAACTCCGGCCCGCCCTGATTCACCGCCAGTTCGCTCATGCTTTGCATCAGCAAACTGCCTGGGTACGCACCCATGTCTACCGTGTTCAGCCCTTTGTTCAACACCAAATTGGCGATAGCCGAGGTGCTAACGGGCTTTGTCGGTTGGGCAAGGGCAAGGGTGCCAGACAATAAGAACCAAAACAGTAGTCTTTTCATGGACTTTAAAAATTGTTTTAAAACAGCATCGGCGTGCCATCCGGGTCTGTAGAGACGCAAGATTTTGCGTCTCTACGCGTGCGTCAGCAATTTCCTGAGTAAGCCATAACTCAAAATGTCAATAGCGATTTATCGGCAATCAGTACGGGCGAATCATACACAGGCAAATTCTTAAACGTCAGGTTACGGCCTTTTTTTAGGATCTGATCGTCAGGAATTTCATACACGGCCCCGGTCAGTAGGTCCACATAAACCGGTTGGTCGAAACGGGCGTTCAGCAGGGTGAAATTGATGTTTTTCGGTTGGTTGGTATTGGTCGGAATGGCCTCGTCCATCCAGATCGTAAATACCTGCTTTTGGGTGGTTTTGTGCGCGTAGCCGTACACCGACAAACTCCGGTCGGTGCCTTTGTTGTACTTGATTTCGTCAGCACTAACCGTCGCATTGATGTTGTGCGTGTCGTGCAAATTCTTGATCCTAACCAACTCATTATCAAAAACCGACGCTACGTTTTGCATGGCGTAATAGGCCATTTTGGGGCGAACGGCCCGTTTCAGAGAATCCGACTGGATAATGCCTTTGACGTTCATGCGGGTGATGGGGCCGCTCGTTTTCCCGTAATTCATCTCGATGATGCCCAGAATGCTACTCTCGATGTCGTGGCCCAAATCGCCCAGCATCCGGCGGATATTCCACTTGGCCTGCGAGAGTTCGCTCCAGTCGTAATCGCCAATGGCACCCCGGTTTGGCCCGCCAAGCGATGGACTGCCGTTTTCGCCCTGACGGAGTTTTACGTTGGGGGCGTATTTGTCCAGAACCCGCCTTAGATCGGCCACCCTGTCATAGTTCGAGTCGGGATTATAGACATAATCGTGGTAGGTCATGTTGTCAAACAGATTCATCTTGCCCTGCTGATGAATCGTTTTGAAGAACGTATCGGCGTATTTCAGATCAATATGGCCCATCGCCAGACCCGAAATTTTGGCCGTTGGCTGAATCCGTTTGATGATTTCTGCTGTTCGAATGTTCAGATCCGCTACCAATTCAGGCGTATTGAATTCGTTGTCGCCGAAATTGGGTTCGTTCCACACTTCCCACTCCCGGACTTTGGTTTTATAGCGATCCACCAAAGCCGCCACCCACTTGTCCCAGGCCCGGAGTGCTTCGGGTGACGTGGGAATACCCGCACTCAGATTGATGCCACCGCCACCTTCGTAGATTGGGTTTCCGTAACCCGTTTCGAGCCAGGGTTCCAGGCCACGGGCAGCCGCATCGTCGATAATCTTGTCTAACCACGCCCAATCATACACCCCTTTCACTTTTTCGGTTTTGGCCCAACCCGCCTGCATCCGCAACCGCCTGATGCCGAGCGGCACGAGGTAGGTTTTGTACTGCTCGTAATCGGTCAGATCACGGTCGAGGGTTTCGCAGCCAATGATCCAGTTGGACGATTTGATTGCTGTGGCCGGGCGCGGTTTCAACGTACCCAGCCGCTTCCAGCCCGGCGAAAATGTGGTTTTCACCAGTACGCCGGACCGCTGGTCGGCGGTGGTGTCGATACGCTGCGCAACACTAACCGGGGCGGTCAGCAACATACCTGAAAGCAGGGCGATATAGAAGCGGTTTGTGTGCATTAGTTTTCGTAGGCACCCATATCCCATCGGGTGCCGTTGGCCCCGCGGGGTTTTCCAATCAGGTCGGTTGTGAACAGGGGCGTACCTGACAAGAGAATCACGGCCCCTTTGTTGATGGCTGGGGAGGTCGGTTTCAGTGTAAAATCGCCCGATGTCGCGTTCGCAAACAGTGGGTCAATCAGTAAGTCGGCACCGGTCAGGTTGCTGGACGTGAAGCTGTTGGTCCCGTTGTTGCTCGGTTTGAAATCGAAAAACAAGTTGTTGCTAATGACGTGTGGAGCCGCCAGGTCGTGCCAGATCGAGTAGCGGTAGTTGGCGGTTTTGTTATAGAAGATATTGTTCCGAATCACGAGGTTGCTGTTCGTCGTGTTCTTGCTGAAGTTCGACACGTCGCCCGCGAAGCCTTTTTGCCCGTTGTTGTAGAACGTATTGTTCACGACGTAGATGTTCACAAACCGTCCGTTGCCCGTCGATTGAAACTGAAAGCCCGAACTCGTCCCGTTGACCACCAGGTTGTTGTAGAAGTAGATGTCGAGGGCCGTACCGCCGAGTTCACCGGCCACAAACAGCCCGCCCGCACAGTTGATGATCCGGTTGGCATGAACCCGAATGGTATGGCTTTCGCGGCTACCGGCGTCTACGTAGATACCCAACTCGACCAGGTCGTGCACGTAGTTCTGGGTGATTTCGCCGTTGGTCGAGCCTGCCTTTGCGTCGATACCCTCACCGCCTTCACCCACTACCGGGTTGTCCCAGACTTCATTGCCCACAATGGTAAAATTTTGCACCGCAGCCACCGTAATGCATTCTTGTGCTCCGTTGCCGCTCGCATCGCGCCCCGGCTCCTGACAAGCCTTGCGGACGTTGTTGCGCCGGATGGTCAGGTTCGAAGTGGTCTTGACGTAAATCCCCGACGCGCGGGTGTTGACCGTACTGCAACTGTCGATGAGGATGTTGCCTGAGCTTTCGCCCGAAAAGCCGTACCAGAATCCGTTTTGCGCTTTCAGCCCTTTCAGCGTAATGTACTGATTGTTTTTGAGTTGCCACAAGCCTTCCCACTGACTGCCCGTGTTCTGCCCGTCGAGGGTGGCCGTTTCGCCTTGTTTGCTGCGGATCACCGTGGGGGCCTGGGCTGTGCCGTTGGCTGAGGCAGGCACGACCACTTTTTCGGTGTAGATGCCGCCCGAAATCACGAGGGTGGCCCCTCCGGGCAGGCTGCTCACGCCCTTCTGAATGGTTTTCCAGGGCGTAGCCGGGTTTTGGGCCTGGGTGGCCGTGCGGCTGTCGTTGCCCGTTGCGCCCGACACATAGAAAAGTTGACCGGCTGTAGCAGCGGCAGTGGCTTTCGCCGGCACTGTATCCACTGGCGCAACGGACGCGCTGCCTGTTTCTTTGGTGCAACCGGACAGTAAACCAGTTAGCGCGAGGGCAACGGCGAAAAAAGCTGATTTCGTAATCATAAGTTGAGGGAGGTTTTGTCGGCAATCAGAATAGGGTAATCGGGAACAGGTACGTTGGTGAACGTATGCGTAGTGCCGCCGTTTCGGGTGGTTTTTGACCAGTTGGCGTTGGGCAGGGCGTACACCTTGCCCGTTAGCAAATCCACAAAAACAGGTTGCGTAAATTGCCCCTCAACGGTCAGCGTGGTGGGCTTCGGTTCGTAGGTTTCGGCGGGGCGGGTCTCGCCACTCCAGAGCGTAACCAAACTACCCCGATTAGCTTTATGGCGGTACGCAAAGGCGTAGACCGTCGGCTGATCGGTGGTGGGTTTTACAGTCAACAGCGTTTCGAGTTGATCGTCGAAGAGCGAGAACACGTGTTGCGCGGCTTTATAGGCTAACTTGGGCCGTTTGATGGTCTTGTCGGGGTTGGTTTCGAGCAATCCTTTCGAGTTAATCCCTACCATGTGATCCCCGGCAGCATAATGAATATCGCTGATGGTGAACAGGTTGGTGGCGATGCCCCGCCCGTGGTCGCCCAGCATCCGGCGCAAATCCCACTTGGCCTGCGTCAGCTCCGACCAGTCCAGATTGGTCATGGCCCCAACAGTTTTGCCTTTTGGTAGTGAAGGTGCCCCGTTTTCGCCCTGCATGAACACAATCTTCGGGTTGTGTGACCAAACTAACTGCCGCATTTGTTCGATCTTCGGATACGACTCATCGGGGTTGGGGCTGTAGCCGTGATACGTCAGAATATCGACCAGATCGAGGGCGTTTTCGCGTTTAAGTACGTCGAAAAACTCGGTCAGGAAAGAGATCTTCGGGACTCCCGCCATGCCCAGGGCAATGAGCCGGGCCTCCGGCTGAACCGATTTAATGACGCGGGCCGTGCGAATGTAGAACACCCCCATTTCCGCGCCCGTGTTGAGCGGATTACCATCGGGTTCGTTCCAGATTTCCCACTCCGGCACCTGATTTTTGTAGCGCGTGACCATCGCCCGGACCCAGTTGTCCCAGGCTGCCAACGCTTCGGGCGAAGTAGGAATCCGGCCCATCAGCCTGGCCTCGCCACCGCCCTCGTAAATCGGGTTGCCATACGACAACTCAACCCAGGGAGCCACGCCCCGACTGGCGGCATCGGGAATAACGGCATCGAGCCAGGCAAAATCGTACTGACCTTTGACCTTCTCGCACTTGCTCCAGCCGCCCTGTAGCCGGATTCGCTTGGCACCCAGTGGCCCCAGATACGTCTTATACGACTGGTAGTCGGTGTAGTCGCGGTCGAGGGTTTCACCCCCGATGCTCCACGTACTGGCCCGGATGGCTTTCGCGTCGCGGGTTTTCAGTTGCCCGACCTCGTTCCAGTTGGGCGTGACCGGTTGGGCCTGCACGGGGGCTACAATGCTGATTGTCGTAAGCAAAAGGAGCGTTTTCATGCGAAGAAACGGACATGTTTTAAAAAATGGGGCGGCAGCAAAGCCAGGCCGCCCCATCAACACTAACCTATGATCAATTAATACCCCGGATTCTGCTCTAATTTGCCGTCTTTATTGGCTTCGATTTCCGAAAACGGAATCGGGAACAGCGCGTGGAAGTCCTGAATGTTAGGCCGGTTGAGCGGGTTATATTTCCGCACCCGTTCTACCAGCTTACCCATGCGTGAGAGCGTTACCCGGCGGTCTTCTTCGAAGATCAGTTCGCGGGCGCGTTCGTCCAGAATGTAGTCGAGCGTTACCTCGGCAGGGGTTACAGGCTTGGCTTTGGCCCGATTTCGCACCAAGTTAATATCAGCAGCGGCCTGGGTGGTATTGCCTTTGAGCAGATGTGCTTCGGCCCGCAGCAGTATCGTTTCAGGTAATCGAATCTGGTACATATCGCGGAAGGTTGGGCCAGCGGTGGTTTTCAGCGTCAGCTTGGCGGGGTCCTGCATAACTCCCACCGGGTGTTGGCCGGGCGTGGTTATCTTCGACGGATACGGATACCAACGCCAGTTGGCCGACACCCAGTTGGGGGCCGGGAAGTCGATCAGGCTTTTGCCTACGAAGTTGGGGGAAGTCGGATTGGTGTAGATAAAATCGCGCACAATATTGAACGGCGAGGTGCGAATGTCAGTCACAGACGGGTCGAGCCTGCGGTTGTCTTTCTTCGGATCAAGGCCCCATACGTCGTACAGGAAATAGTCCGATGGTCGCACAAACGACACCCCGCGCCCCCCGCTGTTGAGCGTCGAAGCCGAGGCATTGTCCAACAAGGCCGCCCGCCCGCTCGGGTCCGATATGGAGAACACCGCTGGGGCCACCACCCGTTCGAGGTTGTTCATGGGGCTACCTGCCGACGTCAGCACGCCCCCAATCACGTCTAATTCATACTGAATCACCCAAATCGACTCCATATTGCCCGATTTCCTATTTTGGTTGCCCACCCGGAAGAGGTCGTAAAATACGTCGCCGGGTTGCGTCCGCAGACTGCCAAACCGTTCATTCATCAGGCGCAGGTTCGATTTCTCGATGACCTCCGTGGCGGCTGCGATGGCCTTATCGTAGTCTTTGAGGGCAATGTAGGTTTCGGCCAGCAGGTGGTTGGCTACGGGCTTGCTCAGTTTACCGTCGCGCACGGCGTCGATGCCGGGCAGGTTCGTGGCCGCATCGGTCGCATCGATGATGATTTGCTGGAGTACCTGCTCTCGGGTAGCTCGCGTGAAATTGGTGGTGGGCGTGTTTACCTCGTCGAGAATGAGCGGTACGCCCCCGTACAGATGCACGAGCTTATGGTAGGCGTAGGCCCGGAACAAACGGGCTTCCGCGCCGATAACTCTCTTCTGCGCTTCAGTCAGTTGCGACGTACCTAACCGCGCAATGATGGTATTGGCATTCGAGATAATCTTGTACCACCGAATCCAGTGTTGCCGGGGAATATCGCCCTGTGGCGTCAGGGCGACGGCATAGTTACCCAGCCGGGCCTGATCGAGCCGACCGTTGTAGGCAATGTCGGTACCCAATACTTCGGAGTATAAGCTTGCCCCGCCATCGACACTCTGAATGGCCCGGACGCGGGCATAAAGGTCGGTGAGGGCCGCGTTGAAATTGCCTTCATTGATATAGGAGTTTTCCGGGCTGTAAAAATCCAGCGGAACTTCTTCCAGAAATTCGTCTTCCTTACAGCCTGCCTGACCAAGCAAGACAAGCGCGATCAGGGCTATGTTAAACAGGTTCTTTTTCATGTGAATGATTGACCCCACCCCCGGCCCCTCCCCGTTAGGGAGGGGAGCGGAACCACCCAGAAGTGCTGCAGGCAAAGCTGCTGTTGGGCGACTCCCCTCCCTAATGGGGAGGGGCCGGGGGTGGGGTTGTGTTTAGAAAGTGAGTTCCAGACCTAATGAGTACGATTTCAGTACGGGAAACGCATTGATTGAGGTTACGCCGAGGGCCGTGGGGATACCGCCAGCCGGGCCACCGACCGGGAACAGCGTGGTGTTGGTTTCAGGGTCCCATCCTTTCCAGTTCGTGAAGGTCAGCAGGTTTTTGCCGCTCAGAAACAGCTTGCAGTTGGCCGCGCCGATCTTCTTTGCCACCGCATCGGTCAGCGTGTATGAGAGCGAGATGTCCTGCAACCGGATAAAATTGCGCTGGAAGTACTCACGCCCGCCAGCGGGTGTGGGCACCCACGGATTGGGGTGAATGCCGCCGGGGTTGCGGGGCGACCAGAAGTCGGTGAAGTCGAACCAGTTGGCGTTAGTTGCGTTGCCGGGCGTGCCGTTGTAGCCATAGGGGAAGTTGGCACTCAGGTAGCTGTTCCGGCCTCCCTGAATGGAGTTGATAAATGCCCGCAGCGTAAATTGCCGGTAGGATACCGTATTCTGAATCCCGAACTGATAGGCCGGTTCGGTGTTGCCCAGAATTTGCCGGTCGTCGGCGGGCGTAATTTTACCGTCCTTGTTTACGTCCTCGATTCTATACGTACCTGCCTGGAAACCAGCTAATTTTTCGTCGGCTAATTGGTAAATGCCCTGCGTCCGGTAGTCAAAGATGGTGCCAATGGGCCGCCCGATAAACAAACCACTTGCCACCAGGTCGTCTTCTATGCCATCGCTGTTTTTGTCTTCGCCCAGAATCGTGACCACTTTGTTGCGGTTGCGGGTGAAGTTGACCGTGACGTCCCAGGTGAAGTTTTTAGCCTGTACGGGCTGACCGTGCAGCATGAACTCGATACCGGTGTTGTTGATCTGCCCCAGGTTGGTAAATACGTTGGCGAAGCCCGACGTTTGGGGCAGGGTTTGCTGCCATAGCAAGTCGTTGGTGTTTGAGTTGTAGTACTCAATGTTACCGTCGATGCGGTTTTTCAGAATGGCAAAATCGAGGCCGATATTGATACCACGAGTACGTTCCCAGCGCAGGTCGGCATTCGCCAGGCTATTTATGGAGCGACTGATAGCCGTTGTGCCACCATCACCAAAAACATATTTTGTGTTATCTATATCAGTTTGAGCAGTAGAAGTAGTTCCTGGACCCACCCGCGCCAGCGAGCTGTACCGGGCTACTTTGTTGCCGTTTTCGCCGTAGCTACCCCTGATTTTGAGGTAGTCGATGCCCGGCACCTTGAAGAACGATTCTTCAGAAATTACCCAACCTACGCCCAGCGAGGGAAAAATACCCGTCTTGTTATTCTTCGAGAAGCCGCTGAAACCGTCGCGCCGAACGGTGGCTTTGATGAGATACTTGCCGCCGTAGTTGTAAGCCACGCTACCCATTTGATACAGCAGTGCTTCTTTCCAGGCTTCCGACGAAATTTTCTGCACTTCAGCCTGTTGCAGGCTGTTGTACGACAGGTTCAGGTCAGCAAAACCCGTGCCCGACGCCACCGTGCGGTTAAACTGCGCCGTATTGTAGCCATACACTGCCGTGGCGTTGATGTTGTGTTTACCAAAGCTGCGGGTGTAGTTGAAAATATTGTCGAGCGTTTGCTCATACTGCGTGGCATCGTTTTTGGCCGCCGACCCCGTTTGGCCTGCGCCGTAGATGCTCGAGGTGTAGTTTTTAAAGAATTTCAGGTTGTTGCCGAAGTTCAGGCGGTAGCTGAAACCCGGCAGGGCTGGAATCTTCACAATACCGTAAAAATTGCCTACCAACCGGGTCTGCACTTCGTAGCGGTCATTCTCAGCCGACAAAAACGGATTCACATTAAAGTCGCCGATAGGGTTGATGACGAAGTTGCCGTTGGCATCGCGGGGCAGCACCAGCGGGTTGGTCCCCACGATGGAGTTCATGTCGGGCGCGTCTTTGAAGAAATTCGTAAACGACCCCGACGTATTGGCCCCCAGCGTGAGCCATTTCGTCACCTCTGTGTCGAGGTTGATGCGCACGGTGTAGCGGGCATAATCATCGTTTCGGATAAGGCCCTTCTCTTTCGTGTAGCCGCCCGACATAAAGTAATTGGTCTTGTCGGAGCCGCCCGCCACGCTCAGGTTATGGCTTTGAATAGAGGCATCCTGCGTCAGTTCGCCGTACCAGTCATAATCGTTGCCCGCTTTCTCGCCCGCCAGCGAGATGGGAAACAGCTCCGAATTGGCAAAGGTCCAGGCCGGGTTCGGTGCTGTATAGCCCGACTCTTTGGTGAAAGCGGTCAGGTAGTTGATGTCCCGGATTTTCTCCAGAAAAGCATCCCGGCGTAGCAACTTCGCGTTCACCGTGGGCGATGAGATTGCGTAACTACCCGAATACGTGATGGATGGCTTGGTAGCGGCCCGGCCCGTTTTGGTCGTGATCAGGATTACGCCGTTAGCGGCCTGCGACCCGTAAACAGCCTTGCTACTGGGGTCTTTCAGCACATCGACGCTTGCGACGTCAGCGGGGTTAATGTCGGAAAGCCGACCATTGAAAATAATGCCATCGACAATAATCAGCGGGGCGGTATTGCCATTGAGCGTCGACGTGCCCCGGATATTGATGGCGGGTTCGTCGCCCGCGCGGTTGGTTTGGCTGATGGTCAGGCCCGGCAGCGACCCTTTCAGCGATTGCAGAATGCTTACGTTGGGCGACTCTTTGAAGGCCACCAGATCGGCTGACGCAATAGAACCCGTCAGGTCTTTTTTACGCTGCGTGCCGTAGCCCACCACCACCACTTCGTTCAGCGTCTTGTTGTCGGGGTTGAGTTTTACGTCAATCACCGTTTGAGTCCCTACGCTGATTTCCTGAGTAGCGTAGCCCAGATACGATACGACCAAGGTTGCGTTGCCCGCCGATACCGACAGCCGATACGTACCATTGGCATCGGTGGTGGTGCCATTGGTACGGTCTGATGCCTGCGTGTTTTTAACCAATACGGTTACACCCGGCAACGCTTCCCCGTCTCGTCGGTCACCCGACCACTTACCGTGGCCATCGATTGTGCCAGTACCGGAACCATCAGTAGAGTAAGGCTCAAGGTAGCAAGCCACTGCTTCCAACTATCTGTAAAAAATCGCCCCATTGGATTTTTAATTTATCAATGATAAATAACAATTCATCATTGCAATATTAATGTTGAATTCTAAAATAAACACTATTTTTTCTGAGAAAACTTTTTTACAGTTAAATGCTAAAATTCATTTTTATTGATAAAGTACTATTCATTTGTCCTCCTTTATAGAAAAATACTATACGTAACTTGAAAAAATTATATTTAAATAATTTTGTCTTCCATGGAAACTCGCTGTTTTTCATTCAGAATAAATTATAATTGTCGTAATTTATCATTGATATAGTATAATGAAACAATCTCTTTTCGATCTGACAGGACGCACGGCCCTTGTAACCGGCTGCAAACGGGGTATTGGTCGCGCCATGGCTGTTGCTTTAGCTGAAGCTGGGGCTAACCTAATTGGGGTTTCGGCCACGCTCGAACTATCGGGTAGTGCCGTCGAGCAGGACATTCTGGCTACGGGCCGGTCGTTCCGGGCCTATCGGTGTGATATGAGTCAGCGGTCAGCGGTATATGCCTTTCTGGAACAGCTAAAACGCGAGGAGCCGGTGATCGATGTTCTGGTCAACAACGCGGGTACAATTCTCCGCAAGCCAGCCGCCGACCATCCCGATGACTACTGGGACACGGTGATCGACACCAACCTGAACGCGCCGTTTATTCTGACCCGCGAAATTGGGCGCGACATGGTAGCGCGGGGCTGGGGAAAAGTTATCTTTACGGCCTCACTGCTTACCTTTCAGGGAGGTATTACGGTGCCGGGATACGCAGCCAGTAAAGGGGCGATTGGCAGTTTGGTCAAAGCGTTTGCCAATGAGTGGGCGGGAAAAGGCGTGAACGTGAACGCCATTGCACCGGGCTACATCGCCACCGACAATACGGAGGCACTCCGGCAGGATGCCGACCGCAGCCAAAGCATTCTGGCCCGCATTCCGGCGGGGCGGTGGGGTGAGCCGGACGATTTTAAAGGGCCAACCGTTTTCTTAGCCTCCGAAGCCTCCCAATACGTTCATGGCACCATTCTGACCGTCGATGGCGGCTGGATGGGGCGGTAAATTTAGTGATGAGTGATGAACGATGAGTGATGAGTCTGCTGACGCTTCAACTACTCATCACTTATCACTCATCACTTATCACTAAAAATTATGGTTCTGGTTATTGTAAAGGCACTGGACATACTGGAGTGGGTGGCGCAGGATTCGGGCCGCACGTATTCGCTGACCGAAATTGCCGAGGGGTTGCAGATGAATCAGGCGACGTGCGTGAACATTCTGCAAACGCTGGTTAGCAAAAACTACATCGAGCACCTGGGCCGCAAGAAGGGCTACCGGCTGGGACCGATGGCCTACAACCTGACCAACAACCTCTCCTACAGCCAGAACTTAGTGTTGGCCGCCAAAGAGCCAATGGAAGAGCTGACGGCTGAACTGAACGAAACCTCGATTCTGGGCATCATCCGCAACCAGAAGCGGTTCATCGTGCATTTAGTCAACAGCGATCAGGATTTGCAGGTACGTTCGCGTACCGAACGCAACATTTACGAAACGGCGTCGGGTCGGTTGCTGCTGGCGTATTTGTCGGCGCGGGAGTTGGACAGCTTTATCCAGAGTATCGGACTGCCTGCGCCGGAGGTTTGGCCCGAAGCCACCACCGCCGAGGAGTTACGCTCGGCTCTGGCGGTCATTCGGGGGCATGAACTGGCCGTCACCCGGTCGGCTTCGCACATTATCGGGCTGGCGGTGCCGGTGCGTAAGGGCGGGCAGGTGGTGGCGAGTCTGAGCGTGTTTCTGCCCGAAGTGCGCTGCACCGATGAGCGGCAACAGATGATTCGGGCCGCGCTTCAGAAAACCAGCCAGCAGATTATGGCCCGGCTGGATGGGTAAGGCACACAGCCGTGGGTTACTGATCCAGCCATGCTTTAAACGCCGGGGCTTTTTCACGGCTCACGAGCACCTCATCGGCTATGGCGGGCCACAGGTCGATTTTTAGCTTGCCGTTGAAGTAGGTGTGAATCTTCCGAATGGCCGATACCTGCGCGATGAACTGCCGGTTGAGCCGAAAAAACGACAGCGGGTCGATCAGCGATTCCAGTTCTTCCAGCGTGTGTTCGATGATGTACTGCCGCCCATCGTGCCCCACTAAGCAGGTCAGCTCGTTGGCCGTGTAGAAATACGCCACCTGCTCGTGGCCGACCGGCACAAACTGATCGCCGTGTTTGACCAGAAACCGGGTTTTGTAGGCCCGTTGGCTGCGGGCTAAATCCGTCAGCAGCGACTCGATTTTCTCGGCGTTGGCTCCCGGCGCGAGGGCCTGCTTCATATTCTGATATTTCGCCAGTGCCGAGGCCAATTCGGGCAGTTTGATGGGTTTGAGCAGGTAGTCGATGCTGTTGACCCGAAACGCCCGGATGGCATACTCGTCATACGAGGTCGTGAAAATGACGGGACTACGTACCGGAAACGACTCGAAAATCTGGAAGCTCAACCCGTCGGAAAGCTGAATGTCGGAGAAGATCAGATCGACGGGCGGGTTGACCCGGAGCCAGGCTAAAGCCGCCGATACGCTCTCCAGTACACCCACGATCTGCACCCGCGCATCGGCCTTGCCGATGAGTTTTTCGAGCCGCTCGGCAGCCGGGTATTCGTCTTCGATGATGAGCGCGGTCATGGCTGGGTCAGTTGGTCAGCAGCGGCAGTTTTACCCGAAACAACCCACCCGTCCGAATCACCTCCACGTGCCGGTCGGTCAGCAACTGGTAGCGGTTGATGATGTTCTGCAACCCCACCCGCGTTGAGGATGCCCGGTCGGCGTTTCGAGGGTCGGTGTGCCGAAGAATCGTTTTCTCCTGAACGTTATTCTCTACCACTAAATACTGATTGCCCTCCTGGAAAATGCGAATAATCAGCGGGTTCTCCTTCGAGACGATGTTGTGTTTGATGGCGTTCTCGATCAGCATTTGCAGGCTCAGGGGCGTTATGCATTGGTGGTAGGCACTGGGGTCGAGTTGCTTTTCGACCTGCAAATTATCCCGAAACCGAATCTTGTTCAGGTACACGTAAGCATCCAGAAACGCCATTTCCTCTTCGAGCGGAACCGTGTTTTTGTTGCGACTCACAAGCACATACCGATACACGTCCGACAGCCGTTCGAGGTACAGTTGCGCGTCGATGTTCTGATCGTCGATCAGGGCGGCCAGCGTGTTGAGGCTGTTGAACAAAAAATGCGGGTCGAGCTGGTTTTTCAGCACCTCCAACTGCGACTGAATGCCCTCCCGCGCCAGGGCTTCGGTTTTGCGGATGTTCTGTTTCCAGGCATTGAAAAAGTAGATGGCTTCGTATAGCAGATAGACCACCGCCGTCGGGATCAGGCTGACCCGGAACCCCACCAGCAGGTCGGTGTTAGCCAGTTTGGGGTCGTGCAGAATACCCCGGCACAGAATTTCATCCAGCACATAGGTCACCACCAGGGTGTAGAGCAGTGCCAGCCCCGCCTGCACGAGTAGCCGCCGGGTGGTTTGTTGGTAGGCCGGAAACAGTTTCCGCATCCAGAGCATAATGAACCGATGTCCTTCCCAGAGAAACAATGTCGTGCAGAACGACAGCAGCAGGTACGTCAGAAAAGCCGGGTTGCCGCTCTGCAGTTTGTCGAAGTGGTTGATTGTTGGCACCAGCACGCTGCACACCGGAATACCGATCAGGCGCATAGTTCGGTCGTTGAGGGTGTAGGCTACAGGCTCCATGCGGCTGCGTGTCGATAAGCTGAACGGTCAGTCTGCAAGTTATTTCTTTTGTCCGGTATTTCTGTGCATGCCAAAGGTGTAGCCAACGGTGATATTGGCCAGCAAACCGCCCGTACCCGGAAATCCCTGACTGGCAGCCCGGTAGGTCTCCGTTCGGTTGGTTATCTTGTTCTGATAGGTGAATGTATTGTCAGGCAGCGAACTCCAGACGTTGGGCCAAAACCGAACGCTGGGCATAATCAGCACCCCTGCCAGCGCGTTCGTTTGCCGCCGAAACGGATAATAACGGTAGTAGGTGCCAATGCCAAGCGTAACGGTTTTGTAGGACGTGACTAAACTCCCCGCCGACTCGGCAGCCGTGTCGTAGTTCAGGTTGTAGTAGTGGAGTTTAGGCTCGACCCGCACATCCCATTCGGGCGTGATCCGGTAGCCCACGCCAATACCCAGCGTAGACACCAGCGTTTCGGCCAGTTTCTGATCCTGCGCAATAGGCGACGCGCTGGCACCAGCCAGCCGGATATTGAACCCATGCGAGTAGTCGAATACGAGCCGTTTGGTGGTGTATTCGGCCTGCACATTGAAACCGCCCAGCAGGAGTTGCGAAACCCCTCCGCCGAGGGTAAAGCGGTTCGAGTACGGAAACGAGCTACGGTCGTTAGCCGACGATTTGGTTTGGGCCAGCGCAGGCGTGGCGAAGCTGGCGAACAGCATCAGGATAACAGCGCAAGGTGTTTTCATGTGTTTGACTTCGGACAATACCCGAGTTTTGGTTGTGAAGTAGCTCCCGCTCAGGAGCGTTGACAGCACAAAACTGGGCATTGGGCCAACGGTACGAAACCAAACGCCGGGCGAACCGTCGGCAGGGCGGGGCGAAGCGTCGGTAGGCCGGGGTAAAGCGGGGCGGTTAATCAGATTAATTTCCAGGGCGACGCTGCAACTGCCAACACTCGGAACGCAGCAAATCCGGTAAAACATGCTTGCGCTCAGCTTTGTCTTTTTTGCTTGTTCTGTTTCTTTTATGCGCAAACTCCTGCTTGCTTTTACTGTGTTAATGCCGTTGTTTAGCCCGGCACAGGAACTCAACGTGCCGATACCGCAGTACGTGCCTAAATCGATGAAAGCTTACTGGATTACCCACCCCGGTGTGCCCAGTGGCGAGTCGGCGGTAGTGCTGTTTCGTAAAATCATCGACTTGCCCCAGAAACCCGACAAGCTGATCGTCAATGTATCGGCTGACAACAAATACACGCTCTACGTCAACGGCCAGCAAGCGTGTTTCGGCCCACAACTGTCCGATATTCGGCACTGGCGTTACGAAACCGTTGATCTGGCACCGTATCTACAGGCGGGGCGCAATGTAGTGGTGGCTGAAGTAGTCAATTTCGGGCCAGACCGATTTTTTGGCATGCAATCGGTCAGAACGGCCTTTCTGCTCAATCACATCGACGCCCCCACCGACCCGGCTCTGAGCCTGAACACCAGCACGGGCTGGCAAACGTTGCACAACCCCGGCATCCGGCACAAGGGTGTGAAGTGGCGCGTGCGGCCCGAAGAAAAAGATATCATCAGTGGGTTTTATGCCGCCAACCCAACCGATAGCCTGACGGCACGCCTGTATCCGTGGGGGTGGCAAACCGGCACCGACACCGCAACGGTCTGGTTGTCGGCCACGTTTTGCGAGAGCGCCAGTGCCTATGCGGGGGGCTTCGCGTGGCTGCTCGAACCGCGCACAACACCATTACAGACGCAGCGCATCGAGCGCATTGCCCGCCTGGCAACCGTATCGGGCAATCCCAGCACAGTTGACAATGGATTTTTGCAGGGCCGACCAACAACCATACCACCCAACAGCCGCGTTACGCTGCTGCTCGACAATCGGGTGTTGACCATTGGCTACCCTGAACTCCGATGGTCGGGAGGGGCAGGATCGCTGGTGAAGATTGGCTACGCAGAAAACCTGTTCCTGCCGAACACACCCAAAAAAACCAACCGCAACGAAATCGAAAACCGGCGATTTGTGGGTATCAAAGACATTGTTGTGCCAGACGGAGGAGCCAACCGCCTGTTTCGGCCAACCTGGTTGCGGACCTTCCGATTTGTGCAGGTAGACATCACGACCGGGGCCGAGCCGCTCACGCTCGATGACTTCTACAACCGCTATACCAGCACGCCCATCCCGACCAAAGCCCGCTTTGCTGCCGACAAGCCCGAATATGCCGGTATTTTCGACCTCTGCCGCCGTACTGCTGAACTCTGCACCCAGGATTACCTGCTGAGCGATGCGTATTATGAAACCATGCAATATCTGGGCGACTCGAAAGTACACAACACCACCTGGCTCACGCTAACCGGCAACGACCTGCACGTGCGCAACGCCCTGACCCAGTTTAATCATTCGCGGCTGTGGGACGGTAATCTGACGAGTTGCTACCCGCTTCGTGCCACGTTTGTGCATCCCAATTATTCGGTCATCTGGGTCGATATGCTCTGGGATTACCTGCTCTGGTCGGGCGACAAATCCTTCGTCCAGAAGTTTGTACCCGCCATTCAGCACACGCTCGCCATGTTCGACGGGTTGATTCAGCCCAATGGCCTTGCTGGTTCCACCAACTGGGCCTATTTTGTCGATTGGTATTCTGACTCTAAGAAGGGCGGACTGGCTCCGGGGCAAGACGGGACAAATTCGGCTGTAGTTACTTTGCAGTATGTGTATGCCCTGCAAAACGCGGCCCGCCTGTTCGATGCGCTGGGTGATATACCCACCGCTAACCGCTACCGACTGCGGGCCACGCAGATCAGGCAGCAGGTGTATGCTGCCTGCTACGATACCAAACGTGGCCTGATGGCCGAACGCCCTACCAAAGATTATTTTGATCAGCACACCAATATCATGGCCGTGTTGACCGACGCGCTCCCGCCAGCTCAGCAAAAAGCCGTTATGGAGAAATTAGTACGGGAGCCTACGCTGGGGCAGGCAACGTATTACTTCCGGTATTATTTGTTCGAGGCCATTCAGAAAACGGGTACAGAACACTTGATCAGCGCGACCTTGTTGCCCTGGAAAAACCTGGTAGCCGATGGTCTGAGTACTACGCCTGAGCAGTATGAGGCAGAAGGCCATCCTTCGCGTTCGGAATGCCACCCCTGGAGCACGGCTCCGGCTTCGGCTTTTTTCAGCGTGATAGCAGGTATTCGCCCGGCAGACGTAGGCTTCCGAACCATTGCAATGCGCCCCGCGCTGGGCGAACTAAGCCACATCGAAGGGCTGTTTCCGCACCCCGCTGGCGACCTGTTGTTTGACCTCTCGCGGCAGGGCGCAACCGGCCTGTCGGGTACTGTTACCCTGCCCCCGGCCTTAGCGGCACGTTCTACTGGCACGGGAAATCGATACCACTTCGGGCCGGACAACAATCAATTGCCTTGAAATAGGAGGGGAGTTCAGTGAAGTGTGTCAAAAACGCTACGCCAACACGTCGCGGATGACCTTGCCATGAACGTCGGTCAGGCGGAAGTTGCGGCCCTGGAAGGGGAAAACGAGTTTTTCGTGGTCGAAGCCGAGTACGTGCAGGATGGTAGCTTGCAGGTCGTGGATGTGGGTTTTGCCCCGGACGCCGTAGTAGCCAATCTCGTCGGTTTCGCCGTGGGAGTAGCCCCCCGGATGCCGCCCCCGGCCATCCACATCGTGAAGGCGTCGATGTGGTGGTCGCGGCCTTTGAAGGGCCAATTGTTATCGCCTGCGCGGTTTTCCATCATGGGCGTCCGGCCAAATTCACCGCCCCACACCACCAGCGTATCGTCCAGCAAACCGCGTTGTTTGAGGTCCTGCAACAGGGCCGCGATGGGCTTGTCGATGGAGTTGACGTTTCGGCGGAGGCCATCGCCCACGCCACTGCCTTCGTCGGTGCCGTGCGAATCCCACCGCCGGTCGAACAACTGCACAAACCGCACGCCTTTTTCGAGCAACTTGCGGGCCAGCAGGCAGTTGTTGGCAAACGACGCCTGACCGGGCTTTACCCGTACCAGTCGCGCACCCACTGCGGCTCATCGGTAATGTCCATTGTTTCGGGCACTTCCGACTGCATCCGGTAGGCCAGTTCGTACTGCGAAATCCGGCTCAGAATCTCCGGGTCGCCAATCTGCTCGTATTCGAGTTCGTTGATTTTGTTGATGATTTCGATGGATTTCCGGCGCAACGTATCGCTGATGCCCGCCGGATTTTTGACGTATAGCACTGGCTCACCCGCCGACCGGCACTGCACCCCCTGATACACTGTCGGCAGAAAGCCGCTGCCCCAGACCGACTTGCCCGCGCTCGGTTCCGGCCCCGACACCAGCACCACGTAGCCGGGCAGATTCTGATTCTCGGAACCCAACCCATACGTCACCCACGAGCCAATGCTCGGACGGCCTAAGCGCGGACTGCCCGTGTGCATGAACAACTGTGCAGGCGCGTGGTTGAACTCGTCGGTGTGCATCGCTTTCAGGAACGTGATGTCGTCCACTACCTTCGGCAGGTACTCGAAGTATTCCGACAGCCAGGCACCCGACTGCCCGTGCTGGGCAAAGCGGGCCTGCGGTCCCAGCATTTTCGGGACGCCCTTGATAAACGCAAACCGCTTGCCTTCGAGCAGCGAGGGCGGACAAAGCTGCCCGTCGAGTTTGGTTAATTCGGGCTTATAATCGAACAACTCCAACTGGCTCGGTGCTCCTTCCATGTGCATAAACAGCACCCGTTTAGCCTTCGGCGACGCCAGCGGAGACAGCGGACGTAACGGATTATCGGTATTGGATTGAGACGCGAAGGGTCGCGTCTCTACGCCCGAACCGCACCCATCCAGCAGCGACAGCAGAGCCAGCGACCCCAGCCCGGCGGTGCATTGCTTCAGAAAATGCCGCCGGGTATTAAACGTAGCTTCGGTAAACAGAGCCTCGTCGGCGTGGTTGAGTCGGTTCATTTTGTCAGCGTTTCGTCGAGGTTCAGAATCGCATTTGCCACCAGCGTCAGCCCCTTTTTGTCGGTGGTAATTGTAGCTTCGGCATACAACTGCTTCAGCAACATCAACTTCGCCGGGCTGGGTTGCCTGAACAGTATGCGCTGGTATCCCGCCGAAATCTGCTCCGGCAACGTTCGTCCACGTCGCTGCATGTACCGGGCGAGGTGTTGCGCGGCTTCGACATAAACCGTGTCGTTCAGCGTCGTGAGAGCCTGCAAGGGCGTGTTGGTACGTATCCGGCGCGAGACGCAGAGGTTTCGTTGCGGGCTGTCGAACGTCACCATCGACGGATATGGGTTGGTACGTTGCCAGAACGTGTATAACGCCCGGCGGTGGCGGCTTTCGGGCTTTTCGTTCTTCCAGCCGTCGTTGGTCGGGTTGAAAGGCCGGACGCTGGGGCCGCCAATGGCCGGGTTTAGCAACCCACTTACCGCCAGTGCCTGATCGCGGATTTGCTCGGCACTGAGCCGGACGCGTGGCCCCCGTGCCAGCAGCCGGTTGCGCGGGTCGCGTTCCTGTAAGTCTTTGGATACCAGTGCCGACTGCCGGTATGTAGCCGACAATACCAGCTCGCGTAGCAGTTTCTTCATGCTCCAGCGGTATGTATCCTGAAACCGCACGGCCAGCGCGTCGAGCAGTTCGGGGTGCGAGGGTCTGCCGCCCATTGTCCCGAAATCTTCGAGCGTTTCGACCAGCCCATAGCCGAACAACTGTTCCCAGAAGCGATTGACCATCACCCGCGCCGTGAGCGGGTTCTCGCGGCTAACCAGCCAGCGGGCCATGTCGAGCCGGGTTTGCATGGTTTTGTCCGCTACGTTTCCGATAGTGCGCGGTACGTCGGGCTGCACGGGTTGGCCTTTGGTGAGCCAGTTGCCCCGGATGAAGACGTGGGCTTGCCGGGCGCGGTGGGCCGGGCGTTCGCGCATGACGGGCGTCGTAATAGCCGGGATGCTCGTCAGTCGCTCCACCGAGTCGCGCAGGGCCGGGTTGCGACTGATGGGAGCCTGCGGTACGTCGAGATGAAACCAGTCGATGTGTACCAGATCGCTCCGAAATTCTTTGTCTTTGCGAAAGACCAGAAATACGGTATGCCGTCCGGGCCGCGTCAGGCCCGACGTCGGCTGCACAGTGGCCCGGTGCGTGCCGTAGGTTTTCCAGTTGTACCACTGCCCCGGTGCGCCGTCCTGCGTAGCCGGGATTTTGGTACGGCTGATGAGCGGGCCATCGGGCCGGTCGAGGTGAAGTTCGATGAATGACGAAAACGACGTTGTGTAGCGGTACGTAATAGCCGATACACCCGTCAGGTCCACGTTGTCGTAGCCCACAAACGCGCCTTCGGTGGTTTGCATAATGGCCGTTTGGTTGTCCCAGAGTTCGATGTGGCGGCTGGTACTGTCGAAGTCTTCGGCCTCGATGCGCCGGTAGCCAACCCGGCTGAGTAACTCGCTCCGTTGCTCGCCCAGACCTGTCAGCGGATCGCTGGGCAGCGTAGCGACTTCCGCCGGAACGCGCTGCCGAATCCAGCCCATCAGTCGCCGTAGGTACTGTTCGTTGTCGGGCGTGAAGGTGCTGAGTTTCGGCTTTTCGTTGTAGATGTCGCGGTCTTCGGTGTTGTTGAAAAACGCCAGAAACTTGTAAAAATCGGCGTGGCGGATGGGGTCGTAGGGGTGGCTGTGGCACTGCACACAACTCATCGTTGTACCTTGCCAAACCTCGAATGTCGTACTCACCCGGTCGATCAGGGCCATGTTGCGGAATTCCTCATCGTTGGTGCCGCCCTCGTCGTTAGCCATCGTGTTCCGGTGGAACGCCGTAGCAATCAGGTTGCGCTGATACGTAGCGGCATCGGTTGCGGGTAGCAGGTCGCCGGCCAATTGTTCGAGGGTGAAGCGGTCGAAAGGCAGGTCGCGGTTGAAGGCGTCGATGACCCAGTCGCGGTAGGTCCAGATGCTGCGTTCGAGGTCTTTTTCGTAGCCTTTCGAGTCGGCGTAACGGGCGAGGTCGAGCCACATACTGGCCCATCGCTCGCCAAATCGGGGCGACGCCAGCAATGTATCGACCAACTTCTCGTAAGCGTTCGGCGACGTATCACGCAGGAAGCGGGTGGCCTGCTGATGGGTCGGCGGCAATCCCGTCAGGTCGAGGCTCACCCGACGCAGCAACGTAGCGCGGTCTGCTTCGGGCGCGGGTTTCAGCCCTTCCTGTTCCAGCCGCTCCCGCACGAACGTGTCGATGGATTTGGTGGTCGCGTCGGTTCCCCGTTTTGGGGGAAGGTAGGCCCAATGGTCTTCCCACTCAGCTCCCTGATCGATCCAGTCGCGAATGAGGTTGATTTCGTCCTTGCTCAGGGGCGGGTGTTCGAGCGGCATTCGCAGTTCCGGGTCGTCGCTCACGAGCCGCTTCACCAGTTCCGATGCGTCGGCATCGCCCGGCACAATCGCGTACTTGCCCGACTTCGCTTTGGCTAACGCTTCTTCGCGAAACAGCATACTGAAGTTGCCGCTTTTCTTGATACCGCCGTGGCACGTAATGCACTTCGCGTTGACAATAGGTCGAATCTGCTCGTTATAACTGATGCGTTTGCCACCGAACAAACCACCCACCGTGCAGGCCGCTACCGTTGCAGTTAGGGCGAGTCCGCCGAGCCAGAAGTAGCGCATTGTCGGGAGCATCGTGATCAATCGGTTGAGTGTCACACAGTAGAACCGCACCGGCGAACCAGCTAATTTTCAAGACCGTATCGATCCTGCAAAGTCAAAAGCAATCTAAGCTTGTATTTTAACGTGGACTACGGAATAAAAAGAGTGGTGAAGGTCAAAACTGTTTTTAAACCCGCTTCTTTCGCGAAAGCTGGGCATAAACCAACTGAATAATGCCATCTTTCAGGCCCAGATCGGGCACGATAATCTGGCTGGCTCCGGCCCATTTCATCACGGAGATGTAGATGTCGGCGGCTGGTACAATCACGTCGGCACGGTCGGCATTCAGGCGGAGCTTATTGATACGGTCGTCTAAACTATAGCTGGCAACATGGTTGCGGATGCGCTCAATCTCAGCCAGCGACGTGCCTTCTTCGGTGGTTTTGGCCGCCAGATTAAACAGCTTGCTGATGTTACCGCCCGTGCCAATAGCCACCACGCCCTGCGATGAGTCGATATTTTCCTGAACCCAATCTTCAATTTTGCGCCAGGCTCCTTTTGTTTCTTTGCCCTCCAGCAGCCGTACCGAGCCAATTTTGAACGACTTCGAGTTGATTTTCTGCCGGTTCACATACACGTTCAGTTCGGTGCTGCCCCCACCCACGTCGATGTGCAGAAACTGCCGGTCGTCTAATGCCTGAACCACTACGTTGTTAATAAGTTCGGCCTCTTTCTGTCCGTCGATGATGTGAATTTTTACGGCGGTCTGGGCTTCAATGCGCCGGGCAACGTCGTGACCATTAGACGCTTCGCGCATGGCCGACGTAGCGCAGGCCATGTAATGTTCCACTTCGTGCAGTTCCATCAGCAGTTTATATACCTGCATCAGTTTGGCAGTGCGGGCTTCCGATTCGGGCGTGAGTTCGCCGAAATTGAATACGTCGTGACCCAGGCGTAGCGGAAACCGCACATACTCAACCTTCTTGAAGCTTACTGAATCGTTGTTATGAAGTATAGTAGAAATTTGCAGCCGGGCTGCGTTAGACCCAATATCGATAGCGGCCAGTTTCATAATGTGTTGAATGATTGACAGGTTGAATGATTGAATGATTGAATGGTTGAATGATGGAATGGGCTTTCACCAAAACAATCCATTCCATCATTCAATCACTCAACCAGTCAATCACTCAACCACTCAAAATTAAGTCGGCCCAAAAGTAAAGCTTTTTTGGGTTCTACCGGCCCAGTGTGTATTTTTACGAGCTTATCAAGAAAGACGGAGGGACTGGACCCTGCGATGTCTTGGCAACCGGCCACCTGGCACCGGTGCCACATTCCACCCCAACCCAGAACGGGGCAGATAAGGTAGTAACCAACCGTTGTTGTTGATAAGCCTGGTTTCTTTTCTGTAAATTTGCACTTTTTTGGGACGAACGGCTGTTCTCCTGCAAACAGGCTATAACGTATTGCATCGCTTGAAACCGATAACCGAACTTCTCCGCGAACGTATCCTCGTGCTCGATGGCGCGATGGGCTCCATGATTCAGCAATATCAGCTTACCGAAGCCGATTATCGGGTGAGCGATTTCAGGATTGGTCGCACGACCTGAAGGGCAACAACGATCTGCTGAGCCTGACCCGCCCCGATATTATTCAGGAAATACATCGGCAGTACCTCGACGCCGGGGCCGATATTATTGAAACCAACACGTTTAGCGGCACCAGCATCGCTATGGCCGACTATCGGATGGAATCGCTGGTGTATGAACTGAACTATGAGTCGGCGCGGATTGCGAAAGAAGTGGCCGTTGACTATACCCGCCAGAACCCCGACAAGCCGCGCTTCGTAGCGGGCGCAATGGGGCCAACCAACCGCACCGCCAGTCTCTCGCCCGACGTGAACAACCCGGCCTACCGCGCCGTGACGTTCGATGAGTTGGTCGATGCGTACTACGAACAGGTTTCGGGCTTAGTTGATGGCGGTGCCGACCTCTTGCTGGTCGAAACCATTTTCGATACGCTCAATGCCAAAGCCGCGCTGTTTGCGATTGATAAGTACTTTCAGGAACACCCCACCCCCGGCCCCTCCCCGTTAGGGAGGGGAGCGATTGCTCAGGCTCAGCCGTTGGTTTATAACAACGCGCCGTTTTACCATACAGATTCTGAGCGTTGGAAGTCGTTGAGAGAATTCGCGCGTGAACACAGAAAGCAACCAACAAAGGCAGAAGACGTTCTCTGGCAGCAATTGCGGGGGAGACAGTTGCTGGGGCTTAAGTTTCGCCGACAACACGCCATTCAGGATTTTATTGCCGATTTTGTTTGTATTGAGAAGCGTTTGGTAATTGAAGTGGATGGCTCGATTCATGACCAACAGCAGGAATATGATCTGTTACGCACAGAGTATCTCAATGCGAATGGATTTAATGTTGTCCGTTTCACAAACGAGCAAGTTCTTCACGACGTAAGTTCAGTTCTTAAGCAAATAGAAAAAGCCATTGCCGAGCAATCGAAAGAGTTGAAAAAAACGACTGAGGCTACTCCCCTCCCTAACGGGGAGGGGCTGGGGGTGGGGTATCTCCCCATCATGGTCTCCGGTACCATCACCGATGCCAGTGGCCGGACGCTGTCGGGGCAAACGACCGAAGCGTTTTTGTATTCCATCTCGCACCTGCCGCTGCTGAGCGTGGGGCTGAACTGCGCCCTCGGTGCCGAACCGATGCGGCCCTACATTCAGACGCTCGCCAAAGAAGCTCCCTTCTTTACGTCGGCTTATCCAAACGCCGGTTTGCCGAATGCGTTTGGCGAGTACGACGAAACGCCCGATATGATGGCCGCCCAAATCGAGGGCTTCATCCGCGATAGCTTCGTCAATATTGTGGGCGGCTGTTGCGGCTCTACGCCCGCGCACATCCGCGCCATTGCCGACGTGGCAGCCAGGTACCCGCCCCGACAACTGCCCCAACCCGAACCATACCAGAAACTGAGCGGACTGGAACCGCTGAAAATCACCGAACAAACCAACTTCCTGAACGTCGGCGAACGGACCAACGTAACCGGCTCGAAGAAATTTGCGCGGCTTATCAAAGAAGGCAACTACGACGAAGCCCTGAGCATTGCGCGTGGGCAGGTAGAAGGCGGGGCGCAGGTGATTGACGTAAATATGGACGAAGGCATGCTCGACTCGGTGGAGGCCATGACCACGTTCCTGAACCTGATTGCGTCGGAACCCGACATTGCGCGGGTGCCGGTCATGATCGACTCCTCAAAGTGGGAGGTCATCGAAGCGGGCCTGAAGTGTGTGCAGGGCAAGGCCATCGTGAACTCCATTTCACTGAAAGAAGGCGAAGAAGCATTTATCGAGCGGGCACAACTCATCAAACGTTACGGCGCGGCAACCGTGGTCATGGCGTTTGACGAAACCGGGCAGGCCGACTCCTACGAACGGCGCATTCAAATCTGCGAACGGGCCTACCGGATTCTGGTCGATAAAGTCAACTTTGCCCCGCAGGACATTATCTTCGACCCCAACATTCTGACTGTTGCAACGGGCATCGACGAACACAATAACTACGCCGTTGACTTCATCAATGCCACGCGCTGGATCAAACAAAATCTGCCACTGGCGAAGGTGAGCGGTGGCGTATCGAATATTTCGTTCTCGTTCCGGGGTAACGATGTCGTGCGTGAGGCCATGCACTCGGCGTTTTTGTATCACGCCATCCGCGCCGGGCTGGATATGGGCATCGTGAATGCCGGGCAGTTGGAGGTGTACGACAGTATTCCGAAAGATCTGCTCGAACGGTGTGAAGACGTGCTGCTCAACCGCCGTCCCGATGCTACGGAGCGGCTCGTGGAGTTTGCCGAAACGGTGAAAGCCAAAGGGAAAGTCATTGTTCAGGATGATGCCTGGCGCAGTGAACCCGTTCGCGAACGGCTGAAACACGCGCTCGTAAAAGGCATTACCGACTTTATCGATCAGGACGTAGAAGAAGCCCGTCAGCAGGTCGAGCGGCCATTGCACGTTATCGAAGGTCCACTCATGGACGGTATGAACGTGGTGGGCGACCTGTTTGGCGAAGGCAAAATGTTTCTGCCGCAGGTAGTGAAATCGGCGCGGGTTATGAAAAAGGCCGTAGCGTATCTGACTCCGTTCATCGAAGCCGAAAAGCTCATTGGGGGGATACGTCTACGAATGCCGGAAAAATTCTGCTCGCCACCGTGAAGGGCGACGTGCACGACATTGGCAAAAACATTGTCGGCGTGGTGCTGGGCTGTAATAACTACGAAGTGATTGACCTCGGCGTGATGGTGCCCACCCAGAAGATTCTGGACGAGGCCCGTAAACAAAACGTCGATATTATTGGCTTGAGCGGCCTGATTACGCCCTCGCTCGATGAGATGGTCGGCGTAGCGAAAGAAATGGAGCGGCAGGGTTTTACGATTCCGCTGCTCATTGGCGGGGCTACTACCTCGCGGATGCACACCGCCGTAAAAATCGACCCGCACTATTCGGGGCCGGTGATTCACGTACTCGATGCCAGTCGGAGCGTACCGGTTGCTGGCCGGTTGGTGAGCGATACCGATGGCACGAAAGAAGAAATTTTCCGCGAAATTAAAGCCGAATACGCCAAACTTCGCGACGAACACGCCAGGCGGCAGAAAGAGAAAAACCTGCTTACCATTGAAAAGGCCCGCGCCAATCGCACGACCATCGACTGGAGCGCGTTTGAGCCAACGAAACCGGCTTTTCTCGGCAATCGCTATTTTGAGGACTATGACATTGCCGAACTGGCAAAATACATCGACTGGACGCCCTTCTTCCAGACGTGGCAGTTGAGCGGTAAATACCCCGCCATTTTCGAGGATGCGGTAGTAGGGCAGGAGGCCCGCAAACTGTTCGACGATGCCAACCAACTGTTGCAGGAAATCATCGCCAACAAATCCTTACAAGCCAAAGCCGTAGTAGGCTTTTACCCCGCCAACAGCACCGACGACGACGTGCTACTGCACGAGTATGCCGAAGAAATTCGCGACGTTCCCTGTGAGCGGCACGGTACGCATCGACATATCGAATACAAAATCAGCCGCGCCGAAAATCCGGCCCTGATGAGCGTATCGACCGCTGGAACGCTCGTATACGACACCCGCACCGTGCTGCATTTCCTGCGCCAGCAGAATCAGAAAGCACCGGGTCTGCCCAATTTCTGCTTGGCCGATTTTGTGGCTCCGCTCGACTGTGGGCGTGAAGATTACATCGGTGCGTTTGCCGTTACGGCGGGCATTGGCATCGAAGCGTTACTGGAACGCTACGAGCGCGAACACGACGATTACAACAGTATCATGGTGAAAGCCCTCGCCGACCGCTTAGCCGAAGCTTTTGCCGAGCGGATGCACGAGCGCGTTCGTACCGAGTTTTGGCCCTATGCGACCGGTGAAAAACTGAGCAACGACGAGCTTATCAAAGAAAAATACCGGGGCATCAGGCCCGCCCCCGGCTATCCCGCCTGCCCCGACCATACCGAAAAGGCCACGCTGTTCGAGTTGCTCGACGCGGGCAAAGCGGGCATCGAACTAACCGAAAGTTTCGCGATGTACCCGGCCTCATCGGTGAGCGGCTTCTACTTCAGCCACCCCGAATCGAAGTATTTCGCTGTGGGTAAAATCAGCAAAGATCAGGTGCTGGATTACGCCCTGCGCAAAGACATGCCCATCGAAGACGTAGAACGCTGGCTGGCCCCCGTGCTGGCGTACTAAACGTAGGGCGGGCCTTCATGCCCGCCCAGCCGCAAGGCTACCAAGCAAATAATACGATATTGAATTAGGTGGGGCGTATGGCTGGCGTGCGGCTGACGCACAGGAGACGCAAAGGGTTGCGTCTCTACGCCCGCCGGATGGTATCTGTAGAGACGCAACCCTTTGCGTCTCCTGTGCGTCAGCCATCGCCCTTTGCGTCTCCCTCGCGCCGGCCATACGACAAAGCAACGTCAATAGGGTATGGAAAGCCCGGACGGTTGTATGAACGACCGTCTTTTTTGCGGTCCGACACTTCGGTTGCTAACTTAGGCCCGAAAAGCATCAGATTACATGGATCATTTCATCGACCAGATCGACATCCGCAATTTCAAATCCATCCGCGAACTGAGCGTCAGCGGCTTCAAGCGTATCAACTTGTTTCTCGGTCGCCCGAACGTCGGCAAGTCTAATATTCTCGAAGCGTTGTCGCTGTTTAGCTTGCCGTATGTGTGGGAAGGGTCGAAGAAGTTGACGGATTTGGTAAGACTGGAGAATACTGTTGAGATTTTTTGGGAGGGTGATATTTCTAAAGAAGCATATGTCATTACAAGGACAAGGGAGAATCCTTTAAGTAATATCTGCCTTATAAAATTTGAGCCGCTGAAAAGGGCGTTATTAGGAGAAATTAACGATTTGTTCAGTACTGAGGGCAGAGGAAATGATTTCAGGGTACTTCTACCTAAACCCAATTGGGTTATCGACTTTAATTTAAAGTTGATAAAGGCTCCTAAGTCAAGTAAGTCAATTATTAAGTTTTACAAGTTTATAACGTCTATAAAACCCAAAAAAAACAGTAGTCATTATTTACAACCTCCCTACGGCTCTAATCTTCTGAGCGTTCTCGAAATAATGCCCGAACTCCGCCAAACTTACGCCCAATGGTTTCGGCAGTACGGCTTGCGTTTAGTCCTTGATACAGCCAGTCAATCGCTGAAAGTGCAGAAGGAAAAAGGGGAAGATGAGGTTTTCCAGTTGCCGTATTCCTCCGTCGCCGATACACTCCAGCGTATTATCTTTTACAAAACAGCCGTTGCGTCTAACCAGAATTCGGTGCTGCTGTTCGAGGAGCCGGAAGCCCACGCGTATCCGCCGTATATTTCTGAATTTACGCACGAAGTGGTCAAGTCAACTACCAATCAGTTCTTCATTGTTACGCACAGCCCGCTGATTGTAGAACAGTTTCTGACTGAAGCAATTGATGACCTCGGCATCTTTATGGTCGATTTCAAAGATGGGCAAACGACCGTGAAAGGATTGACCACCGACGAAATCAGAGAGGTGTACCGGTATGGTATGGACCTGTTTTTTAATGGCGACTCATTTCTTGATTGATGGACCAGCATATTATCCCTGAGTGCTACATTGATACCCGGCTGGTAAAGACGTTAGAACCACCCAAAGTCAGATACAATCATCAGCATGGGTGTTCTAACGTCGAGAAAGCCATGAAGAAGTTAAGGGGTGATTTTGCCCTGGGGATCATCGACAAAGACAAAAAAGCACTCAAGTACTTAGATGAATGTCAGCTTGTCTGTGAGCTTGACGGTTTTCTGCAACTGCTTAGACATCAGACGGAACACCATTATTTGATCATGATTCGACCGGCTATGGAAAGGTGGATTTTGAATACAGCCAGTGTTGCCAGTCTGTCGCTACCAGATTTCGATCTTCCTGATAATCTGGAAAAGCTCTGCGATCTGACAAAGACCGCCAAAAGCGACAGAGAAGACTCTAATGCACAAAAGTTTGGTCGGCTGTTTAAAGAGCTGAAACGTAGTAATCCACCCGCCATTGCCATTCTTACGTTTTGGATTAGCTACCTTAAAGCCAATCCTTACACGGCTGATGTTGATTGGCTCGTATTGGAAACAGAGCGACTAATTGCTCAAAACTAAACGCATCGCCATTGGCAAAAAATCAACGTAATTTTCCCATTACTCAAATTAACTTGACTGTGAGTCAGGTAGTTGCTACCTTTCTGCATACATCACGTCTGTTTGAGCATGAAGCGCGTTCATCTATATTCATTCCTGCCCGTTTTGCTGCTCGCCAGGCTGCTGAGCAACTTTTTTGAACCTGAAAGTCGCCCATCTGAAGAAAGTTTAGTCCGAGACCTGAGTCAGATTCCGGTTTGTGGCTTGTCGCATGTGGGCGGGGTTCCTGATGCACTGCTGAAACAGACCGTCGTGCTACGGTCGGGGGTGGGGCAGTTTGCTACGTTAACGTCGTCAAAAAGTGAGAAAGCTCAAGCCTATTTTGAGCAGGGTATGGGGTATTTGCACGGCTACGCGCTGATTGAAGCGGCCCGCTCGTTTCATGAAGCCCTTCGCCATGATTCGACGATGGTGATGGCTCACGTTGGCCTGAGTCGGGTTTTTATGGAGTTAGACGACAATAAGGCTGCCTACGAATCGGCTGAAGCTGCCCAAAAACTGGCCCAATTTGCATCAGAACGTGAGCAGGCGCATGTCGAGCTGCGGTTTGTTCAACTGAAAGCCGTTGATTCGCTTCACAACAAAACCTTGCTGAATGAGTATCGTTCGGCTATAAAGCGGCAGGTAAAGCGTTTTCCGCAGGATGCTGAACTCTGGCTCATGGCCGGAAATGCCTATGAAGGGCTGGCATCGGACGCGGGCAGGGTTCATCGAAGGCGGGTATTGCTATCTATGAAAATGTGTTGCGGAAGTTCCCAAATCACCCTTCGGCACACCATTTTCTGATTCATGCCTACGAGGGTAGGGCCGATTACCAGAGGGCACTCGAACACGGCAAAGTCTATGCGAGTATGGCTCCTAATCTGGCCCATTCGCTGCATATGTATGCCCATGACCTGATGAAAACCGGTAATGTGGACGAGGCCATTGCTCAGATGAAACAGACCGATGGTATCGAGCGGAATCTCTACAAAACAGAAGGTTATCCGTCGATGTATGACTGGCATCACATCCACAACATATCCTTACTGGCTCTGTGCTATCAGTATCAGGGACGTATAAGCGAAGCCGAAGCACTGGTAAAAGAGCGGTACGAGACCGAAAGGCCCATAAACCGGGCGCAGACGTTTTACAACAAAATGGGTTACCCGGCCCTGCTCATTAAGCAAAATCGTGATGCCGAAGCCCTGCCGATGGCTATCCAGTTAACCACTGCCCAAACCCCCGGCGAACAGGCCATTGGGCATTGTCTGGTTGGGATGATTCAGTTGAAACAAGGGCAACTCGACCCCGCCCGGCAGTCGCTGAAGGCATCGATGAGTGCGTTGAAAGAAGCTAAGAAACACGACAAGAGCAATCGGCTCTCGTCGTGGCTTGAGCCGCATCCCAAATTTTTGTCGGCCCTAATCGCTCTATCTGACCCCGCTGAGCGCGACAAAGGGTTGATTGAGATACGCAAATTTCAGGCTACTGCCCGCGCACAATATGGTCCTGACCCCTGGGCCGAAGCACTGTTTCAGTTGGAGACCATTGTGCAGGTAGCCTGGCAACTGAACCTGTTCGACCTTGCCGAAGCGTCAACCAAACTCTTGGCCGAGCACGACCCAGCCTATCCCGGTACGCACTTTGCCCTTGCCCGCCTTGCCGCTCAGAAAGGCGATGCAGCCACTGCCCAACGCGAACAGCAACTGGCCCGGCAAGGCTGGTCTAAAGCCGACGCGCCTTTTCTAACCCAGAATTTTGACCGAAAATAATGCGTTGAATACTGGTGCCGACAATAGCCAAAACGCCCCGCAACAATGTGCTGCGGGGCGTTTTGGCTATCTGGTCTTGATAGAAGCAGAAGATTTTACGGCATCAGCACGGTGTCGATAACGTGAATAACGCCGTTCGACTGGTTGACGTCGGCGATTGTCACCGTAGAAACGCCACCTTTCGCGTCTGTAATCTGAACCTTGTCGCCTTTCAGCATGGCCGTCAGCGTACCACCGCCCACGGTTTTGATCATGGTTTTGCCGCCGTCTTTCTTAATCATGCCCACCAAGTCGGTAGCACTCACTTTGCCAGCCACCACGTGGTTGGTCAGAATACCCGTCAACATGGTTTTGTTTTCGGGTTTTACCAGCGTTTCAACCGTACCTTTAGGCAGTTTGTCGAAGGCTCCGTTGGTCGGTGCAAACACCGTAAACGGGCCTGGACCCGATAGCGTTTCGACCAACCCGGCGGCCTTTACAGCGGCTACGAGCGTGGTGTGATCTTTCGAGTTTACCGCATTTTCAATTATATTCTTGGACGGGTACATCGGGGCACCGCCAACCGTCACTGTTTTTTCCTGAGCAAAACCCGCCTGACCAACGGCCAGCAGTGCAACAAGCGAAAGGGCAAATTTGAACAACTTCATGTTATTTGGTTTTCAACGTGAAAAATGTGTACCGAATATGATCGATCATTTGCCTAACTTACGGTTGAGGGTACAAGTTTAGATTTATTTGAAAAGAAGCATTTTAATAATAGTTTGATAATGAGGTAATTTTATTCATCGTCAAACGCGCTGAAGGTATACTCGGTATATAAAACAACCGCCCAACAAATTGTCAGGCGGTTGCGCGTTTCAGGAAAGGTGATGCGGAAATGACATAGATAGAATCAACAGGACAAATGTGCGCTCGCGACGAGAAAAAATATAGGGGATATTGGCCCTAAATCAGCCAGTGAAAAAGACGGGTTTCCATACGGGAGATTTCCCGTATTTTCTTCAGTAAAAGCGGTATTTGGTACATATTTTCTATTTAAAATACTGATAATTAGACTGTTAATTTTTGTCTTTATCTTGAAAGAACGCTTCCTGTTGGCAGAAAATCATTATTTACTGTAGCTTGGCAGCGATTAAATTAACCCCCAATTCACTTATCTCTCATGGCTAAAATAATCGATGAACAAGGTATCGTGGTAGACGAAATTCCAGCAGAGGTTCTACAGGAATACAAAGCCTACTACCAGAATGAACCTGTCTTTGAGCCTGTACCTTTCACTGCTGCAACGGTAGGCACAGCAGTGCTGAACTCACTTATGAGATCGCCACAATTTGGCGGTGTCCGCGTCGATCTGGTTAAAAAAGAACCCGACGCAACAAAAATTTTTGTGATGGTATCGGCAGCAGATTCCGAAAGAAAAGCAATTCTGGCCGATGATGCGCTGGTGCAATTAATCGATTGCCCATCGTCTGCCTGCCCCTGATGAGTAGGTCGATGTAATGCCGAACGTTTCTAAACCGGACAAGCGATAGTCGGCAACGGCATAAGCCGTTGCCGATATCCTTTCAAACCTATGAATAACGATGCCTGCCTGGATTGATAAAGTAATTATTTATGATAAAATCTATCTACTCCTGATTGTGCTTTCTATAGGCACTTTGCTTTTTGGCTATAAAACCCTGACGAAGAATTTAAAAGTGCTGCTACTTTTCGCAGCCGCTCACTTCACCACCGAGTTTGGTTCGCTTTACATTCATTATGGTTTAGGTCGAGATAACTATCTGATATACCATCTGTTCGCATGTATAGGATATGGGCTGTTAGCCGCTTTTTTCTTCTACACGCTCACAAGTAAGACAGCTATAAGAGTGGTGTTGGCGTCAGTACCGGTGTACTGGCTTCTATGGCTGCTTTATGTACTAACATGGGAACCCGTCACAGAATATTGCGCACTGGCCTTCATGACAGAACACCTCTTTATGATTGTCTTTTGTTTTGCCTTTTTCCGAACCATCTTAACCTACAAACAACCGTATCGGCCTGAGAAGGACCGAACTTTCTGGATTGTTACCGGGCTGTTCTTCTACTTTGCCGGCAATTTCTTCATATTGAGTTGCTATAATTATATTGAAAAACACCACCATGACATACTGACTGGCTTTTACTATGCAGGTTATACATTTAATTATTTGCTCTATCTGACAATTATCGTAACGGGTTTTGTTCGTTTCCCTGCCCATGACTGATACTAATAACTACGATATTGTATTGGTAGTAACCGGCACAGTCGTCGTGCTTTTGATGGCGCTTTTCAGCGTAAGCTTTATCTTCTATTACCACCGTCGGCAACGGGAATCCACGCGCGAAAAACAGGCTATGCAAGCAGACTTCGAGCGTGAACTGCTGCAAACCCAGCTCGAAACCCAAAACCATACGCTGCTCCAGGTTGCCGAAGAATTGCACGATAACGTGGGCCAATTGCTCACGGTGGCCGTTATGCGGCTGAACCAATTGGAAGACGAAGTGGAAGGGGAAACCGCGCAACAATCGGTGCAGCAAACCCGCGAGGTAATTGATACGATTATTGCCGACGTGCGGTCGCTGGCGAAAACACTCGATCATAACACCGTTCGGCGGTTTGGGTTTTTACCCAGTCTGACGCTCGAACTCGAACGGATTCAGCGGGTTGGACGCGTACAAACGCAGTTGCAAACTACCGGCGAACCTTTCTCGCTGGGCGAACAGGCCGAAACCGTATTGCTGCGAATAGCGCAGGAGTCGCTCAACAACGCCATGAAACACGCCCATGCCAGTATGCTAATCGTTTTGGTCGACTACCAGCCTGACTCATTTACGCTGACTGTCAGCGATAACGGCGATGGCTTTCGGGTCGATGAGGTAAACGCCCGACTCATTGACCGGGCCGGTTCGGGGCTTAGTAACCTACAACGCCGGGCCAAACTCCTGCATGGTGCCTGCGCCATCGAGAGCCGACCCGACGCAGGTACCCGCGTGTGTGTTACCCTGCCGCGTAATTCGGTGAATTAACGTGTAAATCGCATAAAATATCCCCCGATTCCGGTATTGCATAGGGTCGATTGATCACCTAACTTTCTGGTCGTCAATCTTATCCTCTCTATGCCATGCCCGTATCCATCGCCATTGCCGACGACCACCATTTAGTGGCCGAAGCCTTCTCTAATCTGATTCAGAAATTTGAAAATTATGACGTACTGCTCCTGGCCGACAATGGTCGTGATCTGCTCAACCAACTGCGCTACGCCAATCGGTTGCCCGACATTGTGTTGGTAGACCTGAACATGCCCGAAATGGATGGCTTTGAAACAGCCGACCAACTTCGGCAACTCTATCCGTCGATTCGGGTGCTGGCTTTGTCGATGACCGACCGCGAAGAACACATCGTGCGTATGCTGCGTAATGGCGCACGGGGATACCTGCTCAAAGGATGCCGCTCGGCAGAGCTGCGCCGGGCACTCGACGACGTAATGGACAAAGGATTTTACTACTCCGATTTTTTGACGAAGCAACTCATCCGCAGCCTGCACACACCCGAAACACCCGGCCATAACACCTCGTTTGGGCTAAACAATCGGGAGTTCGATTTTCTGAAGATGGCCTGTAGTGAACTGACATACAACGAGATAGCGGATAAGATGTGCGTTAGCCCACGCACTGTAGATGGTTATCGGGAGGTGGTTTTCAGAAAATGAGTGTGCGTACCCGCGTTGGCATGGTCATGGAAGCCGTTCGGCACGGGTTGGTGGAGTTGTAGTATCTTTGCTACATGCAACTTTACCTTCACTCGTTCGACCTGCGTTTACGACATACGTTTACCATTGCCCACGATAGCCGCGACGTGCAGCCAACGCTTATCATTGACCTGCGCGACGGGTCTTTTGCTGGCTATGGCGAAGCTACGGCCACGCGCTACTACGGGTTCACGGTCGAGGGTATGGCAGCCCTGTTAGAGTCGCTTCGGCCACTTGTGGAACAGCACGAACTAACTGATCCTGAACAGTTTTGGGCCGAGATGCAGCCGCATCTGGCGCAAAACCCGTTCGCGCTTTGTGCGCTCGATCAGGCTGCATGGGACCTGTGGGCCAAAAAACAGGGCAAACCCCTCTACCAATGCTGGAAACTTGACCCCGCCCGCAGCCCAATTACCAACTACACCATTGGCCTCGACACGCCCGGGCGCATGCTCGAAAAAATGCTCGAATGGCCGTGGCCCCTCTACAAAATCAAATTAGGAAAGGGCGATGCAGACCTCGACACCGTGCGGCTGCTGCGTCAGCATACCGATTCGCGCTTTCGGGTCGATGCCAACTGTGGCTGGACTGCCGACCAAACGCTGGCCTACGCCCCCGAATTAGCCGCGCTCGGCGTTGAGTTTATTGAACAACCCCTGCCCGCCAACGATTGGGCCGGGGCAAAGCGCGTTTATGAACAGTCGCCCCTGCCAATTATTGCCGACGAAAGTTGCATCACAGAAACCGACGTGGCCCGGTGTGCGGGTCATTTCCACGGTGTCAATATCAAACTCATGAAATGCGGAGGGCTGACACCCGCCCGACGTATGATTACCGATGCCCGGCAACGTGGCCTTAGCGTAATGGTTGGCTGTATGACCGAGTCGAGTGTGGGTATTTCGGCCATTGCCCAACTGCTGCCCCTGCTCGATTACGCCGATCTCGACGGTTCGCTGCTCATTGCCAACGACCCTGCCGCTGGCGTTACCATTGAGCAGGGACACATTGTTTATGCCGATGAGAATGGCACCGGGGCGCGGCTAATTTCTTAAAAAACGTGAATGTGTGCCGCAATGGAATTGAACGAGCGAACGAGTAAACCGATATTTATAGACCATATTCCTGATCGCGAAATCACGTATGAGGGGCGTAACTATCTGTTTTTCAGTGGAACCGCTTACCTGGGTTTGCCACAATCTCCGGCGTTTCGGGCGTTGCTGACAGACAGTATGGCGCGATATGGTACGGCCTTTGGCAGTTCGCGAAACGGTAATCTGCAACTGAACGTGTACGACGAAGCCGAGGCAAAACTGGCCCGCTGGGTTGGGGCCGAAGCCGCGCTAACGTTATCGTCGGGGATGATGGCCGGGCAAGTGATTGTCAACTACCTGCGGGGGCAGCGGGCAACGTTCATCTATGGACCCTACGCACATCCGGCTCTGTGGCACGACCCCGATGTCCAGCCACCCACGCTGCCGTTTGCCGACTGGGCACATCGGCTGCCCGTTCAAATACGCTCGTTGCCGCCCGGCCCGGTAGCAATCCTGACTAATTCGGTAAACGGCGTTCGGTCGGACTATTATTCGTTCGACTGGCTACCGGAGTTGCCTGACGACCGCCCGATTACGCTGGTCGTTGATGATTCGCACGGGCTGGGTGTGCTGAACGACGGGCGCGGTATCTGGCCGCAACTGGTTCATAAACAAAATGTTAGTTTGCTGGTGACGGCCTCGCTGGCAAAAGGCATGGGTTTGCCGGGGGGCGCGGTATTCAGCAGTGCCGGGACAATTAATTCCCTGCGCCAAACCGCGTTTTTTGGGGCTTGCTCGCCTATGCCACCCGCTTATGCCGACGCGTTTCTGCACGCCGACGCGCTCTACGCCGAAGGTCGCGACCGATTGTACGAAAACATCCGGCTGGCCGAAAAATTACTGATGCCTACCGGCCTGTTTCACCACGCGCCGGGCTATCCGGTTTTCTTCACCGAACAAGACGACTTATATTCGTTTCTGCTCGAACGGGGTATTTTGGTTTATTCATTCGCTTACCCGACTGTCAACGACCGGGCCAATACCCGCATCGTCATCAGCGCGTTTCATACCGTCGATGATATCCAAACCTTAGCCAACGCTGTATATGAGTATGTTTTTTAAACGCAGAGTTAACATGAGTTTAACGCAGAGATCGCTGAGATTTCTCTGTGTTCTCTGCGTCTACCTCTGCATCTCTGCGTTTAAATCCTCGGCTCAGCAGACCGACAAACTCCTGGCCGACCTGCTCGCTAAAAATGCCGATCTGTTCGGGCCAATTGTACGTAACCCGGCCAAATACGACGTGCAGATTCTGTACACGCAAATCGACCGCGACGCACAAAACCGCCCTTCGTTCAAAACCTACCGTTACCGGGTCGATAAAACCCGCTATTTCTACCCGGCCAGCACCGTAAAATTTCCGGCAGCTCTACTCGCGTTGGAGAAACTAAACCAACTGAAAATCAGTCGCGATGCGGCCATGCTGACCGATTCTGCGGGGTACGGGCAAACCGCTGTTCGGCGCGACACAACGGCGCAAAATGGGTTGCCTTCGGTGGCGCATTACGTTAAAAAAATTTTGTTGGTAAGCGATAACGACGCATTTAACCGGCTCTATGAGTTGTTGGGACAGTGTGCCATAAACGAGCAACTTTACGCGAAAGGGTATGAAAACCTACGCATTGTTCACCGGCTCGAATCGGCCATGACGCCCGACCAGAATCGCCGAACCAACCCGATCCGGTTTGTTGATAACACAGGCAAAACGCTCTACCAGCAACCTGCACAGGTTTGCGACCGAACACCCAAAGCCGACGGGGTGATTCTACGGGGCGATGGCTTCATGCGTCGGGACACGCTTGTTCGGCAACCATTCAACTTTACCGAAAAGAATTTTTTCGCTCTCGAGGAGCAACAGAACATCCTGAAAGCGGTGTTGTTTCCCGAAGCGGTTCCGGCCCAACAGCGTTTCAACCTGACCACCGACGATTACAATTTTCTTTACCATCATCTGTCGCAATTACCCCGCGAAAGTACATATCCGCGCTATGATTCGACGTATTACGATAGCTATTGCAAATTCCTGCTCACGGGCGATCAGAAGGGGCCGTTCCCCAAAAACATTCGCATTTTCAATAAAGTGGGCGATGCCTATGGCTACCTGCTCGATAACGCTTACATCGTTGATTTCGACAAGGGTATCGAATTCATGCTGGCGGCTGTCATTTACTCCAACGAAGATGGAATCCTGAACGACAGCAAGTATGATTACGACACCGTTGGTATGCCGTTCATGGGCAATCTGGGCCGGATTATCTACGAGTATGAAGCAAGCCGCAAACGAACGCGAAAGCCTGATTTGCAGAAGTTTAAAGTGAAAAATGAAAAGTGAAAAATGCTTAGTTGCGGCCTGTGCCTACCCAAATCGGGGAATGATATCACACTTTTAATTTTTCGCTCATTACTTCAACCCCGCCAGAAAGGCCAGACTGAGAGCCATTTGCTCCATCGAGCGCGACGATTCGTCTTCGATAAAATAATGCTTCACCCCCGACTTTTTGGCTTGTTTCATAATGGCCGCAATACCAACGTCGCCCTGCCCCAGCGTTACGTTCGACTCCACGTCGGCGTGGCCGTTCATGCTATCGGGGGTGCCGGGTTTGCGGTCTTTGAGGTGCATTAGCGGGAAACGTTTTGGGTATTTCTGTAGCAGCGCAACGGGGTCGTAGCCGGGCGATTTCACCCAGTACACATCCATTTCAAAGTTGCAGTTTTTAGGGTCTAAATTCGCGGCTAAGTAATCAAAAAAGGTACCGTCCTGGTAGGTCTGAAACTCGTAGCCATGCGTGTGGTAACAGAGCGACAGGCCATTTTCGGCCAGCAGCCGCCCGGCGGTGTTGAACACGTCGATGGCCCGGTCGGCGTCCTGCACCGTAAACGCATCGCCGTTGTGCGGAATCCAGAAACAGACTACGTACTTGACACCCAGAGCTTTGGCTTCCCGAACTACCTTTGGCACGTTATTGTCTAAGTCCTTAAAATCGGCCCCCGTACCAATGGCTTTCAGACCATTTTTTGCCAATAAAGCTGCAAAATCAGCCGCAGCCATGCCATACGTACCGGCCAGTTCGACCTCACGGAAGCCCAACTGCCGTACCATTGCCATTGTACCCGGCACGTCTTTCGCAAACTGATTTCGGAAGCTGTATAATTGCAATCCCACCGGTGCGGCTTTCTGCGCCAGCACCAGAGACGAGAGCAGGAGAAGGGGAAAAAGCAGGTACCTCATGGCAGTTTACAGTTTTCGATTGGTGGCGATTTGTTACCAACCGAAAACCGTAAACGCTTCTCTATCTACCCGTTTGCGTCGTAAACGTACTCTCAAAAATTTTGTCAGCGTTACCCGTCTCGAATCCTTCGCGCCGGTGTTCGCGGCCAAGCTTATTGGTGGGCAGGTCGGCAAATTGCGGCAATACGCGCCGTTCGGCAAACTCAACATACGAACCGGCGATGCGGGCTGTTTCGCCATTGGCAAAGTCGGCCTCAATCATCTGCGCAACGGTCGATGCCTGCCGCAGCCCCCCGTCGGGGCTGACCTTGACAACGCCCCCCGCCGAGTTGAGTTTAAAGCCCCGATTTTGCAGAAACGCCACAAACTCGTCGATGGTATTATACCCCGGTTTGAGGTTATGTACGCTGATTGTGAAGTGGTTGAGGTAGTAGCGGTTGTAAATCACCCACGCGGCATATTCGCTTTCGGCCAGCAGTGTCTGGTAGTCGGCCAGGGTAGGCGTTTGCCAGAGTGGGCGGTGCAGAAACGCATCCACGGCTGCGGCATCGTCCAAATCCAGTGCATCGACCGGGTCGCTCGTAACGGTGTCGGTATATGTGTGGATAATCTGCTGCGCCTTGTCTGACAACTCGTGTACCCGCAACTCGCTGGCGAAGATGCGAGGCAGGTTTTCCCCCAGCGTGGATTCTCCGGCAGGTGGCGCGTACCAGTAGGCTGAGAGTTTCTTTTCTTTGAAATCGAACGGGTCGCGTTTCTGGTAGCCGTAGTGCAGAAAAATTTTCTCGAAAGACGCCAGACCGAGGTTCGGTACGCCCATCGTGCGAAACGCAATGTGGTCATTCTCAATGTCGTCGGCAGAATCAATTACGCCCGCGTCGATGAGGGCGGTAATCACGCCCTGCACGTCGGGTACGCGCTCGCTATACCGGCGCATCAGCCCGCCAGTACGCCGTCTAATGTGGTTGAAGTTGGTGAAGTGGTCATAGTTAGTTTGGTCAAAATTATCGCCAGCGGCTTCGGGCCAGAATCACGTCTTTGCTGGTTTCGGCCTGTTCGATGCGGTGCCGGAAGGTCAGCGCATCATCGGCATCAGCGCGAATCAGAAGTTGGTCGGGCCAGTGGCTTTCGTTGCGGAAAATTACGTCAAGTTCGGCTAATTCGCTTGTCTGTAACATCTCTTTTGGCATCGCTTCGAGCAGCCACTGCACATACGACACATTGTTGACATGCTGATTCTGGTCTATATCGAACCAACCGACCGTTACCGATTGCGTTTCTGTGGAAACAACAGGGATAGCCTGAAAATCGGGTTTAAGTGTCAGTTTTGGTAGAGAATCAACGTCGGCTGGGGGCGTCAGGGTGCGGATAAAATCAGGCATCGGCACCATCGACCGCTTCTCCGTACTGAACACGAGCCACGTGCTGCGGGCATCGGCCAATAACGTATCGTCGTCGGCCAATACCCGAAAATCGCGGTGAATAAAATACTTTTCAACGAAGGTCGGGTAGGTTATAACCCGGATATGTTGGCCGTAATGTGGATACTGATGCATTCGCAGGCCGAAGCGCATGAGCATCCAGCCGTAGCCGCGTTGGGCCAGATCGTTGATACCGATGCCGTAATCTATAACATTGCGGTTGGCCGACTCCTGCATAAAATTCATCAGAGCTGGTATACTCAGCAGCCCGTTGGCATCGCATTCATAGCCGCGCAGGGCATACGTATCGGTTTGTATGAAAGACATGGCAGCAAAGGTAAGGCCGTCATGTGGCAAAAACTGCTTTACTTGAAGCGTATATCATATGAAATAAATTGATTACTAAAGTTGCCTGCTATTGCTTTTCTTTGTCGGTCTTGTACACCGTAACTCTCGCGATGCATCCAACTCTTTTACTGGCAAAAAGCCAGCCATTGGCCCTTAATTATTGGAAAGCCCAATTGGAAGAAGCGGGCTACACTGTACTTCCGTTCTGCAAAAAAGCCAGTGACTGGCTGTCGGTTATCCGGCAAACAAAGCCCTACCTGCTGTTTATTGAAGCCACTTTCGCCAATAATACCGGGCTTGAGCTTGTCCGGCAAACCCGACTCCTGCACCCGGCAACGCGCTGCGTGGTGTGTGTGCCAGCATTGCCTGCTTACTATTTGAAAGCCATTGAGGTTGATGCCAGCGGCTACCTGCCCGACAACATTGGCGACCCCGCCGAGGTGCTGCACTGTTTTGAGCAGGTAGGCCAGGGCTATCGCTATATCAGCCCGATATTCTCGGCGGTGTTGCCACTACCACCCAGCAGAAACAAGAAGCGGTCAATGCGCTATCTGACCGTCATAGGCAGATACTGCGCCTTGTCGCCAAGGGATATACGTCCCGGCAGATTGGTGTCGAACTAAATCTATCGGTATCGACGGTCGATAACCACAAATACCAGATGAGTCAGAAACTTGGCTTGCCCGGCGTACATGCGCTCAAAGTATTTGCGGGTTCGGTAGCCTTCTGGCTGGCTGAATGACTGAGTAATCTAAACACTGTAGGCAGTTTCTACTATAGTTATAGAAACTGCCTACGGTTTTCGCTGTCAATAGGCAGTTTTGCCCATTGCGTTACACTAAATAGACTCCTCATATTTGCACAGCAAAGCCGCTCTCGCCATTGGACCGGACGGAAAGCGGCTTGCGTGGTCTCATGTTTCATTAAAACCAAGTGCAATTTATGAGAAAATGTTACAGTATAGTAGTATTGGTCTCAATACTACTATGCCATTTCGCGATGGCTCAGTCGCCTGTGCCTTCCCTTCCGAAGGGCCACCTACGCAGAGATACAGAGCTAAAACTCCCACCTTCGGTATCACTGTGGCCATACCCTTCTGGAAGATTTTCAAGAAGAAGCCAAATGCGATTCTGGACAAATTGCATGAAGAGGTCTTCCTCAACTCGGATGAACAATTGCCAATTGTTGCTGAACCAGTGGAGCTAGAAACAGATTTGGATGCTGATCTTGTTTCAGATACAATCGCTCTACCCGTAGAAGTACACGCGCCGATGTACGACTTAGATCCGGTGACGGTAACTGCACCGCGTTTGCCACCACCACCTCCTCCAATGCCGAATTACTCGGGTGGTGGATGGACAATGCCTTCAGTGGGCAATCAAACACTCGAACCGAATGGTGGTGGCGGGGAGGAAATGGAGACACCTCAACAAAAGAAAGATAGAGAGTGTCAAGAATGTAAAACTATTATGCAAAACAAGTATGATAGCCGCATGAATCATATTAGATACGAGACTGTGCGGGACTTCGCAGTGGTATGTCATCTTGAGGGAGGGCTTGCCTTCACTGCGGTGAATGTTGTAGGGAGCTGGGCGCATTTTTTCCCTGGTATAGGTACTGCTACTGTTGAGTTGCTCGCCGTAATTGGTGGATTGGCGGTTGATATTAACTGTTTGGTTAATAGAGCTCTTAACACAGTTAAGGAGATGAATGATGCAAAAGCAGCTTTATATACTGACATGCAAACTTGCGACAGTAAGTGCAATTAACGGCTTATGGCTCAAAACTATGGAGAATAATTACATATTTTGGGGTCTAGCGTCGTTGGTAATATCAATTTTGACGTTTCTGCTTTTCCGGTTCTTTATAAAAAATAAACGGAAAGCACTTGTATATTGGCTTGTGTACACGGCCATACACTATACTTGTGTGGGTCTACTTTTATGGGTGATTGGGCCGGAACTTTGGCAATGACGTTGGTAAAAATGCTCCGTCTAAACACCAACACCCCCGCTATGCTGGTCAGGGGTGTTGGTGAGAAGGATTATGAAGCGAAGCAGAAAAAGGCCAATTATCGACAAGCAACAGTTGGCTGCTGCCACGGTCATTCTCGGAGGGGTTGTGGGCGGAGTTGTTGGCATAATCAACGTACTACAAGGCGACTGTCTTTGTCCAGAGTGCATTGATGATAACGGGAACTTAAGTTGTACGCTCCCATCGTGTGCCTGTTAAGTTAATTTAATGGCAAAATCTTCATCATTGCAACGATGAAGATTTTGCCATTGTCAATTGAACTATATAGAAAAATGAAAAAGACACATGCACCTCTGATAGCGTTACTGCTAACCGTTAGTACGTTTGCCAAAGCTGAGAAGAAAGAAGGTACGCCAGCCGCGCAGACGGTTACACTGAAAACGCATCTGCTGCCAGGTTTTCTGTATTTTGTCAAAGGTGACATAACGCTTACGAGCGATTCGCTACGGTTCATGTCTGCTACCGAATGTTTCGACTGGAAACTGCTGGGTAAAATCTATCCCTGCCACAATGATTTGTTCAGAGCCGTGCAAGTACCGCTCAGTTCGATTGCCAAAGTGAGTCGACGAAATACGCTCCTTATTTTCCCTAATAAGTTTGTCGTTCGGCTAAAAGATGGGCGTAAGTACAAGTTTTTCTCTTACAAACGTGGGCGAATCCTTCGGGCTTTGAAGCAAAACCCGCAGTATGGTGCGTAAACAACGAACCGCAACAACCCCTGTTAAACTGGTCGTCGCAGGGGTTGTTTTATATGAGTTTGTAGCATTATTAAACTATAGCTGGCGAAGCAATGAAGCGATCAACCAAAGTTATTTTAATCGTTGTCCTGCTGGCACTGGTCGGCTACCTACTAACGGTCGGTCATATTCACTACCAGCTATCGTCAGCTAAGCCGACGCAGCGAACCGTTGAACGGGCAGGAGCCAGACAATGAGGTGATATATTTTTCTAACTTGCCAGGAAAACACAATAAACCCCACTATAGCCAGTATAGTGGGGTTTATTACTAAAAAACTAATACTTTACTTCGTGCCGTAGCGTTTGCGGAACTTATCAACGCGGCCCGCTGTGTCGAGCAGTACGTTCTTGCCGGTATAGAACGGGTGCGACTGCGAACTAACTTCAATCTTTACGAGCGGATAGGTCTTGCCTTCAAACTCGACAGTGTCTCTGGTTTGAACTGTTGAGCGCGTCAGAAATTTGTAATCGCTCGACAGGTCGTGGAATACCACGTCGCGGTAATCCGGGTGAATGCCTTTTTTCATGATCTGATCCTCTGTTTCTGTCATCTTCTCGGTTTCCGACCGAAAAGGATTGCAAAGGTACGGGGTTTTTCTGGCTCTGCCAAGTTCTTTCCGGGCTTCTTTTAGTGCCTGACAATCAAATTTTTAAAAGTGGCCGTTGCCTAATAATGCCGTAATATTGACTTGCAGCGACCGACAATTTTTCCTACATTTCGACTACTAGGTACCCTTCTCTACGTTGCATTCACCGTTCGGCTCTGCCGCAAAATAAATCCGAAGATTTATTTTTTAGATCATTCTCTTGATAGGTTATTGCTAAGTGATTCATTCATACCGCTTAACAATTTCTTAACCTACATAGCAGAATTGCACATTTCCCCGAAGTCAAAAAAGGACTGAACCCTACGGGTTGATTTTCCGTCTATTTGAAAGCAACTTTAAAACTTCGTTTCACTGAATTTTCGCATTCTTTCTATACTAATCCCAGAACATTATGTATGTAATCAAACGTGATGGCCGCCGGGAGTCGGTCAAGTTCGATAAGATTACCGCTCGTATCGAGAAGCTGTGCTACGGCCTTGACCCTGCCTATGTGCAGCCGGTAGAAGTCGCCATGAAGGTCGTTAATGGCCTGTACGACGGGGTGAAAACCACCGAACTCGACAATTTAGCCGCCGAAACGGCTGCCTCCCTGACTACCCGCCACCCCGATTACGCCATCCTGGCCGCCCGGATCGCTATCTCAAACCTGCACAAGGAAACCAACAAATCGTTCTCCGGTACAATCAAACAACTTTACCACTACGAGGACCCAAAAACAGGCGAAAATGCGTCGCTGATCTCGAAAGAAGTCTACGACGTGGTGCGTACCAATGCTGCCCTGCTCGACAGCACCATCATCTATGACCGCGATTATGGCTACGATTATTTCGGCTACAAAACCCTCGAAAAGTCGTATCTGCTGAAAACCAACGGGCGCATCGCCGAACGCCCGCAGCACATGCTCATGCGCGTGGCCGTAGGCATTCACTTAGACAACATCGACGCGGCTGTAGAAACCTATAACCTGTTGAGCGAGAAGTGGTTTACACATGCTACGCCCACGCTCTTCAACGCCGGTACGCCCAAACCGCAGATGAGTAGCTGCTTTTTGCTGACGATGAAAGACGACAGCATCGACGGCATTTATGACACGCTGAAGCAAACCGCCAAAATCTCGCAGTCGGCGGGTGGTATCGGTCTGAGCATTCACAACATTCGGGCCACCGGTACGTACATCAAAGGCACCAACGGCACCTCCAACGGCATTATTCCGATGTTGCGCGTGTTCAACGATACGGCCCGCTACGTCGATCAGGGAGGGGGGAAACGCAAAGGTTCGTTTGCCGTGTATCTGGAACCCTGGCACGCCGATATTTTCGATTTCTTAGACCTGAAAAAGAACTCCGGGAAAGAGGAATCCCGCGCCCGCGATCTGTTCTATGCCCTCTGGACGCCCGACCTGTTCATGAAGCGCGTAGAAGACAACGACGTGTGGAGTTTGTTCTGCCCGCACGAGTGCCCCGGTCTGGCCGATTGCTACGGCGAAGAGTTCGAGGCTCTGTATGAGCGGTATGAGCGTGAAGGCCGCGCCCGCAAAACCATCAAAGCGCAGGAACTGTGGTTCAAAGTTCTGGAGTCGCAGACCGAGACCGGAACGCCCTACATGCTGTTTAAGGATTCGGCCAACCGCAAATCGAACCAGAAAAACCTCGGCACCATCAAGTCGAGCAATCTCTGCACCGAAATCATCGAGTACACGGCTCCCGACGAGGTGGCGGTTTGTAATCTTGCCAGCATTGCCCTGCCGAAGTTCATCAAGCGCGACCCCGACGGTATTCTGCGGTTCGACCACCAGAAACTGCTTGAGATTACGAAGGTAGCCACCCGCAACCTGAACAGAATCATCGACCTCAATTACTACCCGGTTGAAGAAGCCCGGCGCAGCAATATGCGTCACCGCCCGATTGGGCTGGGCATACAGGGGCTGGCCGATGCGTTCATTCTGTTGCGAATGCCGTTTGAGAGCGACGAAGCCCGTCGACTGAATGAAGACATTTTCGAGACCATCTACTTCGGTGCCATGACGGCCTCGATGGAACTGGCGAAAGAACACGGCCCCTACGAAACCTGGAAAGGTTCGCCCATTTCGCAGGGTATCTTCCAGTTCGATATGTGGGAACGCGACGGAAAACCGGTAACGCCCAAGTCGGGCCGCTGGGATTGGGAGAGCCTCCGCAAAGACGTAGTAGAACACGGCGTTCGGAACTCGCTGCTACTGGCCCCGATGCCAACCGCGTCGACCTCGCAGATTCTGGGCAACAACGAATGCTTTGAGCCGTACACGAGCAACATCTACACCCGGCGCGTGCTGTCGGGCGAGTTTGTGGTGGTGAACAAACACCTGCTCAAAGACCTCGTGAAGCTGGGCCTCTGGAACGACACGATGAAGAACAACCTGATTCGGGCCAACGGCTCGGTGCAGCAGGTGCCGGGCATTCCGCAAAACATTCGCGACCTCTACAAAACGGTGTGGGAGATTAAGCAGAAGCACATCATCGACATGGCCGCCGACCGGGGCGCGTATATCTGCCAATCGCAGTCGCTGAACATTCACATTCAGGACTCGAACTTCGGCAAGCTGACGTCGATGCACTTCTACGCCTGGAAAGCGGGCCTGAAAACGGGCATGTACTACCTCCGCACGAAAGCCGCTGCCGATGCTGTGAAGTTCACGGTAGAGCCGCAGGCCGAACCGCAACTGGAACCCGTACTGGCCGAAACCATCGCCGTCGAAAAACCCCTCGACTACGTGCAGTACGCCAAAGACCACGCCACCAATCAACAACCTACCCCCGTACCGATGGTAACGGAACTGGAGCAGCAATATGCCGCCATGACCTGTTCATTGGACGACCCGGAAGGCTGTGAGATGTGTGGGAGTTAAGTGAGTGGTAAGGTATAAGGTGACAAGGTGTAAGTTTTTCGCTCCCGGCTGTGCGTAGGCATGGCCGGGAGTGTTGTTTTATGGGTTCGCTGTTTCGGCTACCGACGCTGCGCTGTTATGTCCCTACGGGACAATTGATTCACGCTATCGGTTTGCGGTTGTGGAAAAACTGCTGTTTGGCCCAGAACACGAGCATACAGGCCCCTACAATCATTGCTACGTCGACGCCGAAGCGTTGCAGACCCTGACCGGCTAAGTCGTATCGACCGCTGGCAAGGCCGATGCCAACCACGGCTGCTGCGTTGATAATCACCATCGCAATCAACGCCCCGGCAATCACGCTCTTCCGAAACGACGACATAATAATGGCCCCCGAAATGGTGCCGCAAACCGACAGCAGCGTGTCGGCGGTGGTGGGGTGGGCGAGGTGCTTTACTTCTTCGCTGCCCGCGAAATCGCTTACGGTGGCCTCGCCAATGGCTTGCAGAAACAGAAACGTCAGGGCTGAAGCTGCAATGAGGGTACTATACCCCACCAACGACGACCGGAACGCCCGCCATAGCACAATCCATCGGCGCAGTACCAACGCGAGCCCCAACGCTGCCACCGGCTCGAAACCCGGCGCAATAATGGCCGCTGCCACAAACGGCATCACCTGTCGCGTGGGTTCGGCAACGATACCGATGGTTGCCATAATGCCACCAAGCGCCATGAGAACCACAAAATTGAACGTCACGCGCCCCTGATGACGCATGCCCGTTTCAATTTCTTCCCAAATGGCTTCGTCGAGGTCGTTTTCGAGCTTCCCTGATTGGCCGGTTTCGATGATGCTTTCCGTAAGCGAGGTGCTAACCAGATACGGTGCATCGCCACAGCGGTTGGCAATGGCCCGCAGCACCTTATCGGAACCCCGGTTAAGGAGTTGTACCGACAGCACGTCGCCGGGCGTAGGTTTATACGAATTGTCGGGGTAGAGGGCCAAACCAACGACCTCGTCAATCTGGAGGAGGTCGTTCATAACGGCGGAAGTCTTATCGGCAGGTAACTGAACCTGAAACGAACGATGCATAATGTCGAGTGATGTGGTAGTGTAACCACATCATCGGCGAATTGTTAGCGGTTACGTCCCCGGCGGTGCGCCTGCTGGCAGGTGGGGCTGCAAAAAGCCGCGTGTCTGCGCTTAGCCTCGAACGTGCGTTTGCAGTACGCACATTTCTTGATGTAGAACACGCCCTTATACACCTGCCGGATAAATCCGAAGTGCGGATCGACGTAGACCATCAGCTTGTCTTTGCGTAGGCGCAGAAAACTATCGTTGCGTTGAATAGGCCGGGTTTTATCAGGTTCACTACTGGGCATAAAGCATCGGTTGTCAGATGGTGCTACCCCAAAGTACGTTAAAAGCCGCGATTGTTGAGCCGGAATCCCGCAAAAACTCCGCCCGTAAACAGAAGTACGCGACATAACCTGTTGAGTTAAAATCATTTAATTTACATACACTTGGAGAATATAGTTTGATTCGTATATTTGAGACCGTTAGTTCTGAAAAAATGGACTTAAACAGTTATCTATTAGCGGTTTAAACCTTTTAACGAACAGCCCCGCCGTTTATCGATAACCAATCATCCGTTTTTTCTATGATATAGCCTGTGTGCAGGCTGGTCTGGTAAATTGTGTTTTTGCATGAAAGTTCACCCCACACAACCCTTTCAAATTGTGTACTCGCTGCTCGACCACGAGTTTCTGGGCTACCTGATCGAAGCCTTCGTGGTTCAACGCAACAGCCGGGGCGAATTGACGTTGCAAAACCAAACGCTGTCGACCCAAAACGTAGGCGAGTTTGCGCGCGGTCTCGATGAGCGCGATTTTGAGCTTGTGCGGCTCATCGACAGCATTCAACAGGATACCATTGTTAAGAAATTCAACACCCGCCGATTGCCCGCCGTTGATTTTTTTCTGAAAATCTACGACGCCCAAAAAGGCGATAAATTAGTACAGGAAGCCATTGCCGGGTATCTCGAAAACCTGAAAGCCCAAATTATGACGCTAATGCCGGGCAAGCCATTTTATGTGATGGGCAACGACGGCAACCCGGCCTGGCAACCAATTACGTGGATGCCCGAACCGGCGCGGGTACATTTTCATTTTGTGCGTAATGCCGATTCAACGCATTACTTCCCCATTATTCGCTATCCAACCGGCTCAACCGGCGAAACCGAGCGCGTAGAATTCCAGTTTAAAGACGCGCTTATGGTCTGCGACGAACCGGCCTGTTTGCTGGTAAATAACCGCCTGTATCAATTTAGCCGTAACGTTGATGGCAAAAAACTCCGCCCGTTTTTTACCAAAAACCATATCGTGATTCCGCGCAATCTGGAACCACAGTATTACGAACGATTTGTGACGCAGTTGATAGCCTCATACGACGTATATGCCAAAGGGTTCGAGATTCGCAGCGAAGTGATTGAGCCTCAACCGGTGCTGACAGTGTCGGAACTGGTAACGAGCAGCCGAAGCATGTCAACGCTCGCAGTAGGGCGCGAAGGCAATTCGGCAGAGGTAGTCGAGACAGACGAAAGTACCCGGAAAATTGCGTTCGACCTGTCGTTTCGGTACGGCGATTCTATGTTTCGGTACGATAATTTCGGCCCGTCGGCCAATGTCAGTTTAGAACAAAAAGGCGACGAGTATATTTTTCATAAGATTCGTCGGGATCAGCGGCTCGAACGGCAAAAACTGACCACTCTGCGCGAAGCCGGTCTTGATCTGCGGCACGGGCGTATGGCCCTGACCAAAGCCGAAGCTTTTGCATGGCTGGCCGATAACAGTGCCAAAATTCAGGAAGCCGGGTTTGTGCTGCAACAACACGCGCAGGATACGAAGCGGTATTTTCTGGGCTATTCGAGCATTAACGTGTCGATAGAAGAAGGCCGCGATTGGTTCGATATTTACGCCAATGTACAGTTTGGCGAGTTCGTGATTCCGTTTTTGAAGCTCAGAACGCTCATTCTCAACAAGAAGCGCGAATTTACACTCCCCAATGGCGAAGTGGCCGTAATTCCCGAAACCTGGTTTACGCGCTACTCCGAACTGTTCGGCTTTCTGGAGCGGTCGGGTGGTATCGATGCCGACGGGGCCGACCGGCTTGTGCTGCGCAAACACCACCTTGCGCTCGTACAGGAACTCGAACGCGACAACCTCGCCACTACGGTGATGAGCCGCAAACTCGAACGCCTGCGCGATTTTTCGGAGATCGAATCGTACCCGATTCCAGTGCATTTCAATGGCACGCTGCGCCCCTATCAGCAGGCCGGTTACGACTGGATGAACTTCCTGCGCCAATACCGGTTTGGTGGTTGTTTAGCCGACGATATGGGCCTGGGCAAGACCGTGATGACACTTGCCATGCTGGAAGGGCAAAAGGAAGCCGCCAATACGGAACCCGATGCCGCCCGGCCAAACCTGCTGGTGATGCCTACGTCGTTGCTCTACAACTGGGAACTCGAAGCCCGCAAGTTTACCCCCGACCTGCGCGTGATGGTTTACACCGGTACGTATCGGGAGAAAAACACGGCCCAATTTGACGACTACGACCTGATTCTAACCTCATACGGCATCGTGCGCATCGACATCGATTTATTGAGCGATTACCGGTTCAACTATGTAATTTTAGATGAGTCGCAGGCCATCAAAAACCCGTCGTCGCACATCACAAAGGCCGTAATGCAACTGAATACGGCGCACCGGCTGATTCTGACCGGAACCCCGCTCGAAAACAGCACAATGGACCTCTGGAGTCAGATGACATTTATTAATCCGGGACTGCTGGGGAGTCAGTCGTTTTTCAGAAATGAATTTCAGATACCCATCGAAAAGCGGCACGACGAAGCAAAGACCAATCGGTTATATAGCCTGATTAAGCCATTTATGCTCCGGCGCAACAAAGCGCAGGTAGCTACTGATTTGCCCGAAAAAGTGGAGAGCGTACTCTACTGCGACATGTCGCCCGATCAGGCCGAGCAGTATGAAGAGGCCAAGTCGTATTACCGCAACCTGATTCTGGAACGAATTGAGGAAGATGGTATGGCCAAGTCGCAGATGATTGTATTGCAGGGGCTAACCAAACTGCGGCAGATTGCCAACCACCCGCGCATGGTCGATGCCGGATACGAAGGCGATTCTGGCAAATTGGATGACGTGCTGCTGCGGCTTGAAAGTGCCATGACCGAACACCACAAAGTGTTAGTATTCAGTCAATTCATCAAGCACCTGAGCGTTGTTGAACAACACCTGAACGAGCGCGGCATCAAATATGCCTACTTAGACGGCTCAACCACCGACCGGCAAAGTCAGGTCGAGCTGTTTCAGACCGACGATTCGGTGAAGCTGTTCCTGATTTCGCTCAAGGCCGGTGGTTTGGGCCACAACCTCACGGCGGCTGACTACGTGTTTATTCTCGATCCGTGGTGGAACCCCGCCATAGAAGCGCAGGCCGTTGACCGGGCGCATCGAATTGGTCAGCAACGAACCGTGTTTACGTACAAGTTTATTGCCAAGAATACGGTCGAGGAAAAAATTCTGTCGTTGCAGCGGGCCAAGCAGCAATTGGCCGGTAGCCTGATTACAACCGAAGAGAACTTCATGAAGTCGCTGACTAAAGAAGATATACTGGTGTTGCTGGAGTAGGTTTAAATGCCCCGCCGAAAAACGATGATGCCAATCAGCAGCGTCAGGCCGATTTGCAAAGCCGAGAATACGTAAATATGATCGACGTTACTGCGCGACTCGCTCAGAAGTTCTTCGCCAACGGTCAGTTGCAGGGCCGATAACTCATCGAGTTTGGTGGCGGCCTGCCCAAACGCTGTATTTCCCGAACCTGTAAACAGCATTTTCTGGGCCTGCGTGCGGTTGGTTGTAGCCTGTTGCAATACCTGTTTCTCTAACTGGTTATATTCCGTGATGTACTGACGGAAGGCCCGGAGTTCTTCGGCCTCGCGCTGGGTGAGCCGGGTTTGCTCAAACTCGGTCAGGAGCGAGTCGGTATGCCGGTCGCTGCGGTCCATTTGGCCTTGCAGCAGCGTTGGGTCGGGCCTTTCGGCAGAGAGCAGGTAGTTTTCCAGGACAAGCCGTTTGCCGTAGAGGTTTGACGTTAAATGCACAAGGATGGCTGTTGGGGCGAGCCGGTCTTTGTAAATCGAGGCAACTGATTTTTCGATTTGGCCAACACTGCTGCGGCTGAGAAAAATGCTGGTCAGAATCAGGCCGAGGATGCCAATTAGCAGAAGCGTTGCCCGAAGCCGGGACCGGGGTTGCGTAGGTTGATTCATGAATGCGATCCTATTGTTTTTACTTTTCTATGTATACCCTCAAAGAAACAACAGAATCGCATTCCCAACATTAATTTTGTTTCAAAAGTGGGTTGGCGATAGGTCGAACACGCGAGGTTTCCCAAAGACACCGTAGGTCTATAGCTGAGAGCGTTAGGTTCGTTGCCATTGTTTCAGCAACTTATACAGGAAGCAATAGATGATTTGTTCGTGTTTTCGCTGACTATCGGCAAACAGCCGATTAAGAAATAAATGGGTGATGTGCGGTAGCAGCCGGTTGGGTGAAGCGGGGTCGGCCCGTTTGAGTTCCTGCTGAAAAGCAGCAGCCTGCTCACCGTAGACCGCCAGCCATTGCTGTAACATCGGCTCGCTTGGAGTGGGCTTATCCAGGAAGGGCCGGTATACGCGAAATTGTGCATTAACTTCATGTTGAAACAACTTGTCGGCCTTAAACTCGCGCAGGAACATATCGCGCCAGACTTCGATTCGTTCAAGTTGCTCGGCGATAGTATAGCCCCAACTCGTAAGCAACTGATGCACAAACAAACAGCCCACCCGGAGCCGCTGCCAGTCGGGTTGGTGAATAAGCCAGCCCAGTAATTGTACAATGGCTTGGCTGTCGTGGCCGAACCACGTTTCACAGATTTCGATAGTTTTTGGTCCGAACCGCTCCAGTTCACGCTGATAAGTATCGAACTGTACGCGGTAAATGCGGCTGTCGGCGGCCATGCGTGCGTTGGCCCAACTGCTAATAACCTGAAGAACAGTATCTGTCTGGCCTGATGAAGCCAGAAAACGGAGCCGAAGGTGTTTTTCCGGATCGGCATAGCGGATAAAAAACCAAGATTGCAGCGCGTTTTGTGCCTGTAAACTCGCCAGCAGGGCCGGTAGGTGTTCGGCCAGTAACGCGTCGGCTGCGGCAGGGCCTACGTATAGTTTAAGATACAGCCAGCGGTTGCCGGGCGCAAACAAACGGTCGTGAACCGAGGCAGAAACAGGTGTCGCCAATAGCTTTGCCAGCGTTGGCTGCGGAGTGGTATTCCGCAATGGAATCAACAATTCGTGGCTCCAGTACTGCTCCTGATCAGAGTGCGCCAGTGGCCGGGTTACAGCCTCGGGCCACTCAAGCAGCGTTACCTGACCGTTGCGCTGGAGAGCCTGCGTCAGCAACTGTAACCCCACGGTTATCTCAGTATCGATCACCAGTTCGTTATCGCCTTCTGCCAGCAACACATAGCGTGGAAGCCGATGGGCAGTTTGCCAGTTGACCCACGCGGTGCTGGGTATAGTCTCAACATCTTGTCGACGCAGATGCCATTGCGCCCGGCTGAGTACCACATTTCGATAGGTTAGGCGCGGCAAAAACGGCATGGTCTTCAGTGGTCCCCAATCCCAGACTATGCGTAAACTGGCTTCCTGCTGTTGCAGGTCATACAGAAACCTATAATGAGCCACCCCCCGGCCTGCACATTATGGGCCGTGGAAAGTCTTGGTATAACCTGCTGATTGAGCCGGTGCGACAACAAAACGACCCGCTGCCCATCTGGCACAGCTATGCGCAACTCCCGGAGCGACAACTGGTGCGACTCTGGCACCATAGACCGGGTTAAGATCGGCAGTTCATGGGGCCGTAATATAGGCCGACGGAGTACGTTGCCGGTTCGGGCACCGGGCAAATGAACGAGTTCGGCCAGCAACGCATCGGGATACATGGCCTGTTCATCCTGTAGACACTGCTTCAGCCGGGCTTCGAGTTCGGGCGAAAGGTGGGCAAATCGCCCCAGCAAATTTGCTGCCGATGGACCTCCCATTCCTTTCAGCAAAAATAATGAATCGGGCGCGTTAGGCTGGCCCATCAACTGCCCGATTGCATAGCCACTACCCGGCAGTGGGAGGTTAGGTTGAACAGGTAGAATAGTATCCAAATCCTGTTTGGTAAGCTGAATAACCATTTCTTGCTGTTGGATAGCCGAGACGTAGAGTTTGAGTAGATGTTCAGAAACAACCGTTTCAGCCGGGGCCGATGAAGCCTCCGAATGCCAGGGCAGACTATCTAACCAGGGCGTCGGCATTTCCTGATGGAGGTCGTAGCCAATGCCAGCATCGGGGTCTAATGCCTCCAGCAAGGGTACAGCCTGATTTTCGTAGCGGGCAAAAAATCGGCGTTTAAACGTATCGAGCGATGAGTTGACAGATGGGCGGCTACGCTCTGCCAGATCGGAGAGCGTATGGCCCAACTCGGCCTGCACAACGGTGCTAAGCACAAGGGTATCGTCGGGCAAGAAAGTGTCGCATTGCACATATGGCGGCTGTGCTGATACAGCCAGCTCGTGCAGCAGCGTTTCTATCTGTTGATTGCTCATTGGGCCGCAGCAGGGCAGCAGAGCTTGCAGGTGCGTCAGCCGCTCCACAAGCGGGCCGGTGCCTGAGCGTGTCGCCAGCCGCTCGTTCAGCCGTACCAGCGGATCGGGTCCGGTCAGGTTAATGCTCAGATCCGATACCAGAAGTTGGCTATCGATAAGCGCATCAAGGTACGACATGACCGTATCGGTGTCGACGCCCGCCTGCTTAAGTTGTTCCGAAAGAGTTGAATAAGGTAGTCCTTGCCGAGCGTTTTCAAGAAGCTGAAGCAAACAGGCATCGGTCTTAACTTCGTTTTGATAGTAACTCCGCTGCCCGTTCTCTTCGTTGAAGCCAATGTAGTGCAGCACATCGCCTATAACCCACACGCTGTCGTTGGTGGTGTAGGATAATTGACGTCGGATATATGGTAACTGGCTGATTGTGTGAGCTAACTGACTAACCAGACCCGCATCTAATCGAAGGTGGCGGGAAACGGTGGCCCCCACGCGCAGATCCGACATTGCCCCCATTGCCCCAGACCGATACCCGCAAACAGGCCGAATGGCGTGCTGCGGGTAGTCATTCTAACGAAGTACTTGTAGAGTGTCAGCAGCAGTTTTTCATTGGGCAGTGGTCCGCCCGTTTGCCAGGCTACCAGCGCGGCATGTACTGTTGGCGATGCATAAAAAAGAGCTTCCCGGCGCAGTTCATCGGCATACACGCCCAATAGCACGTCGGCTAAGGATTGCCCCTCGGCCAACTGCCGTTCTACGGCCAGAAACTCATCGAGTGCAAGCAGTGGCCGGCGCAACACAAAAAAATCGGCTGGCAGCAATTGAGCCATGCGAAGACAGATTACTTATTCTGGAGAATAGATTTTTGCAGCAGCGTCAGCAATTCGTCTTTGTATCGGCCCGACGTTGGAATGCGGGGTGCATCTTTCATGAACAGCTCATTGCCGTCGATGGCGTTAATCATGCGGATGGCTACAATATAAGAGCGATGTACGCGGGCAAACTGACGGGGTGGCAGCCGTTCTTCCAGTTCACCAATGCCGCTGTAGGTTACAATCTGTTCCTGCTTATTGGTGAAAATCGATACGTAGTTCTTCAAGCCTTCGATATACACAATTTCATCGAAATTAACTTTCCGAAGCTTCCCTTTGTGTTCCGTTTTGACCAGGATGAAGTCGTCGGCTACTGGCGCGTTGGGCGTTATGGCCTGCCGGTTGAAATAGTTGAGAGCCTTTTCAGTTGCTTTCAGAAACCGGTCGAACGGAATAGGTTTCAGCAGGTAATCGAGGGCATTTCGCTCGAAACCGTTCAGGGCAAACTCGCTATAGGCGGTTGTAAAAATAACTTGTAAATTACTACCATAGAGATCAATAAACTGTAGCCCCGTCAGCAAAGGCATCTGGATGTCTAAAAAAAGAAGATCGACTGGCGTTTGTTTCAGCATTTCAATTGCCTGTGGGGCCGAGGTGGTGCTGCCAGCAAGGTGTAAATAGGGCGTGTCGGTAATATATTTGGTCAGAACGTTAATAGCGGCCTGTTCGTCGTCAAGAATAAAGCAATTAATCATATCGGATAAATGAATTAGTGCCTACAAGTTCGTCACGCTGATGTGTAATGAAGTTGAAAATATATTATTAATTTCCTGTTTTTCAAAACTATATCGATTACCAAAGGTCAAATTTAATTGTTTATCAATATTTGCAAGTCCAAGTCCTCCCTGCATATAATTAGGAACATCTTTTTTGCTATTCATCGTTGAAAAACGAATCTGATCATCAGTTAAGTCAACAGTGATACGGGCCGGTGTGGCCGCGTCGAACACATCGCCGTATTTGAAAATATTCTCGACCAGCGAGATTAGAATCAGGGGCGGAATGGTTAGATGCTGTTCGTATTCCTGGCCCGTGACCTGAAACTGTACGTGTAGCTGATCGCCGAAGCGGTATTGCTGAATTTTCAGATAGCATCGGATATAGTTCAACTCCTGCCCAACGGCTACCAGCGACTGATAGCCCACTTCCGACACACTGCGTAGCATTTGCGACAGAGCCATAATGGAATCGGCCAGCCGGGGCGACACCATGAGCGCGTCGGAAAAGAAAAAATTAAGCGTGTTGTATAAAAAATGCGGATTCAGTTGTGCCCGCAAGAAAGCCAGTTCCGACCGGGCTTTTTCGACTTCCAGTGCGGCTATGCGCTGCTCGTTCAGCCGTTTTTCCCGCTCCAGCCGAATTGAATACATGGCAAACCAGTAGCCGTAGCTCAGCAGAATGTACTGCAAAGCCAGCCAAAGCGAATCGGGAATAAAACGATTGTAAACAATAAATGTCTCTGAGTAAATAGTACGAATACCCAGCCCCGGCAATACGATGTCAAATAACCACAGCCGAATGGCTACGTAGCTGCCGACTAACAACACTGTATAGAGCAACAGCCGAGCATATTGTTTGCGTTGAACACAGGGATTAATGATAGCGTAAACGTTGGTATAAAACAATATGGCCACAAGGCCGTAGGTGAAGGGCATCTGTACAATAAACAACCGCTGAAGATTCCAATTGAATAGCAGTAAGTTGTTAAGAAGCAGATAGACAATCCAGACCGATGCATGAATCAGAATAGGTTTTCGATTCATTTTTAACCAACCTGATAATTGACGAAGTGAAGACATAAAGCGGTTTCGTATCGTGAAAAAAGGGCGTCGTATAATATTTTATGGTGGATGGATTCTATACTGCAACTTTCAGACATCAAACGCAAACAAATCGTAAACTCTAACCAAAATAAGTTATGAAAACCCTTACCGCAACTCCGGCCAACTACTGCTCAATGTAAAAAAAATTGCTAACCTGTCGCCAAAGCAGTCTGTCGGGCAGGGTAAATGTATGTCCCAAACGCTGCCAACTACGCTTACATTCTGATAGGTGTACCGACAATGCAGGTGTTCTTATCGGGAAATAGGCGGTTGGTATAAAAAATTGGCAAAAACCGCACCGGCCAGCTTGCTTTGGTTTATCGTTCGCTCAATGCTTTGCTCGTCAGTATGAATCTCCCGATTTCACCGGCCCGTGTCAATTACCTGCAACAAGCGCAGCAATACGTGGATGAGTTGATGCACACGGCCCACGAAGCGTTAAGGCAGATGGATGATGCCAACCGCTGGCTTTGCCGATTGTGGACCGGGACCACTGACCGGCTCTGGCTGGAGCAAGTGCTAAGTCGGCATGAGCCGGTGTCAGATACGGCCCTGTTACCAACGTTGCTGGGGTGTCTGTATCTCTACCGGCATGGCCCACCCGATGAGTTGCTGTGGTTATTGCTCGAACAAGTTAACGCCCGGCTTTACAAACAGACCGCCGAGCAGTTTGAGCGAGGGCATGTGGGCCTGCTGACGGGCGGCTCAACCTCGCTAAATTACCTGATTCGGGCAGGATTATATGCGCCGAACGCACAAAAATACGCCAGCCAGTTAACTACGCAGGTAGTGGAGAGTGGCACCGGGAGCAACCATCCGATCACCGACCTGTCTGTTGGCTACGGACAAACCGGCCTGATTTTGACTTTGACAGAAGCGGCTACCAACGCAACTATGGCTCAACGTATAGTGGGCAGCGTTAGAGAAGTGGAACGGTTGATCGAGCAGTATGTGCGGTATTTGGCTAACCATCAGATACCAATCGATTCGCAGGATGACAACTGGTCTATTTTCCCTATAACGGTGGCCGAAACGGAGTGGACATTACCGGAGCGGTTCTCCTGGGAAACGGGCGACGTGGGGCAATTGCTGCTCCTTTACCGGGCGCACCGGCTGCTGAACCAGCCTGATCTGGCCCGCTGGGCTGACAGACTATCGGGCTATGTGCTGCAACGGCGGGCTACAAACAAAGTGCGTGTTGAACGCATCGGACTAACCGATGGTATGGCCGGGTTGAGTTTGCTGTACCGACAGTTGTACCGAATTACCGGACGCGCTGATTTTTTGCACGAAGGCGAATACTGGCTTGAGCAACTTATCGACGTCGTGAAAGCCGGACGTTACCCGCCCGATGGATCGTTGCAGACGGGTATGCTGGGCGTTGATGCCACACTTCGCCACTGGCTGGGTGAAGACTTGGGGCTTGATCTGCTGTTTGTGTGAATTACGGTCTCAGGCTCTCAAAAAAACTAACGTATTCCTAAACCCTTTTTCCTATGAAAACGCTCTTTCTATCGGCCCTGCTTGTGGCTGCTTCGCCTGCCCTGACGATGGCCCAGGGCCAGAGCACTCCCGTGCGTTTTGCGGCTGTGCAAACGCCCACGCTCACGGCTCAAACCGTACTGACTAAGCACATTGAGGCTCTCGGCGGAACCGAAAAGCTCAACGCGCTCAAATCGATTATTGTTAAACAAACCACCTCAGCTCAGGGGCAGGAAGTTCCACAAACGCTATATATTCTGCCTGGTAAGGGTGTTCGGAGCGAGATGAACGCGATGGGCTTCGAAATCGTTGTTGCGGCCCGCGCCGACAGCGGCTGGCAGGTAAACCCGGCTCAGTATGGCAATGCTCAGCCCGTGGCGTTATCGGCCCGGCAGGCCCGTTCGGTATGCGCACAGGCCGATTTGTTCGGTCCGCTCGTTACGGCCCATGAAAAAGGATTCGCCATAACTTACGATGGCGATGAAAAAATAGAAGGCGATTTAAGCTATAAGCTGACCGTGACAACGCCGACAGGCAATCAATACGTCGCATTCGTGTCGCAGCAGAATCACATGCTCGTTAAGCTGATTACCAAAAGTTCGGAGGTGTTCTATGCCGACTATCGGAACATAGATGGCTACTGGTTTCCCCATACCGTTGAGGTAATTAGCAGCGGCAACAAAGCGAACATAATCGACCGCAGCTTCGAGGTCAATAAGCCCATCAGCGACAATCTGTTCGACATGCCAGCCGCTAAATAGCGAATAAGTCAGGCGAAGACTTTTCACTGCTGTATCCATCTTTACTCCCAGCCGCCATGAAAGCGTATTTGGTAATTTGGCTCCTGATCGGCACCCTGCCAGGTTTTGGCGCACCAACAACACCGTTTCGCTGCCCTGCCGATACGTTTGCCGTGGCCCGGCTGGAGAGTAAGTGGATCGTTCAGGGCACCGTAACCGACTCAACGTCGGGGCAATCTGTACCTTACGCTACTTTGCAGCTCTTCGATCTCCGGCAACAACGACCGTTAAATGGCCTTACTGCCGACGCCAACGGTAAGTTTACTGTCGAGATACTGCCTGGAACTGCTTACCGAATCGACGTGTCGAGCGTGGGGTTTGCGCCGAAAAGCCTGCCCGTTCCACCACCCGACGCCCACCAGCGGACCGTACTGGCCATCATGCTCAAAGCCAATGCCACCACCATCCGGGAAGTGTCGGTGCGAGCCAGCAAACCCATTGTAGAAGAGCAACTTGACCGGCTGGTGTACCATGCCGACCGTGACAATACGGCTCAGGGCGGTTTGGCTACCGACGTGCTGCGGAAGGTTCCGCTCGTAACGGTGCTGCCCGATGGTGGGCTATCGGTACGGGGCACGGCCAACGTGAAACTGCTGGTGAATGGCCGCTCGTCGGTGCTGTCAAATAACCCCGCCGAACTGCTGCGGCAGATACCGGCAGAGTCGATCAAAACCGTTGAGGTCATTACCTCGCCATCGGCAAAGTATGACGCTGAAGGGGCTACGCTCATCAACATTGTGACGAAGAAAAATCTCGCACAGGGCGTCAACGCCACGCTGAACGGTGGCATCGGCAGCACGGGCAGCAATGCCGCCAGCACGCTGTCGATGAATTACAAAAAGCTGAGTATCAGTTCGTCACTAACCGGGAACTGGTTCTATAATCCCTTCGCGGCTGAGGCCGACATATACCAGATACGCGGCACCGACCGGCAGTTGGTCACCCGGCAACAGGCCAGCGGCACCATCGGCATACAGGTCGTGAATGCTAACGCCAATGCTGAATACCGCCTGTCGGGCAAAAGCCGGTTACTGGTTGGATTGAACCACCGGGTCAGGCGCGTAAGAACCGACCGCGACGCACAGTTTAGTTCGGGTACGGGCGAAACAACGCTGCCAGCCGGGCATTACCAGTCGCTGATCGATTCGAAAACCAACGACTGGACGGTTGAGTACAACCACACGTTTGGACGGGTACAACAGGAATTGACGCTGAGCTGGACGGGCGGCATTACCCGAAATCAAACACTGGCAACGCCCGCTCCGCCTACCCAGGCCGACATTCGGTCGCAGAACGACGAGCAGGTGTTTCAGGCCGATTATCAACATCCTATTCGCCGAAATTGGCTGGTTGAGACGGGGTTGCGGCTCACGATGCGCCATATCGGCAACAGCCTGAGCGATTCGCTGAGCACTCAACGACTGACCACACTGGATTACCGCCAGCAGATAAGTGCCGGATATGTGTCGAGCCAGTGGGATTTAAAAAAGAAGTGGAGTCTGCGAACCGGGCTGCGGCTTGAGCATACCCACAACGACATCCGCCAAACCACCGACCAGCGTGAGCAACAGTATCTTAACTTATTCCCGAGCGTGCTCTTCCAGAAACGGCTGAAAAATGCCCGAAGCCTGAAGTTTTCGTATGGTATGCGTATTCAGCGGCCACCTGCGCAGTTGCTGAACCCTGCCGTAGCCACCACCGACCCGGTGAGCCGCTACACAGGCAGTCCGCTGCTAAAACCCGAGCAGATGCAGACCGCAGAACTGAGTTACAGCACCTATATAAAAGCCAACTCACTTATTCTGAGCGCGTTTGTTCGGAAGACCAGTTATCCCATCAGCCCGTATAATGCGTTGATTGGCAGTACGCTGGTGACGCAGTATGTGAACGTAGACCGCCAGACCGACATTGGTCTCAACCTCTACATGTCGGTGAAACTCTGGCAACGCTGGCAAACCATCGGCACAGCCAATCTGTACTATGCGTCGGTGGTGAGCCAGCCTGAGCAGGGCAACCTGACCAACAGGGGCGTTAACTACACGCTCGGTACACTTTCGACCTACGAACTGGCGAAAACATGGGCCGTGCAGCTTTACGGGGGCTATAACTCGGCCCGTCTGCGCCTACAGGGCCGCGACCAGGCGTTCACGTACTATCAACTGAGTGTGCGTAAGAACCTGCCACAGCAAAAAGGCAGCATCGCGCTCGGCATCGACAATCCGTTGCAACGCCGGGCAGCGTGGGTGAGCTACAACGAAACCGACACCTTCGCGTTTCGCAGCATAGCCTACCAGTACAATCGGGGCATTCGCCTGACGGTGATTTACCGGATTGGCAAATCGGGTCCGCGCCAGGAGTCGGCCAAAAGCCGCGAACGTCGCCAGAGCGATCTCAAAGAAGAACAATGAGCTTACCAATTTCCTGATTCCTAAACCCTTAACCGCTTATCACTCATGACTACGTTTATTCGCCAGTATCTGCTGAATGCCTACACGGCTCTTCCGTTGTTAGTGTGTCTATTGGTTGCCAGTTGGGCTGCTCAGGCTCGTCCGCTCGGGGTTTCGCACCGGTATTCGGGCGAGGAAATGTTTCGGGGCCTGTTTTTCTTGGAGGGCCGCTATGCCGAAGCCATTCCCGAACTCAAAAGTGTGAGTATGACCTACTCGTATAAGCTTGCGAAGGTGAGTAGCAAAGATGCCATTCACAAAACCCGAAATCAGCTCGTGGCAACCATCCGGGCCGAGCAGCCGATGTTTTTTGACAATTTTCAAAAAGCGATGGAAAGCGGCAATCACCTGCGGGTAGAATCGACTTTACGGGCAGCACGCAAGGTTGTTGAAGCCACCGCCGAACGGCTCTACAAACTGGATATGCAACAAATCGAAAAACTTCAGCGGCAAACGCTGAAATTGGCCGACGAGGGCAAACTGACCCGTGATGTAGTCGAACAAATGGCTAAGAACCTGCAAAAAGAACAATATCAGACTCGTCAGGGTAATGGCACCTGCATTGTTTTACCGCTGCCTCCGGTTATTGATTTAGCCTGTTCGCTGATTGTAATTCTATACTGCCCGGTTGTAGTTTATGTTGTTGCTGTGGAGCAAACTGTTCAGGCCGATTCCCGATTGTTAACCGAGCAGTTGGTAGCTTCTATCTGCCAGATTTCGGCCAATCCGTCCTGATTATACGGTTTCGGGGTGCTTCGGCCACCGACCGTTTCTTACTCTGTATCTTAATTTTCTAAGATAGTCGCTGTGTGTTGGCTTACCGGTCTGAGCCATCACCCCGATAGTTCGTGTCCATTTTTTCACAATTCTTTCATGTCAAACCCTTAAAACCAAGTTATCAACCATGATTACCTCAATTCGCAAATCGTTCTTGAATGCCTACACGGCTCTGCCTCTGCTGATCTGCTTCGTGCTGGCCTCCTTTCACAGCTTCGCCCTCAACAACAAGGCTACCCGCGCCACTTTTCTGAGCGGTCAGGAGCTGTTTGCCGGGGTGTTTTTCTTAGAGGGCCGCTATGCCCAGATGCTGCCCGAAACCCAATCGTTCCAGACAGCCTACCTCAACCAGCAGCAGAGCAGCGACCAGAAAGCGGCAGTGGCCCAGGTGCGGCAGGCGGTGCTGGCCCAGATCGAGTCGGCTCGTCCGGGCTACTTTGCCCACTTCAAGTCGGCCATGAAGAGTGGCGACCATCTGCGGGTGAGTGCGGCTTTGGCCGAGGGGCAGGCTCTGGTGGGTCAGGCACTGGACGTGCTCTATGAGTTGGACAAGGCCGAGTTGGGTCGTTTGCAGGCCAAAGCGCAGGCGGAAGCGTCCCGGCAGGGGGGCAAGTTAGATGCCCAGGCTATCGAGAAGCTGGTGGCCGACATGCAGAAGGGCAAGGCCGTTGATACCAACAGCGGTACGTGTGCGGTGATTGTAGTTGTCGTAGTGGCTGTAGCTGTGGCTGTTGTACTTGTAGCCGTTGCATTGGTAGCTGAAGAAGTGTTGTCTGCCGACAATCGCAACACCAAGTCGCTGATACATGAGCAGTTAGTAGCATCTATCTGCAATGTAGCCCCGACTATCGCATAAGCAGTTTTCATAGACACGTATGGGCTGGTGTTCGAGCAGACCGGTGCCTGAATACCGCCCCTTTTTCTGAGTCTTTTTCTTCAACTTCTTTTTCTAAAACCTTCTAAACCAAGTTATCAACCATGATTACCTCAATTCGCAAATCGTTCTTGAATGCCTACACGGCTCTGCCCCTGCTGATCTGCTTCGTGCTGGCCTCCTTTCACAGCTTCGCCCTCAACAACAAGGCTACCCGCGCCACCTTTCTGAGCGGTCAGGAGCTGTTTGCCGGGGTGTTTTTCTTAGAGGGCCGCTATGCCCAGATGCTGCCCGAAACCCAATCGTTCCAGACAGCCTACCTCAACCAGCAGCAGAGCAGCGACCAGAAAGCGGCAGTGGCCCAGGTGCGGCAGGCGGTGCTGGCCCAGATCGAGTCGGCTCGTCCGGGCTACTTTGCCCACTTCAAGTCGGCCATGAAGAGTGGCGACCATCTGCGGGTGAGTGCGGCTTTGGCCGAGGGGCAGGCTCTGGTGGGTCAGGCACTGGACGTGCTCTATGAGTTGGACAAGGCCGAGTTGGGTCGTTTGCAGGCCAAAGCGCAGGCGGAAGCGGCCCGGCAGGGGGGCAAGTTAGACGCTCAGGCTATCGAGAAGCTGGTGGCCGACATGCAGAAGGGCAAGGCCGTTGATGCCAACAGCGGTACCTGTGCGGTGATTGCAGTTGTCGTGCTGGTAGTGGCCGTGGCGGCTGTTTGGGTGGCCATTGCCGTATCGGAGAATGAAGTACTCAGCGACAATCGCAACACCAAATCGCTGATGCACGAGCAATTAGTGGCTTCGATTTGCGAAGTGGCTCCGAGCATTGCTTAAGTAATCGATTCAATAGAGGTTCGGTATGTGTGCAAACAGATGTGCTAATACCGAACCTCTTTGTATAAATAAGTCTGATTCTACTCCTAAACTGCTTATCACTCATGACTACGTTTATTCGCCAGTATCTGCTGAATGCCTACACGGCTCTTCCGTTGTTAGTGTGTCTATTGGTTGCCAGTTGGGCTGCTCAGGCCCGCCCACTCGGGGTTACGCACCGGTATTCGGGCGAGGAGATGTTTCGGGGCCTGTTTTTCTTAGAGGGCCGCTATGCCGAAGCCATTCCCGAACTCAAAAGTATGAGTCTGAGCTATACAGCAAAACTGGCTAAGGCCGCTGATAAAAAAGCGAAGATACACGCAACTCGCCAACGGCTTATACAGACATTGTTGGCGGAAGACAAGTTTGTGTTTGACAAATTTCGGGCTGCTGTAGAAAGTGGCAATCCATTGATTATTAAATCGAAACTGGAACAGACTCAACAAAAACTTGAAGAGTTGGTAGCCTTTCAGTCAAAGTCCAGAAAGTCCGTAGAGACTAACCAGGGTAATTGCCTGATTATTCTTATAGTCACTTCTGAGAGTGCAGCTTCTTTATCTATGCAGGTTATTGCTATGGTACTCTCCCCCGAAGAGATAACACAAACTAACTCACGCCTATTGACCGAGCAACTTGTGGCGTCAATGTGCCGTCTGTCGGCCAATCCTTCATAGGTGTTTTCATTTCCTTTTCTAAAACCTCCTAAACCAGTTATCAACCATGATTACGTCGATTCGTAAATCGTTTCTGAATGCCTACACGGCCCTGCCTCTGCTGATCTGCTTCGTGCTGGCCTCCTTTCACAGCTTCGCCCTCAACAATAAAACCACCCGCGCCACCTTTCTGAGCGGTCAGGAGCTGTTTGCCGGGGTGTTTTTCTTAGAGGGCCGCTATGCCCAGATGCTGCCCGAAACCCAATCGTTCCAGACAGCCTACCTCAACCAGCAGCAGAGCAGCGACCAGAAAGCGGCAGTGGCCCAGGTGCGGCAGGCGGTGCTGGCCCAGATCGAGTCGGCTCGTCCGGGCTACTTTGCCCACTTCAAGTCGGCCATGAAGAGTGGCGACCATCTGCGGGTGAGTGCGGCTTTGGCCGAGGGGCAGGCTCTGGTGGGTCAGGCACTGGACGTGCTCTATGAGTTGGACAAGGCCGAGTTGGGTCGTTTGCAGGCCAAAGCGCAGGCGGAAGCGGCCCGGCAGGGGGGCAAGTTAGACGCTCAGGCTATCGAGAAGCTGGTGGCCGACATGCAGAAGGGCAAGGCCGTTGATGCCAACAGCGGTACGTGCTTAGTTACGATTCTGGCCGTTGCAATCATTCTATGGGTTGTGGTTGTGGTGGCGGCTGAAGAAGAGATCACGTTGAACACAAACGGCCACTCGCTGATGCATGAGCAACTGGTGGCATCTATCTGCAACGTAGCGTCAACAATCGCTTAACCTCTAACGACTTACATATCATGAACAAGTCTCGACGCGACGTGCTGAAACGAATGAGTTTAGCCGCACTGGCAGGGTTTACCCCCCTGTATGGATTCAGCGATGCAACCAAAAAACGCATAGTTACGGGCGAAGATATGTACCGGGGCATTTTCTTCGCTGAGGGCGCATTTGCCCAACTGATTCCCGAAATTCAATCGCTCAAAATGGCTTATGCACCTGCGTCGCTGGCGGGTAGCCAGGTCGAAACCGTGCGTCGGCAAATCATTGACCACCTGCGGCAGAGCGATACAGCGTTCTTTACCAAATTCAAAGCTGCGCTGATGAGCCACGATGTACAGTGTGTGGAGCGGCAGCTTCGGTCGGCTTCGGAGCGCACCGCCAAAACCCTCGACATACTGTATAATTCGTCGACTGCTACTAACAACGGGTATCGGCTTCGGAAAAAGCCGATGGCACCGGGTCAGGGCGAGGTACTGCTGGTAGCCAATGCCGTCGCCTGTGTGAATGTGATTTACATTCTCTGCTCGGCGGCCATTTTTGATCAGGAAGAAGTGGTAGGTACGCAGCAGGCATCGCCCCTGCTGCTGGAGCAGATGGCCCTTTCTATCTGTGCCGTTGCACCCACGCTGGCGTAGCCAATTGCGTTGAGGTAGCGACTATTGTTTAACAGCCGACCCTAAAAAATAGGGTCGGCTGTTGTGCATCCTGCGAATATGAGATTTCATACGGCGAATCGGGCGAATTGTATAATAAAATTCAGCGGGTGGCGCGGGTTTCGCAATTTTCGATCATCAAACAGGCCCGCACCACCCGGCTGCTTTGCCTGAGACGAACAATCGCAACACATAAACCCGATACCGCTATGAAAGCGACCCGAATTACCTTCGTTGGCATCAGCTTGCTATGGGCTGGGCTGGCTTTTTTCTCTCTCCTCACTTACGTGAAAGACACACCCGTCCGGTTTAGCTACGAGTTTCAACACAACCTCCGAACGCTGTTTCCGCAGGGCTGGGCCTTCTTCACCAAAAGCCCTCGCGACGAAAATATTCAGCTTTATCGCTGGGAAAACAATCGCCTGATACTGGTAGATGGTCAACGGCAGGCCACGTTTGCCAACCTGATGGGCTTTCGGCGTTCGTCGCGGGCAATGAGCGTCGAGTATGCCTATCTGCTCTATAACGTACCCACTACTAAATGGACCCGCTGCGAAACCGATCCGGAAGCCTACATACGTTCGCATAAACTTACCGAGGTGAGAGTTGAAAACAATACGCCCCGACCGTATCTCAGCGGCACGTATTACCTGATTCAGCGCGGTATTGTCCCCTGGGCCTGGTCGTCGCAGACCAACCGCATCACGCTCCCGTCATCCATCTTAAAACTAACCGTTATATGCAACCGCTAACTGCTTTCGACCGCTACCTCAACGCGCTGCTGGCGCGTAATCCCTGGACCAACGTGTATGGCTTTGTGCGCTCATTGCTGGCTTTAGGCACATTCTGTACGCTGCTTTTCAACGACATGGGTACGCTGTTTCGGCCCATTGCCGGTCAAACCGACTGCCCGTCTTGTATGGGGCTGGCCGAGTATAGTCTGTTTTGCTGGATGGGCGATCTGGAAACGGCTCGTTGGGTGTGTATGACTATTCTTTTTCTGGTATTGATTGGCATCTATCCCCGATTTACGGCTCTGCTCCATGTTTATGTGGGTTTCAGCTTCATGTCGACGGCAGTGCTGGTCGATGGGGGCGATCAGGTTACGCTCGTGCTGAGCGGTCTGCTGCTGCCGCTGGCCCTGACCGACCCGCGCACCTGGCACTGGTCGATGGCTCCGGTTGCCAACAGAACGAGCTATACGTTTCAGCTTCGCAAACTCATTGCTGTTACTTCGTATGGGCTGTTGCGACTTCAGGTAGCTCTGATTTATTTTGAAGCCTGCGTTGGCAAGTTCAAGGTGCCGGAGTGGGCCGATGGTACGGCAATTTACTACTGGTTTTCGAACCCAACCTTCGGTCTTTCGCCCGACGTGCATAGCCTGCTGCTGCCGGTATTGGCCAACCGCTGGTGTATTGTGTTGCTCACGTGGAGTGTGCTGTTTCTGGAAGGGGGGCTGTTTCTGGGGCTAACTCTCGAACAAAAATACCGGCGGTATCTGCTCTGGGCAGGCGTGGGTTTCCATTTCATGATTATCCTCATTCACGGATTGCCCACGTTTTTCATGGCCATGACAGCCGCGCTGGTCATCTTCCTGCGCCCGTTCGATCAACCGTTCAACACCGTGCCCGCACTGAACCGGCTCCGCAGCCTGATTCCGCAGTTACCTGCGCTGAAAGCATCGCGCGTTTCGCCCGCATCCATCTAACATAACGTTCATGGCCGGGCGCGTCACGCGCCCGGTCAATGTACTGAAACCATGAAAGCAATCATTGTTTTCGACGGGGTGTGCGGCTTTTGCAACGCTTACGTGCAGTTCGTACTTGAGCGCGACCCACTGGGCTACTTCTCCTTCGTGTCGGCTCAGTCGGCAATGGGCGAGCAATTGCGCCGGATGGCTGGCAACACCCCACCCGACAGTATCGTGCTGGTAGACGAAGGCGTGGTGTACATCCGTTCGGAAGCCATACTGCGAATCGGTCGGCGATTAGCTGGTCCGTGGCGTTGGATTTGGTGGCTGCGGTGGGTGCCGCGCCCCCTACGCGACGGTTTGTACGATGTTTTCGCCCGTTATCGATATCAATTTGGCACCACCGCAAGTTGCCAGCTACCCACACCCGACCAGCGAAAACGCATTCTGCTCACCCACAACCAAACACAATTATGAAGACCATGCACCTGCAAACACCCCGCACAACTGGCCTTACGCTCTTTCTGTTCGGTCTGCTTGGCGTAGCCTCCCTGCTAACTGTACAGTTCCCGCTTACGAACTTGCCCAAAGCAGTATTGAAGCAATTTTCGCCCGCCGAACTGCAATGGCTTATATTGGTGAATCCGCTGCTTCTACTGGTGATAGCCGTTATTGTTGGATCGCTGTTGTATCGAAAAGTGGGGTTATCCATCTTTCACTCAGGCGACTTCCGGCGGGCAACCATTGGGCAGAATCTGCTGGTGAAGGGCATTGTACCGGGCGTATTTGCCGGGCTGTCGATTATAGGGGTTGTGCTGGTGTTTCAGGCACTGATTCCTGACGAACTGGCTCAACTCGGCACCGAAACGAAGCTCACGGTGGCAGCCCGCTTTCTGTATGGTGGCGTTACGGAAGAAATTATGCTCCGGTTCGGGCTGATGACTCTGTTTGTCTGGCTCCTGTCGGTGATACTCCGAACTCAGCACCCGGCTGTATATTGGATTGCCATTGTGGGAGCCGCACTGTTGTTCGGAGCCGGGCACCTGACCGCCTTAAATCTTATGGTTGCTCAGCCATCACCAACATTAGTGGTATATATTGTTTTAGCGAACGCACTGGCTGGCGTTGTCTTCGGTTGGGTGTACTGGCGGCATGGCCTGGTCTTCGCCATGATTGCCCACGCCGTTGCTCATGTAGTGATGCTCCTAAGCGAATTCATTAATCATTGATTATCAGAATTTCACTTCGTTTAAACCAGTTCTACCCATGAAAACGCATAAACTACTCGACCCTGACGTCGAGGTTTTCGTGAACGACGACCTCGATGCCTACAACGAAGACGGTGCTTTTGACGACAACTGGATTGTCTCGGCTCGTGATTTGTTCCGAATTGTGGATATGACCGATAGTCCGTTCGAGAGTGCGTTCACCAGCCGGGCAGCGGCCTAACCTAACACGCCGATGGAATCGTCTTCGTACCGAACGCTGTGGATAAATAAACCCGATACCGCCACGCTCGCCCGGCTGGGTGCTGTTACTGCCGAACAACATGCCGAACACTTATGGCAGCATCTGATGCTGTTGCAGTTTCGCCTGTCGGGGATGCATCGGCGACGTGATCGCAAAGACGTAGCCGCTACGAATCAGCAACTTAGCCGGATTGCGTTGCTGCTGCTGCCTACTACCACCGATTTGGCCGTGGCTTCGGTGTTGCTGAGTTGCTTAATGCCACAGCATTTGCCGAATGGTCAGGAATGTGTGCGACAGATGGCCCGGCAAGTATCGGCGCAGGCAGTCAGTAGTCTCCAGGACCTTGACCCACGCGCATTGATGCAACTGCTCGGTGCCGTAGTTAACGATGAACAATGCGAACACGTGAAAATGTCCATTCATCAGCATTTGTCCTGAACGGTTACGGATTCAGCCGATAGATACGCGCTTCAAATGGCTGTAAGTCAGCGGTTATCTTCGGGTAATTGCCAAAAATGAGTTCGCCAGTTAATTTTATAGGTAACGCAACGTCCATTGCCGATACATTGGCTACGACGGTCAGGCGTTCGTTGTCTAACTGCCGTTCGTAAGCCCAGAGCGTGGGGTGATTAGGCAGGAGATCGCGGTAGGTGCCTTCGTGCAGAACGGGTTGCTGTTTGCGCCAGCGTAGCAGCTTTCGGTAAAAATTTAGTACGCTGTCTGGGTCAGTATCCTGCTGCTGTGCATTAATCTGGACGTAGTTCGGATTTACGTTCAGCCACGTTCGGGGGCCGTTGGTAAAGCCCGCGTTTGGAGCGTTACTCCATTGCATGGGTGTTCGGGCGTGGTCGCGGGCAATGCGGTTGGCCGACGCCAGAAACGCCGGAGCCAGTTGTTGGTTGGGCAGAACGAGGGCGTTCCAGGCGTTGCGTACCTGAATGTCGTCGTATTCGTCGATGCGGTCGAAAGGGCAGTTGGTCATGCCGATTTCATCACCCTGATAGATACTTGGCGTACCGCGCTGTGTCAGCAAAACCAAAGCCAGCAAGGTGGCCGATTCGTATGGAAACCGCACCGGGTCGCCGAAGCGCGACAGCGAGCGCGGGTTGTCATGATTGCCGAAATAGATGTTTTGCCAGCCTTCGTCGGGACTGCCGGTTTGGCCGAGGGCGTTGTTCCAGTTGGCAAAAATGGCTTTTAGTTCGGGCAATGTAAACTCGGGCGCGGGTTCGATAAACCGCTGCTCTTCGCGTGGTACGGCATGGTCGAAATGGTAAATCATCTGTAACTCACGCCGGTTCTGCCCTACGTACAGATTCGCCTGGGCTGCCGATACACCGAAGCCTTCGCCCACGGTAATTGCATCGGGGTAATGGGCCAGCACTTCGCGGTGCATCTCCTGCAAAAACTCGTGAATGCGCGGCCCGTTGGCATGAATGGTCAGGTCGCCAAAACGTCCTTCAGGATAATCGGGAAAATCCTGATCTTTTGATAGGAACGGAATCACGTCCATCCGAAAGCCATCAACGCCCTTATCGAGCCAGAAGCGCATCATCCGATATATTTCCTGCCGAAGCCGTGGATTTTCCCAGTTTAGATCGGGCTGTTTTTCAGCGAACAGGTGCAGGTAGTATTCGCCCGTTGTTTCGTCAAATTTCCAGGCCGGGCCAGAGAAAAACGATTGCCAGTTGTTGGGCGGGTTGCCCTCACCCCCGGCCCCTCTCCCAGAACGGGAGAGGGGAGCAAAGCTCCCGGATGGTTCACCCCTCTCCCGTTCTGGGAGAGGGGCCGGGGGTGAGGGTTTACGCCAGATGTAATAATCGCGATACGGATTGTCTTTACTTTTTCGGCTCTCCTGAAACCAGCGGTGTTCGTCGGAACTGTGGTTGACAACCAGATCAAGAATTAGTTTTAGCCCGCGCCGATGGGTTTCGGTCAGCAGGTCGTCAAATTCGGCCATCGTGCCAAATTCGGGCATAATGGCTTCATAATCAGAAATATCGTAGCCATTATCGGCGTTGGGCGACTGAAAAATCGGACTCAGCCACAGCACGTCGACGCCGAGGTTGGCAAGGTAATCGAGTTTCTGAATAATGCCCTGCAAATCGCCAATGCCATCGCCGTTCGAGTCGGCAAAGGAGCGCGGGTAAATCTGATAAATAACGGATTGCTTGTACGTGGGCATGAGTTAAACGCAGAGATGCAGAGAAACCACAGAGGGCGCAAAGTTGTGATTTTCTCCACAATCTTCGTGAATACTCCGCGTCTTTGTGGCAAAAAAACTCACCGCATCAACTCATCGAAGGTCAGGCTCAGGTAATACAAGCCGCCAATGCGGGCCAGGCCATAGCCCTGCGCATAGTAGGTGTTAAAAATGTTCGTACCGCCCAACTTCACTATCGTTTGCGCCACCGGAATGCGGTAGCTCACCTGCGCATCGACCGTATTCCAGCTTGGTAGCCAAACGTCGCCCTGGGTGTTGCCCTGCTCTACCCACATCCGGTCGGTCCAGCGGTAGGTAACGTTAAAACCAATGTTTTTGCCGCCAATGCGCGGGTTGGCAAGGCTGATGTTATAGCGGTTTTTTGGCGAAATAAAGAAATTACGGCCCAACTGTGCCACTTCGGGATTGCTCATCTCGCGCTTCACCACCGGCACGCCCGCCCGGTCGTTGCGGACGTTGCCGCGTGCGTCGCGGAGTGTAATCAGTCCGTTCTGGTAGGCGTAGTTACCGCTGAACGTATAGCCTTTACCCAGCCCGTATTCAAGCCCCAGTCCAATGCCTCGGACAAAGATTTCGTTCTGATTGTTGAAGTTCACCTGCAACGTTCGGTAGTTGGTGGGGTTCAGTAGGGCTTCAGGACTGCCGCCGGGCGTGAGCAGTTGCAGTACGTTTTGAGCCGCAATGAAGTCGGTATAGCGGCTGGCGAAATAATACAGGTCAGCATAGAACCGGTTGTTGATGAGTGTTTTATAGCCAATTTCCCACGTTCTGATTTTCTCGGTCGTAAACGTGTTGGGGTCGATCACAAACGGGCGCGGAGCCGCACTGGCGGTGTTGCTCTGATAGGCCGTGACTTCGGTTTGCAGATAACCGGGATTGCGCCCCAGCAACGCGCCATTGTAAGCCAATGCCAGCCCACCAACTTCGCCCGACTGCCCCGACGGTGGCAGCGCGAACAGTTGCCCCGGCGAAGGGTTGCGAAACGCCGATTGCCACGACAGCCGAACGTTGTGCGGACCATAGCTGACCACACCCGATGCTCTCGGCGTTAGCCCGCCCCGCAGGTATTGATTTTTGTCGTACCGAACGGCCACGGTTGGTTTCAGCGTAAATGCGCCAGCGACAAACTCGCGTGCTGCCTGCACATACAGCCCGGTTTCATTAATGGTGTACTCCGAACCATCGGCCCGGCGCGGAAAAGCCGTACCGCCCGATTCGAGCCGGAACTTCCGCAAACTGGCACCCGCAATCAGTTCCAGCCCATTATCGAGCAGTTCGGTGAAATTGTACATGCCTTCGTAATGAAACAGTTGCGAGTTGTCGCGGAAACGCTGCCCTCGGAAACTCGACGAGCCGGGAATCAGGTCGGTGTTCCAGGTATTGGCAATGGCGTCGCGTTGTCGGATAAACTCGCTTGTCCCCGGAATCAGCCGGCCCCGGTCGGCTGCGGCACGGGCTTCGCCGATACCTACTTTGTTTTCAACGTAAGCCAGGCCAAACTCGGTGGCCCACTGATCGAGCGGTTTCCAGGAGTTGTTGAGTGTGCGGGCGGTTTGACCGATGTTCCAGCCTTCGGCGCGTTGCTGCGTAGTGTAAGCCCGTACAAAAAAGTTATCGCCCCGAATTTCAGCTTTGACCTGATGCCGCCGATAGTCGGGGAAATACTCGCGGAACCCGGCGGTGCGGATAAAGTTTCCATTGCCGTAATACCAGCCAAGCGACGCTTCGATATTGCTACCCAGTTTGTAATGCAGCGAGACGTTGGCGCGGTTGTTAATTACTTGCCCTTCATTACCCAGCAGGTCGAGTTCGGTGTATCCCGTGCGCGTAACTAACTTACCCGCCAGGGACGCATTCCCGAACGAAGCCGGAAACCGAAATGCACCCTGATTCGACACGTCGTCGCCGTAGATATTCACGCCATCGTATTCAAAATTGGTGTTCGGGTCGTTGTTGGGCCGGTAGCCGATGCCAGTAGCAATGCCTCCCCGCGTGGCAGTGGTCGCAAAGAAGTTGCTGCGGGCCGTGGTAAAGCGGTCGCTGTAATCGTCGGCAATAAAATCGGTGCCGCTAATCCGCTGAAAATTTACTTTGACGGCAAAGCGCGTTCCCATCTGCTGGGCATACCGAACGGCAATGTCGGCATAGCCTTTGGGGCCGAAGCCGACTTTCCCGAAATTGTTGGCTCCTACCTTCGTCTGAACGCTTAGTCCCTGATATGTGAATGGATTCTTGCTGGTGGTCAGCATCAGCCCCTGCAAAGCATCTGGCCCGTACAACGCCGACGACGCCCCCGGAATCAGTTCGATGCTTTCGATGTCGAGGTCGGAAATGCCCGCTACGTTGCCAAAACCGAAGCCTAAACCCGGTGAACGGTTGTCCATGCCATCGGTGAGTTGCACGAAGCGGTTGTTGTTATTAGCCCCAAAACCGCGCAGATTAACACTTTTAAAGGTCAGGCTCTGGGTGAGCAGGTCGACGCCTTTGAGGTTCTGGAGGGCATCGAAGGGGTTGGCTGCCGGGGAGTTGGCAAACTGGCGGGCACCGAGCCGCTCAACGGTCACGGCAGCTTTGGTGATGCTTTCTTCAACCCGGCTGGCCGATACCACTACTTCATCGGCCAACACGCTTTCTTCGACCAGTTTGATGGCAACGTCACGGAAATTGGTACTTTTCACGACAACGTCCTGCCGCCCGTAGCCAATAAACGATACGCTAAGTAGAAGGGGCAACTCGACAGTGGTAGAAAGCGAAAACCGACCGTCGGGGCTGGTGGTAGTGCCAGTATTGGTGCCTTTCACGATGAGGGTAACGCCCGCCAGCGGCTGGTCGGCCTCGTCGGTCACGCGCCCGGCTATCCTCGTCTGGGCGAAGATGGCGGTTGGGGTCAGTATACTAAATAGCAGAGCCAGAGAAATGTATCTCATAGAAATGCTTTGTCTTAAGTGTGTAGTAGATGGATAAAAAAGAGTGATGCCTTAGACTTCTCAACGAGATTCTACTGTAAACAACCATCAGTAGATACAAATATTACGCTAAAAAGTTAGAAATAGGCTCAATCATAGCTAACGGTTTGGCCCTGTAGTATATAGGGAATTAGTACTACTGTTCTATTGAATTTGTAGATTTTAAATTGCTGACTTATCTTGCCACCGAAATCTATGCACGACGACTAACATCAGACTATGAAACACTGGCTACCTGCACTCCTAACTGTGTTGCTTTTTTCTTCGGCACAGGGGCAGACTGTGAAAACAATACAACCCCGGCAACAGGCGTGGTTTGGGTATCTTAATCAAACCCGGTTTAGTACGCACTGGGGAACCTGGACAGATATTCATTTTCGACGCACTGATTTTCTTGACCGGGCCAGCCAGAATTTATACCGGGTAGGGCTAACCTACTACGTGGCCGATCAGGTGCGCCTGACGGCTGGATACGCCTATATTCAAAGTTTTCTACCCACCGGTACGATTCGACCTGAACACCGTCCGTGGCAACAAATCTGGTGGGCGGGGCGTGTTGGGCGCATCAATGCTACGCAGTGGATTCGGCTTGAGCAACGCTTCAACCGCCGAATACAGGGCGATCAACTGCGTGATGGCTACACGTTCAACTGGCGATTTCGTTATAATTTGCTGGTACAAATGCCGTTATGGGGTACGCCCGTTGTTCGGCCCGGTGTGCCGAACGTAGTGGTTCAGAACGAACTGTTCGTCAATGCGGGAAAAGAGATTACGTATAATGTATTCGATCAAAATCGTCTTTTCGCGGGCTTGTCTTATCCGGTCAATAAACACCTGCTGGCTCAGGTAGGGTATATGAATCAATATGTTCAGCTTCCCGCTGGCAATACCTTTAATAATAATCACACATTGCGGCTTTTTATTTTCCACAACCTCGACTTTCGTAAACAGCCCTGATTAGCTGTTCAGTTTTATCAGAAATAACCGGTCAGTTCGCCATAGCCCAGAATATGACCCTGCATTGCTTCCAGAACGTCTGATTTGCCGGGCAAGTCGGTAAAGCTAATTGGCTGATCGAGCGCGTAGATACGAAATACATACGCATGGCGGCCAAATGGCGGGCAGGGACCAATGTACTTCATGTCGCCCAATGAGTTTTTGCCAATTTTACCGCCCAGCATCCGCATCTGTTCGGCGGTTACTCCTTCGGGGAGGCTCCGCACCGATGTCGGCAAATTATACACCACCCAGTGCGCAAGGTTGAACAGTGGGAATGCTGGCGTAGGCGCATCATAATCGGTAGCCAGAATCACGTAAGACTCGGCATCGGGCAGGTTGGCCTCCCAGGCCAGCGCGGGCGACAGTTCCTGCCCCTTGCAGGTGCAATTGATGGGCATATCGCCGTTGGGTGGAAAGGAGCCACTCGAAACAACAATGTTTTTTTTGAGTGATGCCAGTACCTCCTGCTCAAGACCGCGCTCCCGTTTGGCGTATACGTATAGAGTTGTTGCCGCTATAACCAAAGCAAGTACTATTCCAAGAAAAATGCGTAGCCAAAGGCGCATAAAAAAGCCGGTTAAGTACGGATGCGTAACTCCACCGGCTAAGATAGGTAAGAATGGTCAAGTCTTGACGGGTAGAGTCAGGTATTGTTCAGCCCAGGGGGTAATCCCGGCCCGACCTACGCGGCTCGGCTGCTCTGTGGTCGGCGCAGGGTGGCCGGGCGTAGCGGTTGCGTACCTGCCCGCGATTCTTCGATAACCTGCTCCGATACCAGACCGAGGTGATTGGCCCGTTTCAGCACGTAATCGAACGGCAGATTGAAGTAGTTGGCCACTTCGCTACGAAACGAATCGGGAAAGCGCGAAAGCCGCAATCCGAAGAACTTACGAACTTCATCTTCCGAGAGCATAGCTGCCAGGGCCACCCGCTCGGCTTCGGCCAGCAACTCCCGGCGCGATGTTGGGTACAGATGCTCCAGCCCAATAGAAGCCGCCAGGATGTTCAGAAACAAATTTTTATACATAGCCGATAACTCAGCGGGCAAAATTACCCAGCCCTGTTCGCGGAACTTGGCCGAGAAACCCGTCAGCCCCTGTTCGCCCCGCAGTTCGCCCGCAATAAGTTCGGCAGGAAACAGAAGCCGCCCTTCACCACTGTCGCGGTCGGCTTTCTGGAGCCGGAACACTACAGCCTCGATAGGGCTTTTCTGAAACAGCAGGTCGGCAGGAATGACGCGGGTGCTTTCCCACTGATCGGTCATACGCATGAACAGGCTTTCGTTTACGGGCAGGTTTTCGGCACTGCCGAGACTAACCAGCATCCGGCGGAAAGCAGCCAGGAAATCTATTTGAAGTTGGTTCGGATTAGAGCGTCCTCGCTTCATAAGCTGAAGGTGCCGATAGGGCAAAACAGAGTCGGCCCGGCGGCATTCATTAGTGTGATTGTTGATTAAGTTGGGAAGGGTAAAAATACGGAATAAGTCTGTGATTTCAAAGTATTTAGTTTGTTCGCTGCGGTGTTTTTTGCCGTGTGATGCGGGCGATTGACGAGCCGTAAAAAATTACTACTCCACCGTTACCGACTTCGCCAGATTGCGCGGCTGATCGACGTTGCGACCGCGCATCACGGCAATGTCATAGGCCAGCAGTTGCAGCGGTATTACCGATATTAACGGCATCAGCACGTCGTGAACTTTCGGAATCTCGATGGTGAAATCGACCATGCCGGGCAGGTGCGTGTCGCCTTCGGTGGTGATGGCAATAACGCGCCCTTTGCGGGCTTTCACTTCCTGAATGTTTGATACCACTTTCTCATACGAACTGTCTTTCGTAGCAATCACCACCACGGGCATGTCTTCGTCGATGAGGGCAATGGGACCGTGCTTCATTTCGGCAGCGGGATAGCCCTCGGCGTGGATGTAGCTGATTTCTTTCAGTTTCAGTGCCCCTTCGAGCGCGACGGGGAAGTTCAGCCCCCGACCTAAGTAGATGAAGTTGCGGGCGTAGGTGAAAATGTAGGCAATCTCCTTAATCTTGTCGGCACTTTGGAGTACTCTTTCCACCTTCGCCGGAATGCTTTCCAACTCGGCCAGCAGTTGCCGAAACAGCGAATCAGACAGGGTGCCTTTGCGTTTGGCAGCGGCTAAAGCCATGAGCGTCAGAACCGTAACCTGCGCCGTGAACGCCTTTGTACTTGCCACGCCAATTTCGGGTCCGGCATGCGTATAGGCTCCGGCGTGTGTGGCGCGGGCGATGGACGAACCCACCACGTTGCAGACGCCGAAAATGGTTGCCCCTTTCGACTTTGCCAGTTCAATGGCCGCCAGCGTATCTGCCGTTTCGCCCGATTGGGAGATGGCAATCACAATATCACCTTCTTTGATAATCGGGTTCCGGTAGCGAAACTCCGACGCATATTCTACTTCGACCGGAATCCGGGCCAGTTCTTCAAAAATATATTCGGCCACTAAGCCCGCGTGCCACGACGTGCCGCAACCCACAATCACAATTCGCTTCGACCGGGCTAATTTATCCATGTAATCGCGCAGGCCACCGAGTTGCAGCAGACCTTCATCGGCCTGAACGCGTCCCCGCATCGAGTCGGCAATGGAGCGGGGTTGCTCAAAAATTTCCTTGAGCATGAAGTGGTCGTAGCCGCCTTTTTCGATGGCTTCAAGTTCCAGTTCAATCTTCTGTACGTAGGGCGTGGTGGTGGTGTTATCGAGTGTGATTACGGACAGTTCACCGTTTTTAATGACCGCAATTTCGTAATCGTTCAGGTAGATTACGTCTTTGGTGTACTCCACAATCGGGGTAGCATCAGAGGCCAGGAAGAACTCATTTTCACCCACGCCAATCACCAACGGCGAACCTTTGCGGGCGGCAATCAACTGCGTGGGTTCGGCTTCATTCATGACCACGATGGCATAAGCACCCACCACTTCCTGCAAGGCCAGCCGCACGGCATCTTCGAGCGTACCGGCGTGCGACGCCCCGGCATTATTCTCCCAAATGTCTTCGATGAACTGACCCAGCACTTCGGTATCGGTTTCGCTCTGGAAGGTGTGGCCTTTTTTGAGCAATGCCTGCTTGATGGTCGCGTAGTTCTCGATAATGCCGTTATGGATGATGGCTATCTTGCGGTGAAACGAGTAGTGCGGGTGGGCGTTTACGTCGTTGGGTTCGCCGTGGGTGGCCCAGCGGGTGTGTCCCATGCCGATGGTAGCGGGAAGGTCGCGCCCGGCCAGTTCCTGCTCCAACGCCAACACTTTGCCTTTTTTCTTGTAAACCTTCAGGCCGTGGCCGTTTAGCAGTGCCACGCCCGCACTGTCGTAGCCCCGGTATTCGAGCCGTTTCAGCCCTTTGATGACCAATGGGCACGCTTCCCGATGCCCCACGTATGCTACAATGCCGCACATAGTTGAATTCGCAGTTAACTTTATTGTAAAGTAAACGCAAAAAGCCGGACATTCCGGCTTCTCACGATTTGGTTTTTATTTAGCTAAAATTATTTCGAGCTGGTATAGAACAAAACCAACCTGACGCTGGCTTGCCCGTCTATTACCATTCGCCATAAACGGTCATTAAGGTACAACTGAGTAGCATCGGTAACACCAAACTGCGAACGCGGAAAGAGCGTCTCGGCTCCGGGAGACAGTATTGCCAAACCAGTATTTGGACTTAGCCCCGTTACAACCGATTGCATATAGCCACTGATATTAAACGTGTAATTATTGGTCCGAACAACTCGGCGAATAATCTGTGGATTGGCAAAACTGCTGCTGTTGCGGTCAATGGGTCCGGAAAAGGGAACCAGGAAGGGAAAACCGCCCGTGGTCGTCGTTCCGCTTCCGGTCGTTGGCACTCGCCGAAGCTGATTCTTCTCATCCACTTCGGCCAAAGCCAGCGCGGGTGGGTTATAGAGCGTGGCATCGTCCGGGTTAGCTGGCGTAATAATCAGATCAGCGCGGTTGATGGCAAGACGTCCCTGTTGTATAAACCGGTTCAGCGTCGGGAACATCAACTTCGTGGTAATTCCCGATGCAGGTTGCACAAACGAACGCCCGTTGGTCGCCGTAACAGGCAGCGTACCGCCCCGTTGTAAATTCGCCAGGGGCGTACCGGAGCGGTCGGCCAGCACCTGATTAAAACGTTTGCCCGACAGCAGGAACACCTGTAGCTTTGCCGTGCGTTCGCCCTGCACGTGGAAATACACAACTACCGCCGAGCCACCAGGCCGAAAGCCAACCACAGCGGCCCGGTCGTTGCCGGTGGTAGTCAGCATAAGGCCGCGTACCTGCGCCCGGAACAACGCCCCATTGGCAACTTTGCCCGCTTCGGTATTGGCAAGCTGAATCAACTCCTGCCCCAGTGCATCGGGAAGCGACAAGCGAAACGACAGCGAATCGGTTGTGTTGGGCCGGGGCCGAATCGTTTGGCGCACCAATGGCTGGGCCGTAGTAGCTACTGTGCTGCTGATGTCGTAATTGATTGACGAGTTCAGGCTATCGCGCAACCGCCACACCTGCAATTCCTGCGCCATCGTGGTATCGCCATACGATACTGCATCATAGTTCAAAAACAGTCGGGTCGAGTCATACACAATCCGGCTGGCGGGGGTGGCATTGGTCGTTGCCGAATCGTTGACAACAAAGTTGACCTGCGGCACCATCTGCACAAACGCCCGCGCCTGTATTTTTCCAAACACGGGGTCGGTATAGCGGCCCACCATCAGGTTGCTCTGATCGTTGCTCCGGGTCGAGTCGAACCGGATGGTTTCGCGCGTTACGGTCAGCGTATCGGTAAACGACACGTCGACGGGAGTGGTAGGAGATAAACCGATTTCTTTAGGTTCTTCGCAAGCCAGAACGCCCACAACGGCTCCGGCGAGTAGCAAAAGTCGTGTGCGACCCCGGCTACCCAGCCAGTTGTGTATAGAGGTTGTAATAGCGTTCAGTAACATCTTCGTCTTCGGCAACATCAAATTTATGTTCAGGTAAATCGGTTAAAATGGCATTGAGACTCTCGCTCGACTCTTCTTCGGCCCGCACCACCGCGTCGGCGTAGGTACAGCCAATCCGAATAAATCCCGGAAAATCTGCCGTTTTGAGTTCTGCCAGCATTTCGTCGTCGATGTCCATCATGCGGGCTTTTTCGATAATATCGCCCTCGAACCGATGCTCGAACGCGTTATTATAGACGGTAAAAACCGACTTGGTGTCTTTGAACATCGGGTCGTTTTTGTAGGTCGTTTTCAGGTAAAGCGGAATCAGGGCGGTCATCCAGTCGTTGCAATGCACGATGTCGGGTGCCCAGCCGAGTTTTTTTACCGTTTCCAGAACGCCTTTGCAGAAGAAGATGGCCCGTTCGTCGTTGTCGTCGTAAAACCGGTTCTCTTTGTCATGAAAAACGTACTTCCGCTGGAAATAGTCTTCATTATCGATGAAATAAACCTGTAATTTGGCTGTCGGAATCGACGCGACTTTGATAATCAGCGGCTTTTCTTCGTCGCCAACGGCAATGTTGATGCCCGACAACCGCACCACCTCGTGCAACCGGTTTTTGCGTTCATTAATTAGCCCAAAGCGCGGCACCAGAATTCGGATTTCCATACCCCGTTCCTGCATGGCCTGTGGTAGTTTGCGCACAAAATCGGCGACGTCAGAGGTTTTGAGGAAAGGATTAATCTCGCTGGCGACGTAAAGAATACGTAATTTGCTCATAAAAACGGGAAGCGGGTGTTGTCTGAGAGAACCAAAAAACTTGCAAAATTATACAATTTTTTCCCGTATTTCAATAAGATTTAAGCAAAAAACATGCTTGTCTTCGAGACCATCTCTGCTATCCGTCAGTATCTGGCTTCTTCGCAAACCGTTCAGTCCGTGGGTTTTGTACCAACAATGGGCGCATTGCACGAAGGCCATACCACCCTCATCGAAACGGCCCGCCGGGAGAACGACATAGTGGTTAGCAGCATCTTCGTGAACCCGGTGCAGTTCAATAATGCCGATGATCTGGCCCGCTATCCGCGCACATTGGAGCAGGATTGTCAGAGGCTCGACGCTGTGGGCTGCGACGTGGTGTTTGCACCCCCGGTCGCGGAAATGTACCCCGAACCGCCCGCGCTGAAGCTGAATTTCGGCGAACTCGAAACCGTAATGGAAGGTGCTATGCGGCCCGGTCATTTCAACGGTGTAGGCATCGTGGTTGCCAAACTGTTCAACGTTGTGCAGCCGCACCGGGCCTATTTCGGCCAGAAAGATTTGCAACAAGTAGCGGTTATCCGCCGACTTATCCGCGACCTGAGCTTCCCGGTCGAGTTGATTCGCTGCCCTACCGTGCGCGAAGCCGACGGCCTGGCAATGTCGTCGCGCAACCGCAACCTCACGCCCGCCGAACGCGCGCAGGCCCCGGCCATTTATCAGGCACTGACACTGGCCCACGACCTGATGCACGAAGGGCAGTCTGTAGCGCACGCCAAAGCCGCCGTTGAGGACTTTTTTTCGCAAAAGCCGTCGTTCCGGTTAGAATACGTTGAGATTGCCAACGCCGACACACTTCAACCCGCTTCCGAAGTGCTGGCACCGGGCCAGACGGCTGTTTGTATTGCGGCTCATTTAGGCAAAGTACGGCTGATTGATAATCTGGTGTTTTGACATGCTTTTTCCTTCCATCATTACGCAGAGCACAATGACGGAGGGAGTGCGATTGTCAAATCATAATATTGTAAACTATTAGCTGTTGCTTTTCCTCGTCAAGTACTACGATGATATAATCTATGTCGGGATGATGGGCGTTCTGCTGCACTACCTTATAAATAGACTTACCGAGTGTGACCGGATAGCCTGGGTATGGAACCTTATTGGCAATGCTTTTCGTAAGCAGCTTATAGCCCCTTTTTACACATTGGTCATACAATTGAGCGAAGTCTTCTTTATTCAGACCGAATACTATCTTGGTATGGCCGTCTCCTGTGAACCCCTGCCACTCATCCTCAAACAAAAGGACTTTGGCACTACTCGGTATAGGCAGATGACTGATTACCCTCCCCGCACGATGCGCTGTGCGGGGAGGTAGGTGGTCGTTTTGATAGATAAGAACGACTACTATCAAAATTAATGGTAATACAACCAGAGTTATCTTTTTACCTTTTTTCAAAAGAGCTGCTTCAGTAAGAGAATTCAAAAGTTTATTAAACAGCACAATGTACAAAGTCGAGGTTGTGTCGCTTCGTTTATCATGTCTTACCAAATGCTTTCGCGATAACTATCCACGCCCCTTTTTTTACCAGAAAATAAGTGGGCGTGTTATTATACCTCGTCTCATGCAGATACACGGCTATTGTGTCTGCTTTGTACTTCTTTACAGTTACCCAAACAGGGAGTAGGGCTTCGTGGGAGGTGTTAGCTAACTCAGCGTCTTTTGGGCGCATAATTGGCAAAACTTGTCCTCTAAACACAACCTTCATGTTTGCCTCCACACTACTTCCTCGCACCAACTGCACCCTTGCACGCTTATCAAGAGAGCGGATGAGCGAGTCGAGAGAAGAGTCAGAGAAGACTGTTTGTATAATCTGGAGAGTCTCGTTCTGATTAACAAGGCTTTTCGGGCTTTTCTCTGAGTTACAGGATACCAGAATGCAAAATGCACAAAGATTTACAAGTAGCCACGAGTTCAAAGTTAGCACAGGCACTTAGAATGTTTTGAGAAGTGGTAATTTGTTATCCATACACTCACCACAACCATCTTATTTAGAAGTTGTGATGAGTGCATGTCGTAGCATCATGATTCTATTCTACAGCTTACCATATTCGCGATTAACAACTATCCATTTTCGGTTACTGTTTTTCATGCTGAAGCGAGCGGTAGCGTTGCCTGCGTGAAAAAGTAATCTGACTGTTGCAGAATCCTCCCCAAATAATTTTACAGAAGGCACACTGACATATAGTTTTTTAGGATACCGTTCATGAATTTGACGTGCATCTTCGCGTAACGAAACGACTTGGGCGAACTTATTGGCGAACGTCAGTTGCATGTCTGGTTTAATAACAGGCCCCGCTACAAGTTTTAGTGGTTCTTCGCCAAAATCTCTAATAATTTCGGCCTTCAGCAGATCATCATTCAGAACAGCCTGAACCAACTGAGTCGTATCGTTTACATTGAACTTTTGGTTATCGTCAACCCGGTTTGTACAACGTAACCCCAACAGCCCTAAACAGACTAAGACGGCTATACGTATGTGCATAAGCAGTTGTGACATCTCTACCTAATTTAGCTTGTTGAACTGTACTAACAATCGCCCTGCGTTGTCTCGGATAATAGTAGTGCCCAGTATCTCTCGCTCAAAGTCATCCCCAAATTCATCGATTCTTGATTCGTTACGCCCACCATCAACTGCACCATAGTGAGTTAGTTCGTGTAAAAGTGTTACAACTAAAAGGAAAGCGGTGGCTTCGCGGGTACCCGTGGAAACTTCTAATCCTCTTACAAACGAATCTTGTATTTCAATTCGGCTCTCTGGGAAACCTGGATGCACAGTGTGACCGTAGGCTTTTTCGCCAAATTCTGGCTTTAGATTTCGGATTATTATCTTAGGCCCGGCCCCAAACTTTAGCAATGGCTTTATTTTCGACCAGGGTAAATTAGTATGCCGACTTAGAGCTTGCTTGACCCGTTCGTGCTGTTCGACAAAAGTAGATATGTTTCTTAGCAGTTCTGTAAATCTGGGATAAAGCTGCTGATCTGCTTCGCTTAGAATGAATGCGGTGCTGCCATCGGGTTTCCCTCCATATTGCTCGGCATACTGGCTGAGCCGGAAGGTCAGTATATCCGGGTATTGACTGATTACCGCTCTTTCTTCGCTGTCAAAGAATATCGACTTGTTATTCTCCATTCCGTAGAAGAAACGCTCTAAAAGACTTGCTCCGATAAGCCCATCATCGCCCACCATCACGGGTAGCGGTGGAGACCCGTTCCCGTTACCGCCATCCATACCGCCCCCACTCGTCACGGGGTTATTCCAAATCCAGGCTGGGTCGCCTGCGCCGGGGACTGTGGGGATTGGGAAGAGTACCATTGCCAGAGTTGCCATTGTTGCCACCCCCGCAATCCATCGGGATGACCTGATCTAACGCCAGTACGTACCGCCACCATTGTAGAAGCCCTGAGCCGGGCCTACCATGTCGATGTTCAGATTGCACAGCATCTGCTGACGCGGAATGGAGCCGTTGTACACAAAATAACGCAGCCTGACCTCCCCCGAAAACAGCACACTCTGCTTGGGGCGAATGTTGTGCCAAGCCGAAGCGATTAACTTAGACGGCATCCGGAATACTACTTTGATCAGTTTTCCAGTAAACCCCTTGAATTCAAATTGAATAAGGATTCAAAGACAGTAGGATGATATATATTTCCATTTTCATCGTAAGAAATTATATTGTTTAAAATAGAATTTAATAGTTTTAACTCTAACAGACATGGATAATCAGGAAATAATTTCATTGCTTCAACTGACTTCTGTTGAAATAATAATTCTTGATTGTTGCGCGGGGATAATCGTAAGTAGGGGCTGAATATAGCTGATTCATTTTCAGGTAAATATTCAGTCATGCCGTTTTCATTAAGTTGCCTAACAGCCTTTTCGTATTCATCTTTATAATTATCAGCAACGTATTCTTTGGGCCGGATGTACCAACCATTTATCTCTAATGCTTCCTCAAAGTATACACAGTAACTCTTGTATATTGTGTTTACACGCAAGAAGGCGCGAACATTAATTTGATTCTCTTGCCCGAATACTTTAACAGCACTAAAGTATCCTTGTGAAAGGCCATATGACTCATCGAGTACAGGCGAAAGTTGGTTTATAATTTTTGACCATGTGCCAGTATTATCTATTAAAAATTGCTTAGTGCGTTCTTGAAATAACTCATTTCTATCAAACTCAAAGTAATCATGCTTTCCGCACTTTAATAAATACGGAGCAAGGTCTCTTCTGATGGCATTTAAAGTATCCATATAAATCTTGAATGGATTGTGTGAACCAACGTTAACCATTGGTTCACACAATTACTATTTATTTGAATTGAGCAGGGTGCGAAGGAATTCCACTTGTTACCGGCGGAATGAAAGCTTCACCATATAATCTACGTGTTTTTGCAAGCAACCTAAACTGTGCCAGCAAGCCTTTTTTGATTTGTGAATCAAAATCAACCAAGGGTTGAAGTCTTTTGGCATTAGACGATTGAACTTTTCTAATAGAAAGATTTAGAAAAACAGCAGCCGTACGTTGTGCTATTTGCGCTGTCATATACCCGCCATTGCTGAGTTGACCTTTTGGAAGCTGTACTTCTACATTAAAAGAGAACTGTCTGTACCCGCCCCCAACTTGCCCATCAAAGAGAGACACAATTACATCGGTAGTGATAGCGGTTTGTAGTGTGTTAATTTGAGGATGTTCATAAAACACAAACGAACTGGGGAGAATATCGCCTGTATCAAAGAAAAAACTGTCCCATAACCAGTTAACAAATCTATCCCATGGACCTGGTCCTCCATCAATGAGCATTGGTTTATCACCAGTCGCGTCAACATATTCCACTATGTCCGACCATACGTAACCAAATGATTCACGAATGATGTTTTTTTCTTCATTTGAAAAGAATATACCCCGATTTTGTTCCATATCATAGAAGAAACGATCTACAAAACTTGCTCCAATAAGCCCATCATCGCCAATCATGATGGGCGTAGGAGACGGGTTACCATTGCCGCCGTCCAGACCGCCACCGCCTATAACCGGCAGGTTCCAAATCCAGGCTGGGTCGCCTGCGCTGGGTGTACTGGGGCTGGGCATGGGAAAATTACCGGTGCCATTGTTGCCGCCCGCGCAATCCGCTGATATAACCTGATCTAACTGCCAGTACGTACCCCCTCCATCGTAGAAACCCTGAACCGGACCACTTCCGCCCGTGTCGCCACCGCCTACTTTAGCGGCCTGTTGCCCGCCTGCGTTTTTATAAACCAGAATGTCGCAGTCGCCCATTGTACCGGCTAATCGACCGCCTTTGTTATCTTTAAGGATTTCCCGGCGTTTAGCTTTACCATTCTGGTAAATCCAGCCACCGAGGTACTTAGTCTCGGTTCGGTCGTAGGCCAGCACGTAGCCGTCAAAATCGTCGCCTTTTACTTTTTTGTTTTTTCGGCGGTTATCATCCGTAGGGATAATCACGATGACATCGGCCAGCATGTTGCCTTTGGGGTCTTTGTAGACCAGCAACTTCTTCTGAACCTCAAAGTCTTCCTTTTTAAGCCGGGCTGCCGAGCCAGGCTTGATATTTTGAAAGGCCATAGCGTGGTCGTAGTTGTAAGTTAGCGGTACTACTACTACCGGCCATCCGTTGGTAAAATTGAGCTTCTGGGCTGCACTCCAGTACTCGTTGCGGATTATGTTGCTTTTCGATGCAGCCTGCCGGGCATTAGAAGGCTGGTTGGTGAACCAGCTTTTGGCTTCCTCGATGCTGAGGTCGGGCGGTACGGGCTGGACGAGATTGTCGCGTTCGCTTCGGCAAGACCACTGCACAAGCAGAACGGCAAGAACTACAAGTAAGATACTTGGTATGCGGTGTTTCATAAAAATTAACGGATAAAGTTTTGCTTTCTTTGAAGCAAAACTTTATCCGTTAATCAAATAGTCTATATTAAGAATTTATGTATTAATTCGTTGACAAATAAATTCAAAATGTAAATTGCTGATTATCAATAAGGAATAAATATTATATTTTATCATATTATTCATATATCATATAATGTATAACGGTATATGTTGAGAGTTTAGTGTTTATACGATATGCGATTCAGTTGCAATAGCTAACCCTTAACGGTCAACAACTTCTAAACAACCAGCGATCAGTCTACAATTCTGAACATCATTTTGGCTTTGCTGCGGGCCAGTGCGTTGAAATGCCACCACTCGTATTCGATGTGGCTGAAACCGCCTTCGTGCATGGCCGTTCGCAGGATGCGCCGATTGTCGATTTGCTGCTTCGTTAGTTTTCCCGCTTTCAATAAACGGGCTTCTTCCGACGGGTACGCCAACTCGCCGAAGTAATCGTATTTCGTACCCATGTCCAACGGCTTCCCGTCTTTGGTAGCCACGGTCAGGTCAACGGCGCAACCGTAGTTATGAATCGATCCCTGACGTGGGTCGGCTACGTATTTCCGGCGTTCGCTTTCGGAGAGGTTGGGCAGGGCATTCCAGAGATTCCACTGGGCCGCGCGGGGGCGGGCCGCGTCATAGACCAACAGCCGCAGATTGGGGTATTTCGCCTGCAACGCACGGCTGGCACGGGCCAGTTTCTGGGTAGCCACGGGTTGCAGATAGGCCCGCGTCAGGTCGCCGTACACGTCTTTCCCGACGAAATTATCGGTGGTCGAATATTTCAGGTCAACCAGAATAGTGGCGTCAACTTTTTGTACGTCCACTAATCCCTGCTTTTGCATGGCGGCTTCGAGGGATTGGGCGTGTAGGTTTGTTACACAGAGATACACGGAGATTACACAGGGATACACAGAGAAGAAACGCTTGAAAACCTCCGTGTATCTCTGTGTAGTCTCCGCGTATCTCTGTGTAACAACCACTTTTTTTACCATCTTCATGCCGCAAAATAAAACGAAACTGCCGGTAACATGGCTCTGAACTACATCTGGGTTGCTTTTTTTCTGATTGCTTTTGTGGTCGCGCTGGTCAAGCTGATTGTCTTTGGCGACACCGAGATTTTCAAAATAATAGTCGAAGGGCTGTTCGACTCCTCGAAAGTGGCTGTGATGGACATTGCCCTGCCATTAGCGGGTGTGATGACGTTCTTTCTGGGCCTGCTCAACGTGGGGGAGAAAGCCGGAGCCATTAATTTTCTGGCCCGAATCATTGGCCCGTTTTTCAATAAACTCTTTCCCGAAGTGCCGAAAGATCACCCCGCCAACGGCCAGATGATTATGAATTTTTCGGCCAACATGCTCGGTCTCGACAATGCCGCTACGCCCTTTGGCCTGAAAGCGATGGCGAGTTTGCAGGAACTGAACCCCAGCAAAGAGGCCGCTTCCAACGCCCAGATCATGTTTCTGGTGCTGCATACGTCGGGCCTGACCATCATTCCGCTTAGTATTCTGGCGCAACGGGCCATTCTGGGAGCGCAAAACCCGTCGGACGTATTCATTCCGTGTGTGATCGGCACTTACGTAACCACGGTAGTCGCGCTGGTGGCAGTTGGGTTGAAACAACGCATCAACCTGCTCAATACCACGGTGTTGGGCTGGTTAGGTGGCATCACGGGCTTTCTGGTACTGGCGTTATGGTGGCTGTCGGGCAAACCGAAAGAAGAAATCGAAATGATCTCGAAGGTAGTTGGCAACCTGATTCTGATGATTATCGTGGTGGCATTTCTGCTGGGCGCACTCCGCAAAAAAGTCCCGATTTTTGAGACGTTCATCGAAGGCGCGAAGGGTGGTTTCGACACGTCGGTGCGCATCATTCCGTACTTAGTGGGCATGCTCGTGGCAATTGGTGCCTTTCGCAATGCCGGGGCCATGGATGCGCTGGTGGGTGGGCTGAAATACCTCTTCGGGCTAACGGGTATGAACACTGACTTTACCGACGCCCTGCCCGTAGCCCTGATGAAACCGCTGAGCGGCTCCGGTGCCCGCGCCCTGATGATCGACGCCATGAAGCAGTTCGGTCCCGACTCATTTGTGGGGCGGTTAGTGTGTATTTTTCAGGGGTCAGCCGATACCACGTTCTACATCGTAGCCCTGTATTTTGGGTCGGTGGGTATTCGCAACACGCGCTATGCCATTCCGTATGGTCTGTTTGCCGATTTCGTGGGTGTGCTGGCCGGTATCGCACTGGGTTATTTCTTTTTTCATTGATTGATGGAACACGGATTGGACGGATGGCACGGATGAACACAGATTTTGTTATACGATTATGAACATTAACCAGGTTCGCGAACAGTTGCATCGGCTCATTGATGAGGTCGATGATATTTATGTCCTGAACGGGCTGTACCGCACCCTTCTCTCCGATAAGCGGCAGCGCGAAGACTACGAAAAAGAGCAGGCCGAAAAAGCACGGCGGCAACCGGCTAAAGCATCGAAGAAAGACCGCTGATGGTCAGGGCGATAATGATGGCGTTGAAGCCAAACGATAACAGCCCATGCACCAACGCCGTTCGACGCATGGCTTTGGAACCAACGGCCACGTCGGAAACCTGACTGGTCATGCCGATGACGAACGAGAAATAGGCGAAATCAAGATAGTCGGGTTCGGGTTCGTGCGGAAAATCCAGCCCGCCGGGGCGTTTGGTCTGCTTTGGATCGTTGCCGTAGTAGAGGTGTGCGTATCGCATCGTAAATACGGTATGTACCAGTACCCACGCGCTCGCTACGGCCAGCACCGCCAGCATAATGTAAAGGGTTCGGTGTTCCAGTGTCATGCGGTCGAGCAAAAGAATGACAGCGAATAAACTCGCTACAGCCGCAGCTACCACAAAGGCCAGAATCAGCATCCGGCTCGAATCCTGAATGCGCGACAGGCGGGGCAGATCGCGCGGATGTGCGACAATAATCGAAACCCACATCAAGAATAACACGGCCTGCGCATAGGCAATCCAAACAACGGTCAGGTGGGCGGGTGTGCTGAATGATACCGGCACACACAGGAACGCTACGGTCGCAACGCACAAGGCCACCAGCAGCCGATGATTGGCATCGAACCGACTAATGGTGAGGAATAAACGGTTCATTCTTTTACCACCTTTCGCTGGGCTGTGCCTGTAGGCGTTTGTACCTGCAACAGATACATGCCCTTAGGCAGATGGCCGATTTCGACCGTAGCCGTGCGTTGCCGTGGCCGAAACGCCGGTTGTGCTACGCTGGCTCCGCCAAGGGTTCGGAGTGACAGGTTTTCGAGCGTTTCGGTAGCGGGCAGTTCAACGGTCAGGCTGGTTTGGGCGGGGTTGGGATACACGACCATCGCGTCGGACCAGGCGGGTTCGAGACCCGTTACGGTGAGTACCTGAAAGGTGCGGTCAACGGGCGTAGCGGCAAAAAACAGGCTGCTGCCCTCCTGCGAAGCGCGTATCGTTACGGCACCGGCACCCGTGAATTTCAGCACATTACCCGTATTGAGTGTGGCCGGGCCGCTGCGTACTGAAAAAGCAACCGTCAGCCCCGACGAAGCCGTAGCCCGTAGTGTTAGATCGCCCTGGTTGCTGTAGCGGTCAGTGATCGGGTCGAACGTAATGGTTTGCGCCGTGCGAGTCGGAATAACCCGCGTGGCCTGCGTGTACCAGACCGGCCATTTAGCCCCTGTATACAGCACCGCTGCCGTACCCGACGGCGTGATTTTGTCGGCGGCTAAGTTGATACTTGATATGTCTTCGGTTTTTGACGATTCGGTGCTGAAAACCAGTTTGTTGTCTAATCGGGAATAGGTCGGAAAACCCAGCGTATTGTTGCGATATACACCCTGAATAGTGCCTTTGCTGAGGTCGGTAGCCACTACGTAATACGTGCCGTCGGTATCGTTTACGTAATCGAAGGCCAGAATATCGGGCGAGTTCTTGGAGAATGTTGGGTTGCCCACGCTTTCGCCTTCATCGAGATTCGCGAACAGCTTTTCAATGTCGCCCTTCGCAAAATCGCCGGTCTGATTATTCCAGACGTTAATAAAGCCCACGTCCCAGTAGTCGATGGCGTCGCCGTTGGCGTTGGCGAGTTCATTGTAAGCGTCATACACGATGTTTTCGCCCGTAAAATCCCATTCAAACGAATCGGCGTACCGCACTTCGCCGGTCGAGACGCCTTCGGTATAAGTAGGGTTATACAACTCAAATTCAGCCCATTTGCGTTTGGCAAAACTGTAGACGTAAATCTTGGCATCGCGGTCGGCGGTCAGGGCTGCTAACCGGGTGCCGTCTTTCGATATGGCTACGTTGGCCCAGATTGTTTCGTTCGACACGATGGTTTCGTTGGGCGTTCCAACCAGATTTACGGCCCGGATGCGTTTGTCGGTAGTAACGTAATAAGCTGTTTGGCCGTTGTCGGTCACGCTTGGTTTCTGCACTAAACCGAGCGTGCTTTTGAGATCGAATTTGGCGGGCGTTACGGCCATGTTGGTCGAGTAGAGTTTTTTCGATTCGGCGTCGGCCAGCAGCAGCAAATCCTGCCCCGATGCCACCGGCACGTCGGGTTGTTTGCCGGGCGTTGTTGGCGAACCTTCGGTAATGCCCACGGCGTCGAACGCGGCCCGTGCGGCTGTCACCTCGGCACCAGTGCCGCCGTAGAGGTCAGTAGCCGATTTAATTACCGCCAGCCGTAAATCCAGAAACTGTGAGGTTCTGACGAGGTAATTGCTCAGCGCACGGTAATACACCTTCTCCGCCTTTTCTTTCCCAATAGCCGTAGCAAACTTGTAGAATGCGAAGTTCGGAATGCCGCTGTTGATATGAACGCCCCCGTTGTCTTCAGTCGTTTTTTCATACTGATTCATCGTGGCGGGCTGGTAGCCGTTTGGGTCGCGGGTGGGGCCACCCTGATTCGGGTTCGACATGCTTCGCATTGCTCCCGACGGAAACACCGCCGTTTTCACAATGTCTTCGCCCAGCGTCCAGTCGTCGCGGTCGATCAGAACGCCGAATACGTCGGCAAACGATTCATTGATGGCTCCCGATTGGTCTTTGTATTGCAGGTTGGCGGTATTCTGAATAACGCCGTGCGTCATTTCGTGACCCGTTACGTCGAGTGCGCCTGCCAGCGGTTTAAATCCCTTGTCGCCATTGCCATAGGCCATGGTTTTACCGTTCCAGTACGCATTGTCGAGCGGGCTGCCATCATCATCGACGAGGTTGATGATAGAAATCATGGTTTCACCCTTGCCGTTCAGCGCGTTTCGGTTATGAACCGTTCGGTAATACTCATAGGCAACGCCCGCGTTGAAATGAGCAGATATTGCCGTTGGTGTCCAGTCGGCATTGGTAGCCGAGGTAATCTGGTACACTTTCTGGTTGTCGCCAAACGTTTTGCGGGCGTCTACTGTCCAGATTGCGCCAACCGGTTCGTTCGGCATTTTCGACGTGTTAGCTTTAAACATGGGCCGCGACGTGTCGATCATATAATACGTACCCGTCTGCTGATGCGTCTGAAACGTGCGCGATACGCCGTTGAGGTCGCGGCCCGTAGCCTGCGGAGCCAAAGCGGGCGTTGTTGTCGGGTCGGTGTTGCCAACGTCGGCTAATTTCTTCCGCACCAGCGAACAGGTGTAATCGAGTTTTTCGAGTACGTCGCCGGTTTGCGCATCGATTACATACTCCCAGCGTTCGAGCATATTAGGTCGCACGGTCAGCCGATACGCCAGTTTCGCGCCGGTCGGAGCGGGGAAAACACACAACTCGCCTTCCGATGTCTTCATTCCCAGCAGATTATCACCAAACGAACGCACCCGCGACGTTCGGCGCACGTCGCCCAACGCCCGCGCCGATGCATCGGCCAGTGCCAGCCGGGGTGTGGTGGGCAGGTTTTCGGGCAGTGGTTCGTAGCGGCCATTCAGCAGCATAACGTCGCCATTGGTCAGGTGCGCTACGAGTTCGCGGCCCAGCACGGGCAAGCCCCGGTGCGTCTGCATAAGCCGAACGTGCAGTTGCCCCAACTCGTCGGCGTCGGTGCGCGAAACCGTAAAGTTATCTTCGGGCCGGTCGAGTTTCAGCAGCGACCGCACCTGCCCCAGAAACTGAAACGTAGCCGACGCTGCCGCAGCCGCCGATACCCGCGCCCGTGCGTTGTCTGCCGGGCGCGGCTTGCCTGTTCGTTCAATGTATACGGGCAACCCGGAAGCCGAATCGCGCACGATGCGTAACTTCAGCGGCTCAGTAGTTGGGTGCGTACCTCCGCCCACCGTCAGCGATTGCCGACCTTTCTGATTTGCCGGAGCTGGTACGCGAACGGCACCCAGCCGTTCGGCCAAACCTGCCGATGGGGTCGAGGTTTTCAGTTTGCGGTCAAACTGTTTTGGAACCGGTTGCTGCGCCAGCATCGGCGTTGTGATAAGCAGCGATAAAGCGAGTAGAGAAGGTTTCATATAAGTACGAATTGAGGTCTTTACAGGGCACTCACTTCAGTCGGGATGCCACCGGAATCATATTCATAAACGCCTTGTGAAACTTCGGGTAATTGGCCGGCACGGTCGAATCGCCTTTGGCCCAGGTGACCTGGTAGCGTTTTTTATCGTTCTGCCAGCCTACAAACTGATACATATTACCCGGTTTGTCGAATTTCGTTTTAGCGATGCTACACTTGCTTTCTACGGTTTCAAACACCCGTTTTGTTGCCAGCGGCTTCTGCTGCCCAATAAAGGTGTAGCCTTTGTCGCGGCTGCGCTTGCCATACAGTCTGCCATCTTCCAAAAGATAGTACGTTACCGAACCCCCCGTAACGCCCCCGCCATTACCCACCATAACCTGCCGCTTTTTGTAGGTATTGGGCATTGCCACTGTCGATTTCTGCGCCTGTATGGGCCTTGCCGAAACGGGCGGGGTAGCCTGCGTTTTTTCAACAGCTTTAATTCCCTGCGCGCTGCCAGATACTACGCCGGACAAGAAAAACAAACCTAAAAAAAGCACAGTGAGCCGATACATAGAATGGCGGATAAATATCGGCAAATCAAGCCACTACGCCTGTTATGCCCATGTTAGAAATGAGTTGGTTTTATGCTGTTCAGATGCGAAAGGTAGGCCGAAGCAAGATTGGGCGCAACTATGGCCGGGTGGGTTGGCCGTAGGTTTTTTCTGAAAGGTCAACGCTTTTACTGAACGGCCCACGCCGGATGCGCACCACGAATAAATTGTCGAAGTCGCCCGACTCAATTTTGGGCAGCGTAGGTCGGGTGCCCAACCCTTTAGCAACGTCAAGAATAGTGTTGCTGTGTCCCACCACCAGCAGGGTTTTGTTGCGGATACGCCCAACCCGGTTCATAATCGCCGAGGCTGGTGCCGATGGGTAGGTAGCGATGCGCAGTCCCAGCCGCCCGGCCAGCGGTTCGGCGGTTTGGCGGGTGCGTCGGTAAGGCGTTGTAAAAATAGAGTCAATACCCCGACTGGCGAGTGTATCGGCCAGGGCTACGGCCCGCTGTTGCCCAGCCACACTCAGGTCAGTTGAATCGGTTTCGTCTACTTTCTCGGCATGGCGCACGATGTAAACGGTTGTGGTTGAGCAGGATGTGAGAAACACAACGAGCAGTAAGCATAGTGAGATAAGTTGGCGCATAAGGATTAGAGATGGTACGTTGATATCTCCCTAAAAGAAGAAGATGTTTAGAGATACCTGAGTTAACGTGTAGATTTGTGGCCAATCAAACTATCCAACCACACTAACTATGCTATTTCAATGGGATGCTGGCAACATACGCCATATCGTCAACGATCATCCGGAACGAGATAATACAATTACCGAAGTTGAGAGTTTATTTGAAGACCCCTATTTCCGACCATTACCAGACCGCGTAGACCGCTATAACGGTGAACAGCAATTTAGTGGAGTTGCCATCGGAAACGAAGGTATTGAAAAACATGTTGTATATGTAATCAGAAATGGCCAAATTCGCCCAATAACCTGTCGAAGAGCCACACGCAAACAGCGAGAACAATACCATGTCATCCTTAATAAAATCAAGCAGCAAAACGAAAAAGACGGTCAAAGTCATTAAAAATGCCCACTCTATTCATGAACAACGGGCGATAGGAGATCGCTGGGCCGAACATGAAGGGCCGTATATGACATTGGCAGAAACGTTAGCTTTTGCTGCTGAACAGGAGGCTCAGCAATCGGCCATACCCAACAAGTGATAATATCGTATTCTTCTAAAACTGAAAACCCGGCAAATAACCGGGTTCTTCAGTTTTAGAAGAATACCCGTATAGCCTATAACTCCCGCACCCAGATGTTGCGGAAGCCAACGGGGTTGCCGTGATCCTGCAAAATGAGCGGGCCTTTGCCGTGGGCCTGTACGCGTGGATAGCCGATGTACTCGGTTGTGCCCCGGATAGCCGCACGGTTCTGCACTAATACGCCATTGAGCAGCACGGTTACGTAGGCGGGTTCGAGCATCAGCCCGGCCTTGTTGAAGCGTGGGGCAATGTAAATGATGTCGTAGCTCTGCCACTCGCCGGGTTTGCGGCTGGGGTTTACGAGCGGAATGGCCTGCTTGTAAATCGAACCTACCATGCCGTTTACGTAGGTCGGGTTGTTGTAATTGTCTAATACCTGCAACTCGTAGCGGCCCTGCAGAAAGATGCCGCTATTGCCCCGCGCCTGACCGTTGCCTTCTACTTTTGTGGGTGTCTGAAACTCAATGTGCAACTGCATATCGCCAAACTCCTGCTTGGTTTTTGCCGACGACGTGGTCGATGAATACAGTACGCCATCGCGCACGGGCCATTTCAGCGGTTCGGTGCTGTTGGTGGGGTTGTAGCCTTTGTTGGCTACCCAGGCATCGGCGTTTTTACCGTCGAAGAGCACAACAGCGTCGGAGGGGGGCGTGGTGCCTGCGGTGTTGGCCGAATACAGGCCGGGCGTAACAACAGGCACAGCCGGTTCCCAGATTTCAGTAGACTGGGGGGTTTGCTTAGTGGGTTCGACCTGAGCCAGTGCGGGTACGGCAAGGCCGGTTAGTACCATACCGGCAGCAATCGATAAAGAAACAGCTTTCATGGAAAACAGACGGGTTAATGAATCACTCGTAAAACGCCCAAAGATAGGGTAATTGCCTGATTACGTCCTTTTAGGAAGAAAAAATGGTAAATTTCGCCCTCCAATTACCAATCTATATATGAAAAACATTTCTGGCTCCCTTCGTTTCGGCGGGTTGCCCGGCATCGGTTGGCTACTCGGTGTCGGCATGGCGTTTGCTCAACCCGCCCCAACGCCAGGTATCCCCCTCGCAATCAATGACTTGAGCGCGTTTAAATCGCCCGCGTCGAACTGGCGCATTGCTGGCAACGCCCGCGCCGATCTCGCCAAAGCCAATACAATCGCTGCCGATAAAGGTACAGGTGTGCTGGTAAACGTGCCGGTTCCGCCAAAAGGCGGGCAAACGCAGTACGGTCAGCAGTTTAACCTGCTCACCAATCTCGAACATGGTGATATTGACCTCGAACTCGACTACATGATGGCGAAAGGGTCGAACTCCGGCGTGTATTTGCAAGGCCGCTATGAGGTGCAACTGTTCGATAGCTGGGACGTGAAAAGCCCGCGCGTCGTTGACAATGGCTCGATCTACGAACGCTGGGACGACAAACGACCCGACGGGCAGAAAGGCTACGAAGGCCACCCGGCCCGGCAAAATGCCAGCCGTGCGCCGGGGCTGTGGCAGCACTTGAAAATCTCGTTTCAGGCTCCGCGTTTCAACGCACAGGGGCAGAAAACCGAAAACGCCCGCATGATTCGGGTCGAACTGAACGGCGTTACCATTCATGAAGACGTTGAACTGACCGGCCCTACCCGCGCAGCCGCGTTTGAGGACGAAAAAGCAAGCGGCCCGCTGATGCTCCAGGGCGATCACGGAGCCGTGGCTTTCCGTAATATCCGGTACGTCAACTACGACAAACCCCGGCCCGAACTGTTGAATCTGAAATACGCCATCTACAAAGGCAAGTATGAAAAAGAACCCGAATATGACAAAACTGCGCCCGAATCCGAAGGCCCAACTACGGTGCTGTCGTCGTCGGTCAGCAAGATTCCGAACGAGTTTTTGATTCGATATACGGGTACGCTTCGGGTGGCCGAGCCGGGCGAATACCGCTTCAACCTCGGTGTGCCGGGGGGCGGTGGTCTGCTCAAGATCAATAATCAGCAGGTGATTGCGCCCGGCGAGTGGAACGCTACCGGCAAAACTACGCTACCCAAAGGCGACCTGCCGTTTGAATTGCTCTATGCAAAATTCGTCGATTGGGTGCAGCCGGGACTGGGTTTGGCCGTTGCAGGACCGGGCGTTCGTGAGTTTGTTATCAGCGATAAAAACGGGGGCGAAGGCGAAACCGTTGACCCAATTCTGGTAGAAACGCCGACCAACACCCTGCTGAGGTCGTTCATGGATTTGCCGGGCGTAAGCGATGCCAAAGGTAAAACCATCCGTGTCACACACGGTATTTCGGTAGGCAGCCCCACCCAGGTGCATTACACGTATGACCTCGACAAAGGGGCCATTGTGCAGGTCTGGCGGGGGCAGTTTTTAGATGCCACGCCCATGTGGCACGACCGGGGCGATGGCTCCTCGCGCCCGATGGGTATGGTGCAGCGCATGGGCACACCCCTGCTGTTTCTGACCAGATTAGCATCGCCCCTAACCAACTGGCTGGCCGATACTACCGGCTCCGGTTTCCGGCCCAGAGGCTATGTGCTCGACAGCGAAGACCGACCTACATTCCGATATGAAAGCCACGGCGCATCGGTCGAAGATAAAATCCGGGTGCTGAACGAGGGGCAGGGCCTCCAGCGCGAAGTGACCATTGCCAATGCCCCGGCTGACCTCTACGCCCGGCTTGCCAGCGGTGTTACCATCAACGCGATGGAAAACGGCATGTATCTGATCGATGGTGAGCAGTATGTTCGTGTCGATGACCTCGGCGGAGCCAAACCAACCGTGCGCACGGTTGGCAATCGGCAGGAATTGATCGTGCCAGTGAAAGGGAAAGTAGTTTACTCAATTTTGTTTTAATGAAAAAGATACTAACAACCCTCTTTGCCGTGGCAACCATGCTGTCGGCGCGGGCGCAGGAATCGCCCAAAGAGGAAGATTTCTTTAAGATTCTGAAAGTGACTGCTCCCGAAGGTACGCTGCTCGAAGTGGGCGGCCTGACGGTGCTGCCCAACGGTGACCTGGGTGTAGCAACGCGCCGGGGCGACGTCTGGATTGTGGAGAATCCGACCAGCCGCAAACCGTATTTCCGCAAGTTCGCGTCGGGGCTGCACGAGATTCTGGGCCTGACCTATAAAGACGGTGCGCTGTATTGCGCTCAGCGCGGAGAGCTAACCAAATTGGTCGATACCGACAAAAATGGCAAAGCCGATCTGTTCGAGACGGTATATGCGTGGCCGTTGTCGGGGCATTACCACGAATACAGTTTCGGCCCGAAAATTGCGCCCGACGGTCAGTTTTTCGTGACGGGCAATGTAGCCTTCGGTGACGAGGAATGGTGGCGGGGCGAAAGCCGGGTGCCCTGGCGCGGCTGGACGATGAAAATCAGCGAAACGGGGCAGATGCAGCCCTGGGCAACCGGTATGCGTTCGCCCGCTGGTCTGGGTATTTACGAAGGCGAACTGTTCTACGCCGATAATCAGGGTGACTGGATGGGATCGGGGGGCGTGGTTCACGTCAGAAAAGGGTCGTTTGTGGGCCACCCCGCAGGTTTGCGCTGGACGGGTGCGCCCAATTCGCCGGTGAAACTCACAACCGAACAGCTTTACGCCAAAGTAGACCCGCGCCAGCGTCGCGACGAAAACGGGCGGGCCATTAAACCCGAAAACGTAGTCAACGAAACCCCGAACGTGCTATATGCCCTGAAAGAGCAGTTTCCGAACGTCGATATTCAGACGCCCGCCGTTTGGTTGCCGCATGGTATTCTGGGTATCTCGAACTCTGAAATTCTCGAAATTCCGCAAGGCACGTTTGGCCCTTTTGCCGGGCAGTTGCTCGTGGGCGATCAGGGCATGAGCAAGATTTCGCGGGTGTTCATGGAAAAGGTAAACGGCGAGTATCAGGGCGGAGCCATCGAACTCCGCAGCGGATTCCGGTCGGGTGTGCTGCGCATGGCGTGGGGCAAAGATGGGTCGCTGTTTGTGGGCGAAACCAACCGGGGCTGGGGTTCGGCGGGCGACGCCAACGAAGGCTTGCAGCGGCTCGTCTGGAACGGCTCGGTGCCGTTTGAGATGCGTACCGTAAAGGCCATGCCCGACGGCTTCGAGGTAGAGTTTACGAAACCCGTCGACCGCAAATCGGCAGAAGATCTGGCATCGTACCGGGTCGAAAGTTTTATCTACAAATACCACCCCGTGTATGGCAGCCCAACCATCAACAAAGAAGCAATGACGCTGAAAGGCGTGAAAGTTTCGCCCGATGGCCTGAAAGCACGGTTGGTAGTCGATGGTCTGAAGAAATATTACATTCATCAGCTAACGCTCGATGGCGTTCGGGGGCAGGAGGGTTCATATTCGCTCATTCACCCGATTGCCTATTACACGCTCAACAACATTCCCGACGGGCAGAAACTGGCCGTTAGCGAATTGAGTACAACCAACACGGCGGCTGCACCGGCTCCGGCGGCAGCGGCTCCTACGGCTCCGGCGGGGAAGAAGGGCGTTCCGGCCAAAGGCGCGAAATCGGCAGCAACCGGCGAATCTACGCGGGGAGCAAAGCCGAAATTAGTTGAAGGCCAGGCTGTAACAATGGCGAAAGCACCAACCTATGATGAGGTGAAAGGCTTGCTGGCCCGGCATACGTGCCTGGCCTGCCACCAGACCAACAAGCGGCAGGTTGGCCCGGCCTACGCCGACGTTGCGAAGCGGAAGTACACCAACGACCAGATTGTGGAGCTGATCTATAATCCCAAACCGCAAAACTGGCCCGACTATGCAACCGAGATGCCGCCCATGCCGCAGGTTCCCAAAGCCGACGCGCTGAAAATTGCCGCCTGGATCAATTCGCTGGCTCCGGTGGCGGGTAGCAACTCGAAAGGTGCGCCAAAACCGTGATTTCGTAGCGTGTATCTGGTTTCAGTAGCCATTTGTTCCTGAACAGGTGGCTGCTGAAACCAGCTATAAAACCTAAAACCGATGCAGGAACCGCGCAAGCCCCAAACCGACCCGGAAACCCGTTCAAGAACCATCTTTTTGGCATGTTTGACCGCGCTGCTACTAAGTGCGGGCTGGCTTTGGTTTCAATACCGTGATAAACCAGGCGAAGTTATTCGGTTCGAGGGGCCAGCGTCGGCAGCGGTTGGCGATACAGTAATGAGTAGCGCATCGGCAGTAGTAACAGAACGGGGTAACAAAGCAAGACCAGCTAAGGCCAGACCAAGTCCGCCAGCGACGAAAGGAGAAAAACAACCCCCGGATAACATAGAAAAACAACCCGAGCAGCCAAATCTGGTCGAGGAAAAACCTAAAACTCCGGCAAACGCGTTGCCCACCTGCGATCAGCTTGTACTGCGAAGTGGCGACCTGATTGATGCCGATATTTCTGAAATTGGCGTTAACGAAATTCGCTATAAAAAATGCCGATGGAAAGACGGTCCTGACTACGTGCTGCCGCGCAACGAAGTGCTGAGTATTCGTTACGCCAACGGTGAGGTAGAGCGATTGTAGACTCTTGAAAGGCTCGGCTGATTTGACCGGGCCTTTGGTTATTTTGAGCCGAAAAAATCAAACGTATAGTAAGTAGCGAACCGGAAAATACTCATAGAAGACAAAGTAGAAAAGATGTATATACCTCTTTCTCCCGCATGGTATGATCTTACCAAGAAAGAGTTGATTTTATCAAATAAGAATATAGTTAACCAATTGTATATCAATCATGAAGCACAATCTACACAAACTGGTGTGGTCAATCGGTATGCTGCTGTCGGCGGTATTTCTGATGGTAAACACTGCACACGCGCAAGACCGGCGGGTGACGGGGCGCGTACTGTCCGGGAAAGATCAGCAACCTGTTCCGGGAACAAGTATTTTAGTGAAAAATTCGCAGGTAGGAACAACCACCGATGCCGACGGAAACTTCAGTTTAAATGTGACACCCAACGCCACGCTCGTTTTCAGTGCCATTGGATTTGCCGGACAGGAGATAAAAGTCGGCAATCAGTCGCAGATTAACGTAACGCTGCGGGAAACCGATCAGAACTTAGACGAGGTGGTTGTAACGGCTCTGGGTATCAAGAAAGAGACCAAAACGCTTGGCTATGCCACAGCTACGCTGGGGTCCGATCAGATTAACGTAAACCGCCAGCCCAACTTCATGAACGCCCTGCAAGGTAAAATGGCGGGGGTTCAGATTTCAGGTCTCGGCACCGGGCCTGCCTCTACGAGTAAAATCAGGATTCGGGGGCAGTCGTCGTTTTCGGGGCAGAATAGCCCGCTTATCGTTGTTAACGGCGTACCTATCGACAACACAAACTTCAGCATCAACTCTGGTAATAATGGTTCTGACGCGTCGGTGGGCAACCGGGGCTTCAACAACTCCGACGGGGGCGATGGTCTGAGCAGTATCAACCCCGACGACATCGAGCAAATGACCGTGTTGAAGGGCGCAACGGCAGCGGCTCTGTATGGGTCACGGGCCAAAGATGGCGTTATTATGATAACGACCAAGACCAAAGGCACCAGCGCGGGCATTGGTGTGACCTATAACAGCAACATGACTATTGAGCAGCCGCTCGATTTTACAGACTATCAGTATGAATACGGGCAGGGCGAAAACGGCGTTCGGCCCACTACGCCCAACCCTACATCGGGCGTCTGGAGCTGGGGCGAGCGGTTTCAGCCGGGCATGACGCAAGTGCTGTTCGGGGGTGTTACGGTGCCGTATGAGCCTGTGCGCAACCGGATTCGGCAGTTTTATCGGAACGGCCTCAACTGGACCAATACCATTCAGTTGTCGACGTCGGGCGAGAAAGGCGGCATGACCATTTCGGCCTCTAACCTCGACTCGAAAGGCATTACCCCCAACAATACGTTCAAGCGGCAGAGCATCAACTTCGGGTTCAACTATAACGTAGTGCCCAAACTGAACGTCTCGGGAACGATCAATTACTCGTATGAAGACAACCGGAATCCGCCCCAGATTGCCCAGCAGGATTTTACGATTCCAACGGTGCTGTACACGATGGCTAACTCGATGCCATTCGACGTGATGGAAGCCAATAGATACGACGCCGATGGGAACGAGTTTGTCTGGTCGCGCTTCCGCAACCGTACAAACCCCTACTTTACATTGAGCGACAAGTTTGAGAAAATACAGCGCGACCGCGTTTTCGGGAATGTAGCCCTGCGTTACAATTTCACCGATTGGCTGTATGTACAGGGCCGGATTGGACAGGACTATTGGTCAAGAAATCAGAACTATAACTTTCCAACGGGTTCGGCAGCACAAGCCCCGGCACCGGCTGGCTTTGCGAATGGATGGGTGGTTCAGGAGACGCGCCGTTCGCGCGAAGTTAACGCCGACTTTCTCATAGGAGCTAACCGCAACATTGGTAAAATAGGCGTTGATGTGTTGCTGGGTGGCAACCAGTTGTATCGATACGGCGATAACAACAGCGTGTTTGCCCAGGATTTTGTGGTGCGCGGCCTTTATACACCCCAAAACGCTCGTATCAAAGACCCAACCTACAACTTCAGCGAACGGAAAGTTAACTCGCTCTATGCTCAGGTAGGTTTGTCGTATAACGATTATCTGTTCCTGAACGCTACGGCCCGCAACGACTGGTTCTCGACGCTGGCACCCGGCAACCGCAGTATTCTATACCCGTCGGTAACAGGCAGTTTTGTGTTCTCGCAAGCTTTCAACAATGCCATGCCCGACTGGATTACGTTCGGTAAGCTGCGGGCAGCCTATGCCGAAGTGGGTAGCGATACCGACGTGCCACCCTACGCCAACGGGCTTTTCTACGGCGTAAATGCCAACCTGTTTCAGGGACAACCCGTTGGTTTCATTTCAGGGAATCGCGTACCCAACACCGACCTGAAGCCCATGCGCGTTGCCGAAACCGAGTTCGGTCTGGAGATGAAGTTCCTCAACAACCGAATTGGTTTCGACGTTGCGTATTACAACAAAATCACGAGCGACCAGATTGTGGCGGCTCAGATTTCGACCGGGTCGGGTTATTTCGATCAGCTTATCAACAGCGGCCAAAGCCAGAGCCGGGGTATTGAATTGTTGCTGACCGGTTCGCCCGCACGCGGTGCCAACTTTAGCTGGGATATCAGTTTCAACGCAGCCTACAACGAAACCAAACTCCTGCGTCTGCTAACCGACGACGATGGCACGCCCGAAAAAGACTATGACAAAAACGGTCAACCCGCTCAGATCGTTACGGGGGGCGGGGTGTTCATTGGCGAACTGCGGCAAGTTGTGGGTCGGCCACTTGGTCAGATTTACAGCTTTCCGCTGCTACGCAATGCACAGGGGCAACTTATCCACACCGCTTCTGGCCTGCCCCAGCGTGGACCGCAACAGATCTCGTTTGGCTCGGCTCTGCCCAGGTGGTTTGGCGGTGTTACCAACACGTTCAACTACAAAGGCATCAATCTCTCGTTCCTGATCGACTATCGCTTAGGCAACCAAATGATTTCGGGTACAAACCGGAACGCCATCCGCCACGGGCTGCACCAGATGACGCTCGTTGGGCGCGACAGTCCCAACTACCTGATGACCGGTGCCGGCGTTGGCCCGAACGGTGAACCCAACACCGCCCGCGTAAATGCCCAAATTTACTACGAAACTATGGTGGCAAACAGCACGGGCGAAGCCGTCGTGTATAACGGCGGGTTCATTAAACTCCGTCAGGTGTCGCTCGGCTACGATTTCACACGCTTCCTGCCCAAAACGATGTTCATCAAAGGATTGCGCCTAAGTGCGGTGAGCAATAACGTGCTGCTGCTGAAAAAATGGGTCGACAATATTGATCCCGAACAGTTCGGTTTCTCATCCGACAACGTAGTAGGCCTCGAAGCCACTGGCGTACCCACAACCCGTAGCATTGGTTTTAACCTGAACGCAAGATTTTAACATAACCCCACCCCAACCCCTCCCCATTAGGGAGGGACTGAACCATCTGGCTTCATAAGCCCCTCCCTAATGGGGAGGGGTTGGGGTGGGGTAAACGCTATAACACATGAAAAAAATATTTTTAATCGGAAGTTTCTGCGCGGCTTTGTTGTTCGCTACAAGCTGCGAACAGGGGTTCGATCAACTGAATGTCAACCCCAACTCTCCTACGGCCCTCAACCCAGTACTGCTGCTGAACAACGGCATACTGAGCAGTGCCTATCCGGGGGGCGATGCGCTGGTTTTTGAAGCCGGCATTGTGCAGCAAATCATCTCGCCCAACGGCACTGTATTGGCAGGAGCCAATTTTAACGTCGATAACAAACCGCGCAACGCAGCTAACTGGAACAACTATTTCCAGAATGCAAACCGGCACTTAGTCGACGTAATCGAGCAAACGCGCACCAACGCCAATCGCTCGAACCTGTACCACTCGGCCCGAATCTGGCGCGCCAATGTTATGATGATTCTGACCGATACCTACGGCGACATTCCCTACACGGAAGCCGGGCTGGGGTATCTGGAAGGAATTGCGTTTCCTAAATACGACAAGCAGGAAGCCATCTACACCGACATCATCAAAGAGCTGACCGAAGCCGCAGCAGGGCTCGATGCCGCCAAGACCCGCGAAACCGGCGAGATTATGTATCAGGGCGACGTGGTAAAATGGCGTCGGCTGGCGTTCTCGCTTATGCTCCGCGCCGGTATGCGCCTTTCGGCGGTTAACCCCACACTGGCTCAGCAGATTGTGCAGCGGGCCGTAACGGGTGGTGTTATGCAGTCGAATGCCGACAACGCCGTAATTCGACACGACGCCAATTATACCAACTCGACGGGAGGTACACTGAACGGCTCGGAAGCCAACAATTACTACCTGACCAAGCCGTTTGTCGACCAGCTCAAAAACACCAACGACCCCCGTTTGCCCGCCATCGCCGTGCGTTATGTGGGAGCTACGTCGGGTTCGCAACAGACAGCCGCCCGCGCCAATCGCACGGTGGCTGTGCAAATTGGCATGCCGATGGGCTTCGATAACCCCACTATTCCGGCTCAGGCAACCCGCGACGGTCTGGCAAGCTTCTACGACTACTCGCAACTCGACCGCACGCGCATGGGCAAACTTGCTTCGCCGAACTACTTCGTCACGTTCGCCCAAACGCAATTGCTGTTGGCCGAAGCCGTCCAGCGTGGCTGGACCACGGGTAGCGCAGCTACGTTCTACAACGCAGGCGTAACGGCTCATATGCAGCAACTGGCTGAGTATGACGCGGGTTCGGCGGTAGCGGCTGCCGACATCACGGCCTATCTGACGGCAAATCCCTTTGTACCGGCTCGCGGTCTGGAACAGATTGGTACGCAGTACTGGATTGCTTCGTTCCTGAATTTCCCCGAAACCTGGGCGAACTTCCGCCGGGCGAACTTCCCCGTTCTGACGCCAAACCCGTACTCCGGTAAAACCATTCGGGGTAATTTCATCAACCGCCTATCGTATCCCGATGCCGAAAATTCGGTGAACCGCACGAATCTCGACGCAGCTATTCAAAGTCAGGGACTGCGGAGCATCGATGATATCGACACGCCGGTTTGGTGGGATAAGTAGTTAAAAGTGAAAAGTGAATAGTGAAAAGTGTGGCGAGACCCATCATTTTTCACTATTCACTTTTCACTATTCATTTCATTCAACCGTTTTCACATTGTCGCCGGAGTTGCGGTCGACTAAAAGATTGAGTGGGTCGATGCCTGCACGGGTGGGCTTTTCGTTTACGCGTACCGTGATTGTCTCTTTGGGCTTCGTCAGGCGGTATTTTCTGTAAAATAGCAGCTTATCCTGGTCGTTTTTGCCCTCGCCGTAGACGCCGATGTAAATCAGGTCGTTGAGTTTGACGGGTGTCTCATTACCAAGCGAATCGGCCCGGAACTTAGCCGCCGACACGGTCAGCGTAACGTCGTAGGCTTTGCCAGCAGGCTTCGTCGTCACTTTGTCGACTTTGTTCTCGAACAGGGTGATCGTCTCAAACATATCCGTAATGACCGATTGGAGGCTGTCGGGTGTAACGGCGCGGAACTCGGCAATCAGATCGGCAGAGGTGGGGTAGCGTCCGTTTTGAGCTAACTGGTCTAAGTTCCATTTGTCGCGGAACGAGCGCAAGGCCCGGTTCACGTTTGCTTCGCCAACATAATCCTGCAAGGCAAACATCGCCAGCGAACCTTTGTTGTAGTGAATGTACTGCTGATTCTCGACCGTAGCCAAAGGCCGTTCTTTCTTCCGCTCAAACGACCGGCCCGACAAATAGTCGTTCAATTCGTTTTTCAGGAATTTCTGCATCATCTCCTTCGGATATGCCTGCTTCATCACCATCAGCGCACTGTATTGCGACAGTGCTTCGATAAGCAGCGTACCGCCCTGCACATTGGCCGACTCGACCTGATGCCCCCACCACTGGTGTGCCGTTTCGTGGCAGGTTACGTAGAACGCGTAGTCGATTTTGTCCGGCTCGTCGCTGATTTTTTGTGTGAAGCCCATGCCTTCAGCAAACGGCACTGTGTTGGCAAACGACTGGGCGAAACCCCGGTAGCGTGGAAATTCAAGCAGTCGTAACTGCCGGTGCTGATACGGGCCGAAGTTTGCACTGTAATAGTCGAGCGACGCTTTCATGCCGCGCATCATCCGGTCGAGGTTCTCGGCGTGGGCGGGGTGGTAATAGATTTCCAGGCTCACCGGATTGCCCGCTTTGGGCTTGTACAACTCCTTGCGAATGGCAAACCGGGCCGATACAATGGCGTAGAAATTGGCAATAGGTCGATCCATCCGGTAGCTGAAATACCGGCGCGGTTGCCCATCGGGGCCGGGCTTTTCCCACGTCCGTTGCAGATAGCCGGGTGCCACGGCGGTCTGGTCGGCTTCGGTGCTGACGGTAATGGCAAAGTCAACTTCGTCGGCATCGTCGCCTAATGCGCCCTGAACCAGCCCTTTGGGGTCGTTGCGGGCGGGGAGCCGTTCTTTTTCGGGCAGGTTGTTTTCCTTGCGCTTGTCGTCGTCGGCCAGTTCGTAGCGGTCTTCGTAGCCCAGCGTCGGAAAATACTGCTGATCGATAAACGTGCCGTTGGGAATAATAGACGAACTGGCTCCGTCGGCGGTAAAACCACGAGTAGTATAGCGTTCGGCGAAGGTCATTTGCAGCGAATCGCCGGGTTGCAGCGGCTGGGCCAGTGTGTAAAGCCGGAACCAAAACCGCCCGGCATACGTGCTGTCGAGCCGACCGGGTTTACTGAACGTCAGCCGGGTCAGGTGCAGGTCGTCGGAGGGATATAGCTGCACATAGATGGCCTTAACGGGCTGTTTGGTACGATTTTGAAGTTTGTACGTACCCGTTGCCGAAAAGCCCCGCTGGCTGGGAAACAGGTCAACGTCCAGCGATACGCCCGTAATTTTGGGCTGCGGTTCGCGGGCGTATGGTTTCAGTACCTTTTCGAACTCAACCGACCAGGCTTCCTGCTCGCTTTCGGTCTCAAATCGATTCAGTACGCTCGTGTTGTAATACACCACCGCCCCGCTCGATAGCAATAGCACGGCTACTGCACCTAAGGCTATGGCAAACGGCCTCGTCAGCCGACGACGTGCCTGTTGCCCCCGAATGTTGATCGATTCTTCCGTACCGCGTACCGATAGCAGCAGACCCGCTACCAGCAGCAACCCCACAAACGCCAGCCAGTAGGTTTTCAGCCACAAATACCCACCAATGGGATTCAGGTAGCCATTCAGGTCGGAGTACGCGCCAGTGCCGCCCGAATCGAACTGCGTAAGCGGGTGTTCCAGCCCAACTTTACGAAGCTGATCCCAGCCAAAAAGTACCAAAATAATGACCGCGTGGCCCGCAAATTTATTGTTGAGCAGCAACTGAACCGCAAACGCCAGCCCGATGGTAATGCTCAGCGAGAGCATGGTTGTTGCCACTTCCTTTGCGTATAAACTGGGTTCAATCTGCACGTAGCCCTGTGCCAACTGCGCCAGCATCCCGATACCCACAGCCCCAATAAACAGGCTCGCCATCACGAGCAGAACGGCCACAAACTGTGCCAGATAGGTGAGACCCGTCGGCAGAGGCATCGCATCCTGAATTTGCGCCAGCCGAATGGCCCGTTCACGCCAGACTAACTCGCCCGCGTACATCACGCCAATGAGCAAAACGATGATCGAGAAGATATTGCTCGTGATCACATTGACAATTTCGGAGGTTAGCGGCAGTTGGGGCGTATCGACCTGTGTTTCCTGATAAAGCGTAAAAACAAGCAGTGCAAAACCCGAAATGGCCAGTGCTATGAACGGCATGTCGCGGTAAACCACGCGGGCGTAAAAGGCGACCATGCGCCGGAATACCGTAAACCGCGCTGTCCAGTTAAACTGTTGATGCACACGCGGGAGTGTCAGGGCGGGCGGTACGGGTAGGGCTTCGGTATTGGCAGCCTGTTTGCGGGTCAGGAAACCGAGTTTACCAGTGCCGGTATTCATGACCCGAAACGCAAAAATCCGGTACGTGATGGCCAGCAGCGCGAGTGCCACGGCCAGCCAGATAAGCCGGTTTTCGAGCAGAATACCTTCCATCGGCACTAAGCGGTAGTTCTGTTCGGCAACGGGCCAGTAGCGCGTTAGTTCGCTGAGGGCGCGAATACCGAAAATATCGAGCCGGGCGGCCACGTCGCGGTTGTCGATCTGACTCAGCAAAGCCTGTCCCGAAAAATACAAAATCAGGAAAAACAGCCCCTGCGTGAAAATAACCACCATTCGACGGCTGAGCGCACCCACCGAAAAGAAAATGACGCTCATTATGAACGCGTGCGGCACGGCCAGCGTGAGAAACGGTTGCCAATAAATAATGGGCCGCACGGGTAGCATTCGGTCGGCGTCGCGCCAGGGCATCAGGTCGGCAATCCACATACCGAGTGGCATGCCCGTCAGTATCAGCAGCAGAATTAGGAACGAACCCAGAAATCGTCCAAAGAGATAGTCTGCTTTGCGAACAGGTGTCGTAAAAAACAGGCTCTCTGTATTGTTTTCGTTATCGCGCACAATAGCCACGCCCATCACCGCCGAGATAATGAATGTGCCGAACACAAACAGCAGCACCACCATCGACGTAGCCGTGCCGAGCGACGCATTTTGTTTTAGTTGCCCGCCCGCGCTGAGTTGAATGACGTCGGTTGCCCGCGACAGAAACGCAATTAAAAACAGTAAACCAAAATAGATGTAGGTGGCAGGCCGACCACGCCGGTAGGCCCACTCAAATCTGAGTATTTCGAGAAGCATAGTTTTAGGGGGTTAGGTTGTGTAGAGACGCAAGATTTTGCGTCTCAGCCGCGTCAGCAAGAACCATAGATTTTGCGTCTCAGCCGCGTCAGTAAGAACCATCCGGCGGGATGAGACGCAAAATCTTGCGTCTCTACAGGGCCGGTTGTTGAATCCCCAGAATATTTGTGAAATATACGTCTTCGAGGGTGGGTTCGATAGGCTGGAAACCTGCGCCGGGGTTGGTGTCGGCCAGGATATGTACAACCGGGTCGCCTGCCACCATGCGTTCAGAAATAATGTTGGCGTTCTCTTTGAGATCGGTCAGTTCAGCTTTGCTGACGCGCTTGCGCCAGACGCGCCCGGACACAGTTGCCAATGCCTCGTCGGGGTGGCCCTGAAACAGGATGGTGCCTCTGTTCACAATGGCCATGTCGCGGCAAAGCTCCTGCACGTCTTCCACAATGTGGGTCGAAAGAATGATAATCCGGTCTTCACCGAGTTCGCCAAGCAGGTTCAGGAACCGGTTGCGCTCACCGGGGTCAAGGCCCGCCGTGGGTTCGTCTACAATAATCAGGCTGGGGTTGGCAAGAAGGGCCTGTGCAATGCCGAACCGTTGTTTCATGCCGCCCGAATAGCCGCCGAGACTTTTGGTCCGAACGTTATACAGATTGGTTTTGTGCAGCAAAGCCGTTACGGTTTCTTTGCGTTCGCGGCTATTGGTAATGCCTTTCAGCACAGCCAGATGATCGAGCAGGGTTTCGGCAGCAATGCGCGGATATACGCCAAACTCCTGCGGCAAATAGCCGAGCCGCTGCCGGAGCGCGTCGGGCTGGGCAAACACGTCGATAGTGCCAAACGGCCCGCTGAACGCGATAGAGCCGCTGTCGGCTTCCTGCAAGGTTGCAACGGTACGCATCAGGCTCGATTTGCCCGCACCGTTAGGCCCAAGCAGTCCGAACAAACCCGCGCCCATCGTGAGCGATACGTTGTTGAGTGCTTTGACGCCGTTGCTGTAGGTTTTAGTCAGATTTGTAAGCTGTAACTCCATGCAGGTAGAAGTAGGTTTGTGTTTGTTGTACAAAACTGCTAATAGGAAAACAGGGTTACAACTACTTTACGCCAAATTTGGTGATTATGTGACAAACGCGCAGAAGTCTGGGATGAGCGGGCGCGTATCAGACGGGATGGACTATTTTCTAATCGTATTCTAATCAGTTGTTAATCTGATGTTTAATTGAATCAGCAACCTTTGTCTTGTTCTTCGGTGAGAGCCAGTTCGATTCATCAAAGACTTCTTGTAACAAGACTATTAGGTGTGGAGCAGAAAGAGCCGGGTCACTGATCCGGCTTTTTTTTATATTCTGCTAGTTGCTCATCGGCATAACACCACACCCAATATTCGCCCGGTTCGGCAGAAGCCACTACCGGATGCCCCGTAGCGTAATAATGCTTTGTTGCGTGTTTGTTCTTCGAGGAATCGCAGCAATGGGTTTGGCCGCAGGTTTGGCAGGTACGCAGGTGAACCCATGTATCGCCGGTTTTTACGCACTCGTCACACACGTAGGCGCGGGCGGGTACAATCTCAATCAATTCTGTGAGATGATTGCAGGCAGCAGGTCTTGTCATGAGAGCAGGGATTGGTATGCTGACTAAAGTAACAAGAACACGCGTATGATCACGCGTTATGTTCCGATTGGTCAAAAAAATACTTGTATAGTATAATTTTTTCGTTTATCTTCCCTTCTTACTAAATCGCTTTGGTTATGAAAAGACTTATTTTGGTAACGGCGGTTTTGCTATGCGTTGGGTCGGCAGGCTGGGCGCAAACAGATCAGGAGGCTATTAAACGAGTACTCCGAAACGAAACAGAAGGCTTTTTCAAACGCGACAAAGCCATGTGGTCGAATGCGTGGGCACACAAGCCGTACATACATTTCGCGGCTAATTTGTATGGCGGTGACTTCATGCTCATCGAAGGCTGGGACAAACTCGAAAAGCAGTTTGCCAACCAGTTTAAAAGCACAAAAGTATCCGATAAAGTGGTGGTACAGAATGCCAACTATAACATTCACCAGAACGGGAATATGGCCTTCGTTACTTACGACCAGACGTTGTTAGACAGTCACGGGAAAACAACGTCGAAAGAATCGCGGGTATTAGAGAAACTTGACGGACAGTGGAAGATTATCAACGTTACCGCACTGACTAACCTGAAAAACTTCGGACTGGCGGAGCAGAAAAGTAAGTGAAGGTGAATGTAATTTTTGTCATTCCTACGTCGTCGGAATGACAAAAATTACAAGGCCAGTTTTGGGTGCTGCCGGTGCCATTGCGTAGCGTCCTGATAGGCTTTGGCTACGGCCAGTACCTTACCTTCGTCGAAAAGCTGCCCCATAAACGTAATGCTGGTGGGTGTGGCGGGCGTTTGCCGGTTGAAACCGTTGGACAGCACCACGCAGGGATGGCCGGTGAGGTTCGTCAGCGTTAGGTTGCCGCCCGCATAGGTCGGAGATACATACACGTCGAGTTTGGCGGTTTGTAGGGCCGTATGCATGTCGTTGATGAGCCGGGTGCGGGCGCGGTTGGCCTGAACATATTCTACTGCCGGAATCAGCCTCGACGACCTGAACTCGTTGGGCCAGGCATTCTTGATTTGCCGTACCATCTGATCGTCGCGGCCCGAGCGTGTCAGTTCGTCGAACGAAGCCGCTGCTTCAACGCCCAGCACGAACGAAATCCGATTCGGCGGCACGTTTGTTGGCAACTCGAACGGAACGAGTTCGGCACCGAGCTGGCGCAGTGTTCGCAGCGTTAATGAATCGTTGGCGCGGTTGGGATAATTGCTCTCGAACGCTTTTTTGAGATAACCGATGCGAACGCCTTTCAGCGACGAGAGGGGCGCGTATCGAAACGGAGCGGCTGTGGCTGTAGTCGGGTCGTTGGCATCGGGACCGTAAATGGCGTTGAACACAAGGGCGCAGTCTTCTACACTGCGGGCAATCGGGCCAATTTTGTCCATGCTCCAGCTCAGGGCCATTGCCCCGTGCCGGCTCACGCGCCCAAACGTAGGCCGTAGCCCTGTAGTGCCGCAAACGGTAGAGGGTGAGACGATTGACCCCAGCGTTTCAGTACCAATGGCGAAAGGTAACAGCCCCGCCGACACACTCGATGCCGACCCCGCCGACGAACCACTTGACCCCGTTTTTGGGTTCCACGGATTGCGCGACATGCCGCCGAACCAAACATCGCCCCAGGCCAGTTCGCCCACCGACATTTTCGCGCACAGCACCGCCCCGGCCTCTTCGAGTTTGCGAATCACCGTTGCGTCGGTGTCGATGACCTGATCTTTGTACGGCACTGACCCCCAGGTGGTTTTGTAGCCCTGTTTCGCCAGTAAATCTTTCGCGCCATACGGAATGCCGTGCAGCGGCCCCCGGTAACGACCTTGTTTGATTTCGGCGTCGGCCCGGCGAGCCTGTTCGAGCGCGAGGGCTTCGGTCAGCGTAATGGTACAGTAGAGTTGCGGCCCGTAATTTCTGAGCCGATTTAGAAAAAACTGCGTAAGCTCGAGCGATGTAATCTGCCGCGTCCGTAACAGTTCGCCCAACTGCCCAACGGTATAAAAAGGTAAATCGGCGCGGTTGAGCTTTAGCCCCGTAGCCCCCGACGCCCGAAACGACGATGGCCCGGCTGGCAAGCGAAACCCGGCGGGCAGCGGACTGAAATACAACGCCGGGGCTACGTCGTTCGGCAGGTCGATTTTACGCAGGGCCTCGAAGTCAGTGCGGGCGTCATTGAGATTGTCGAGCATCGAGTCGCGCTCGGCCTGTGTGAAATCCAAGCCAACAAGGCGGGCTGCCACGTCGGCCATGTCTGCCGTTACGGGTTTTTGCGGATCGCGGGCGTTGTTGATGAAAGCACCGAGCAGAAAGCTACCTGCGCAGGCGATTAGGACGAGGAAAGCATGTTTCATACGACTGTCTATAAGAAATGCACAGCTTACTTTAACGAGTGTTACATTTTTGTTTCAATTTAACACGGGATGTGGTAATTAAGTAGCTTTTTTTGTAGCCGGAAAGCAGCAGTTGTGAGATAGTAGGTGTGGAGGAAGAATATGCTGAACTGATTTTGTGTATGCAATACCTGTTTAACCATAAACTCCCCCTAATATGACTACGAAATCATGTCTGATTCGCTTACAACTGCTTACGCTGGTAGCAGTTAGTTTGCTTGTCTTCCTCAACGGTTGCGTACAGGATCACCGCATTCCGATACCCTCATCATTCTCAGCCGCTCAGGGGCCACCCGTAGCTGCCGGGCTGATGGCACCTGTTGGCCTGACCGACGACAAAGACGGCAATATTTGGGTGACTGAAGCCGGAAGCGGTACGGTCAATAATGGGCAGGTATCCGTTATTACGCCATCGGGTCAGCGGTTTGCGGCCATTACGGGCTTCAGTTCGGCCATCAGCCCCGAAAATTCACCCGAAGGGCTTAACCACCTGCTTTATCGGGATGGAAAACTCTACATTCTGAATGGCGTCGATGAAAAACTTTACATTGCCGACGTGTCGGGGTTTGTGCCGGGTACTTCTCCGCCCATCGCAGCCAGCACGCTGCCCGGCTATGACATCGGTACGTTTGTACGAAACGCGCATCCGAACGCGCCCGACCCCAAAGACTCCAACCCGTACCATCTGGCGTTTGGTCCCACCGGCGACTTGTTTATTGTTGATGCAGGGGCCAATGCCATCATCCGGCGTAACAAAGACAGCGGTGCATTGAGCGTTTACGCCGTATTCCCCAACATTGCCAATCCCACGCCGGTAGGGCCGCGCATGATTAATGCCGTACCGACGGGCATTGTCTATGACGGCACTAATTTCTTAGTGACTACGCTGACGGGCTTCCCGTTTCCGGCGGGTGCCGCGTCTATTTATCAGGTGAATGCCAATGGTACGGCCCCGGTTACGCCAACCATTTATAAAACTGGCTTCACAGGACTGACCGACCTCGCGCTTGCCCCCGGTGGTAAGCCCGTTGTGACCGAGTTTGGTTTTGCAGGGGCGGGCCGCGTTGCCAACGGCGACAATCCGGCAACTACGCTTTTCTCGCCTGCTATTACGCCCGTCGATATTCAGCTAAGCACCAAAAATCCCGATACGTATTACGTGCTGTACTACGGGCCGGGCATTATTGTGAAACTGACGGCGAATTGATGCGCCAGATAGCCTGATTGTCTCTCGCCAAAGCAGCACGTCGCTGGTTGGCGGGAGATGTCAATTTCCGACCGGCTCATTGTCGCGCAGCAGGGCTTTGGGGCCGATTTCGTTTTTGATGCTGACGCCCTGCCAGCCCATGTTATTGCTGATAATAGCGTGCCGAACGCCTTTTTTAAGCCAGATGCATTCGGGCCTTCGTTTGTTGCCACCGTAGGTCCACTGCGCGACTTCGTCGGTTTGGGTGCCGTCGAACGTGCAGCTTTGTACCTGAAGTTTGCCCGCTTCGGCAATGATCGACCAGTTCGGATTTTTCGGATCTTTCGAGACGTGATTGCTCGAAAAGTAGCAGTTCAGAAACGACACGCTGGCGTCGCCCAGTAGCTGTACGTTCTGTTCTACAGGCCCCCAGAACCCGCAGTTCGTGAACCGAATGCTGCCTTCGCACCCTTTCTCGACAATGATCTGCGTGCTGCGGCCCTTCCGGTGCGAATTGAATTGCCCGTTAGTAATAAGTAGCCCCTGCGATTGAATGGCTTCGGCAACCAGACAGGTTTCGGTGGCGTCTGCGGCAATACCCAGAAACTGCCCGTTGCAGGTGCCGTTTGCCGTTTTGATGAATTTGTAGCCGATTTTGGCCGGAAACACAAACGTATTCGTAACGTACTCCCAGTCGGAACGCCCAAAAATAAAGGCTTCCAGATTCTGCTGCATGTAGGCAAACACCTTGTCCCAATTGCCTTTGGTGTTCGGATGAAACCAGAAGTGGCTATGAAACTGTACGTTTTCGATCCGCCCGATGTCGCCGACCCAATCCACAAAAATACCGCGCCGGAGCACGCAGCCGTGAACATCGCGAATAAGGTGCCGCCCGTTTTCGTCGGGGCCGGTACGGATGCCGTTGTAGCTGTTAATCAGCGTAATGTCTTTGATGGTCACGTTAAAATCTTCGGGCCGCTTTTCGGTCAGCGAATGCACTACGGGCGGGTTGCGCTGGTAGAATGTCCACGGATAGGGCTGAATATTGCTTACATCCTGTTCAGGGTAATACACCGTAAAGCCCATAGCCGCTGATGCGTTCCAGAGTTCGAAGAGCGGTTCGGCGTTTTCGTTGCCGCGCCCACCCGTTGCCAGAATCACCGAGCCGGTAAGCTGATAAGGTGACAGCGGCCCCACATTGGTGCCAACGAGTGCCACGCCGGGCTTCACCCGAACACTGCCGGCAATGAGCCATTGCCCCGCTGGTATGTACACACGTCCGCCCTTTTCGGTAGCCGCGTCGATGGCCCGTTGAAACGCGGCTGTGTTGTCGGTTTTACCATCGGCTACGGCCCCGTATTGCCGCACGTTGTACGTATCTTCGGGTGTAATGGGTTGCGCCAGCGTGGTTTGCAAAAGCAATAGGCAAATGAGGAAGGTAATGGATTTCATGCTGATTGGTTTTCATCCCTGTTGTTCACTAACTCTTTTGCCACTGTCTGCCACCGGCGCAGCAGGTTGTCATAAAATGGGTAGGCCGAACAATCCTCAATGGCGTTGTTTGCCAGCAGATGCGCCAGGCACCGCCGAACGCCTTCGCGGTACGAAATGGTGTACCGAAAGTCCAGCACGTCTTTGGCCGCCCGGTTGTCGACTATGTTGTTGAACTGAAAATTTTCAACGCACCACGCCGACTCTGCCGGGGCCAGCCGGGCCAGTACGCTCGTCGGAATGGTCACGAACGTAGGTTCGGGCGCGCCCAACTCCTCGGCCACAATCCGGTGCATGGCGTGCCAGGTCATCAATTCATCACCCGTAATGTTATAGGATTGACCCAGCGTTTGGGTGTTGCCCACGGCGTTGACAAAAGCCCGGCCTACGTCGTCGGAGTGCGCGGCTACCCAGATGGCCGAACCGTCGCCGTGGAGAATGATGGGCAACCCCTTGCGCAGCCGGTCGAGGTGATAGCTTTGCCCGCCGAAAGGTGTTACCAGCGGACTCCAGCCCTCCGAATACGTAGCTGCCGGGCGGAGCACCGTCAGTGGAAAATCGCCCGCTTCGTAGGCCCGCCAGAACGTTTGTTCCATCTGCACTTTTTTGTGGGCGTATGGAAACGTTGGCGATGCACCGAAGGCATCGGTTTCGCGGATGGGGTAGGCGAGGGGGCGTTTGGAAAACACATCAACGGTACTGCAAAAAATAAACTGTCCCACGCGCCCGCGAAACGCCCGCACGGCACTTTCGGCATCGGCGGGTTCAAACCCCACCATGTCGATCACACAATCGAACGTGCCAGCGTCGGCCATCTGCCGCTCGAAGGTGGCGTAATCGGTGCGGTCGCCGGTAATGGTTTTTACCGATTCGAGACCTGCCACCGTGCGTTGGCCCCGGTTATAAAGCGTTACGTTGTGGCCCTGATCGAGCAGGTGCGGCACAAACCAGCGGCTGATATTGCCCGTGCCGCCAATGATGAGGAGTTTCATAACTTAGCTTCGTTTGCTTCGCAGAACATACACCAACGCAAAAACATACGGAACAAAGCCGATAGCAAACGACGTAGACAACGACGTTGTGTCGGCTAACTGCCCCTGCAACACGGGTAGCAGAGCCGCGCCCAGAAAGCCCATTGTGAGCAGGCCAGATGCCTGTGCGGTGTTTTCGCCTAAGCCTTCAATTGCCAGTGCGTAGAGCGTGGGGAAGAAGATCGACACAAAGAAACCCAGTGCCGTGATGGCAACCACCGCCAGCCAGCCCTGCGCCACTACTACTACCACCAGCAGGGTTAGCGCAACTAAGAGCCAGACTGTCAATACGTTGGCGGGTGTCCATTTCTTCTGAACATAAGAACCCACCAGCCGACCCGCAGCAAAGGCAGCAAAATATACCGTGAACCACTGCTGCGACTGCCGCGCACTTAGCCCCGCCACGCCGGGGTCTTCCAGATAGTTGCGGTACAGCCCAAACAACCCCGCTTCGACGCCAATTACCAGAAAAATAGCTACAAACCCCAGCACTACTTTCGGCTGTAGCCAGCTCGCTGATGCAGCGTTGTCAGCCGGTTGGTTGAGCGAAATCGGAGCGGTAATGTCGGTTGAGTTTCCTCCTTTCAGGAAGAGTGTAATCACGCCTGTCAGCCCTAAAACGATGGCCGTAACGATGAAAATACCGTCAATATAGGGTAGTTTATCGGCTACTGATACAACGGTTTCGGGAATGAGCACCACAATAAACAGTGGGGCGATAATCTGTGCGATGGCACCCAGCGCGTTGCCGATGTTCAGGCGGCTTGCGCTGCCGCCACGATTGCCGAGAGCCGACAACATCGGGTTGCCCGCTACCAGCTCGACGTTGAAGCCCGTACCGATGATGAAAAAAGCCGCCAGCACCAGCGCGTAGTTTTGTTGCCGTAACCCAGGCACTAATAGCCACGTACCGAGGGCAAACAAAAACAGGGCGATAGTCAGGCAGTTTTTGTAGCCGATTTTACGGATTAGAAAGCCAATGGCAATCGAAAAAAACACGAATGGTGTGTTTTTGGCAAACATCGTGTACATCTGCTCGGTGTAGGTAAGACCGAAGTGCGTTTTGAACTCTGGTAAAAAAAGACCTTCAAAACACTGCGCCAGTCCGCAGATGAAATAAACGGCATAAACAGCCAGCAACAGGACTCGGCGGTGGGTGAGCATGGTGGTCAAAGCGGGCTAAGGAGTAAAACCCAATCGTGACCATACCCCGAATTGGGCGGCTGAAATGATAGTACAGCCGTTTTCGGCACCGTTTGCGGCACGGTCTCGCTACCGTCGCGCGGGTTGAACCAATGCCAGCACACCGACTCGCCCGCCAGCTCCCGCGTGTCGATGCCGAACGTTCGGCCCGTGGGCGTGTACACCAGCACGAACCGCCCGTCGGTGGTACGCGTGGCTACGATGTACTCATCATCTTTGGGCTGATGCCCCGCCAGCAGCGATTGGTCGGGAATACGGTCGGTTATGGAAGGGCGGGTCATCAACGCGCTCAGGTGCCGCATCTGTGATGCTCCGGCCAGATCGAGCGCGTCGGTCCAGTAATAAATCGGGAAATTGATTCCTTCGCGACCGGGGGCATAAAACTGCCAGATGCTATGACAGCCGTAGGTATGACCACAAGCTCCCGAAAACAAAGCCCAATAGGCAAATTTCCGCACCTCCGCGTCCGACGAATACCCATTCTCGAATGGTTTGAAACTCAGGCCGTGGGCTTCATACGTCGGTTCGCCATCGAGTACCGGCTTGGCAGGCAGCCGGTTATAGTCGGCGGTGATCTGCTCGAATGTGTTTTTATGGCGGTCGTGGCCGGTTTGCAGCATATTCAGGCTCAACCACTCGTCGTCGTGAAACCAGCGCGACGACGAGCCGCTCTCGAACGGCTGCGGATGAAACGTCATCAGCGCGTTTTCGCGCCTGCCCACGCCCTTCAGAATGCCGGTTGCCATAGCCCGCCAGATGGCAACGGCGCGCTCGTCGGGGTCGCGGTCGCCACCGAGTATCCAGATAATATTGAGTCGGTTGCGGTAGCGATTGCCCAGAAACGTTCCGTATTCGGCGGCATTCGATTCGTTGAAAACTTCCGGCCCTTTCGCCCAGTCGTAGCGTTGGTTCACCTTGTCGCCCCACGTTGGCAGCAGACCAACGTACAGCCCCAGCGACGCAGCCCGGTCAATTACCCAATCGACGTGCTGAAAATACGCTTCGTTGGGTTGCGTGGGGTCGACCTCAATCAGCGGTACATCACCGTTGGCGTTGGGAACGCGCAGCCCGTCGAGTTCGGCCAAAACAACAGCCTGAATAACGGTGAAGCCTTTATGGGCGCGGTTTTGCAGGTAGAGGTCGGTTTCGTCGCGGGTCAGGCGATGGAACAATTCCCAGGCCGTATCGCCCAACCAGAAAAACGGCGTACCATCGTTGTGAACCAGAAAGCGATGATTGTCAGAAACCCGGATGCGTTGCATAGCCGTGAATACGCAGGGTAGGTTTACTGCCGCAAACTTTTCAGGTAGGCAATGCTGACGGGCATCTGCTCATACTCTTTATTGCTCTCATCCTCAATAAAATAGTGCTGAATGCCAAGCTGCTTTGCCAGCCGCAGAATCTCGGGTATGTTTACCTGCCCCTGCCCCAGTGGCACGTCGTTTTCGGCGGGGGTGCCACCGGTCAGGTCGCCTTTTACGCCCTTTTTAAGGTCTTTCAGGTGCATGAGTTTGAAGCGGTTGCCGTACTTCTTAAGTAACGCCACCGGGTCGGCTCCGCCGTGCTGCGTCCAGAGAATGTCCATCTCAAACGATACATAGTCGGGGTTCGTGTTCTGCACCATGTAGTCGAACAACGTGCCGTTTTCATGCTTCTGAAACTCGTAGCCGTGGTTGTGGTAGCAGAACGTCAGGCCATTTTCTTTCAGGATTTTACCCACCCGGTTGAAGTCGTCAACCGCTTTTTGGGCGTTTGCCAGCGTAAAATTGCCGCGCTGATGCGGAATCCAGGCTACCATCACATACGACGCGCCTAAAGCTTTGGCATTGGCAATTGCTTTTGTCGGGTCTTTGGTAATCGACTCGTAGCCGTCGCCCGTAGAAGGAATACGGATGCCGCGTTCGTTGCAGAGCTTACGAAATTCGTCGGGCGACATACCTTTGGGTGCCCCGCCTTCCATTTCGGTAATGCCTAATGCTTTGATGGTATCGAGCGTGGCAATCACGTCTTTGGGAAAGCTATTTCGGTACGTATACGCCTGAACGCCAAGTGGAAAGGTGTAGAGCGGTTTTCCTTTTTGCGCCAGCGAGTCGGTAAACGATAAAAGCAGCGAAAGAGACAGGCAGAAGATAAACAAACGTGTTTTCATCGGGAGAAAGGATTTGATATATATAAGCTTAATGCCCAACCCTTTTACTTTACGGTTATCAAGGTAACACTACCTGACTCGCAACGGGCTGATGGTCAGATGGGTAGCGTTGGTCCTGCGCGTCGGTCAGCACGGCATAGTCGAGTACCTGCGCGTTTTTGCTGACGAATATGTAGTCGATGCGGTCTTTAAGCGGGGCGTCGAACTTAAATCCGTTGAAGGTGCCAACGGGTCCGTAGGGTGGCATTTTGGTAACGCGGTACGCATCGTTGAGCAGCGTTTGTATTGTCTGCACCTGCTCGGTGTCGGGCGTTGAGTTCAGATCGCCCACGCAGATAACAGGGTCGTTTTTAGCAATCTCGCGCATTTTCTGCACCATCAGTTTTCCCGACTGTCGACGGGCTTCAACACCCTGATGATCAAAGTGTACGCTAAAAAAATATACTGATTTTCGGGTGCGCTTATCCAGCAATTTGGCCCATGAGCAGATGCGGTTGCAGCAGGTGGCATCCCAGCCTTTGCCGGGTTTATCGGGCGTTTCGCTCAACCAGAAATCGCCGGTCTGTAGCAGGTTGAAGCGGTCTTTCCGGTAGAAAATGGCCGAGTGTTCGCCCGCTTCTTTGCCATCGTCACGGCCTTTACCGACAAACGCAAATTCCGACATTTCGGCCAGGTCGTTGAGTTGACCGCGCAGGGCCTCCTGCACGCCAAACAGGTCGAAGCGGTGGTAGCGAATCAGGGCTTTTACTCGTTCTTTTCGGTTGGGCCAGGCATTGACGCCGTCGGTGGGGTTATTGAAACGGATGTTGTACGTAGCAACGCGAACAGGCGGTTTTGTCTGAGCCAGAGCAGCTTGCGCCATCGACAAACCGATAAGCAGGAGTAAAATCGATTTCATAAAATGGGATAAACGTTGACTACCCGTAGAAAGCATTTTTGATGGGCAACTTAACCGTTAGGCGCAAATCCTTCTTATGCAGATCGTAGTGGACTGTGGGGTATGGCAGTATAAAGTGGCGAAAATAATAAGTGAAAGTCAATGAGTTAAATATAATTAGGACTTTCGCTTAGATGGTGATTGCTTTGATTCTGGGGTTGGCTAACTCATTTCGGAGATAGTCAGAGAACAATTCTGTCCGTAGGCGGTAGAGGGTCTTTCCAGTTTGTTTGGCCTTGACTTGTAGTGCCACCCAAGCCTGATAACAACAGGCTAAGTGGTTGCGTTGAGAACGGGCTTTGCGGCATTGACACCGTTCTGAACCTGTCAACTGCTTAAAGCTCCGATGGAAAGTTTCGATCTGCCAGCGGGTGTCGTTGGCTAACTCAGCGACAAACCGATTTACAGATGCAGCTAAGTCATTGGTAATGACCCAGTCAATGTCGCCGTTTGGGGCAACCATCTTGAACAACTTTACCTGAAAAGGAACCTCTTTGAGTTTGATAATCAGCCCGGTAGCCAACGTTTGCTCTGTAAATAGCAAGGTGTCCAGGTGTTGATAGCCCGTATCTCGGTGCAGACTCACCAGCCGGTTGCTCTTCAGTGTGGTGAAGAAGGTCCAACCAGCCCGATGAATTAGCTTGAGGTTATCAACCGAAGCGTACCATGAATCGAAGAGTATACGGCTGGCTTTGAGGTGTTTGTGGGTGATGAGCCGCGTAAACATCTCTTGAAAAAGATCGTTCTTGGTCTTGCCGTCCGTTTCTGGGTGAAAAATGCGGTAGTCAATCGGCCAACATGGAGCATCGTTACCCGCCGTATGAACCAGGTTGACCAGCCCAATCCCTTTCACCGTACCCTGCTCATTACCAGAATATTGCTTCTTAACCAAGTCAATAAACCGGGAGTATCGCTTGTCCTGCACACTATCATCGACGATCACGGCTGCGCTGTCTGAATCGTCAATGTGTGCTTGAACGATAGCCCACAAGTCAGCCGGTGTAAATCGTTCCTGAGACAGGAAATCCGTGACTACATCATGGCTTAAGTTAGGTTTGTGGTCCGCCATGTTGGTGCAGGTGTAGTTGAAGGGTGTGCTGAGCAAGTACTCAATGTAATCCCGTTTTGAAATCATGGAGCTAAACTCTCATTTTTGACCCACAAGCGAAAGTCCTAATAATTTATAAATTTTTTAGGCAAAACAATTGTATTCTAAGATACCATTCATATACCTTTACTGAATACATACATTAATGTATGTAATGATTCTTCCTCTCAAGATATAATTGACCGCTCGTGTCAATTCCCCTCCTTTTGTTTCGTCTACGCCAATTCGGTTCAGGTTTATGTTATATTCGTTTGCCATGATAAAGGCACCTTGCCTTACGACTATGAAATCTGTTTGTGTGTATAATCTGTTTGTGGTGGCCCTGCTGATGGGCTGCGGGGGCTGCCAAAAAACCACCGACCCGGTGGTTGGCCCGGCAGTCTCGGATAGCGTGCGGGTGGCCCGCCAGACCATCAAAGAACTCATCAGCCCCAGCCAACCCTCCCGGCTGGAGGAAGAAACGGTGGTGGTGGAGGGGCAGTCGTATCGGGTGGGTACGGTACAGCAGAGCAGCTACAGCTACGACAAACAGGGCCGGATTCTAACCGAGTACAACCAGTATTTTGGGGCATCCAGCATGACCGAGCGGACTGATTCGATCTACTACGAGTATGTTGGTAGTGCGGTGAACATCCGTCGGGTGGCCCTGAACACGGTACCCAAGCGGGTAACGACGCAACGGTTGGCTCTTGATAGTCGGGGGTTTGCGGAAAAACAGCCGACGATCTTTGTGGCGACCTATGATGCGAAGGGCTATCTGTTGGCTCTGCGGGACGAGTACGGGCGTACTGTTGCCAGGATTGAGAATGGGAATGTGCTGGAGTTGTCAGTATCGACCAGTCCATCGACACCGACTTATATTTTTCGCAACACCTATGACCTGACGAAAGCAGGTTTGCCAAGCATTCAGCCTATCTATGGAAAACCTTCTCGTAATCTGGTTATAGAAACTGCAATAGACCGAGATAATTTCTATAGTATTGACAAGAATGTATATAAAACAACTTATTGGTATAAATATGATCAATACAATCGTATTGTCCGCCAGATAGCACGAAGTATAGAAGGTGTTGCTCTGTATGAATTTGGTGATAATACAATAAGAGCTACTGATTTTTCCTACGTCTCCTCGCCCCGTTAATCGTTTTTTCTAATTGTCACTTTAACGTTCATTACGCATGACGAAACATCGTCTACTGGTACTCCTTTGCTGTATTTTCATGAACACAGCGGGTCATGGTCAGGTTGTTCGAAACCTCCAAGATCTATTCAGGTCCTCCTGGAACATAACGTCACCTGTAGTAGGTGCGGTTTATCAGAGAGGAACAGATGGATCGGCAAAACTGTCAATCAGAGGCTCCTTTATTGGAGGTATATTCTATGTTAACCCCACGATTTCCGCAGAACTCAAGAGATTAGACTTAAACGGAAATGATATGGGTTTGCCCGCTCAGACCATACCATTAACTATGCTGACGGGTCAGGGAGGAACAAAAAGCTTTTCGGGTGAAAAAACAATCAGTGCCGGTTGGTATCAACTTACCCTGAAATCTGTTTCTGCGATTGTGACGTTCGTATCAACTAAAACGATGAAAGTTGGTGTAGGAGAAGTGTTTATTATTGCAGGGCAATCAAATGCACAGGGATTACCCAACAAAATTTCGAATGAAAATGTGGTTAACCTGCCGCTTTTAGATGCGGTCAGGGTACAGCCTGATAAATTCATAGGTGCCGATTTCCTAACAGCGACTGACCCTAACTCTATCCAGTTGGCAACACAGTTTAATGTTAGAAAACCAGTATTCTCTCCTTTAACATCCGGCAAAGAGGCTTACGGCAATCAAAATTCGGGTATAGCTCCATTAGGCAATTCCTTGTGGTATTGGGTGGCTTTTGGCGAAAAGATAGCAAACCAGTATAAGATTCCTGTCGCTTTGTTTAATGCGGCCTGGGGTGGCATTACTATAAAAGCCTGGCAAGAATCAACCAACCCAGCAATTGGTCCACTGGGGGCTCCTATCGGTACTACTAACAATTATGACCCCGGTGCCCCTTATGGTGTCTTTAAAAATACACTTCAGTTTTATGGCTCTACTTACGGGGTCAGAGCGGTGTTGTGGCTGCAAGGAGAAACTGATGCTAAAGCGTTGCGTGAGAGTGCGTGGGAAGAGCAACGAATCAATTCTGCCAATGAGTATAAAGACAAACTTGTCGCAGTGATTAGCAAATCCCGTGAACATTTGCCGCCCCGCGTTGGTGATGATCCACTGGCCTGGATGGTGGGCAAAACCTCCACGCTGGAAGGTGTATCTTTCTTTTATCATAGAGTAAGCCCTCGGCAGACAGAAGCGGAAACCCAATCGACTATACTTGTGCGGGCCGGGCAGGAGCAGGTTATTACCGCGTCGGGTCTGTCGCGGATTTATCGGGGACCTGATATTGATGTCATCCCCGAACGGGCATCGGGCGGGGGCGAACCAACCCACTTAGCCGGGCAGGGCTTAGTGAAAGCCGCCGATGCGTGGTTCAGTGCCATTCAGACTTCTAATCTGTTGCTGACCGACCCGATTCGGCCTGCCCGGCTGGGTACAGAACCGCAGGACGTTTACCTCGATGCCAACGGTAATATTACAACACCCCTGCCGCCGGGCGCACAGTATGTCTGGTTCAGTGGCAATGGCGGGCGGGTCGATTTAAACAGCCCGGCAGGTTTTGGCACTACCATGCCCGATGGCATTACCGACCCGCTGGTTTGCATCGATTACGGCAATGGCACTTGTGCGCTGGGCGGTTTGGTACTGCCCGATGCCAATACAACTACTGAACCACCTATCACCAACCCGCCCACGGGCAGCGGGCCTTTGGCTTTCCAAATCGTGAGCTACGACTGCAACACGGGCGTATTGCAATACCGTTTCAACAGCAACGACAACTCGCCCGTCAGCGTGACCTTGCCGGGTATTTTTGGGGGCACGATGAACCCGAATACCGTAGCAACTCACACCTTTCCGGGCGATGCGCGGCAGGGGCGTACCATAACCGGCACCGCATCGCAGGGCGGTAGCCAAATCAACATCCAGTTCACCAACGGTTGCAACATGCAGGGCGGAACAACCGACCCCGGCACCCCTAACCCGCCTACAGGCTCAGGTTCCTGTTCGGTAAGTAACCCCAATTCGGCACTGGATTTTGCCGATTGCAATGGTGTAAGTGGTTGGGCGTTGGATCAGAACAACTTGAGTCAGCCCGTTACTTACGATATTTACGTAGACGGCGTGAAAACGTATTCGGGCTTAACCGCTACTGGCGACCGGCAGGATTTAGTACCCCACTTTGGCAACAACCCGGCGGCCCGGTATCATGGTTTTCAGTATCAGTTTCCGGCCAATGCGTCCTGGAAGAATGGGCAGAATCATACCATCTCGGTACGTATCTGCGGGGTAAACGGAGATATGAACGGTTCGCCTAAAACGGTGAGCGGTTGTACAGGTGGCTCACAAACGCAAACCCCGCCACCTACCACCAACCCACCTTCGGGCAGCGGCCCGCTAACCTTTCAGATTGTTAGCTATAACTGCAACACGGGCGTATTACAATACCGTTTTAACAGTAGCAATAACTCGCCCGTCAACGTGACTTTGCCCGGCATCTTCGGTGGCACGATGAACCCGAATACGGTGGCAACGCACACTTTCCCGGCTGATGCCCGGCAGGGCCGCACCGTAACGGGTACTGCTTCGCAGGACGGGAGTCAAGTCAATATTCAATTCACGAATGGCTGCAACTTGTCGGGGGGTACTACAGAGCCGCCCCAAACTCCGCCTTCGGGCAGTGGTTCGCTGACCTTTCAGGTAGTTAGCTACGATTGTGGTTCGGGTGTGTTGCAATACCGTTTCAACAGTAGTAACAACTCAGCGGTCAGCGTGACCCTGCCCGGCATCTTCGGTGGTACAATGAACCCGAACACAACGGCAACCCATACTTTTCCTGGCGATGCCCGACAGGGCCGTACTGTGACTGGTACAGCCTCGCAAGGTGGTAATCAGATTAACATCCAGTTCACTAACGGTTGCAATATGTCGGGCGGTCGGAAAGCCAGTACCGTAACGGTCGAGCCAACAGTTGGCGAAGTCGACCTATTGGTGCGGCCTAATCCGAGTAGTGGGCAGTTTGAACTGGAGTTTGTAACGTCCCTGAATGCAGCGTATGCCGTGCAGATTACTAATCTGTTAGGACACGTGCTCTGGCAGTCCGATGGTATTGGAACGGGCTACAAAGAAACGAAAGCTGTTGATTTACAGGGCAAATTTGTCGGTTCAGCCGTTGTAACGGTACACAGCAATGGCAAACGGGCCAGTAAGTTGATTCTGATAAAGCCTTAGCGAAGCCATATTTTTCCCTCATGCATGAAGCCGGAAACACGCCGGCTTCATGCATTTTCACGCGCTTCATAATTTTTCCACTTACGTTTTTCCACAGTGAAAAACTTGCCTTACGACTATGAAATCTGTTTGTGTGTATAATCTGTTTGTGGTGGCCCTGCTGATGGGCTGCGGGGGCTGCCAAAAAACCACCGACCCGGTGGCTGGCCCGGCAGTCTCGGATAGTGTGCGGGTGGCCCGCCAGACCATCAAAGAACTTATCAGCCCCAGCCAACCTTCCCGGCTGGAGGAAGAAACGGTGGTAGTCGAGGGGCAGTCGTATCGGGTGGGTATGGTGCAGCAGAGCAGCTACAGCTACGACAAACAGGGCCGGATTCTAAGCGAGTACAACCAGTATTTCGGGGCATCCAGCATGACCGAGCGGACTGATTCGATCTACTACGAGTATGTTGGTAGTGCGGTGAACATCCGTCGGGTGGCCCTGAACACAGTACCCAAGCGGGTAACGACGCAACGGTTGGCCCTTGATAGTCGGGGGTTTGCAGAGGAGCAAGGCTATACTAAGGTCACTTACAACGACGAAGGCTATGTGATTAGTCGGAAAGGTGAGTATTTGACATATAGTGTGAACAACGGAAATGAAACAGAAATACTCATGGAGGATCATGATGGAGGTCCGAGTCATACAATTAAAAATGAGTTCGATTTAACTAAATCAGGACTTGTCCCAATCAAGACTTTCTTTGGCAAAATATCACGCAACCTTCTTGTAGGCTATACCATCCAACAAAATGGGCCATTTAGAACATATCCCAATGTCTACGTAGGGCGGTATTCCTACGAGTTTGATAAAAATGACTTGGTGACAACAGAAATATTTAATGGTAAAACAGGCGAGCCGCCTTATTTGTGGGGCGGTAATAAATTAACTGTAAAGAGATTGGTGTATACTGGTATTTGACCCCAGATCGTCCAATAAATTTTCCCAACCGTTCACTTTTAACGTTCATTGCGCATGACGAAACATCGTCTACTGGAATTCTTAATAGAACACTTGGGTTTGCTTTGAGATAGTTTACAAATTCTGTCGCTTCAGCTCTTTTACGGCAAAGTCAGCCGCGCGGGCGGTCAGGGCCATGTAGGTCAGCGAAGGGTTTACGCAGGATGCGGAGGTCATGCAGGCACCATCGGTAACGAACACGTTTTTGCAGGCATGAATCTGATTATGGGCATTCAGTACGCTCGTTTTTGGATCGCGGCCCATGCGGGCAGTACCCATTTCGTGGACCGTAGAGCGTAGTTGGCTGATGGGTTCGGCCACTATGTTGCGGCAACCGGCAGCGTCGAGCATGGCCGTGGCTTCGCGGGCCGCGTCGGTCATCATGGCAATGTCGTTGGGCAACCACCGCCACGTCAGTTCAGGCACGGGCAGACCCCACTTGTCTTTCACCGTCTGACTTACGCGCACTACGTTGGCCGGGTCGGGGAGTTGTTCGCCGAAGCCGGTTAGCCCCACATTCCAGTAAGGTGCGGGCTTGGTCAGTGCCTCTTTCAGATCGGCTCCAAAACCGGCCTGCACATCGGCTGGCGAGGTACGCGGTCGGCTGGCTCCGCCCTGGTAGTTATAACCCCGCCGGAAATCGGGGTGCGCTTTGGCGACATTGCGGAAACGCGGTACGTAAATGCCATTGGCCCGCCGACCAAACGTATACTGATCTAAAAACCCCTCATAATGGCCCCGCACGTTGATTTTTGAGTGCGTCATCAGGTTGCGCCCCAACTCCCCGGAGTCGTTGCCTAATCCGTTTGGAAAGCGGGCTGAGGTAGAACGCAGCATCAGAAATGCCGTACTGATGGTGCTGGCATTGAGGAACAGAATTCGTGAGAAGTACTCGTAGGTTTTGCCTGTTTCGGCATCCAGCACCGCCACGCCTTTGGCCCGTTTGGTGCGGTCGTCATACAATACCTCCGTTACGATGCTGTGCGGGCGCAGGGTAAGCCGCCCTGTTGCTGCGGCTACGGGTAACGTAGCTGCATTAGAACTAAAATAACCACCGAAAGGGCAACCCCGGTCGCAGAGATTGCGGAACTGGCACACGCCCCGGGCTATTTTGGGCTGCGTCAGATTGGCTACGCGCCCGATGATGACGCGCCGGTCGGCGTAGGTTTTGGCTACCGTTGCCGAGAGGTGTTTTTCGGCGCAGTTCATGGGCATTGGCGGCAGAAATTCGCTGTCGGGCAAATGCGCCATGCCTTCGCGACTCCCGCTGATACCAACGAATTTTTCGACGTAGGTGTACCAGGGTGCGATGTCGGCGTAGCGAATGGGCCAGTCGACGCCAATAGTCTCTTTCAGATTTGCTTCAAAATCCAGATCGCTCCAGCGATAACACTGCCGCCCCCACGTCAGCGACCGCCCGCCCACCTGATGTCCCCGCGCCCACACAAACTCGTTGGGCTGGGTTTGCACGTAGGGGTTCTCGATCTCGTTGACGTAGAAGTGCTTATTCGTTTCATCGACGCCGTAGTTTTTCGACTGAATGCGGTAGGCTTCGGTGTCGTCGAAGGTTTTGCGGCCCCGGTGCGGAAACTCCCACGGAGCCTGCATAGCCGTTGAATAATCGGTGACGTGTTCTACAGGCCGACCGCGTTCGAGCAGCAACACCCGCAATCCTTTTTGTGTCAGCTCTTTAGCCGCCCAACCCCCGCTAATGCCGGAGCCAACAACAATAGCGTCGTAACGATCCGCCGGTGCGGTATGATTGGAGGTTGCCCGTATGTTGCGATTCATCGTTGTATATTGTTGTGATGACCGGCTCTCGCCAGTCTGCGCTACTTCTCCCAGCTAAAATAACGAATCGTATTGTGGTATGAGATGTTGGCGGCTATTTGTCCCAGCCAGGGTAGGTCGTTGGGTAACAGTCCTTTGTGGATGTCTTTTCCCAGCAAATTACACAAAATTCGCCGGAAGTAGTCGTGCCGGGAGAACGACAGGAAACTGCGCGAATCGGTCACCATGCCGATGAACTGACTGAGCAGGCCCATGTTCGAGAGGGCGTTGATCTGTGCTTCCATGCCGTCTTTCTGATCGAGGAACCACCAGCCGCTACCCCATTGCAGTTTGCCCGGAATGCTGCCTGCCATCGTCATGCCACCCTGAAAATTACCGATCATGGTAGCAAAGGCTTCGTTATCAGCCGGGTTCAGGTTATACAGCACCGTTTTGGTAAGCTGGTCGGTTTGGTCGAGGGCATCTAAGAAAAGCGCGAGCCGGTGTACTTGTGGCAGGTCGCTGATGGAGTCGCCCCCCACGTTCGGTCCCATGCGCCTGAATAGCCGTGTATTGGCATTGCGCAATGCACCGAGGTGAAACTGCTGCACCCAGCCGCGCCTGTGGTATTCGCGACAAAGTTCGAGCAATAAATACCCCTGTAACTGCTCAAATACCCCCGCATCGGTGGGCGTTTGCCCGGCCACCAATTGCTTAAAGGCGGTTTCGAGTGCCGTGCTGCGTTCGGCAACGGGCGGCATCTGCTCCAGGCCGTGGTCTGAAGCCCGGCATCCCAGCGCGTCGAAGGTGGCAATGCGCCGGGCCATCGCTTCCAGGTACGAGTTGAGGTCAGTAACAGCCACGCCCGATGCCGCAGTCAGCGCGTCGATGCGTTTGCGCCAGCCGGTAACGTCGGCGGTAGGTAGCAGGGCATCGGGCCGGAAGGTGGGCAGCATGGTCAGTGCCTCGCCTTCGGTTGGCCCCGATTCAGCCCGCATCTGCTGGTGGTAACGCAGGTCGTCGGTAGGGTCGTCGGTAGTGCAAACGATGCGCACGTCGTAGGTAGCGAGCAACGCCCGCGCCGACCAGCGGTTCTGCAACTGCTCATTGCAGGAATCGTAAATGGACCGTGCCGTGTCTGCGTTCAGCAACTTGCTGATACCAAATGGTTTAGCCAACTCCATGTGCGTCCAGTGGTAAAGTGGATTACGCATGGTGTACGGCACCGTCTGCGCCCACGCCCGGAACTTGGTCCAGTCGTCCTGTTCGCCCGTAATGTGCGATTCGGGTACGCCGTTGGTGCGCATGGCCCGCCATTTATAGTGGTCGCCCTTTAGCCAGATTTCGGTCAGGTTGGCGTATCGTCTGTTGTTCGCTACTTCGTCGGGCGGGAGGTGATTATGGTAATCAACAATTGGCAGGTGCTGTACATAGTCGAAATACAGCGACCGGGCATAGTCGTTCTCCAGCACAAAATCTTCGCTAATAAAAGGTTGCGTCGTCGTTGTCATAATCTTTTTTAGTGATGAGTATTTTTTAGTGATGAGTGATGAACGATGAGTGATGAGTAGGCTGACGCAAACACTCATCGTTCATCACTCATCACTAAATTACCATCCTTCGGCGCGGCAGATGCCTAACTCCAGGCCACGCAGTTCGGCAAGGCCGCGCATCCGGCCAATGCACGAGTAGCCAGGGTTGGTAGTTTTGTGCAGATCGTCGAGCATTTGATGGCCGTGGTCGGGCCGGAACGGAATCGGCTCGGCCACCTGCTGCTGAATCCGCAGAATCTCGCGCATCACGCCGTACATGTCTACGTCGCCACCGAGGTGATCGTCCTCGAAAAAGTTGCCGTGTTCGTCTTTCTTTACGTTACGCAGGTGTACAAAATGAATCTTCGTGCCAATCTGCTTTGCCATCTCAACCAGATCATTGGTCGGATTGGCCCCCAGCGAGCCGGTACAGAAACACACGCCATTACTCTCGTTCGGCACCGCCGAAAGCAGTTGGGCGAAGTCGTCAGCACGGCAGGCAATGCGCGGCAGCCCCAGAATATCGAACGGCGGATCGTCGGGATGAATCGCCATGCGAATGCCCAGTTCGTCGGCTACGGGCGTAATCTCGCGCAGGAAATCGATCAGATTACTGCGGAGGGCCGCGTGGTCGATGTCGTTGTAGAGGGCCAGTTTGTCGCGCATTTTTGGAATTGTCTGCCGTTCTTCGCCCGGAATGCCGAACATCACTACCCCCGCAAGGTGTTCGCGTTCGGCCTCGGTATAGCGGGCATATCGCTGCTCGGCCTCAGCCACTACATACGCCGGATAGTTGTCAGCCGCGTTGGGCCGACGGAGCATGTGAATATCGAAAACGGCTAAGTCGAACCAGTTGAAATACAGAGCTTTCGAGCCGTCGGGCATCGTATAATCAAGATTCGTGCGAGTCCAGTCGTTGACGGGCATAAAATTGTACGTCACGATTTTCAGGCCGCATTCGGCAATGTTGCGCAGGCTTTGCTTGTACTTGTCGATATATTGCTGATACGGTCCCGTGCGGGTTTTGATGCTTTCGTGAACCGTCAGACTCTCGATTACGGCCCAGTCGAGCGTTGACCCGTTTCGGCCAGCCGCCCGGATTTCGTCTTGCCGCGCCCGAATCTGCTCAACGGGCCAGATTTCGCCGTATGGCATATGGTGCAGGGCCGTTACGATGCCCGTAGCCCCGGTTTGCCGAATGTCGGTCAGTGTAACGGGGTCGTTCGGCCCAAACCACCGCCAGGATTGAAGTAAGCGCATAGTGCTTAGTGAAAAGTGAAAAGTGAAAAATGTAGCGTGTGTTCAGATTGACTTTTCACTGTGCATTTTTCACTTTTCACTAAAAGTTAAACTCCTGAAAAGACATGAAAACCGCCATCCACGCAGATAACTTCGCCATTGACGAAGCGCGACGCATCAGATAGCAGCCAGACGAGCGCACCGGCCAGTTCGTCGGGTTGGCCGAATCGGCGGTAGGGTGTACTACGAATCACGGCTTCGCCCCGCGCCGTATACGAACCATCGGGGTTGGTGAGCAGGTGGCGGTTCTGGTTAGTAACGAAAAAGCCGGGCGCAATGGCGTTCACGCGTAGTTTGTCGCCGTACCGGTGGGCACTTTCCACGGCCATCCAGCGCGTAAAATTATCGACCGCAGCTTTTGCCATCGAGTAGCCCAACACCCGCGTAATGGCCGACTGAGCCGCCATGGAGGATATATTGACGACACTGCCGCCCTGTTTAACCAAGTGCCTGCCAAAGGTTAGCGTGGGCAAAATCGTGCCGTACAGGTTGAGGTCGAAGGCCCGGCGTAGGGCATCTAAACTGACCGAAAACAGGTCGGCGTCGGGGCCAATTACAGCTTCAGCGACGTTGCCGCCAGCCGCGTTTACCAGCCCGTCGATGCGCCCGTAGGTATCGAGGGTTTGTTCGCAGACGCGGTCGAGGTCGGCCTGCTGGAGCACGTCGGCGGGGGCAAAGAGGGCTTCGATACCCGACTGACGTAATTCAGCCACACGGTTGCTGCCTACGGCCTCGTTGCGACCTACGGCCACGACCGTGCCACCGGCTTCGCCAATAGACCGGCAAAATGACTCGCCCAGTATGCCCGTTGCGCCTGTGACCACAATAACTTTCTGGCTCAGGTCGAACAGCGAAGCGGTTTCAGTTAGTGGTTTGTCTATCGTCATTTCTGTTCGTTGGTTGCGGTTCGGAATTTAAGTCCTGGTTGCTGTTCGGGATTTGAATCCCGAACCGGATAAGTGCGGACGTTTGTCCGCATTAGCAATCAATTGATAGTCTGCGCGAATGTCCGTTGTTAACGCGTTCGGTACTTAAGTGTCGAACAGCTTTCCGTTCGCATCAGGCCAAAACATTCCTTTCCAAATCCCTGTATCGTTTTCGTAACTTCGCCCATTTCCCGACAGTATGAAAAAAGGCGTTACGTTGAAAGACCTGGCTCGCGAACTGCGACTCTCGGTGTCGGCAGTGTCTAAAGCATTGCGCAACGACCCCGAAATCAGCCCGGCTACCAGTCAACGCGTGACGGAACTGGCCCAAACCTGGAACTACGTACCGAACGAAGCCGCCCGCCGACTTAAACAGAGCCGAACGTTTACCATCGGTGTCATCATTCCCGACCTGTTCGATCAGTTTTATGCACTGGCGTTGCCCGGTATCGAAGAATCAGCCGTGCAGCACCGCTACAACGTACTCATCACGCAAACCCACGAAGACCTCAACAAAGAGCAGCAACTCATCGAAACAATGCTCCGCAACCGGGTCGATGGTATTATCATTGCCAGCACGTCGCATACCTACAAAACTGATTTCGTTCGTCGGCTCAATGCCTTCGGTATTCCGGTTGTGTTTCTGATGCGGAATGCCCGCGACCGTTCGCACTACAGCGTGACCAACGACTCATTTACCGGTAGTCGGCAGGCCGTTGCTTATCTGATTGCGCAGGGGCATCGGCGGGTAGCGCATCTGCGCGGGCCGTATAGTCTGGCAACCAGTCAGATACGCCATGATGGCTATCAGCAGGCACTACACGATCATCAGATTCCGTATGACCCCTATTTAGTACAAACCTCCGACCTGACCACCGAGTCGACTTTCGACTGTATGCAGGCGTTGATGCGGCTACCCGACCCGCCCACGGCGATGCTGACATTCAAAAGTTACGTAACCTTAGACGCCATCGAGTTTTTGAAAACCCATTACCCGGAGCGCGTAAACACCATTTCGTTCGTTGGTTTCGGTACGCTGCCATTGCTTAAATACATTAATTACCGCCCGTTAGCTTCCGTTGAAGCCGACCCGTTTACGGTGGGGGCCGAAGCGTTCCGGCTGCTGCTCCATCAACTCACCCACAATACCGACCTTGACCTCACCGACCGAAACGTGAGGGTGCCCTGCCTGCTGACAGTGTATTAGGATTGGGGTTCGTGGGGTATCAGCTTACAGGGTACTTCTATGTGCTGCGGGTTGGTCACGACGCCCGTTTCGGCGTTTTGCATTAGCCGCAACAGCAGCCGCATGGTTTCCTGACCCATCAGGTGGGCGTTTTCTTCCACCGATGCGGCTGGCTTGGGGTCGAGGTAGCGGATGAGCGGCAGGTTGCCGAAACCCACAAAGTCGATCCGGGCCAGCCGTTCAGGATAATGTTGGCGCAGAAAATCAATGGCATCGAGGGTGATATACGTTTTAAAGGTCAAAATGCCCGTTGGGTAGTCGGGTCGTTCCATAAGCCGCTGCATGGCCTTATAAACCGACTCGGCCAATAAATCGACCGTTTCAACCTGCACAGATCTGGGCCGTTCGGGCCAGTCGGCTATGGCATTGGCAAACCCCGTTTGTCGCTGATGGCTGGCCGAGATAGCGTCGGGACCTTTCAAATGCGCCAGCCGCCGGTGGCCGCGTTCGAGCAGAAAGCGCGTGGCCTGTGTAGCACCCTGCACGTTCTGACACACTACCCGGTGGCAGGCCGGATCGTTGGGACTGCGGGCCATGTACACAACCGGAATCCCAGCCGCTTCGAGCCGTTGGTAGGGCGCGAGGTCGGTGGTGTTGGGCGTAATTGTTGCAATCAGCCCATCGACCCGGTCGCGCAGCATCATGTTCAGCACCGCAGCCGCCCGGTTGGGGTCGTCGCGGGTTTGCGCTACCACCAAACTGTAGTGCGTATCCACAGCCACGGCATCGACACCGTTGATGGCCTGCACAAAAAACTGATCGAGCACGTTCGGAATCAGCAAACCAATCGTTAAACTCTTCTGCTGCTGAAAGTTGCGGGCATTTTCGTTTGGGATGTAGTTTCTGTCCTGCGCCAGTTTCAACACCCGTTCGCGCGTGTAATGCCCGATGGTGGGGTCGTGGTTGAGGGCTTTTGACACCGTCGCCACCGACACCCCCAACTCCTGCGACAGTTCTTTAAGCGTAACGGGCTTGGTCATGGTCGAGAAGGAACCTTATTCGTGCTTAATAGCCCGGATTTTGCGGGAAGGCAGTAGCACCGTTGGTAGTACGGTCGATCTGATCCTGCGGAATGGGGCGTAGTACATGGAAATCCTTGATGTTCGGGCCACCGTCAGGGTTGTGCGCTTTTACCCGTTCGATGAGCTTGCCCGTCCGCTTCAGGTCGAACCAGCGGAACATCTCGCCTGCCAGTTCGCGGTCGCGCTCGTCCAGAATAAAGTCGATGTTGATCTGGGCGGGCGTCACTTCCATCTGTGCGGCCCGGCCCGGCCATGCCGCCCGCCGACGTACCATGTTGATGGCATCGGCGGCTTCGGTTAGTTTGCCGAGCCGGAACTGCGCTTCGCCCAGAATCAGGTATGTTTCGGCCAGCCGGAACATGATAAAGTCGCGGCTACCGGCCTCGTAGGTCCGGTCGGGGCGGAGAGGGTCCAGAAACTTCTGGAGCGTCGGAAAGAGGTTGGGCCGGTAGTTGCTCGGCACCAGCACCTGATACGGTCGTCTGGCGCGCTCGGCCTTCGACATCTCGAATCCGGGAATAAAAATGGTGGTGTCGCCACTGGCAAAGGTCAGGCGCGTTTTCGAGTCGTCGAACATATTGGTGTAGGTGCCGGGGCGGTTGCTGAGCCAGGTATCCTTAAACGTCTTCTTGTAGCGCGAATCGTTGACCCGGTTATTTATAGCAAACACCGTTTCGAGCATGTACTTCGTAGGCATATACCGTTTGAATGGGCGGCCATTGAGTACGTCGCGCTGCATACCCGCCTGCGTGTCATATTCCATCCCGAAATAGAGGTGGGTCTGGTTGCCTTGTACCTGATTCGGATTGCCGTTGCCCTGAATTGGGCTTCCGCCAGCGGCTCCAATATTGGTCAGCGCGTCGGAGGTGTATTGCGTCGCAAAAATCACTTCGCTGTTGATTTCGCCCCCGCCCTGTGCAAACACGCTGGCAAAGTCGGGCAGGAGGGCGTAGCTGTAGTTTTTGATGACGTTGGTAGCCAGCGTAGCGGCTTTGGCGTAATCGTCGGCGGCAGCGGCATCGGAAGTAGCTTTGGTCAGGTAAACCCGCGCCAGCAGGTGTTCGGCGGCTCCTTTGGTAGCCCGGCCATAATCAGACGTAGGGGTGCCGAGGTCAGGAATGGCCGCTTCCAGATCACCGACAATCTGGGCGTATACCTCTTTCACCGTGGCCCGCTTAAACTCCTTGGTGGGCAGCAGGTTGCCTTTTGTTACGAGGGCCACGCCACCAAAGGTCTGGGTTAACACAAAATAGTGATGCGCCCGCAGAAACTTCATTTCGGCCACACGTCGTTTCACCAGATTGGGGTCCAGACCCGTTACCGAGGTCGAGTTATCGATCACGATATTCATCGTGTTGATACCCACGTAGAAGTTGTTCCAGAGGTCGCGCATAAGATCGACCCGCCCATCGAACTGCGACAAATACTGGTTCATGAATTTGTAGCTGCCATCGGCCCCCATGGTGTACGTATCGGTGCCAAACACGGTGAGGTTCATGCCAATCTCGCGTCCGTAGAAATCGCGCAGGGTAGAGTAAGCAGCCCGGCCAGCGGCTTCAAAGCCTGCCGGGGTGTTGATGTACTGCGCCCCTACCTGCGAGACGGGTACTTCTTCGAGTACGTCTTTGCACGACTGACTCCCCAACAACAGAGCAGCCACCAGCATGTATTTTATTGAATATATGGTTTTCATCGGAATGATCAGTGAAATGAATAAGCAACGAAATCAGGTTAATCCGAAAAATCGTGGTTAGAATTTGGCATTGAGGCCAACGGTGAACTGCTTTACAGCAGGTGACTGGTTCTGGTTGACAATATCGAACGATTCGTTGTCGATACCCTTGTATTTTGAGCGGTACTCCGAGAAGTTGAACGGGTTCTGTGCCGATGCAAACACGCGCAGACCGCTCATGCGCAGCCGATTTGTCAAAGTAGCGGGCAGGTTGTATCCGATATTGATGTTCCGCACTTTCAGGAATGTGCCGCTGAAATATTGCAGGGTCGATTGAAATACCGGTGCCTCCTGACTCTGGTTGGGACGAGGAAACTCGTTGGTTGGGTTGTTGGGAGTCCAGTAATCTACGTCTAAGTTATTGTAGCGGCCTGCCAGCGAACTAAACGCCGTATGGAACCCGCTGCGGATGGTGCTGCCTACCCGCGCAAACAGGAAGAACGACAGATCGAAGCCTTTGTAGCTGAACCGGTTGGTCATCCCGGCGGTAAATTCCGGCACCTGCGAACCAATGATTACGCGGTCGTCGGCGTTGATACGGCCATCGGGCTGGCCCGTCAACTGCCCGTCGGGGCTACGCCCGTTGTTGTCCTGAATCTTTATTTCGCCCACTCTGCGGCCAAACTTGGCGGCTTCGGCTTCTTCACTCGCCTGCCAGATACCAATTTTCTTGTAGTCGAAATAGGCCGTAATGGGTTGACCGATGAAGCGCGAGTTGCCGATGTCATCGACCTTACCATTAAAGAGCTCGACAATGGCTTCGCGGTTGCGCGCCCACTGCAAATCAGTGCTCCATTTGAAGCCCGACGGCGTATTCACGTTAACGGTCGATACCGTAACCTCAACGCCTTCGGTGCGGGTGCGGCCCACGTTCCGCAGTACACTGCCGTAGCCACTGGTAAACGGCAATTGGTCGGCCAGAAGCAGGTCGCGGGTGTTGGCGCGGTACACTTCGAGCGAACCCGAGATACGGCCCCGGTACAGGCTGAAATCAAGCCCAACGTTGCCTGTGGTGGTGGTTTCCCATTTCAGGTCGGGGTTGCCGATGGTGTTTGGCCGGTAGCCGTAGCCGGGCAGGGTGCCAAAAGCGTAGGTGGTGCGGGTCAGCAGCGTTTGCGTCTGATATGGGTTGATAGCCGTGTTACCCGTTGACCCGTAGCTGACACGGAATTTGAGCATGTCGATCCATGATGACCCTTTCAGGAATGGTTCGTTGCTGATATTCCAGCCCACAGCCGCCGAGGGGAAAAAGCCGTATTTGTTGTTTACCCCGAATCGGCTGCTACCGTCGGCACGGGCCGTCAGCGTAAGCAGGTATTTGTCGTTGTAGTCGTAGTTTAATCTGCCCATGTACGAGTTGAGGGTCCACTGCTCCAGATTCGTGCCGATGCTGTTGATGATCGTTGCCTGACCGAGGTTGAAGTATTGCTGTGTTTCAGCCGGAATACCCGTTACGTTCATCGTACCCGTCTCGAAATCGTCGCGCTGAAGCGAGTGCAGGGCCGTAAGGTTAAAATTGTGATTACCAATTGTTTTCTGATACGTCAGGATGTTTTCGAGCGTATAATTGAACTGGTATTCGTAGGTAGTAAAACCAGTTGGATCGCCCCCGCGCCGGGCGTTGGTCTGGCTGCCCGTAAACCGCCCTACGCGCCGATTGGTAAAATCCGGGCCGAAGTTAACGCGGTATTTCAAGCCATCGAGAATGGTCCACTCGCCGTAGAGGCTCGTAAACATCCGCATCCGCTTGGTCAGGTCAACCTGTGCGCCCGGAATGACCTCGGCAATGGGGTTGGTACGCAGGCCGTCGGACGTAGGCAGAAAGATCAGATTGCCGTTGTCGTCGAAGGGTCGGCCCAGCGGGTTCTCCTGCAAGGCACCGCCGTAGGGATTGAAATCGTTACCATTTTGTAGGCTGTACGCGCCCAGCGTTGTCATGCCGATGCGGATACGATTGTTTAACTGGTGGTCGATGGCAAGGCGGAAGTTGTAGCGGGTAAAGTCCTGATTTTTAACGATACCCACCTCCCGGAAATAACCGCCCGATACGGCAAACTGCGTTTTCTCGCTACCGCCCAGCACCGATACGTTGTGGCTCTGGATGGTGCCCTGCTGCAACAGAAATGACTGATAATCGGTAGTACGGCCCTTGGCGATACCGTCTAATTCAATGGGTTCAAACAGCTTCGAGTCGGCAAACGGATCGGCCACACCCGATGGCACATTATTACCGTTCGCATCTTTGTAGATACCCACTGCCCGGCGCGACTCGCGTTTGTATTCGGCAAACTGCGGGCCGTCCATCACATCGATCCGGCCTAATTCAGACGATACGCCGTAGTAGCTGTCGACGTTGACCTGCGATTTGCCGGTTTTGCCGCGTTTGGTGGTCACGATAATAACGCCGTTGGCACCGCGAGAACCATAAATAGCCGTTGCTGAAGCATCTTTCAGAATTTCCATTCCGGCAATATCGTTGGGGTTGAGGTCGTCGATATTACCGGCCAGCGGGATTCCGTCAAGCACAAAAAGTGGGTCGTTGCTGGCGTTGATCGAGCGTCGGGCGCGAACCCGCACCGTAACGCCCCCACCCGGACGGCTCCCCGTCTGAATTACGTCGACGCCAGCCGCCCGGCCCTGCAATGCCTGCCGGGCATTGGTGAGGGGCAGTTCGGCAATTTCTTTGGCTCCTACCGATGAAATGGCTCCCGTAGTCTGACTCTTTTTCTGCGTACCGTAACCCACAACGACCACTTCGCTCAGGGCGCGGTTGTCGCTAACTAAGCTTAAGTTGACACTCGATTGATTGCCCACGGCCACTTCCTGCGTAGTAAATCCCACCGAGGAGAATACCAGCGTAACATTACCGTCTGGAACGGCAATACGGTAATTTCCCGACGCATCGGTAGTGGTGCCGCGTGTGGTGCCTTTCACCGCCACGTTGATACCCGGCTGGGGCGTGTTGTCGTCGGTAGAGAGAACCTGCCCGGTAATGGTGCGTTCCTGAGCGAACAGCAGCCCCGGCAGCAGAAGAAACAGCAGCAGGCTCAGTAGCTGCAACGGACGGCCCCGGAGCCTGATTTTCTGGTAATAAGCATTCATAGTGTTTAGGAATTATGGTTGGTAAGAAAGGGGTAAAAACTTGTTTCATCGAATCGGCTCGTCGCGATTCGTAGCGTAAGCTCTCGAAAAATCAATCTGTTTGACTCGTGTTACCACGTAGCGGATGCCCTGAAAAAGGTGGTTCACGAAGGTCGGTTCGCTGTAATCTTCCTTGGAATGGCCCAGAGCCGTACACCACGTATGGCCCCCGTCGAAGTCGTAATACCAGGCTGCCGGGTAAAGGGTGTTGTAATGTCCGGCAGCGTCTTTGATTTTCTGCTCCTCACGCGGGTCGCTCCGGTCGAGCGAGGTGATGTCGTGGGCCAGTACCGCCGTTGGTCCCGGCGACAGTTCTTTGGCGAAATAACACTCATCGTTGCGCGTCCAGACCGCCGGTATGCCCTTCATGGAGGAGTGGTTGCTGTCGATGACACGTACGTTAAACGGCTGAAATTTGGCGTGCCACAGAAACGTACCGCCCAGCATCCGCTTGAACCAGACCCAGTTGCGCTCGGTGCCCGTTACCGAGTGAACGCCTACAAAGCCACCGCCTGCTTCGATGTACCGCCGAAAGGCCAGCCGTTGTGCATCACTATCGAATACGTCGTTGTTGGTGCTGGTAAAGATCAGCGTATTGTATTTTTTCAGATTGCTCTCGCTGAACACCTCTGCCCGCGACGACGTATCGACGCTGAAACCGTGCTCGCGGCCCAGTTTGAGAACGGCCTGTACGGCAAACGGAATATTATCATGCACGTAGCCTTTACCGTTTTTGGTGTAGACCAGCACGCGCACCCGTTTCCAGTTGGGGTCTTGTGCGTGGGCGGAAGCATACAATGCGATGAGTAGGAATGCGTAGATATGTTTCATAGACTTAATTTCCCTCACCCCGGCCCCTCTCCCAAAACAGGAGAGGGGAGCAGTGCTCCCGGATGGCTCACCCCTCTCCCGTTTTGGGAGAGGGGCCGGGGGTGAGGGGGTCTTTTAACGTAATGGGTTAGCCACAAAGGACACTATTAGCCCCGCTGTATGCCCTCCCCTTGTTTTAGGGGAGGGGCCAGCGTCACTACGCCTTTCGCTCCGCCCATTGCTGGGCTTTCAGAGCCAGTTCGGTAGCCAGAAAGCAGTGCGCCTGCGTCATGGCCGTTTCGGTTCGGTTCAGAATGTCGTCGATGAGTTGGGTGCCGTAGGGGAGGGCCACGTCGCTGCAATCGACATAGCGGGTTTCTTTCTGATTGACCAAAAACAGGTGATTGCCGCCCGTGCGCCCGCCAATGTCGGTGTATTTGCGGAGTTCGATGTAGCCATCTGTACCCAGAATCGTTAGCCGACCGTCGCCCCAGGTATTCAGGCCGTCGGGCGTGAACCAGTCCACGCGCACGTAGCCCGACCCGCCGTTGCCACGCAGCATCACATCGCCGAAATCCTCAAAATTGGGATATTGCGGGTAATGCACATTGCGGACCTGCGCGGCCAGCACGTCGGCCTGCGTGGAACCGGTGAAATGTAGAAACTGGTCGAACTGGTGCGAGCCGATGTCGCACAGGATACCGCCGTAGCGTTTCTTGTCGAAAAACCACTCAGGTCTCGATTTGATGCTCATGCGGTGCGGCCCCAGCCCAATGGTCTGCACCACCTGCCCAATAGCCCCGGCTTTAACCAATTCGCCCGCTTTCACGGTGGCTTTGTTCTCTAACCGTTCGCTGTACATAATCGAGTAAATGCGCCCGGTTTCCTTCTGCACTTTCCGCGCTTCGGCAAGTTGAGCGAGGGTTGTCAGGCCGGGTTTGTCGGCCATATAATCTTTGCCCGCCCGCATCACCCGAACGCCCAGCGGCCCGCGCTCGTCGGGAATTCCCGCGCTGACCACGAGTTGAATGCTTTTATCGGCTAAAATTTCTTCTTCGGTGCGGGCGCGTTTGACCTGCGGGTAGCGTTTGGCGAAGGTAGCGGCCAGGTCATCTTCTTTGGCGTAGAACGATACCAGTTCGCCCCCGCCCCGAATTACGGCTTCTACCTGCCCGTAAATATGCCCGTGGTTCAGCCCAATGGCCGCAAACCGGATTCGCGAGGCACCCGGCTGGGTTGTTGAACGGCTGATAATAGCTGGTGCGCCGAACGCATCGCTAAGCGAGGTAGTGCCCACGGCTACGCCCGTTGCGGCTGCTACGGTCTGCTGTAAAAACCGGCGACGGTTTGCGTGTAGGTTAGTCATGTTTTTTTGCCAGTTCGAGGGCCTGCGTAGTGGTGTAATATTTCGCCAGCATGTTCGGTACTTCCCAGGCGGGCATGGCTCCGGCTTTCAGGAAGTCGAGGTATTTCTGCATGACCCGGCCAAAGTGGGCTTCGTGGCCTTCGCGGTACGACTCGGGCGTAACAACCTCCCAGCCAGTGGCATTCTTCCGAACGCTGATGCCGGGAAACTCGGTCTGCAAAGCCCGAACAGCGTTGGTAACGGCCACACTGAGGTCAGTTTTGCCAGCAGGCGAAGCGTCGCTCGGTTCAATGTAAAGCGTCGGTACGAATTTCTGGTCGGCTCCCTGCCGAATCACCAGATTGGCGTTGGTGCCGCGCATAATCGAGTAGTGCGTGTCGCCCCCGCCTTCGGGTGCTTTGTAAGCCCAGATAACCGAAACTTTCGCATGAACGCCCTTCAACTGGTAATTGATTTCGCCGTTGCTGTAGACCTGCAACATGCTGTCGCGCACGACGTCTTTTTTCAGATAATCAGGAAAAGCAGGCAGTTTGGTCACGGCCCTGAACTGACTCAGCGTCATGTCGGTAGTCCATCGGCGGGCTGAGGTGAGCCGGATGTCTTTCTGATAATCGAGCGATTGGTCAGGGAAACAGGCCCACTGCACCAGATCGACCAAGTGCGTAGTCACGTCAACGATACCTTCGCCCTGCTGGGCTACGTCCATAAACCAGGCCGGGCGTGTCAGAATACTGCCCGACACGTTTTTGTAGAAATGGTGAACGCTTTCTTTCGTCACGGCGGGGTTGTCGGGTGTGCCGCGTTCGAGGGTGCCGAACAGGGCGGGCTGCATCGAGAACGCCCGTTGCAGCATCGACGTGATTTCGTAGCGTTCGGTCATGATGTCGTAGAGCAATACGTTTTTCTGCCGCGCTACCTCGAACGACTCTTTCAGCTTACCGAATTCAGCCGCGTTGATGACCATCGGTTTGTCGGCCAGCACATTGAAACCCGCGCCAACGGCCTGTCGGACATAGTCGGTTTTGATGCGGTTGTTACCCGCCATCACCACCACATTGCCTTTTTTGCCGGCCAGCATATTCGTAAGATAATCAGGGCCTTTATATACAATTTCCTGCCAGCGAGTGGGGTTGTCGGCGCGGGTGTTGTAGCCCTTGATGCGGTCGAGATGCATCTGCAAATCAGGGCCTTCGGGGGCATAAACATACACGTCGGGACTCACGCCCGCATACATGTTTTTCTGCACTAATGCCGCATGAAAATGGCCGGGGTCGAGCGTAACCAACCGCACCTGTGCCAGCGCGGGCGAGGTGAGAATCATAACGCTACAGGCTATGAGTAGTGTTTTTAGCATGATGGTTGTGTACTACCGCGCCTTTGCCGTGGCTACGGGCTTGATGGCATACGCGGCTCGCTGCGGGCGCGAAAGCAGCCGGTTGGCTTCGTCGTCGTTTTTGAACTGCTCGGTTTTTGGGTCCCAGTACAGCTTACGTTTCAGCTTCATGGTGGCGTGATGCAGCAGGCAGGCCGAACACGAGCGATGACCCACTTCGGCAGGTGCGATGGGTTGCCTGCGGCTGGCTACGCTCTCTAACCAGTTGCCATGATGGTCGGTACTGACGGGCAGATGCACCTCGCTGGGGCCAATGACCGACTCCAGAATTTTGGGGTTACTGGCGTCCAAGGCTTTCGTATTGCCGGCTTTGTTGACCGGGTCACTGGCCGTTACGGAGTAGTTGCCCCGCGTCACGAACAGCCAGCCGTCGGTGCCTTCAAACTTGATACCGTTGGGCAGTTCGTTGCTCACAACCATGTGAACGCCGTTTTCGTAGCGGGCTTCGGTGCGGAAAATGCCGTGAACGTCCCACAGTCCCGATTTTGGAAAATCTGCTGTACCCCAAATCTCGACCGGGCCGGTATATTCGGTGTTCATGGCCCAGTGCGAACAGTCGATGTGGTGCGACCCCCAGCCGGTAATCATACCCGCGCCAAACTGTTCGCAGCGGAGCCAGCCGGGGCGGTCGTAGCCCACCTGCGGATGCACCCGCTTTTCAGTATAATACACCTCCGGCGTGGTGCCGAGCCACATGTCATAATTGAACCCTTTTGGAATCGGCATTTCAGGCTCCTCGTTGCCCGATGGATCGCCGGGGAGGCCCACGTAAATCTTTTTGAGTTGCCCGATACGCCCGTTGCGAACGAGTTCGGCAGCATACCGAAACTGGGCCGACGACCGCTGCTGACTGCCAATCTGCAAAATGCGGCCCGTGCGTTTCACGGCGTCGGCCATTGCCCGCCCTTCCGAAATAGTGAGCGAAGCCGGTTTCTGCATGTACACATCTTTTCCGGCTTCTACGGCGGCAACCGCAATGGGTGCGTGCCAGTGGTCGGGGGTGCTGATGATTACGGCGTCGATGTCTTTGTTGAGCAGTACTTCGCGGTAGTCGTTATAGACCCGCACCCCATCGTAGGGTTTGCCAGTTTGCTTAGTGTAGTAGTTGTTGACCAGCGTTTTAGCTTCCTGCGCCCGGTGATCGTCGAGGTCGCAAACGGCCACGATTCGGGCCGTGTCGTGTTTCCAGACGCCGGGCATATCATGATCGCGCGAGATGCGGCCCGTACCGATAGCCGCTACGTTGATACGGTTGCTTGGTGCGTTTTTTCCAAAAACCGACGACGGAACGATAGCTGGGAAACCGCTCGCCACCGCGCCCGATGCCAGCACCGTGCGAGCCGATAAATCGAGAAACGACCGGCGCGAAACCGAATTGTTGAGGAGGTTCATAACAGGATATTAGGTATAGGAAGCAGTCGGCTGACCACTATTTCTACCTTAAAACTTGGAATTTTATTAAAAAATAACAATCCTGTACCAAACAGAACCTTCTTATGAACCAGCTACAACGTTTGAAATGGCGAACTACAACGTTTTCGTGAATGTGTTCTGCAAGCCCCTAACTTAATTCGGGAGCTTGCAGAACACAGACGTGGCTCAGGCTTTACGAAACACAAGCAGGGGAGTAGTAGTCAGAAACGAGTAGTCGACCGAATTGCCCGACAGGAACAAACGCTTGAAAAAACCGTCTTTTTGGGTGGTAAACATGACCAGAACCGAAGGCTTTTTGGCCTGGATGAAGGCTTCAATGTTAGCGGTCAGGGCATGCGCCATGTGGCGGGGTTTTACCTGTACGGTTACGGGGTAGTCGGTGTGTTTTTTCACCGCCGTAGCAATAATGTCCGAGTCAACAACTGGCTCGTTGGGTTCGCTGAAGTGCAGCAACTCGACCGAAGTGGAAAGCGGCCTGGCAAAATCGACCACTCGTTTTATTTCGTTGAGCTGGCTCAAATCGCTGGCATATAGCACGGTAGTCAGTTCTGATACCCGGTATGTGGCGGGCACGGCAATCACCGGCACCGGCGACTGGTTGATTAGGTTCGAGGTGGTGTTGCCAAACAGTTTTTCGACCATGCCCGCTCCATGCGTACTGATACAGATGTAGTCGAAAGCATGGTCAGCCGCGTATCCCATAATAGTGCTGTCGGTAAAGGGCGAGTTTACAGCCACGCAGGTGTAGTTTGTGGGAAACATCTGTCGGCTTTTGTATACCGATTCAACAAAATTGCCGACCGTCTTTCGTGTTTTATTCAATTCGGTTTTTTCGTGAGCCGTGTAGGTTGCGTCGGTCCAGACGGTTGGTCGCGGAACATGGCATACAGTCAAAAAGGTGAGAGCAGCACCAGACTGCGAGGCTACCTGCATGGCGAAACGCATGGCTGCCTTCGATTGGCTCGAAAAGTCAGTAGTGACAAGGATTTTTTTCATGAGAGGAAGTGGTTAATCTGAGCGTAAGCCAAAGAAATTCACCAATTGGCCCGGCGCAGTTTGTCGGGCTGTACGATGCGGATGCTGGTGCCGGCCATGTCAATCAGGCCGTCCTGTTTGAATTCGCTGAGGGTGCGGATGAGCGACTCGGTGGCCGTACCAACCATAGCCGCCAGGTCATCGCGCGAAAGTTGAATGAGACCGCTGTGCTGTTCCGACAGCCGTAGTAGCGTATCGGCTACGCGCCGACGCAGCGAGCCGTAGGCCATGCCCAGCAGTTGCTGTTCGCGGTCCGATACGCGCCCCGCCAGGAGTTTAATAAACTGTTGCCCCACTTCCGCGTTTGCCAGCAGCAATTGCCGGAAATCATCCTGTGGAATATAAATCAGTTCACAGTCTTCGAGTGTAATTGCCGAGTCGGTATAGTCGGTTTGTTCGAGCAGGGCAAGGTAGCCGAAGAACTCACCCGATTGATACAAGCCTGTAATCAACTCTTTTCCATCGACGTTGGTACGCACGGTTTTTATCTTACCCGATTTCAGAAAATACAGCCGTGTCGGCTCGTCGCCTTCCGTATATATATACTGCTTTTTGCGAACGGCATGAACCTTCCGGTCGTTCGATAGGCTGGCGAGGTTGCCCACTGTGCGGGCATCGGTCAGAAACTGGTCGAGACCGTTTTGATGCAGGTCGTAGTCGGGTTTTAGCTGGGCCGGTGCCACGTGCTGAAAACGGTTCAGCCGCCCTTCAATGGCACTCAGCAGTTCCGATTCCTCAAACGGTTTGGTCAGGTAATCGTCGGCACCGAGTTCCATGCCTTTCCGGAAATCGCTGCGTTCGGTTTTGGCAGTCAGAAAAATAAACGGAATGCCCGATAGCTGCGGATTTTTGTTGAAAATATGCAGGACGCCGTAACCATCGAGAACGGGCATCATAATATCGCAGATGACCAGATCGGGCCGGGTGGCAAGGGCTTTTTCGACGCCTACCTTCCCATTTTCGGCAGTTAGAACGACATAGCCGGTCAGTTCCAGGATTTCGGCGGTGTTTTCGCGGATGGCATCGTTGTCTTCAATCAACAGAATCGTTTTCATAAGCAAAGCACCCTTCAGGGCGGGGGTATTTCTGCACGAAAATTAGGTAAAAGCCCGCGAATCAACCTGATAAAGCTCAGCCTGCACCCTAACAATCGTCAGCGCGGGGCAGTTTGCCAGGCCCCAACTTTACCGAAGAAATAATTTTGTATGACTACCTCATCTGCTACCCATTCAGCCGAACTGCCGGTGCTGACCTGCCGCGCTCAGCACCGGGCCTGGGCCGATACACTCAGCCGGAACGAACAGGAAATCGACCAACTGCTCGATTTGCTCACGACCCTGCCCGAGGCCGACTATCGAACCCTGACGCGTTCGCTACCCGACTACGCTCAGGCTCTGAACCGGCTCAAAAACAGTATCGGCCAACTCCGAACCGATATGGTCTGCGATGGAACCGGCTGTAGTGTACCAACGCCCGTGCTGACCTGTACCGACACCCGCTTCGTGTCTATCGCTGCTACTGACGCGCCTGTGTCGGCAATGGCGGCTGAGTTTGGGCGGCTGCGCGATAACTGCTACGCCCTGCTGACCCGATTAGTTGGCCTGAACTTAATTTAACGCATCAAACTGAATCCTTCCTCTTTATGAAAACTATTGTTGTTCCAACTGACCTGAGTGATTTCGCGAATCGGGCATTAGCCGTAGCTGTCAGCCTGGCCCGGCAGCACGGGGCTGTTATCGATCTGGTTCATTTTGTGCCGTTTAGCCTAATCGAACCCAGTTTTTCGGAAGCCCCCATATCTGTTGCTCAATACCTTGACGAGCAGGCTCAGGAGGCCGAGAAGTCTATTCAGCAACTATGCCAGCAGCCGCGCTATCAGGACGTAACGATACGGCCCACCATTGCCCGTGGCAATCAGGGCTTATACGAAACGCTGGCCGATTTGGCTGCTGATCTGGTTGTCGTTGCTTCGCACGGGTCGTCGGGCTGGGCCGAGTGGCTGTTTGGGTCCAATGCCGAGCAGATTATGAAACGCGTGCATTGCCCGGTGCTGGTCATAAAAACCGAGCAGGAGAATTTCAACCCCCAACACCCCGTTTGTGGCATCGATGTCGATGACCACCTGCTAACTCCGCACCCAATTCCGTTTCAGTTGGGCGAAACGATTCGGGAGTACATCTACGTGAAAACGCCATCTGACCCGAAAGTAGACGAAGGTATTCGCGACTGGATGGCTGAACTGGCCGCAGCCCGGAATCTGATCGATTACCACTTCACGATTGTAACGGCGGGCAACGTACCCGATGGCATCATCGCCTACGCCGAAAGCCGGCGAGCCGACCTGATCGTCTTGTTTTCGCACCAACGCAAAGGCGTGTGGCACCTGATTAATGGCAGCGTGGCCGAAGACGTGGTCAATCATGCGCCAATGCCGGTGCTGGTGATACCGCTTCGGTAAACTATTTTTTGCTTACACGCGACATTATTAACGCTACATGGCAACTACAGCCCTATAGCTTTTAGTATATGTTCATTCTTACTAAACATGATCGAGACACTTTGAGTGTTTGTACGTAAACGTTAGAATACAGGGATGAATTAACAGAAGTGAAATTTTTTTAATCAAAACTTTATCTTACATACCAATTATTTCTTTGTTTTGTGTTCTGAAGTAGTCTATTAGTGCATATGAAAATTCTGGGTAGGGTCTACACGTCAATAGAAACTGATTTGGCATTTGTATTGATGGGCTACCAAATGGGTAATAAGCCTATTCATTTTCACATGTAAATTTCAAGCAATGAGTATTTTTACTTATGATCATTTTCGCATGAAGACATTATTACTTACTTTCTTCTGGCTGGGTTGTTTATATCAGGCGATTGCTCAGCCCAGTCAGACTCCCTGCGTTGTTACAAACAGCTATTCGCTGAGTTATCTGTCGGGTACGGGAACCAACTGCTCGTTCCGGTTTCAGCCAACCGTAACCATAGATCAAAGAGGTGGCTCGGTTAAACTCGCGGAGTACACCTTCACGATAGGTGCTACTGTTGTTCAGGTATGTTACTCGGGTACTCCTGCGGCTTCGGTGCCTTGTTCGGGTAGTTATCAGGATTTGCCCAGCGGAGCCAACCTGCTTTTTCCGGCGGTTACTATCACCTTGCCTTGTAGTAGTGGTTCGCTTTCACTCAGGGGTAGCACGGCCACATCGGGAAATAGTACCTGCACTGGTCCCACGCAGCTTTTTAACGGCCCGCTGCCCGTTGAGTTGCTTTCGTTTTATGGCATCTCAAAACCCGAAGGCATTCTGCTGAATTGGGCAACCCAGTGGGAGACCAAAAACGAAGGCTTCGACATAGAAAAAAGTCTGAATGCCAACTCGTTCGAGCGTGTTGGCTTTGTGAAAGGCCAGCAAACCACGACTCAGCTATCTACCTACGAATTTCTGGACGCTACCGTTCGGGATGGGGAGACGTACTACTACCGGCTCAAGCAAAAAGACGTTGGCGGGGCGTTTGCCTATTCGCGTATTATTGCGGTTCGGCACGCGTTGGGTCAGGAGATGCCTGCCAAAGTGTTTCCAAACGCCAACGCAGGTGGTACTTTTATGCTGTCGATGCTCGACGCTCAATCGGCTACGCTACAGTTGTATAGCGAGGCAGGCCTGGAAATTCCGGTAACGGTTACCAAAACCGGCGACCCGAACAGTGTGTCGGTTTCGGCAGTTGGGTCAATAGCAAAAGGCATCTACCTATTGAAAGTTAGTAAAGCGGGCGGTAGTCAGCCGATAGCGTTAAAAGTACTCGTTCAATAGGTTTGAAACCAATAGCACCTTTTTTGTAATCCTTCTACAAGCATGAAATCAACGAAACAAGCTTTACTAACTACTTCTACTCCGAAGAAGGCGTATAAAACGCCAACGATGAAAACACTGGGTAACGTCAGAAAACTGACGCTCAAAACCGGCTCTAACATTGATGGGCTTGGGGCATTTTCGTGAAATCGGTTAAGAGGCTATTCAATCACATTAGAATATTATTGACGGGCGCAATAGGAGCGGGGAGGTCAGTTTCATCAAGCATATCGCGCAGGTCGATTTCGATGGTGCGCGATATGTTGCTGATCGGTACGTCGTTGGCTCCTCCTTCAAACGGATTGGCACTGCTTTCGCCTACGCGGTCGAGGGCTACGAATACCCATGTCAGCAGCGTAGCAAACGGCACGTTGAACCAGACGCTATAGCCTTCGAGAAACGTATCTTTCCCCATCGAGTTAAATTCCTTGAGCAGCCCGAACGGAACCAGAACGACAAATAAATACAGCAGGATGGTAGCAATGGACGAAAAATTGCGCGGATACGGGAAGTTTTTGATGCGTTCGGCCCGGCCCTGATGGTCGTAGAAAGATGTGATGCCCGTTTGCAACTGCATCAACTGAAACTCGTTGAGCAGGCCCCGCAGTTCGTTGATGTGCTTGGATTGTAGTGCCATTATCTGCGTAGCCCGGTTTTTCTTGGTCAGCACATACACGCGCTCCTCATCCGACAAATACGGCTGAAGTTCGTCGTCGAGCTTTGTTTCCCGTTCGGGAATTTTATACAAATGGCTGTATTCAATGTTGTTTGCTTCCTGCGTACTTTCCCAGATGCGTGGTTCGCGGAGCTGGTAGCGGAGGGCCGTTAGCCAGGCTATGTGCCGGTACAGAATCACTTTCGTCTCGGCGTCGGCCTGTCCGCGCAGATAGTCGCGCACCATTACGCCGAAGGCCCGGCTGGTATTGATAATGCTGCCATAAATCTGCCGGGCTTCCCACAATCGCGAATAGGTCGCGTTGTTTTTAAAGCCAACGATAAAGGCTACTGCCGTCCCAATCAGCGCGATGGGTACCCACGTAAGAGCCAGAAACGTATAGCCGAAAAAGTGGTACAGGGCCGTAGGAACAACAGACAAAAGCAGCAGTTTATAAATGTCCCGGCGTGTCCAGAACACAAATTCGGTGAAGGTGTAGCGTTTACCCGCGTGCATGGTGGGTTTGTTTTTTATAAAAGGTAATAAATGCAGAAAGCCGCCCAGATGGAGCGGCTCTCTGCGTTCAGCTTACTTGTCTACGCATTCAGAATGATTTTTGATGCGTTGCGTTGTGATGAAGCGGCTTTCCGCCGGGCTTCCAGTCGGTCGGCAGCCATGTCTTTGTTAAACTCCTGCATTTTTTCATAGGGCATAGCTTCTTCCAGCGAATACGTACGTTGCCCGCCCGTGATTCGTTTCACCAGTTCTTCGTAAGAGAATTTCTTATTCATTGGATTGTTGGTGTTTACCAGAAACAAGCAGGAAAGAACCGACTTGTGAAGGTCGTTTTTTCAATGCATAAACATGGTGCTTATGGACCCAGTAAAATCTGATTCGCCGTTTGCCGCGATTCTGCATCGCGACGTAAGAACTTTTTACGTTCTTCTTCCATTTGTTGATCGACTCGGCGCATTTTGTCTGAGTTGAGTAACGGTTCGATTGACTCGACTTTACCTTGTTTCTTCAAGCGGTCAATCATTTTTTGGTAATCGCTAATGATGTCTGCCATGGTGTTAGAATGCTTATGATATCGGTTAGACGGGGTTCAGGCAGCTAAGTCAAATTGCTTTGGTACTGGCTAAACGGCTTTACTGGCACGAGTAGTGTAGCCTCATCGCGAAAAGCAGCCGCAAAGTTACGGATTTTGTCGTGGAAAGCTACGAGTATCAGCGGTTTATCTTTTGCGGTATAGGCCTCCGTTGCATCCAGTAGCACAACTCCCAAAGCTCGTTTCTGTTGGAAAAACTTAGGCGTTGACAATTCGCCTACCCAAATGAACTGGGGCAGCACGGCAGATACGATCACTTGCTTCAGCTCAGACTGCATGTACGGATCAGTGGCAACCCGATCTTTATAAGAGCGACTGGATGTCAGAAAGAATTTCAGGATCACGTCGTGATAGCCACTCAATTCTATAACGCCCTGCGCCAGTAAGTTTTCTACGTATCGCTTCGCAGTGGAAGCTTCCAGATACACATTGCGGTGTAGCGGAACCACAAAGGCGGTGACCTCAAATTTTTTGCCATCGCTACGGGTAAGCGTAGCATTTCCGTTACCGAATGCAGCCCGGCTGTAAGGCGGTAGATTGTCATCGATGAATACATATTCTTTAACGGCCCGGTCGAGATCATAGACAGGTGGTTGCTGCTGTTCAGGCTCAATATCGCTTTCCTGTAAATACTGGACAAGTTGTTTTGTATCAACGGCTTTTCTTCCTACACAGATGACAGCATGGCTGGTTTTTTCGTCTTTGTTGAGAATAGACACCACAATTGGAATGCCACTCTCTACGTAGCAACTAAATAAACGGGTGAAATCTTCCTGATAATCGACTTTGCTGTAGATGCGTGGGCCAAACCCAAAGCTTCGCAACACGTAGGAAACATGACTAATGTGTAATCCCACTGCCGGCATCATTCGCTCATACATGATCGGTTCGAGCAGGCGGGTGATGCCCGACGGAAAGGCAAGCTGATAATGCGGATAACGTCGACTGAAATACTCCATAATAGCCCAAAGCGTGGTTTGGGCACAGGTCATGGTTTCGGTGTCCTGCGCCGAATGCGGAAAGCCATCTATGGTAAGCTTAACGCAGTTTACCGTAGTGGTAAAGGTAGTCTGGCAAATTTCACCGATGGGTTCCCAGTAGGCTTTAGGACTCATGACGTTACGGCCGATTACGTTTCGTAGGGTTGGACGTAAGACCAAGAAGCCCATAAAGCTTTGCTGCAAATATGAACGTCGTTTACTGTCACGAAAATCACTGACTTTGATGGGAGCCTCAAAAAACGACAGGCGAATACAATCTTTCGGGTAACTCTCCAGCTTACCAGCGTAGTACTGCGAATAACTGTCGCGGTACACTTCATCCATATAAGGTGATTCAATGCAGACAAACAAGTCGTCACGAAGCCCATATTGGAATAACGCAAGTGCATCCTTTACAGCCTCATCAACCTGATTGACCGGAATGCTACCGTATTGGAAGATTTTACGGGCGTGGGCCTGCACCTTCGGGATTATATCGCCAATTGGTGCAATGGTAGTGGTTATAATCATTCAGGGAAAGGTAGAGCTGTTGTAGATGTGGATGACTAGCGATATTACGTAAAAATCAGCGACTTTCAAGTCGAAAAGACCATTCTTTTAAAGACCTACTACTGCCTGTCAGGCAACAGTGGCTTCGATTAGTTTATCGATGTCGGGGGTTTGAAACAGGTGGCTATAGTATGCCTTACGGAGTATTGCCATCGGTATAGCAGAAAGCTCATTATAGTCGTCGAGGATATCGGCTTTGAAGTCGTCGAACGTAGTATGACGCCGACGTTTGTATCGTTTGGTCATTTCTTTCCACCATTGACGCTCGAACTGCCCAATGTGATCCTGATACCGCTTTCGTATGCAATAAATAGCATTCCAGCTATCCATTTCGGGGGTGTAGCTACCCGACTCGGTTAGCGTTACGTGCCAAAGCGTTTTTGTATCACTCAGTAAAGTTTGGTCTGATTGGTCATAGGCTGATTCGTACTGTATGTGCGCTTCTACATACCGATCCGGTTGATTTTTGTAGGGATAGGTTATGGCTCGTTGGGCACCGGTATCATCGAACGGTACGTCTTTGGCCCTCTTGGCGTTGCTGTTGCAGACGTAGCAGATGGGAAGTAGGTTTTTGAAATTGACGGAGTTGAATGGATAGACCGCTTTGGGTATAAAATGGTCGTAGGCATCACGATACAACCCCTCTGACGGTTGCAGGATATTAATGCCGCAGAATGGACAAAGCAGCGCGTCCTGATGGTTATGACTGACAAACATATCAAAATGATTTTTGACCGTTCCGTAGGCACTATTCACTTTCTTGAATTGAGAATAATCCTCCCACAACGACATGAAGAGGTCTTTCAGCGGCTCACGAATGCCAGATGGCAGATCATTGTATTTGTAGGGGTGGCAACCGCACTGGCAGATCGTCTCAATGTCATTGTTATTCCGGAATGCTTCCTGCACCAAAGCCTGTTCCGCATTCGTAAGCTGATGGTAGGTGGGTACAATTGTCTCGAAGCGCCGTAACAGTACTTTCGATGACTGGATTAGGAGCAGAAAGTCGTCACGAAACAGCACGGTAGCATCAAACGCCAACAGGTTCAGGGCAAATAGCTGCTCAAAAAAATAGGCTATGTTGTCGTGAAATTGATTGATGGAGTGGTTTAGATAGCGGTATGTATAGATCACGGCATCAGAGCGTTGAGTTTAGTAGTTGTTTCTCCCGTTTGTTCAGAAAATTGAGCGCGTCGAATTTTTCGATGGATTCGCCCAGTTGCAGCAGTTCACGTTTGCCGGTGCGAACTGCATCAAGCGTATCGGCCTCCCGTTTGATTCGCTCGATAGTCTCCAGCACCAGGTGCGATACGCTGTCCTGTTTTCGAAAGACAGTCTCCAGAATTAAACTCTCCGATGCACCGAAGGTGTTGAACGGCCCGGTTTCGCTAAAGTGTTCATCAGCCGCCCGCCGATACGTTACCGTACCGCCCGACTGGCGTTCAAACACAAACACGTTTTCGGGTTTGCAGTCCGATACAATAAAGGGCGAGTGCGAGGTCAGCAATACCTCCTGTTCGCGTATTTTTTTCGGACTGTTCGGGTCTGGTTCGGGGTCGGCGACAATCTGGTTCAGCAGGCTCACGAACCGGCTGCGCCATTCAGGATTGAAGTGAGTTTCGGGTTCGTCGAACAGAAACAGCGTACCGGGCTGTTCCATGAGCATCATAGCCCCAAATACATGCAGCAGTTGATGCTCGCCGTCCGACAGGCTCCGGTATGGAATAGACTGCGCCGAGCCAGCTTTCAATAGCTTTAGATTGCCTACATGAAATGACGCGTCTTGCGGCTCCGGACGGGGCAGTAGCATGGACAGGTTGTCGTCGGCGTCGGCTGTTTTAATGCGTTGACGGAGGGTTTCAGAATAATTCAGTACGTTCAGTAGTCGCAGGCCGTAGAGTTCGTTCAGGAGGTTATCGGCGGTGCGAAAGTGGTGATTGAAAGCCTTTTTGGTGGCCTGATTGACCCAGAAGTCGAGTTGTAAACGTACCGGCTGTTCGGCTTCGGGGGCACCGCCGGTCCAGGTGGTGGCGCAGCGAGTCAGTTTGTCGATAGTCTGGTTGAGCAGCGTGGGCAGCGGGATGGACCGCAGAGGTTCGCCTTCGCTGTCGAGCGTGTACGGGTAGTTGATGGTGATGGTGAACGACCGAACGTCTTCGATACGGGCCATGTCGTAGAGCAAAGGCAGTTGTTTGCGGTCTGGGATCAGGAAGTTGGCCAGCGTAATGAGCTTGTTCGACTCGTAGTCAAGATATAGCAACCGGTTGCGGCTTGCCTGATCGGGAGTCCAGTCGGCGGGTAGTGATTCGGTGTCGAAATCATCTTCGGGGTAACCCTGCGATTGCCATTCGGCGTCGTCGCCCGAAAAAGTATCGTCGTGGCTTGTCTGCTGAAACAATCGCTCGGCATAGAACACGTCTAACCGAATAAACGGGTTGGATATCAACTCGTTCATGCCCGATGAGTAGCCCACTACGTGCCGGGGCAGGGGCGGGGTTATCAGGTAATCAGCAACGGGGGTTAGCTGCCTGAAATCTTCGGTTTGGAGCAGTTGCCAGTCGGCTTGTTTGCCAGTCTCTTTGGTGATGCGTATAACAGGAAACAACCGGACAAAATCGACGTCCGGCGGTACAAAACCCGGCAACGCAGACAGCTTGGTGTCTTGCTGAGCCAACTGCCACGATAGCTTATCGGGTACGTAGTGGAGGCTGAACGCCAGATGCCTGATGAACTCGTTGTCGATCCAGATATCCTTATGACGAACTCCGCTTTTGCCAACCAGCCACTGATACTCTACGCAATAGAAAATCTCGGCCAGCACCTGTAATACGTTCGACTTGCCGGAGCCGTTCAGCCCTACGAAGCAGATGGGCTCCAATTGCTCGTAAGTAGGAACAGTGCCGGACCGAAAGCCAATGTGAAAATCGGCGGGCAACCCCCGAAATGGTGTGTGCAGATGCAGGTTGAGCAGACGCATCAGGTGATGGGAGTTGGCGTTACCGTTAACAGAATACGGCCCTGCGTCAGCGAGTCGGCCGCGGTATTCGTTTCGTCGTCGAATTCCTGATAGATTTCGCCCTGTTCGAGTCCCTCGAAAATTAGTCGTTTCAGGTTTGTATAAGCTACAGTGCCAAGCTCCCGACGTAGCATCTCGAACGGCACCGGACCAGCCTGGCTTAGTACTGTTGTCAGGGTATCCAGCGTTGGTACGGGCCGCTCCGGTTCATGTGCTGGTATTAGTACTAAGTCACGTATGCCGTCGGTGGCGGGTACGGGGCTGTACAGAATTCTCAGTCCCTGCCCGTGTTTGAGAATTAGGTTGTCCAGGGTAGAGGCCGGGCTTTGCTCCCGTTGCATGGGCGGTTGTTGCCAGGCGTTGGGGAAATCCCAGCCCAGCGGTAACTGAGCGGGTAGGTTGTCGGAATCAGGTTTCAGCGATGTGTTGGGGCGTTCTGTCCGCTTCGGTTTGGGAGATTCTGCCGTTGGTAATGCCGGCAGCACCACGCGGCTGACATCCAACTGCCCCGCAAACGCCCGCTGCATCAGGCTCTGATACAGGTGCTTCAACTCCGTGAGCGATTCGCGCTGCTGCGCTTTCAACGCTTCCACACGGTTGACAATCTCAGCGAATTGGCTTTGCAGGTCGAGGGAGGGGAGGGGGATTTTTAAATTTGCTAATCTTTCTTTCGATATATTGGGCATTGATCCAGCACTCCCAGAAGCTAATGCTTGAACACTCTTCCTAAATTTAGAACCGTTTAGCAGATACCATAAATATTGTCCGCGTACATTTTGATCATGTACTAACCGGAAAATAGTATCAGATAGCATGAGTCCAGGGGGAGTATCAAAGACGTATGCACACGCCCCAACTAACTCTCTTGTGTTCTTCCGTGAGAATAGAAGGTCGTTCTTTCTTACTTCAATATTCGGACGTGGCCGTAGACTATCAGGAAGTTTTTTATTCTCATTCGATTTAAAATAACGACTTGTAACAGCACCTAACTTCAGAATTGCCCATTCTTCATCACTCTGTTTGACCTCATCCAGGCATACCGGACTCCACCCACTATCTATACGTGTCAAACACTTCTCCAACTTCTCCACTTTCCACCCCTTTTTATTATTCACCGGGTCGCCAAACATATCGAAAAAGGTGCTTTTTAAGAAGTCGTCCAAGAGGGCGAGGGTCTGTTGCCGGGCCGCAATCAACTCCTCCGCTCGGCTGAGGATATGGGCAATCTGGCGTTGGGCGTCGAGACTGATGTCTGGTACTTGTAGATTATCAAGCGAAATTCGGCTCAAATGAGGAATAGTGGCCCCTGTGGTATTGGCACGCAATGTGTTAAACTGACTACGCAGAAAGAATCCTAAAAAGGGAGTATGCCACTGATCGGGTTCCTTCAAACGGATGAGTACAATAGTACTGCCCACATACCCATTCAAGCCCCAACCAACAGTTCCGGCATTTGCCCCATCCCAGGCAATAAGCAGGTCATTTTGATGCGCTTCAACCCCCGATTTGTCATCAGTAAATTTTACCAGTTTGTCATTACGTAAATCATCAATTTGGATAAATCGCTTTGAGGTGGTAGAACGCTGAATAGAAGGGTTGTGCTTTTTCCCTTTTAACAGCTTGACCAACGTTCCAAATGCTACTTTCTTCATACCAAATACCCCTCCAATTCGTCAATACCCTGTAAAATATCAGCTTCGAGCGTCCGCAGTTTTTTCAGGATGTCGGCGGGTGCGTCATAGGTGGTCGCTTCGTAGTCTTCTTCTTTGTATTTGCTCAGGCTGAGGTCGTAGTTGTTGTCGGCCAGTTCCTGTTTCTCGACAAAAAAGCATTGACTCTTGCGGTCGTTGGGCTGTTTAGGGTCGCGGCTGTGGTAGCGCGTTACAATGTTCTGCAAATCGCCGTAGCCGCTGAGTTTGGTGCGTTTGTCGTCTAATGTACGGCCATCGTTTTTCATTTCATAGAACCAGATCTGCTCAGCAGGTTCGCCTTTCGTGAAAATCAAGATAGCCGTGCTTACGCCCGCGTAGGGCTTAAATACGCCGGAGGGCATCGTAATCACAGCCTTCAGTTCGGCCTGCTCCACTAACTGCTTACGGATTTCGACAAAAGCCCGCCCAGCCCCAAACAGCACGCCCTGCGGTACAATCACAGCGGCTGTGCCGCCGATACGTAGCATTTGGTAAATGCGCTCCAGAAACAGCAGTTCGGTTTTGGTGGTGGGCAGTTTCAGGCTCGTGTTCACGTCGCCCTTGTCGATGTTGCCCGTGAAGGGTGGGTTTGCCAGTACGTAGTCGTACAGCCCGGCTTCGTCGTAGCCCTTCGAGAGCGTGTCCTGGTAATCGAGTTGTGGGTTCTGAAACCCGTGCATCATCAGGTTCATCAGGCCCATACGGACCATCGTCTGGTCGATGTCGTAGCCGTGGAAACAGTCGCGTTCCCAGTCGGCGCGAAGTTCGCGATTGGTGAGCAGATCGCCCATCGTACCCCGCACAAAGCCGTCTTCGTCGGTTTTCTTGTGCGCTTCCGAGGTGTGTTGCGTCAGGATATACACGTAAGCCGCCAGCAGGAAGCCTGCCGATCCGCAGGCCGGATCGGCGATGCGCTTGCCCAGTTCGGGCCGCAGCAGTTCGACAATCAGGTTAATGATGTGGCGCGGAGTGCGGAACTGCCCGTTTTTACCCGCCGTGGCTATTTCTGAGAGCAGGTGTTCGTACACGTCGCCCTGTATGTCCTGCAACGTATGACCGCCCTCGGTGGCGTCGCGCTCAACCTCCTTGAAAATATCGTCAATGAGCTTCACGGCTTCTACCATCAGCGAGGGCTTCGGGATAATGAACACCGCATTATCCATATGCCGGGCAAAGGGCGTACCGCTGGCATTCAACGTTTTCAGAAATGGGAAGACGTTAAGTTGAACCTGACTAAGCATTTCGGCGGCAGGCAGGTTTTTGAAGTAGCTCCAGCGTAGCATTTGTTTGCTGACATAGTTTTCAGGCTCGTCTTTCTGACCGGCGGGCAGATACGAACCAGCGAAGATGGATAGGTACGTATCGCCAGTAAACTCGGCGTCGGCCACTTTCTTGGCGTCTTGCGCGTCGAGCATTCGCATAAACAGCAGGTACGTAATTTGCTCGATGGCGGTGAGCGGGTTTGAGATACCGCCTGACCAGAACTTATCCCAAAGCTGGTTTATGAGTCGTTTAATGGTAGGGTTCTGTAGCATTTTGCGAACAAATATATTTTCAGTTCATAAAGAACTGCATCTGCCGCGAAGATAAGCCTGAATGCGTGGAAACAAACCTAACGAAGACCGGGACTGTGGAATGAAGATAGAAATCAAATACGCTCGATCAATTCCGCCACTTTATGCACTTCACGGCCCATAATATGGTCGAGGATGGCCTGCGCATGTTCGCGACCGTTTTCGATGAATACCTTTTCCGTGAAAATACCCGCCATAACAGTGCCGCAGACGTAGAGGCCCGGTACGTTCGTTTCAAACGTTTCTTTGTCATACACCGGTACCTGCGTATTGGGGTCGAGGTCAATGCCGCACCGGCGCAACAGGTCGGCATCGGGAATATATCCCGTCAGTACCAGCACAAAATCGGCTGGGAGTTGCTCTTCTTCGCCCGTTTTCAGGTTATTGATCGTTACCGATTTCTCGCTAATCTGCGTTACTACCGAGTCGAAGCGAGTGTGTATTTTGCCTTCTTTGACGCGATTTTTTACGTCGGGAACCAGCCAGTATTTCACGGTTTTGCGGAAATCGTCGCCCCGATGAACAATTGTGATGTTGACGTCGTGGCGGTAGAGTTCCAGCGCAGCTTCGACTGTTGAGTTCGAGCCACCGATGATGACCACATTGGTGAACGAATACTTGAACGGTTCATCATAATAATGCGACACGTGCGGCAGGTCTTCGCCGGGAATGCCAAGCCAGCGCGGCAGGGTAAAATAACCCGTTGCCATAATTACTTTACGGGCCTGATACTGTTCGCCCGCAGTGGTCGATACCGTAAACAGGTCGTCGTTTTTGGTAACGTCCCGGACCTGCTGAAACAACTTGAAATTCAGATGATAATACGCGGCTGCTTTTCGGTAGTATTGCAGAGCTTCGTCGCGTCCGGCTTTCACGCCCGAAATTGGAAAGGGCAGGCCACCAATCTCGATGTTTTCGGCGGTGCTGAAAAAGCGCATCCGGCGCGGATACTGCCGAATCGATTCGGTCAGGCTCCCCATTTCCAGAATCAAATGACTCAGTCCGGCTTTGGTGGCTTCAATACCGGCTGCCAGTCCGCAGGGGCCACCACCCACAATAATAACGTCGTAGATCTGCATGATGGAATAACACAGAAAAAGCCCCCAAAGGTTGCGCCAGTGGGGGCCATTTATGTTTTTAAACTACGGGTTAGGCCGTTATCGAATTCGCGCAACAGTGGTTGGCAGGCAAACGGGCTTCGGACACTGGCAGTCGGTTTCTAACGACACCACATAGTCTTCCGAACAGCCCAGCGAATTGCTTACCCGAACCACGTAAGTTCCCTGCGGCACTTCGGTAGTCAGAATGCCACCTGCCGGTACAAAAGCCGGTTCAGCCGGTGTAGGCTGACCCGACGAGAAATCGCTGCCAACTACATACTGATAGCTGAACTGCGATAGATCGACTCCTGGTTTTGCCAGCAGACTAAGCTGCCCGTTGGTTAGCGAGACCATACCCGAACAGGTGGGTGCCACGGCAGTCAGCGAAATACCGACGGATGTAGGCGTTGGTAGTACGGCCACCTGCCCCGATTCGCTCATGGTTGTGCCGCCCACTCCGCTAATGGTGCAGGTAGCCGTATAAGTGAGTGCCGACGAACTGATGATACCGCTCAAGGCTGTGGCACTTACAGTAAGCACCGGCCCGGTGTCGCCCGTGTTCCAACTTACTGAGCCAGAGCAGCCTACCGCCGACAGACTTGCCGTTTGCCCGTCGCAAACCGCCGTACTAACCACAGTGATCTGCCCCGGTAGTGGCACAAGACCACAATCGACCGTTCGGTTAGGCCGGACGGCGTCGGTCAGGGCCAGCGTAATTTCGTCAGAATAGCCCGTTGTTACGTCAGCGTTACTGTCGGCTGTCGTACTGCTTGTGGCAAAAGGCTGGCTAATCGAGCAACTTGCTGGTACGGAACTCGGCAGGAAACGCACCTGATACGTACCCGGCGGCAGATCGCTGAACAGGTAGAATCCGGCTCCGTCGGTGGTGGTCGTACTGGCAACGGTAGTGGAGCGAATACCGCCGATAACTGTATAGAGTTCGACCGTAAAATCCGGTACGCCGGGTTCGTCACTGTCCTGCACACCGTTGCCGTTGAGGTCTTTCCAGACGCGGTCGCCCAGACCCAGCCGAGGTTCGGTAAAGCAGGCAGGCGTAGGATCGGGGTAGAAGACGGCTGTCTCCGAGGTGGGGTTAACCGTTACGCTGAACGCCACGCGTGGGCGCAGGTTATCCTCTTCTTTCACCCACTCGCCATTCTCAAACTTCCAGCCCGGCCAGTCGGTTGGGTTGCCCTGCGCGTCGATGGCTGCACCCGGATAGAGCAACGTTCCCGACAGTGGCTGATCGGTCAGCGTTTCAATGACTGAGTCATCAATTACTTTTTTCAGCGTAATACTTGTGGTGGTGGCGGTGAAATTAACCGGTGTAACGCTGTAGGTAATGTAGGGAACGTCTTTTACGCAAATCGACTGAACATCAACCCGAAGGCTTCGAACCGGCGTTGCCGTTACGCTTACGGTGGTAGTGGCCGTACAGCCCAGACCGCTGGTACAGGTGGCCGAATACACGTTTTCGCCAACAATGGGCTGAACAATAGGGCCTTCCGATAGTACCAGCGTGCCCGATTCACAACCGACCGCCGTCAATGTCACGCTCGTGCCTACCTCAACCGTGCCGCTCGGCGTGGCTGTCAGCGTTAGTGATGCGACCGACGTTTGCGATTCAACCAGCGCGGTGGCCGTTGTGGTCGAAGATGGACAGTTGACATCGTCTACGGTTAGGGTGTAGGTACCGGGTTGGTCGGTTATTGCGGTTTGGCCTGTTGCACTGAAATTGCCAGGACCGGTCCAGACGTAGCTATAAACCGAAGGGTCGGGCACGTCGGAGCCGTCTTTGTAAGTAGCCTTGCCTGTCATCGTTACAGATGTAAGAGCGCAGGTGAGTGTGCCGCCCGTAGCCGTGGCCGAGATGCCGGGTTGAATCACAATTTCGGTTTCTGCCGACTGTCGGCAATTTGGGTCTTCGGGAATGGGCAGTACAATGGCGTATACATACTGTTTTAGCGGATTGGCCGTAGCGTTGAGCGTATTGATTACCGGATTGCGCAGTACGGCCCGTTTAACAGAATCGGCAGTGGCCGACGTAGACAGCACGGTTGTTGAAACGGCTGAACTGGAGATGGCGGTGGCCGATACTGTGCCGAGAACGGTGCCCCCGCTGTACATCGCCGTACCCGACTGTGGGCTGCTGAACAGCACAAACTGCACCTGATCGGTGCGGCTCAGGTGCAACCCTTCTACTACAATCGAATCAATTTCAGCTCCCGAGCAAACATCGATAACTTCTTTTTGCGGAGCCAGCATGGGGCAGGAATACATCGATAAATCGAAAATAAACTCGTTCTGCCCGGCATCGCCCGTCACTACATTGATTACCGCCGATGAGCCTTCGATGATACCTTTGGAGTTACGCAGTTCGGGCGTGTCGAGAGTGCCTGTTCGGAAAGCGGGCGAAATCGAGTACGACCGCTGCACCTGCGAAGCTGCTGCCACCCGCCCATTGGCAGTTGATCGGGCGTTGCCACCGCCACCGCCCTGATTGAGGGGCCGGGTGCCATTCAGTGTGATGTCTAACAGGGGCAACTGATCGAGCGGCATGCGCACCTGATAGGTGTGGTTAAACTTCAATCCATCTGGCACGTTACTGCTGTTGAAGTAGTATAGCCCGCCGTTTTGCGTAGTTGTAGTAGCAATCTGAACGCCACCATTTGCCATGTCGTGGAGCGTCAGCACAATACCATCGACACCGGGTTCGTAGGCATCCTGAATGCCATCGCGGTTGTCGTCGAACCAGATACGGTTGCCGATCTCAATGGTGGGCAGGTCGCAGAGGGCTTTGTTATCGCCCAGACCCGCAGCCTTGCCGAAGGTGCCAGGGTTCTCGTAGGTGTACAGGACGAAGTTCCGGTTTGTTTTGCCGGTACGATTGTCGAACACTTTAACGCCACCCGATTTAAAAATATCGGTGATCGGATCAAACGCAGATGTAATAACTTCGTTATACCCTGGAATAAGGGTTAAAGCACCGTTAGTGACTTCGGCGTGAGCCACCCGGCTGAAAAACAGCCAGTTATCCTGGCCGTAGAATTCGCCACCCTGCCCGTTGGCGTTTACCGGTCCTTCGTTGTTGTCTACGCCACTGCCGGTACGATTGCCTGCTGTTCCGTTTTTCTCCAGTTCAAAGGTGCCGTTGTTGTTGTTGGCCCGAAGCAGATCGCCCCCCGTAAAGCCGTCGTACAGGCCGTTGCCGCTGGGGTCGTGGTTCTCGTTGCCCGACATGGCTCCGAAGCGATCCAAAAAGCCGATGAGCATGGAACCGTCGTCGTCAAATTCAATATCGGTAACAATGGGCTGTGGATACATCACAAACCGGGGTTCATTGCCCTCACCGCAGGCAGCAGGCCACGCGTCGGTCCAGGGTAGCCAGCGGTCATACTGAATACAGGTGCCGGTAAGATCGGCAGGGCCGCGCCGGAAATCGAGCGGGAACGACAAAACCGTTTCAAACGTGGGCGAAACGGCTTTCGGATCAAGCCGATAGATGGTAACGCTCAGGTCGCTCTGCTGCTGCGAGGTTTCTGCCGAACACACTACGCCGATGTAGAGTTTGCCCCGGTACGTTTTGAGTGCCCAGGGCCGGAAATCACCGTTCGAGCAGCCCGGATTGGGAATGTCCCACGTCGTAACGGCACTGGCTAAGGTCGGCACCTGCGCCGGTGAACCAACAGCGAGCGCGTATAACTTGCGGTCGAAAAGGTTGACGAAGTACATCGTTTTGTCGTCCTCCGCCATATCGACTCCTCCGTAACTGACTTTTCCTACTGCTGTGAAACTATCAGGGTCGGTGCTGGCCTGGGTTTTGTCGCCAAACAGATTCGCCAGTGGGTTGGTGCGCGAAACGTCGCCCACATTGACGCCAATACTGGCTAAATCGGCAGTCGTCATAAAGGTCGTTGTTGCGCCAGATTCTACGTTGGTGGCATAAATACCGCCAACGCCCCCCGGCCCAAACGACGCGTGTCGCTTGACAGTGGCGAAGCTAAACAGCGTTTTCGACCGTCGCTGGAAAGCCAACCCCCATATCGCACCAACCTCACCTGCATAGGCATAGTGCTGAGGCATTGGGCCTGATGAACCAGCTACTCCCGTTGCATTGTAAGGAAATGCAACTAATGCGTCGCCTTTGGCAGCCTGTTTGCTTTCCGGAACTGGATTCCCGTCTTTATCGGTAGTAATCAGCGCATTACCGTTTACGTAGCATGGCGTAGCCAGCAATATATTTGTCTTTTGGCAATAGTCAGATGGGTAATTGATGCCCGCACTTACGTTGGTGGTCGATGTGCCTGCCGTAACAAACTGCACCGTCGTTCCGTTGTTTATGCCGTTGGGACCGTTGTAGTCGCCGGGTAAAAAACTGGTGAACTCAACGCGCACGGGTTTGCCGCTCGGAATGTCGGCACTGCTGAACGCATATTTCCCCTCGGCATCGGTTGTGGCCGACAGGGGCGTTGTGTTCAAATCGACGAAAGCTCTGACCAGCACACCGCTTACGCCCATCTCAATAGGTAATGTATCGGAGCGAATGCCGTTATTGTCGAAGTCTCGGAAAACGACTCCGCTAACCTGAGCGCGTGTGGTAATTGAACCCGCAGCAATAAGCAGGACAATCGCGAGCCAGCGTCCAATGAAGGCTCGAAGTGGATAAAATTGTTGCATGAGAGAGGCTGTTTTTGGTACAAAATGGTTCAGAAACGCTCAAAAGGGCCGTTAACTTATTTTTCATGGTTGGCTCGGTAGTCGATTAAATAAGTAGATAAATCCTGTTGAGCGCGGCTGCTTGCGTTGAAAATGCACCAGCCTACTTGACAAAATCCTTGCCATCGAAGCGACTATTTCTCTGTATATTTACTGGATGGACAATTTTCAAATAAAAGAACCCTCATCTGATCCTATTTTTCATTCTTTTGACAAAGAAGAGGTTACATTATTTGCCGACCTAATTTTGCCTATTCCGGTGCCAAGAATGTTTACTTACCGGATACCGCGTGGCATGGCCGAAATTGTCAAAATTGGTGCCAGAGTGATTGTTCCGTTTGGGAAGCGAAATAGCCGGGTTATGACGGCTATTGTAGCGAATTTACACAACTCGCCACCCGTAAATTATCAGGCGAGGTACGTTACTGAATTGCTTGATGAGTATCCATTAGTTAATAATAGCCAACTGGAGCTTTTCCGTTGGATGGCCGACTATTACATGTGTTGCATCGGCGACGTGATGAACGTTGCGCTACCCTCCGGTCTGAAAATTTCGAGTCAGTCGAAAGTACAATACAACCCCGATTTCGATTATCCTGAATTGCTTACCGAACAGGAAGTTTTGCTGCTGGCAGAACTAAAAAAACAATCTGCCCTAACGTATGACGAACTGGCCCGGCTGGCTGGTGAGACCACAAACATAGCCGCCCTCATTAAGTCGCTGGTGGGCAAGAAAGCAATTATTGTCTTTGAGGAGGTGCGCGAAAAGTACGTACCAAAGATGATTCGTAAACTTCGGCTGCATCGCACCTACGAAGAGCGCGAACAACTGCTGATGCTGTTGAAACGGCTCGAAAAGCTACCGAAACAGCAGGAGGTCGTGATGCGGTATTTGCGTCACGTACCGGTGCAGGTGAACCCTGCGCTTAATCAAAAAGGGCTGGATAAGAGCATTTTAAATCAGGACGACGCGTTGTCGCAATCGTCGCTGCAAACGCTGGTAAAGAATGCTGTCTTTGAGTCGTTCGAGGTAATTCAGCCGCGTTTTTCGGATAGCAATTCAGGCGCACAGCCGGAGATAAAACTCACCGAACATCAACAACGGGCTGCCGATGAGATCATGGCACAGTTTGCCGAGCAAAATACGGTGTTATTGCACGGCGTGACGGGCAGCGGCAAAACGGAAGTGTACATCCATCTGATTCAACAGGCTCTGGCGAGTGGTTCGCAGGTGCTGTATCTGCTCCCCGAAATCGCCCTGACAACCCAAATTGTAGTGCGATTACAGCGTGTATTCGGCGATAAGATGGGGATCTACCACTCCAAATTCTCCGACAACGAGCGGGTAGAAGTCTGGAAAGGGGTGGTGTCGGGGCAGTATCAATTTGTGGTGGGTGTGCGGTCGGCGGTGTTTCTGCCGTTCGATAATCTGGGGTTAATCATTGTTGATGAGGAGCACGAAACGAGTTACAAACAACACGACCCGGCTCCCCGCTACCATGCCCGCGACGTGGCCCTGATGATTGGACACTGGCAACAGGCCAAAGTGTTACTGGGTTCGGCCACGCCTTCACTTGAGAGCTATTTTCTGGCAAAACAACGCCGATACGGGTTAGTTGAACTACACCACCGCTTTGGTGATGCCACGTTACCTACAATTTTATTAGTAGACGTAAAACGTGAAAAACGACAGAAGACGATGAAAAGCGAATTTTCATCGGCTCTGCACGACGCGTTGGCCGAGAACATAGAGCGGAAAGAGCAAAGCATTCTGTTTCAGAACCGGCGCGGCTATTCGCCCTACATGCAATGCGAAGACTGCGACTGGACGGCAGAGTGTCTGAACTGCGCCGTTAGTCTGACGTACCATCAGCGCGACGCCGAACTGCGCTGCCACTACTGCGGTCATAAAGAAGAAGTGCCGCGCACCTGCCCCACCTGCGGCTCTACGAAAGTGAAAACCATTGGTTTCGGCACCGAAAAACTCGAAGACCAGCTCCAGATTTTTTTTCCCGGCTCGCGGGTGCTACGCATGGACCTCGATACTACCCGCGCTAAAGACGCCTATGGTCAGATTATTCGTGAATTTGAGCGTGGGGGCGTCGATATTCTCGTCGGTACGCAGATGATTACCAAAGGGCTGGATTTCGATAACGTGTCGCTCGTCGGTATTTTCGATGCCGACCGGATGATTCGCTTTCCCGATTTTCGGGCGACTGAGCGAGCTTTTCAGATGTTGACGCAGGTGAGCGGTCGGGCTGGTCGGCGGGCTGGGCGGCAGGGAACCGTGCTGATTCAGACGGCCAATCCAGACCAGAGTATTCTCCAGAAAGTTATCCAGAACGATTACCGGGGGCTATACAACGAAGAAATTCAGGAACGGCAGGATTTTAACTACCCGCCGTTTTCGCGACTTATCAAGCTGACTGTGCGGCACATGGACAAACACACGAGCCAACGAGCCGCCGAACGCCTTGCCGCCGACCTCACCCAAACCCTCGGCCCCACCCGCGTACTTGGCCCCGAACAACCGCTGGTAGAGCGCATTCGCAACCAGTTTCTGTTCGATATTCTCATCAAACTCGAACGCGACAAGGTGAATGTGAAAGCCGTAAAAGCCTATATCCGGGAACGCATTAACGACATTTTAACCGACAAGGGTCTGCGGCAGGTCAGCATCATTGCCGACGTTGATTGTTTGTGAGTGGTTGGGTAAAAGCAATTATCTTTACTGTAAATTTCAGCGTATGCGCTCATCTATCATTCATCGGGACCCTGATATTTTGAACGGAGAGCCGGTTTTTCGGGGAACGCGCGTTCCGGTACAGGTGCTTTTCGATTACCTTCAATATAGTACAATTGACGAGTTTCTGATTGGTTATCCGCATATCGACCGCGCTATGGTTAACGAAGTACTCACAGTAGCTGCCAATCAGTTAACCCGCCGACGCGCTCGCCATGAACGTACTGCTTGACGAGCAAATCGACGTGCGTATGAAGTTGGCATTGCAGGAATTTTCGGCCTGTACAGTTCAGGACAAAGGCTGGCTTGGGGTCAAAAACGGCGTACTGCGCGAGCGTCTGAACCAGGAAGGCTTCCGCTTTTTCATAACCGCCGACAAGAACATACCTTTTCAGCAGAACCTGACTCTAACGAATTTTACAATCATATTACTCGATACGCCAACGCTGCTTTGGCCACACCAACAACAGTTTATTCCAAAACTAACAACATTGCTTACACTCCCTCCTGAGACACTTGTCAAAATTGTCCATATTAGCGTCGAGGGGTTGAGCAGGGGCAAGAAAATAGCGTCACTAAAAATCTTGCTGGAACCCGAACAAATTTTATTTCTCTGACCGACAAGGGTCTGCGCCAGGTTAGCATCGTGGCCGACGTCGATTGTTTGTGAGAAGCTCTACGCGAACGGCACTACATTGGCCGCAAACCACTCGCGGCACTCGTCTAAGCTGGACTGACCAGAGGCCACTATCAAAATGAAATCATACAGATCGTCTTTGGGCAATTCCCGGCTTATCCGGTGGCCGTTTAGCTTCAGAAAAGCAAGCGCAGCTTCCAGTCCGGTCCGTTTGTTGCCATCGGAGAAGATGTGATTGCAGATGATGTTGTAGCAGTACACAGCCGCTTTGTCCGTAATGGTTGGGTAAAGCGGTTCATCAAACATGTCGGCCTGAACGGCTTCAAGCAGATAATCTAAATTTTCCTCGTGTAGAAAATTATAGGGCGGCATGAAATTACCGCCGTGTTCGGCTACTGTTCGCTGATTGATATACGTAATATCTTCTTTGTCAAGATATGTCATGCCAACGCTCTGAATACGTCTTCGTATTCAGCAAAATCTTCGTTCACAATTTGCTCAAGTCGCTGCCGTTTTGCGCGTTTCAATTCCTCGGTAATCTCGCGCAAGAGTGTTTTCACAAAGTCTGGCTCATTGACTGCCAATTGCTTTAATGACCTGCTGAGTTGTTCTTTATCAATCGTCGCTTCCATTGCCTTGCTGGTTTGTGCCGTTGCAAATGTATCGGTTAATCCGGTAAACGTAGCACCATTGCCGAAAGTGCGGAAGTTGACCTACAGTCGCCCTTTCTCGTCTTCCAGCCCGGTTTTGCGCTGGCGGGCAGCTTTGATTTGTTTGCTGCCAAAAGTATAGGTGAAATTCACGCGCATCTGCCGGCTTTCCCAGCCCCCGCTGGCGTCCATGTACAGCCCGCCGAACCGGCTGATGCCCCGCCATTGCTGGCTATTGAACGGGTCCGATACGGTAAGCACCAGCGTGCCACGCTCGGCCAGAACCTTGCGTTGCAGCCCGATGCTGCTGCCCCAGAAACGCTGGTTCCGAAAGGTGCCGCCCCAGATAGATGGCGATGTATAGAAGGCCGAAACTTCCAGGTTCCACTGGCGCGGCAGTGTAATCGTATGTTGCATGTACAAGCTTAATACATTGGCTGTCAGGCCGATTTGTCTGCCTTCGCCGAAGTTGGCGCGGTTGGTTGAGCGGTACGCGCTCACGTTCATGAACACATTCCACCACGTTGCCAGGCTGAACGGGTAACTGGCATTGACCGACACCACCCGTTGCCGGGCCAGGTTGAGCGTGGTGATGTAATTGCGCGGTTGGCCGTCGCGCTCGGTCGTGTCCGTAATTTCAGTGAAGAAATCCTGCGTGTCGCTGTAGCTTAGCGAAGTGGTCAGTTTGTATTTGTAGGTGTGCGCGAGTTGAACGGTGTTGGTGTACTGCGGGCGCAGAAAGGCGTTCCCTTTCTGGTAGGTCAACTCATCGAGTTTCGACTCAAACGGGTTGAGGCTCTGATACGTAGGCCGGTCGATTCGGCGGCTGAACGTCAGCGAGAGCGTGCTGTGCTGGGTGCGGTTCCAGGTCAGGCCCGCGCTCGGAAAGGCGTTCAGGTATCGGCGTTCTACCCGACTCGTTCCGGCGTACCGGTCGGTCTGCTCAACGGCACTGCTCAGTTCGCCAAGCGAGTACGTTTGTTCGAGCCGCAAGCCAGCCTGATACTGCCATTTGCCCCGCGTTTTCTCGAACGATGCGTAACCTGCGCTGATGTTTTCCGTATACATAAAACGGTTGGTGCGGTCAGGATTCAGCACGGGCTGACCGTTCAGCACGTCGAAGAAATCGAACCCGTTGTCAGTCTGCACCGACGATACTTTAAAACCTGCGCTGAGTTTACCGCCCCACAGCCGCTGCCCATAATCGGCCTTCAGCGTTCGTAACGTAATGTTGGTCAATGTATTCATCTGAAAATTGCGCTCCGACAAGAGTTCGTTGGTAACAGGGTTCAGGTAGCGATTGGGCTGGTAATTATTACCCGCCGACCGAAACCGCCCCAGGTCGGCATCAATCGTCAGTTCGTGGCCCAACGTATCTGCATACCGATAGTTTAGGTTCGCGTTGCCGTTGGCACGGTCGCTCAGGTTGCGGTTATCGGCTATGAGCAGGGTAGTTGCGCCTTCGCCCAGCAAGCCAATGGGGGTTTTGCCCAGCGTATTGTTGGCAGCGTTGCGCAGAGAGCCGTCGAGCAATACGCCCAATGTACTGTTTCGGCCTACGAACCAGTCGGCACCGAGCCGGGCATTATGGCTCACTGACCGCGACCGGGTCTCGCTTTTCTGATCGAAAAAGCTTCCTGATTGCTCCCGATACAGGTTGATAAATAACCAGTCTCGGGCGTTGCGGTGGCTGTACGTAGCAAATAGATTGACTTTTTTTGTACGATTGTTGAGCGATACAGAGCCGTTGTATTTCGGGAAAAAAGCTCCGTGCGCCATGCCCAGTGTTGCGCTGCCGTTGGTGCCGTAGTTTCGGTTTCGTTTGAGTCGAATGTTGATGATACCCGCATTTCCCTGCGCGTCGAAGCGGGCTGAAGGCTGTGTGATAATCTCGATAGCGTCGATGTCGGTGGCTTGCAGGGTGCGCAGATAGGCCGCCAGGTCAGCCGGGCCGAGGGGCGAAGGCTTACCGTCGATAAACACCCGAACGCCATTTTTACCTTGCAGAATGATGTTGTCATTCTGGTCGATCTGCACGCCCGGAGCTTTCTGTAGCAGTTCAATGGCCGAGTTACCTGCGGCTGTAATGCTACTTTCTATATTTAGCACTACTTTGTCGGACTGCACCTCTACCAGCGGTTTTCGTGCTTTTACGCTCACTTCGCTGAGAGAATTTGTGGTCTCACGCAGGATGGCGGGTGGCAGTTTAGTGGCTGCTTCGTTGGTCAGAGCCAGCACCTGCGACCGCCAGGGGGCGTAACCAACTGCCGTCAGAACGACCCGGTAATTGCCGGGCCGAACACCCGCAAACAAATACTGGCCGTTGGCATCAGCTACGGCGGCTTTCGCCAGCGACGAATCGGCGGCATGGTGGAGCGTAGCCGTAGCAAATGGAACGGGTTGCCCTGAAGCCGTAACGACCGTGCCGCTCAGCGTGATGGTTTGGGCGAAGGCAACGTTGGTAAGGAGAAGCAAAAGAGCGAATAGCTTTTTCATGACTTTGGCGAATTGATGGGTCAAAGCTATAGGCGGGTCGGGTGGGGAGCCAGCCGCAATCGGCGAGTGGCCGAAATGGCCGTTGAATGACAGCCGCATTCATTCGGCGACGTATTTGTTCACTCGTCGGAAAAGCCGGAGTTTGACGAACGCAATTAGTTTACTTTGTTACACAGAGATGCACAGATTTATTTTGTTACACAGAGATGCACAGATTTACTTTGTTACACAGAGATGCACAGAGTAGACATGGAGTTTCACAGAGGCCCTTTCCACATATACGTCTCTGTGCATCTCCTTAAACTCTGTGCATCTCTGTGTAACAATTATAGAAGATCATGAACTGGAACCGCACGGCTTTCTGGGGAATTACGTACCGCCAACTCGCGCTGGTGCTGGGTATGTACGCGGCTGCCATACTGCTGTACACCGTGTCACTGACGATCAGCCAGCAAACATGGTCGAAACAATCATTTGGGGCCGATTTTCTGGCGTACTTGCCCCGTAACACGTTTGAATACGGACTGAAACTTTTGCTGACGGCTCCCGTCTGGTATTTGCTGTTTGTGCGGTTGCGATACTGGCCTTTGTTCCACCGTGTACTGCTGCACGTTGTCTTGTTGCCGCTCTTTATAATGGTTTGGCAAAGTACCTATTATGCCATTGCCGATGCGTTTAAACTTGGCCGGCTGCGCGACAGTGCCCAAATTTGGGACACCTACATTGGCGCGTTGTTTTACCTCGTTCAGTTTGGTGTTTTTCATGCCTATGCTTACTACCGCGACTATCAGCAACAGCGTATCCGCGAAGTCGAACTCCGCGAACTGGCCGTAAAAAGTGAACTCTCGGCACTGAAAGCACAGTTAAATCCGCACTTCCTGTACAACGTGTTCAACACGATCAGCGCGACGGTGCCGCCCGCTCAGGAACACACCCGCGAACTGCTGGCCGACCTCGCCGACCTGTTCCGCTATCAGCTTCAGGCATCGCGCACAGATCTGGTAACTGTAGCCGACGAAATAGCCTTCGTCCGTAAATACTTAGACCTCGAAAAAGCCCGCTTCGGCGACCGGCTGCGCGTTTACTTCGACGTATCCGACGACGTTCTGAACCAGCCCATGCCGCCTATGCTGTTGCAACCACTCATTGAAAACTCGGTTCGGCACGGCATTGCTCCGCTCATCGATGGTGGCGACGTGCTGATAAAAATAGACCGACAAAATGGACACCTGGCGGTCGAGGTGGCCGATACGGGCGTGGGATTGAACGGCTCAGCGATTAGCGGTAACGGCGTTGGGCTGGCAAATACCCGGATGCGGCTGTCGAAAATGTACGGCCACGAACTACACATCAGCCCGGTTCAGCCCCACGGACTGCGGGTGCAATTCGAGATACCAGTTTAGAGAAGTTATGACACAGAGATGCACAGAGAACACACAGAGATACACCAAGATATTTTTAAAATAATCCTCCGTGTATCTCCGTGCGTCTTGGTGCATCTCTGTGTCACAAAAACATATGCAGAAAGTAATCATAATTGACGATGAAGCCGCCGGGCGTATGCTGATTCGGCAGTATCTGGAAGCCTACCCAACGCTGATTGTGGTGGGCGAAGCCAACAATGGCGTCGATGCCGTGCGGCTCATCAACGAGTTCCGGCCCGATCTGATTTTCTTAGACGTGCAGATGCCCGGCCTGACGGGGTTCGACGTGCTGAAACACATCGATGAGATTCCGCAGATTATTTTTTCGACTGCCTACGACCAATACGCGCTTCGGGCGTTCGAGGTACATGCGGTCGATTACCTGCTCAAACCCTACACCCGCGACCGCTTTGCGCAGGCCATTCAACGCATAACCGACGGGCGGCAAACCAATCTCCAGAAGATTCAGCCGCTGGCCGAAAGCCTGTTAGCAACCGCCGATTATCCCGAAAAAATTCTGGTGCAAACCGGCAATCGACTCGTTACGGTGGCCGTATCCGATATTCTGCGTATCGAAGCCGAGGGCGACTATGCCACGCTCGTAACAGCAAACGGCAAACACCTGAGCAACTACGGCATCAGCGCACTCGAAGCCAAACTCAACCCGAAGCAGTTTCTGCGCGTACATCGTTCCGATATTATCAACCTGAATTTTGTGCGTGAAATCCAGAAGTACCCATCGAGCTACGACGTCATTCTGCAAAACGGCGACGTCGTGCGTGTCAGCCGGTCGTATATGGACAAGATTCGGGAACTGACGTTTTGATGGAGATTAGTATTTGGCGTACATTTGATTTGATTGTATTTCTATCCACTATTTGCCACGCATGTACGAGTTGTTGTTCACGGAGAAAGCTACCAAAAACCTCAAAAAAATACCGAAGGCAGACGCGAAGCGAATTTTGGTAAAACTTGATGAACTGGCTGCTAATCCGGGCGAAGCGGCCAATGTTAAGCAGTTAATGAATCATCCTATAGCTGGTTTTCGTTTACGAGTTGGTAATTACCAGGTTCTGTTTAGCCGAGAGGATAAATTGCGAATTATCGAAGTGGTTAATGTAGGAAGCAGAAAAGACATATATAGATGACACTGCAAGCTCAAATTATTGAAGAAAATGGCGAACCTAAGTTTGCCGTGCTGCCGTATCAGGCATATCGTACTTTGGCCGATGAGTTGACAGAGTTCGACTCGCTCGAAGACTTTTTCGATTACGTTCAATTGTTAAAAACAAAAGCTGAAACTACCAAATGGCTAACCCGCGATCAGGTTTGGCAGGAGTTGGGATTGCAGTGATAACAGCCGAACTTGTTGCATGATATACTAAACGTTACTGAGGTAAATTTGTGAAGCAGGAGGTTATCATTTCACTCTACACAATACAGGAACTGCTTATCCGGGCAACAATATCCAAGCAGAGCTTAGTTTTGCTTCTGCCCGTAAAATTTCTGCGAATACGCCGGTTTATCTACATGTCCGGTTATTTTTGCAGCGGCCTTCGGCCAATCTGCCCAACTTTTCTGTCCCCTCATGTCCAAGAAAACCAAGATTGTAGCCACCGTTGGTCCGGCTTCTGAGACAAAAGAACAACTGCTGGCTCTGGCCCAGGCTGGCGTCAATGTATTCCGGCTTAATTTCTCGCACGGTACCCACGAAGATCATCTGATGCGGCTCAACCGCATCCGCGAAATCAACGCCGAACATAATCTCAATCTCTGCATTTTGCAGGATTTGCAAGGCCCGAAAATTCGGATTGGCAACGTCGCCGAGAAAGATGGCGTCCTGATTGAAGCCGGTAATACCCTGACGTTCACCAACGACGATATTATTGGCACCGCCGAACGCGTCAGTACACCCTACAAGGATATGTATAAAGACGTGCATCCGGGCGAGCGCATTCTGATGGATGATGGCAAGCTCGAAGTGCGCGTGCTCCGAACAGAGGGTACTGATGTAGTTACTGAAGTGGTGTATGGTGGTTCGATGAAGTCGAAGAAGGGCGTGAACCTGCCTAACACGCGAGTGTCTATGCCCGCCGTGACCGACAAAGACTGGACCGACCTTGAATTTGGCCTGGAAAATGACGTGGAGTGGATCGCCCTCTCGTTTGTGCGCGAAGCGTCAGAGATTCTCGAAATCAAAGAATATATTCGCTCGAAAGGCAAAAAAAGCCGGGTTATCGCCAAAATCGAAAAGCCCGAAGCCATTCAGAATATCGATGAAATCATTACTGCTACCGATGGCCTGATGGTGGCGCGGGGCGACCTCGGCGTTGAACTGCCCGCCGAAGAGGTGCCGATGATTCAGAAAATGCTGGTCGAAAAGTGTAACAAAGCTGCCAAGCCCGTAATTGTGGCAACGCAAATGCTCGAAAGCATGATCGACGCACCCCGGCCCACCCGAGCCGAAATCAATGACATTGCCAACTCGGTACTCGACGGTGCCGACGCCGTGATGCTCAGTGCCGAAACTGCATCGGGCAAATACCCCGTGCTGGCTGTTGATGCGATGGCAAACACCATCCGGCAGGTAGAAACCTTGACCGATAAGATTTATTTCCGCTATCACGCCCACGTCAACGAGCAGCCGAGCGAAAACGTTATCAACGACAACGTGGTGATGAGTGCCTGCCGCCTGGCCCGCGATACAAAGGCGAAGGCTATTATCGGTATTACAAACTCCGGTTACACAGCCGTGCGACTGTCGCACCACCGTCCCAAAGCTGATTTGTACGTGTTCTCGAACGACCCGCAACTGCGCAACACGCTCGGCCTGTACTGGGGTGTTCAGGTGCTGCCTTACGAGCAAAACCCTGAACTGACTATCGACCAGACCGTTGAAGGCATCAAGCAAACGCTGATTACGCAGAAGAAATTAGTATCGGGCGATATTTTTATCAATACGCTGAGTATGCCGCTTACCCAGGACCGCCGTACCAATACGGTGAAACTGAGTTCGGTAGATTAAGTCCGAGCCATCAGAACCAGGATTAGCCGGGATTATCGAGATTAAACAGGATTCTACGCTGCGCTTAGTTGCTTCGTTGGGTTGTTAATCCTGTTTAATCTTGATGGTCCAAGCTACTATTTTGGTTCAGTCGGGCTGTTCGGGACATACGTCCCGAACCTACTACAGCGGACATTCGTCCGCGCTGAAAGCTGTGTCTGCGGATAAAAATCCGCCGTTAGCAAGTTCGGGACGTATGTCCCGAACAGTTTAAGCGCAGCGTAAAATCCTGTTTAATCTTGACAATCCTGGCTAATCCTGGTTCTGATGGCTCGGGCTTTCTTCGGCAGATGGCTCAAAGACTTCCGGGGCATATTGCCGCAGAATGCCATACCACATTACTAATTTTTTAATGTCGGTGGCCCGAACGCGTTCACGGTCATAGGTCGGAACGGCTTCGGCCATGAACGTGGCGAGTTCGTCGGTCGACGCTTTGGGATCAACGGGTAGCGTTTCGCCGTATTTTTGATTGATCGTCAGCAGCACCTCGGCCAGCGGAACCGACTGTTCGTCGCTGTTGTCGTCAACGTAAATCGAAATATCGTTCAGGACCGACACGCGAGCGGTTGGCCCCATCATGGTCTTGGCCTTCTTATCATCAAGCGATTCAACGATAACGCCCGCCCGACCAGGTTTTAAAATTCGGTACAGACCGGGATACCCGGCCACATTGGCAATTTGCTTTAAAGCTTCCATAGAGTTGTAATAAACTGGTAACGCAGATTCTGATTGAATTATTGACTGATGGAATGATTGAGTGTATACATGACCTAATTGTTCCATTCAATCACTCAACCATTCAGTCACTCAACGACTGAAGGTACTCTTTATTCAGAGGTCGGATAAACGCCAGGATTTCTTCGCGACCGGCGGCTGTAATGGCCGATGTAACAAAAATTTGCGGCACTTCCTCCCAGGTTTCGAGCAGTGTTGCCCGGTAATTTTCCAGTTGGGTCTGCAATTTTTGCGGGCCGAGCTTTTCGGTTTTGGTAAACGCGATTACAAATGGAATATTCCGGTCGCCGAGGTTTTCCATGAAATCGAGGTCGAGTTTTTGCGGATCAATGCGCGAATCGACCAGCACGAAGGTGCAAACCAAATTAGGCCGACTGGTCAGATAGCCGTTAATGAGCGCGGCAAATTTTTCGCGCTCAGTTTTGCTCACTTTCGCATAACCATAGCCGGGTAAATCGACCAGATACCATTCGTTATCGATAATGAAGTGGTTGATTAATTGCGTTTTACCGGGCTTGCCTGATATTTTGGCTAACCCACTGCGGCCTGTCAGCATATTGATCAACGACGACTTGCCGACGTTTGAGCGGCCAATAAAGGCATATTCGGGCCGGTCGGGCGCGGGGCATTTGGCCGGGTCGGAGTTGCTGACGAAGAAGGTGGCTTGCTTAACGGGCATAATTTTTCAGTGAACAGTTATCAGTCAACAATGATTTCTGCCCACCGCAAAACTGTTGGATGTTCATTGTTGGCTGTTGACTGAACTGCAAAGTTCGGAAAGATTGGGCAGAATGGCACAGGGTTTGCCTGTTTACCGTGGAAGAGTTAATTTGCTTCGGCAACCGAGCAGTAAGAAACGAAAGCGGGTTGTTGGTTCGTTATAGCATCAAAAACCACAAGAAGAGCCGGTTTGCCGGTACACCTATGAAAAAGTTAGCATGGATATTGGCGGTTTTGTTCATCGGCTTCGGCCCCGCCCCAACCCACGCCGTTGTATCGTTGGTCGATCCCAAAAAGCCAGGTAAAGCCGGAGAGCCGGGGATTCAGTTTACCGAAGCGTCGTGGCGTGACATTCTGAAAAAAGCTAAGGTGGAGAAAAAAATCATCTTTTTAGATGCTTACACAAGCTGGTGTGGCCCCTGCAAAATGTTGCAGAAAAACGTGTTTACGAAGAAGGATTTAGGCGATTTCTACAACAGCAGGTTCATCAATGTAAAGATCGACATGGAAAAAGGGGAAGGCCCGGCCTTGTCGCAGGTCTATCCAATTGAGGGCTACCCCACACTGATGTTCATTGATGGTAATGGCCGCGTTTTGAAGAAAATTCTGGGCTATCAAAGCCCCGAAAGTCTGTTGGCAATTGGCAAGAGTGTGAAGTGATAAAACAGCGAGTTACGCGTCGGCTGTTTAGGGACATCTCTAAACAGCCGACTTTTTTTGTTGCTCAAACGCCAGCAGACACCGCGCCATTTCGCTCATAATAGCCTGTCTGTTAAATTGTTCTATAAATTCAGGCCGTGGCTGGGTTTGATAGGGCGTGTTTTGTATTAACTCTACTAAACCAGCCGCATCAGTTGGTCGGAACACCAGCGAATTGGGTATATAGGATCGGACAAACTGAGCCGGGTAGCCCGCAACGCCAGCCAGAATGGGTTTGTCCGTTGCTCCATACTCAAACAATTTGGACGGTAGCACTCGATGCAGGGCTTTATAGTCGTTTAAGTGCACGAACAGGTAATGGGCCTGTTGATACGCTGCTACCAAAGCTGCACGGTTAACGGGTTTCTGCACAAGTACGTTCTGAACGCCTTCCGCCCGAATAGCAGCTTCGAGAGCCGCTCGCCGACCACCATCGCCAATGACAATAAACCGATACCCGTCGCCCAGACGTCGGGCTGCCTGCGGAATTATTTTTTCCAACCCCTGTCCTGCTCCAATATTTCCGGCGTAAAGTATTGTCCCACAGTTAGTTGCTGGTAGCGTTTCTGCAACGGGCTGTTTAAGAAATAAGTCATCGATACCGTTCGGAAAGAAGCTATACGAAGTTTGTCGGAATGGCTGGATGTAGGGCCGGAAACCTTCTGAAACTAAATTGATATGCGTGGCCCGGCTAAAGGCGTACCGTTCGGAAACCCACAAAAACGGCCATAGCAACAGGCGCACAACTGGGTTAAGCATTTCCAGAATGGTTTCACGAAATAAATCGCGCACATCGAGAAACAGCGGGACGCGCCGTTTTTGAGATAGCCGCGCTCCCAGGAAGGCCGTAAACAGTCGCGACGATGAGGCAAAGACCAGATCATACTGCACCAACCGGCTGAGCCGATGCACTGCCCGGTAATACGACGCAAAGGCTCGTATCTGATCGCGAAAACCGTTGGTATGAGTAGGCAGCGAGATGCGCTCAATTGTAACGTTGCCTCGTTTTTCATACGCCGTTGCCGATGGACTAAATGACTGATAACGATTGGGTTGGGTGGTAATTACATGTATTTGGTCGGCGGGTGTGAGTTGCCGCGCCAGTTCGCCAACCAACGCCGTGTTCCGGAAAGAGCCAGCCGACAGGTCGGGTTCAAAATAAAATGTCAGGTACAGGATTGTCATCCGAAAAGTGAAAAAAGCTTGAAAGCTTGCCTGTGAAATCGACTTCAACACAGCAGGCCGGGCGAAGCCGGTTAAATCCGTCGGCCATTTTATACGCCGTAAGCCGAACCCTGATTGATCCCGACGATGTAAACAGGAGCCGGGTCGTTCTGACCAAAATGGTTTCGTCGGTTCGTGAAACAACCTGATCGGGATGGAAATAGAAACGGGCCGTAGATTGATGCGTGGCACAACCGGCTTTCGCGTGTAACTGGTCGTAGATGGTCAGCGCGTCAGGCGCGACTGTCCAGGCGCGTTCGTGGATGAGGCCGAGATGCCGGTAGCCATCGTGCCGGGCAGTGAGCGTTTGGTTTGTTTGGTCAAGCACCGTAACCCGCGCCCGCCGTCCGACCCGAAAATTCGACCATACTTCCGACGAATTCTGCCCAGCCACCTCTACCGTGTTGTGGGCCGCCGTGCTGCGTTCCCATTGCCGCCGTTCGCCCGGCTCATAAGTCGATGTGCCGACGTCAACGATGAGTGGCTCACCCCGGACATGCAGCACAAAGTTGAACGTGTCGGCGTGCGCGTGTCCCGGTTGTTGATCAAACCCAACTGCGCCCGCGTCTACGAAAAGTTCGTACTGTGGCTGACGAAAAAAGTAATAGCCGGAGTGGGATAGCTGCGTAGCCGGAGCGGTTAGCGACGCTGTCGGCTGGGCAGTCAGGGGAATGCAGTCGTTTATTACCGGGCAGTCGCCGTTTTGAAATGTAATGGCCGACAGCCAGTTACGCATGTTATCAGCTTTGTTTTCCAGAAACGGCGATAGAGCCGGGTCGCTATGCCACGTATCGACACGGAGAGCAGCGGTCAGGCAAGTCAGGTGTTCGAGAAGCAGGTTATGGTAGGAGGGGCTGCGTTCGGCATGTCCTCCATCGGGCAGAATTTGCCGCTTCAGTTCAGTCCGCACGAGCGATCTGGCTTTGCGAAACCAGCGACGGTGGCGGAAGTACAGACTTGCCAGCAAGAGCGCGAAACTGTTCTCAAGCAGATGATTACCGCCCAGATGATGTTCGAGCCGCCCACGCAGCCGAGCCGTTTGCGCGAACAAATGCGTATCGATACGATGGTCATAAATCTGGTTGCGGCTCAAAAACCGAATCCAGTTCATAACCCGCAACGAAGTCGGATAAGCCTCCAATCCATCAAGAATGGTATCCGACTGACTGACAAAGTCTCGTATAAGCCTCAGTCCGGCACTTGCGTTCAGGCCCGGCTGATTCAGGAAGTCAAAATAATTTAGGTGATACGTCCATAGCTTACCATTCGAAGCATAATTCCAATCGATACGTTCAGGAAAGCTAACCGACTGATTTAAAGACGTAACTGTGTTAGAATCGGGCTGGTACGAGTCAGAAATCATCGTGTCAACCGCAGATACTGCCAACCAATGGCCCGCCCCGCCCCGCTCTGGAACGCGCAACCGCCCGCGTACCCGTAGCCGGTGCCAGACCTGGAACCATAGTTGTCGACACGTCAGATGCCGAACGGTTCGCCAGTAGATCCCGATGGCTCTCATCGTAGATGTCTCGTTGTCAGGGAATTAGTGTCTACGGGCACCCAACGCTTATCGCGACCACTCTGCAACGCTGCCAGCATGGTTTGTGTAGCGTTCACGCAGTCTGCAAACGGAATCAGCAGTTCGTTGGGGCGGATGTTGGGATTTGATAGCCAGGCAACCAACCGCCTGAATTGTTCGGCGTGTCCCTTGTCTTGCCGCCCGGTCATGCGCGAGAAATTCTGAAAACCGTAGCCCGTTAGTTGGCGGAAATTATCGAGAATGAGGGTTCTGCCCTGGGTGTAAACTTCTACGCGTTCTTTGGCATAGCTGGTGCTACCGTTGGCGAAGTAATTTACCACGCCCGTTGCGCCGTTTTCATAACGCAGCAACAGAGAGGCCGAATCGGCGGTTTCGCTGAACGGCCCCATCGTGTTCAGGCAAACGCCCGCAACGCGGCTCCCGGTCAGAAACGTAATCAGATCGACCAGATGGCAGGCTTCGCCAGGAATGCGCCCGCCCCCAACGGTCCGGTTGTGTAGCCACGAATCGGGCGGTACGGCTCCTGCGTTCATCGTCGCCACTACGTTCATGAGGGTCATATGCGATGCCGCACCACCCACCAACGCCTTCATCTTTTGCACATAGGGCGAGAAACGGCGGTTGAACCCGACTGTTACAAACCGTTCTGATACTTGTTGAGCCGATACGATTTCAGCCAGTTCGGGTGCGTAGATCGCCAGCGGTTTTTCCACAAAAACGTGCTTTCCGGCCTGTAATGCGTCTATGGTCAGGCGGGCGTGGCTGTTGTGCCGGGTGGCAATAATGCATAGGCTAATCGCCGGGTCGTTCAGAATAGTTTGGTAATCGGTAGTACTTCGGGCAATGGCAAACTTCTGTGCTAATCGTGTGGCCGACAGCCCGTTGGCACTCGCGATGGTTTTGACCGACGCCCCGGCAGCTTTCAGCGCGGGCAGGAGTGTCGATGCGGCAAAGTTACCCGCGCCGATCAGGCCAATCGCGCTCGAACCCGCCGAAACATACCGCTCGTTTAGCGTCAGCGTCGACTCAAGCGGGGCCGATTCAGTGTAGCGAAACAACGACGCCACCATTGGCCCACCGCTGGCTTTGGGGTCGTTCATCCGGTCGTAAACGCGCTGATATGCTTCCAGCCGAACAACTTCGGAGATCAGGGGGCCAACCAATAACTGCTTGGTGCCGAGCAGGTGCAGAATGGCCTGGAAATTCCGGTTTTCGGTCCAGCGCACAAACGGTAGCGGGTAATCTTGACCCTGTTGCTCGTAGGTGGGATCGTAGCGACCGGGACCGTAGGAACACGATACCTGAAACGTCAGCTCTTTGGCGTAAAAATCGCTCCGGTTCAGCGACAGACCAACCACGCCGACCAGCACAATCCGGCCACGTTTGCGGCTCATTTGCGCGGCCTGCGCTATCAGCTTATCGTGTCGGGTCGAGGCTGTTATGACGATGCCATCGGCCCCAACGTTGTCGGTACGCGCTAAAACGGTACTAACCGCATCGGTGGCGTTGATAGCAGTAATGCCGAACTGCCGGGCCAGTGTAAGCCGATGTTCGTTTACGTCTGTGCCGATAACCCGGCACCCGTTGAGCCGCAGTAACTGGGCTGTGAGGAGGCCAATCAGCCCCAGACCGATAACCACCACCGTTTCGCCCAGCGTAGGATTCAGTAACCGAATGCCCTGCAAACCAATGGCTCCCATGACGGTGAAAGCCGCATCATCGTCGCTGACAGCATCGGGAATAGCCGCAACCAAATTGCGCGCCACACAAACGGCTTCGGCATGAGGACCGTTGCTGACTACCCGCTGCCCACTATGCAAATCAGTCACGCCTTCGCCCACGGCCAACACAATACCAACGTTACAGTAGCCCAGTGGCAACGGCTGGTCGAGCTTGCGAAATACGGTTTCGAGCGTAGGCCGCAGTCCGTCGGTACGTACTTTATTCAGCACCTGTTTTACCCGTTCGGGCTGCTGCCAGGCTTTGTCTAACCAATTCCCGCGCCCAAACGATACGAGCATCCGCTCGGTGCCGGGCGACACCAGCGACCGGCGCGTGCGAATCAGCACCTGCCCCGGCCCTACCGCCGGAATCGGCACCTCGATTAGTCGCGTTTCGCCCGTGCGGAGGTCTTGAATAAGCTGATTCACTGTGTCAGTATGTTGGCGATGCGCTGCGCGGTTTGGCCGTCCCAGTGTGGAGGAATCTGGCTATCGGCTGGTTGGCTGTTCAATAGGCTGGCAATGACAGGCTCTGCCGTTTCGGGCGTAAAGTCGGGGAAAAGCTGATTGGTGCCGAGCGTAGTCGTAACGGGCCGCTCGGTCGTAGACCGGAGTGTCAGGCAGGGAACCCGCAGCCAGGTTGTTTCTTCCTGAATGCCACCCGAATCGGTTATGACTAAATCCGCCTGATCGAGCAGATTCAGAAATTCGATGTAACCCTGCGGTTCCAGCAACAGCACGTTTGGTAGTGAGTTGAGTTGACTGAGCAGCCCAAATGTCTGGAGGTTGGCGCGGGTGCGCGGATGCAGGGGCCAGACCACTACGCACTGCCGGGCCGTACTGGCTACGAGTTGAAGCAGGTGTTGCAGGCCCGCTTTCGTATCGACGTTAGCCGGGCGATGCAGCGTCAGTAGCACGTAGCTACCTTTCGATAGCCCCAGCCGGCCAACGGTGTTGCGGGCAGTTGCTCTGGGAAGAAAGTCAGTCAGCGCGTCAATTAGTACGTTACCTGTGAAATGAATTTTGTGGTCGGCAATACCTTCACGCTGAAGGTTATCTACTCCCGACTGCTCGGTTACGAAGAGCGCGTCGGCCAGACTATCGACCAGAATGCGGTTGATTTCTTCGGGCATTTGCCGGTCGCCGGAGCGTAGTCCCGCTTCGACGTGCGCCACGCGAATACCCAGGCGGGCGGCCACCAACGCCCCGGCCAGTGTACTCGTTACATCGCCAATAACCACGAGCCAGTCGGGCCGTTCGGTCGTCAGCACCGGTTCAAGTCGGCACATAATTTCTGCCGTTTGTTGCGTAACGGTCTGCACCGACGAATTGCCCACGCCGAGGTGGTAAGCTGGTTTGGGCAGATTGAGTTGAGCGAAAAATACCTCACTCATTTGCTGGTCGTGGTGTTGGCCGGTATGCACAAGTGCCGACCTGATGCCCGCGCGTGCCGAAAATGCCCGGTGCAGCGGGGCCGCTTTGATGAAGTTCGGGCGTGTGCCGACTAAAGTTAACAGGTACATAACGGTCTGATTTAAAAGGGAATAGGGCAGTTATTGACTTCATTCACGGCCTGCTCGAAACAGGCGTATTGGTCGGCTATCACGAACCGGGAAACTTCGGCTCCGGTCAGCAGCATGTCATACACGTGCAGCATAAGCAGCGACGATAGTTCGACTTCGCGCCATTCGCGGTTATTAGGCCGGAAGGGTTGCAGCACTGTGCGCTCATGGCCGAGGTTTTTAGGCTGGTAGCGAATGGTTTGGCGATGTGGCCCCTGCCAGCAGGTCAGGCTCCGGAAATCGTCGATGCGGGCGATGAGGTTGCCATACTGAACGTTGATATACTCGCAAACGCCCTCAAACGGTTCGGTTTGCGAGGTCAGAACGATAGTAGCAAGGTCATGGTGGTCGGTTGTCAGAGTGAGGCAAAGCGAATCGTCGGGTTCTGCAGCGCGGGCGCACGTCAGCCGAACGTCGATCCAGTTGGGCAGGCTACGCCAGTGCCAGACGTGCAGCGTCAGGTCGATCCAGTGGCCCAGATTACCGCAAATGCGCGACCCTTCGGCGGGGTGCCGATACCAGTGATCTGTTGCTATAGCGTGCCCGTTGATGTGCATCGTCAGCACGAAGCTGCCTGTGTTGGGCATGGCGCGAACCCGCTCGCGAAGTGTCTGTATCGCAGGGGCATACGGACGATTGTATCCTGCGACCAACTGCCCGGTACTACGCCGTTGTGCCGCCGATAAGGCAACCAATTGCTGCCAACTGATAGCTACCGGCTTTTCAATGTACACGGTAAGGCCGCGATCCAGCCCCGCCACGGCGTAGGGGGTATGCGACGCGTGATTCGAGAGCACGTATAACACCCGCAGACCCGGCTCAGTCAGTAGGGCGTTGGGCGTACTGGCTGCTTGCCGAAATCCGTAATACCGACCCAGCGACTGGCGTTGAAACACGTCGGGATCATAGGCCGACAGGAAGCGATTTTTCATATGTTTCCGCAGAAAAAAGCAGACCGTGCTGAATGCGAATTGCCCGCAGCCAATCACAGAGACGTCGGCTTTGCCTGTATTGGGTAGATGCGTTGGCAACCACCGGGTCAGGCGTCGATTACGGGCAATGGTTTTGGTCAGGGTTCGTTGCCATCCATACAGTCCGGCGAAACGAAAAAGCTTACGCAACCGGCTCATCGGCAAACACTTCTGGAGTGAACAGTTGGTTGTACTGCTTCGCAATTGCTGGTAAATTGCTCTGGCTTTCAACTACCAGCGGGGCGTTGGCAACGAGCGTTTGATATAGCACATCGGGCATGTCAACGCACGTTTGCAGCACAGTAAGCCAGGCATCAGGCTGTAAGGGTATGGCCCAACCCGCCCCCTGTTCGGCCAGCTTTTGCCACGGCGTCTGGTCGCTGACCAGCACGGGTAAACCTGCCGACAGGCTTTCGGCGATAACATGCCCAAAATTCTCACCATCGCTTGGTAACGCCAGAAAATCATACTGACTTATGGTATCGCCAATCAGCGGATAGGGGAGTGGTCCCCGATACTTAACACAGCAAGACGTTGGCAGCGTGTTGAGGAGCCGCTGGCATTTGTGCCAGTAATCGGTGTCGGCAATGGGGCCATATATATCCAGCGTAACAGACTGATTGGGAAGCTGTTTCAGGCAGTTGAGCAAGAACAGCAGCCCTTTATTACGGGCAATGCGGGCCAGCCACAGTAAGCGAACCTGCCCGGCCTGTTTCTGATAAAGGGGCCTTCGGGGGAGCCGGTTCGGCACGTCGGGCGCGATCCGAACCTGGCTGCCCGGAAAATGAGTGTCGATGTATTGCTGCTCAACAGCATCGGTAGCGTGCCAGCGGATATCCTTTGCTTTGCAGTGCCGCAGCAGCCATACGTAAGGCCGTTTTTTCCAGGCTTTCAGCCGTAGTGCGCCGGGGTGTAATTCGCCACGGGGGGCAAGCAGCAACGGTATGTTTGTGCGCGTAAGCAACAACTGCCGCGTGAACCGCGAAAACAGGCTGTTCGTGTAAACGTACCGATACGGGCGTTCTGTAAGTAAGCTATTGATGTTGAAGTGGTTAATCTGGTCGGGAGACAGATAACGGACCCAATAGCCGTCTTGTCGTAGCCAGCAGTTGGCTGGCCTGTTGGGGTAAGGCTGCGTATCGCCCACGTCGCGGTCGCGGGCGACGATGAAAAACGTGTACGTATCTTTCAGCAGCCTTACCAGATTGGCTACGGCCTGCACCGGCCCGCCAAACTTATAGCCCGGCAAAAAGTATTCGACAAATAGAAGTATGGCTGAAGGCCCGGTAGCTTGTAACTTGTTCATGGGTCAGATATACCCATAGACGCGTACAAAGCCGCATAGTAACGCTCAATTTGAGATATTGTAAACTTTTTAACATTAACCAGCCCGTTGGCAACCAACGTTTCGCGGTACGCAACATCCCCACAAATGCGCTCAAGTCCGGCCCGGATGTCCTGAATATTGGTTGGATCGACGAAGTGTGCTCCCATCCCCGCCACTTCGCGCAACGGGCTGATAGCACTGGTTAGCACGGGACGCCCAACAGCCTGTGCTTCCAGAATCGGCAGGCCAAAGCCCTCATAGGTCGAGACAAACGAAACGAGGTCGCAGGTTTTGTACAGATTAAGTAGCTGGTGCTGAGGAAGATCAACATAATTTTCATACACGATGCGTCGGTGGTTCAACTCGGCTTTGTCGCTGTCGGTCAGGGGTCCGACAATAATTAATCGACAGGCAAACCCATCGAGAGCCTGAATGAGCCGGGTCAGGTTTTTATGCGGGGCTGTACCAATATGGAGGAGCGTTGGGCAACGGGTGTTAACCGGTTGTGGGCAGTACTGAAACAGTGAACCGACCGGATTCGCCACCACCACAACCTTGCGGGCCACGCGCCCCACGCGCTGAAGCAGTTCCTGTCGGCTTTTTTCAGAAACTGTGGTTACGATGCTGGCCCGGCGCATGGGCCAGTAATACCACAGCAGCCAGAACAGGGCGTATCGAAGAGGCCGGTGCCGATTCCTGACAAGCGGAATAGCATCGTGAATGGTCAGTACGGTTCGGGATTTAGGCAGGGCCAGCGCGAGGTAATGTACATCGCCGGTGATGTGAAAAACATCGGCTTGCTGTTGACGGGCGAACCGTAGATTCCGCCAAACGCTCTGCCAGTCCCGGCTAATGCACGGCATAGTTACTGGCTCAACGGTAAAGTTCTTGTTGATAAAAGGGCCCCACCGAACGTCGGAAAACACAGTTTCGATGCTGTGGCCTGTGCCGGAACTGCGTAGCAAATGCAAAATCGTCATGATAAACGCGTTAGTATATAAGCAATAAATAGCCATCGCAGGCTTGCCAGTAGGGTAATTAAATCGGTTTCGATCATGCTCATTGCCAGCGATGTAAGCATAACTCCTGTTAGCAGGGCGAACAACGGATTGTGTTTAGCCGCTGCATAAGCGGGATAGAGCAATAAGGCCAATAGTAGTACGTAGGGCAGAAACCCCGGCCAGCCAAAATCAATGAACGATTCGAGACATAGGGTTTCGCTGATGTCGGTCAGACCGAGGCCATACGCACTTTCGTACAAAAATTCTTTGACCAGCACCGTGCGCTTGTCAATCAGCCAGTCGCTCGGTGCTGTCATAAGTAAACTACCCGCCAACTGCCGCCCTCCCAGCGGTGCAGCCGGACTGGTTCGGAACAGGTTGACGAACTGCCCCAACGCCATTGGGCCGTAGCTTGACCGCAGGGCCAGATTCCGGTTACGAATGTCGGCGTATCGGCTGTCGTCGGCTGCGCGAATACCCGCCAGCGCATCGGCCAACTGCATCTGCTGAACACGTTCAAACCGGTACAGCACCCGCAGTTTATGGTATATATCGGCGAGTCCGGCGGCAATACCGACCGTTAATAGAATGGGCAGCGCGTTTCGGCGCAACAACTGGCGCGTTACCGGCTGATTAAAGGTCAGGCCCATTGCCATAAGCACAAAGAAGAAAAAAATGCTGCGCCGACCCAGCAGAAAAAACCAGCCCAGTTCGAGCATCAGTAATAAACCGCACAGCACCGCTCTGGCGTACTGATTTTGTTGCCAATACCCGCGCTGGTAGAAGGCCAGCGCAAAGGGCAGGAGCGGCACAAACGGCCCGGTTAGGGCCAGCAGCGGGTGTGTTGGCGTGCCTTCCTGAGAAAGGTCTTTACCGCCGTAAACCACCACGCCGAGTTGCAGCAGATACGCCTGACTCACCAGCAAGGCACTCATCAGCCACTGTACGGCGTTGCGGTGAAGCCCAAGGCAAACAGCGGTCATAGCTTGCAATGTGTTGATCAATTGACTGTTTTCCAGTTTTTTATCAACCACTAATAGGGCCAGCGAAAACAGGTTGACATACGCTTGTGCCAGTGTTAAATCGGTGGGCGTGGTGTGGGCGAGTTCCAGTATAGTTTTCCAGAGGTCGTTGGCCTGAAACGACAGTGTTACAAAACTGAACAGGCTCCCGGCTGCATTTCCCAGCACAACTGCTACAGCCGCCACCCGAAAAAAATTGAACCGACTGGCCGGGTTTGCCAGCAATGATGCAAGGCCATAAAAGCCGCCCACCGCCGATAAGCCACCTACACTTACAAACCAACCCGTTGATGGCCAGACTATTGACAATCCAGCTATTGGCAGCGAGAGCCACAAACAGCGCGTAAAATGATGATGCGTATCATCGGGCATAAGTCAGGCAAGGCCAATAGTCTGGAGCAACTGAATGGCCCGATGGTCGAAAGTGTGGTGCTGTTGAAAATGCTGGTACTGTTGCTCGGCGAGTTCGTGGCGTTCGGCGGGGCGGGCCAGATAGTACCGGATTTTGTCGATGGCGTCAGAAAGCGACCGGAACGTAACTAACTCTGTTGGCACAGCAGAATAATCGCTCAGCGTAGGCTTGTCATCGCAAAGCTGAAAACCGCCAATGCCGTTAATCTCGAAATACTTTTGATTGGCTGACGTGATTTCGGCGTAGTGCAGCGTGTTGAGGGTGATCTTAGCTCCATAAACGAGCCGATTTTTTTCATCGCCAACTAAATACTTCCCCTGGAATACGGCCCGGATTGCCGACCGCAGATAAGGGCCTTTAGTGCCGTAAATAGCCACGCGAAGCCCCGCACGAAGCAGTTGCTCCACAAAACGGGCGCGGTACGCATACAGGCTACCGTACATCAGCACGTCAACTACTGTTTCCCGCTCGGCTACTGCTTTTTCGGGAAGTGGCCGGCAATGGACGCGTGGATTGAAGCCTTCGGGAAGATAGTAGGCATTCAGGCCATTTTTATGCCGTAACAGATTGACTATGTATGGTTCTTTAGAAAAGTAATAGTCGAAGTCGGCAGCAATAATCTGTTGCTTTTCGAGGTTCGAGAGCGCGTCGGGGTTAACCTGTATTACCGGCACGTAGGGCAACGTAGTTTTAATGTCATCGACCAGAACGGGGTGCAGATGCCGGTACACAACAATCACTAAATCAGGGTTGTGATGAATAATACGCGTTGCCAGCCGATGCCCGACGACCCGGTCGTAAGACCCGGCAAAGCGTGCCGACCAATAGCCGATTTTTTTAGACAAGGCACCCCGGCCCGTCACGTCTATAACGCGGGCGTTATGGCCCAGTGCCCGAAATGAATCGGCCAGATGAAACTCCAGTGAGTCGAATACGTTGCAGCCGACAATAATTACATTCATGCGAAAACGGTAGAAACGGGATGAGAAATTAGCCATTTTCGCGGCTCACAAACGCCAGTAAGTAAGCGTTTCTTCGACTGGTTTTGGGTATAACCCTTTCAGATCGAGGAGAATAGGCGTGCCATTCATGATGGATTGGAAATAGGCCAAATCCAGCGTTCGGTAAGCATCGTGTCCAACTGCTACAACAACCGCATCATACTGTATCGAAGGCGCGTCGAGCAGGGTAAGTCCGTATTCGTGCGCCACGTCGTTGGCCGATGCATACGGGTCAACGATGTGGACATTGATAGCGTATTTCATCAACTCACGAACCAGCTCAGCTACTTTCGAGTTACGCACGTCGGCAACGTTCTCCTTGAATGTCAGACCCATCACGAGTACCTTGGTGTGGCGCGGGTGTTTACCGTGCCGGAGCAGCAGTTGCAACAGTTTGCTGGCGATAAAGGCGGGCATTCCATCGTTGACCCGCCGACCGGAGTTAATGACCTGCGGGTCATAATCTAACTGATGCGCTTTATGGAGCAGGTAATACGGATCGACACCAATGCAGTGCCCACCCACCAAACCGGGCGTAAATGGCAGAAAATTCCACTTGGTCGATGCCGTTTGTAACACCTCCTGTGTATCGAGGTCCATTCGGTCGAAAAGGATCGCCAATTCGTTCATGAGCGAGATGTTCAGGTCGCGCTGCACGTTTTCGATAACTTTTGCCGCTTCGGCTACGCGGATGCTTGGTGCGGTATAGATGCCCGCCGTAATCACGCTGCCATACACATCGGCAATGGTCTGAGCTGCTTCGGGGTTATTGCCCGATACAACCTTCAGAATATCAGTTAGTTTACGGTCCTTATCGCCGGGGTTGATGCGTTCGGGGGAGTAGCCAAAGTTAAAATCACGGCCCGGTGTCAGGCCCGATGTTTGCGCCAGTATGGGCAGGCAGTCGTCTTCTGTGCAACCGGGATACACAGTCGATTCATACACTACATAATCGCCGGGTTTCAGGGCGCGGCCAACTGTTTGTGATGCCTGCTCAAGAAATTGAAGATCAGGCACTTTATAATCATCGACCGGCGTTGGCACTGCCACCACGAAAAAATGGGCCTGACGCAGGTCATCAGAATTGGCCGTGAACATAATATCGGTATCGGCAAAGTCGTCGGCAACTAATTGACGCGACGGGTCTTCGCATTGCTGCATCAGGGATACGCGCTCGGCGTTGACGTCGAAGCCAATAACCCGAAACCGCCGGGCAAATGCCAGCGCAATCGGCAGCCCCACATAGCCCAGCCCGATAACGGCGAGTTGTTTCTGTTTCGTAAGTAAATCGTTGTACACGGGTTAGTCGGACTAATTATTTTTCAGAAATGTCTGCCACAAAACGTCCCACGGCTGTTGGTTGAGCAGGGCCATCAGCGAACCGATAGTTAGCCCAACAGCCGTGAACAAAACAACCAGAATCGTTCGTTTGGGCGAAACGCGCTGATGCGGAATGGTTGGCGGCTCCAGCGTTTTAAAAATGGGCGTTCGCTCCTGAACGCGCAATTTTATCTGTTCACGTTGCTGCGCCAGTTGATTGTAAACGCTCTGGGCCAGCACCAGTTCGGTATCTAACCGATGTTTTTCTATCGTAGCTGTTTGCAACACCACGTTTTTGTGCCGGTCGTTGTGCATGAACAGGGCGTATTGCGCGTCCCGGTAGCGTTGCCGGGCCGTTTGAAGTTGTTGCTCACAAAACCGCAGATCGTGCCGGGCTTTGCCGGTTCGGTACTCGGTTACGTAGCGGGTCAGGTAAGTCATTGCCCGTTGCGTTACGGTAGCGGCCACAAGCGGGTCGGGCATTCGGGCCGAGATGGTGATGATGCCGGAGCGCGTATCGAGCCGGGTATTTAGCCGCCCGCTGATGTCGTCGGCAATGTCGCGTTGCCGGGGCGTAAGCTGTAACAAACCGTTCTGATTGGCCGACCGGTTCAGTTGCCGCCCACTGGAAAGCCATTGTCGCCACGACCAGCCCACCCCAGTATCGGGCAACAGAAACTCCCCTACCGTTGTAGCCTGCCCCGTTTGACGCTTGATGCGTTGGTTAATTAGATACAGCAAAAAAGGTGTGCTTTGTAAAATATTCGGATACAAATCGGGCCGCACGGCATCTACATCGTCGGCGTCTGAGAAGTCGAGACCCCCAATACCTGCCACCGACGCCAGCCGTTTCACCACACTGCCCGATCCGTTGGTCATTTCGGGTATGATCCGGGCTTCCGACACAAACTCTTCGGGCAACAGCAGCGCAACCGCCACGCCACTAAGCATAAATGCCAGCGTAACCAACCCGACGCGCCAACGGTTATGCCAAATGGCGGGCAGTAACGTGCCGACGAAGCGGTTACGGAAGGGTATAGGATCATATCTTGATACGGTCGTCAAAGCGATACGGCTACAGAATAATAGGTTACGTGATCGCTGGTTGTGACGTAAAAACCGGCGAAATGTATCGCACGATTTGTGAATTGTAGCTAAAGAATACTCAATCCAACAAAAAAGCCGTTACATCGATTGATGCAACGGCTTTTTATGTGGGCCAGCCAGGACTCGAACCTGGGACTTACTGATTATGAGTCAGGCACTCTAACCAACTGAGTTACAAGCCCTTAGCTGATTGATTACTCAACTTTGCTGGTGCAAATTTACGCATTTTCCGACACATTCGGTCGAAATAATACTTTTTTCATTACGCCAACCCTAAAAAGCTCTGTTGCTGACCGTTACCTTTGCCCAATGGCTGCGCCCAACAAGAAAAAAATCCTCAACGACCCCGTTTACGGCTTCATCACCATTCCGACCGAGTTGCTGTTCGATCTGGTAGAACATCCTTACTTTCAGCGACTTAGGCGTATCAAACAATTGGGTTTGTCGGAATACGTGTATCCTGGGGCGTTGCATACACGCTTTCACCACGCGCTGGGGGCCATGCATCTGATGGGGCAGGCCATGCAAACACTGCAAAGCAAGGGCCATCGTATCAGTGATGCCGAATGCGAAGCTGCTCAGATTGGTATTCTGCTGCACGACATCGGACACGGGCCGTTTTCGCACGTACTCGAATGCTGCCTGCTCGACGACGTGAAGCACGAAGCCATTTCACTGCAACTCATGCACGACCTCAACCGGCAGTTTGACGGGCGGCTGTCATTGGCGATTCAGATGTTTGAAGGTACGTATCAACGGCCATTTTTTCATCAGCTCATGTCGAGTCAGTTAGACATGGACCGTATGGACTACCTCAACCGCGACGGGTATTATACGGGTGTGGCCGAGGGAGCCATTGGCGCCGACCGTATCATTAAAATGCTCGACTTAGTCGATGATCAGTTGGTGGTAGAGGCCAAAGGTATTTTGAGTATCGAGAATTTTCTGAACGCCCGGCGGCTCATGTACTGGCAAGTGTATCTGCACAAGACCTCGATCTGCTGCGAGTCGATGCTGATTCAGGTTCTGCGCCGGGCGCGGTTTCTGCTTGGCCAGAACACCGACGTTTACGCGCCCGACACGTTTCGACTGTTTCTGGAACGAAGTGTGCTGCTGGCTGATTTTCAGACTGATCCGATTTATCTGGCGGCCTTTACACGCTTAGACGATTACGATGTCTGGAGTTGCGTGAAACAATGGACGAGCCATCCCGATACGGTATTATCGACCCTTTGCCAGATGCTTCTCGACCGGCGGTTGTTTAAAATTATGCTCTCGACCGAGCCGTTTGCCCAACCATTAGTCGATGAATTGGCCGACCAACTGCGCCGGGCAGGTGTTACCGACGAAAATCTGTCGTATTTTCTGATAGAAGGGCAGGCCACCAATGCTGCTTATTTGCCAACCGGCGACCGGATAAACATTAAACTGAAGTCGGGCCGCGTTATTGATATAGCTGATGCATCGGATTTATCGAATATTCAGGTACTGACTAATATTGTTCGTCGGTATTACGTTTGCTGGGCGCGGGGCGTAGCTCCGTAAAGGCAGTATTGCGGAAAAGTGCAATTTGTTACCTACCTTAGCGGCCCGGAAAGCAACCCCGATTGGTTGTTTGTCGACGGGCGTTATACGTATATGAAGTTTACAGTCAGGCAGATTGCTACACTGCTGGGGGGCGAAGTCGCCGGAAACGACACCTTGGCTATCACTAAATTAGCCAAAATTGAAGAGGGACAACCGGGTGATATCTCGTTCCTGTCAAATTTGAAGTACGAAACGCATCTTTATACTACGCAGGCGTCGGCAGTAATTGTTGACCGTTCGTTTCAGCCGAAAAAGCCGGTTTCGTCGGCTCTGATTTTTGTTGAAAACTCGTATTCGGCGTTTACGCAGCTTCTCGAAGAATACTACAAACTTCAGAGTTTTGCGCGGGTTGGCGTTGAACAGCCCTCGTATCTTGGAGAAGGAAGTCAGGTGGGCGAACAGGTGTATCGGGGGGCGTTTTCGTATATCGGCAGCAATTGTCAGATTGGCCGGAACGTCAAGATTTACCCACACGCCTACATCGGCAATGGTGTTCGCATTGGCGATAATACCATTATTTTTCCGGGGGTGCGTATTCTCGACAACTGCATCATCGGGCAACACTGCGTGATTCACCCCAACGCCGTTATTGGTAGCGAAGGCTTCGGTTTTGCGCCCCAGCCCGACGGTTCTTACAAAACGATTCCGCAACTCGGCAATGTGATTCTGGAAGATAATGTCAACGTAGGATCAAACACGACCATCGATTGCGCTACACTGGGTTCAACCATTATCCGGCAGGGTGCAAAATTAGATAACCTGATTCAGATTGGACATAATGTCGAAATCGGAAAAAACACGGTTATTGCAGCTCAAACGGGTATTTCGGGGTCAACCAAAATTGGCGATAACTGCGTTATTGCGGGGCAGGTGGGCTTTGCCGGTCATTTGACGATTGCGAACGGCACACGCGTTGGAGCGCAGTCGGGGGTAGGCAAGAACGTTACGGAAGAAGGCACGTCGCTTAACAGTTCGCCGGCTTTCGGCCTCAAAGAGAGTATGCGGTCACTCGCTATTTTCCGAAAGCTTCCTGATCTGGAACGGCGCGTGAGTGATTTAGAAAAGAAAAAATGAATACCAAACAACAGACCATTCAGAAGGCCGTTTCGGTATCGGGCGTGGGCTTGCACACGGGCGTATCGGCAACGATGACATTTCTGCCCGCACCAACCAATCACGGCTATAAATTTCAGCGCGTCGATCTGCCCGGTCAGCCCATTGTGGAAGCCGACGTTGATAACGTTGTTGATTTATCGCGCGGCACAACCATCGAACAGAGTGGTGCCCGAATCCACACCGTTGAGCATACACTGGCCGCGCTGGTTGGTTTGCAGATCGATAACGTGCTGATTCAGTTGGATGGCCCCGAACCTCCTATTATGGATGGGTCGTCGATTCAGTTTGTCGATGCCCTGCGGAGTGCCGGTCTTGAGGAACAAAACGCCAACCGCAACTACTTCGAGGTTAATGAGTACGTACATTTCCGCAACGACGAAAAAGGCATCGAGTTAGCCGCGCTGCCGCTCAGCGATTACCGCCTGACCGTAATGGTTGATTATAACTCGCGGGTTATCAGCAGCCAACACGCGTATCTGAACGATATTAGCCTCTTCCCCGAGCAGATTGCCAATTGCCGTACTTTCGTATTCCTGCATGAACTCGAAGCACTTTACAGGCAAAATCTGATAAAAGGGGGCGATCTGACCAATGCCATTGTGATTGTTGATCGTGAAGTAAACGACGACGAACTGACGCACCTGGCGCAGTTGCTCAACAAGCCCAAAGTAAGCGTTAACAGGAACGATGGTATTCTGAACAACCTGACGCTGCACTATCCCAACGAAATGGCCCGCCACAAACTGCTCGACGTGGTAGGCGATCTGGCCCTGATTGGTCGGCCCATTAAGGCACAAATTCTGGCGGCCCGACCCGGCCATGCAGCTAACGTGGCATTTGCCAAAAAAATCAAAAAATTGATTCAGAAAAACGCGGCCAATCAGGTTCCCAAATACGATCCGACGCAACCGCCCGTTCTTGACATTAACCGCATTTCGCAACTGCTGCCACACCGCTACCCGTTCCAGATGATCGATAAGATTATTGCGCTGGACGAAAACAGCGTGGTAGGTATCAAGAACGTGACCATGAACGAGCCGTTTTTTCCTGGGCACTTTCCGGGAAATCCGGTAATGCCCGGCGTACTGCAACTCGAAGCTATGGCCCAAACGGGTGGTATTCTGGTGCTTAGCACCGTGCCTGATCCCGAAAATTACTGGCCCTTTCTGGTTGGTATCGAAAATTGCCGATTCCGGCGCAACGTTTTGCCGGGCGATACTGTAATCTTTCGGTGTGAGTTTACCTCACCCATGAAACGCGGTATTGTAAAAATGCAGGGCCGGGGCTATGTCAGCAATCAGTTGGTATGCGAAGCGGATATGATTGCCAGCCTCGTTAAAAAAAAGTGATGAACGATGAGTGATGAGCGATGAGTGGCACCGCCTATATTAATGCCCTCACTCATCACTCATCGTTCATCACTCATCACTTAAAAAACATGATCCAACCATTAGCGTACATACATCCCGAAGCCAAGATTGCCCAAAACGTGGTGGTCGAGCCGTTCGCCATCATTCATAAAGACGTTGAAATTGGTGAGGGCACCTGGATTGGTTCTCATGCCGTTATCAACGAAGGCGCACGCATCGGGCGTAACTGCAAAATTTATCCGGGCGCGGTTATCTCATCGACTCCGCAGGATTTAAAATTCAAAGATGAATATACGCGCACGTTCATCGGCGACGGAACCACGATTCGCGAATATGCTACTATTAGCCGGGGAACCGAAGAACACTGGAAAACCGAGATCGGGTCGAACTGCTTGGTGATGGCTTACGCCCACGTAGCACACGATTGTCGAATTGGAAACAACTGCTTGATTATCAATAATGTGCAGATGGCCGGTCATGTTCACATGGGCGATTGGGCCATCATTGGTGGGTCGAGTTCGGTGCATCAGTGGGTAAAAATTGGTCCTCATGCGATGGTATCGGGCGGGTCGTTAGTGCGGAAAGACGTGCCGCCGTTTACCAAAGCCGCCCGCGAACCGCTGTCGTACACGGGCATTAACTCGATTGGGCTGCGTCGGCGCGGTTTCGATAACGACAAAATCAATCAGATTCAGGAAATCTACCGTTACATCTACATGCGCGGCCTGAATAATGCCGATGCGCTCACACAAATCGAACTCGAACTGCCCCCGTCCGACGAACGCGACGAGATCGTGAATTTTATCCGCACCTCAGAACGCGGCATTATGCGCGGCCCTTCGTCAGGTGCCGACCGGGGAGAGTAAATTAGTGAAAAGTGAAGAGTGAAAAGTGAAAAGAGATTCATAATCAGACGTGAACAACTTTTCATTTTTCATTTTTCATTTTTCACTCTTCACTAATCATGCAGATTGTAGCTGAACAGATTGGCAAAAAATACCGAAAGGAGTGGATTTTCCGACGCGTTGATCTGACACTAACCGCCGGAAACAGCTACACGTTCGTGGGACCAAACGGCAGTGGCAAATCAACCCTGCTGCAACTGCTGGCCGGAAGCCTGCCCGCTACCGAAGGGCAGCTTCTGTATTCGGTAGCCGGTAAACTGCTCGATCCCGACGACTGGTTTCGGCAGGTTAGTATGGCCGCGCCTTATCTGGAATTGGTGGAAGAACTGACGCTTGATGAGTTGCTTCGCTTTCATCAGACGTTTAAACCCTTCAAAGCGGGCCTGACGCCCGAAGTTGTAGCCGACCGGCTGCTGTTGAGCCACGCCCGCCACAAAGAGATCAAGTATTTTTCGTCGGGCATGAAACAGCGCGTCAAACTGGGGCTGGCGTTTTTTTCTACTGCGCCGGTCGTGATTCTCGACGAGCCGACAGCCAACCTCGACCGGCAGGGGGCAGCCTGGTATCATCAACAGGTACGCCAACTATCGCCCGACTGTTTGTTACTCATCGGCTCCAACGTACCGGACGAATACGATTTCTGCCCCAACGTGCTGGATGTGATGCAGTGGAAGTAGAAATTAAATTAAAATTTACGGTTTCTTCGAACTATTTAACAACTATGCGGGTCGTTGATGCGGGTTGATACAAAACACCTAAACGGGTAATTTGCCATCACAAATGGGCGCATCATGAAAAAACTTCTCGTTTTCGTCGGCTTATTGGCATCGCTGAGTTGTCAGAAACCCACTCCTGATCCGGTCGCCAAACCACCTGTCTCTGCTCCGGTTACTCAAAAACCTACGCTTTTGCCGGATTTACAGGATGCCGTAGTTGTACCAGGATCGGGTAGCGAACCGGCTATTCTGGAAGCTACTGTCGATGGTGTAGGTAAGGCATTTATTTCGGGCCGTTCCATCATCATCAAACTGCCAGCCGATTATAAAGAACCCAACGTTAGAATTACGTATAAAGTGAGCGAGGGCGTTCGGGTGCTTGACCCTCGTTCGGGGGCGCTTTATCCGGTGAAAGCCAACCCATTGCCCAGAGTTTGCGTACAGAAAGACGAACTTGGCAACTGTAAACTATATTATGAAATAGTTATCGAAACGCCCAGCCCGCTGAAATTTACGCCCGATTCGGCGTTGGCGTTAACAATAAAGGAGTATTATCAGCCTTTCAGGTTTCTGTTTACGGTCGATAATTTAGATGCGGGTATGCCCGCTCAACGATATTTTAGCGTTCGTTTTGTGAACAATACTACGCAGGAAACTTTCACCAGCGAAAACTACATGGTGAATGCTCTAAATGGGGAACCTGTCTATGTAAATGCCCCAAATCAAAACATTCCCAAAATTGCTAAACTACAACTAACAGGATCGTTGCCCGTCAATATAACGGCTGGCGAATACACACTCACGATACGGTCAAGAGTGGAGCAAACTATAGTGCCGGGTCAGAACTCACTGGCTGGCATCGAATCTGTTGATTTTCCGCTGACTATCAAAGCCGGACCGCCGATTATTGGGCTGGTTAGCCCATCGGCTCCGGCAACTGGGGTCATCGCAATTTCGGGGCGAAATCTGGAACCAGCAAAGCGGGTGGTCGTTCGGCTCACAAACGATTTTACTCAAACGCTCGAAGGAAATGCCGCCATACTCAATACAACGGTGGCCCAGTTAGCTTTGCCGGCTATTCAGCCCAGCGGCCAGTATCTGCTTGATGTTATTCCGCAGGATGGTAAGCCCTACCGGTCTTTGTTTACCATTCCCAACGCCCGGTCGTCGCAAAGTTTCGCTTACGTTGGCCCACCTAAGAGTTATACCGCTTCTTTCGATTGGATGCCTGCTTTACCGGCTTTCAAAGGTGGAGAAGCGTTGGCCGTGCGCTATTCATTTACAATTGGCGATCTCTCGTATAGTACGCTGACGACCCGTACTGTAAAAGCGGTTCGGATCATCAGTGTAGCCAACCCAAATATGGTTTATGAATTAACGAACCTTGGCAGTTTTAGACCATTTGCGCTGGCTACCGATTTTAATTTGTGGCGTTGGAAATTGCCCGACGCTCCCCAAAAGGGTGATTATAAACTTGTCTTCGAGGATTTTGATGGCAGTGTTAGCTTACCTTTCTATCGAAAAATACGAATTGAGTGACGTGATGAGTCGATGATCTTATAGCTTTTCGTAGGTAATCGTGCAGCCATCGGGAGCTTGAAAACTAATCTGTTTCCGGGTCTGCGCGGTTTTGTACGTAATAACGGCATCGTTGGACGTAGAGAGCTGCACTTGTCCCGGCTCAACGGCAAACGTGCCAACGTCCCACACCGGATGCACCGGTGCTTTCGGGTCGCTCTCGGCTGAATAAAGACCGTTCGCTTTGAATTCGATGAGGGCCGGATAAGCCTGGCTACAGGCCGACATCGTTATTTTTTTCCATCGCCCCTGCAACGTCATCGTCGTACCTAAATCGGTTGAAGCCAGCCGGTTGCGGCAGTCGATGCTGACCGCGCTCAATAGGAAGAGCAGCGTTGCTAACTGCCACAACCGGCTGAAGTGTGTATAGTGCATTCGTCTTTAAAGCTTCGTCAGCGCGGCTTCGAGTGCATCGGCATTGGCACTACCTTTGGCCTTGCTTGCCAACACGTCAACAATTTTTCCTTTCGCGTCCTTATTACCTTTGGTATCGGCTTTTCCGAGCAATTTAGCGCATTTACGAATCTCGGCAGAACTCATCACTGTTTCATCGGTCAGCAGCGAAGCCGCAGCTTCGAGATTAGCCGGTCGGTCGATGAAAGGCTGCGCCAGCCGTTTGGCTTCTACATAAGCAAAATGCGGATGGAGCGTTTCGTCGGCCAAGGCTGCCTGAATGGCCTCATTACCTTCGGTCAGGTGATCGCCCGTCAGCACGATGCTGAGCAGCGCATCGGGGGTCGATAACACCTTGAGAGCCGCCGACGCATGGGAATCGGTACGAGCACCCGTTACGAAAACGTTCGCTGTACCCGATACCCCCGCATGACCACCCGGCATATCCCAGCTAACCTCAACCTCAATCGTGTAGGCACCGGCAATCGGGAACAAAGCACCTTCGGCTCCGCGCAACAGCGTAATAGATTCCGTGCGTACATCGTTTGGTTGCATGTAAGCAAGCGGAACCTCTTCGACACAGATAATCAACGGTTTAAAGGTGCGTACCGTACCCGACGGGTCGGTAACTCGCCCACTAACGAAGCCGTTTTTCATTTGCAGACTAACCGGCGCGGGCAACAGATAGAGCGAATCGTTGGTCAGGCTGATTTCAAAGCGGGCCGGGGCACCAATGGGCAATACATCGTGCAGGGGCGATACCTGTAACGACAGGCCAACGGCTTCAACGTGTTCGTCGTCGGGGCTAATCGGGTGTGTGGGGTAGGGCGTGCCGAACGCAATACCGCCCGGTCGAACAAACACGTCGGGCATATGTCGCAGGCGTTTCTGGTCGTCGGCTGCGTGCGCCCATTTTATGTTATCCGGGAACTGAACCGGGGCTACGGCTCCGGCAGCAATAACGTCGGTTGTATTCATAATACCGAAGTCGACCGTGTTGTGGTAGAGGCCCATCGCATGGCCGATTTCGTGGAGCGCGGTTCGGAAATAGGGAGCTTTGGCGGCTCCGAATCGTTGTCCTTTCACCCTGCCCCAGGGGTTGACATTGGGAATGGTCCAGTGTGAGGCAATGCCGATACCCTCTCGCGGCACGTTGTTGGAATCGGTGCCACCGGCGTCGTACATGATGCCACGCGGAGTGGAATCAATGTTTTTAACGGCCAGCACGTGATACCGCCATTCGGCGTCTAAATTGGACGAATCGCGCCGGGCCAGCATAGCCGCGTGCATTTCGCCATCGCTCCACGAGTTACCACTCGGTTCTGCTATGTCTGTATGACTCGGCAGCACGTTGAGTTTCCAGCCAACGGCACTGAAAACCGACTGCCAGGTATGGCCCGCTCCGCTGTCGAGTGGAGCTTCTGACCCCGATACGGTGTCAATTTCAACCGTGGCTTCGCGCAGAAATTTCGATACCTGGCCCATTGTTAGCGTACCGACTACCACGCCCCTGTTATTTTTTACTTTGCCGGTCAGGTAATCGGCTCCGGCGGGGTAGCTGGCCGGTGCCGAACCGAACGTCATTTCGGCGGTGAATAACCCTTCATTTCCCCACATCGGAGAGGCCGTGGCTCCCTTAAACTTCCACATCTCAAAGGCCATCGTGAACGTACTCGACACGCTAATACCTTCCAGAATCTGGGTAATACGGAGGTAATACCGATACCGGCTGCGGGCAAATTTGGGAATGCCGTTAGCCGGATTCGGCTCGCCCAGCAGCGCGTGAACGTCCTGATGAGTAGGTGAGTCAAGAATGGGAATGGGTGGAATCGGAATGGGCCAGATCGGTAGTGGCTTGTGGTAATACAAATCACCACTGGCCGTTACGTTGAACGCCGAACGCTCCACGCGGATAGTGCCATCGTAGTGGTAAAGCGTACCTACCGGATCGAATCGAACTAAATAGCAGCCTGCGTTCAGGCTATAAAACCGGAAAACCGGGCGAGGCAGGTCGAGCGTACTGATGTCTTCCGAAACGGTCTGGAACAGCTCCTGTGGCACTTGCGATTGAGTGGCAATGGCATCGGGCAGGGGCGGAAAGCCAACGGGCGTTTCGGGCTGTGGTGCAAAGGGTTCATGTGCCGGTGTGGGCATCACGGTCGAAGGCGCGTAATCCGCTGCTTTCTTCGACGCTTTTTTGGGTTTTGGTTGGGCGGTTTCCATGAATGGTAAACGGTGTAGGAGAAAAAACGTAGGCCGCTGGTCGGTTTCTACGAGAAGATCGAGCGGCCTGTATCAAAATTCAGACGATAAAAGACTGTAGGCCAATGCGCTGTATGCCGACGGTGCCGTTTGAAGCAGCATTTTTTCGAGTTGTCGGTCCGGGTCCGAAAAACCGCGTGGCTGACCGGGCGACTCCTGCCGCACAATACCCTCCCGTACCGACCAGTATTGATCGTCGGTCTGGAGTCGGCAACCCTGATAACCCAGTTTAGACGGTTGCTCGGGCGTATCTGACCGGGCGGGCAACAGCCTGATCCGCTCCATAATGGCCTGTTTTACAGATTCATCCTCTACAGTCCACTCTGGATTTGGACGGCCTGAAAACAGCAATAGTGTGCAGATTAGGCGCATAGCCGCTGGTTAGTTTAGCGAATCATCACGTGTCCGTGAATTGCCTGCATAAACGTACAGAATTGCGTGTAGTTGCCCCGGTTGGCGGTGCGGGGATCGGTGATGGCATTACCCGCATTGTCGAGCAGGGTGGCGGCTGTGCTACCGGGTTTGTGCGACCACCGGCCATTCGGCCCTTTTCGATACCAGTGATAATCGACGCCCGGCCAAACGACCAACGCGACCAGATGGCCCGTAGCGGGGCATTTATTGTCGGCATTGGGCAGATCGATGAGTGCGTCGGCAACGGCTCCGTCGCGGGCACTGCGCTGCCCGGCTCCAACAATACAACCGGCCAGCGACGTGTATTGCTGTCCAGCCGCCTTACCCGGCTGGGCAAAGGTGTTGGTGCGGTAGTTGGTGGCGTAATTGTAACAGTTGTTATTGAACTGTCGGGTGCTGCCATCGTTCCACCAGGCAATGTCAGAGGCCGGAGCACATCGACAGATCGGAAAAATCTTGATCGGGTCGATAATGATGGGCGGGCGGGCTACAATCTGTTCGCGCTCAAGCCGAAACTGAGCCACCTCGTTCCGTAGCAATTGCTCGAATGTTTTTTTCGAGCCAGGCACCCGAAACTTCGTCAGTCGGTCGAAAATGATCTTCTCGAAGTTGGTGTCGCGGGCAGTTGCCGAACTATTGCCGGTGTAAAGCCGGTCGGGAGTAACGCGAAAAGCGGTAGGCAGGTCGGTAGTGGCGTCGTCGGTTTGTTCGATAATGATACCGCGAAATCCCAGATTAAACGGTTCGGGCGTATCCTGATCGGTTAGTGCCGAAAAGTCGGATGCCGTTTGTACTTCGCGTAATACCTGCTCGGCTTCGTTGCCTTCCAGCGTCAGTGTCGGGTTTGGCCGACCACTGAAGATGTCAATGGTGACGTTAATTTTCATGCGACTGTACAATTAAAGGTGTAGGAATAGTCGAATGCCTCTTCGGCAGTCGGCCTTTAGTCGCAGAAAAAAATAATATGGAAACAGCAGTCTCGACGGTTTTATCGCCTACCCTTCGTTGCGCAGCACCTCCAACGGCGAACGTATCAGTACGTCGCGGCTGTTGAAGAGACCAATCAGCACCGTTAGCCCTGTAACAACGCCAGCAACGACCACCAACGGCAGCGCGTTGGGGCGGAAGGGTACTTCAAACACAAATTGCGCTAATGCCCACGTGCCAGCCAGCGACAGCAGAATACCCGACAGAGCCGCCAGCAAGCCCAGCAACCCGTATTCAAGAGCCGTAATCCGCAGAATCTGAGCCCGGCTTGCGCCTAACGTGCGGAGCAGCACACTCTCCCGCAAACGTTGATATTTGCTGATAACCACCGAACTGCTCAGCACCAGTAGCCCCGTCAGGATACTGAATAGGGCCATAAACCGAATAACGAATGAGATTTTGCTCAGAATCTCGTCAACCGTTTTCAGGATTAATCCCAGATCGATAGCCGATACGTTCGGAAATTGATTCACCAGATCGCGCTGCAACCGGGCCGAGGTTTGCGTATCAGGAACGCGGGTCATCAGCACCCGGAATTGCGGTGCCTGATCGAGTACGCCCGACGGGAAAACCAGCAGAAAATTGGTCTGTACGCGGTTCCAGTCTACTTCGCGCGTGCCGCCGATAATAGCCGGAATGGGCAGACCCTGTACGTTGAACGTCAGCGTATCGCCGAGTTTCAGGTGTAGCCGTTCGAGGTAATCTTTCTCGACCGTGACGTACACCGCGCCGTTTTCCTGCCGTTGCGCTCTGCCGGTCAATAGTTTCTCCGACGAAATCAGCGTGTCGCGGTACGTGACCCGGTACTCGCGGGTTAAGGCCCAATCTGGAATCTTGGCCGACGTGTCTTTGCGGATTGCTTCGGCGTTGCGCCCGTTGATGGCCGAGAGCCGCATCGTCACCACCGGCACTTCCTGCAAGATGGGCAACCGCTGCGCCTGTACCAGCGACCGAACCCCGGCAGCCTGTTCGTTCTGAATGTCGAACAGCACCATATTCGGCTGATTACCACTGCCCGACAACTCGACCCGGCCCAGCAGCAAGCCCTGCGTAAGCGAGAGCGTGGCAATCAGAAATGCGCCTAAGCCGATGGACGTGACCAGAATAAGCGTCTGGTTATTAGGTCGATACAGGTTCGCTAAACTTTGCCGCCAGACATAACTCCACGACGCCGGGAAGAACCGACGTACTAACCAGATTAGCCCCAGACCCAGCGCGGTCAGGATGCCGAACGCCAATGCCAGTCCGCCCGTGAAACCCACGGCCAGCCCGAAATTGCGCGTTTGCCAGTACGCAAAGCCAACGATGAACCCGATGATAAGCAGATACACGGCCCACCGCAGCGGGTCGCGTCGGCTCAGGTCGTCTTCGTAAGCCGTGCGTATCGCTCGCAGGGGCGACACATTGCGTATGCTCAACAGCGGCAGCAGGGCAAACAGCACCGAAATAAGCAGTCCTGTGCTGATGCCACCCACCACAGCAGGAGCCGACAGGGCCGTTTCGACCGTTACAGGCAGAAAATCGCCGAAAACACGGGGTAGCAGCCATTGTACTCCAGAGCCAAGCACGGCCCCAATAATGGCCCCCAGCAAACCCATGAGCGCGGTTTGATACAGGTAAATGAGCATGGCCTGCCGCCCGCTCGCGCCCAATGTGCGTAGAATGGCAACGGAGGCAATTTTCTCGCGCACGTACAACTGCACAGCACTCGCCACGCCCACGCAACCCAGCAGCAGAGCCACAAACGCTACCAAACTCAGGTACTTGGTCAGATCGGCAAATGAGCGTCCTGTTTGCCGCTTGCGCTCAGCTACCGTGTCTGAATTTATACCCTCTTTGTCGAGTCGGGCTGAGATTGTTTTTAGATACGCATCTACGTTGGTGCCAGGCCTGAACTGATAATAATACTTGTAAGAAATCCGGCTACCGCGCTGCAACAGGCCCGTGTTGGCTAAAAACTTGTTCGGTATAAATACCGTTGGGGCTACCGTTGCCGCCACAACGGCCTGACCCGGCGTTTTCGTAACGCGTCCGACAATGAGAAACGACAGATTCCCGACCTTTACCGAGTCGCCGGGTTGGGCATTCAACTGCACTAACAACCCATCATCGACCAACGCCACGCGGTTGCTGGCCTGCCGGAATGTTGCGATGACCGACGCGGGTTCTACCTCCCAATCCCCATAATATGGAAAACGGCCCTCCAGCCCTTTCACCTGTGCCAGCCGAACGCCCCCCGTTTTCGGGATAGAAACTAATGAAGCAAATGAGACCTCAAAAGCGCGGTCGTTACCAATGTTTTTAATCAGTTGATTTGTTTTGGGCGAAGGCGGTCGGTTGTACGACAGCGTTAGGTCGGCACCGAGCAGTTCGCGGGCCTGTTCGTCGATGCTGCGGGCGAGGTTGTCGCCGAAGGAGTTGATGGCAACGAGAGCCGCAATGCCCAGCACAATGGCCGACATAAACAGCAGCAGGCGTTGGCGGCTTCGGCGGCTGTCGCGCCAGGCCATGCGAAAAAGCCAGGAGGTATTCATGGTTGACTAGTTGAATGACGGAATGATTGACTTTTTGAAACGCGAATGCCTGCATTCAATCATTCCGTCATTCGATCATTCAATATCAATTGTGTATCCTCCACCACCGCACCACCCCGGATTCTGATCATGCGCTGGGTGCGGGCGGCTAATTCGAGGTCGTGCGTGACCAACACGAGCGTGGTGCCAGCCTCCCGGTTGAGTTCAAACAGCAGATCGACAACGGTTGCGCTGGTGTCGGTGTCGAGGTTGCCGGTGGGTTCGTCGGCGAAAAGTAATTTCGGACGATTGGCGAAGGCCCGCGCCAGCGACACACGCTGCTGCTCGCCCCCCGACAGTTGGGTAGGGTAGTGGTGGCCGCGCTGCCCCAGCCCCACGCGCTCAAGCAAAGCCTGCGCCGTTTTCTGCGCTCCGCGTTCGCCCCGCAGTTCGAGCGGCACCATCACATTTTCGAGCGCCGTGAGCGTAGGCAGCAGTTGAAAGTTTTGAAAGATAAACCCAACGTACTGGTTCCGAATGGCTGCCCGCTGGTCTTCGCTGAGCGTATCGAGCCGGATTTCGTTCAGAAATACGCTGCCCGACGACGCCCGGTCAAGCCCGGCACACAGACCCAGCAACGTAGTTTTGCCGCTACCGCTGGGACCAACAATAGCGAACGTATCGCCCGGTTCGAGCGAAAAATTAACGTCGTGTAGCACCGTTAACTCACGGCCCCCGCTGGTGTATGTTTTAGTCAGATTTTCGACCCGTAAAATGCTCATGTTGGTGTTAAACCCAGAGGGAACAGAGGTTTTGTGCAGCGTTCAGGGAGTATCTTTGCATTCTCTGCGCAATTCTCCCTCTCCGCTGCGTTTAAACACAAACTGACAGATAAACGATGAAGTTCTGGAAAACGAAATCAACACCCATTTCTTTTATAAGCGGCCTGCTGCTGTTATCAGCGGTGTGGGGATGCGGCTCGAACAGTGAACAATCAACAGCCAACAGCCAGCAGTTGGCAACTGGCAATAGGCAGTTGGCAAACGCGCAATCAGCCGCAACGAAACGCGTTATACTTTTTTATGGGAATAGCCTTACGGCGGGTTATGGCGTAGAGCCGGACGAAGCGTTTCCTGCGCTGGTGGGTAAAAAAATCGACTCGCTGAAATTAAACTATACGGTTGTGAATGCCGGGCTGAGTGGCGAAACTACGGCAGGTGGCAAAAGCCGGATTGGCTGGGTACTGCGCCAGCCCGTATCGGTGTTTGTTCTCGAATTAGGTGGCAACGATGGGCTGCGCGGTCTGCCCCTGACCGATACGCGCCGAAACCTGCAAGCCATTATGGATACCGTTCGGAAGAAAAACCCCGACGCTACCATTGTGCTGGCCGGGATGCAGATTCCGCCCAACCTCGGCACAAGCTACACCCGCGAGTTCCGCGATTTATTTAAAGAACTGGCCGACAAAAACAAGGCCGTGCTGATTCCGTTTCTGCTCGAAGGGGTGGGCGGAGTGCCAAAATTAAATCTGCCCGATGGTATTCATCCAACCCCGGCGGGCCACAAAATCGTAGCCGAAACGGTCTGGCGGGTGCTGAGGCCGGTGCTGTAGTTTCGATGTCTAAAACGGATAACCCACGGCGATGTTCAGCACAATGTTTTGTCGTCGCCAGGTTGGATCGCGGAGGTTGATCTGATCGATGACCCACTCGCTGCCGTTGGTTTTGTAGGGTTTGCGGAGCGGAGTACCCAAATCTAAGCGTATCAGAAAATACGACAGGTCGACGCGCAGGCCAATCCCGGTGCCGATGGCAATCTGCCGGTAAAAGTCACGCCGGAACTGCGACAGGGTAGCGTCGGTGGTGAACCCTTCGCCGGGGTAAAAGGTCCAGATATTACCGGCATCAATAAAGGCTGCTCCCTCAAAATATTTATTGAATTTATAACGCAGTTCGGTGTTGGCTTCGAGTCGAATATCACCCCCGCCATCCTGAAACAACGGCACGTCGCGCAGGGTGTCGCGGGTGTACAGGCCCGGCCCGATAGCGCGGGGCCGAAAGGCACGGATGCTGTTGCTGCCACCCACAAAATACTGCCGGGTTAGCGGAAGCGTAAAGCCATTCGAATTTCCATAGGGAAGCCCCAGCCCAACAAACAGACGGTTTGCCAGGGTCATATTCGACGTTAGTCTTCGGTATAGCCGGGCATCGGCATCTACTCGGGCATACTGCGCGAACGGAACGTTTAAAATCGTTTTTCGATCCTGTCCTTCTCTCAGAGGAATAAACAGGCTCGCCAAGTTTCCGGCTATTTCGGCGTTCGTCGTCAGACGAAACGTAGTGGGGCTGTTCGGTCGGGGCAGCGAGTTGTAATTAAACGTATACAACGTGCTCAGAATGAGCTGATCTGAAGAAAGAATCTGATTGAGCTGCCGCTTCACGAGTGCGTCGGCATCGGGGTCGAACAGGATTTCGTAGAAACGGTCGGTTACGCGACTCAGCGGCACGAAAATATAGTTTACGTTGAACGGCTGAAATACGTGTTCAATTTGCTGACTCTGACGCCAGGCGTAGCCGAAGGTAGTTTGGGCCGAATTAATACGATACAAATCGCCCCGGATATTGGCCTGATAACCAAGCGTAATGTTGGTTTTAGGCAGGGCTGTTCGCTGATATTGGCGAAACCGGACCGGCCCTACCAAACGCGGAAGGCTAAGCACGGCATCGGCTCCAAACCGGTAGTTTGTGATCGCCTGTGCACCGCCACCCACCTGAAATTCGATACCGGCATTGGCGTTGAGGGTCAGGAGTTCGGCCCGCCTGAGCGCATTACGGTTACGCCAGCTCAGTACAGCCTGCCCCCCGTTGAAGTTGTTGGAACGTGAGGTGCCGTCAAGCTCCAGCCGAACGGCTTTGTTAGGGCTTGGCGTCAGGTAATAGTGTACGTCAAGTACGGCAGAATCGCCCTGTTGAGCCGGTTCAAAGCGGTTACGGACAAACTTAAACGTGCCGAGATTAATGAATCGCGACAGCGTCAGGTCCTGCTGCCGGGCGTTGTAGCGCGTGCCGGGCAACACCGTTACCACGTCCCGGAACAACTTCGGGTTGAAGCGACGCGTTGAATCGACAATGCGGAACCCCTCCGGCGACCGATACGCCTGGCTCAGGTTGGTATCAGACTGCGCCGTAGACAGGTTATAGTTTGGGTAGATGAATACGTTGCGGATGTCGTATTCTTCGCGGGCCGCGTCGGGAATTTCGGGCTTTATGGCAAAAAACAGGTCGGTACGATGGGCCACCGAATCGTTATCAGCCAGCACGGCCACGTAGTCGGGAATGAAGTAATAAAACCCCCGTTGCTTGAGCAATTGCCCGATACGTTCGCGCTCGTTTTTGATGGTTTCAAGCCGGTATGGATCGCCTTTCCGCAATGCGGGGCGACGACTCACAAACCGAAGTGATCGGCCTATGGGCGTCGAATCGGCCAGAATGCCCACCGAGTCGATATAAAATCGCGGCTTCACCGTCACCTCATAAACGCCCTTCGCCCGGTAACTTTCTTCCAGAAGCTGCCCTGTCACGGTTGAGCCGAAATAGCCTTCGTTTCGCAGAGCAGCTTCCCAGATTGGAATACTCGACGAAATAGCCTTTGCGCTCGCCAGCACCGGCTCTTCGCCAAATTTGCGCCGGAACCACGACCGAAAACCGTTCTCTTTTTTAGGTTCGCCAAAGAGGTAATAAAGCCCAACCTTGTAGGGATACCCGAACAGTTTTTTGTTGGGACGGGGCCGGGCCAGAGCCGTCAGTTGTTCGGTGATGGCCGCCTGATCGGTTGTAGAAATCGTTGAATCGGGTTTCAGCACAATGTCAGTGCCCATGTAAAGCCGCTCATTGGCTGGCAGGTTTTTGGCAATGTTGCAGGCGTTGAGCAGCAGAATAAGCAGCAGATACACCCCACCCCAACCCCTCCCCAGTAGGGAGGGGCTTATCAGCGAACGCCTTTTTAAAAAGCCCCTCCCTACTGGGGAGGGGTTGGGGGTGGGGTGTATCTCAGTCATGTCAGTTCAGAGCCGCATCGGAACTTCGGCGAAACATGTCGGCCAGTGTATTGTAATCGATGGTGATGACGAAACCAACGCCAGTTTCAATAATAAACCCGTCGAGCACGGCCTGATAGTCGTTGCGCCGATACGCCCGCAGCACATACCGACCGTCGGGCGTGACGTTGTAGTTGACCGTTACGTTATCGAACACCTGATTAGCTGCCGTAGCTGCGCCCGCCGTATTTTCGAGTACGAAATTTTTCCCGACCGATACCGTAATACGTCCTTCCAGAAAACTGCGCGACAGTCCTACGTTCAGGTCGGTTCGGGCACCATTGGTGGTGCCACCCGTGTTCGCGCTGCCCGTTTGCGATACCAAGTTTACGTCTACGTCGAAGCCCTTCAGCAAGTTCGATGCCAGCCGCCCCAACTGATCGGAAATGAGCTTGCTAACGCTGTTGCGGGCCAGGTTTTCGGCCTGATTGTTCAGCCCCGTACCGTTTGAACTGGAGAAGAAATCTGCGGTGTTTTCGGGCAGAAACCGATTTAAAATCAGCAGCGCAAATACCTGTTTATTAATCTGCGACTGGTCTAACCGGAGTGTTCTCAGTTTGTTGACAATGGCCGTTCCCAACGCGCTTGACGTCCCAGCCGCGCTGCCCTCGGCTTCGGGCAGGCGAATGTCGAAATCCAACTTCGGTGTAGCTAAGTTCTCACTAATGGTCAGTGCTACCTCAAACGGCAGCTTGCGCCGGGTGGCGGTGTTTCCCAACTGTGTCGATTCATTGCCAATAAGGTCATTGGGTGCTGCTTCAACTTCATAAATGGCGGTAATATTGATATCGGCCCGGAGCGGGTCGCCGGTGAAGTTAATATAGCCGCCTTTCTGAATGGCAAACTTGCGTTTCAGCACTTCGTAGGTCAGCGAGTATTCGCCCTCGGTTACGTCGTAGCGGCCCAGCACGCGGATTTCGCCAGCGGCATTCACGCCCACGTTGAGTTGCGCCCGGCCCCGCGCCCGCAGGTAGTCGCCGTTGAGTTCATCGACCACGATGGTCAGTTCCGATTTCTCGTCGGCTTCCAAATCCAGCGAAATCGTGGAATTGCTGAGTTCATCGAAGGCTAATTTAGCCCGCGCACTGTCGCGTTTGGGGCGATACAGGTATTTGGCGATCAGCAACGAATCGCGGTGGTCGACAAACGTCACAACCTTGTTGCCCTCCTCGGCACTCAGCGATTCGTCGGGTAGCACTATCGAAATTTTGCTGCCTTCTTCGAGCTTCACCTTACCCGTAATCGACGCGTTGGAACCGGCCCCTTTGATGCGCAGGTCGGCACTCACCGACGCCTGCCCGTAGGCATAATCGTTATCTTTTCGGGCCGCGTTCAGCACCTGAAACTGTCTTCCGCGCACCCGCAAATCGTAGGCAGCGTCGGGCAGGTTGCGTAGCACCACCGTGCCGTCGGTAGTGAGCGTCCGTCCTTTCTGGTCACGAATGTCGAAGTTGGTCAGGGTGATGGTCTGACCGCTGAAGACCAGATTTTCCTTGTCGATTCGGTACGTCGCGTTCAGTTGTTTGATGTTGAACGCCACCGAGTCGAAGGCTACGTTGCCGTTTAGTTGCGGGTTGTCGATGGCTCCTGCCACGCTGAATTCACCGGTTAGCTGCCCCTTTGCCTGCCTCAGTTCGCCGAAACTGAACGCTTCTATAGTTCGGGCGTCCAATCGGTTCAGTTTAATAGCCAGATCGAGAGCCTGTTTTTCATTCTCAGGATTGTAAAAGCCAACTACGGTGGCGTCATTATACGGCCCGGTCAAGACTGTATTGACGTTGATGCGGCCATCTGCGTTGTTGCTGAACCGGGCCGTCAGGTTGCCGATAGGTTTCTCTATTACGCGCAGGCTATCGACGTACACCGAGCCAGTGAACGCCAGTTGGCTGTCTTCGGCCAGATAATCGCGCACAATCACGGTGCCATTCAGTTCACCACTCGCCAGCGTAGTATCCTGCCCGGCCAGCCGCGCCAGATTGGCTAAGTTGACTCGTTGGGCTGTTACCCGAATAGGCGCGTTGCCGTACTGCTCGGTGCTGCTGACGTTGATAAACTGCCCGTCGGTTTCCAAGCGCAGATTATCGATCAGTACCCCGTCGGGGCCGTATTGAGCAAAGCCGGTGGTATCGGCAGTCCAGGGTTCATAATTGGTCAGTAGCCCCTCGCGGGCCAGTTGAAGCCGGTAGTTCTTATCAACGATACTGAGCGTACCGGCCAGCCCATGCCGGTCCTGATCGACGGAATCTCTGCTGACCACGGCGAAACGCAGCCGGTTGTTGGCCGCTGTACCCGTCAGGTTGGTTTGGCCTATTTTGTAGCCCTCGTACAGGGCACCATCGACCTGACCCGTTACGTTCAAGGTGTTGTTTACTGCCCGCAGCGTGAGCGCAGTGGATTGAATGGTTATCGTATCATACACAATCACGCCCGTGCGAAGGGTAGCCGACAGGGTTGTATCTCCAGACAGTGCCAACAGGCTGTCTGAGCGGTTCTGACTGTCGAGATAGGCGTTGAGCCGCACCGTATCCAAGCGCGTCAGGGCCGGAACAAATGCCTGCAAGAGCGGATTCTGATACGCTTTCAGCCCTATCGAAAACGCATACGGCGGTGGCACCGGCTTGTAGGTCAGATCGGGAATGGCAATGTACCTGCTGATTTCGCCCACCACGATGTCATACAACTGCGTGTACTCGAACTGCCCGTTGAGCCGCACCTGCGCCCCCGGCACCCGTGCCACTACGTTCTTGGTTGTGCCGTTGGCCGACAGCCGGGCGTATAGCGAGTCGATGGGGTAGCTTTTGCCGTTCAGCGTTACCACAGCCTCAGCCGCCGAAATCGTACCCACGGGCCGCGCCGGGTCGGTCGAGGTCATATCCAGCAGAATATCGCCTTTCAGCGACAGCGGGTCTTTGTAGAGTTTTAGAGCCTGCAAATTCAGTTGCTGCACATTGGCCCGGCCCGCCACGGTTGGGTAATCTGTTTTCAGGTCCGACTGTATGTCGAGACTCAGATTGGCGTTGGGGTCATTCAGCGAACCCGTCAGCGTCAGGTTGCTGTTTGCCAGTCGACCTTCGGCTACTAAGTTCTGATACCGATAGCCGTTGAGGTTGGCGGTCTGTACGTCGAGGTCGAAGCGGGTAGTCAGGGTTTTTGGGTCGATGCCGCGCCCGTTGAACGAAGCCCGCCCCGTGATAATGCCCAGCGTTTTCGGCTGTTTCAGCCACTTGCCCGCGTCGAAATTTGTCAGGTTCAGCGTACCGTCATACGTCTGATTTTTGCCCGATACAAACCCCGCCAGTCGACCATCGAAGGCTGCCGTACCCCAGCTTGTCGCTAACCGGGCATCGGCGGTCAGGTTATCGAGCTGACCGCGCAATTGGCCCGTCAGGCGCAAATCGGGCGGCAGGTCAACGGTATTGGGAATCGTACCTTTCGGCACTAATTTCTGAATGTCGGCCAGCCGGGTTGTACCTTCCGAAATAGTCAGGTCAAGCCCAATCCGATCAGGGTCGGTTACGTTGGTGAGCCGCCCATTGGCCCGGATGCGCGTTCCTGACAGCATCGCCAGCTCGAAGCGCGGCACGTTCAGCGATGCCAGCGTACCGGTGAGTTGCGTCGAAGCCCGGAAAACGCCCGTGCGGTCGGTGAAGGGGGGCGTATCGGCCAGAAATGGAGCTAATTGCAGCACGTCGGCCACCGACAGTCGGCTATCGCGCAGATTGACGCGCACGGCCACGCGTCGGGCGAAACGCGGGTTGCTCAACTGCCCCAGCGAATCGTAGCGCAGCACTACCTGATCGCGCAGCAGGCTGGTTGGGGTTTGTATGTAGAGGTTTGTAAGCTGCGTTGTGCGGTCGGTATAAAGCAAATCGCCGTCGAGTTGCTGAAGAACGAAGCCGCTTGTAGCCCGAAACTTCCCGTTGCGCAGAAATCCACTGATGCGCTGCCCACGTGTGCCGAGGTCTTCGTAAATCAACGCTTTGCCATCGATGCCGAGGTTACGCAGGTCGAGGTGGCCGTAATCTAATCCACGTTTTTGCACGGGCCATCCAGCCCGGGGAGCATTCTCGTCGTCAAACCGAATCCGGTTGTTTGCCAGCCGCACCGTACCCAGTTTGGCGAACCAGCCCGGCGTGGCGGGTTCTGCCGGAGCCTGAGCAGGTTTGGCCGTTTTCGCCGGACTCTTCGACATGGGCTTACTGACTTTTGTCAGCACAGCCGCCAGGTCGGCGTTTTCCAGAGCTAATGAGCGAATGCCGATTTTCTGACCGTTCAGGTAAAAATAGTCCGACTCCATCGTGAGCCGCCCTGCCGTGCCTGCGGTGCGAAAGTCGGCTGTTTCAACGCGCACGTCCCATTTGGCACGGTTGATCTGCCATTTGCCGAGGCCAATATCGAGCGTGTCGTTCGGGTTCGTGTCGGGGCTGTCGGGCGTGGGCAGGCCGTTGTACAGACGAGTATAAACGTTCAGGCCATCGACGGCTACGTTTTCTAAATAATACTGCGACTTGTATACGTCGGTCTTCTGGAAATTAGCCCGCAGACTATCGACATAGGCGTTTACGTCGGCCCCAACTACATCGTCGCGGTACTTGATCCGAACGTCTTTGAGCGAAATACCCGTCAGGTTAATGGCTAATGGCGTCGACACCGTATCGGCGGGTTGGGGCTGGGCCGACGCATTGGCCGTGCCGGTGTCGAAGGCATTGAGAATGTACTGAAAATTGAACGTCGTGTCGGGGAGTGTTCGGCTGATGTTCAGACGAATGCGTTCGAGTTCGATCTGGTTGAGGGCTATTTTATTGTTCAGCAGCCCCCACATGTCGAGGTCGACGCGCATCCGGCCTCCATCGAGCAGCGTATCGCCCTGTGGCGTTTTGAAGAACACGTCTTCGAGTTCGATGTAATCGGGAATTTTATAGCGAATGGCTCCGATGCGGAACGGCGATTGCAGCTTCTGTGCCAGATACGAGTTTACGCGCTTCGTTACAAACTGCTGTCCCCAGGGTGTGGTAGCTACCAGCACCGCAAAGCCCGCGAGCAGCAGCACGAGTGCCAACAGACCGAGAAAAATGCGAAGCAGCAGTTTGGAAACAGGCATGCGTTGAGTTCGGCGACCAATTGGCCGCGCAGAATCTGATAGCTAACGTAACAAAAAGTTTTGTTGATAACGCACCGACGGGCCAATATGTTACTGGCCGACGCTGTTGATTAGGCTTCTTCGTGGTCTTATTTCCTTTTTATTAGATTGCTGCGAGCATCAAAAGGCGGATTCTTTAATGCGTTGAACGATTAATTGAACCGGTCCTTCTACTACCTGCAAACTATGCGAAATTCTGGTTGGAATGTCCAGATAGTCGCCGGGAGCGAGCTGAAATATTGCTGAACCAACGTAACCGTTGCAATAGCCCTCCAGAATCAGAATGCTTTCCTGTTCATACAGATGTTCCTCCACGCTGACTTCCTTGTCTACCCACACCAAAAGCTGCGTAACGGTAGCATCGTCGCGCAGGGGATAAACGTATGTTTCTTTGAAAGAAGGCGGGGGCTGAAGGGTGGCAACGGCCTGCCGCCAGCGACCCACGTCGGCCCAGGCATCGAGCAATGGTAGCTGCTCCAGTTCAACGGGCAACTGCGCCAACGCACGCAGTGTACGCAGCAGCCGCTGTGTATCGGCGGGCTGCGGTACAAAGTCGGTCGGTGTACTGTACCGGCGAAGTGCGCCGAGGGTCTGGTCGATCTGCGCCCGAACAGCCGGGTACTGTCGTTCCAGACGGCTGACCTGCCTGGTTTTATTGGCAGGCAACAACCCAAGGCAGTAGTTGTAAAGCGTTTCCGATGAAAGAAGGCACCGAAGCGTTGACTTTTTCATACTATTTTAAAGCTGAGATACACCGCCGTAACAGTGGTTTTATACTATTATATGCTTATACGCCGAAACCTGTCGACATCGCCCCTCAACCATCCGAATAAACTTCCCGCAGACGTCGAAGCGCGGCCCGGATTCGGGTTTTCACCGTTCCCAGCGGAATATGTAACGCCTGGGCTGCTTCTTCCTGCGTATAACCAAAAAAATATACTAAATTTAAAATAGCTTGCTGATTGTCGTCCAGCAGCCTGATCTGGTCTGCCATATCCATGGTTTCCTGGTTGATTTCTTCCTCCAGTCTGTTTCCAAGTACCGAAAGGATGGTTTCGTTTGTTGGCATCGGCTGGGTAAACTGATTTCTGCGGAGGGAGTCTATGGCTGTATTGCGGGCAATATTCAGCAACCACGTAAACAGCCGTCCTTTCTCTGGATCGTAGGCGGCAAAGCGTTGCCATATTTTAATAAAAGTATCCTGAAGCAGATCGCGGGCAGCTTCTTCATTTCGTACAATCTTACGGATAACCCCATACAGGGCGGGTGAGTAATACCGGTATAGCTCCTCAAAGGCAGCCTCATCCCGTTGTTTCAACTGGGTAATCAAAACCTGTTCTGAATGGCGTTTGGCAGGACGTTTCAAGGGACAAGCGTTTGGTTAAAAAATGAAGACCACTAACCGCAGCCCAGTGTCTGAAAACTGGATTTCATGGCCCGGATCGGCACGCTTTTCGGGCAGAACGATCAGTGAAAATCAGCCGTAAAAAAACCGGTAGAGCTTGCAGGTGGTATATATGCGTTCAGCAGGAGCGTTCAACGGAGAAAAGCCCTCCTCAGAACCGTGACATGGCTAATAGTCATCTAATTACGTAGCACACAAAAGTAACAGGCTCATTGCTGGACATCCGTGTAAAAACGCGACAAAACAAGACCATTCGCCAAAACATACCCTTATGGAGACCTTGACCGTAGAGCTGATTCATCAGCCGCATTTCGACCGTCATTACCAATTGCTGGCTCCGGCGTCGGATCTGCTTTTGTACATCGAATCCTATTGGATGCTGGACCTTCGAAACCCGCAGCATCAGCAGAGCCGGTTTGTCGAAATCAATCTGGCGAAACTGCAATCGATATTGATTGTCAATCTGGGCAACCCCTTCGAGGTGTTTGGTCGGCAGGGCGAGCGGGTCTATACTTGCACGCATAGTGCGCTGGTCGGTTATCATACTCGCCGGTTATCGTATAAACATCAGTTTGGAAATTATTTGATTGGAGTAACGTTTCATCCGGCAGCGGCCAATCACCTGTTTCGGGTGCAGGGTCAGGAACTGATGAACCAGTTGTTGCCGCTGGACGTGCTATTGCCAAACGCATCCCTGCTGGAAGCGCAGCTCGCCGAAGATGGCTACCCCGCAACCGTTCAAAAGGTGCTGAACACCTGGATGCGGCTCCTGGTCGGACGCGCCACGCCCGATAGTCGACTCGGTTACGTACAACAGGCGTTGCAACCCGATAAACTTCACGGTGCCAACTACTTCAGTCGCCAACTGGCATCGCTGCTGTGCGTGACGAACCGGTCGCTGGAACGGTATTTTAAAGAACACATGGCACTCAGCCCGAAGCATTGCCTGCGGATACAGCGTTTTCGGCAGGCGTTGCCTGTGTATGGGCGATATGGGTCTGCCATAGACTGGACCGAGTGGGGTTATCACGATTTCTCACACTTTATGAAAGATTACCATCATTTTATGGTCGATCTTCAGCCAGATGATGCTATTCGTAGCAATAAATCACTTTCCCCAAACGATCTGGGGCTGTAAATGACCGCTCAAAAAAAGTAGCAACCGCGCTTCCGCGACAGACAGAATCAATGCATACCGAGTAACGACCTGCGGTATAATCGGCGAGGGCGCGGGTCAGATCATCGGTAGTGCCGAGGCAATTGCCTATCAGGTTAATATTCTGGACAAGCAACCGGTAAAAGGTTAGAAAGGTGTCGGCAGTGCTGAACGTAAGTTGCTGCTCAACAGATGGCTGCTGGTGATACAGGCCGCAACTGACATAAGTAGCATCTGGCGCAAGCAGACCGCTGACCGGATGCCAGTGTACGTCGATAAATGGATCGAAGACAACATCGAATCTCGCTGCCCACTCCCGCCGAAGCGCATCTGACAGTAACTGCGGACTGGCGTAATCGACCGGCAGCAGTTGCCGAACGCCCAGACTCTGTAACGCAGCAGCCCGGTCTGTTCTGGAGGTTAGGCCGTAGACGTTGTCGTGGTTGTTCAGGGCCTGTGCGAGACATAACGACGTGTTGGATCTGGCCGCCGTGAGCAGAATGCTGGCACCGGGTTGGGGCCGGGCTTTCCGTACCATGGCATAGGCCGTTTGCGCCCCCAGCGAAAACCCGGCGGCTATATCGTCGGGCATGGAATCGGGAAGGCGCACCAATTTGTGTTCCGGCAGCACGTCATACCGGGCCGAGGCTTCGTTGGTAACCACGCCTGGCTGCGCCAGCCCGCGTGCTACCGGATAACTGTTATCGCCAATGACCCGATCTCCGACGGCCAGGGTCGTTACGTGCGGCCCCACGTCGATTACCTCCGCCACAAACTCAGAGCCAACGTACCCGAACGGAACCGTATCGGCTGAGACGACCGCTGATGATGCATTGGCCAGCCACTGAATGATTGTCCGGTCACGGTAATTGCAGGAGAACGCGCGTTTTTTCAGCAGCACAGTCTCTGAAAACTGTGAATCGTGCGGGTCGAAGGGTGGGTCAGCGTCTTCTACCAGACCGCAGCCAATCTGCTGGTTGCCCAACTGGAAGGTAGCAGCCGCTGTAGCAGCAATCTGCCCAATAAGCTCTGCGGGCGCAATAACAACGCTCTTCATGGGCGATTTAAGTGTCTAATTCGAGTTGATTACGGACCAGTTCAAAGTACAGGCCCCGTTTCTGCACCAGGCTGGCGTGGGTTCCTACTTCGCGAATTTCGCCCCGGTCGAGCACAATAATCTGGTCGGCATTCTTGACGGTGCTGAGCCGGTGGGCAATAACGACAGCCGTTTTGTGACGCAGATATGTAGCCAGCTTATCCGTGATTTCTTTTTCATTGCTGGCATCGAGCGAGCTGGTCGCTTCGTCAAAAAAAAGCATATCCGGGTTGTAATAAATGGCTCGGGCAATCAGCAGCCGCTGTTTTTGCCCCTGACTTAGTCCAACGCCATCGCCCCCGATTCGGGTGTTGTAATGAAGCGGCAGGGCTTCGATGAACTCGCGGGCGTTAGCCATGTCAACGCTTCGCAGCAACCGGGCTTTATCGATGACCTCGTCGCGCAGCACAATGTTGCGGGCAATGGTGTCGGAAAAGATAAACCCGTCCTGCATCACGCTACCACAGCGTTCGCGCCAGTCGCGGCTGTTGAGGTGCGTCAGCGGTATGTTACAGACAGTGATTTCACCACTTGCCGGCTGGTAAAACTTCAGCAGCAGCTTAACGAGCGTGGTTTTTCCGCTACCGCTGGCCCCAACAATGGCGGTTGTCTGGCCCGCCGGTATGGTCAGGCTGATGTTGTTTAACACGGGTGGCCCGCTGCCATAACGAAACGTGACGTTGGTCAGGCGAATATCTGGCTGGCGGTCTGGGGGCAGAGCAATGCTCAGGTTGGCGTCTTCGTCGGGACGGTTGTGGATTTCGCTCAGCCGTTCGAGGCTCTGCCCGGCATCCTGCGCCTGCTGGATAAAGCTAATCAGACTGATGATTGGCCCGTTGATCTGCCCCAGAATATAGGTAGCGGCCAGCATCATGCCCAGTGTCATATGTCCTTGAATAACCTCGTAGGCCGAGAAAAACGAGATGACGATATTTTTCAACTCGTTAATGAACGCCCCACCGGTCGATTGCCACTGCGCCAGCCGCAACCCCTGCATGTCGATGCGGTACAGTTGCGCCTGCATGTCTTCCCATTCCCAGCGTTTCTGTTTTTCGCAGTTATGGAGTTTGATTTCGGGCATGGCCTGCACCAACTGTACCTCGTTGGCACTAACCGTCGCCATCTGCCTGAATCGTTTGTAATCGAGTACTTTCCGCCGTTTCATAAATACGAGCGTCCAGATCATGAACAAGACGCTGCCCAATCCGAAAATAACCCAGATGCGCAGGCTGTAGGTCATCAGCACAATGCTCAGTACCACGAGTTGCACCAGTGAAAACAACACGTCGAGCGACGACGAGGTCAGGAAGTCTTTGATACGGTCCTGGTCGCGCATACGCTGGAGGAGGTCGCCCATACTCTTGGCGTCGAAGAAGCCAATTGGCAGGCGCATGAGCTTGGTCAGGAAATCGGACAGGATGCGGATGTTGATCCGGCTCGACAGGTGCATCAGCAGCCACGAGCGGATCAGGTCGATTGATGTTTTGCCTATAAACAGCATCAACTGCGCCCCCAGCACGACGTAGATAAAACTGAGATCACGCTGCTGGATACCCACGTCTACAACGCTCTGCGTCAGAAACGGCAGCATCAGCGACAGCGCGGTACCCGTGAAAAGACCAAGCATCACCTGCGCCAGTTGCCGACGATAGGGCGTCAGGTAACGGAACAGAAACCGGATATCGCGCTTGTACTGCGTGTCGTCGCCAGGTTGTCGGGCGTAGAAATCGGGCGTTGGTTCGAGTAGCAGCAGATAGCCCTCTCCGCCCTGTAGCCAGAGCTGGCAGAACTCCTCTTTACCGTAAGTAATCAGTCCAATAGCCGGGTCGGCCAGATAAACGACGTCGTTTTTTATCTTGTGAATAACCACAAAATGTTCGCGGCCAAAATAGGCGATGGCAGGCAGCACGGGCTCGTCGAGCAGAAACTGGTAGGGCACTTTGACCATCAGTGTGTGCAGGCCCAGTTGTTCGGCGGCATCGCTCAGGGCCAGCATCGACACGCCCCCGCGCCCCTTGTGGGTCAGCTCCCGCAGGTACTGAATCGAGTAGGGCTTGTCATAGTACTGCAACAGCATTCGCAAACAGGTTGGGCCGCAGTCCATCTGGTCGAGCTGCCGGAAAAAAGGGAACGAAGAATTGAATAAAGCCACAGTTGTATCAGGGAGTAAAGAATCGGCGGTATTGCTGGAAAAAGCGGTCGAGCAGGCTGAGATCGCGCGTCTGAATCCGCACCTGACCCGGCATATCCTGCGTGAATGTCAGGCGTTTGTGATAGGTGGTGCGAAGGCCGTCTGGCAGGTCGATAACAACGAAATACTGCCCTTTGCGGGCTGCCGGAGCCATGCGGGCTACCACCCCCGGCACTGCCCCGTATTGCTGGTAGGGGAATGCGGCTAAGTGCAGGTAGGCCCGCTGCCCCACAGTTACTTCGCCGTAGCGATCAGCAGTCAGATACGTATGAGCGGCCAGTCGGCGGGCGTTGTTGGGCAGAATGGTCATCGCTTCCCGACCGCTTTCGAGGTACTGGTCGCGGTCAATCGGCTGCCCGAATGTTACGCGCCCGGCAACCGGTGATTCGAGTATGTAATTCTCTTTCCAGATGTCATATTGTGCCAGATACAGCAGGGCGTTTTCCTGCAACCGCTGCCGTAGCTGCTGCTCCGTTTCGCGTTGCTGTTGCAGGAGTTCTATTACGGCCTGTTCGCGCTGCTGAATAGCCAGTTGGTTCTGTAATCGGCTGGCATCTGCATTTTCGGTACTCTGCCGAAATTGCAGGTAATCGTTCTGCGCCTGATCGGCTTCGAGCTGAGCATATACCTTCTCGCTCAGCAGCCGCTGATTGACGGCGTTACGCTGGCTCATCAGTTCCTGCCGCCGACGTGCCAGCACCATCTGGCTATCGAGTCGGGTTGCCAGTGTCCGGTATGTTTCGATCTGCCGCTGCAACTCGGCCTGCCGACGGTCGTGGTGCCGGGCCTGGCGGAAGAAACTGTACGCGCCATAAGCGGCCAGCAGTTGCGCATAGGCGTTTTGCAACTCACCCAGTTGCCCGCCCGAATGCGTAAGTGCCCCCGCCGGAACAGGGGCGTTGTTGAGCAGCGTTTCGGTCAATGCCCGTACTTGCCGGGTGGTGGCCTGCACGTCGTCGTAGCTGGACGAGTTACCGATAACACCCAGCAACTGCCCGGCCCGCACGGGTTGCCCCTCGCGAACGCCCAGCAGACGCAAACTCCCTGACCGGCGCACTACCACCGGTACCGGTGCCGTTTGGGTGCGTACCACTATGTCGGCTGTAATCAGTTCGGGATAACGAATCAGGTGGCTGAATAGTAACATGCCCAGTAGTACGCAGAACATCAGCGTGATACCCCAGCGGAGGAGCCAGCCGGGTGGACTGCCAAGAATATGCGACACCTGCTGGCTGTGCAGTTGTAGATCTTCTTCGCGGAGCCGCCCCGCTGGAGGGGGCGTGGGCAGAAGATCGGTTAGGATGGGAACACCGTTCATGTCGGTATAGAAGTAAGCTGACTCTGTTTGGCACGCGCCAGCAGCGAGCGGTAATGCCGGTGCAGTAACTGATAGATGACCAGTTCCTGTTGCCGGGGCCGCGACCGCGACCAGCGGTTGAGTGTCATGTGAATGTGGCTGGCGAGCCAGTCGTGGAAGGGTACGGTAGCCAGACCCTGCACGTAGGACCGTTTCACCTGCTGTATGACAGATTGCCAGTTTTGGGTACGCTGGTCCAGCAGGTTTAGTACTTCGCCCCACTCGTCGGCGGGCAGCGTTCGGCTGATGAGTGCATCGACAGTCGGGCGCAGACGCCGGTAGTGCGTGTCGAACTGCACCCGGCCAGTTGTATCGTCAAGCATATGCTCCTGAGCAAAATGCCCGGCAAGAGTTTCCATAAGCCTGCTTTTGTCGGGCAATGGCAGGCCCCAATCGTCGAGTAACTTATCCACACTCAGTAGTGCCAGTTGCCAGCGGTAGGTGTCTCCCTCGTCGCCTTCGAGCAACTCAAGCAGTGACACAACGGCGCGGCTGTCATGAAAAAACAATACCTCGCTGGCTTCCATCGTGGCCGGGCCGTAGCGTTCCAGCTCCCGTTTGTAGGTGTCAAGCTGTATCGCCCGTAGCAGACCGCTTTGCTGATAAGGAGACAGGGCCGTGTGTAGGTAGGAGAGCAGGTGGCCTGCCTGCGGCTGTGTCGCATGAAAGCGCACGCGCAGGTGACTATCAGGATCACTGTAGCGGATAAAAAACCAGCGGTCGATTAGCCCTTCGGTCAGTAGTTGCCCGGCCAACGGACCCACTACTTCCGTCAGTAATGTATCGGCCATTTTAAGGCCACAGTATAGCTTAATGTACAGCCATTCGGAGCCGGGTATGAACTGACGCGGCACCTCTGCTGCCTTCTTCGGGGCAGACACACCCGCAGCAGGCTTTGAGACCGCTACGTTGTGAAGCGGAAATACGAATTCGTTCGTGTAGCCTTTGCCTTGCCCGTCACTAATCAGCAATGCGTTCGGCTCAAAAAAAGACTCTTCGACGGTGAACTGTGCGCTATGCTTCACCAGCCCGCGCAGTACACTGACCGACAGGCTATTCTCAAGGTCGATAGGTAACTGGTTATCGGCTTCGCCGTAGACTACCCGGCGAGGAAGCTGCTTCTGGGTGCGAACCTGCCGCAGATGCGCCAGCAGGGCGTCGCCCGTCAGGTGGGTAGGGAAAAAGTCGGCAGTGCGAAGAAGCCATGTGGCTGGCTGTAAAATAACCCGTCCCAATCGTACTCGTGGATAGAAAGAAGCTCCGGTTAGCAGGCTCCCCCACGACCAGCCAAGCCCCGTCAGTTGCTGCTGCCGTTGCAGGTCGCAGAGGAAATGGTAGGCCGGAATGGCGTTGAACGCGTAATTGTGCGCCGTACTCAGGCGCGGCACAACTTCGCGATTCAGCCGTTCTGACCGCAGCACCAGCCGGTTTTGGCGCACCGATAGCCATAAGTCACTCAGCGGCAGGGTGTGGGCGTCGTCGGTGGTGGCAGCGGCCAGAATAGGGATTTCGTAGGCGCGGAGCGGAACCCGGAGCTGCACGTTCCCCACGTGAGCCGGGGGCAGGTACACGATTTCGGCCAGCACAACCTCCGGCATTTGCTGCTGTTCGATCTCGAGCAGGTGCCGGGTTTGTTCGGCCAGCACCGGATCAACGTGCGTAAACCGACCCAGCAGATTCGCTGCCGACGGCCCGCCCGTACCCTGCAACACTACCTGGTAATGGCCCGCATCAACGGCCTGCCCCGACGGTGCCAGCAGTCGGGCCATCGCGTAAAGTGAGGGCGGTAAGGGTGGTTCTGCGGCTGTTGGTACAATAGTACGCAGGTCGGCTTCATCGATTACCCATTCGGTAGCCCCCTGCGCCAGCAACCGGCTATGCTGCTGGAGCGCGTAGCGATCCCACGCTGACGCCCGCAGCACCGATGGCGATGTTTTCGGGCTAACCATCAGGGTATCGAGCAGGGGCGTGTTGTCGCTGCTGTCGGCCCGACTCAGGGGATATCCTAACCCAATCTCGGTATCGAGTACGTTAAGCAGCGGAATTTCCTGTTCTTCATATCGGGCTGAGAAAGCCTCCTGAAAAGCCCGCAACGGTGGCTCGTACACGAGCCTGGCAATGTCGGCAAGCAGGCTGACTGCCCCGTTTATCTCATCGATGATGGCCCGGTTCAAGGTCTGTCCCGACAGGCTTTTTATCCAGTCTACCTGAAACAGCCGGGATGGGCTGGCGTTGAATCCTGCTGTATGGAGATGGTCGAGAATGGCTGTGTAATCGGACGGGCGGTTGCCGCCCAAGGGTGTTTGGTCGAGTTGATGAACACGATACACGGCCTGCTCTAAGGCCGTCAGGCCGGGCCAGTGGGGTATGCGTTCACGTAGCGTTTCTACCAGCCGCTCGATGTTGGCGGGGTCCGTTACGCGGGGTTCCAGTTCACTGACCAGCAGTTTGCCGTCAATTAGTTCGTCGATGTAGGCCCGTGCCTCATCTGGGGTGATCTCATCACTGACTAAAGTAGCCAGAAGATCGGGTAGCGTAGCACCGTAGGTAGCCCGGTCCAGTACCGTTTGCAGATACGGTGACCAGGCTACGGTTGCCAGATGATGACTGCGACCGGCTACACTGTAGCGGTACTCCGTGTAGCGGTATTGGTTGCCCACCTGATAAAGCGTATTGTTCGGGCGGTAGAGCAGCCGCTCGCGGATGTCGGGCTGACGAGCCAACTGCTGTACCACCGCCCCCAGAAAATCCATGTCCAATCGGCTGTGTCGCCGTGCTGTAATCAGGTCTGCCAGGTGCAGGTCGGTTTGGTTGGCCCACTCACCAACCGACAGGCCAGCAAAAAGCCCAAAAGGCGTTGGGCGATGGGCCATTCGCAGCAGGTATTTGGCATAGGCGAGGTCCAGTTTATCCCGATCTTTATCAGTCATGTCGGCGTCGGTCAGCCAGCGTTCCAGCGTGATAAACAGATCGGTCGAGGCTACGTAAAGTGCTTCCTGCACGAGTGGCTGACGATAGATGGCCTGCATTGCCCGCCTGATTGCCGTGCGGTCTGTGTCAGATGTCCACAGCGCATGGAGGGCTTCTAAAGGCAGCAGGGGTGTTCGGACAACAAAAAAGTTGTGTGGCTGAAGGCGATTGAGTAGCGGTTTCATCGGTGAACATCCGTCAGAAAAGGGGCGTCCCAGTCCGTCACGTCCGGGTAGGCGAAGGAGAGCAGTACCAGACCGATGCCCGATAGTCCATCAAGCAGAGTCGGCAGCGTTTTCCATTCGATAATGGGACGATCCTGCTCATCGTAAGCGTTATTGACATGAATAAGGGTGCGGAAGGTGGAATAAGGCCCGGCAGAATCGCAGGCGGCACTTTGCAGCAGCAGTTGTAGCCAGTGCCGGGCGGCATCATCAAACCGGCAGTCACCCGTTGCCCGGTAGAACCGATTGAACAGATGTGCAATACCGGCGACCCCGTGGCAGAATGCTCCATCGACCCAGCGCGGATGCATCGATATGCCCGACTGATCGACCGAACACTGAGCCGCCGTTAGCATAATCTGAATGGCTTTTTGCCGTAGCACGTCGTCGTTCAGAGCCTGAGCCGCTGGCCATAAAGCAATTGCCACGCCCATGTCGCCGTAGCACCAGCCCAGCCGCGACGGGTCCCGGTCGGGTACGAAGCGGGGGAAGTGGCGTTCCTGACCGGCCTGATTTTCCTGGCTCAACAGCCATCGGATAGTGTCGATTAGCAGGGGGCGCACGATGTGGGGCATAAACGAGCGTGTGAGCAGGCGGCTCAAAAAGGCAATAACACCCGGAATGCCGTGCGATAATCCCAGCGAGTATCTTTCTTCGGCTTGCCCGTAATACCGCCAGGTAAGCCCTTCAGGTCGGTGGTCAGCGGTTTGCACCAAACCTTCCACCACCCGTCGGAGTGTATCGTCCATCACCCCTCCCCGGCTGAGACAGTAGAGTCCCTTACCAACCAGCCCGTTCATTAGCTCGTAATAGCGCATCCGAATATCCAGCTCTACCGACTGGCTGACCAGCCCGTCGAGATGGGTGAACGTATCGGCATCCTCATCGATGAGGTTCAGCGTTGCCAGGTGCTGCAACAGCCAGCCGACGCCCGTAAATCCACCCACCAGCGACGTGTCCATCACCCGCTCGCGCAGGTACGTTACCGCTTTGTCGAGCAGGCTGTAGAGCGAGTGGGCATAGCGATTGTCGCCCGTGGCTACGAACAGATGCGCGTAGAGAAGCATGCTGCCGCCGGTCCCGACGTAAAGCGCGGGCGAATCATCGCGGGTAAGCAAATCTTCGTGGTTATCGACTAATTGATGCAGAAAACGGGCGGTGTCGAGACTGGTGAGCAGGTCGGTTTGCATAATCGTGAGCGGTACATCAGTGGCCAAAACCTACGCACCGCCCCAACTGGGGGTTTGTTCTTCTCCGCAACTAATGGTCTGATTTTGCGGACGCTTGCAAATAGGCTGCGCCTGAGGGCTTTTCAGCACCAAGCCAAGCCGGTAAGGCTTGGCTTGGACACACAGGGCTTATTTACAAATTAGTACTGAAGCCAGTGAGCTTAAGCAATTACAACTTGCGCCACAGGTTGGCGAGTAGCCGCCCATGCCGCTGGTTTGGGGCCAACTGCCACCCAGCAATTGATCCATGTTAGCCAGCGTTTCTTTGGAAAGGGAAAGTTTGCCGAGATTAACGGTTTTCTTTTTCATGATTTGATATATGGAATTGGTGAAAAAAAATTAACAGACTGCCAGTGAGAAGGTGGCTACAGATACAAGAATCGACACTCCGCAGACCTGATTGGTGCAGCGGTCTGTGCAGGTAATGGTGCAGCCGCAGGTTGGGCCGCAGGTCGGCATATAGCCCCCCGGTCCGCTCGTCTGAGGCCATGAGCCGCCCTGAAGCTGGTCCATATTGGTCAGCGTTTGTTTGTTGAGCGTCAGTTTGCCTAAATCGACACGTTGTTTTTTCATGATTTGCGTTAGTTCACGTTAGTAACAGGTTGTTTGCTGGCGTACCCAGCAGGTATTGTTGGCACTGTACGCCTGGCAGAATAGCCCCTCCGTGCAGTAGTTTGTGCAGCCGCAGGAGACGCCACAGGTCGGCGAGTATCCACCCATGCCGCTGGTTTGGGGCCAACTGCCGCCCTGTACGCTGTCCATGCTGGCGAGCGTTTCTTTCTGGAGCGACAATCGGCCCAGATTCAGTGTTCGTCTTTTCATTGGTGTTTTCTGGTTAACAGGTGCAGAATGGCGTACTCAAAAACAGGGAATCACCCAGCTTTTGTATACCGTGACAATCGTTTCGCAATGATTCATGTGGGTACAGCCACTGGTGCAGCCGCACGAAATTCCGCACGTGGGAGAATACCCGCCCATGCCGCTGGTCTGGGGCCAGGCTCCGCCCTGTACGCCGTCCATGTGGGCCAGCGTTTCTTTGCCCAGGGCGAGCCGCCCCAGGTCTACTCTTTTTCGTTTCATGATGAAAATTTGATTACGTCGTACTGACGCTGTGGAAGCATCATTCGGGAAAACTTACGGGCTGGCGGGCGTACAGGTTTGGGGCGTAAAGGGCTAAAACACGTTATTTTGGCTTTCTTATGCGGATATCCTGCTACTTCAAGGTGTTGCAGTGTGCTCAACCGGCACCAGACACCGCCGGGCCACGAGCTGCCGTACCAGTCGCCGGAATCGCTTCGTGATTTTGGATTCGTATTCGGGGAAGTCGGGTCCGAAAAAAGCGCGCAATTGGCCGAAGGCTTCTGCCACGGTGTGCGGTTCGTTGAATACTTCCAGCGTTGCCACATCAACAATATCTTCGTAAGGTGTTTCTACCAGCATCCGGGTGTCCCAATCTGGTTCTATGCATATTTTGACCGACTTCGGTTCGGCTTCGAGGAGGTGCCGGGCCTGATGGCTGACATGCTCGTCGAAAGCGTCGGGCAGAAACACGAGTTCGATGGGTAGTGCCCAGTTCCACTGGCAATCGATAACCAGTATATCGTCGCTCAATACAAACCGCTGTCGGTCGAAGTCGGTCAGGTCGGCGCGTAAGCACGCATCAGCCCGCCTATCGAGGGTAACAGCATCTGGCGGGTTAGTCTGAGCAGCCATGTGTTGCCGGTAGTGTTCACGTTCATCTATATACGTTGCCTGGTCGCTGGCCTGTAACGCAGCTACGTCAGGTAGATCCGGCAGGGGCGAAGCGTCGGGCAAAACCGGGATTAGCTGCTGAAGGTAGCGTTGCCCGTTCAGCGTCCAGCTTATGGGTGGGGCAGATGGTGCCGGGCTACTGGCAAACAGCGGGTACAACGGCGATTGAGCCGGAGACACGAACCGACGGTTGCTCAGTGTACTGATTCGCCGATAGTAATCGGGGTAGTCCAACTGGAGCCGGCGGGCCACGTGCTGACAGGTCTGGTAAACTTTTTTCTCCGGGGCAATGGGATGCAGATACGTCTGAAACCGGGGTGCATCCTCAAAACAAGGGCGTTCCAACTGAAAGTTAGGCGATTGAACATAACGGACAGGTACGTTGTGATACGCGGCCATGCTTGAGAACAGATACTGCTCGAAGAGAATGTTGAAATTGTTGAGCTGTGGTTGTGGGGTAGAGAAATAAGCCCGATTCTGCTCGATGAAGTCAAATGCAGCTTCGGCGTAGACCCGCAGAAAAGCTACGTCGTTGCCGCCCAGGATGCCAGCGTTAGCCGCCGAAATGGGTTGGTGAAGTGTTGTCTGACGCCAGCGAATGGCAGGAGGTACAAACGAAAAAGCTCGGTCCATTTCGGTCAGGTACGGCAGATAATAGTCCGAGATTTCTTCGTTCTGGGCCAGTAGCGGGGCCGTCAGCAGGTCGGTGGGCAGGGGCTCATACAGAAACACATCGCCGTCGACATGCAGAAACGGTTCCTGCTGTAGTGCATAGGCATAGAGCTTACTGACCACCCAAAGCGGTTTCGGATACTGCGCCAGCACATCGTCGAGCACCACCTGAACGTCGGTATAGGGCAGGCCGAGTTCATCGATCAGCAGGGTTTTTCCGGCCTCGTCTGTAATCAGCGTAACGTTGTCATAAAACTGCCGGAGTTGCAGACAACTCAGTGCCCAGCTCATCAGGTTGTAGGCTGGATGGAGCCAGCCGCCGGTTGGCCGGTCGGGACTATACCAGAATGTTTGTACCAATTTCATATGGCGAAGCAATAGGGGAGAGGTCGGTCATCAGGCAGGCGTCCCAGGCGGGGGTAGTGGGGCTGGCAAACGTTAGCAGTACCAACGCTATTCCGGTGATACCTTCCAGCAGGCCCGCGTCGGTTTGCCAGCTTAGGGCGATGGTGCCGTTGGGTTGTGGGGCATAATCGGTTGCCGTATACGTCAGAAAACTTGCCGTGCCAGCGTCGGAACGAACGGCTGCCTGCTGCGTTTGCTGAAGCCAGTACTGCGCTGCCTGCTGAATCCGTAGCGAATTTGTTGCCTGCTGGAAGCGGTGAAACAGGTGCGCCAGCCCCGCCGTACCGTGGCAGAAGCCGCTGTCGATATAATCGTTGCTGCACCGAACGCCACTTTCGGGCAGGGTGCGGAGGGCGGCTTCTTCAACCAGTTCAATGGCGAGTAGATGCCAGTCTGGGCGGTTGAGTGCCCCGGCTGCGTGCCAGAGTGCCACCGCTACGCCCAAATCGCCATAGCACCAGGCAAGCCGGGTGGGTTGGGTATCGCCCGCATAGCCCGGAAATTGCCCGGAACCCTGTGCGGCCCCGACGAGCCGCTGTTGCAGCAGCCAGCTTACGCTGGCCTCCAGGAGGGGTTGCGTGAGATTGGGGCAGATACGTTGCCGATGTGCTTTGGCTAAAAAGCTGATTACACCCGGAACCCCGTGCGACAAACCCAGCGAATACGTCGGTGCGTCGGTATAGGGTGATACGTAGTGCCAGGCTATGCCACCAGGTATCGTCTCCGTCGATCTGGCGATGGCCTCGATCACCTGCCGTAGCCCGTCTGTACCAGCGGTTCCCCGCTCCAGAAAATAAACCCCTTTTCCAGCCAGCCCCGTCATCAGCTCGGCATTACGGTTATGACGGTCGGTTGCCAGTGAGTCAATTATCCATTGCTCAACATCGGTCAGGTCTACGTCGAGCAGGTCGCGGTTCGCCAGGTGTTGTAGCAGCCAGCCAATGCCCGCCATACCATAGGTAAGCGTGCTGTGGGCGGCAACCTGCGGTAATTGAGCCGCAAGCCGGTGAAGCGTTTGTGTGAGCCGTTCGGCATACAACTCGTCGTTCGTTACCTGATACAATTGAGCGTATAAGAGCGCAATGCCCGACTGACCTCCGAATAGTCCTGGTGCTTCAACTTTGTTGAACAGGGGCTGATGCGTATTTACCAGGCTCACTACCTGATTAAGCAGGGTGTCACTCATGAGCGGAAGCAGACAAAAATGCAGGCTCGGTAGCTGTACGAACGAGCCGGGTCACTTTAGTGCGGCTTAGACCAGTAAGCTGAGCAATTCGCCGAAGCGAATGCCCTCGGGCGTGGTGCTTAAAAACCAGCAATTCCTTAGCTTTTTCTACCGTAGGGTCAATCCACAGATAGCCGTAATACCCACAGCTTTGACAGTGGTAACGGGGTTTGCCATTGGAGCGTCCATTGCGTCGAAGGTGCTGGCTTCCGCAGCGACCGCAGCTATGCACAGTGTTCATCCTTATGCGTATTGTTTTTTAGTTTGACGACACTCGTTCTGGAGTGGAGGCAAACAAACGCACCAATACGCCTTTAGGATTGCTTTGTATTTATTTTTTTTGCGGAGCACCGGAGCACCATCCGGTAAGAAAGCGTCGTCTTCAGAACCCAAATTCATTCGTAGTAGGGCAGCACCGACGGGCCAATATGCTATTGAAAGTACCCCACCCCAACCCCTCCCCAGAAGGGAGGGGCTTACTCGCGTAAGCTTTTTTTAGCCCCTCCCTTCTGGGGAGGGGTTGGGGTGGGGTGCCCTCCCCTTTTTATGGGATTGCCGACTGCCCCCAATCCTGCGTCTTTTACACAGCAAAACAAGGCCGTTATACCGTTCGCTCAACCGCGCTCATTGGGCAGCCTGCTGGTGTTACCGTCTGCTTTTTGTATCACGACCAATTAATCACTAAACCAACATGTTGCCATGAAGTACCCATCTTCTCTATGTATCGTTGCGCTGACAGCTCTGTTGTTAAACTGCAAAAGCGACCTCGAAGACAAAACAGTTGCGCCAACAACAACGACACCACCAACAACGACGACGCCACCAACGCCGACAACACCCGTCAATCCGTTTACGACTACAACGCACGTAACGGCAGCGGCCAACATTTCGGGCAATACGTCGCGCATCGACGATTCGGGCCTGAACGGTAAAGCTGATGCGTTCGCGTTTCTGACGCCTAACTGGCAGTTAGGTTCGGTCTACAACACCAGTGCCACGGGAATTTATTACACCAGTGGAGCCTGGCGCGTTTTCAATCAGGATTTAAAAACGTTTCCGTCGGGCATGGGCTATAACGTGCTCGTGGTGCAACCGCACGACAATGTGTTTAAGCACGTAGCTTCGTCCGGCAACACGTCGGTCCATGTCACTACCCTCGATCACCCTAAGCTAAACGGCAATCCCAACGCCCGGCTGCTGGTGCAGCAACGCTGGAACGGCACCTACAACGACAGCCCCGTAGGCGTGTGGTACAACGGTAGCCGCTGGACGATTTTCAACCAGAAAACCGCCGTACCCATCAAAGCCGGTTCAGAATTCAATGTGCTGGTGAACGATAACATCACGACTACGCAGGCTGTAAGCGGCAAAATTACCGGCAACAATTTCCTGATAGACCCAGCCATCACGGGCAATACCAAACGGGTATTCGTGACGCAGTACTGGACTGCCGTGTACAACACGCAGGAAGTAGGCGTCTGGTATCCAAGCTCATCGTGGTCGATTTACAACCAAAATAACTCAATAACGATGCCGACCAACGCCCGGTTCTTCGTTTTCGCGCCTTAACTCTTACCTGCTCACATTGCCATGAAACACCTGCTCTTCCTCTGTAGCTGCCTGTTGCCTGCTTTCGCCTTCGCGCAGACCACCGCTACCAACGTTCGGCTTCGGGCCGAACCAACCGTGCGGAAAGTAATCGTTGAGTACGAACTTCCGCAGATGCTGGCTTCCGATTCGATTTACCTCGAACTCGAAACGGCGTCGGGGCGCATCATCCGCCCCATCAGTGTGAATGGTGATGTGGGCAAGGCCATTAAACCCGGCAAAAATAAACTCATTGCCTGGGACGTCGTGCGCGACAATGTGCGCGTTGACGAAGACGTGAAAGTGCTGCTGCGCGTGGCGCGGGTCGTGACGGTTGCCAGCCCGGCCACCATAGCCGCTACAAAAACCACTGCGCCAGCAACGCCCGCTGTTCAGGCACCTGTGTCGGTAACGTCGGTAGCCGCAACGACGCCCAAACCCACCACCGACCGCATTGCCGAGCCGGGTGTAGTGTCGCGTCGGAGTCCGGTAATACCGATTGTTGGCTGGACGCTGACGGCGGGGGCGGCAGCTTACGCAACCATTCTGTTCATGAAAGCCAACAGAGACACCGAAGAATACAACGCGGCTCCGAAGGTAGTGCCGCGCGATAAGCTGGTGTATTACAAAGACCTGAGCGATCAGATTGATAAGAATCGGCAGATGGCAACCATTGCCGCCGGTGCTGCCGGTGTGTTCGCTGTGGCAACCGTCGCTTACATGGTTTTTCATAAACCGAAGAAGCCCGCCCGTACTTCGTTCGTTGTGCAACCCGGTCGGCAGGTGGCTACTGTGGGTATCATTCACCGCTTCTAAACCGCCGAACCACCATGAAAACGCCCGCTCTTTTTCTGACCGGCTGGTTGCTTGCTACGGCGGCACTGGCCCAGCAGACTACGGTAACGATCTACGAAGGCAAACCGACCCGGCTCAACACCAACGCGCTGTTTCCGGTAGCCTCGCGCATCGACTGGACCAGCCCGCTCGACCCCGACCGCACGGTGGTGCTGCCTACGTTTGAGGTAAAAGCTTGTGTAACAGCCGCTAAACCCATCGCGCGATACGTATTGTATCTGAACGATAAACTACAACCCGCCCCCCGCGACCTGAAAGTGGAAAAAGACGTTTGCGAGAATAAGTTCGAGCAGACGGTGGAGTTGCAGGAGGGCGAAAACCGTATCCGGCTGATTGCGTATCAGGCGGGCGGGCCAGAGGTTACGGCGTCGATGAACGTCATCTACAAAAAAGCAGCCGCGCTCTTGCAGGAAAAACGACTGGCTCTCGTGATTGGCAACTCCAGCTATCCTGGTTCGAGCCAGTTGGCAAACCCTGCCAATGACGCGCAGGACGTGGCGAAGACGCTGCGCGACCTCGGCTTTGAGGTGATGCTCTACACCAACCTCGATAAGAAAAAAATGCGTCAGGCAATCGATGACTTCGGTTTTAAACTGCGTGATTATCAGTTAGGCATGTTCTATTACGCCGGGCATGGCGTGCAGAGCGACAACGTAAACTACCTCGTACCAGTGGATGCCAATCCGCAGTCGGAGAGCGATATACGTTACGACTGCTTGCAGGCCGATTTGGTGGTCGGTAAGATGGAACAGGCCCGCACGGCTAACATTATCGTGCTGGACGCCTGCCGCAACAACCCCTTCGAGCGGAGCCTGCGCCGGGGTGGTAATGAAGGCGGACTGGCCGGAATGGATGCCCCCAGCGGGTCGTACATTGCCTATGCTACAGCACCCGGCAAAACAGCCGCCGACGGCACCGGGCGCAATGGCCTTTACACCTCGGCCCTGCTTAATAATCTGAAAGTGCCGAACCTGCCTATCGAACAGGTATTCAAGCGGGTGCGGCTCGAAGTAAAGCGCCAGAGTAACGAAAAGCAGGAACCCTGGGAGTCGAGCTCGCTCACGAAAGACATCTACTTCATCAAAAAATAGCGGCCCGCTGCCAGAACTATGCTAACCCTTGCCTATACCGAAGAACTGCGCCGGGCCGTTGGCATCGCGCAGGCACTCGCCCGCGAAAATCAGCACGCTCAGTTTTCGCCCGGCCATCTGCTCATGGGCCTGCTTCACAACGACGTGGGCTTAGCTTCGCAGCTTGCCGTGTGGGACATCGACGTGCCGTACCTGCGCGACTGGGCCGACATACGTATCGAAAGCTACCCAAAGTCAGCGCGGCCTGCCGACGAACCCACTGGCGACAAGCCCGTTCGTGCCCTGATGGAAGTGGCCGACGTGGTGCGGATGAAACTCGGCGAACCTGAACTGACGCCGTTGGCCGTGCTGATTGCTCTGACCAAGCCCGACGTAGCCTTCAGTCGCGATCAACTCAAATCGCTGCCCCTGACCGAAAATCAACTGCTCGAACGCGCCCTTCTCGACGTAGGCTTTCAGCAGGCCATCGGAGCGGCCACGAACGGCGCGGCTACCAACGGACAGGCTAAAGCTACCGGAACAGCCCCGGCAACGGGCAAAACGTTGTTCAAATACTGCACCGACCGCACGGCCTCGGCCCGCGACGGAAAACTCGACCCCATTGTGGGCCGCGACCGCGAAACCCGGCAGATGATCGAAATTCTGGGCAGACGGCTCAAGCCGAACGTGATTATCACGGGCGAACCGGGCGTAGGCAAAACCGCATTGGTCGAAGGGCTGGCGCAGCAGATTGTGGCCGGAAATGTGCCGCCACACCTCAAAAACGCTCATTTGTTTCAGTTAGACATGGGTTCGCTGATTGCCGGAGCCTCGTACAAGGGTGAGATCGAAGACCGGCTCAAAGGCATTCTGGCCGACCTGAAAAGTTTTGACCGGGCCGTGCTCTTCATCGACGAAATTCACCTGCTGCTCGATCCCAACGGTGGGGCGGTGGGTACGGTGAACCTGCTGAAACCCGAACTGGCGCGGGGCGAACTGACGCTTATCGGTGCCACGACAAACGACGAATACCGCAAATACCTCGAAAAAGACGAAGCCTTTGCCCGGCGGTTCGAGGTGCTGGCCGTCGAAGAACCCGACGAAGCCACCGCCACCCGCATGGTCGAAACCATTCTGCCACTGTTTCAAAATCACCACCAGATTGGCGTAGCCGGGCAAACCATCGCTGAAGCGGTGAGGCTGGCAAAACGCTACCTCAAAGACCGCCGACTCCCCGACGCAGCTATCGACCTCATCGACCGAACGATGGCCGCCATGAAGTTAGCCGCCGAAACCACCCAACCCGAAATTGACCGGCTACGTATCGAACTGACCGACCTGCGGGCGAAAAATACCGATGACGACCTATTAACGTATATGGGTAACGTTCGCTGGTTTGAGCGGCAGTTGAAAAACCGGTTAAGCCCCGTCTTGCTCGGTCAACTCGAAGACGAATTGCAGACCGAGAACTACCAACTGCCCGACGCGCTCGCCGACCATCTTGGCACTGTACTGACCAAACTCGAAACCCTCGGGCGGGCCGTGCGCGACACGGTAGAGCCGGGCGAAGTGGCGGCTGTGGTGGCAAACCGGACGGGCATTCCGCTCGGCAAAATTCAGTCGAAAGAGCGCGATAAACTGCTGACGTTAGACGAACATCTGAAACGGCGCGTGGTAGGACAGGATCATGCTGTAAAAATCATTGCCGATGCCATTCTCGAAAACCGTTCGGGCCTGAGCCGGGCCGGGCAGCCGATTGGTTCGTTTTTCTTCTCGGGCCCCACCGGCACGGGCAAAACCGAACTCGCCAAGTCGATGGCCGATTTCCTGTTCAACGACGAGCGGGCACTCATCCGCTTCGACATGTCGGAGTTCAAGGAAGAACACTCGGCGGCTTTGCTCTACGGCGCACCGCCCGGCTACGTCGGCTACGAGGAAGGCGGTTTGTTAGTCACGAAAATCAGGCAGCAGCCGTTTGCGGTGGTGCTGTTCGATGAAATCGAGAAAGCGCACCCGTCGGTCTTCGATATTTTTTTACAAATCCTGGACGAGGGAATGCTGCACGACCGGCTGGGCCGCGAAGGTGATTTCTCCAACGCCATCATCCTGTTTACGTCGAACATCGGTTCGGATTACGTGGTCGAGAAAGCCGCGAAGGGCGAGATTGCCGCATCGAACGAATTGTTGGAGATTATGGGCCGCTACTTCCGGCCTGAGTTTCTGGGGCGGCTCACCGAAATCATCCCCTTCCAGCCAATTTCGGAAGACGCCATCACGGGTATTTTCTCCATTCAGGTGGCTGCGCTGTTGAAACTGCTTGATAAACAGGGCATCAGCCTGACCATAACCGACGACGCCCGACGGCAACTCGCGCTGGAGGGCTACACGCCCAAATACGGAGCACGACCGCTGCGGGGTGTTATCCGCAACCGGCTGCGTCGTCCGCTTTCGCGCATGATTGTATCGGGCGAAATCGGCAAAGGAAGTGCGCTTACGCTGAGCGTGGGCGAGGGGGGCGAGTTGGTGTTTGAAAAAAACGGTAACGACAATGGATGATTTATTAAGTGCCACCGAACTAACCACCGACACCAGCTACGACATAATCAGGGGCGGTCGAATACGCGTTACGCGCCTTAATGATTCGGACAATATATGGTTTCGGATTGGCCCCGAAGCCCATCTGCCGGTTCGTAATCTGCATAACACAGGCACTGAAACATTCTATGTGATAGCTGCCTTGTATGACCCTGACAGTAAGTCTTATCGAACACTGAAAACGGTAATTCTTATACCACGGGAACGCCTGAACGTATTTCTACCTCCTCCTCAGACTACACATCTGACGATTCTGCATGTGAACGAGCCGAAAGGGCCAGCTATTCTGGAATGCGACGACATTCCGCGAGTATAAGCAAATCGGATACTCCTAAACCAACTACATCAATGGATAAATCGTGGATGATTCTGACCGACGCCGAGTTTGCGGCCTATGTCAGCCCCGGCCCTGCCGACCTGCAATCATTCGATAAAAACTCCGATACCAAAACCGTAATGGATTGGGTCGGTAAGCAGATTGCGCTGAAAAAAATTACGAAGATGTACCTCATTGCGCACGGCATTTCGGTGAGCAACAAGGGCGCATCGCTGGGTATGAGCATGGAGGGTAATTACAGCCTGCCCGAAAAAATTGGCGGCTATGGCATCTCCATTGGCGACACGCCCATTGGGGTCGACAACGATTCCCTGTTCAAAGCCTGGGGCCGTAAAGGGCTGAAAAGCATTGTGATGCTCAGTTGCGGCATCGTCAATGGCGACGGGCAGGGCAACTGGGGCGATGGCCGCACGTTGTGCCAGCACATTGCCACCTACACCGGCGCGACCGTGTACGCCAGCGATACGGTGCAATGCATCGGTTTAGACTGGCAGGGCGACGTATTCAAGTTCAGCCCCAACATGAGCACGGGCGGCACCCGCGTAGCCCGGCCTTATCCGGCTCTGTTGCAGCGGGTCGATAATTAACCGAGCCGCGCCCGTCCCCCGAATATGGGATACTATGCCAGCGAGTAACAGGTCAATTTTGACCCATTGTGCAACCGTTCGCTCAACGCCTGTTTCCTCAAAAATCACCATTTCGACAAACCAGAAAATCGCAGGTTATACCGCTCTTAACTGGCCGCTCACGCGGTCGTAAACAATCATGATGGACTACGGCATTGGAGGGCAGGAGAAAAAAGGCAACGACGCCAACGAAGCCATCTCCGACATCCAGAAAAACCGCACGATGCTCGTGCAGAAACTAACGGCCAACGCGCCGTTCAAACCGAAGGTGGAGGAGAAACTCGAAACGGTAGATGCCGTGTTCGCCCGTTTCAAACCCGAAATCGACATCGCCTTTGAAGACGCCGAAGGCACCGACGTGGAAGAAACCCTCCACTTCAATAACCTCGGCGATTTTGGCAAGAAAGGCATCACCGCTCAGAGCCAGTTTTTGCAGGGACTCCAGGAGCAGCAGGACGATTACCAGAAGTTTATCAAACAACTGAAGTCGAACAAAGTGCTGCAAAAAATTCTCGCCGACCCTGCCGCCAAAGAAACTTACCTCACCGCCCTGCGGGCAATGGTACAGGAACTGGAAGAAGCGAAGTAAAAGACCCCGGAAACCCATTCAACCGAAAACATGGAAGCACCTGAACAAACCGCAAACGGCAAGGCCGTAAAAGAGCGTACAAAAATCGCTAATCCGGCGCAGGCATTGGCCGACAGCAGCCAGCAGTTAGCCAAATTCGGCGGATTCGAGTTCGTTGAAACCACCGTTGAGGGAGCGCAGAACCTGAACCCCGCCAAAAAAGCCCGCAAGAACATTTTCCTGACCGAGAAAGGCTCCGAAAAAGAACGAAAGGCACTCAAAAAACGCCTGACCGCCTTCGCCGACCTGCTCGACAGTCACGAGAACGTGGCCGACATGATTGGTGAGGCCGAACAAAAGGCCGAAACCGCAGGCGAAACCCTGCGCCGGAACCTCAAAAAAGCCGTTGACGAAACCAAAGACCTCGAAACGGCTTACCGCTCGGTGGCTCTGTTCTACAAAAACGCCGATACCGAGAAAATCAAAAACATCAGCATCGTCAATGCCGACCCGGAGCAGATTCAGGACCTCGACAACACGCTGTTTTTTGATGGTATCGCCGACGAACTGCGTCAGAACTACGACAAACTCGACCTCCGCAACAACTACTCGCTGCTGGTGCTGCCCGGCTACCTCGGGGCCAAAAAAGTAGTGGACAAGTGGGCGCGGCTGGCCCACGAAAACAAGGCAATGCTGCTGACCGATTACCGCCACCTCGACACGCCCGACGACGTACTGGAACTCTGGCAGGACGAAGACATGCCCAGTGCCGACGCCTACAAGGCCAACGTGATGATGACCTGCAACTACCTCGTGGGCCGCGAAGCCTTCAGCGACCTCGGCGAAGATGAGCCGCTCTACGTGCCGCCGTCTGCCGCGCTGGCCGGTAAAATTTACAAAACGGTGCTGCAACAGCCGGTAGCGGGCAGCAAACACGGTACGCTCAACGAAGTCGATGGCGTGCGGTTCGAGCTGAAAAAGAGCGAAATCGCCAACCTCGAAAAGTTGGGTTTGGTGCCGATGGTGAACGAGTATAACAAAGTGATGGCGTATTCGGCCAAAACGCTCTTCAACGGCGACAACCAGGGTTTGCAGACCTACTCAGTCGTGCGCGTGTTCGATTGGGTTATGAAAGTACTCATTGACTTCCTGAACCGCCGGGCCTTTGAAAACTGGACCTACGACGCCGAAAAAGACCTGCGGGCGCAGATTGTGAAATTCCTGAACAGCATCACCGGATCCGATAAAATCATCGAAGACTTCAAGATTCTGCGGTTCGAGCGCGACAAAGACGTGAAAGACCGCATTCACCTCGACATCCACATCAAACCCTACTTCCCGGCCAAAAACTTCTTAGTGCGGCTCGACGGCACCAAAGGCGACGACGCCAACGACTGGAAAGGTGGGGTGGAACAAGCGTAATCAATTCAAATTCAAACAAAAACCCTTTACAACAATGGCTTTCAAAGCAACTCTAAAACTTGATCAGACAGAGTATCGTCTGCTGCACTGCAGTTTTTCACTGGGGCAAAACACCGACTATACGACCGGCAAACCAACGTCGGACGTGATGGGCGGGCAAATTAACGCTGAGTTTGAATCGACTAAAGATACGGACGCCTTCAAACTCATGATTAACCCCAACGCCAAGTTCAAAGGCACCATCAAGTTCTTCAAGCAGGACGAAGACTCGCCCATGAAAGAACTCGAGTTTGAGGATGCCTTTCTGACCGGTTATTCGGAAAGTATGGACGCCCGCAGCAATGCGCCCATGAGTACGAGCGTCGTGATTTCGGCCCGCAAACTCTCTGTTGGCGGAGCCAGCCACGAAAACAAGTGGGCGGCTTATTAAACAACGCACCAGTTTAGACCTATAAGGTTTCGAAACCTTATAGGTCTAAAGTCTTTACTGTCATGAACGGAGAAACTGCTGCCGTTACTGCACTCCGCGAGGGTATCATCAGTCTGCTCGAAAGCCCCGCCGTGCAGGCCATTAGTTTTCAGATGGGAGGAGTTGCTGTTGATGGCGATTCATTCCAGCAGGTTGCGTTGCGGATGCGATTCTGGCAGCACGTCAGACAACCGGGCGAAACACGTGATAGGCCGGGACGATACCCCATCCGAATCCGTATCAATCCGCACCTCGATTCGCGGGTGTTAGGTGCTTATAACCAACACACCAATACGCTGGTATTTCGCAACGCAAACGCACTGACGACTACTGACGGGCGGTATACGGTTATTCACGAGTGCGTTCATGCGGCCAGTGATGCGCTGCGCCTTCGACATCTGGCGTTCTGGGACGAAGCGGCTGCCTACTTAGCCGAACACGTGTACCAGTTTAATGTAAACCTGATTAGCATCACAGACGCCAGCCGCCCGTCGGTGCATATTCATCGCCTGGCCTCGAATATCGCCAGTTCTATAAGTAGTACTGGAAACACAACCGTCGAATCCGGCGATGCACAGCGGCTTTTTGATGAAGTAGCACGTGTGTATCGGCCCGTGACGGGTACGACCCGAACCAGCCGTTATGACTATGATGGCATCGAATTCTGACTCTTTTGAGAAATCATGAACAACCTCTCCGACGTTCGCATCGATATTGGTGGCACCCGCGTCACGATCTTCCAGCGGATCAGCATCCAGCAGTGGATCGACCGGCACCATACCTTCGAACTGAGCGTACCCATCGAGCAGGTCGAAGGCGAGGGAGCCATGCGTATCGACCGGTCGCGGGAGTTTATCGGGAAAGAAATCAGCGTTACCATTCAGTATCGGGTGGGGTCGGGGCAACCGTTTGTGTTTAAGGGATTTATCACGCAACTGTATCTCTCCAAACAGTCGGTCAGTGGCAGTGCGGTGGTAATTCGGGGGTTCAGCGCATCGATTCTGCTGGAGCAGGGAAGCCGCTATGCGGCCTTCCACCAGAAAAACCACAGCGACATTGTTAAAACGGTTTTGGACGAATATGATACAGCGTTGCTGCGCCCGAACGTGTCGCCCCGCAACAATCAGACGGAGCAATATGTGGTGAAGTTCGATGAAAGCAGCTATAACTTTCTGCACCGGCTGGCGGCAGCGACCGGCAACTGGTTTTTCTACGACGGCGAACGCGTAGTCTTTGGCGATGTAAGCAACACGACACCCATCGACCTGCGCTACGGCGACGACATCAGCGCGTTCGACATGCGGATGGATTTGCCCGGTGGCGAGTTTTACTTCGATGATTTCAACTACATCCAGAACCAGCAGGCCCGCAGTCATTCGGCGGCAGTGTCGGTAACGGGTTTAGGCGATTATGGGCAGTTTCTGATCGACAAAGCCGAGCAACTCTACGCCGAACGGCTGTTCGACCATCCGCCCCTGCCCGTCTGGACCGATGCCGAAGCCCGGCAGCAGGTCAGCTACGCCAAGAAAGCATCTGTTGCCAACGCGGTCATTTTCAGCGGCTCGTGCAATGTTATCGGGCTGAAAGTTGGGTCGGTGATCGATATTAGAGAACGCAGCAGTCAGCCGGGTTCGCAGCCGCAGAGTTACGGGCGGTATCGCATCACCAGCATCAGCCACGAGGCCAATTTGGGTGGAGGTTACAGCAACCGGTTCGAGGCTGTTCCGGCGGGGGTCGAGTTTCGGGCCAATCCGGGCTTTTACAGACCCCGCGCTACCACGCAATTGGCGAAGGTAACGCACAACGACGACCCCGAACACCTGGGCCGGGTACGGGTGCTGTTTTTCTGGCAACTGGCGCAAAAGGACGATGAATCGTCGCCTTGGATTCGGGTATTGACATCCTACACGGCCCACGCCGATCAGGGGCATTATTTCGTGCCTGAACGCAATTCGCTGGTTATGGTCAGCTTCGAGAACGACGACCCCGCCCGCCCGCTCGTGGCTGGTGTGACCTATCACAAAGACACGAAGATGAACGCTTTTTATTCAGACCAGAATAATTACAAAGCGATTATCACCAAAGGTGGCAACCACATCATCATCAACGACGAAGCGGGCAAGGAAGAAATCAGCCTGTATAACAAAGACAAGAAAAACCACATCCAGCTTTCGCTCGACGGTACGCATATCAGCGTAAAAACGCAGGGAACGCTGAACCTTCAGGCCGGAACAATCAACATGAAGGCCAAGAAAATTAATGTAGAAGCTGAGGACGAACTGAACGCTAAATCGGAGCAGATTAAGCTGGAAGCCAACAGCAGTTTGTTTGCCGAAGCCCAGAGTAAAATACGATTATCAGGCACGAGCGAAGCCATTCTGACTGGTGCCGAGGTGTTGGTATCTGCCGATGTGAAGGCTACGGTTAAAGGAAAAATTACGGCGGTCTCTGCCGATGCGTCGCTCGATTTGAGTTCATCTGCCGTCGCCAGCCTGAGCGGAATGCCCGTCAAAATAAACTAACGAGACAATGGGACAGCCAGCCGCCCGGATGGGCGATATGCACATTTGCCCGATGGTAACGCCGGGCCTGCCGCCCGTGCCGCACGTAGGCGGGCCAATTCTGCCCCCCGGCGTACCGACGGTACTGATTGGCGGGTTGCCAGCCGCTACGATGGGGAACATGTGTACCTGCGTTGGCCCACCCGATACAATCCTGAAAGGGTCGGCTACGGTGTTTATCGGCGGCAAGCCAGCCGCCCGCGTTGGCGACACTACCGCGCATGGCGGCACCATCGCGCCCCCCGGCTGCATCACTGTACTGATTGGCGGCTAATACTATGAACTTCTACTCGCTCGAAACGCCCGTTGCGGCCCTGATGCGCCGACAGCCGTTGCCGAAGGTGCCGGTCATAGACGCGATTCGGCAGCACATCAATTTGCTGCTCATGACCAAACGGCGCGAGTGCCGCTACGATCCTGAATTGGGCTGTACGGTCTGGGAGCAGGATTTTGCCAACATCAGCAACCCAACGGCCTGGAAAAGCGAAACCGAAATCAGGCTCACGCAACTCATCGGGCAGTATGAAAAACGACTACGCAATACCCGCGTCTCGCTCACGGTCGATGAGCCTCTGGAGCAGGACCGCGACGGTAACACGCTGCGGCTACGCAAACGCCTGAGCATCCGAGTAGGCGGCACCCTGATTGAAACCGAAGAGTCGCTGCCGGAGCAGGAATTTGTTATTTATTTCAGCCCGGTAGCCACGCAGTAATACGAGAGCAAACAAGGTGTAGCGAAAGGTTGGCGCATGTGGAGACGCAAAATTGCTGGCTGGCGCAGGTGGAGACGCAAGGGGTTGCGTCTCTACAAATTGACCATCCGGCGTAGAGACGCAACCCTTTGCGTCTCCCTCGCGCCAGCCAGCCAGCAGCCATAATAACTAACTACCTAAACCCGAAAAACCATGCCCGGAATAGGCGACAACATCCGAACATTTGCCCGAAATCGGCGCGGGCAGCAGGTTGGCAACGGCGAATGCTGGACGCTGGTCGAAACGGCCCTCCGCAACGCCGGTGCCCGCACCTCGAACGACATCATGGGTGCCGATAACGTGACCGAAGACGCCGATTATGTCTGGGGCGAAGAAGTCAATGCAGCCGATGCCCGCCCCGGCGACATCGTGCAATTCCGCGACTACCGCTACGACCTGAGCAGCGAAACCAGTACCGAGTGGCAGGAACGCCCGCACCATACGGCCATTATCGACACAATCAACTCAGACGGAACCATCCAGGTTTTCGAGTCGAACGTGGGCGGCAGTCGGCGGGTGCAGCGCAACCGGCTTTTTCTGCGCTCCGGTTCCGTCGGTAACAGCAGCGTTACCGTCACAGGCCGCATCTGGGTCTACCGACCTCAGGCGAAATAATTAAAATTCACCTCACCCCAACCCCTCTTCTGAAACCAGGAGAGGGGCCAGCCCATCCGGGTCCATTAGCCCCTCTCCTGGTTTCAGGAGAGGGGTTGGGGTGAGGTTAACTCACACGACAATGCTCGATACCCGCGAACAAATCAAAAGTCGAATGCTCCGCGAGGCCGCTCGTCAGTGGGGCTATACCGACGCGCAGATGGACACCACGGCTTTCGATCCGCTGGTCGATTTGCTTGTGGGTGCGCTCGCTACCGAGTCGGAGCGGGTGTATCAGGCCGTACACGAATCGCGGGGACGCATTCTTGAGCGGCTCGTGCAGTTGCTGCTACCCGAAGTAGTGACCGGCCCGCGCCCGGCCCACGCAATCATGACGGCGCAGGCGCTCGACCTTACCGCCGAGGTTCGGCGCGAAGACGCGCTCACGGCCCGGCATCCGCAAACGGGCGAGGAGGTAGGGCTGTCGGCGGCTGGCCGGTTTCCGTTGGTCAATGGGCGCGTGACGTGTCTGGCGGCTGGCACCCAGCTTTGGCGGTTCGACGACTATCAGAACCGGCTACCCATTGGGCAGGCTCCGCCCCACCGCCGACTGCCCGACTACACGCTCTGGATTGGTCTGGAGATGTTAGGCGCACCACTACCCGGCGAGTCCACGCTCGACGCGGGCTCGCCCGGCGTGGATGCGCTCCGGTTTTATTTCGACTGGAAAAACCTGCCCAACGCTCAGCAATACGCGCAGGCAATGGCCCAGAGCCGCTGGTTCGTGGGCGACCGCCCGCTGCCGTTCACAACCGGCTACGGCCCCCTGCCCGACGATGCACCCACCGAACTCATCCGCACGATTGAGCAGCACGCTTTACGCTATTATCGGTCGCAGTTTATCACGCTGACGGGCGCAGGATTGGCTGGTCAGCCGGGGTTGCCTACCCCTGCCCCCCTCGCCAATGCCTTCGAGACCGTACTACCCGGTCTGCCGCCCATGACCTGGCTACGGGTGGAACTGCCGCCTGTGTTTGGAACCGATACGCTGACCCGTACCGACTGCGTGCTGAACGCCTTCCCGGTGCTGAATCGCCAGCTTGTGCGGGCCACGTTTCGGCTGTCAGGTTTGTTCAACGTGTTTCCGCTGACTACCGACCGGCCTTTGCTCGACATTGCCGACGTGACCGACAGCGACGGTAACACCTACCGACCGTTTACCGAGACGAGTGCCGACGCTACCGAGGCCCGAACCTTCGCCGTGCGGCAACAGGGCGTTGGTCGCTTCGATGCTCGTGATGCTTACGCACTCGTGAACCACATGGCCGATCAACTGCGTGACGAAAGCGTAGCGTTTGTAGGGTTGGGGCAGGATAGTCTGCAAACGCAGGTCGAAGACATTCGGCGCATCCTGCAACGCATCCGGCAAAACCTGCCCAACGCCAACACAGCCGCCGATCCAACGCCATTTTTAGTCATCAACAATGCTCCGGCCAACGGTACGCTATTTGTCAATTACTGGGCTACGTCGGCGGAGCGGGCTAACCGATTGCCCGGCGGTACCCGCATCGATACGCAGGCCGTGTTGTTTCGGCGCGAGGGAATGCAGCTACTCAGTCCGTTGGTGGGCGGTGCGGCCCGGCTCGATCCGTCGGGGAGTTTGCCGGTGTTTCGGCGGGCGTTGCTGACGCGGGGCCGCGCGCTTACGGTCGAAGACATCCGGGCCATTGCGCTGAGTCTGTATCCCGATGCCATCGCCGACGTGACGGTGCAGAAAGGTGTAACGGTGCCAACCGACCCGCGTCAGGGGCTAACCCGAACCCTCGACGTGCGGCTGTCGTTCCGGCCCGGAGCGCGGCTGCTACCCGACGAACAGGCCCAGCTTTGCCGGGAGGTGGCCGCGCTGCTCGATGGGCAATGGGCGGGGGTGCTGCCGCTGCGCGTGTTTCCGGCTGACGTAAACTCCACCGTACCATGAAAAAAAACCTGCTGTTCGACGTGCGGGCCGAGGTGTGGCTGGCCCGGCAAAAACGCATCTGGCTCGTGCGGTTACGCAGCCTGTTCAGTCGCCCGTTTAGCCCCGACGTGCTCGATAGCAGCGCAGCGGTTCCAGGACCTGGCTTGGAGACCGATGCTCGGGCGGATGAATTGACTGCGCCGGTTTTGCAGGTCGATGTGAGCCGGGAAGGGTTGTACGACATGCTGCCCGAAGGCATTCTGCACCCACCCCGCCAACGGCGCGACGGAGCGCAGGCATTAGTCGATGAGTCGCGACGGCTGCGGCAGGAAGAGCGCGACAGTCGGCTGTTCTGGCAACCCTTCGAGCAGGAAAGCTGGCGGCAGCGGGTGCAGATCGAAGCGCAGGAAAACGAAAGCCTAACCCAAATTACCGGCCCCGTCTGGACCGAACTCTATAATTATCTGCTGGGCGAAGCCGCCGAGGGGCTACCCGACCTGCAACGAGCCTGCCTGCTGGCAATCTGGACCAATGCCCATCAGACGGTGGGAAACTGGCCCCGAACGGCGGTTTATTTCAGCCGGTTTCTGGGCGTACCCGTAACGCTGCAACACCGAAACCAACGACCTGCCGAATCGACGTCCACGAACTGGCAACCAGCCCGGTTAGGCAACACCCGGCTCGGTTTCGATTGGGTGCTGCCCCCGCCCAGCCTGCCCGACGATGGGGGACAAATCGATATTCGTATCGGCCCGCTGTCGGCCCGGCAACTGCCTGCCTACCTGCCCGGTGGTATCGCCCGCAAACACGTAGCGATGCTGGCGGGCTACCTGTTTCCTGCCGACGCCGACTGGCACCTGCACGTTTTACCCGAATCCAACGGCTTTTGCCTGTCTGACGACCCTACCGCCGGGCGGCTTGGCCTGACCACCGCCCTCGCCGGTTGACCGTTCCATCAATCAGCGTTTGTGCATTCAGGCCAGATTGCGACAAAGGGGGCAAGTTTTATGCTGAGAACTCTATGAAAACCGACGTCATCTTAACTGTTTCGCTGTACTTCGTCATAGCCGTGCTGTGCCTGATCGGGCTGGCGATGCGCCACTCGGCGAAGGAAATTTTTACGAAAAAACTGGCGATGTACGGGGTTGCGGCCCTTGCCATTGCTGCCGGGCTGGGCGCGGCTTTTTCGCGCTCCGAATCGCTTGTAACTGTGTTTTACTGGATTGAAGTGTTGGCCCTGCTGCTGGGTGTGGCACATCTGCTGGCATCCCGGCGCGTGTTTGGCTATGCCATGGAAGGCGGTTTCTGGACCGAACTGCTGCTGGCCGGTGCCATGTTGCTGCTGATTGCGGGCGCGTTCACGGGGTTGTTCCAGACGCTGCAACGGGCCGACCGCTTTCTGCCGGCATTAGCCTGGGGGTTGCTGCCGTTTCTGCTGCCGGTGCTGTTCGTGTATGCCTACAACGCCTGGCTCGCGATTCCGCCCCGCGTGTACCGCAAATGGTTCTATCCGGTCGACCGGGCCGTGCCGCTCATTGAACTGAACGATACCGTTCGGCTCAACTTCCGGGTAACAAAACAGCCTGGCACGCCCGATATGGCGAGCTACACCGTGAAAGCCCCCATCGACCGGACGCTGCACGACCTGTTCCATTACATGATTTATTCGCACAACAACGAAGAAAATCCAGAACAACCCATTCTGTATCACGAACATAATCATGAAGGCAGTTTGCTGGGCTGGGTCTTTTATAAATCGCAGTGGGGCGGGTTGCGAAAACAGTTTCTCGACCCCGCCCTGACCCTGACCCGCAACGGCATCCGCGCCAACGACACCATCATTGCCCGCAGTTTCGTCAGTACCGAATAACTCCCACGTCTATGCTCCCCGAACGAACCCACTGGCCGGTATACTGGGCCGACGGCATGAAAATAGGCCGGACGCACCTGGTCTGCCACGACAACGCGCTGCACGATTCCCTCCGCGATCTGGGCGGGCTGCTGCTCAACAACCTGAACTATGGCTTGCTGCCACCCACACCCGGCAATGCCAGCCCTCTCGTGCTTAGTTGCGACGGGCAGGAACTAACCCTGAGCGTGTGCCGGGCCATCACACCGGGCGGAGCACGCATCGAACTCGACGCGGCCCAGCCTGCGTTGCGATTGCCTCTCAGCGATGCCCGCGACGAGTGGACCCGGCTGGGACAGTCGGTGGGCTATGCGGTGGTCAGCGTCAATCCGTTTGAACCGCAACCCTACGGTCAGCCCGACCCCGACGAGGTGCCGCTGCGTTACCCGTTCGTAATGCCTGCCTATCGGCTAAGTGCGGTGCCAGAATCGGCACTGGCGGGGGCGTTGTCAGCGGCTTATCATGTGCCGGTGGGTCGATTGACATTGGCGAACGGGGTGTTCAGTTTGTCGGCGGAGTATCTGCCGCCCTGCCGTATGGTGGGCGTTTTGCCGGCCATGCAGCAGCAGTACCTGAGCATCGGGAGCCGCATGGGCGAGATCGTGAGTTATGCTACGGCCATTGTGGTGCGGGTGCGAACCAACGCCCGCTCCGGGCAGGCCAACCTGCTGGCAACAACCATCGGTTATCTGGCCGAGGCTACCATCCGCACCATTGCCGACAACCTCGACAGCTTTCAGTTACGGGGCAGTCAGGAATCGCCGGTGCTGGTGGCCGAGTTCGGGATGCGGTTTGCCCGGTCGCTTACGCTCATGATTCGGAGTACGCCCGACCGCGAGAAAGAGGCCATGTTCAACTACTTCAAGAACTGGTGCGGCATCAGCCCCGTGCAGTTTGAAACCGCCATGCAGGACGTACTCGATCTGGAATACAACCATGCCGATTGTCAGCCATTGCTGGCGGCTATCGGGCGGCTGTGCGACGTCGTAATTGCCTTGTATGGTAAACTGAGCCAGTTGAATTACGTCGAGAAAGACAAAGACGAATTCTTCGTAGACCGGCAGGACACCCCCGCGCCCAAGCCCGCGAACAAGATTAGTTTCTGGGGGAAATAAGAAATGAAAAGTTAAAAGTGAAAAATGAAGAGTGGTAATAGCACTTTTCACTCTTCACTTTTCACTTTTAACTCAAAGGATATGAACACGTCACTACTCAAATTTCTGATAATCACCCTGTTGCTGGCGGGCAGCATCGGTGCGCTCATGCACAGTCAGTTTGGCGGTCGGTCGGGCAGGGGCAAGGCTACGTCGGTAGAGCAGGAAGACCTGTTTCTGGGCGACGTGGCGCAGGCCGACAGTCTGCACCAGCAGTTGAAAAAAACTGACCCTGCCGAAAAACCCAGCGAGTTTTCGGCCCTGCGTTTCAAACAGGAAGAGGCTATCGGGCGCATGGAAAAGGGCTACAAGGCCGACAGCGTGTTTCGGCTGCTGACCCAGACTACGGGCCGCAACTATAACAAAATGCTCGGCATTGTGGCATTGCAAGCCAGCGACCGCCAAACCCAGGCCGACGCCAAAGAACAACTCACCGACCAGATTGCCACGCTGAAAACCGATATACAAAGTTTGGAAACCCAACTCATGCTGAAGCAGTCGAGCCTCGAAAGTATGCGAGCCATCAAAGCAGCGCAACAATAGTGATGAGTGATGAACGATGAGTGATGAGTAGCTGACGCGAGAAACATTCATCACTAAAAATACTCATCGTTCATCACTCATCGCTCATCACTAACAAACATGAAACCACTTAACCACGCCGAACGAACCCGCCGATGGAGCCAGTTTCTGGGGCTGTATGCGGCCCTTTTGCTGCTCATTACAGCCTGTTGCTGGCTGTCGGTAGTGCTGATTCCGCAACTCACCACCGTGCAGCAGCACCAGACCGTGCAGGAGATGGTGACCTACCGCCGACAACTGACCGGAACCGACAAAATGCTGACGAGCGTGGAGCAGGGCGCACCGCTGACCGACAATTGGTTACGCAACTTTTTCACGACCACTACGGCCCTCGATCAGCAGTTTCCGAACGTGCTGTTTGTGGTTGTCACCAACAGCTACCGGCAACTGGCTGGTGAGTATGAAAACGCCCGCAAGAACGGCAACGACGACCTGAAGCAACTCAACGCCCAGAAACTCCAGTTAGACGCCAAAAAAGCCGAACTGCTGGCGGCTCTTGCCCGAACCGGGGATGATATAGAGCGGGTGGCGTCGGCACCTGCGCCACCCAAACCGCCCGCTGCCGCTGGGGGAGGAGCCAAACCTGCCGCGCCTGTGGGGCCGGTCATCAATGCCGGGTTGTTCGGGCCGTTCAAGCCGTTGCTGATTAGTGGCAGTGGTGAGTTTGGCCGGAATAACCCCGAAGTCAACGCGTCGGTACAGTTCATGATTGTGAAAGAAAAGCAGGTGATGCTGGCCGTGTATTTCGAGACGGGCGGAGCCAACGCCGGTACGCTCGCCAAAGTAACCGACCGTCGGGAGGTGTACACGGCCCCGCCCGGCTACAAAATCGTAGGCTTATCGGTGCCCGAACGAACGCCCTGGCGCGTCAACTACACCGACAAAACCACTGCTGAAGACCAGATTGATACGAACGATGGCCTGATGACATTCCGGGTGCAGGCCAACACGCCCGGTCTCGACGTGGGCGCAACGGGTGGCAGTGCGCTCAGTATCCAGCTAAAAAAACCAGTAAGTGTGAAGTTAGAAAAAGAATAACATCATGAAACCAACCCTTTTCCTCATAGCGCTGTCGGTATGGCTAACGGCCAACGCACAGGAGCCGCCCGCCCGCAAATACACCGGTGGGCTGAAAATTAACCGGACGCGCTCGCTGACGGTGTTGACCAAAGCCCCGCTGGCAACGCGCTCGTTTGCCAATTTGCCCGCCGAGGTGTCGTATGAAGCCTTCTGCCCCAGCGTGGGCGATCAGGGTAAACAGGAAACATCGGTGGCCTTCGCTACGGCCTACTACCTGCGAACCATCATGGAAGGCCGCGAACAGAACATGACCCAGAAGGCCCAACTCGATCAGGCCCGTTTTTCGCCGACGTTTGTGTACGACAAAATCCGCGACCCCAAAGACGTAAACTGCCAGGAGGGCGGCACCATCGAAGAAGCGCTCGACGTGCTGAAAGTTGATGGTGTGCCGCGTTTGCGAACCTTGTCGTATCCACAGTGTGCGCCCAAAATTCCGGCCAACGCGGTGCAGGAAGCCGCCAAATTTCGCATCGGCGACTACCAGCAGTTGTTTGCCGCCAATGCTCCTGCCGATCAGAAAGTGCTGGCCGTGAAAAAAGCCCTGTCAGAAGGCAACCCCGTGGTGGTGGGCATTGGTGCTCCGCTGTCGTTCGAGGAAGTGCGGGCCGTTTGGGAACCCGCGCCAAATGAAAAAATAAGCGACGCGCTGTATAACCAGGCTATTTGTGTCATCGGCTACAGCGACAAACAATACGGCGGGGCATTTCGGATTGTGAATAGCTGGAACACCAAATGGGGCGAAAAAGGCTTTTGCTGGATACCCTACAGCTATTTCGGCAAGTTTGTGCTGAATGCATTTCAGGTCTATAGCACCGCAACGGCATCGGCTCCTGAACCCGTTACGGCGTCGGCAACTACGCCCACGTCGGTGGTGCTGAACACGGGCGTCCGGCCTGATACGCGCCGGGGTTCGGCAGAGTTACGGCTTAACGACGGAGCCACGATGGCCATGTCGCGGCAGGCGATGCGGACACTAAAAGTAGAAGCCGACGAAGCCGCCCCAACTACGCTGCGGGCGTATCGAACAACTACTATCTACCCCAGCGGCACCCGCTTTAAGTTTTACCTGACCAACTCCGAGAACGCATACGTCTATGCCCTGACCGTGAATAAGCGGGGCGATTTTGACAAACTTTTTCCGTTCGACGACCTCACCAGCCCACTGCTGGGGCCAAACACCACGATTGTGTATCCCGGCGAAAAAACGTCGGTAGTCATCGAAAGCTCGAAAACCAGCGATTACCTCTTGATTCTGTTCGCCAAACGCCCGCTCAATCCCGACGGCCTGATTAAAGCACTCGACCGTAAACGCGGCCCGATAGACAAACGCATCAATGAGGTACTGGGCGATCAGTTGGTACAGCCCGACGAGGTGAAATACGAAGATGAGCAGATTGCGTTTGCCGTGAAATCCGGCATCTCAGCCAGTATTGTGCCGGTGCTGATTGAGATACGGCATAAGTGATACCCCTCCCCAGAAGGGAGGGGTGAGTAACGCGAAGCTTTTCAGGCTTCACCCCTCCCTTCCGGGGAGGGGACGGGGGTGGGGTGCCTACTTCTCTGGCACGTACCAGAACGGAATGGCGGCTAATTCTTCAGGATGGTTGGGTACCGTGGTTTTCACACTGACACGAATCAGGTTTTTGCCTGTTTTCAGGTTGGTCGGTATGAGCACCGTTTGCCAGCCGCGCTGTTGGTGTTCGCCTAATTCGGTAAACAGAAAATCGGGTTGTTTGTAAAGCGAGTCGTTGACGTGGATTTGGAGCAGTTGACCAATCTGGCTGTGGCTCCACTCGGCCCGTCGCCGACGCCCTTCCTCAAGCGAGAGACTATCGTTCCAGATGGGTTCTTTCGCTGCTTCAGTCAGCAGTGTATCGAGAGCTTTGGGATAAGCGACATACAGCCGCACGTAGGGGTCACGGATAACGTCGGCCTGTACAGAGGCCGCGCTTACGAACATGCTGGGGTCGCGCTGATTGTCATAACTGTTTGGGTCGAACAGAAGGCTATCCACGCGGGTCGAAAACAGGTGACGCTGGTTGATAAGGCTGGCTCCCTGCCTGATGCGTCCTACATCGGAAGATACCTCCACGACAATAAACGCAAACAGCACGAGCACCACGCCCGATGCATATTGGGTAAGCTGTTTTCGGGGTATGTTGCTGGAGAACGTGTTGTAAATAAACAAATAAGGTTTGTACATGCCCAGATAGGCCAGTTTACCCCCGCTCATCATTGCACCATGAACCTTCTCGCCAATGGGATGTTCACGCACCTTTTTAATCATTACCAACAGCACCGTCAGCATAAAAACGCCATACGCTATCTGAGACGCTATTTTGATTCCATTCAGAACAGAAACTGGAACAAACGCCTGTAGAACCGAATAGCCTCCCAGAAGAAACACATAGGCTGTTGCTATCAGAAAAAGGAAAATAACCAACAGAAAAGCTACGGCAAACACCACGTTGCACCGCCGGTCGAGCTGGAGAATATAGCGGTCGAGTGGCCCCAGTTCGTCGGCCATGCGCTTGCGGGATGAAGGCGTTGAGAGCGGAAGCCGGTCGTACTGAACGCCTGCCGGATACACGGCCAGCAGACCTACCAGCCCCACCCAAAACGCCCGCATTACAAAGTTGACCAGGAAGGCCAGAAACAGTACATAACAGGTAGCTTTTATCATACTCAGAACCAGCACCGGGAACACACCCCGCGCTCCCGACGTATGGCTCAGGAGGTTGTACTGAAAATAATCGAACCCCTCGTTCAGCAGGGCGGGAATCTGGAGCGTCGCGAACAGAGCCGCCCCCGAAATCACTAATTCGAGATTCCAGCTTTGGGTGGTTAGGTCGTGGAGTTTTTGCTGCTCGTCGGAATTGAGCGTAGAGGGGGTAAGGTTCGGGTCGTTCACGCGGTCACGAATTAATGCGGGTCCTAAATTAATCAGGAACTGGCAGTTTCTTTCTACGAATGCTATTACTCGAAGTAATGATGCTCGTAGCAGTCGACCGTTTGCTCAATGCGTGTTTCTTTCATCTGCTACTCAGACGACCAAGCTGGTGAACTCTATAAATCGATTCCTATCATGTTCACATCATTGCGTTCATTACTGGCCGTTACGGCCCTATGCCTGCTCAGCCTGAGCGGTTGCAAAAGAGACGAGGTTGACCCCACGAAGGGCTTCTCGAACAACATTCAGAATATTATCTCGGAGGATGACATCAATAAACTGCGGTCGCGCGGGATGCTCATCAACGAAGGTTCGCAGCCGCCCAACATCGAAGGCGTCTTCATATCGGCACCACACACGCTGGTCAGCCCGTATGATGGCGATAGCTACAAAGTGGGCGACACGTTCACGGACCTGGTATTACGCTTTTCGGCACAGAACAACGCCGACCAGTCGGCAAAAGTCGATCTGAAAACCGGAACCAGCACAACCGGGTCAGGCATTGGCGGGTTTATTTCGGGGAATGGCAACAAGTTTACCTTCTTCGCCGAAATCGATTTGAAATCGGGGTCGGCTACGGCCAAGCAGGTGCGTATTTTTTCGGGCGAAGTGACCGCCGACGGCATCAAGGATTTTTACACAACGCTGCTGATGAAAAGCAAGACCGACCCGAACGATGAACTGATTCCGGTGGGGGCCGCACGGGTGATTAAAGACGGTAACAGCCTTGCCAGCAAACGCAGCACCTTCCGCAAAGCCGCCGATGAAGTAGCGAAACCAGACGAGTCGGTTCGATAACCGTTCAGGCCATCGGCCAACCATTTGTACGGCTTAGCAGTTGTTTCCTGAACAAAGGGTTGCACACCCGGTCCGCAGCCGGTAGTTTTGTGCAACCTTTTGTTTATTGTATGAGCGAGCTTTTTACTGCTGAATCCATTATCAGCCTGTTGACCCTGACGTTCCTGGAAATCGTTCTGGGTATCGACAACATTATTTTCATCTCCATTGCGGCCAACAAACTGGCCCGCGAAGACCAGGCGAAGGCCCGTAACATCGGTTTGATTCTGGCTATGGCGTTCCGCCTGCTGCTGCTGATGGGCATTTCGTTCGTGATTTCGCTCAGCAAGCCCTTCACGCACGTCGACTCAGGCTGGTTCAAAGCCGCGCTGACGGGCCAAAGCCTGATTCTGTTTGCCGGGGGGCTGTTTCTGCTCTACAAAGCCACGTCGGAGATTCACCACAAACTCGAAGGCGTACCCGAAGACCCAGCCGCCGGGCCAGTCAAAGGCAAAACCACTATCAGTAGTGTAGTGACCCAGATTGCCATCACCAACATCGTCTTTTCCATCGACTCGATTCTGACGGCCATTGGCCTGACGCAAAACGTGACGGTAATGATGATTGCGGTTATTCTGTCGGTGGTAGTCATGATGTTTTTCGCCGGGCCGGTGGGCCGTTTCGTGAACGAACACCCAACCATTCAGATGCTCGGTCTGGCATTCCTGATTATGATCGGTTTCATGCTCGTGGCCGAGGGCGCACACCTCTCCGAAGTGATCGTATTTAACCAGCCAGTTGGCTCAGTACCAAAAGGCTATCTTTACTTCGCCATCGCCTTCTCACTGCTGGTTGAGTTCCTCAACATCCGCCTGCGTAAAACCCAGCCGCCCGTACAACTCCGTAGCTACGAAGGCCAGCCAGGCCGGGATGGTATCGTTTAATATAGTGATGAGTGATGAGCGATAAGTGATGAGTATTTCTGCGCCAGCCCACTCATCACTTATCACTCATCACTCATCACTCATCACTCATCACTCATCACTCATCACTCATCACTAATTTGTCTCTCCTCGATCAACTTCGCGACATTCTCGGCAGTCTCGGCGGATTTGGCCCGGTAATTTGGTTATCGGTAGCTTTCTGCGGGCTGCTGGTGGCCGAATTGCTGTTGTTGCGTAGTTCGCAGAACCAAGCTCGTCGAACGCTGGCGATGCTGTGTCTGTTGATGCTGCTGGTTGCGGGGTGTGGGCGGTGGTGTTGCCCTGGCGCGGCTACCTGTTTATGCGGCTGCTGTTTGTCGATAATCAGGCACTGTACATGCAGGTTGTGATTGCGCTGGCGGCTACGCTGGTGGTGGCATATGAGTGGCTCCTCCCTCACCCCGGCCCCTCTCCCTCTGGGAGAGGGGTGCAAAACGCTCTGATGGCTTTCCCCCCTCTCCCTCTGGGAGAGGGGCCGGGGGTGAGGGAGAGGGCAGACTGCCCTCCGAATGGTACGCCCTGCTGGTGGCTATGACGCTGGGGCTGTTTTTGATGACGATCTCGGTCAATCTGCTTAGTATCTATTTAAGCGTTGAACTGGTGTCGATTTGTTCGTATCTGCTCACGGCCCTGACAGCCAGTCGGAAAGCATCGGAAGGCGGTATTAAATACCTGTTGTTTGGGGCGGTAAGTTCAGCCATTATGCTCTATGGCATGTCGTTGCTGTATGGCATGACCGGTACGCTCGACCTTACTGCCGACGCGTTTGGAATCGAACTGGCCCGGCAGGAGTCGGCGGTGGCGGTAGTGGCCGTGTTGCTGACGAGTGCGGGGCTGTTGTTTAAACTGGCCGGCGTACCGTTTCACGTCTGGACGCCCGATGCTTACGAAGCCGCGCCCGTGCCGGTGGCCGCGTTTTTTTCGGTCGGCCCCAAAGCCGCTGCCGTGCTGGTGCTGATGCGCGTCGTTACATCCCTGCCCGTCGAGTCGGTGGGGGCGTCGGTGGTGGGGTTGCAAACGCCGTTGGCCGTGCTGGCACTGGCAGGAATGTTCATCGGTAATTTGTCGGCCCTGCGTCAGACGGATGCCAAACGGCTGCTGGCTTATTCGACCATTGCCCACGCGGGTTTTCTGCTGGTAGGGGTGGTGGCTCTGAACGAAGCAGGTTTTGAGGCTGTGCTGTTCTATGCTGGAACCTACCTGTTTTTGTCGCTGGCGGCCTTTTTTCTGATTGATTTATTAGCGCGGACAAACCCGGCCAACGCAGCCGACGACGGTATTTTGATTCGCAACTTTGCCGGATTAGGGCCTAAACAGCCGCTGCTGTCGGTTGCGCTGACCGTTACGATGCTCGGACTGACCGGCCTGCCGCCAACGGTGGGTTTTACGGCTAAACTACTCTCATTTTCAGCTTTGTATGATGCCTGGCAGCAACAGGGCAATCCGTGGCTGCTGGCCTTATTTGCACTGGGTATTCTGAATGCGCTGATTTCGCTCGTGTATTACCTGAAAATACCATTTTTGTTATTCTTCCGGCCCCTTCAGCCCGAACAGCCGGAGCCGGTTCGAGCCATCGGAGGGGGGGGGTATCTGGCCGTTGCGCTGGCGTTTTCTATCGTTCTGCTCTTTCTTAAACCCGACTGGCTCCTGAATTTAATTGCGGGCTGGTAGAGTATAGATGGTTTGGAGAACAGGTTGTTACATAGAGATTCGCAGAGCAATCAGCAAGGTTCATAGAGTGCCTTTTACATCAATCTCTGGGTATCTCTTTTTCTCAGCGCATCTCTGTGTAACAACATCTCTTTGGTAAAGAAGCGATTCACCCGATACGGGTAGAATGTGTCTCCGTTTCCTCAAACTTGCCCTATCGCTTCGGATTTCGGACGTGTCTTTCGTTTCTTTGCACCAGATTTTGAATGGTTGAATGAGTGAATGATTGAATTAGGTCAGTCTCATCATTCAATTATTCACTCATTCAATCATTCAATAACATGGCTCCTGTTCTTGACTTGTCCATCGACGAACTATTTCGTGAATTTGATAAGCTACGTGTTTTAATCATCGGCGATGTTATGCTCGACTCCTACGTGTGGGGGCGGGTAGACCGCATCTCGCCCGAAGCTCCCGTGCCGGTGGTGAACGTAGTCAGGCGCGAACGGCGGTTGGGTGGAGCTGGTAACGTGCTGCTCAACGTACAGGCACTGGGGGCCGAAGCCATCATCTGCTCAGTTATCGGCACCGACGCGCCCGGCGATTTGCTGGTGCAGGAACTCGGCGACCGTAACCTGAACTGCGACGGTCTGATTCGCAGCGACGACCGCATCACCACCATCAAAGAACGCATCATTGCCGGATCGCAGCAAGTGGTGCGGGTCGATACCGAAACCGACAAATACATCACTGCCGATGAGCGGACGAAGCTTATTGAAAAGGCAAAAGAATTGATTCCAACCTGCCACGTCGTTATTTTCGAAGATTACGACAAAGGCGTACTAAGCCAGGAAGCTATCGCCGATATTACGGCCTTTGCCAATGCACAAAACGTGCCGACGGTGGTTGACCCGAAGAAGCGTAATTTTTTGTCATATAAAAACGTAACGCTGTTCAAGCCTAATCTGAAAGAATTGCGTGAGGGGCTGAAACTTGATTTCGACGTCGATAATGCTGCCGAATTTCGGGCGGCTGTCGATACGCTCAAACGCGAGTTAGCTCTGAACGGCGCACTCATCACGCTCTCCGAACGGGGCGTATTCATCGACTACAACGGCGAATCGCTGAAACTACCGGCACACCTCCGGCAGATTGCCGACGTGTCGGGCGCGGGCGATACGGTTATCAGTATTGCGGCCTGTTGCGTGGCTCTGCGTCAGCCGCCCGCCGTCGTAGCCGGTCTGTCGAACCTCGGCGGGGGATTAGTTTGCGAATCGGTTGGTGTCGTGCCGATAAACAAGGCATTACTCCGGCAGGAAGCAATGGAGACGGGACTGCTGAAGTGAACACGGTGCCTTCTTCAGGGCGGGGGGTAACGCTCGCGCTCACAAAGCTATCTTCAGATCATGCCGACGCTTCGGCTGGTGTGATTTTGGCAAACGCATCACAACTTCCGCAGTTTAATAGTACGGAACCAGACGCTGCTGCCCCAGTCCTGCAAACCGATGCGGCCCGTAAATTTACCTTTGCTAATGGGGGCATCTTTTAATTTGCTGGCCGATAAACGCTGTTTCCAGTCAGAGCCAGTCAGGTCGTGCTCCTGAATTGTGAAGCCGTTGAGCATAACCGTCAGTGTGTTTTTTCGGTAAATAACGTGCAGCTTGTTCCAGCTACCCACGGGCTGCAACTCCCGAACGCGGGCGTTGGCAACGCCGAAGAAATCGCCGGCCCGGTGTTTGTTTTCGGCAGCCCCTTCGTAAATGGCATCGTCGAGTACTTGAAGCTCCAGACCGGTATCATACACGTTTTTATACGTCGGCTCTTCCTGCACGAAGAAAAAAATGCCGCTGTTGGTAAACCGCTCCACTTTCCAGTCGGCTTTAAACTCAAAATCGCCGGTAATCACGGCATCGGTCACGAGGTCGCCCCCATCGGGTGCTTTGTTTCCGGCGCGGGTCGGAACGTTGAGGTTCAATGCCCCCTGATCGACGCGCCACGACGACCCAACGGGTGTTCGACCGGCGTTGTATTTGCGCCAGCCCGCCGTGTTTTGGCCGTTGAACAGCAGTTTCCAGCCCTCTTTCTTTTCCTGAGCCGAAAGCGTATTCGGGGTTTGGGCCTGTGTGTAGGGGCAGACAAGCCATGATAAAAAAGCGAGAACCAGAATAGAAAAACGCATACGGATCATAACGGATTAAACAGAAGAAGGGTAGGGGGCTGTGTGTCTACTCTGCCTGCTTCGATTAGTTATATGAAGAAAAGTTGATATTATTTGACAGGCAGCATATCATCAGAAGCTGCCTAACGTTATGTAACTAAAACGGCTATCAAACCGTAAAATCATGCTATATATTCGTACTCAAACGCGCTTTGTGCGTACTCTTTTTTTAGGCATTATATTCATTGCGATCAGTCTCACATCGGTAATGTCTCAGCCAGTCGACAACCGTATTCTGGTGCTGGGCGATGCCTTTGAAGACGTACCCGCCAATCAGGTCACGCTCACGGTCAATTTGTCATTCAGCGATGAACGGGATGTGAAACTGGCTTTTCAGGAACATCAGCAGGCCCAGCAACGGTTGACGAGTTTGCTGAATCAGCAAAAGATTCCAGCGCAGAACATCCGGTTTCTGGAGCCACTCGGACGCAAAGGACAAACGTACTTGCGTGGACAGGCGGGTGATCGGTTCACCACATACCAGCGGGTGCTGCTCAAATTTAATGACCTTAGCCAGTTCAATCAGGCTCAGCAATTGCTGACAGCCAACGGCTTCACAGATTTATCGGCAGTGTTTTCAGTCAGTAACCAACGTGAGGTTGAAAACAGGCTTTTAGACAAGGCGTTAGCGCGGGCGCAGGAGAAAGCCACCCAGTTAGCCAAAGCTACGCAGCGTAGCATCAAACGCGTGGTGCGTATCAGCGATACAAGCGAGAATGAGGGCTTTTACGCGTACCGAGACCAGAACCGCCTGAATGCCCAGCAAAATCCCGTCAATTACGATAACGACGCATTTCGGCAGATGGCAATGGTGACGCAGGTATTTCGGTACGCGGTTGCCGTAAAAGTTGAGTTCGAGTTAACGGATTAGCTTCCAAACTCTTTCACTGCATCCACAAAACACCGGGCTTTGTCGCGGTCGATGTCGGGGTAGATGCCGTGCCCGAGGTTGGCAATGTAGTGTTGATGCCCGAACGCACTCAACATCTGCTTCACTTCGGCCCGAATCTGCGCGAAATCGCCGTAAAGGGCGCAGGGGTCGAGGTTGCCCTGTAGCACTTTGTTGGGAATGAGTTCGCGGGATTCGCGCGGGTCCATGTTCCAGTCGAGGCCCACCACCTGGCAATTGAGCTGCCCAATGTCGTGCCGGGCAAAAAACGCGCCTTTGGCAAATACCGTAACCGGCACCGTTGCCTGATCGACTACGCCGTCTTGGGCTTCATTGCCCAGCGCGTCGCAAATCTGTTTGATGTAGGGCAGCGAAAACGTGCGGTACTGCTCCGGCGACAAAATGCCCGCCCACGAATCGAACAATTGCACTAAATCGACCCCGGCCCGCACCTGTGCTTTCAGATACGAAATGGTGCTATCGGTGATCTGTTGCAGGAGCGCGTGCGCAAAAGCAGGATCGGTATATAGCAGTTTTTTAGCTACCGAAAATGTTTTCGAGCCTTTGCCCTCGGTCATGTAGCAGAAAATGGTGAACGGTGCACCCGCAAAGCCAATGAGCGGCACCCGCCGGGAGGCCGGTCCCACCGTCAACTCTCTTTTAGTCAGCCGAATAGCATCGAGTACGTAGCCCAAATCGCTTTCGGCGTCGGCTACGCGCAGGCGGCTGAGGTCGGTCATGGTGCGTACCGTATCGGGGAAAACCGGCCCGCGTGCTTCAACCATTTCGTAAGGCAGGCCCATTGCTTCGGGCACTACCAGAATATCGGAGAAGATAATAGCGGCATCGACGCCGAACGCGTCGACGGGCTGAATGGTCACTTCGGCGGCCAATTCGGGCGTTTTTGCGAGCGTAATAAAATTGCCCGCCCGCTCCCGAACGGCCCGGTATTCGCTCAGTACGCGCCCGGCCTGCCGCATCATCCACACCGGCACCCGCTCGGTCAGTTCGCCCCGCGCCGTGCGCAGCAACAAATCGTTCTGTAAAATCATAGTGCAAATATCAACTGTGATTCGTCGGATTCAGTAGATTGCCTTGATTTCTTCTGAATTTTTGCTGCCAAACTAAAAATCAAAGTCGGTCCGCAGAATCCGACGAATCACAGTCAATGACCATCCTACAAACTCCCGAAACCCGCTTTGCGAACTTGCCCGGTTATCCGTTTGCGCCAAATTACGTATCGGTTGGGGATGGCGCGTATCCACGGCAGCTACGAATGCATTACGTAGACGAAGGGCCGCGCGACTCAACTGAAACCGTGCTGATGCTGCATGGCGAACCGACCTGGTCGTATCTGTACCGCAATATGATTCCAATGGTGGCCGGGGCGGGCTACCGCGTCATTGCACCCGACCTGATTGGTTTTGGAAAATCAGATAAGCTTCTGGAACAGGATGCCTACAGTTATCAAAGTCACATCGACTGGCTGACGATGTTCATCAAAACGCTTGATTTGCAGCATATCACGCTTGTTTGTCAGGACTGGGGCGGGTTACTTGGGTTACGGCTGGCGGCTGAAAACTCCGACCGTTTTGTGCGTATCACAGCCTCGAACACCGGCCTGCCTACGGGCGATCAGCCACCGTCTGAAGCGTTTTTGCAATGGCAGGCTTTTTCGCAAACCATTGCGTCGCTGCCTATTGGTAGCCTGATTCGTATGGGCTGCGTCACGAAACTCCCCGCCGACGTCATTGCTGCCTACGATGCGCCTTTCCCCGACGAAACCTACAAAGCGGCCTCGCGCATTTTCCCCAAACTCGTGCCGACATCGCCCGACGACCCCGCTGCCCCCGCCAACCGGGCTGCGTGGCAGGTGCTGATGCAGTGGCAGAAACCATTCCTGACCTGCTTCAGCGACCGCGACCCCATCACTGCCGGAGGAGATCGCGTGTTACAAAAATTGATTCCCGGCGCGCAGGGGCAATCGCACGTGACGCTCTCGCCCGGTGGTCATTTCGTCCAGGAAGACAAAGGCGAAGAATGGGCCGAACGGGTTGTGCGCTTTATTCGGGAGAATCCAGTAAATATTGTCTAATATTGTCAAATTTTGACAATATTAGACAATCGTATGAAGAAAATAGAACAAGCACCATCTTATAAATCGCACTCGGAATTTACACGAAACATTATAAATAATAAGGGTTGGGATGCTTACATGGCTTTGTATCAGGAAGGCGTTATCCGGCGAATAAATGAAGACTATTTATACTGGGATAAAATAAAATACAAAGTACCTGAGAAATATAAAACGCTCATCGACCCAGCTATTTTATGGTCTATTGTTAAGCATGACAGACTTCGGGATAGACGGTATCTTGAATTGGCAGGAGAAGGTTTTTACTTTACCAATACAGATTCACTTCAGCAATACCTGCACGAGTTCGACCTGAACTTAGGCGGGTCGCTGGGTGGTCAGGAGACTATTCCCGAAACGGATAAACACCGGTATCTGGTGGGGTCGATCATGGAAGAATCAATCGCATCGAGTCAGATAGAAGGCGCGGTAACGTCGCGGGTAGTGGCTAAAGATATGCTACGAAAGAATCGACCACCTCGTACTGTTTCTGAGCGGATGATTGTCAATAATTACCTGACGATTCAGCACATTGTTAAAACTAAAAACGAGCCGTTAACGCTCGACTCGCTGCTGGCATTGCATCGGCTTATGATTGCTGACACGATGGAGAAACCTGAAGAAGCGGGGCAGTTGCGAACAAACGATACTATTTACGTAGTGGATGCCGTCGAGGGTGACGTTATCCATACCCCACCTTCATATACCAAGATGGGAACTTTTGTGACGGATTTGTGCCGTCTTTTCAACGATGAAACGCCCGATTTTTTTGTACATCCGGTGGTTAGGGCGAGCATTATTCATTTTCTGATTGGTTATTTTCACCCATTCACAGACGGCAATGGTCGAACTGCTCGTGCTTTGTTTTATTGGTATCTGTTGCGAAAGGGCTATTGGTTGACCGAGTATCTGTCAATTTCGCGGGTCATTATGCAGTCGCGAAGCCAGTATTACCGGGCTTTTCAATACACAGAAATTGATGAAAACGACCTGACTTATTTTGTGTTGTATCAGGTTAAAACGCTCAGTAAAGCTTACGATGAATTAAAGAAATACATAGCGCGGAAAAACGCCGAAAAGCGACAACTGCTTACGCTTCAGGTCAATGAAGGTTTGTCGCCCCGGCAGGCTGAAATTGTGCGATGGTTAGAGGAAAATTCCCATGCTACCTTGTCTGCAAAAGAAGTACAGATGCGACTTGCCGTGTCGGGGCAAACAGCCCGAAATGATATCAAAATCCTGATTGATAAGGGATACTTAGCAGAATTATTTGTCAACAGGAAGGAGCGTCAATACATACGCGGGCCACGGTGGCGTGGCTAATTATCCGCTGCCTTTGTGCTACAAAGAACCGTATCTTTGCCGGTATGCCAACGCTTTTTATTGATGCCGAACGTCTGCGTGACCGGAATAGTGGTCTGGGGCAGGTTTGTTTGCACCTCGGTCATGAACTCGTTCGCCAACGTCCCAATGGTCGCGACGGCGAACCGTGGCATATCACGTTTTTAGTGCCAAAAGGTGAGACAGGCGTGTTTGGCAACGAAGTGGCGTATCTCGAAGCCTCGTGGCTGCGGAAGGTTTGGATACCCGGACAGTTTGACGTGTGGCACTGCCTGCATCAGGATTCGGATTATTTGCCGCGTCCGGGGCAGGGAAAGCTGATTCTGACCATTCACGACCTGAATTTTCTGGCCCGAACCGACTACCCGGAAGCCAAAAAAGCCCGCAAACGAACGGCGTTACAACGTAAAGTCGACCGCGCGTCGGTACTAACGACTATCTCCGACTACACGGCCTCGGATGTGCGAACGCACCTGACCATCCCGCCGAATGTGCCGCTGCACGTTATTCCGAACGGCGTCGCCATCGACCCCACCCAAACCCCCGTCAGCCCGCCCGCCCTGCCGCTTTTTGACTCTTTCGCTCTTTCGCCCTTCTTCCTGTTTCTTGGCGTTATCCACCCCAAAAAGAACGTGCATACGCTGTTGCCCTTGCTCGAAGCTTTTCCCGATTATCGGTTAGTGCTGGCTGGTCCCGATGGTCACGCTTATGCACAGCACATCCGCGAGCAGGCGCAAAATCTCGGCATTGCCGACCGGCTACTGATGCCCGGCGTGGTTAATGAAGCCACCAAAAGCTGGCTATACGCGAACTGTGACGCCTTTTTGTTTCCGTCGCTGTCCGAAGGGTTTGGTCTGCCCGTTGCCGAGGCCATGACGTTTGGCAAGCCCGTGTTTGTGTCGCGGCTAACGAGCCTGCCCGAAGTGGGTGGTAAAGAAGCGTATTACTTTGATAATTTCGAGCCGGAACACATGGCCCAGACCGTGTACGACGGGGTACAGGACTTTTCGCTGAACCCGCTCCGGCAGCAGCGAATGCAGAAACGGGCCGCCGGGTTTCGCTGGGACGCCGTAGCGGGGCAATATTGGGAGCTATACCGGTTCTGATAGTTCAGATTACCTTTGTGTTAATGAAAACATACCTTCGTTTATTATCTTTTGCTAAACCACTGGGCCGGTTCCTGACGCCGTTCGTCGTAACGTCGTTGCTGGCGTCGGTGTTTGGCGTGCTGAATTTTACCCTACTGATTCCGCTGCTTAGTATTCTCTTCGATCAGGTTAGCCCGGCTGAAATGCAAAAACTGCTCAGTCAGCCCGCGCCGACGCTTTCGCTCGATACGTCGCCGATGGACGTCTTTCGGTACTATTTTGCGCTGGTATTTCAGTCGTCGGGAAAGATTGGCGCACTGCGGTTTATGTGTGTGGTAATAGTGGTGTCGGTATTACTGGCGAACCTGTTCAAGTATTTGTCGGTCAGGCAGTTGGAGTTGTTTAAAGCGCGGATGGTGGCGCGGCTGCGCGAAGCCGTATTCGCCCGAACCATTAATTTGCACCTCGGTTTTTTCTCGAACGAACGTAAGGGGAACCTCATCTCGCGCATCACTACCGACGTGCAGGAAGTTGAAAATTCCATTGCCAATACGCTTTCGGCGGCTTCCAAAGAAGTCTTTTTGCTTATAGGCTACATCATTGCGCTATTGAGCATTTCGGTAAAACTCACACTCTTCGCCATCATCGTGATTCCAATTTCGGGCGTGTTTATTGCCGCGCTCGTTCGGCGAATGAAGCGCGACGCCCAGGCGGGGCAACAGCGGCTTAGCGGTCTGGTTAGTCTGCTCGACGAAACCTTCGGCGGGATGCGCGTAGTAAAAGGCTTCGTGGCCGAAGGGTTTATCTTAGAAAAGTTTCGGGCCGAAAACGAGGGCTATCGGCAGGCCGTGCGGTCGCTGGCAAACCGGCGCGAATTGGCCTCGCCCTTCTCCGAAGTAATGGGCGTGGCCGTTGTAGCGGGCATCCTGCTCTACGGCGGCTCGTTGGTATTGAGCGGCCAGTCAGACCTGACAGCCTCGCAGTTTATTGCCTACATTGCCATTTTCTCGCAGGTAACGCGGCCCGCCAAAGACATTAGCAACGCCTTCAGCGGTTCGCAGCGCGGGCTGGCCTCCGGCGAACGCGTACTGGAGTTGATCGATACCGTTCCGGCCATTCAGGATAAACCTAACGCGTTAACAATCAGTGGGTTCGAGAGCCGGATTTCTGTTCAGAACGTATCATTTGCCTATAATGCCGATACGCCCGTGCTGCGCGACGTTAGTTTCGACCTGCCTAAAGGCAAGACCATTGCGCTCGTTGGCTCGTCGGGGGGCGGCAAATCGACCATCGCCGACCTGATTCCACGTTTCTACGACCCTACGGCGGGCCAGATTCTATTAGATGGGATTGATTTGCGCGATTGCACAACGGCTTCGTTGCGGGCGCAGATGGGCATCGTAACGCAGGAGAGCATTCTGTTCAACGATACCATTTTTAACAACATCGCATTTGGCAGCGGAAACACACCCGCGCAGGTAGAAGAAGCCGCCCGCATTGCCAATGCCCACGAGTTTATCATGGCCCAGCCGCAGGGCTACCAGACCGTGATTGGCGACCGGGGCGGCAAGCTCTCCGGCGGACAGCGGCAGCGCATCAGCATTGCCCGCGCCATCCTGAAAAACCCGCCAATTCTGATTTTAGACGAAGCCACGTCCGCGCTCGATACGGAATCGGAAAAATTAGTGCAGGAAGCCCTGACGCGGCTCATGACTAACCGCACCACACTCGTGATAGCGCACCGGCTCAGCACCATTCAAAATGCCGACGAAATTTTGGTTGTGAATCAGGGTCGTATCGTTGAGCGTGGTCGGCACGACGAGTTATTGCTGATGGATGAGGGCTTTTACCGCAAGCTAAGCACGTTGCAGGGCGTGTAAATGGAAGGGGAACACCCCACCCCAACCCCTCCCCGTTAGGGAGGGACTTCCGCTGAAGCATCTATGCTTAGCCCCTCCCTAACGGGGAGGGGTTGGGGTGGGGTGTTCCATTACTTCTTCAGCCCTTTCAACTGCTCCATTTCTTTTTTAGCAGAATCGACTAACTCCTGAGCATAGGTACGCAGGCTGGCGTTGCGACCATATTGCAGATAAGTGCTTGCCATGTCAACGGCATCCTGCCGGTGGTCGAGCAGCAGCCCGATAATGTACTGATCGCCCGTGGCCGCGAGCCGGTCGCCGGTTGTCGCCTGTTGTATTTTCAGGTTCATCGCTTCAACGTTTCGGCTCTGTTGTTGCGTATAAGCCTGATTGGGGCGTGCCGGTTTAATTTGCCGCATAATGCCGTCTACCTGCGTAATGTCGGACTGAACATCAGTGAGCAGGGCTGTTGTCATGGATTTCAGAGCCGAATCTTCGTTCGTTTGGGCGGCCTGTTTCAGCAAATCCTGTTCGCCCTGCGCGTGGATTTTAGCCTGCATCGCAAAATCGAAATCAGGATCGCCGGTAGGTTGCAGGCGCTGCAACTTGGTGACCATCTGCCGGAGCGGAGCCACCAACGCCGTTTGCGACGTGCTGGCAACGCGCCCACCACTTGGGGTGGTGCTGGTAGTGCCGGTAGAGGTTGCCTGCGCACAGGCCATCAGCGTACTGCCCGACAGCAGTAAAGCAAGTGCCCAAACAGTGCCGTTGGATTGAAGCGTTTTCATAGCTATTTTGACTTAAGCGGGGTTTTGTTTCGTAGCCGCCAAATTACGCGATTACATAACAAAGACAAACGAACGGGGGCGAAGGTTTAACAGGCAACAGCACAGCGAGTTGCGGAGAGGGAACAAATTTTTGCGTTGGTCGCAACGCTGCCGAACGGTAATTTTCGACACCTTTGTACAATTAACTACTGTCAGAAGTTTATTTTTTCGGGCTATAGTACTACTTTCGCCAAACCTGCTCCACCGTTATGTCGCTCAAGCTACCGTTTATCGAATCCGAAATCATCGATCAATATCTCTACGACGAGAACCCACGTCCGTGGATTATTGGCTTTAGTGGCGGCAAAGATTCTACTATGTTGTTGCAGATGGTTTGGCGGGCGTTGATGAAAATTGACCCCATGTCGCGCAATCGTAGAATCTACGTTGTCTGCAATGATACACTGGTTGAAAATCCGAAGATTGTCAACTTCATCAACCGAACGCTCGAACTGTTGCAAAAAGCTGCCACTGAGCAGGGAATGCCAATTACTGTCCACCGCACTACGCCCCGGCTTGAAGATACGTTTTGGGTAAACCTGATTGGCAAAGGCTACCCCGCGCCGGTTAATTCGTTCCGGTGGTGTACCGAACGGCTGAAAATAAATCCGACGACGCGTTTTATTCAGGAAAAAATCAGCGAGGCAGGCGAGGCTATTATTTTGCTCGGTACGCGCTCCGATGAAAGCCAAACCCGTGCCCGCTCCATGAAACGACACGAGTTAAAAGGGCAGCGTCTACGTAAGCATTTATTGCCCAACGCGTTTGTCTATGCGCCCATTAAAGACATCGAAACGCCCGAACTGTGGCAGTATCTAATGCAGGTATCGCCCCCGTGGGGTGGCACGCACAAGGAACTTGTGACGCTCTACCGCAACGCCAACTCTGGCGACTGCCCGCTTGTAATCGATGAGTCGTCGCCCTCCTGCGGCAACAGCCGGTTCGGGTGCTGGGTCTGCACCGTAGTGAGCCGGGATAAAAGTATGGAAGGACTCATCGGCAATGGTGACGACTGGATGGAACCGCTTGTGGAATTACGGAATCGCCTGCTCACAGAACGCTCGAACCGCGATTCCCGCGAGAAACGCCGTCGTACCGACAGTGCCTTTAAAGAAGAGGACGAAAACACCTGGGGGCCGTACACGCCCAAAATCAGGGCCGAGTTTCTGGATATGCTGCTGCAGGCGCAGAAAGAAATTCAGGAAACCCAGGGCGATGTTATCGAACTCATTACGCATCAGGAGTTGGTGGCTATTCAGCTAACCTGGTTTCGCGACAGTATTTTCAACCCCAAAGTAGCCGACATTTATAACCGTATCTACAACACCGACATTGACATGAGTAAGCACGTTGAGAAACTGCGCCGGGAAGAAGAACTGCTGCGCGAAGCCTGCGCCGACCAACCCGAACACGTAGAACTGATTCAGGAAATGCTGACCCTCCAGAAAAACAAAGCCCTGCTCATCCGCAAACGCGGCCTGCAACAGGACCTGGAAACGCGGCTTGAGAATTTTATTGCACGACGTATAGAAAATACCGTTCATGTCTGAAAATATACTCGACTATTACGTTTATGCTTTTTCAAACCTCAATCGGGGAGGTGGGAAAGTTGAAGAGAAAGCCCCGCACAAACCGATACTGTTACTTACTGTTATTCAGGCATACGAAACTAAACTGCTCACTACAAATCAAATACCTATCTCGCCAGAATTAACGTCACTATTCAAATCGAACTGGAATTTGCTCGTTACGTCCGGGCACACGCTTGGTTTTGCTTTGCCGTTCTTTCACCTGAAAAATGAAAAAGGTAACTGGTGGGAGTTGGTGGCAAATACTGGTTGTGAAATTTGGGTGCAAAACGGCAAACTCACCACGTTCGCCAACTTAAGCGCAGCCGTTGCCTACGCACAAATCGACCCGAACCTATCTGAACTACTGAAGAACGAGCCAACACGTAACGTGCTGCGTAAGGTGTTGCTAAATACGTATTTCCCTAACCAGATAGCGTATCAAGTTGCGGATACCGACAACCACTTAGCTGATTTGAAGCGGGAGATGCTGGAAGAATCGCCAGCCGAATATGAGGCCAAGTTCAAAGCTCTGAAAACGCGACTTGACCCGGAGACATATCAAATCGAAGTCTACTCCCGCGATACGTTGTTCCGGCGTGAGATTGTCCGGCTCTACAACGATACGTGCTGTATATCAGGTATTCGCGTATCAGCTCCGTATTCTTTTTCGATGATAGATGCCTGCCACATCGTACCATTCTACAAGAAATTCAACAACCACCCAACCAACGGCATCGCCCTTTGCCCAAATCTGCACCGGGCATTTGACAAAGGCGCGATCTCGATTGATGATAATTATCGCGTTGTAGTTTCGCGCACATTTGTCGAAAACGAACGTAGCACATACAGCTTGAAAGCATTGGCAGATGTGCAAATTCAATTACCCAAGGACGAGCGTTATCTACCAGATTTAGAAGCGTTTGCGTGGCATCGGGAGAATATATACAAATACTAACTTACCTGTTATTGTTAAATCTTTTGGCACTATTTACATCGTAAATATTAGAAGTTAATTCTGACAGTAATCGCTGATCCGCCAGTATAGTCAATACAGCCTCAATATTATCTTCCGAAAGAACGATTTGGCTATTCACAAAAGAAATTTCGTGCCAATCTCGGTTAGTACACACTTCACATAATCTGAGGATAAATGCAGGATCCTTGTAGTAGCCTAATTTTTTGACATGAGCGACTTTACGCATTAGTCGTATATTATCTCCTACCTTATTTGTAAGAGAATCAAGATTAACAAAGAGTTTCTGAACATCAACGTCGTTATAGAATTCTTGTGCGCTGTTTTTCATGCCTTCACGATAATTCAGCCCACGCTCGAACTCCTTCTTCGATAGGATGAACAGGGTGTCCTCAAAAGATACTACATCAATAGTCTTCGATATACTAAATACGGGAGATTCATCCAAGTCTATAAATTCATTGCCTTTAAAAAGTAAGGAGATGAGGTTTTTTCGACCTTTGGCTTTCCAATTTTCGGGCAATACTTTAAAGCCGATAAGCTGAATACCTTCTGTGTCACGCATCACAATTAGGTATGAACTTGATTGTTCAAGCTCTTTTACGTCCTGGATTATGTCTACGTTAGGATCTAATTCACTAAGCTGCTCTGCAATTATCGAAAAATCTGTTTCACTACGCTCCATGCCCAGTACCATGTCTACTTCAGGTTCGAGACAGTCGAGAGTATATTCAGTACATATATTAGCCGACTCGACTTTACGTTGCATTAAGTTATGAAGACGTTGAGATAACTTGTCTTCTATCGGTACGTACCGTAATGTATATCTAAATTGGCGATTACGGTTTACAGCTTTAACAACAACGAGTTGTGTTGAAAGATTATCAAAATTGATGCGTTTGAGACCGTTAAGTTTCTGTTTAAGGTTGCTGGGCTGGTCGACCGTCATGTCGCTTAACTATAAAGAATAGAAATTTAGAAATCATGCGAACATAGTAAATTTTATCGGTCTCTATATCTAATTTGCTCAAAACAGTTGTAGAAAATACTTTTCCGTCATACGTATAGTCTACATCGTACAAACCGTAGCCAGCGAACGCCAATACTGGATTGATAAATACTGACTTTGATCGAATGGTTATTACTAAAATGGTTGTCAAGAAAATGCCAAGCGAGAGCACGTCTCCCAAATCATCAAGGTTCTCGCCAAAAAATGAGAGAAGGTAGGGTACGGTATAGTTTATAAACTCCCCTGAGCGAGCCTTAACTGAGTTTATCTTGAAGACAGTATTTCCAGCTTTTATACTATTCACACTATAAAATAATAAAGCGATGGATAGGGCTACAAGTCCAATTGATGTATAAGCAATATTCGGGTGCTTGAATGAATCGTATTTAAAATCAAAGTCCTTGATAATGAGTATAGTAAACAATGGTGAGTATGCACTCACGAATAAAATTACGGCAGTTAAAAAACGTGGATTCATGGCCTGAATTTAGACTCTAAAATAACGAATTTTTATCAGAATATTACAAATCTTAACAACTAATTTGTCAGCAATACGGTATCCCGAAAACCGATGGTAACGTAGGTCGTTACATTAAAATGCACCTCGACCACGGGCTTGAACTGATGGCGAAGCTGTTTGAGCAGAACAAAACCTACACCGGGCTTGACTTCCTGTTCGATGAGGTAGAGCGTGGCATCGAAGCCCTCGAAGACGCCGACGTGCCCGTTACGCCCGTAACGAACCGCCACCAGAACATTCATAAGAATTATTTCAGCGGCCCGCTCCGGGTCAACGTTGGCTACGATATCGAAACCGGCGAACAGCTAACGGCCATCCTGAACATGGTCGAACTGCACAGCAACGCCCACATTGCCGTAGCGGGCGAGTCGGGTAGCGGCAAAACGCAGTTCGCGCTAAGTCTGCTGCAACAGGTTTCCGACGTATCGAACGGGGCCGTAAACTTCATTTATTTAGATTTCAAGGGGCTGCAACCCGCTGACCTCCCGCGTCGGCAATCGTTCTTCGACGCCACCCGCGCCGTATATCTCGACGTACCGCAAACGCCGTTTCCGTTCAACCCGCTCACGTTTATCGACAATGTAAACGAGAAGAACAAAATACAGGGCATCAGCAAGTTTGTGGATATCATTATGCGTTATGCGGCTCGTATGGGACCCGTGCAGCAGCAGCAACTGAAAGAAGCTACTCGGGCTGCCTTCGAAGCCAAAAAATTGGGCGAATATCCCACGCTGGCCGACGTAAACGAGCATTTGAAAGACGTAACGGGCGGCAAACCCGGCGTACTGACGCAGATTATGGACAGCCTGAGCGAACTCGAACTGTTCGCCCCGGCCACCGATGCCAAAGACAGTTTCCTGAACCGCAACTACTACGTCAGCTTAGGAGCCAACTTAGACGACTCGATCCGGTACACTGCTACGTTCCTGCTCATCAACTACGTTTATAACACCTTCATGAACATGGAGGAGGCCCCCGTTGAACCCGATAGCATGGGCAACCCCTTGCAGGCCATCCGCTACGTATTCCTGATTGACGAAGCGAACGTGATTTTCCGCGAGGGCAAGTCGCGGGCCTTGCTCGATGAAATGCTACGGCAGGTACGGTCGAAGGGTGTGATGGTTGTGCTGTTGTCGCAGCAAATCAAGGAATTCATTCAGGCCGACATGGATTTCTCGGCTAACTGCGCCAACGTGTTTTTGCTGAACATCAAAGACAAGAACATCCGGCAGATGGCCCGTTTCTTAGGGTTCGGCGAAAAGGAATCCCTGACTTTAGCCCGCAGCATGGAAAAGATCGAAAACGGCCAGGCCGTGATGAGCCTAAAAGAATTCAAACGCGGTGAGTTGGTGAAGTTGGAACGGTTTAATAAGTGATTGTTGACGTATGACTGACTATTTTGACCCTGTAACAAATAGAGGAACGAGGAAAACGTTAATTTTCTATAGGCGTCAGTTTATTGCTTGTCCTGAAAAGTGGGAGACATTGACAACTTTGTACAATGGCCTTGTATGGAAGCAGATGAAGTTTGAGGTAGCAAATCAAGATGAGATTCCTGAAGTGGAGGGCTTGTACATGTTCACTGCATCGCCGAAGAAGATCAATGCAGAATTCATAAATTATCTGTTCTATGTTGGAGAGGCACAAGACTTAAGAGTACGTTATGGGGATTATTTGAAGAAAATTCATAACCCAAAATCTGCTCAGTATAAAGTACATGCAGTAATAGATGATTATCCTGATCACCTCTACTTCAATTATGTTGAGTTTCCTGGGTTAAACAAGAAAGGTAGAAAAGAAATAGAAGATTTATTTCTAACTGCATTTATGCCCCCAATTAACTCAAAGTATCCACAAGGTTTAGAACGCATCGTCCGAGCAGTATATGAGCAGTATATGAGCATTAACAAAGCAATACAACTCCCGGCAATCAAAGGAGTTATTGGGGACTGGATATTTTACCAGACGGTTATTCCGTTTCATGAAATTATTGAACGAATTGACAACGACCATTCTATACGGGAGTATAAAACGTTAGATGATGTTCTTCAACGTGATCTGTCTAAACGTTCAAAAAAGATCAAGGATTATTTGATCCGAGAAAAGACGAGATTCTTCAACTCTATTATTATTGGTCTATATGGAGGAAATCCAAACTGGTATAGATTCGACTTTGCCCCATCGGCTGTTCCTGAGATGGAATTGGATGAACACATACTTGATACAATCGGCATATTAGAATTGACTGGTTCTGAGAAGTTATTTTCCATAGATGGTCAACACCGGATTGATGGTATCAAACAAGCCTTAGATCAGCAGTCGAATAAATTTCGTAATGATGAGTTACCAGTCGTCATTGTAGCGCACAATGATACAAAGGAGGGAAAAGTAAGAACGCGTCGATTATTTTCCGAAATCAACACAAAAGCGTTAAAAGTATCTGGCTTAGATGACCTGATAACGAATGAAGACAATCCAGTAGATATTAACACACGTAGGCTATATGCTGAGTTTGTGCCTTTCGCAAAGGACGAATTTATAGCGTTGAATGCCACGCCAAATATCAGTGCTGAGGCTACAGAATTGACATCTATACTCAATCTGCGAGAGGTCAACAAGTTGCTTTACAGCGATGTGTATAAGTTTCGAGACATCAGACCTGCTGAGGAGATAACAGAAAATCTTTATCAAATTAGTTTGAGCTTTTGGGAACAAGCTGTAAGCAACGTTTCGGCTTACAAAGCGGTGCTTTTAGATAGAAGTAGTACCGTTGCAGATTATAGGAGTAAAGAAGGAGGGTCTATGCTTTTTAGGCCAATTGGAATTGAAATATTAGCGGATGGATATCATCAATGGCAGAAACAGAAGGATGAAACAAAAACGTTTTGGACTCAATTTACCAAAATAGATGATAGCTTGAACGGAGAATATTGGAGCGATGTCATATGGAACCCCGCCAAAAAAACAATGATTAGTAAGAGTTCGGTGAAATTTCTTAGAGAGTACATTAAGTATCTGCTCGGATTAGACCACGACGTAGATTATGTTCTAACGGAGTATAGCAAAATGAGAGGAAACGAACGAGTTGACTTAGTTGAACTACCTGCCGTACCGTGACCACTCGTCCCAAAATTTCGTTATCTTGCTGACAGCTAAGCGCACAGCAAGATGGAATCACCAGTTGATTTAAAGCAGCTTATTACAGAAGGTATCAAAGACTTGCCGCAGTCGTATCTGAGCGAGGTAGCTGATTTTGTGCTATTTATGCGCCGAAAAGCCCGTCAGCAACAGCCATTCGATACAGCGTCTATCGGGGAGGAGCTTCGCCAGATGAGTATCCATGAGATGCAGCATCTCGAAGAAGAATTTGCTGATTTTGACCAAAGATTCCCGAAAGAATGAGTCAGTACGTTACCGATACAATGGCGATTGTGCTGTATTTGAGCAAGCGCAAAATGCCCCTATTTATCAAACAGCTTTTTCAATCAGCAGACCTTGGACTTACCCAAATCGTAGTGCCAGCAATGGTAGTTGTTGAAGTTGGCTATCTATCGGCAAAAGGTCGTGTTGATGTTTCGCTGACGGATTTGAAGCAGCATTTAGCTCAATACCCTGCGTATCGTTTTGAGCCACTCACGCTCGACATTATCGAAGCGAGTTCAGTAATGATCGATATTCCCGAACTTCATGATCGGCTTATTGCTGCTACTGCCCGGTGGTTAACTATTTCGGTTATTACGAACGATCCCGATATTCGGGCATCTTCTTTTGTCGCGGCAATCTGGTAGATACCCGCCCCAAAATTTCGTTATCTTGCTGACAGCTAACCGCACCGCGACGTAGCCTGCTGGTTCAATACACTAAGCCGTATGTCCAGCCCGCTTTTTACATCCGTTCTGCGTTCCGCGCCGAATTATAGCTGATGCCTTCTGCGCTTTATCTGCTTTGATAAAGTCGCTGATAATCTGCTTCTGCGATTCGGTTAAAGGTTCTCCCTTTATCACAAAATCGACGCCTTCCGGTTCTTTAATGAATCCCATCGTTATGCGCTTTTCGGATTGACATGTTTAGTGACTGCTGTACCACTTCTGCACAGCTAACTTACAGAATAGCGAGTAATAACGAGAGAAATTTCGTTATCTTGCTGACAGCAAATTCAAACCGAAATGGAAGCCACGTTTGTTTTGAAGCCTGATGAATTTTCGGAGAAAATTCTGGCTAAAATAGAATCCCTTTTTGTTGACAGAAACCAACCTATTACAATAACGGTAAGGCAGGATGCGCAGCCTCGCTACAATTCCGCAGAGGTGTTACGACGTATGCGCGAATTCCGCGAAAAATATCCGCCAGCCGAAATTTCGGCTGATATTGACATTAATAAGCTGATTGACGAAATGAATTGGGAGGGCAATCACTGATGATTTATTTTGACACCGATGTGCTCGTACACTATTGCACTCAACAGGATACCGAAAAGCACAAATAGGCAATTCAACTGATTGAATAGGCTATTAGCGATGGCCTGTTTTTTATTTCTACCTTGTCGCTCAACGAATTATCGTTTGTGCTGGCAAAACTGAAAATTAACCGGGAAAAAATTAGCGGTCAACTCTCAGAGTTTTACTTGACCAACCCGGAAGCCGTCTCGCTGAAACATTTCAAGCGAGCCGCCGAAATCGCTTATCAGGTCAGTTTCCACCACAGTAACGACTGTCTGCATACAGGTATTGCGGAGGAATTTTGCGATGAACTAATCACATTCAACCGCTCAGATTTTCAGATAATTCAACACCATACCCGTCTGAAAATTACAATTTTGTAGTTGCGAGATTCCTTCACACTAACGCCCGCAACTCCTCCACTACGTGTTTTACCGCCGAAACTGTGGCCGTGATGTCGGCTTCGGTGTTGAAGCGGCCTACGCTGAAGCGCAGACATGAAAACGCTTCCTGTTCGCTCAGGCCCATAGCCAGTAACACGTGCGACGGGTCGATGCTGGCGGCTGTGCAGGCCGAACCATTCGATACGGCAATGCCTTCCAATCCCATAATGAGCGCGTCGGAGTCGCAGTTTTCAAACAGAATGTTGGTGGTGTTGTACAGCCGGTGCTGTTGATTGCCGTTGATACGGGTGCCGGGAATCGTCAGCAGTTCGGTTTCTAATCGGTCGCGTAGAGACGCAAGATGTTGCGTCTCTTTATGCGTCAGCCCAGCCATCCGGTCAGGAGACGCAACCCTTTGCGTCTCTACGTGGGATGCTGCTGCGCCCATGCCTACAATGCCCGGTACGTTTAGGGTGCCGCTGCGTAGGCCGCGCTCGTGACCGCCCCCGTGCAAAACAGCCTCCAGCTTTACCTTGTTGGGCCTGCGTTGCCGCACGAATAACCCGCCTATGCCTTTGGGACCGTAAAACTTGTGCGCCGAAAACGCAAGCAGGTCGATTCCGAGGGCATCGACATCGATGGGTAGTTTACCTACGGCCTGTGTGGCGTCGGTCATGAAAAAGGCACCGGCAGCATGAGCAATGTCGGCGATTTGCTTAATTGGCTGAATCACGCCCGTTTCGTTGTTGACCAGCATGACCGACACCAGCAGCGTATCGGGACCAACAGCCGCTTTCAGTTCGTTCAGGTCAATCAACCCCGCGTCGGCGTCCCAGGCAGGCCGAACGGGCAGGTACGTTACGGCAAAGCCGCGCGTTTCGAGGTAATGGCATACGTCCAGCACAGCTTTGTGTTCGGTCTGCACCGTCACGATGTGTTTGCGATTTGTATCGGTCCGTTCGGCTACGCCCTTGATCGCGAGATTGATAGCCTCGGTCGCGCCCGACGTAAACACCAACTCGTGCGTCTCGCAGTTCAGCAGATCGGCCAGTTGTTGCCGTGCCCGCTTTACGGCCTCGCTCGCGCCCACACCAAACGGGTGCGTACTGGCCGCGTTGGCGAAGTTGTCGGTCAGAAACGGCATCATCGCATCGAGCACACGCGGGTCGATGCGGGTCGTGGCGTTGTTATCCAAATAAATCATTTATAAGGTCAGTTTCGATGGGTCGAGTACGACGTATTTGACCGAGTAGCGGTTGTACGTATAGGTTATGTGTACCTTACCATCTGCCGACTGGATGACGGCGGGGTAGGAGTAGCCGTTTTCGTTCGGTACGTTTTCCAGCGTCATCACCGGCTTCCAGGTTTTGCCATCTGCTGAGAGGGCCACATTCAGCATATTCCGATCTTTGGGTTCGCTGCCTTTTTTGGTGGTGTGGTTGTAAACGAGTAATTGCCGCCCGTCGCGTAGCGTTACGGCATCGGTGCCGGCATTCGGATTGGGCAGACCCAGCGAGGTGAGCCTGCTCCAGTTTTTGCCCTGATCTGTCGACCATGTCTGGAAAATGACATCCTGCCGGGTGCGCCCAATGGCCTGTAGTTTTCCGTCGGGATACGTCAGAATACTGGGCTGAATGGCGTCGAATTCTACACCGTCATTGATAGGCCCTACCACCGACCACGTTTGGCCGAGGTCTTTGCTGATCTCGAAATAGACCCGCCAATCGTCGTCTTTGTCATCGGGCAGGTCGCGTTCGAGGCTCGTTGGGCAGATGATGGTGCCATCAGCTACTTGCACGGGTTTGTTTTTTACGGGGCCGAGTAAATGCCCAACGGCTTTGTTTTCGCCCAATTTGCGCGGTTTCGACCAGCTTCGGCCATCGTCGGTCGAGGTCATGAGCATACCCCACCAGGTGCTTGGGCTGGGGCCTACTTTATAGAACAGCATCAGGGGGCCACCTTTGGGCAGAAACAGCACCGGGTTCCAGCACGGATAGCGTAACGTATCATTCACTATGCCATTCGCTACTTCTTCGGGCCTGGTCCACCGCCCGTTTGCCAAACGCGATACCCGAATGCCCACGTCGCGGTGGCGTTCGTAAGTGCCTGCAAAAAAAGCACTTACTATGCCCGAAGACGTTTCGACAAGCGTCGATGCGTGAACTTCGGGCGTAGGCCGATTATCGAGCGGGTAAATCAGTTCGCCTTTCAGATAAGCACCTTCGCCTGGCTTCGACAGGGACGGCACCGACTGACCTTGTCCATAGCCGAAGCAGATGAATAGAAGCAGATGAATAGTAGTAGCGAGGCAGACATATTTTTCATAAATGGAGCGGGGCGTTATAACGTAAATCATAATCAAACATACGAAGAAAGAAAGAGGAAAGAACGATTCACCACGCTGAACAACCCCGCCGAAGATACAGTTACAAAAATAGCGTTTGTCTTCTGACTTTGCTTTGACTGCCAACACAACCGTTTCTGCCCCGACGAAGCCGAACAAATGGCTGGTGCTGGCTACGCTGGCCTTCGGAACCTTTATGGCAACGCTCGACAGCAGCATTGTCAACATTGCCCTGCCCACCATCCGGCGCGAACTGAACGCAGGCGACAGTGTAGAGTGGGTAATTCTCAGTTACCTGCTCACTACTACCAGCACCCTGCTCATTATGGGTAAACTCTCCGACTGGCTCGGTAGGCGACGGATGTACATCACGGGTTTTGCCATTTTCGTGCTGGGGTCGCTGCTGTGCGGGCTGTCGTGGAATATTGGCTCTCTGATAACGTTTCGGGTTGTGCAGGGCCTGGGCGCGGCTATGATTTTTGCCATTGGCCCGGCTATTATTTCCGATACGTTTGCCCCTGCCGAGCGCGGTCAGGCACTGGGGCTGATGGGTGCGGTCGTAGCTGCCGGTTCGAGTGCGGGGCCGGTGGCGGGCGGCTTGCTGCTGGCGAATTTCGGCTGGCAGAGCATTTTTTTCGTCAACCTTCCCATTGGTATGCTTGCCATCTGGCGGGCGTCGGTGGTGCTTCCCGCGAGTCCAAGACAGCCGCAACAATCGTTCGATCTGGTGGGAGCGGGGTTGTTTCTGGTCGGTATAATTACCCTGCTAACGGGCCTGGACTTTGGCCCTGAACCTGAATACGGCTGGAATAATCCGCTGGTATTGGGGATGTTGAGTGCCGGGGTTGTGCTGCTAACAGGATTTTTCTGGTGGGAAAGCCGCACCCCCGCTCCCATGCTGAAACTTAGCCTGTTTCAGAGCCGCCCTTACACGTCGGCCATTGTGGCGGCCTGGCTGGGGTTTGTGGCGTCGGGCGGCAATCTGTTCATAATTCCGTTCTTCTTGCAGCAGCTTTTAGGCTTTACGCCCCAGAAAGCTGGTTTGGTGTTGCTGTCAGGGCCGCTGACACTCAGCATTGTAGCTCCCATCGGCGGCTACCTGTCGAGCCGGTTGCCAACGCGCTGGCTGGCAACGGCGGGCCTGTTACTGACAGCCTCGGGCTATTTCGCCTTTTCGTTTCTGCAAGCCGACTGGGACTGGCACGATGTAGTCTGGCGGACGGCCCTCATTAGCTGCGGGTTTGCCTTGTTTCAGTCGCCCAACAGCAGCAGTGCGCTCAATTCGGCTCCGTTGTCGGAGCGTGGTATTGCCAGCAGTATGATTGCGTTTATGCGAAATATGGGTTTTGTGGTGGGCATTGCGCTGGCGGCTGCTATCTGGTACAGCATTCGCAACCGGTATGCCCTGACGCACGGGGGCGATGCCGTTAGCCCTACCGCGCAACTGACGGGTATGCAATCTGTGTACTGGACCCTGACGGGCGTAGTTCTGCTGGCGGCAGCTATTTCGTTCTTACGAGGCAATCGGCCTGCCAGTCCTGAACACCCCGAAACAACTAAAGGAGGCATGGCTACCATAGTCGGGTAAAAAAAACAACGGGTGCCCGCCCGTTAACAGGTCACCCGTTGAACCGCCTACCCCAATATAAGCAGTGTTGCCTCATAGTGCCGGGACGGTCGATAATCTCACAAAAGATTGGCAAAAAAGTTTCAACCTTTTCCGTATGTTTGGGGGTATACTAATCCGCTATGCTTACTCGTCAATTATTACCCGGTCTAACCGCCCTTGCTTTATCTACCCTTGTCATGAATGGCCTGACTGGTTGCCAGTCGAAAGGTTCATCGGCCACGGAAGCCACCACAACCACCGCCGATTCGGTTTCTGCCAGCAAATCAGACGAAACCAACGCCAGCACAACCACGTCTGCACCGGCTGATCCAACTAAAATTCCGGCCAGCAAACGGTCCGGCGTTCCGGTTGCCGATGCGGCCACCATCATTGCCCGCCCGCAGGTGCCGGTGCTGTGCTACCATCAGGTGCGCGACTGGCGACCAAAAGACTCGAAATCGGCCCGCGATTACATCATTCCAACGCAGGTGTTTAACGAACACATGCAGATGCTGGCCGACAGCGGTTATACGGCCATTTCGCCCGATCAGCTTTATGCCTACCTGACCACGGGCGCGGCTCTGCCCAAAAAGCCGGTCATGATTAGTTTCGACGATGGCAACCTCGATCAGTATGAAACCGCCGTACCGATTATGGACAAACACGGCTTCAAGGCTTCTTTTTTTATCATGACGGTAGCCATTGGTCGGCGGGGAAAACAGCCGTACATGGATAAAACGCAGCTTAAAGACCTTGCCGACCGGGGCCACACCATCGGGGCGCATACGTGGGACCACCACAACGTGAAAAAATACCAGGGCGACGACTGGAAAACGCAAATCGAAGAACCAAACGCCAAATTGGAAAGCATTACGGGCAAGCCGGTGCGCTATTTCGCCTATCCGTTCGGGCTGTGGAACGAAGCCGCTCTGCCCGAACTGCAAAAACGCGGCTACCTGATTTCATTTGCCCTGTCGGACAAGAAGTTAGACCCAAATATGCCGCTGCAAACCATACGGCGTATCATTGCTGGCGGACAGTGGAGCGCGAAAACGCTGCACCGCAATATGGTCGGCAGCTTCGATTAAGGGGAACACAGATTGAACGGATGGTGCAGATGAACACAGATGTTTGTACAAGACAAATAAATCCGTGTTCATCCGCACCATCCGTTCAATCCGTGTTCCTCTTAAAAGTTACCCCCCAATTGTTGACATTGACTCGGTAACGACGCCCCGACTTTGTTCGGCCTCGAAACCGTTGGCGGGGCGATGGGCAAACGCCCGCAGGAAAGCCGCCGTCAGGTCGTCGTCGGTAGCACCGGCCCTTATGAGCGCACGAACATCTAATACGCCATTGTCGTAGAGGCAGGTTTTGAGCGTTCCCTGAGCGGTCAGGCGAATACGGTTGCAGGTGCCGCAGAACGTCCGGCTGAAAGCGGCAATTACGCCGATGGTGCCCTGATGGCCCGGAATCTGGTAGTTGTTGGCCGTTGAGAACGGCGGGTCAGGCAGTTTGTGCAGGTCGGGGAAGTGCGCCCGCAGTTCGTCGACGATGCGCCGGTGGGTCCAGTGCAGCACGGGGTAATGGCTTCCTTCGCCGTTGAAGGGCATTTCTTCGATAAACCGCGCATCAACGGGCAGGTTGCGGGTAAGTTCGGCCAGCGGCACAATGTCCTGCGTATTCTGACCGTCCATAACCACCGCGTTGATCTTTGTCTCGATACCCGCCTTCAGCAGAGCGTCGAGCGTATTCAGTACGGCGGGCAGTTCGTCGCGCCGGGTAATTTTATGAAAACGTTCCCGGTCGAGGGTGTCTAAGCTGAGGTTCACGGCTTTCACGCCCAGCGCGGCCAGGTCGGCTACGTGCGGAGCGGTCAGCACGCCGTTGGTAGTCATAGAGAGGTCGGTTAGCCCGTCGATAGCGGCCAGCCGGTGCATAAAGTCCATCAGGCCCGTGCGCACAAACGGTTCTCCACCCGTGATTCTGACCTTCGATACACCCAGCCGGGCCAGTACCTGCACCAGCCGCTCCATCTCCTCGTAAGTCAGCAGTTGATGCTTCGGCAGGTACTTGATGCCTTCTTCGGGCATACAGTAAAAGCACCGCAGATTACACCGGTCGGTCACGGCCAGCCGGAGGTAGGTAATGGGGCGATTGTGGTTGTCGTAAATCATACGGCTGTGCTTCCTACAAAAATAGTCATTCTCAGCGGAAAGGCCAGTTGTTGACGCATAAACGAGTTGGCACACATTTTGGTAAAGGACTTTTGTTCCTGTCTCACCCTTATGCGCTACCTCTTTCTCTGCTGTTATCTGTTCATCAGCCCCTTGTGCCGGGCGCAGAACTGGAAATTTTTCGGTTTTTTTCCGGCTATTTCACAGTCGGGCAGTTTGGGTCAGAAGCTGCAATATAACCTGTTTGTTTCAGCTACCTATGATACCTACCGGCTGAATATGGACATGGGCAAATACCCCGCTACGGCCCTGCAATATTACCTGCAACCCAGTTTGAGTTATAAGATAACCCCTGCTTTACAAATTGGGTTGGGGTACGCCTACGTAAAACACAATTTGTTTGGTTTGCGCGTCAACGAAAACCGGCTGTGGGCGCAGGCCGTAGTGACCCACGCCGTACCGCAGTTGGGACGTTTAAAACTCTCACATAGAATGCGTTATGAGGAACGATACCCGCTCAACACGCGCACGCGACAATGGTCGTATGCACAGTTGTTTCGCTATCAGGTAGGATTTACCTATCCGCTATACAATCCAAAAGAAACGTTGAAAGGGTGGTACGCAACGGCTTCCAACGAGTTTTTTTTATGCCTGTCGGGGGCCAAAAATAGCCCGATCAGTGCAAAAAACGCGTTTTATGGCGAAGATTGGGTCTACACGGGCATTGGCTATAACACGGGCAAGTTTGGCAAAATAGAACTGGGCTACTGTTACCAGAACCTGATTCGAAACCCGGCACAGGACCATCGTTACCTGCACCTGCTGCAAGCTACCTGGGCGGCCAACTTCGACCTGTCGGAGATTGGGGTTTGGCTGTACACGCCTTAGGTTGGCCTAAAAATTGCGTATAACTCATCAATGTTTGGTATTGTTTCAAAACATAGCATTATATTTGGAATAAATTTACCCGATACTCTGTGAAGAAAGTCGTCTCCATCGGTCTCTTTGTACTACTGCTGTATCACACGCTGGCCTACGTGCTGGTGGTGGTAGGAGCGTGGTGGCAGGCCGAACACGACCTGTCGGAGCGGTTATCGGTGTATCGGTCGGTCGATAGCATGGTCGAGTTTCAGATTCCGCTCGACGGTCCGCACGATGCCAACGCCATCACCCGCACAACCACCGAAGGATTTGCCTACAAAGGCCGCTATTACGACGTAATAAGCCTGGAAATTCACGGCGAACAACTGCATATCACCGCCCTCGATGGTGGCAAACGCTCGTTCTGGCAGGGTGATCTGCTCTCATTTCTGAATGAACACGTTGGTCAGGCCAGCGACACGGGTAAAAAAGCCAATCAATTTCTGAAGTTTCTCCTCAAAGAATACTCGCCCAATCCGCGAGCCATTTTCCAGTTCCTATCGCCCTCCTGGCGCGCAACCGTTCGGATTCCCGACATGCCCGCCCTGCTGCTGCACCGCGCTCTGCCGGTGTTTTCGCCCCCTCCCGAAGTCTGAACCAGGATTTATTGGATTTTACTGATTTAACAGGATTTACTGCGTCTGTTCAACACTCGGCGTATGGTCTCGTACATCTGTCTAATCCATCGGTCCGCCGATGCGGTTCCATCACATTCAGACATTCATTTTTCATGAAATCAACATATACCCTCGTGCTGGCGTTGGCTGGTACGCTGTGTGTAAGTACATCGGCCTGGGCGCAAATGCCGACCGATGCCATTTACATGCCTAAAAAAACCGTATGTATCGCAGGTATGTACGGCCAAAGTTCCTGGACGTCGTACTGGGAAGGAACGCGTAAACGCGAAAACTTCAACATCGGTACGCACACCACGCAGAGCCTGTCTGTCATGCCCGCCATCGGGATCACCAACCGGCTGAATCTGATTCTCAACCTGCCTTATGTCTGGACCAGCACCTCTGCCGGTAATCTGATGGGGCAGCGGGGTATTCAGGATTTGTCGGCCTGGCTCAAAGCGAATCTGTATCAATACAACGGGTTTTCGGTTCACGCGCTGGTCGGTGGTTCGCTGCCCGTTAGCCGGTATGTACCCGATTTTCTGCCGATGTCGATTGGTTTACAGTCGCGCACGGCCACAGGACGTTTGCTGCTCAACTACACGCACCCGACAACCGGCCTGTACGTAACCACACACGGTTCGTATACGTGGCGGAGCAATATCAACGTTGACCGCGATTCGCATTTTACGAACGGGCGGCTCTGGAACAGCAGCGAAATGCAGATTCCGAACATGTACGATGCGGCTGCACGGGTCGGTGTTCTGCGTAAGAAGTGGCAAACGGAGGTGTTCGTAGAACGAATGGCCGGGCTAAGTGGCGACGACATTCGCCGGAACGATATGCCGTATCCAACCAACAACATGCAGGCAACGCAGGTAGGCTGGTATGGTAAACTTCAGCCTAAAAACATAGGCGTCAATGCCCGCGTAGCCTACGTAACCGATGGCCGTAATGTGGGCCAAAGCACCAGCTTCATGGTGGGTGTGTTGTATCAATTCGCCGTAAACTAAGCATTCCGATGAAACCGAACTTTCGTACTATACTTCTGGCAGGCTTAACTGCATTCGGCGTATCGCTGGTGCTGACCTCCTGCGACAAAACAATTACCGAACCGGTGCGCCCGGCTTATGCACCGGCTGATGTCGATGCCAGCGCGGGCACCTGGAAAACATACATCCTGACCAGCCCCACGGCAGTAACCATTGCATCGCCAGCCGCAACAACCTCAACGGCTTATCAGACGGAACTGACCAACCTCAAAAACTCGTCGGTCAACCTGAGCGACAAACAACGCGCTGCGGTCGAGTACTGGGGCGCAGGAGCTGTGTATCGATGGAACGAAATTGCCCGCGAACTGGCGGCAAAATATAACCTACCCCCCGCATCGAACGCCGAGGGTAAGTACCCCGTACCGGATGCGAATAACCCGCTGGCCGATCCGGCATTTCCGTTTGCCAATCCGCCCTACGCGGCCCGCACACTGGCTTACCTGAGCGTGGCCCAGTACGATGCGCTTGTTGCTGCGTGGAATTATAAATACCAGTTCAATCGATTGGCTCCCAGCAGAATAGATGCTGCGGTGAAGCCTTCGTTGCCTGTGTCGGCACTGCCATCATATCCGTCGGAAGATGCTGTTGTTGCCAACGCATCGTATGCCATTCTGGTGGCGATGTTCCCCGGCGAAGTGGGGTATCTGGCCGGTAAATTAGCTGAGCATCAGTGGAGTCGGTTGTGGGCCGGTATGAACGTCCAGAGCGACATTACGGCTGGTGCCGATCTCGGTACGCAGGTGGGTGCCCGCGTCATGGCCCGCGCCCGCACCGATGGCATGGGAGCCGCCAACAACCAGACGCTGACGGCGGGTATGATTGCCGCAGCTAAAGAACGTGGACAATCGATGGTTTGGGAGAGTCAGGAAAGCCCGGCCCGCCCGCCCATGCTGCCCAACTACGGAGCCGTTGGCCTGTGGAATTTCGACCGGGCTACGCTGGTGAAAATTCGGCCTGGTGTGGCTCCGCAACCCGGCTCTGAACAGTTCAGGAAAGAACTGGAAGAACTGCAAAACATCCAGAAAAACCAAACCCGCGAACAGGCACGAATTGCCAACTACTGGGCCGATGGCGCGGGTAGCTACACGCCCCCCGGCCACTGGCATCGCTATGCTGCCAATGCTGCCCACGATGCTAAATTCAGCGAAGTACGCATGGCCCGGACGCTGGCTTTGTTGGGTACAACGTTGCAGGATGCGGGCGTCTGCTGCTGGGAAACAAAGTTCTACTACTACACGCCCCGCCCACAGCAGTTTGGCGTCAAAACGTCGGTTGGCCTGCCCAACTTCCCCAGCTATACGTCGGGGCACTCCACGTTCTCCGGGGCAGCGGCTGAGGTGCTGGGCTATATCTTCCCCAACCGGGCCAATGAGTTTACGGCAGCCGCCAAAGAAGCGTCTGAATCGCGGGTATACGGCATGATTCACTTCCGCTCTGATTGCGAAGTGGGTCTGCAATGTGGCAAAAACATCGGTTCTTACGCCGTACTACGCGGCAAAGCCGACGGGTCGGGACTTTAATCAGAACCAGGATTAGCCAGGATTGCCAAGATTAAAACAAGATGCTACGCTGTGCTTCTTTATGTGATCGAAAAAGCGCAGCGTAAAATCCTGTTTAATCTCGCAAATCCCGGCTAATCCTGGTTCTGAAACCTATGCCACACATTCCGCTGCCACCGCACCTGCCGGGTATTACGGGCCTGCTCGAATACCGGCTCGATACTGCCGCACCCATTCGCGAACTCACGCAGCTTTTGCTGCGCGGAGAATCGACCCTGAGTACGGGCGAACGCGAACTGATTGCCGCGCTGGTATCGTCGCGTAATTGCACGAACTTCTGCGAAGCGGCCCATACCAAAGCCGCCGACCTGCTGTTGGGCGAAACCGACACGACCCGCGCCGTGAAAGCCGACCTCGAAACCGCGCCTATCAGCGAGAAGCTAAAGGCGTTGCTTCAGATTGCCGCCCTCACGCAGCAGTCGGGCCGGGCCGTCACGCCGGAGGTCGTCGACCGCGCCCGCACTGCCGGAGCTACCGACCGCGAAATTCACGATACGGTGCTGATTGCCGCCCTGTTTTGCCTGTACAACAAATACGTTGACGGGCTGAATACGGTAGCACCCGCACTCGAATCGGGCTACTACGACGTGTTGGGCGAACGCATCACGGGTCGGGGCTACGTCCGTCCACCGGGCGGCTACCCCGCGCCAGTGCAGGTCACGTAACCCCCATGTAGAGACGCAAGATTTTGCGTCTCATCACGCGTCAGCAATCATCTGAGCGTCAGCAATTTTTTAAAATCATCCGGGAAAGAGACGCAGAACCATTCGGGAAGGAGACGCAGAACCATCCGGGAAAGAGACGCAAAACCATCCGGGAAAGAGACGCAAAACCATCCGGGAAAGAGACGCAGAACCATCCGGGAAAGAGACGCAAAACCATCCGGGAAAGAGACGCAAAGGGTTGCGTCTCTACATGGGAACATATTGATCGAACATCTATGAAACTTATATCATTTGTTGTCGCATTGGCGATGACTTTAGCTACCGCTTTGCCCGGACTGGGCCAATCGCGGCAGGTGTCGGGCGTGGTGCGCGACGCCCAAACGGGCCAATCCCTGGCTGGCGCATCGGTAACTGTGCGGGGTACGGCTACCGGCACGGCAACTGATGCCGGGGGTCGTTTTACAATTACGACTACGAAACAAGGCAAACTCACGCTGGCCGTTTCGATGGTTGGGCAGGAGACGCAGACTGTTAGCGTAAATGCCGATAGCAAACCGCTGACGGTTTCTTTGCAACGCGCTGAAAATCAGCTAAACGATGTGGTAGTAGCAGCTTCGCGGGTTGAAGAAAGTATCCTGCGGTCGCCGGTGAGTATCGAAAAGCTCGATGCACGGGCCGTTCAGCGGTCGGCGGCACCGAACTATTTCGAGGCTCTGAACAACCTCAAAGGCGTGGATATGGTGACGAGTGGCCTCACCTACCGGCAGATTAACACACGCGGCTTTAACTCGACCGGCAACACGCGCTTTCTGCAACTCATCGATGGTATGGACAATCAATCGCCCGGTTTGGGGTGGGCAGTGGCGAATCAGTACGGCACGTCGGACCTTGACCTCGAATCGGCGGAGTTGATTCCGGGGGCGGCTTCGGCTCTCTACGGCCCGGTGGCCTTCAACGGGTTGTTGTATATCCGCACCAAAAACCCGTTCCAGCATCAGGGGCTGAGCGTTCAACAGAAAGTGGGCGTCAACCACGTCAACGACCCAACGGGCGACAGTCCGAAACCGTACACGGAGACAGCCGTTCGGTATGCCAAAGTCATCGGCAACCGGCTGGCGTTCAAAGTGAATGCGTCGTATCTGAAAGGCCGCGACTGGTATGCCGCCGATTATACTGACATTGACCCGAACACCAACCCCGAACTGCGCGGAGCTACCAATCCGGGGCGGAACGCGCTGAATATCTACGGCGATGAAGTGGCGCAAACGCTGCCGGGCATTGGGCGGGTGTCGCGCACAGGCTACCGCGAAATCGACCTGACCAACTACGACGTGTATAGCCTGAAGTTAGGCGGGGCGGTTCATTACCGAATCGGGAAGCAAACCGAGTTGATTTACGCGCTGAACTTCGGGCAGGCCACTACCAACTACACAGGCAGCAGCCGGTTTATGCTCAATGATTTTCAGTTGACACAACACCGGCTTGAGTTGCAGGGCAAAAACTTCTTCGTCAGGGCTTATTCTACTGCCGAAAATTCGCAGAATTCCTATAACACCCGTTCGCTGGGGCAACTCATTAACCGGACGTGGGTGCGTGATCTGAACGGCAACGTGGTTACGCCCGACAAGGCCGACGCTACCTGGTTTGCCCGCTACGCGGCTGCCTTCAACGGGCAGGTTTCGGGCCAAACGGCGCGGAATCACGACATGGCCCGCGCCTTCGCCGATCAGGGGCGACTTTTGCCCGGTTCGACAGACTTCGACCGCGAGAAGCAGCGATACATCGGCATTGCCGGGTTGCAGGGGGCGGGTGTGCTGAGTAAGAGTAAGTTGTATCACGTCGAAGGGTTATATGATTTCACGTCAGCGTTGAAATTTATGAGCGTTCAGGCGGGTGGCAACGTGCGCTATTACGACATGAACAGCGAAGGCACGTTGTTCGACGATAAGGTGAATAAGATTCGGGTGGCCGAATACGGCGCGTTTGCGCAGGCGTCGAAAACGCTGTTGCAGGATAAACTGAAGTTGACCGTTTCGGGCCGCTACGACAAGAATCAGAATTTCGTGGGCAACTTTACGCCCCGTGCGTCGGCGGTGTTTTCGCCTTCGGATGCTCACCACTTCCGGGCGAGTTACCAGACGGGTTTCCGCAACCCAACCGTACCCGATCAGTACATTCGGCTGAACGTAGGCCCGATTATCATTCTGGGCGCAGCACCGGACAACACAGCGGGGCTGAATGCCTACGAAAACTCATTTACTGCCGCTTCGGTGGGTGCGTTTGGGGCTGCTTTCGGGCAGGCGGTTGGGTCGGGTACGCCGTTCCAGCAGGCGTTGATGGCGAATAAAGACAAGTTAGTGAAGTCGGACGTGCCGCGCATCCGGGCCGAGCAATCGCAATCGTTTGAAGTAGGCTACAAGGGTATGCTTACCTCGCGGCTGTTATTCGACGTCAGCTATTACTACGGCCAATACCGTAATTTTCTGGTGAATCAGGTGGTGATTCGGCCCAATAGCGCGGTGCTGCTGCCCGACGGTACGGTCAACCCGGCTGCTGCGGCTGATATCCTGACAGCCGCCAACCGGCAGGCGTTTCAACTCTATACCAATGCCGCCGACCGCGTATCGGCAGATGGGGTCAGCGCGGGTCTGACGGCTCTGCTGAACCGGGGCTATCGGGTAGAGGCCAATGGCACCTGGGCGAGGTTCAACATCATGGATGCCAATCCCAACAACATTCCGGCCTTCAATACGCCCTGTTTCAAAAGCAACGTAATCCTGAGCAACGACCGCCTGACCAACCGGCTGGGCTTCAGCGTGGCGTGGCATTGGCAGGAAGCCTTCGACTGGTTCGGCACGTTTACCGAAAATCGCCCCGGTCGGATTCCGTCGTACTCATTAGTCGATGCGCAGGCAAGCTACCGGATGCCCGCCCTGAAAACGATTCTGAAAGTAGGCGGCAGTAATCTGTTCAACAACTACGTAGTGCAGGCATACGGTTCAGCCGCCGTCGGCGGTCTCTATTACGTATCGTTGACGTTTGATCAAGGACTCAAATAATGATTGAATGATTGAATGGTAGAATGATAGACTGATTGAATGGAGTAGTTAGGTAGTAACCCCATTCAATCATTCTACCATTCAATCATTCAATCAGTCTATCCGTCAACCACTTATGGAAGCACTAAAAACAAAATCGGAAGCCCTGACCGCCAACTGGCTGGCTTTTGCGCTGTGTGCGTTGTCGTATGGACTGGGCGGTACGGCCTCAACGCTCATGGCAACGGTGCTGCCCGTGGCCGTGCCCGACGTGCTGGGCCAATCTGTTTCAGAAGAGCGGTTAGGCGAAATCGGGGCCTACATCAGCGCGGCTTTTCTGTATGGCTGGATGGTGGGCGGGCTGGCATTCGGCGTCGTGGGCGACCGCATCGGGCGGGTGCGGGCGGTGGCTTTTGTGACGGCTCTCTACGGCGCGGCTATGCTGCTGACGGTGTTTGCGCCCAACTGGCCGGTGCTGCTGCTGTGCCGGTTTCTGACGGGCGCGGGCGTGGGGGGCGTGTTGCTGCTCACGACCGTTTATTTGTCCGAAATCTGGCCGGAGCGCGGAAGGGCGGTAGTTTTGGGCGTTTTGGCTGTGATGTTTCCGGTGGGCATCGTGGCAACGGGCGGGCTGAACGTAGGAGCCGTACCGTGGCGGCAGGCGTTCTGGCTGGGGGCAGTGCCGCTGGTTGTGGCTGGGCTGATGCTGTTCCGGCTTCCCGAATCGGCAAGCTGGCAACAGGCCAGCCGCAAACAGTCTACTACGAAATTTAACGACTGGACGCCCACCGACCGGGCCAACCTACTCACGGGCGTGCTGGTGTTCGGCGCGGTGCTGATTGGTCTGTGGGGTACGTTCTCCTGGATTCCGACCTGGGTGCAAACGCTGCTTCCCGCCGGGCAAACGGGCGAACGCGAACGCGGCCTGACTATGATGCTGCTCGGTATGGGCGGTATTCTGGGCGGCATGGTGTCGGGGGGGCTGCTGAACCGGCTGGGTTCGCGCCGAACGCTTTTGCTGACGTTTGCGGGCTGTGCGGGCGGCTGTGCGCTGCTGTTCCTGACCAACCAGACGTTCTCGCCCGTGATTTATGCCGAAACGGCGTTCGTTGCGCTGTTTTTTGGCATCAGTCAGGGTTCGTTGTCGAGCATTATTCCGGCACTGTTTCCGGTTCGGATTCGGGCAACGGCGGCTGGCATCAGTTTCAACATTGGCCGGTTTTTCACGGCAACAGCGGTGTTTTTCGTGGGTGCGATGGTGGCGGCTCTCGGCGGCTTCGGCAATGCCCTGCTGGTGTTCTCGGTGGCGTTCCTGGTAGCACTGCTGGTGGTGCTGGCTCGGTATAAAACGGATTAAAGGTTATGACACAGAGATGCACAGAGAAGGCACAGAGCTTCACAGAGATTTTTTCTTAAAAGCTATTTGTGTTTGAGACTATGACCTCTGTGTATCTCCGTGTAAACTTTGTGCATCTCTGTGTCCCTAAAAAATTATGCCTCATATTCAACTCAACAACGATGCGCCCGGTATTCGCGGTCTGGCGATGTACCGCCCCGATACCGGTCAACACCTGTACAATCTGGCGCAGGCTCTGCTCCGGGCTGGTTCGCCCGATAGCACCCTGACCAACGCCGAGCGCGAACTTATCGCGGCTTATGTATCAAGCCAGAACTGCACGGATTTTTGCAGGAACAGCCACGCGGCTGCGGCCCGCTACCTGTATGGCGAGCAACGTGACCTGGTCGATGCGACACTAACAGCCCCCGAATCGGCACCCATTTCGCCTAAACTACGGGCGTTGCTGACCATTGCCGAACGCGTAGCCACCGATGCCCGAACGGTATCGGACGACGTAGTGGCTGCGGCCCGTGCCGAAGGAGCTGCCGACGGCGATATCCATGACACGGTGCAGATTGCGGCTTCATTCTGTATGTTCAATCGTTACGTCGATGGCCTTGCCACGCTCACGCCCACCGACCCGGCAGCTTACGACGCAATGGGCGAACGTATGGGGACGCTGGGCTACATAACACCAGAGTCGGCAACTCGATAAAACATGAAAACCCGGCCAAACCGACCGGGCTTTCAAACTCATCATAGGTTGGTAGTACATGTCCCCCGGCTGGCCTTGCCGACCGGGGGCATCGTTACAATCACAAAACAACGAAAAAAATGCCACATATTGACTTTACGCCCGGCGTTCCCGGCATTCGCGGACCAATGTTGTTCAGCCCCGAAACGGCAAGCCCTATCAATGACCTTGCCAACACGCTCTTACGTGCCAACGCCAGCCTGCCCGACCAAACCCTGAGCATGGGCGAACGTGAGTTAATTGGAACGCATGTTTCAGCCCTGAACGACTGCCATTTCTGCCAGACGATTCACGGGGCCATTGCCAGCCACCACCTCGGCGACGACGATTGGAGTCTGATTCAGGCCGTAAAGTGCGACTATCAGCAAACCGATATTTCGCCCCGGCTGAAAACCCTGCTTACCATTGCTGCGAGCGTACAGAAAGGGGGTAAGCACGTCACGCCCGACCAGGTAGCAGCGGCCCGCGCCGAAGGAGCTACTGACCGCGACATTCACGATACGGTGTTGATTGCGGCTTTTTTCTGTCTTTGCAATCGCTACGTCGATGGGCTGGCAACGTTAACCCACCACGATGAAGACCTGTATCGCCAACGAGCCGCCCATGTCGCCGAAGCGGGGTATGTCGATGGGGAAATTTATACGGTGAAGTGATTATGGAAAAGTTTATCTGGTTCATTGTCAGTGCATTGCTGCTTATCCTGCTTGAAGCGGCCCGCGTGTATTTTATCATGCCGTTTCCGGGTAGTCAACTGGGGCTGGATGGCGACGCGGCCCGGTCGGCTCTCCGGCGGGTCGAACAGGCTTACTGGCTGCACCATAACATCGGCTGGCTGCGGGCGGTTGGGCTGTTGCTGCTGGCCTATCCGGCCTGGCAGGTGCTGTTTCGGCCAACGAAAAATTGGTATCGCTTTGCAGCAGGCGGGTTGCTCATGGCTTATGGCGTAGTGCTGTACTTAGTGAACCGCGAGATGCTGGCCGACCGGATGTTTTTGCAGCCGATTCATAAGCGCGTGGTGCCCATGAGTGAGAACAAAATTCCGCTCGATAACCTTGTGCTGGGTTTCGAATCAGTGGGCGAAGCTACGGCCTACCCGATTCAACTCATTGGCTACCACCATCAGGTACGCGACACGGTGGGTGGACAACCGATTATGGTCACGTACTGTACCGTTTGTCGCACGGGCCGGGTATTTAGCCCACTCGTGCAGGGGCAGGCCGACGAATTCCGGCTGGTTGGCATGGACCATTTCAATGCCATGTTTGAAGATAAACGCACTGGCACGTGGTGGCGGCAGGCTACGGGTGAAGCCATCGTAGGACCGTTGCGAGGGCAAACGATGGCCGACCTCCCCGCCCGGCAGATGACCCTGCGGGCGTGGGCCGCTGAACACCCCAACACGCGCGTGTTGCAGGCCGATTCGATTTTTGCCGATGAATTTGACAGTATGAAAAACTACGAACGGGGCCGCTCGACGGGGAGCCTGACCAAACGCGATTCGGCCTCGTGGCAACCCAAATCGTGGGTGATTGGCGTAGAACGGGCCGGTTTTGCCAAAGCCTACGACTGGAATGCGCTACAGCAACAGCGTATGTTGAGCGATGTGCTGGGGGGCGAACCGATGCTGCTTACGATGGCTTCAGATAGTGTTTCGTTTGGCGTCTGGAGTCGGCGGGTGGGTGTGAAAACGCTCACGTTTCACTATGCTAACTGCCAACTGATCGACCGTGAAACCGGCTCCGTCTGGACCTGGCGCGGTCATTGCATAGCCGGGCCGTTGCGCGGGCGTAAACTGGGGCCAATACCAAACGCCTATCAGGAATTCTGGCACTCGTGGAAATCGTTTCACCCTGAAACAGCGCGGTAAGTTGTACAGTCGATGGTGCGAAACAACCGTCCCGTTAACACAGAAAAAAGCATGTCAGCTACATCGGTTGGACCAAAGGGGCTATCTTTACCCAACTAACCCGACTTTATGCGCATTTCCATTCTTACCGTTGCTATAGTTTTTTGCCTGATTTTCAGCGGTCAACTGTGGGCGCAGGGATTGGTCGATGGCTTTATGCGCGGGCAGCGGAAAGCCAGTTTAGCCCTTACGGCTTCGACCGAATCGTTCGATACGTATTACGTCGGCACTACCGAAACGCGTAATCCGAATCTGGGCACCGTCACCACGCAGTCGCTCAATGCCTATGGCGTGTATGGCCTCGGCTACGACCTCGACCTGATCGTAAACGCGTCGTATGTGCGGGCCGAAGCCAGCGCGGGCTATTGGCCCAAACAGGAGGGGTTGCAGGATTTGTCGGCAGCTTTGCGCTGGGAAGCGTATGATTACAAACTCGGTAAAGCGCGGCTGTCGTGGCTGTTTGCGGTGGGGTATTCGCTGCCGCTGCAAAACTACGTTACCGACGCGCTCGTGACCATCGGGCGGGGTTCGCGCAACTTCGACGGGCGCACCATGTTGCACTTTACATCAGGCGCGTTTTTCCTGACCGGTCAGTATGGCTACATCCGGCGCGGCCCCGTCACCCTCGACCGTATCGTGAGCTATTACGACCCGGCTCAACTCAACCCCAATACTGGCTACAAAGTCAACGTCCCCGACGTAACTGAATTTGTGCTGCGCGGGGGCGTGTCGGCCAAACGGTTTTATGTCGATGGCTGGTTTCAGCAGCAAACGCCCTACAGCAGTGGCACCGACATCGGCCCCGGCATTCCATTTCCGACCAATGCCGTTGGCTTTACGCGGGCAGGTGCCAACGCCTACCTGCGACTGATTGGTAAACTCGGTTTAACGGCGGGATACAGCACTACACTTAGCGGACAAAACATCGGCAAAGCCTCGCGGGTAAGTGGCGGGCTGGTGATCGGCATTTGATTAATGAAAAAAGCAATAGTATATCTTTCCTCTTCGCGCTCGCGGCTTGTAAAGAGCCGACGATCAGCGAAGGTATTTTGCCGCTGACTCCACCAGCCACGACCGACCCCGACGGGGGTAATTGGCAAACGGTGGTGCTACGGTCGGGCGTGGGTGTTCCGGCTCCGGCGGCTGTGTCGTCGGATGCGTATCAGCGCGAGTTGACGGCAGTAAAAAACGGACTGGCAGGCACCACGCCGGAGCAGAATACCGCCGTTACGTACTGGGCCTACGGGGGTGTACAACGCTGGAATCAGATTGCCCGGCAACTCATCGCCAAGTACAATGTGATGCCTGCTTACGATGCCGCTACGGGCCGCTATGCAGCGTATGATGTTGCAAAACCAATGTCTGATGCGCCGTTTGCCGCCCGGCTGCTGGCCTATCTGAGCGTAGCGCAGTACGACGCGCTCGTGATGACCTGGCGGGCCAAATTTCAATATAACCGCCCCGCGCTCGAACGACAGGGTGTACAGCCGCGTATTCCTGTGGCCGACGTACCCAGTTACCCGTCGGAAGATGCCGCCGTAGCCGAAGCGTCCTACCAGATGCTGACGTTTTTGTTTCCGAACGAAGCGGACTGGCTAAAAGCGAAAGCCACCGAACATAAGCAAAGCCGCGTGTGGGCCGGTGCGTGCGTGCCGAGCGACCTGCAAGCGGGCGAAACGCTGGGTGCAACGGTAGCTACTTCGGTAGTCAGCCGCGCCCGCACCGACGGATTTGCGCAGGCCCACGACCCCGCTAATACGTGGCCGACGTTGCTGGCCCGTGCGCCTTATGATACTAAGTGGCAGAGTCTGGAGATTCCGGCTCGTGCGCCCGTGTTGCCGCTGGCCGGGTCGGTACAAACGTGGTTCGATGCTACGGCGGTTGGCCGAACGGCTCCCGGACCACCCCCAGCAACCACCTCGCCCGCGTTTCAGCAGGCATTGGCCGAAATACGTACAATATCAGACACGCGCAGCCGCGAACAGTGGCGCATTGCCGACTTCTGGAGCGATGGTGTGGGCAGTTATGCCGTGGCCGGGCATTGGAATCGTATTGCCGAAGAACTGATTCAGCAGACTGCGCAGAACGAACTCCGCGCAGCCCGCACCTACGCCCTGCTCAACCGCGCCCTGCACGACGCTACGACGGTAACGTGGCAAACCAAATACCGCTATTTTGTGCCGCGCCCATCACAGATAGACGCCCGGATTAAAACAGTTGCGCTGATACCCAACTCGCCGGGCTATCCATCCAATCACGCCGTCAGCGCGGCTTCGGCGGCTGTAGTGCTGGGCCATTTGTTTCCCGGCGATGCATCGAAGTTGACTGGGCAGGCCAATGAAGCGGGGTTGGCGCGGGTGTATGCTGGAACAAACTACCGCTTCGATGTAGATGAAGGCGCGAAAACCGGCGCGGCTGTCGGTAAAATTGCTGCCGACTGGTCCAAAGCCGACGGAGCGAAGTAAATGACCGGCTGAAAAGGAACGGCGTATGCGGGTTTTCTTCGTAACATTGTCAGGCTATTTTCAAGAGCCTGACATAACCAACCGACTGAATCCCGCATGAACTCGCCCAAATCGCCGAAGAAACCGTCGACCCGTTCGCGCTCAACCTCTGCAACCATACCGCAGGAAACCGTCTCCCTCCCAACTGCTCCGATAAGCAATACATTACCCACCAACGGGCAACGCCGGGTGGTAATTGAAAAAGTTGTCCCCGAAATCGACGGTGGGCGTTTCCCTATCAAAGCCGTTCCGGGCGACGTCATCGCCGTAGAAGCCGATATATTTGCTGACGGACATGATTACCTGCTGGCCCGGCTGCTCTACAAACATACCGACGACGACGCTTTTCAGGAAACCAGTATGGCGTTGCTGGTAAACGACCGCTGGGGCGCATCGTTCGTGGTCGAGAAGCAGGGCCGATACACGTATACCATCGAAGCGTGGGTCGATCATCCGGGATCGTGGCAGCACGAAATTCACCTGAAAGTAGCCGATGGTCAGACCATTACAAGCGAACTGCTGGCCGGGGCGCAGTATGTAGACGGCATGGCGCAACGGGCTGAACGTGCCGGCAACGAACACGATGCCGACGCCCTGCGCGAGATGGCCGCGCTGTTTCGGGCTGGTGCCGCCGACCCTGCCGACGCGCAATACAACGAAGCCGTGTCGGTAGCCGAAAGCGATCAGTTTACGTTTTATACAAAACTTTACCCCGAACGGCAGCACCCTACGCGCTACATGCATGACTCGCAAAATTCGCTGGGGGTTGAGGTCGACCGCGCCCGTGCTGGATTCAGCACCTGGTATTGCCTGTTTCCGCGTTCTGCCGCCCGCGAGGAGGGCAAACACGGTACCTTCCGCGACGTGGAGGCTCTGCTGCCGCGCATTGCCGGTATGGGTTTCGACGTGCTGTACCTGCCGCCGATTCACCCGATTGGCATGGCCCACCGCAAGGGTAAAAACAATTCGGTAGTTTGCCAGCCCGGCGATCCGGGTGTGCCCTACGGCATTGGCTCCGAACTGGGCGGTCATGATGCCATTCACCCCGAACTCGGTACGGTCGAGGACTTTAAACACCTGATTGCCATTGCCGCCAACTACGGTATGGAAGTGGCGATGGACCTCGCCATTCAATGTTCGCCCGATCATCCGTGGGCTAAAGAGCACCCCGAATGGTTCAAAAAACGGCCCGATGGCACCATTCAGTACGCCGAAAATCCGCCAAAAAAATACCAGGATATTTACCCGGTGTATTTCGAGACGGAAGACTGGCAAAATCTGTGGCAGGAGTTGAAGCGGGTCTTGCTGGTGTGGGCGTCGTGGGGGGTGCGTATCGTGCGGGTCGATAATCCGCATACCAAGCCGTTTGCATTCTGGGAGTGGGTCATTGCCGAGGTCAAGAAGGAGTTCCCCGACATGCTATTTTTGTCGGAAGCATTCACTAAGCCGAAGGTGATGCAGGAATTGGCGAAACGCGGATTCGCGCATTCGTACACCTACTACACCTGGCGCAATAACAAAGCCGAGTTGCAGCAGTACATGACCGAGCTGACGCAGGGTGAAATGAAGTATTTCTTCCGCCCGAACTTCTGGCCCACCACCCACGACATCAACCCATATAGCTTGCAGGGAGGTCACGAACCCCAGTTCCTGATTCGCTATTTTATGGCCGCCACGTTATCGAGTAACTACGGTATCTACGGCCCCTCGTTCGAGTTGATGGAACATATTCCGTTCCCAAACAAAGAAGAATACCTGAACTCAGAGAAGTACGAAATCAAGTATTGGGACTGGGAAAAAACCAATAAACTGACGTATTTGATTGGTCTGACCAACCGCATTCGGCGCGAAAATGCAGCCCTCCAACAAACCAACAACATTACGTTCTGCACCGTGAACGATGACGCGGTGATGGCCTATCTGAAAACATCGGGCGAATCGACCGTAGACGCCAACCGGCTGCTGATTGTGGTAAATACCGATGCCTACCAACGCCGGGCCGCACTGGTGCAGGTGCCGATCTGGCAACTGGGTATTCATCCCGATCAGACGTATCAGGTACACGACCTGCTGACGGGCGCGTACTACCCCTGGAAAGGCGAGTGGAATTTTGTTGATCTCGACCCCTATGTGTTGCCCATGCACCTGTTCCGAATTGAGGTGTAGACAGAACGATTTTTTTATCTAATACGACATTGAATCAGGTGTGAGGTGCGGCTGGCGATGGCTGACGCGAAGGAGACGCAAAGGGTGATGGCTGACGCGAAAGGAGACGCAAAGGGTTGCGTCTCTACAGATACCATCGGCGGGCGTAGAGACGCAACCCTTTGCGTCTCCTTCGCGTCAGCCATCGCCCTTTGCGTCAGCCATACCCCAGCCATACGACAAGGCAATGTCAACTTGGTAAAAATTTTAAAGGTCGGAGCGTTTTTACAGCTAATCCAGTGCTTTGACATTACGCTCGAAGTGTTTATACTTGCGTAAGTACTTACGTAAACTGTTAAGATATGCCTACTATTTACGATGAATTGGGCCGGATCGCGCTCGGTAGCCGCATCCGTCGGCTGGGCGACCGGATGACTGATGAGAATAGTGCCGTTTACGCCCTATACGGCTCCACGCTCGAACCCCGCTGGTTCCCAGTATTTTACGCGCTCATGCAGCAGGACGGACAAACCACAACCGGCCTGGCCGAACGCATTGGTCAAACGCACGCATCGGTGAGTCAGGTGGTGAAGGAAATGCAGCGGAACGGATTAGTAACCGTGATAAAGCAGCCGGGCGATGCCCGATGCAGCCACCTGAGCCTGACCGACGCCGGACGCGCCCTGATACCGGCCCTGAACGAACAACTCACCGACCTCGACGCGGCTATGCAGAAACTCCAGGCCGAAAGTCAGTACAACCTGCTCGAAGCTCTCACTGAATTTGAATTCCTGCTCGATCAGCGGTCATTACGCGACCGAATACAGGCCGAACGGAAGCAACGCGAAGGCGAACAGGTAGAGATTGTTGAGTATACACCTGCTTACCACGATGCCTTCCGCCAGCTCAACTACGCCTGGATTGAGCAGTATTTTACGGTAGAAGCCGAGGACCGTAAAGCCCTCGACTTCCCCGACGAGAAAATTCTGAAACCCGGCGGACAGATTTTGATGGCACTGTATCAGGGCGAACCCGTTGGTACCTGTGCGCTGATTCCGATGCCCAACGGCGAGTATGAACTGGCTAAAATGGCCGTTTCGCCCACGGTGCAGGGCCGCAGCATCGGCTATCGGTTGGGCATGGCCGCCCTCCAGCGCGCCCGCGACCTCGGCGCACCGGGCGTTTATTTAGAAAGCAATACCAAACTGACGCCCGCCATTAATCTGTACCACAAATTGGGGTTTAAAAAGGTGGTTGGCCCGCCTTCGCCCTACGAGCGCAGCAACATTCAAATGCGGGTTGACCTATGACCAACGCAGCCTTGTTATCCCCCGCTACTGGCTCCCGTTCGTTTGGGAAGTGTGGTCAGTATTGGTTTGGCATTCAGCAGGTTGAGGTAATTGGCGGTTTCGTGTTGCCAGCCCGCTTCCAGCCCGAACAACACGTCGCTGATTGGATCGAGCGACGGCTGGACCGAACCAAACAGAAGATGCCCCGGCAATTCGACGGCACTCTGATTACTGGCCTCGCCTACCTGCGTATATGCATCATTGCTGATGTATGATTGGACGGTATTGATAGCCGACACAATATCGGTTGGGCAGTTCACAAAGCCGGGGTAATAGGTCGTAACCGTTTCGAGCGACGCCCAGCCATTGGGCACCACGTCGAGCGAGTTGTAGACCCGGAAGGCGGTGCTGTTACCGGCTGAATCGGTAAAGAGCTGGTTGTAGTACGACGCAAAAGCTGCGTTGCCCGCCGATGGTGCCGCAAACGTGTAGACTTTCAACGAATTGGCATTGCCCAGCCCCTGACCCGAACCCAGCCAGGCCGCCACCACCGAGGCTAAACACCCGCCGAGGCTGTGTCCGGTTACGAATACGCTGGCGTTGGTATCAATCTGAAACAGAAACGACAACAGGTTGGTCTGGGTGCCATCGGGGGCGGTGCCAAACAGGGTTTGCAGGGTATCCAGCCCCGCACTGGTGCCATCGGCAATCTGCACCGACGCGTCGTTGGCTGGCCCAAAGGCCGTTAAACCAAGCACCGAAGCAAAATCTTCGACCCAGTTCATAAAAAACGACCAGTCGGTGCCGCGAATCACAACGGCGTACTGACTCCCGTTCTGAGCCATGTAGAGCATGTTGCTGCGGTCGCTGCTCAGGCCCGGCCCCCAGGCTACCTGCCAGCCGGAGTAAGTCGATTGGGCCAGTGCCGCGTTAATGTCGGCGCGCATTCGGGCGGCCTGAATGGCCGGAGTCGTGTCGGAAGGCAGGGGCGTTTCGTCGATGTAGGCCAGCGTCGAGAGCGTCATGGTCAGTTGCGCTTCGGCCAGGCTGTAGCCGGTAGCAAAGGAGGGCGTGTTCATATGGATTTATGGTTAAAATAGTGTAGTAAAAAAGTAAAAACAGATTACTTGTAAATGAGTATAGTCTTAACTTGATAATGAATTGTTTACTGGAATGGCATAACAATAATAAATCTTCAGTCGAATTATTGGCTGAAGATTTACTGGAAGGCAGCTATGTAGTTTAGCTATTACAATTGCTTATCAAGAATTATCCACAATTGGTTTCGGCGGTACGCTTCGCATATACAGCCAGATCGCGTGCAGTTCGTCGTCGGTCATCAGGGCGGCTTGGGGCCAGGGCATTGATGGGTGCAGGTCTTTCCCATTGGGGCGTTTGCCGGTGCGTAGCGTTCGGACAAAGTCAGCTTCGCTCCAGGTGCCGATGCCCGTCGGGGTCAGGTTCGCTGCGGGGGGCGTGCCGGGCGGGCCATGTACCTCACCCCCTGACAGGTCTGCACCGTGACAGCCCCGGCAATTGCCGATGGTAGCCAGATACATGCCGTACTCAATTGAAGGCTTCTGGTTGATGGTCTTCACTAAAGGCAGATTCGGCGTTTTTTCGGCAGATAACACATCCAATTCGCCCGTTACAAGCAAGGTTCGACCGAGGTAGCGCAGGTGCGATTTGGGTACGTCGCGGTCAACTGGCGTTAGCTGTTTCAGATACGAGATTACCGCTGTGAGGTCTTCTTTGGTCATGTGGACGAACGATTCGCTGGACATAATCAGCAGCGACGAACCATCGCGCCGGACACCGTGCCGGATGGCCCGTACCCAATCGTCGTTGGTGTACGTAGCCCCGATGCCACCCTTGCCGCTCGTCAGGTTAGGCGCGGCAACGATGCCCAGTGGTCCGGCATCGGCTATTACTTTGCCGCCCAGATCACCGCCGTGGCATTCAGTACACATGCCGATGCTTGTGGCAATGTGACCACCCCGCGCCAGCACGTCTGGATTGTTGGCGAGCGTTAGTTTAGGCAGTTCGGTAACCGGGTGCGAGCGGTTGAGCTGGTAGCTGCTAATGCCGTATATGGCTGCAATGGCCGCCAAGATGAGGCAAATTAGCGCGATGGCTCCGCGCTTGAGCCATTTGAATATGTTTCGTTTCATAGCGAAATTCGTTAATACGATATTGAATTAGGTATGGCGTATGGCTGGCGCGAAGGAGACGCAAAGGGTGATGGCTGACGCAGAGACGCAAAGGGTGATGGCTGACGCAAAGGAGACGCAAAGGGTTGCGTCTCTACGCCCGCCGGATGGTATCTGTAGAGACGCAACCCTTTGCGTCTCCTTCGCGCCAGCCAGCCATACGCCAGCCATACGACAAATCAATGTCAATAGGGTATAAATTAATCGGAACACCCCGGCCAGGGCGGTTGAAAATCAATGTGGCCCAGTTGCCAGAACAGGAATGAAATGGCATCGGCATAGGTGGCTAATCGCTGTTGTTTCGTTACGCCGGGACCGTGGCCGGTCTGATAATCGACGCGTAGCATGACGGGTCGACCGCTATTGCTGGCAGCCTGCAACCGAGCGGTCATCTTCGCCATCAGCCAGGGGTCCACGCGGGGGTCGTTGATGCCCGTTGCGAGCAGCACCGCCGGGTAGCTTGTGCTGTCGCGAACGTGGTGATACGCGCTCATCTGGTGCAGATTCCGAAAACCTTCTTCGGTTTTTACGCTGCCGAATTCTGGAATGTTGGGCACACCGTTGGCTGTCGTTTCAAACCGCAGCATGTCGGTCAGCCCCACCGCAATACCCACGGCGCGGAACAGGTCGGGTCGCTCGGTCATGGCCCGACCAATCAGGATGCCGCCCGCGCTGATACCCAGTCCGGCAAGGTGCTTCGGCGACGTATATTTCTGGGCAATCAGGTACTCGGCACAGGCGATAAAATCGCGCCATGTGTTGGGTTTGGTGGCTTTGTAGCCGCCCCGGTGCCACTCTTCGCCGTACTCGCCCCCGCCCCGCACGTGTGCTACGGCGTAGATGCCGCCCTGCTCAAGCCAGGTCGTACTCATTGGACTGCTCCCCGACAGCGACGGAATACCATACGCACCGTAGCCGTTGAGCCAGGTCGGGTGCGATCCATCTAATTTCATTCCTTTCTTGTGAATGATCGACAATGGAATGAGCGTGCTATCAGCGGCCCGAACCTTGACTTCGCGTATGTCTACGTCTTTCAAGTCGTCGAACGGCCCTTTGGGTTGCAGACCCAACTCAACGCTCCGACGTACCGCAGGATTCCAGGCGTAGGGGCGAGCCGCTTTAGTCCACGACGTAAGCGAATAAAGCAAGCCAGGTACCCGCGCATCGGCAGTTACCTCGGTCAGCGTTCCGTCGAAGGGCGTCACTACATACGATTCCCGCTCGCCCTTCCGAAACGGAATCCGACGAATGCGGCCCAGCCCGCCGTCCAACTGCTGCACGTACAGCGCGTCCTGCGCTACGTGCAACGCGCCTTCACCGGCGATGTAGCTGCCCATGATGATGGCTTCGCCCGCTGGCAACACCACCGTTGCGGTTGCCAGATTCGGGTTTTTCGCGCTGGTACGGATGACCTTGTAGCGGGGCGTGTTTTTGTGCGTCACTACATACAGATCATCGCCGTGAATGGCCGCGTCGGTTACGTCGTCGGTCATGTCGCAGATTTTGCGCCACGGCGACGGACCAACTTCATCAGCAGTCTGATTATAGTCCGTCAGCCGGGCCACATACATTGCCTGTCCACCGCCAACGCCCGTCTGCACCGTTGCCAGTACGTAGTCTGAGTTCGGAAACGTGTGCAGCCGGGGCAGCAGCGTCGGCCCGACCTCGACGCCTGGATCGACGTCGTTACCGAACACCACCCGGTCCTCGTCTGCCGACGTACCGACGACATGCCGATAGACGCGGGGCTTTTTCCGGTACTCGGTCACGGGTGCGTCGGCGGGCAGTTGTTGCAGGCGGGTGTAAAAAAACGAGCGATTGTCGGGTAGCCACGCGATGCCTCCGTACCGCGCCCGGTCGATGGTTTCGCCGGTTTCGAGGCCCGCTGCTACGTCGTAGATGCGGATGTAGGTGTTCTCCGACCCACCCGACGCCAGCCCTACGGCAATCAGCTTACCGTCCCATGAGGGAGTAAAGTAACTGATCGACACCGGTTGCTCGTTAGTTGGTTTAAGCTGATTCGGATCAACCAAACGCGTTTCGGGTCCGCTCAGACCCCGCCGAACGTACAGCGAGGCTATGTTTTCGTTGGCGTTGGTTTTCAGGTACACGTACTGTTCGCCGGGCAACCGCAGTACGCTGCTCACGCGGGACGGCACGGCGTTGCTGAGCGTTGTCAGCCGGTGCAGAACCCGCTGCCGACCCGGAATCTGGTCCAGTGCCGCACGGGTGTAATCGGCCTGCGCTTTCATCCAGTTCAGGAGTTCGGGATTTTTCATATCCTCCATCCAGCGGTACGTATCGGTGATTTTCGTGCCAAAATAATCGTCCACTACTGGCCGTACAGGGGCAGCGGGAAGCGGGACGGGTTGGGTATGCCCAACGTGCGTCAGGCAAGTAGCGACCACCACCTGGGCGGTGGCCGCTACTCGGATCAATTGAGTACACATGGATGATGCTGTTTGACGCAGACGAGTTGCGAGACTACGTCCGCTAAAAATTCCAGGCGTTTATATTCGGCGTATCGTTGCAGACGCCGAGGTGAACGCGTCGGCAGGGGTCGTAACCAGCCGCTTTGGACGAATACGCTTTGTCACTGTAGATGTACCAGACTTCGACCCCGCGTGGCGCGATGTCGAATCCCCAGCGGTGTTCCCAGCGGCAACCACCGCCAATACCGAACAGGGGACAGGGCAGAAAACGCTCACCGCTGAAGTGAATACCCGTCCCAAAGTCAGCCGCCATAGCCGCTACCTTTGTCCAAGAATCGTTTTCGGTTCGAATGCGGGCGTAAGCTTCATTCGTCATTGATTTGCGGAAGCGGTTTTCGTTGATGTAGTGGTCGATAAACCACTGTGCGCCGTAGCTGTCGTTGTAGTAATCGGGAGCGCAACCGGCTGCCGCTGATCGGGCCGATGCTGCGCGTGCCTGTTGAGAAGGAACTGGCTCATCAGGGAACGACTGCGGTTCTTTGGGAGCCGCCTTTGCGGTGGTCAGCCGGGCCTGTGCTTTCGCAAGCCGATTCATTACGTCCGACTCAGGGGTGGTCGAAATCGCTTTGTAAATGTCCACCAGCGACTTGTTTTCTGCACTTAGCTGATCCAGTACGTCATCGATGTGTTCAGTAGCGGCCATTCTGGCCCGCTCGGCACCGGGTTTATCAGGTAAAACCAGTGAGTGACGTATCGCCACTTCGCCGGGCGCAAACTCGTAGAAGCTGACGAAGTTTCCGTTGGCGTACTTAACTACGGCCAATGTATCGCCCACTATTGCATTATCGAGTCGGCTCTCTGCGCCATCTGGTGACTGGTTTGCCGGTTCTAAAGTTGGCTCGGTTGAGCAGGCAATCGTCATCGCGACGAATAACAGGGTTGTAACATACCCGGCAACAGGTTTTCTGTTGTACTTCATGATTGATAAAAATTGAGGAGATTAAAAAGAGGAAGGTTAGCCAAAGTCAGTAGTGACAGTGACATAGACGCCTAAGGATAAGCGACAATCATTCGCCGGCCATAATAGAACATGTCTGAATTTTGGCTTGTCCCAGGGTCACTATCCGCCGTATGAGTTTTAGTACCCGTTTCCGTGTAATACGTGGTTCCGGTCGTGCCACTCGAATAGCTGTCTGAGAAGTAGCCATTCCAATAACCGCCCCAGCCCCAGTTCATGTGCATCCAATGGAATTCAGGAACAGCGCAATTTGACTTAATTGTCATACTACCATCAACAACCCAGATATGCCCGCCAGAACCGCCGGAGTATTTAGACCCCCTCAGCAAGACGGGCCGGTAACTGCTAAGCTGAGAAAGGATATCGCTCAACGTTGGCCCGGTTTTCACATACACTGTTTTGTAGCCAAAATTATTCTTCAATGCAGCCGCCATATTGTCGGTATTCGTGCTGGTTTCCGCACCCGGCGTTCCCCCCCAGGTCGCATTAGCCGAATAGCCAAAAGAAGCCATTATATTGGCTGTTGAAAAACTGGAGCTATTGTAGTTATTGCCCCAAATAGCAGCTAATGTTTTACCGTAAGAAGCACCAGGAATATGACAGACGTAGGTGCTGGGATGCTGATAGTAGCGCATCAGTTGGGCAGCCGCTACGGGGCCACACCCGGCTAAAGCCCCATTAGGAGCAAACTTGTTATACGGCCATAAAAAATCTCCCTCGCTTTGATTCCAGGTTGTCTTAACCAAAGGCCCGAAAAAGGCTGGTTCGCCAATTTGCTGGCAGGGCGGATTACCACCCGGCTCAGGGTCAGGGCAATCCGAGCATTTAATCGGGTCAGGCTCGGGCGCAGGAGCAGCACTGCGTGCGCCTGAGTTCTGGCCGTTTAGACCCGTATTCGCCAGCAGGGTTGCCCAGGAGAGGCTCTGGTTGGTTGCACTTTGCCGTGCTCCCCGGCGGCTTATCCGTGCGCGGCCAATCTGGTCGCGGGTTTGGTTTAGCCAGTCTTTTACCACCTCCGGCATCTGATTGGGATCAACGTTTCCCTCGTCGCCCACGGCCAGTACGGCAGCAAACGATTTTTCGGCTGAGAGAATGGCAAAGCCGCCCTGTTCATAGCTCATTACGTGAGCCGCCGGGTGGTTGTGATTATCGTTCAGGGTCATGGCCCGGCGAACCGTTCGTTTAACCTGACTCCTGCGTGCGCCACTGGCGGCAGCAGACGAGCGCAGGAATAGCTGTTGAAACTCGCTGGTTTCGGCTACCTGCTTCGCCAATGCCTGCGAGATGATTTCGCCGTGGTAATCGCCTTCCTGAACAGACTGAACAGGGGCTACATTGGGCGTTGTTGATACTGGTTCCAGAACCTGGTCTTTGGAGCAGGAGATTGCCATCCCGGCGAATAATAGGGCAACAACGTACCCGGCAACAGGTTTTCTGTCGTACTTCATGAGTGATAAAAAGTGAATGGATTAAAAAAGAGAAAGATTAAGCACCGCCCGTAGCCCTAAAGATAGACGCTACGGGCGGTGTCGAATTCAAACTGGATCAACGCGGACCCCAGGCTCCGTTGAACGCGTCGATCACGAAATTGCCGGGATCGGGCGAAACGGGCGAGTTGTGAATCAGCGTTACGACCACACCTATCGAGAACGCGTAGTACGATGTATTGAGCGAGGCCGTACCCTTGTCGGTCGGGAACCAGAGGTAGCCGCCGTGCGAAAACTGCGTGCCGTTTGTCACGTTGCCCCGGAACCAGCCAAGTTGATGGTCTTCCATCAGCTTACGTTGCTGGGCATTCAGAACCGTATCGGTGTACCGCAGTCGGCTCAAAAACTGGTTCAGTTCGTCCATCGACAGGTGTAGGCCTTCACCACCCACCACCAGCGAGGCATCGCCGAAATCCCAGCCGCCGACGTTGCCTGCCGGAAACGGATAGAACAGCGTTGGATTGGTTGCGTCGGGTTTGCCCGTCACCGTTTTAAGGCCCGCTGGCTTGAATACGTTGGCATTCATGTAGCTCATATACGCCTGGGCCAGTGCAGCACCCCGATCCGTTACGCCCTGTGGGTTGAACCCGTTCAGGTACGGGATAATGACTCGAAACAGGGCGAAGTTGTGGTTCTGATACTGGTAAGCCTTGTCTGTCCCGACGCCTTCGGCCACTATTTTCTTCAGCGATTCATAATCCATCCCCAACTTGTTCGGGTTGCGGATACCGCTGGTATGCGTCATCAGTTGTTTGAACGTGATGGCATTCATGTTCGGGCCACGCTGCCAGTCGGCGGGCAGATACGCGCCAATAGGCGTGTCGATAGTCAACCCTTTGCTGGTCAGTAGCTTAATGGCCCCGACTGCCGTCAGCGTTTTGCTCACGCTTGCCAGGTTCGTTCGGCGGTACACCGAAAAATCCTGCTGGGGCGGGTTCGTAGCCGTGCGGGCCAGCCCGGCGTCATAGCGGAATTCGTTGTTGCCCCGGTATGAAATGGCAACACCGTAGCCCACACACTTGCCGTCTAACTTCTGCCGGATACCACTCAGGAGTTTCGGCAGCGACAGAGCCTGATTGCCTACGGCGATGCGTTTGTTGTAGAGTTCGCCAAGCCGAAGTTGAAAATCATCGAGCGTCCAGCCCCACACAATCGCGCGACCATCGTTGCCCGGCAACCAGATACCGTCGTAGCGACGTTGTCCGCCACCAATGTCGTAGCTGTGCTGATGCTCCAGCCGGTAGCCCTGTGCGTAAAGTTCACCGTTCTTTTTCTGGAAATCTGCGAGTGACCAGCCCCACACCACCGGGCGACCGTCGTTGGCGGGCATCCAGATGGCATCGTAGCGTCGCTGGCCCGGACTGATTTCGTAGCTATGCTGATGGGCCAGCCGAAAGCCCTGCTGCCATAACTCACCGTTCTTTTTTTGCAGATCGGCCAGTGTCCAGCCCCAGACGATGGGCCGACCATCATTGCCGGGTTGCCAGATAGCGTCGTACCGCCATTGTCCGCCCCCGATGTCATAGGCTTGTTGCTGAGTCATGCGGAATCCCTGCTGCCACAACTCGCCATTTCTCTTTTTCAGATCGTCGAGTGTCCAGCCCCACACCACCGGGCGACCATCATTACCGGGCGTCCAGATGGCGTCGTACCGTCGTTGCCCCCCGCCAATGTCGTAGCTCTGCTGGTGCGACAGGCGGAAACCCTGCGTCCAGAGTTCGCCGTTTTTCTTTTGCAGATCGGCTAACGTCCATCCATATACGACGGGCCGACCATCGTTGCCCGGTTTCCAGATGCCGTCGTAGCGTCGTTGCCCTCCGCCAATGTCGTAACTCTGGACGTGAAAAAGTTTGTCGCCGTTGATTAGCACCTCCGGTTCGGCTGCGGCCAGACTAACCTCGTTGTCGGCGGCTTCCAGGTTGATACCGCCCAGACCCATGTCTTCGGGGAACACCTGCTCACTCGTTGCTTGTTCGGTAATCATAGTTGAATCAGTTTAAAAAAGAGGAAGGAATTTCTCACACTCGTGAGGGTAGCGGTGGGTTCATAGGCGTTCGGGTGTTGTGCGTGGCCTGTTTAGTAAGGCTGAGTTATTTTGTTGCTTAGAAAATCGCTCACCTGCTTCACCACGTCCGCCGACCGCAGGTTGTGATCGTTGCCGTTGGTAACCATTAGCGTCGCCTGCTTCCAGTTCTCGTGAATCGCTCTGGCATTGGCTACCGGCGTGTTCCGGTCGTTCTGATCATGTATAACCAATCCCCGGCTGATGAGCGACCTGGCAAATGTAGCGGCTGAGTAATAAGCGGTTGGTTTCTGTACCAGGGCTTCAAAACAAGTCATTACTTGTCGGACGCAGTGTTGAGTAAGGCCCAGTTGCCGTTTGAATAAGTCAAAAAACTCCTGAACCTGCCCCGGTGCCGACAATGTAACGAGCCGGGCCGGGCTTAGAGTTGGCTTTCTGTAGAAGGTGTAGATCGCCGTCAGGCCGCCGATGGAGTGAGCCACCACCGAATTTACTGAGCCAATCTGCTCGATAACCTTCTCGACTACGTCGCTGTAATAAGGCATCGTCAGGAAGTTTCCCGTACTCAGTCCATGTCCCGGCGCGTCGAAGGCGTAAAGCGTATAGCGAGACAAGTCAATCGTGTCAACGTACTGTTTCCAGTAATATGAATGGCTTTGCCAGCCATGCAGCAGCAAGACGGTTTGCGGACCGTTTCCCCAGCGGTAGCCCCGTACTGTATCGTTGCCGTGCTGTAGAGTAAACTGGTCAGCCGAATCGAAAAAAGTGCGGTGTCGTTGGGTAATTTTGGTCCGCACGGGGCGGCACAGTATCGCAAAGCCCAATCGTCCGGCCCGGCGCGGAAAAATTACCGCCAGTACGTTCAGGAAGAAGCCTATTGTTTTGAGCAGGACGTTCATGGTTGCAGTCGGTTTACTTGAGAAAAAGAGCGTATCGACAGGATGCGTAGCAGCATCCAGAACGCAATGCTTAGTCGGCTATAGCCGGGAACACTCCGCATGAGAAGGTCTGTGCGAATAAGCTGTTCGATAGCCTCTTTTGAATAACCGGTTTCTCCTAACTGTATTTGAATTGGAATCTGAACGGTGGCGGTAGCTACCCAACCAATCAACGCAAGCACTACTGTTGCCCACACCGACCAGCGTGGTACGGACGGCGGACGAAACCAGAACAGTAAGACGTTGAAAACGGTAGATAACGCAAACGGGATGACCATCGTAACGACAATCCGTGGCCCCAAGGCGTTGTGATAAGCCTTAAAATCAGACTTATCGATGAGCAGCCAGGTGGGGTAATTAACAAACCCTTCCACAGCCGCTCCACCCGCACTGAAAAAGGTCAACAAAAAGAAAACGGCAAGGATTGGCTGGGTCAAACGGTCAATTCGTTCCATAGCGAGTGGGGTTGTGATTTAGGTAGTTGGTAATAAATGACCCCGCCTTTGGCTTGCTGATACGTCATACCCAGCCGCTCCATCACGCCAAATGAGGCTGTGTTGAGCAAATCGGCGGCTGCAACGATTTCGGTCAGGTTCGTTCTGTGAAACCCGTAATCGATCACGGCGCGGGCGGCTTCGGTGGCGAAACCCTGCCCCCAGTAGTTGGGTAAGAGGGCGTAGAGCAACTGTAGTTGGTCGAACGTGAAGTAGCCGCAAACCCCGATGATGGGGCGATACCCGGCCTGCTGTACGGCCCACAGACCGTAGTTGGATTCGACAAACTGCTGCTGACTGGTGGCAATCACGTCGGCAGTCCATTCTGGAGCAACGCATTGATCGTCAAGTAGGTAACGCCGGACTGATGGGTTCGTAAACAAGTCGTGTAGTTCGGCCAGCATCGACGGCTCAATGGGCGTCAGCGTCAGCCGGGCGGTTTGTATGATGTTCGCTGTCATGATTGATAAGGAGTTTTTGGAGCATGAGAAAGGCAGATAAAGCCTGCGCTGATTCGAGGGAAATGCGGAGCCGGTTGGTGTCCATAACCTGCTGAATCAGTGCCGGGTCTTTACCGGCATTGAGTTGTAAATTCATGACAAGTTTTTAGTAGTTGGCTGATTTGGAATTGGTAGATCATGAATCTGCTGGCGTTGCTGGTTCCAGGCAGCGTAGGAAACAACGCCTAACTCCGGTTGGGGCGGGTCAGGCAGCATGGCGATGAACTCTAATTCATGCCCATCGGGGTCGCGGAAATAGATTGATACGGCTGGCATCCAGCCAAACACCATTGGTTCTCCTCTACCTTGCCGCAGGAAATTATAAGGCGATAAGCCCCGATCCTGAAGATACCGGACCGACTGTTGGGTGACGGCTTCTATCGTGCTCTCGAAGGCGTAATGCTGGGGTCTTATCGGAGCGTCTGGTGTTTCCCACAGACCCAGCATGGCTTTTCCCCGTTCGCCCAGCCAATAGAAGGCCACGCGTCGTTCGGTTTCAAACCGACCCAGTTCAAGACCCAGCACGGTTCCGTAAAAGTGCATAGAGGTATCCAGCGAACTGACCAAAATATGCGTTTCAAATAAGCCCGTTATCATGATTCTGACTGTTTTATGTCACCTGGGTAAGGCAAAACTGTACACTTTTAATTGGTTACTATACCGATGATGCCAGCGAAGGACGACTGGAATTTGACTCTATCGGTCGGATGTTGAACCGGGCGATAGCTTCGCGGATGTAGCGTTCCGTCAGCCGGTTCGGGTCATATTGTTTGAACTCCTGGCGTAACCGCGCCCCATTTTGCTTATAAACCGGGTTTTGCCAGACTTCCCGCGCCCCCGCAGCAATCTGTTTACTCGTCGGCGTTTCGGTGCCGAGGTTCACACCCACGTTGAAATAGCCGATGCGGGCCACGATCTCGTTTTTGCCTTCGTGCTTGCCCGCTGCCAGCAGCGGAACGCCGTAGTTCAGGCTGAGCAACACGCTGCCGTAGCCTCCGCAGGTCACGAACAGGTCGGTGTGGGGTAACGTAGCGTCGTAATCAATAAAGTCGGCGACGATGATGTTGATTTGTGGGTAACGGGCCTGTAAAGCCGCCGTGTGCATGCCGCCCGTAGCCACCAGCAGCAGATAGGGCTTGTCTTTAAAGGCTTCGAGCGTGGGTACGATTAGCTTTTCGGGGTCTTTGTTATCGACCGTTCCCTGCGAAATCAGCACGACTTTCTCGTATGTCCGGGCCAGGTTCGCGTACGCAAAGGGCGGGGCTGCCGTTTTTTTATAAGGCAGAAGCGGCCCCACAAACCGCACGTTTGGATTCATGTCGCTACGAGTGTATTCAAAACCGGGTACGCCACTTTGCAGATACAGCGCACTATGGCGGATCATCATATCGAGAATCGTGTCGGGCATCTCGGGCAGACCGTATGGGCGTATCAGCTCGTTGTAGTACGTCAGACTATCGCCGAAAATCAGTTTGGGGAATACGGCCCGGAGCAGCGCGTCGCGCATCCGGCCCAGCGGCCCCCGACCGGGTGTCAGTCCCAGCGTAGTGGGGGGCAGGTCGCGCGAGGCTTCGCCCAGTGGTGCTACGCCAACCGCAACGACCGGTTTATGCAGTACTTCCTGAATCAGGTGCCCGGCAATGAACCCAACGTCGCACAGTAGTACATCGAAGTCGAACGATTGCTTAATCTGCCGAACGTCTTCCAGATTGGCCGGGACGTTGCCCAGAAACACGTTCCGAATGTCGAACTTAATCTTGGCTATCGTTCCTTTGATCTTCTCGCGTTCCGGGAACACCTCATCGAGATTATCCTGCGTGATGGCCCGCGCCTGCCGAAACGAGTAGAACGGCAGGCCCATTTTGTCAACCCGTTGCTGGTAGTTCAGCCCGGTGTACCAGCGCACGTCATGGCCTTGTTGCTTCAGGTACATAGCCACACCCGTCAGCGGGTTAAAATGTCCGTCGGCGGGGACAGTGGCGATCAGAATTCGATAGGTTGGCAGGGTACTCATGTTTAAAAGTCAGTTGCTGAATCTGCCCGTCTTTTATGGGCTGATTTTCGCTACAAAGGTACCGGGTTGGGATGGGAGAGGTAAATAGTGCTTTAGTACTAAATACTGATTAGCAATCAGTTGAGCGCGAAATAGTACAAAAGGACCATTGCGGCAGGCAGGCAGATTAGAGACTTTTGCGCTGATTTTTTAACCAAAAAACAATGCAAGTCATGAAAGTAAATGCTGTTTTTAACTGGACAATTGGCCTTGCCGGTACTGTTCTGCTATCCGCCTGCGACGATCATCAGGACGCACCGCCTGCGCCTACCGTTCGCTTTACACAGGTGAGCGGTAGCGGTGATATTACTGCGAAAGTGAATGAGTTTCGGGCTTTGCTCGGCGACCCGCTCAACACTACCCCGAACCAGACGGCGGGTCGGCGGGAGGTGAACTGGGACGGCGTACCGGCCAACCTGACGAATACAAATACGTTTCCCGGCGATTTCTTCAACAACACCGACCCGGCTGGGCCGAACGGTCGTAAACGGGGGCTTGTAAATACGACGCCGGGCGCGGGTTTCCGCATCAGCGACAATGACTTCACCGACCTCGTGCCAGCCTATGGCGATCAGTTCAATGCGTTTAGTCCCGTGCGTACTTTTGCGCCGGTGGGCAGCGTTATTACCGAAAACACGTTCCGCGTACCGGGTACTACTACATTGGCTACGGTGAAAGGTTTTGGCGTTGTGTTTTCCGATGTAGACGATGCCAACGCGACGACGATGGAGTTTTTTGAGGGCGACAAAAGTTTGGGCGTAGTCAAAGCCCCCGTCCGCTCCGATGCCGCCGGGTTGTCGTTTGTGGGGGTTGTATTTCCTGACAATAAAATCTCGAAAGTAATAATCCGGTCGGGGAACGCGGCCATTAACGGCGGCTTTACCGACGGTGGGCAATACGATTTAGTGGTAATGGACGATTTCCTGTACGACGAACCGAAAGCGAATTAATCAGGTATGTTTGCTGCGCCTGAAAAACGCGCTAACAGATGAATAAGGTGTTGCAACGTGAATTTCGGGTGGCGTTTCATCGCCGGTCGCAGCCGGTGTGGTTCCGGCTGGTCAAATACACCGTCCTGACCACACTGGTATATATCTTTTGGCATAGCACTACGTTCTGGGGTCTGTTTGCGCTGGCAGTGGTTGGTGGCGTGGGCTTACATCTATTTTATCGATATAAAACCAATGCCTGGACGCGGAGCTACGGGCGGGGCCTGTTTCGCTGGGATTACGACCGCGTTTTTGGAGATAATCCAAATCAATAACGTATCGGCTGGATTAGTTGTAGAAATGGAAGCAAGCTTTGGGAGTGTCTCAACGTTTTCGATTAAATCGTAAGTTTGTCGATAAACACACGACTTGAAAACGATTGTGAGCCTACTTATGAGCGAGAACAATCCGTACCACCGTATCGAAGACGAAATACAGCAGGCTACGTTCCGTAACGAACTCTCGAAAGCAGGCATCAACCTGATTTATACCGGCACCTGGCTCAAAACAGCCCACAGCGACTTCTTTAAATCGTTTGGTATTACGTGGCCCCAACACAACCTGTTGCGGATTCTGCGCGGACAGAGAGGAAACCCGATTAATGTCAACGCCGTGAAAGAGCGTATGATGGACAAGTCCTCAAACGTATCGAGAATTACCGAAAAACTCCAGAAGAAAAAACTCATCGAGTGCCGCCCGTCTGAAGCCGACAAACGTGCTGTCGATATCACTATTACGCAGAAAGGGCTGGATTTGTTGGTTGCGGTAGAAACCCGCGTTCACGAAATCAACAACATGCTGGCACATTTAGAACCCAGCGAGCTGATATTACTAAACCTGCTGCTCGATAAAATTCGCACCCCACCCAACGCGGAAACTCGTTAACGTACCTCGTTAACGGCATGTAGTCATGCCGATTGACTTAAAATGAATGCCATTACTCGACGTAATGGCATTCATTTTAAGTGATAAAAGAACGCTATTTTATGTGTACGTACTCATAAATAATGCATTTCCTAATACCGTTTAATCATCTTTCCCTTGGATTTACCGGATATAGTCCTACAATTGCATTGCTATTTACGAGTACGTACACATTATTTTTTTGTCAAACAGGATTGTAGTCGACCTGTTAGCAGGGCAGCTACTAAGCGCGATTGATTATGGAGGATGTAGTTGACAAACAAGTGGGCAATCAGCTCATAGAACGGCTTTTTCCGGGCTGGGTGGTATTACACTGCTTTAATGGAGGCCACAGCCATCGGTTCATCAGCGGCAACGGAGCCGCACTGTTTGGGCACTCCAATCACGAGCTAAACACCAAGAAACTGGCTGATCTGCTCGCACTCGTTCATCCCGATGACCGTGAACCGTATAGTCGTATCCGGCAGAAAATAGATGCCTATGCCCACGAAATCGACCCCGCCGAAATCCATCTGTATCGGTTTGTGGTGCATTACCGGATTCGTCGCGGGCAGGGCAATTATTTCTGCCTGCACGATGAGAAGCAGTTTTACGTGAACAGACAGGGCAATCTGGAAAAACTCGTGCTTTTCCGCGATTTGTCTGCCGAACGACCATTTGTTCGGGTGCAGCTCGACGTGTATAAAGTGCATCCGCTGGGGTATCGCAAAATCAGCACTTACGTTCCCACGCAGGCCGAGCAGCCGCTCACCTCGCGTGAGGTTGAGATTATCGAACTTATCAAAGAAGGACTAAGCAGTAAAGAAATCGCCACTCGGCTGTTTATCAGCATCAACACCGTTCGCAATCACCGCAGCAACCTGTTTCGCAAAACCAACGCCCGCAACATGGTCGATTTGCTCAACAGCGTACCGGCTTAAAGTAAGTCCGATTCATTTAGGCGGTCAGTCAGGTCAGCGTTTGCAATATCGGCTTGGTCAGCCTTATCGTAAATAGCGAGTAGAAAAACATGTTCATTCACAACCCTGACGCATGTTATTAGTCGGGCACCACCCCGTTTACCTTTGCCTTTACTTTTGATTGCTAATCGAATTTTATAACAGGCTTTCCCGATAGCCTGACCTGTTTCAGGTGTTTCCTTTAGCACATTAATGATTGATCGAATTTCGCTGGGCAGAGATTTATACTTTTTTTGTAACGCTTTGGCATCGCGTTTAAAGGAGTCAGTAACAATAACCGTATACGACATAGTGGGTTATCCGGTATTTATTCTGATTGAGCCTGAATTTCTTTTTCCCAATCAGCAAGAAAATCGTCGGCTGTCGATAGCGTAATTGTACCGTCTTCAAACTTTTTCACTTCAGCCAAACCCTGCTGAATACTGTTCCATGCATGTTGTTGTGCTGTAGATAGCTTCTTCTGTTTTATCGACCGATTACGCTCCTTCCTCACGGTAAGCATACCGGCTTTTTCCATGCTTTTCAACATGCTAAGAGCATGCTTGCTGGTAACTTCAACAGTGTACGTCATTGGCTACGAATTGTTTCTATGGAAACAAATATACGGGTTTACTCATTTCGAGCGGATGGCAATAACGGGGTCCATACGGGCGGCTGAAAAGGCCGGAATAATACCCGACAACACGCCAATCACACTCGAAACGCCCAACCCCAGCGCGATGTTACCCGCCGATAGTTGCAGATCTAAACTGCCTAACTGCATAAACGACAGCAGGTAAACCAGCAGAATGCCAGCCAGCCCGCCTACCAAACTCAGCAGCACAGCCTCGAACAGAAACTGAAACAAAATCACATAGTTTTTTGCCCCCAGTGATTTCTGAATGCCGATGATGTTGGTACGTTCTTTCACGCTTACGAACATGATGTTGGCAATGCCAAAGCCGCCAATCAGAATTGAGAAACCACCAATAACCCAGCCCGCAATGGTCAACACGGCAAAGATACCACTGATGGCCTGCGCGGCTGCTTCGGGGCGGTTCATCGCAAAATTATCGGCCTGTAGGGGGCGTAGACCGCGTCGGGTGCGCATCAGCCCGCGAATTTCGCTTTCGAGTTCAAGCAGCCCCTCGTCGGTGTCGTAGCCCTTCGCCACAATGTCGATGCTGGGGTTAACCGAGTGGTACATCTTGGCAAATGCGCCCAGCGGAATCAGGCATTTAATGTCGGGGTTGCCGCCGAAGTTGAGCAGGCTCTCGCCTTTGGCTTCCTGGATGCCGATGACTACGTAGTTCAGCCCGTTGATTTTAAAACTTTTGCCAACGGGGTCTATACCGGGAAACAGGTTCTGGGCTACGTCGGAGCCAATAATGGCTACGTTGCGGGCCACGTCGATCTCCTGCTGGGTAAAATAGCGGCCCTGCGCCACAGGAACGTCGGAAATCAGATTATACTCGAACGTAATGCCCTGAATCAGCGACGTCATGCTGTTGTTGCCCTGCTTCACGGTTTGCCGCCCTTTGAAATCCATAGCTGCCACCGCCTGTGCGTTTTCCAGTTTGGCCGATAAAAACCGGTACTCGTTCATATTGGGTTCGGGACGCTGAAAATACTTCCACCACTGGTATTCGCCATCGAAATTCCACGGCCATTTCTGCACGTAAATCACCTTGTCGCCAATAAACGACAGGCTGGTGCGGATGTTCCGTTCGAGTGAATCGACGAGCGTAAACACGGCAATGATGGCAAAAATACCGACCGTTACGCCCAGCAGCGAGAGCGTGGTGCGAAGCAGATTCGAACGCAGCGCCTGCCACGCAAACCGGAAACTTTCAAATACCTGACGAAGCATTCGTGAAAGAGCGAAAAAGTGAAAGAACGAAAGAGCGTCGTGATAGAGCCACTCTTCAACCTTTTGCAGGCTAATTTCGTACAAGCATCCATATCGACCAAACAATTTCGGACGAGCAGGGGAATCTGCGGATAAGTGGCGATCCGCTTTGCTCAGGTCAACTACCCCTGCCAGATGGGTTTGGTTTCTTCCAATTCAATGGCTTCTTTTGCTGTTTCTGCAACCTGCGCTATCTATATGCTAAAACGTATTCTCTCCGGCTCTCTACTGTTGGCGGTTGGCCTGTATGCCTGCAAGACCAAACCACCCGTTTCAACTACCCCGGCAGTGCGCGAAAGCCAGGGCGTCTATCAATACGTTGAAGAAATTCCGACCCGGACAGGTACACAGGCCAGCGCGTTTTTCTCCGATAAAAAAGGCGTTGTTGGTCGGAACGGTATGGTAGCAACGGCGCACCCGATTTCGTCGGAGGTGGGGCTGTCGATCTTGCAGGCAGGTGGCAACGCGGTCGATGCGGCCGTAGCCGTGCATTTCGCGCTGGCCGTGGTATATCCGTTTGCGGGCAACCTCGGCGGGGGCGGTTTCATGGTTTACCGCGATCAGGCCGGGAAAGCCTATACGCTCGATTACCGCGAAAAAGCTTCGGGCCGGGCTACGCAGAACATGTACCTCGATTCGGCAGGGAACGTGCGGCCATCGCTCAGTATTCTGGGGCATCTGGCAAGCGGTGTGCCCGGAACGGTCGATGGCATGGTAGAAGCCCACAAACGGTTTGGTAAACTGACGTGGGCGCAGGTGCTCCAACCCGCCGTTGACTTAGCGGCCAACGGATTTCTGCTGACCGACCGCGACGCCACCGGCCTGAACCGGATCAAAGGCGATCTGCTTAAAATTAACCCCGACAAAACGTACTTTCTACGCAGCACTACGCCCGGCGACACCGTGACATGGCACAAAGGCGACCGGCTTGTTCAGACCGACTTAGCCAAAACCCTGCAGCGCATACAAACGCGGGGCCGGGCCGATTTCTACGAAGGCGAAACGGCGCGGCTACTGGCCGAAGAAATGCGCCGGGGCGGTGGCCTGATTACCGAAGACGACCTGAAAAACTACCACGCCACCTGGCGCGACCCGATTCAGGCGACGTATAAAAACTACAAAATCATCACGATGCCGCCAACCTCCAGCGGGGGCGTGGCCTTAGTGCAACTGATGCGCTTTACGGAGCCATATCCGCTGCGAAAGTGGGGCTGGAACGCCGACAGCACCGTGCAGGTGATGATCGAAGCCGAACGGCGCGTATATGCCGACCGTTCAAAGTTTCTGGGCGACCCCGACTTTGTGAAAATTCCGATGGCCGAACTGATGAGTCCCGACTACCTTCGCACCCGCTGGACCGACTTCTCGTTTGCCCGCGCTACCGACAGTAAGGCCGTTCGGGGCGGTACTATTCCCGGCTACGAAAGTTTAGAAACCACGCATTTCTCCATTGTCGATAAGGAAGGCAACGCCGTGAGCATCACTACCACGCTTAACGGGGGCTATGGCAGCCGGGTTGTGGTGGGCGGTGCCGGATTCTTTATGAACAACGAAATGGACGATTTCAGCGTAAAGCCGGGCGTGCCCAATATGTTCGGACTGATTGGCAATCAGGCCAATGCCATTGCGCCCAACAAACGGATGCTGTCGAGTATGACGCCGACAATTGTGGAAAAAGACGGTAAACTGTTTATGGTGGTCGGTACGCCGGGCGGCTCTACCATCATCACGTCGGTGTATCAGACCATTCTGAACGTCATTGAACATGGCATGAGCATGCAGCAGGCCGTTAACGCGCTGAAATTTCATCATCAATGGTTGCCCGACAAAACCATTTTTGAAAACGGTGCTTTTTCTGATAACACTGTTTTAAAATTACAGGAACGGGGCTATATACTGGAGAAATTAACCAACACGCTGGGCCGCATGGACTGCGTGATGGTTCGGCCCGACGGCAGCTACGAAGGAGCCTCCGACCCCCGCGCCGACAACACCGCACGCGGCTGGTAACTCCTCGACTGCCACCCACGCCACGTGCGCCGGTTTCTGGTCACGCTCGAAGAAGTGGGTTTTCCGGTAGAAAAAGAAGGAAGCCGCCACCTGCTGCTGGAAGAACGCCCAACCACCCGCCCCAACATTTACCCTGTACCCGACGACGCAACGTTCTCGTACCGCTACACGGGCGAAGTGCGCAGTTGGATAGGTGTAGGCCGGTTTATTCTGGGCTTACCCGGCCAGATACGTATCGACAGCCCGGATAAATTGCGGGCGTATGTGCGGGGCGGGTAGGGGAGTTTGTGTCGTGAGTTAGGGATGGGAAGAAAGTAATTCCTGTAAAATTTCGGGAGTTAATCCACGCTGTGCAGCTTTGAAGCTAATGTAGTCCATGACCTGTGTGAGACTTGATGATTCGGATAAACAGTCGGTCACCAATTGTGACACAAATGTTTGCTGTTGCTCCGACAAGGCCCGAAAACGTTCGGCAGTTGTTTCGGGAACGGGAAGTTGCAGGATAGTCATGGCAAAACGGATTATAGATCAACGAAGATACAACCAATTAACCAATAAAGTTTTGTGACAGAATACGTCACTTTTCTGATGTTGCTTTGCTGACAAAAAAATAAATCACTGACCTTTTTCGAGTTCGCCCGATTAAGGGTTGGAAGACGGCAAAGGGCTGTTGTTGAGAAACATTAAGGTTTGACTTTGAAACGGAAAAAACGATGAGTGTAGAAAAAATAACCTTTAACCAAACCCATAACGTTTTTCTGGATAACGGCATCGTGGCAATGTATCGTTATCTGCGAAGAATAGAGGATGGTGAATTAGGCAAACTAAAAAAGTTTAGCCTAACTGAAGGAACCCACTTTGGTTTGGAGCCAGATAATCTTTGGCTGAACCATCACGATTTATTTGGTCTGCTTGAAGACCTGTATTATGAAATGGGTCGCGAGGTGTATGATACCTACACAGATAAGCAACTAGCTGAGGGTGGAAATCTCTTCTTTACGGTTGGTCAAAACGGAGAGTTAACAGCCACACCGTTCCCTAAAATGAATACCTATGGTCTGACAGAACTTTTGACCAATAATGCACAGGGAACTACCTCAAAAGAAGTTAATACTGAAAAGATAGAATCGATACGTAAACGGGATTCGGCATTGGCTGATAAAATTGAAGTTGAGTTTAACAACCGTAAGCTAAAGTTATTGAGTAAGGTGTACTTCAATGAGCCATATACTAAGCTAACCCGTTTAGAACCACCCCAAAACGCCTACTTCGAGCCGGGACCAAACCCGTGCTATCTGACGGGCGAGTCTGTAAAGCGATTGGTTGATGCTCAAAATATTTCGCCATTCATCTCTGGTATAAGTGCCTTTAGTTCGCATCGAAGCACAAACGACAAGAAGGTAAGTTGGAAAGCCCTTTATTTGAGCCGATTTGCCGCTGCAGCCTGCTTCTATCAATACCCAGGTAAGCTACGCGATGCGCTGAATGTGTATCTGATTTACTCGGATAATCTGAAGAATCTGTATGAGCTTCTTCGGGATAAATTTGATAAAATCACCCGCCCCGCCGATTTGCTTCGGCAGCAGGAATACATTGCTAATTTCCCCATGTCCGACGAAAATAATGCGCTTGGGCGGGCTGGCGATTTTATCGGACGAAATGAAAACCTTTTCTACATGCTCCACACACTTTATAACAGTGTGATGAAAGATAGGAAGTCCTTTGAGCAATTGGAAATGCTTAAAATGCTTGGAATAGCTGATCGAAGTATTGGTATTGTATCCCTTCGGGCAGAATCGTTTGCCGCCACTATGCGGCCCAATCAGTTTGAAAATCTTCATCATGTCAAATTTGTGTTCGCCCTCATTCATCGGTTTAGGCAACAGGGCGTGTCTATCCCCAACGTTTGGCAGAGCCTGAAAATCATTAAGCCATCACTACAAAGCAACCGCGACCGATATTGTATGGAACGCCAGTTTCGGGAAAAATTTGTCGGAAAGGTGCTGAATGCTCAAAGCATTTTGTCTGATATGGAAGGCTTCTTCAATGACTGCTACGGCTATTTGCTTGATGTGCTGAACGAGCCGGGAAAAAGCATCGGCTTTAAACGCTACAACGACCTTGTTAAATTCATTACACAGTACGAATTAATTGTTAATCAAGAAGTTATGCAGAACGAAGACTTGCAGAAACGCGCCCTCGGCTTGGGCGCACAAGTAGGGCAAGGAATTCTGAATTATAATCAGAATGACCGTAAAACTAATGCCCGACAAGGCCGAAAGTACATCATCGCCCTTCGCAAAGCGAATCAGTTTGCGGGTTTTATGGACCAACTGTCGCGTGTACAATCGCGCTTTACGCTCAACATTAGTCGCGACCTGCTTGAAGGCATCAATGAAGACAATTATGCCTGGATTAAACAATTTGTAATTATCTCGGCACTCAACCAAATCAATCCCGAACTCAGTCCCAAATCGCAAACCAATGAAAACTAACAGCCTGACCATCACCTACCTTTCCAAAGTGTCGTTTGCCAGCCTAAATGGGGGCGATAAAGAAGTGGATAACATCGTGACAATTAAAAAAGTCACACTTGATAACGGCGACCAACTACCCTACCTATCCTCGCAAGCTGTGCGCCGTGCGCTGCGTGACAAGCTTGAAGAACTTGGCTGGGCGGTTTCACCGGTTGCAAAAGCCAGTGAGGATAAAGGAGCCGCAAAAACGAGCCTTGACCCGGCGCAGTACATTGACGATGATTTGTTCGGTTTCATGGACGCGGCCAAAGGGAAAGATGCTGAAAAAGGCAAAGCGACCGTTCGCACGTCGCCCGTGCGTGTAGAAGCCTTACTTGCGCTAACGAAGTATCAGGAAGATTTGGACTTTGGCACCAACTACATGGCTAAAAAAGTGGAAGGCGGACAGCCAAACATTTTTGAGACGGAAATCCATTCGGGCATTTACCGGGGAACCATCCTGATTGAACTCGACCGCGTTGGTGCGGGTGAAGGTTTTGAGAAAACAGGTAAATTGTCTGCCGATGAGCGGGCTAAACGAGTTCAGGGCTTAATCGATGCGTTCCAAACCATGTGGAGTTCGGGGCGTCAGTCGCGGTTTCTGGCTGACATATCGCCAAAGTTTATGGCGGCTGCCTGTATGAACTCAAAGAATCCTATTTTTCTGGAAGCAGTGAGAACAGACCGAAATGGGCAGGTGGATGTAGCGGCTTTGCAAACCGTGCTTTCGGACTACGACCAATTTATTACTTCGTCGGTGCTGGCAACGCAGGAAGGCGTTTTTGGTAAAGCGGAAGGGGTAGTGAGTTTGAAAGATGGTTTTTCGGCTATTAAGCAGTGGATTCGGGATTACTACGCGGCTAATTAAACTGTTACCTTATGTTGTGCTGTACGATTGAGTTAAAGTCGGTTACGGCCTCGTTTCGGAATCCAGAATTTCAAAATTTCCATAAGTCGTTCCCATTACCCCCGCCAACGGCCCTTATCGGGCTGGCGGGGGCTGCACTGGGCTACTCGCCCCGACAGGCGCAGGATTTTTTTGATACAAACGGATTTCGCGCGGGTGTGTCTGGCAAAGGTGAGGGAATGACCCGCGACCTTTGGAAATATGACCGACTTACCGGGACAGGAAGTAGTATCATCCTGCGCGAATTGTATGTCAATACGCACTACAGGCTGGTGTTTGGGAGCGAAAATCATGCGGCTGTGGAGCAACTAAGGCAGGCGTTTGACCGACCCTTTTACGCGCTCACATTAGGCCAAAGCGATTCATTGGCTAAAGTGATGCAAACTACGCTGACAGATGCCGTAACGGATGGCCGAACGCTGGAGAATACGCTGGTTGAAGGGGATATAGTACCCGCCATTTTGGAGCAAGTGCTATATGGTGGCACGTTTGCGCTTAGCCTGAGTACGTCAGACCCAATAGCGTATCAATTACCAACACGGTTTCAATACAAATCAGATTACGGTATGCGGACGGTAGCCAAACGAAAACTATTTTCATTCGTAGGGCCAAAGGTTACGTTTCAAAATCAGACGTTTCCAGGTGTTCAGGTTGGCGATGTGTTTGTTCCACTTTTCGCGCTCTAATACTATGATTGACCATTTGTTAGCCAAGACGAAAGACCGCGAATCGCTGTCAACGCACACGGATTTGGTATTAGGAGCGTGGCAGGAGTTGCATACGCGCTACGCTGCTGTGTTAGAAGAAGATGAATCGTTTTGGTTCGACGCTTTCATTGCCGCCTTGTTCCATGACTTCGGCAAAGCATCGCTGAATTTTCAGAATATGCTTCGCAAAGAATTGGGCGAATCTATTTCGGAAAATGGTTATGAGCCAATGCGCCACGAGTTTTTATCTGGCGTATTATTGGCTGCTCACACCATGCTGAAAGCACGTTCCCGGCAAGATATACAGCCAAATCCAGCACAAGTCTTTGCGGTTTTTACCCATCACAAAGATTTTACCCTTGATTTATTTTGTAAGGACGCTGATAAACAATGGAAAATAAGACCGAGCGATGCTGATGCTTTTTTTGCCTACGCAAGTCAGCGGCTTGGTATGTATTATTCTGAGAAAGGGGCTTTTCTAAACGACATTGAGACAACTTGGCAATTTATAGAGGACAAGCCAGCGAGTTCATTGCTTATGTTGAAAGACCATGTAGTTCAGTCAACGCTGGCTGATTTAGAGGAAAAGCGCAACTATGTTTATCGTAAAACGTACCTGTTGCAAAAAGCCCTTCTAATGATTGCCGACTGGACCGCTTCGGGTCATCGGAAGCTGGAAACTACACTGGCTTACGATGTTGAGTTGATCCGGCAAAAAATAGTCGAACGGGTTGCAAAAGCAGGGGGTACGTTCTCAGGGTTTCGGGAATTTCAGGAAAGGAGCGGGCAACTATCGGGTAATGTTCTGGCAATTGCGCCTACGGGTAGTGGTAAAACTGAAGCTGCTTTGCTGTGGGCTACTCAGCGAGAGGGTTACGAGAAGATTGTTTATCTACTCCCTACGCGGGTCACAGCCAATGCTTTGTTCAAACGTTTAGATAGCTTCTTTGGCTACACAGCCGATAAAAAGCCTGAACGATTTACGGCGGTTGTCCACTCATCGGCCAAACTGTTTCGGCTTGACCTCGATGAGAATTATGAAAACCTAAATTACCTGCGTGAGTCGGCTTTTTTCAAAGCCGTGACTGTTGCAACTGTTGACCAAATGCTTACGCAGGGATTCAACCTCGGCTGGTGGGAGATGAAGACATTTCATCTGTTTCGGGCGCGGGTGATTCTGGATGAAATACACGCCTACGCACCGTACACCCTGGGCCTTATCGTCGCCACTATTCGGTATCTACGCGCTAATTTTCAGACTCAGTTTTACGTCATGACAGCTACAATGCCCCAAAAATTACAGGTATTATTGGCCCGTGAGTTAGGTATTGGTGATGATAAAATTTTACGTGATCAGCAATTGTTGGATAAAAAGCGAAACACATTCTATACGACTGAAAAGACAATTGACCAACTCAGGCCAAATGTTGAAGCAGATTTGAGAGAAGGAAAGAAAGTGCTGATTGTAGTTAATACGGTTGATGAAGCTATTCGGCTCTATGACCAGTATGCAAGCGTCAAAAACAGGATGTGCTATCATTCCCGCTTTATTGTGAAGCATCGTACTGAGAAGGAAAGACTAATTCTGGAGAATGAGGAAAAGGCACCGAATCAAGGTTTTTTATTAATAGCTACGCAGGTCGTAGAGGTATCGCTTGATATTGACTATCAATCACTCTACACTGAAAATGCACCGATTGATGCCATTATCCAACGAGCAGGCCGAATTAACCGTAAACGCAGTGAAACATTGGGAAAAGTAGTGATCTTTCCGCATTCCGAAACGACAGAAAAGCACGTCTATGACGAACCCCAAGGTATTCTGAAAAAAACTTTTGATGAACTCGAAAAACGCAAGGGAACTGATTTATCAGAGCAGGATTTGCTTGACTTGGTTGAGGTAGTTTATGATGGATGGAACGTAGAAGCTGATAAGCAATATATTGACGCGTTGACAAAGTATGAACGCCTTTTAAAAAAGCACTGCGCTTATCTGTATGATTTTAGTGGTGATTTGGAGCAGGTTTTTACCCGCGAAGGGTTGGATACAGTTAATGTGATTCCCAATTGTTATCAAATTGAGTTAGCAAATGCCAGCATTTTAGAAAAGAGTAAGCATGAAGTAGCAATACGCAACCATCGCTTCAAATCAGGCCGAAAAGAGAAAGACATGAAACATAGCTGGTTTCAATATTTTGATTGTGATTATAGCTTTGAAAAAGGCTTGCGATACAAGGCGAAGGAGAATCACGCCGGAACTACTCACCACCACTAACCCCCGCCATGCCAACCACCACCCAAATCCCTCTCACCACCATTACCTTCCCTGAAATTGCGCTCCGAACGCGGGACGCGCATAAGCTGCGGGGGTATTTCGGCGAGTTGTTCCGCGAACATTCGCCCCTGCTGCATAACCACCTCGAAGCCGACGATGCCGATGGGAACGCGGGCGTGAAATACCGATATGCCTACCCGCTCGTGCAATACAAGGTGCTTAATCACGTACCTACGCTCGTGGGGGCGGGCGAGGGAGCCGGATTGCTGGCACAACTGTTTTTGCAAATGCGGGAGATCAACATTGCCCGTAGCGAGGGTGATGCGGCATCCCGACCGGCTGAAACCTTCCCCGTGCTCAGTAAGCACATCCGGCACGAGCAGGCTACGCTTGGTATGACAGACGACCTTGTTGATTATCGCTTTGAAACGCTCTGGATGGCCCTCAACCAAACCAACTACCGCGATTACCGGCACTACACCGAAGCCGAACAACAGGCGCAGCTAAAGCGCGTACTGACAAGTCAGATTCTGGCGACGTTCCGCGAGTTTGGATTGTGGCTCGAACCGCACGAGCGCGTGATGGTGCGTTTGCGGGTGCAGGAACGACAGACGCAGTTTAAAAACCAGACAATGGTGGCGTTTTCGGGCGGCTTCACGGCCAATGTGCTGCTGCCCAATGGCCTGGGGCTGGGTAAAGCCGTGTCGCGGGGGTTTGGGGTAGTGATGAGTGATGAACGATGAGTGATAAGTGGGCTGACGCAACATACTCATCACTCATCGTTTATCACTCATCACTATCAAAAATGCAACTCCACATCACAACCTACGGCACGTATCTGCACGTGAAAGACAGCATGTTCGACGTTCGGCGCAAAGGCGACGACGGGCGGGTGCTGAGCGCGACTTACTCGGCAGAGAAGGTGACGCATATCCTGCTGGCGACTGGCACGAGCCTCAGTACCGATGCCGTGAAGCTAGCCATGCGTCATAACGTCGATATTGTGTTTCTCGAACGCGACGGCGATCCGATGGGGCGGGTGTGGCACGCCAAATTGGGCAGCACTACCAAAATCCGAAAGCGACAATTAGAAGTGAGTCTGGGGGCCGAGGGACTGCGCTGGGTGCGAACCTGGTTATTGGCTAAACTCGACAATCAGGCGGGGTTTATCCGTAGTCTGAAAAAGCACCGGCTTCAGCACTCAGCTTACTTAGACGACAAACTGGCACGGCTCGACGCACTGTCTGTTTCGATCTCTACGCTCGACGGGGCGCGGGTGGCCGACGTGGCCGATACGCTGCGGGGGCTGGAAGGCACCGCCGGGCGACTTTATTTTGAGACGCTCAGTTATGTGTTACCCGCTGATTATCAGTTTAACGGGCGTAGCAGCCGACCGGCACACGATGCATTTAATGCGTTTCTGAATTATGCGTATGGGATGCTGTATGGCAAAGTGGAGAAAACACTGATGCTGGCCGGACTTGATCCGTATGTGGGATTTCTGCACCGCGACGACTATAATCAGTTAAGTATGGTATACGATTTTATAGAGCCATATCGCGGCTGGGCCGATGAGGTAGTATTTCGGTTGTTCTCGGCTAAAAAAGTCAACAAAAGCCATGTCGATGCGGTGTCGGGTGGCCGTAACGGAGGGGCAAAAGCAGGCGAATCCACGCCGGGCGAATCCACGCCGGGCGTCTCGCTGAATGCCGAAGGTAAACCGTTGCTGGTAAATGCGTTCAACGAATTTATGGACAACGACCCCATTCGATACCGAGGCCGTAATTTGGTTCGCAGCCATTGTATTCAACTCGATGCGCATCAATTTGCCAATGAGCTTATCGGAAAAACGGGCGGTATGCCCGAACTGACAATGTTATGACTATCTGGGTTTTATATGATATCGTGAACGATAAGGCTCGCTCCAAAGCGGCTAAACGATGCCAACAGGCGGGGCTGTATCGGGTGCAGTTTTCGTGTTTTCTGGGTACGCTGACGCAAAACCAGAAAGACACGCTGCAATTGCAATTGGAAGAACTTATCAACGAGGAGACCGATAAGGTGTATATTTTTCCGATGAGCCGGAGCGAGTTACAGCAAACGGTTCTGCTGGGGCAAGCCTTCGACCGAAAGCTCGTGACGGATGAAATTCGAGCCTTGTTTTTTTAACCTCACCCCCGGCCCCTCTCCGTTGGGAGAGGGGAGCAAGACTATGACTCTGACACCATCGCATATTATCGAGTACTTGTTTTGTCCGCGTTTTACGTATTTCGAGTATGTACTGGGTATTCCGCAGTACGAAGATAAAAATTACAAAGTGATGCGGGGGCGTCACCTGCATGATGAGCGGCTGGAACGCAACAAAGACTACTTACGCCGACGTTTAGGCCGACCGGGTGCGCCGGTTGTCGAAAAACTCGTCGATCAGTATCTGACGAATGCCTTTTTGCGGGGTGTCGTCGATGAGGTATTGGCGTTTGGTGATGAGTCGATGGCTCCGCTCGATTATAAGTTTGCTGAGTACAAAGACAAGATTTTCAGTACGTATCAAACTCAACTCTATTGTTATGCGTGGTTAATTGAGGATAACTTCGACCGGCGCGTTGACCGGGGCTTTCTGGTCTACACGCGCAGCAATAATCGGGTTGTGGAGGTGCCAATCACCGACGAGAACAAAGCAGACGTCAGGCGGGCGGCAGAAGCTATTTTTTCGATTATTGACCGTAACTTCTTTCCGAAAGCTACAAAAGCTAAAGCGCGATGTGTAACTTGCACATACCGGAATGTTTGCATCAAGTGATTGGGCATGTCCGTTCGGCAATGTATTTTAGGGGTACTGAAAATGCTGCGTAACGTGCTGAAGGTTTGTTAGTTATGTTTTCGGAAAACGGTAAGATTATGGAGGAATTACGTTCTTTGACAAATGATTTTTGGCGAAAAGAAGTAAAGCAGAAAGATACTCTACTTTCTGTGAATGAGCGAGTTACGACTCCCGACGCATTCGAGAGCTAATCCATTGAAAAGCAGGATTGAAACTGTTCGTTTGGACATACGGCTAAATTACACGTTCTGAATTCGAGAGCTAATCCATTGAAAAGCAGGATTGAAACTTGGCAGAGTTGCACCCAGGTATCCCTGAATTGGGATTCGAGAGCTAATCCATTGAAAAGCAGGATTGAAACCCATCTAAGCCGCGCTCGTTGGCAACCTGTCAGACGGTATTCGAGAGCTAATCCATTGAAAAGCAGGATTGAAACAGTGAACACTACGGGATTGAGATTACTAAATCACCAATTCGAGAGCTAATCCATTGAAAAGCAGGATTGAAACCAAGCCATGCAAATCAGAGACCTGAAAAACCGAGTCATATTCGAGAGCTAATCCATTGAAAAGCAGGATTGAAACCCGAAAAGCGCGACCTGCTACCTGTGCCACTGGATTGATTCGAGAGCTAATCCATTGAAAAGCAGGATTGAAACCGAGGCATCAACGCATGGCCGTATCGCTTCAGTTGGATTCGAGAGCTAATCCATTGAAAAGCAGGATTGAAACTTTCGCCATTGGGCTGATATGTGGTGACAACAAGAAAATTCGAGAGCTAATCCATTGAAAAGCAGGATTGAAACGAGTACCTGACAGAGTACATTGCCCTGGTAAACGACATTCGAGAGCTAATCCATTGAAAAGCAGGATTGAAACTCTAATAAGATAATGACGAGGCACATTCCTGCAATAAATTCGAGAGCTAATCCATTGAAAAGCAGGATTGAAACTATGTATTGTAGCTGCTTACCCCAATAGCGGCCATCGATTCGAGAGCTAATCCATTGAAAAGCAGGATTGAAACACACGGTCAGCCTAACGGCTGTAGACGACGCGCTTATTCGAGAGCTAATCCATTGAAAAGCAGGATTGAAACCCCTGATCGTCCATCAGGGGGCGGGTCTTGAGCGTATTCGAGAGCTAATCCATTGAAAAGCAGGATTGAAACCCCACAAATCCGCATACGTAAACTAACCGCTCCAACATTCGAGAGCTAATCCATTGAAAAGCAGGATTGAAACTTAAAAAGTTACTTAGCTTATGGCGAAAGGAAGAAAATTCGAGAGCTAATCCATTGAAAAGCAGGATTGAAACCGTCGTTCGACACAATGTCGAACGGAACCCAATCTTATTCGAGAGCTAATCCATTGAAAAGCAGGATTGAAACATACCGTTAACGGGACTGGCGTACAATCTGGCCTACGATTCGAGAGCTAATCCATTGAAAAGCAGGATTGAAACCGTCCGAGTAGTCCCGGCATGGCGTCGTCCACAACGGAATTCGAGAGCTAATCCATTGAAAAGCAGGATTGAAACTTTCGCCCCCCGGCTCAAAGCTGACGACGGGGGCCAGATTCGAGAGCTAATCCATTGAAAAGCAGGATTGAAACACATGAAAGTGTCTAAGCAAATGGTTGAGTCGTTGTTATTCGAGAGCTAATCCATTGAAAAGCAGGATTGAAACCGTATGCGGATTTGTGGGTAAACCACCTCTCAACCAGATTCGAGAGCTAATCCATTGAAAAGCAGGATTGAAACATTCGGCAGCCTGCCAACATCTGCCAACACTATTTGATTCGAGAGCTAATCCATTGAAAAGCAGGATTGAAACCCCCACTCGTACCCTGTAATGTACCTTTTTTCACCTATTCGAGAGCTAATCCATTGAAAAGCAGGATTGAAACACAGGTTTTGGCTGATAGGATTCAGCGCAATACGCCGGATTCGAGAGCTAATCCATTGAAAAGCAGGATTGAAACATCTTGCGCCAAATGAGCGAAGAATTTCGGGAGTTTAATTCGAGAGCTAATCCATTGAAAAGCAGGATTGAAACTCAGAACTCCAAGAAAAAATTGAGGGTTTGACCACCTGATTCGAGAGCTAATCCATTGAAAAGCAGGATTGAAACTCGATGGCAACTGTAACCCGAATCACATCTACGATCAATTCGAGAGCTAATCCATTGAAAAGCAGGATTGAAACTGGTTAGGCTTCGATGAAGGTAGTAACGTAATTGCCCATTCGAGAGCTAATCCATTGAAAAGCAGGATTGAAACCTTTACCCAGATCACCGGCCACCACATAGCGCAGGTAATTCGAGAGCTAATCCATTGAAAAGCAGGATTGAAACTTTCGAGTATGCGACTATTACGAAGCGTTCGGTGTAGATTCGAGAGCTAATCCATTGAAAAGCAGGATTGAAACACCGGAGCGGTGGCCCGCTCCATTGCCGCCTGCGCGATTCGAGAGCTAATCCATTGAAAAGCAGGATTGAAACGTGCAACAGGAAGACGACATGCTTTCCTGAAAAAAAATTCGAGAGCTAATCCATTGAAAAGCAGGATTGAAACGCGTACAGTTGTGGGGCGCGAAGGGTGACGGAACAAATTCGAGAGCTAATCCATTGAAAAGCAGGATTGAAACCCCTGTTACCCGCTGCGCCAATTGGTGATGCCGCCAATTCGAGAGCTAATCCATTGAAAAGCAGGATTGAAACCGGTGAAGCCCCTACGTACAAAGAACCGGCAAACACGATTCGAGAGCTAATCCATTGAAAAGTAGGATTGAAACAAGTAGACACCAAAGAGGCTCCCCACGATCTGGAAGATTCGAGAGCTAATCCATTGAAAAGTAGGATTGAAACATGAGCAGCGCGTGGATCTGTTGGCCCTGCTGGACTTATTCGAGAGCTAATCCATTGAAAAGTAGGATTGAAACCTCGAATGTTTCCCGGCTTGTTGACACAAATGTATATATTCGAGAGCTAATCCATTGAAAAGTAGGATTGAAACTCATGGGCTTCAACCTGCACGAAGCTGTTCCGGTTATTCGAGAGCTAATCCACTGATAAGCAGGATTGAAACCCCGTACCGCCGTGGCTTTCGTTGGTATCCCGAATCAGATTCGAGAGCTAATCCACTGATAAGCAGGATTGAAACTCGATGCCCGAACTGCGTGCACTCTTGGCGTAGGCCATTCGAGAGCTAATCCACTGATAAGCAGGATTGAAACTACTCTTCCACAAACTTAACCAGCGGCTCAATCGAGATTCGAGAGCTAATCCACTGATAAGCAGGATTGAAACCCGAAAGTATTCTGTACGTGTTTTTTTCGGGCAAAGACGATTCGAGAGCTAATCCACTGATAAGCAGGATTGAAACGTGTACTGAGCGAGTTTGTCCATGACGCCCTGCGACATTCGAGAGCAAAAGCAGGATTGAAACATTTTTTCCTCGTAGGCCCGGCCCTCGGCGGTCGGTTATTCGAGAGCTAATCCATTGAAAAGCAGGATTGAAACTAATCGTTATCGTACTTGCCGCGCAACCACGTGGCCGGATTCGAGAGCTAATCCATTGAAAAGCAGGATTGAAACTCGTCTACGTCGATGCTGGCCCCGGCTTTGGTTTTGATTCGAGAGCTAATCCATTGAAAAGCAGGATTGAAACATTTTCTGTCGGCTTGTGTGCATTACGGAACTACCCGGATTCGAGAGCTAATCCATTGAAAAGCAGGATTGAAACATATAGCCCGATGGTAAACTCTCGGTATTGCTCCAGATTCGAGAGCTAATCCACTGATAAGCAGGATTGAAACGTAAAGGATTAAGCCACCGGCCACCACTGCCAGCAGGATTCGAGAGCTAATCCACTGAAAAGCAGGATTGAAACGCTAAATCGGGATTTCGGATATAGTCAATAAGCATATATTCGAGAGCTAATCCATTGATAAGCAGGATTGAAACAGAATGGAAATGGCCCGAATGCCGGGGCTGCTGACGATTCGAGAGCTAATCCACTGATAAGCAGGATTGAAACTGTACCAGTTGCTGGCAAACCCGGAGGCCGACATGCGCATTCGAGAGCTAATCCACTGATAAGCAGGATTGAAACACTGCCGCGCCGAGGTAATAATGTGCGCCGAGGACATATTCGAGAGCTAACCCACTGATAAGCAGGATTGAAACCTACGCTCTTCGTGGGTATCATCGAACGCAAAGCCGCCGAAAATTCGAGAGCTAATCCACTGATAAGCAGGATTGAAACCCCGCTTCAAGCACGGCGGGTAGCTTCGACATCGCATTCGAGAGCTAATCCACTAATAAGCAGGATTGAAACTGTTCTTCGGGAGTCATGAACGAAATGCGTTTAACCGTCGTTTTTGAAATGAAGCACTCGAAACGGAATTGGATTGTAGATCCTCTAATCACGTCGGGTGCTTTTTTTATAGGTGCAGGTGGTCCATGATGGCATAGAGTGAAATATTCGAGAGCTAATCTACTGAAAAGCAGGACGAAGAGCGCGAAACTCGAAAACAAGGAACTGAATGGGAACGAATTGGGCAGGCCAACCTGATTGCCTACGGTATACGGGTACAACAGGCAGAACAAGCCAGACAGAACCAACAGCAATAACTAAAATAGCCCGGATACACAGTATCCGAGCTATTTGCATTCTAACGCAGGCAGTGGTTAGCTGCCCATCCCTTGCGGGATTTCTTTATAGACCCGATCCCGAACCAAACGCAGGCCGTTCAGTTCTGGCACGTCTACAATATCGGCGGGCGGAATAACGCCCCGAATCATCCAGTTTGTTACGTTATTGACCGAACGCAGGTTGTACTTGCGGGCGTACTCCATCGGCGTAAGCCATTCGTTCAGGTCGTATTGTTTGCCGTTCAGAGCCAGAAACCGCAAGGTTTCCTGTTGCTCAAACTCAACTTCATCTAAGAAGCGGTTCAGCGCATCAGACTTAGCCCGCTGAACGGCCTGTTTTTCGTAGCTATCCAACCCTTCACTGGCTTTCAGATAGGCAGCCGCCAGCCGGTTGGCTTCGCGAATCTGGTCGGGTGTTTGGGCCGCTTGAATCAGGTTGATTAATTGCTCAGTGTTCATGGTTTGTTTGGTTAAAGCGGGGCAAAATTCCGCCTGTTTATGTTTACTTTTCTTCCGGTCTTCTGTCTCCCTTGTCGCCGGTTAGTTGAGTTAATAGACTATCAGGTCGGTACGGCCAAAAACCTGCTACGCGAAGTAGTGGTGGCGGTGCTGACTGCTGTGGCGACCTACATGGTTGTTCATGCCCTGCAACCGGCTAATCCACTGAAAAATAAAACGTGTTCGGTAAAGTGTATCAGGTTGGCGAACCATAACCCGGTACACTTTACCGAACACGCGTAACACCTGCTCTCTACAGAGCCAGTTCTTTTTCGGAAACAATAGTCAGTACTTCGGGGTCTTTCAGCCGCACGGCTAAGCCCAGCGTTTTGGGTACTTCGTAGTGGAAGAAGAACTTCATGGTGTGCAGCTTGCCCTCGTAGAATGTCAGGTCGTCGCCTTGCGGGTTTTGGGTCAGCAGCGCGTGTTTGGCAACGATAGCCTGCTTGAGCCACTGCCAGGCTACCACCACAATACCGAACAACTCCAGAAACAGCGTGGCATCGGCCAGATAACGTTCTGTGTCGCCCTTCATGGCGTGGGGCAACAGCGCGGAAAACACTTCCTGAATTCGCTTCATTTCACCGTTTAACTGCTCGGCATACGGCTTCAGATCGTCGAACATGCTGGCTTCGGCAATGGTTTTACCCATCTCGGCAAACAGCAGTTGCGGAGCCTTGCCGCCCTTCATGGTCATTTTACGGCCCAGCAAGTCCTGCGCCTGAATGCCTGTAGTGCCTTCGTAGATGGGCGTAATCCGAATATCGCGGTAGAGTTGCTCAACCGGAAAATCTTCCGTAAAGCCGTAGCCACCAAACGTTTGCAAACTCTGGCTTACCGACTGAACGCCCATTTCCGACGGGTAGGTTTTGGCTACCGGCATCAGCAGGTCGAGCAGCAGGAAAGCGTTGTCTTTATCGTCGCCTTCCGCTACTTTGCTGATGTCGTACAACCGCGCTGCTTCGATCAGCACCGACAGCGACCCTTCCGTAACGGCTTTCTGGAACAGCAGCATCCGGCGCACGTCGGGGTGGTTGATGATGGGTGTCTGGGGGGCATCGAGCAGGTTTTTTTCGTTCAGTCGACGGCTTTGCGGGCGTTCGCGGGCGTATTGTACTGCCGCGTGATAAGCCGCCGTAGCAATGGCCGCAGCCGTCATGCCTACACCAATCCGGGCTTCGTTCATCATCTGAAACATATACGGCAGGCCCTGATGCGGTTCGCCGACAATATACCCAATCGTGTTGTCGTTCGACCCCATTGTGAGGTGCATGGCCGGTACGCCTTTCTGCCCCATTTTGTGGTAAACGCCCGTTGACTGCACGTCGTTGTCAACGAAGCCATTGTTGCCATCAGGCCGGTATTTTGGCACCACAAAGAGCGAAATGCCTTTTGTGCCTTTGGGCGCACCATCGATGCGGGCCAGCATCAGGTGAACAACGTTATCGACGGCGTCGTGGTCGCCCGCCGATATAAACACTTTCTGACCCTTAATCTTGTAGCTTCCCGGCACGGATTCGCCGTCGGTCAGGGGTGTGGCCGAGGTAGTCACGTCCGACAGCGACGAACCGGCCTGCGGTTCGGTCAGGGCCATCGTACCCTGCCATTTGCCCGAAAGCATATTAGGTACATAAAATTCAGACAATTCGGGCGAACCGAACGACGTAATCAGGTGAGCCGCTCCCGACGACAGGCCCGTGTACATCATACCGTTGTTGGCCGCCATCAGAATAAAGCCCACGCACGAACTAATCATTTCGGGCAATTGCTGCCCGCCGTGCTCGAACGAGAAGCCCGCACCAATCAGACCTGCGTCGCCCATTGCCTGCATAAACTCTTTCACCTTCGGGTGAACCGTCACCTGCCCATCTTTCAGTTCGGGCTGGTTTTTATCTACTTCTTTCAGGTACGGGTGCATGAGCGTATCGGCGATGTAGGTGGCCGAATCGAGCACAAGATTAAACGTTTCGCGGTCGTGCGCGCTGAAATACTCGTACTGCGTCAGTTCTTCAGCTTTGAAGACTTCGTGCAGCAAAAAATGAAGGTTTCGCTTGCTGAAATAGGTCGTTGCCATCTGGGACGATCTGGTTTAAAATCGGTATGCTTGCATACTACTTTTACGAGTAAAAATACCAATTTTTGCGTCATTATATATATTGGCTACCAAAAACTATCGTTTACTTTATGTCGTTAATACCGACGGTATCAAAACAAACCAATTTTCACGCATGAAAAAGCTATTATTCGTCTTCTCATTCCTCTTTGCGATGGTATCGCTGGCACAGGCGCAGGACAAAAAACCGCCTATGAGTCCGCGCATTACTGCCGAAAGCCCCGATAAAAGTATTAAAGTGGCCTACGGACAGCCCTCCAAGCGGGGCCGGGTTGTTTTTGGCGAAGGCGGGTTAGAGAAATACGGAAAAGTATGGCGCACGGGTGCCAACGAGGCTACCGAAATTACGTTTGCCAACGATGTGATGTTTGGCGGCAAAATGGTAAAAGCCGGTACGTATACGCTGTACACGATTCCCGGCGAAAAAGAATGGACCGTGTTGCTCAACAGCACACTCGGTCAGTGGGGCGCGTATGACTACGAGAAAATCAAAAGTGGCGACGTGGCCTCGGTGAAAGTGCCGGTGTCGATGAACAAAACCGCCATTGAAAAACTGACGATTACGCCTGCCAACAGCAGCCTGACCATTGCCTGGGATAACATGACCGTATCGGTTCCTGTGACCAAACACGGTTCATAACGTCAGAGTAAGACGCTGAGTTACTGATTTTGCCAGCAAATCCGACTAACGAGTCGGATTTGTTGTTTTTTAACCGCTTGATTGTTAGATTTATACCGATTCGTGCTTACGTATGCAACGATAGGCTGGTTGGTTTGCGTAGTTGGAACAAACAACGGTTTATCGTGTTCTTTGCATACACGCTTGCTCAACTAATTCAACCTGCATGATGAAACGCTACCTGCTGTATAGTTGTCTCGCTTTAGCCGCTCTGCCTGCGGTTGGGCAGGATATGGCCGACTACTACCGGCTACCCGACCGAAGCCGTCAGCTCGACCGGCTGACGATGCGCTACGGTGGCCCGCAAATCCGCGACCGGTGGTATGTAAGTTTCGACGCCTTTGTGCGTACCGACCGGGCTAAATTAGACAACTCCCTGAACGGACTTATTGAAAGTGACCGTGTTACCAAACTCGACTGGAGTGCGGTGGTTGGCTGGTCGGCGCGGGAGCGGTGGGCCATAGAAGCAGGCTATGCCCGGATGCCGATTCACACGCAGGTGTCGGTAAGCAATGGTCGGTCGCCGTTGGTGTATCGCTATACCAATTCGCACAACGCGTTTATGCTGCGTGGCAAACGGCTGCTTGCGTCAACGAGCGGGCCGTGGCTGCGGTCAGGTTTCTGGCTCAGTGGCGGTATGTGGCTGGTGCCAAACAACGGGCAGCGCGAGGGTCAGTTTTCGCTGATTGGCTACCGGCGGAACGAAACCGTCGATACATTGCGCCTTAACAGTCAGACCAACGTCAATGGCCGGGCTACGGCAATGGCCGAACTCGGTGCCGAATACAATGTGCGGCTAAGTAATAATGTTGACCTCGGCTTCACGGTTCGCAAGTTCTGGGGCTTAGGTACGTCGCTCACTACTGATGTGGCCTATACCATCAACAATACGCTGGCGCAGCAGGCACAGTTGCGCGGTACGGGTTCGGGCATGAGTTATGGCGTGAGTCTGCGCTACACGCTCTCGCTCAGGCGCAAACAGCCCGACGTACTGGAGGTGCAGGGAAGGCAGCGAATTCGATAAAAAATAACTGAAACGATTTGGCCCCGGCTCAACGCCGGGGCTTTTTTTATGACAGCCAGGCCGCTTTTGTATCCATCGCGAACTGCCGGAATTTGATGGGCGGTCGTTTCAAAAGCCGTTCCAGGTCGGAGGTAGTGCGGGCCGCTTTTCCTAATTTCGAGACAGTGTACAAGGCCACCATCACGAGCGTAAAACCGAGCGGGTTTTTCTCCGTCAGCCACTTCCGCCAGATAAACCGCACCACCGACGGGTTGCGATAACTAATTTTCCGTCCCAACACCTGCGTCAGCATCTGCGCCACTTCGCTGTACGTGAGGGCTTCTGAACCAGTTAGCTCATAGCCCCGATTGAGATGATTGCCCGTGGTGTCGGTTAACACAAGTGCGGCCACGGCACCAATGTCGCGCACGTCAACGAAGCTGGTTCGACCATTGCCAGCAGGAATAAAAATCTCGTTGCGAGACCGGATTTCATCGCGGTGGGTGGTGCTGAGATTCTGCATGAAAAAACTCGGACGCAGGAACGTAAACGGCAGTCCCGCTTCAACAATCAGTTTTTCAATGGTATAATGGGGCGTTACCGGGTTGTTTTCTACGCCCTGTAGCGATAGAAATACAACGTGCTGAACACCTGCTCGTTTCATGGCCTCGACAAACGGGCGAAAGTAGCGGTTAGCATCGGATAACTGCGGAGGGCGAACCAGCAACACGCGCCGAACGCCCGATAGGGCCGCGTCGAAGGTGGCCGGGTCGGTAAAATCGAGCAGCACATATCGGTCGGGTTGTATGGGTATTACGCGCATGTCAGTCTCAGGGCTGCGCGTGCCGGCGAGTAATTCGATCTGGGATTTATGCGGGTGCTTTACTAAAGCACGCAGCGTTTCCAGGCCAACGTTGCCACTGGCTCCCGTAATCAATATACGCTCGGCGGTAGAGGGCAGCATGTCTGGTGGTTTTGTTTGGTAGTAAACAGACGGTATTGTCTTTTACTTGAACAGAACTATAAGCCCCAGATTGATGAAAAGTTTTTGCTACCGCTGGTTATTTATCTTTTTGGCAATGGCGCAGCCTGTGCTGGCCGATGTTCGCTTGCCGCACGTGTTTGGCTCACACATGGTATTGCAACGCCGAAAACCGCTGCCAATCTGGGGATGGGCCGACGCAAACGAACGCGTAACGGTGTTGCTGAACAAGCAGACAAAAACCATTAAGGCCGGAAAAGATGGCCGCTGGCAGCTAACACTCGACCCTATGGAAGCGGGCGGACCGTATGACCTGACGGTGAAAGGCAGCAAAAACGAACTGGTTTTAACCGATGTTCTGCTGGGTGAAGTCTGGGTTTGTTCGGGGCAGTCGAATATGGAGTGGCCGCTACGACAGGCGACCAATGCCAACAAAGAAATCAACGCAGCCAATTATCCGCAGATTCGGCAACTGTTGGTCAAAAAAGCTATTAGCCTGACTCCAAAAGATGACATCGAAGGAGAATGGGCCGTATGTACGCCCGGTACAGCCCCTGCGTTTACGGCGGTAGGCTATTTTTTTGCCCGGCAACTCCAGCAGGAGTTGAACGTACCGATTGGCCTGATTAACACCTCATGGGGTGGCACACATTCTGAAACCTGGACCAGCCGACAGGCGATGGCCTCAGACCCCGAACTCGCAAAAGCCGTAGCCAACCTGCCTGCCGACCTGGAACAGATGCGTCAAAGTGGTCAGGAACGCATCCGGCAATTGATACAGACCGTGCAGGGCGGCATCCTACCAACGCCCGCCGATGAACTGGCCTGGGCCAACCCCGATTTTAACGCTGCCGACTGGAAAACCATAGCAATGCCCGGCGATTGGGAATGGCGCGGGTTGCCCGTATTCGACGGGGTGGTTTGGCTTCGGCGCGAGGTGACGCTACCCGCCAATACCGATCTGCTGAATCCTCAACTGTTGTTCGGAGCTGTTGACGATGCCGATTCAACCTTTGTGAATGGGCAGTTTGTTGGCACAACTAATGGAAGAACCAAACCCCGCCTGTACGAACTGCCCAACGGATTGCTCAAACCCGGTCGGAACGTGATTGTGGTTCGGGTAAAAGATACGGGGGGCAGTGGCGGTTTAATGGGCGACCCCGAAGCAATGAAACTTACCTTCGGAACCACCGAACTGCCGTTGGCAGGCTCGTGGCAGTACCGCATAGCGCAGGCGTTTCCAAGCTCATATACCGCCGGGCCAAACACCTACGCTACGCTGCTGTTCAACGCCATGCTGAAGCCGCTGATTCCATATGCCATTGCCGGTACAATCTGGTATCAGGGTGAGTCGAACGCGGGGCGGGCGCATCAGTACCGGCGGGCGTTTCCGCTGCTGATCCAGGATTGGCGGCAACACTGGGGGTATGAATTTCCGTTCTTGTTCGTGCAGTTAGCCAGCTACAACTCGGCCAACGGCGACAGCCGCAAAGGAAGCACGTGGGGCGAACTCCGCGAGGCACAGACCCTGACGCTGCAATTGCCCAACACTGGCATGGCCGTAACTTCAGACATTGGCGAAGCGAACGATATTCACCCGCGCAACAAGCAGGACGTAGGCAAACGCTTAGCCGCCGAAGCCATGCGCGTGGCCTACCAGAAACCCGGCGTCAGTGCGGGGCCGCTATTCGAGAAGATGACCGTCGATGGCAATCGCGCTGTATTACTGTTTCGGAACACCGGCAGCGGCCTGTCGGTCAAAGACAGATACGGCTATCTGAAAGGTTTTGAACTGGCTGGAACCGACCAGCAGTTTCACTACGCCAAAGCCGAAATTCAGGGCAACACGGTTGTGGTGTACTGTGACGCCGTAGCTGCGCCCGTCGCCGTTCGCTACGGCTGGGCCGACGACAACGGCGACGTAAACCTATACAACCGCGAAGGCTTCCCCGCCGTACCCTTCCGCACCGATACGTGGAAAGGAGTCACGGAAGGAAAGACATTTTAATATCTGAACCAGGATTAGCCATGATTATCACGATTAAACAGGATTTAACGCTGCGCTATTTGTTTACAGAATCCAGAAAGCGCAGCGCAGAATCTTGTTTTAATCGTGATAATCATGGCTAATCCTGGTTCAGACTTACTGTTTCATTTCCTGCTTCCGCATGGGCATAGTGTCGATGAGGCCGAAGAGTTCGGCGGCATCGACCGGCTTTTTGTACGTATGTTTCAGCCCGCCATCTTTGCCGATGAGCCAGCCAATAAACTCTTCGGACGGTTGAAGATGATACTCGTGCATCAGAAACTGCCGGTCGGGTTCAGATACTTCTGAAGCTATCAATACAATAACGTCGAGGTCGCGCTCGGCCAGGCCGTTGCGGTGTTCGTTCAGGTTTTCCTGTTGCTCGATCAGGAGCCGCTGACCGGGGCCACCACTGCTGCCGTCGCGGCCATAGAGCAGCAGCACACGCCGATGATCTTTCTTTTCCGACAAAATCGCTTTGAGCGACTTTCGCTGATTCGCTACGCTTTCCATAACAAGAGTGAGTCCCAGTATGAGGACTGCCACGAGTAAGAACCAACGGCGTTGCATAGTGTTTGGGTTTAAGCTAAATCCTCCGAGCGTTCAAGCATCAGGATCGACGCCTGTGGCACAATTACGTACTGCTCACCTTCGTATTGCAGATCGATGGCGTTTCGTTGCAGATACAGAGCTAAATCGCCCTCCTGCGCCTGCAACGGCATGTATTTCACCTTTTCTTCCGTTTCTTTCCACGGTTCGTCTTCCGTCGCCACCGGAATGGGGTAGCCCGGCCCCGCTTTTATGACATAGCCCGATTGCACCTGTTCTTTTTCCTGAACAGTAGGGGGCAGATACAGGCCGCTGGCAGTGCGGTCGGTGGGGTCTTTGGGCTTGATTAAAACACGGTCGCCCACTACAATCAGACGTTTCAATTTATTATCAGCAGATATTCCAATCATAATTTCAGTAAACAGTTTATGGCACCGGATCATAGCCATGCCCACCCCACGGGTGGCAGCGACCAATTCGTTTCAGGCCCAGCCAACCGCCCCGAACGGCCCCGTATTTGCGAATCGCATCGATAGCGTATTGCGAACAAGTGGGCGTGTACCGGCAGGCGTTGGGCAACCAGGGCGATAGGATAGCCTGATACAGTCGAACCAATCCAATGAGCAAGTGTTTCATCACACAGGCATAAACAGCAAAACGTCCAAAAACTCTCCCGCAATCTGTATCTTTGTCGGTCGTTGTTCAGATACGAACCGGCACTTTCGCTGACAAACTATGTTGCAGTACATTATTTGGGAAGCTGATCCCGAAATTTTTCACATCGGTGCTTTTTCTGTACGCTGGTATGGGCTGCTCTTCGCACTGGGTTTTCTGATCGGTATGCAGATCATGACCTACATTTTCAAAAAAGAAGGCAAACCCGTTGCCGATACCGATACGCTGCTGATTTTCATGGTTGTATCGACGGTAGTAGGGGCGCGTTTTGGTCATTTTCTGTTTTATGAACCCGAAGTTCTGCTTAAAAACCCCCTCACGGTTATTACGCCCCCCTTTGCCGGTTTAGCCAGTCACGGGGCAACTATCGGTATTCTGACGGGGCTTTGGCTGTATTCGCGCCGGAAATCGAGCCGGGCAACCGGACAAACGTTTCTGTGGGTTACAGACCGAATCGTGATTACGGTTGCTCTGAGCGGGGCATTTATCCGGCTGGGTAATTTTATTAACTCCGAAATCATCGGTCGTCCCACCGACCTGCCCTGGGGCGTTGTATTTCCCCGTGCCGACTACAGCGGTATTCCGATGCCCCACGTTGTGCCACGCCACCCGGCACAGTTATACGAATCGCTGTCGTGTCTGGTACTTTTTTTCTTTCTGTTCTGGTTCTGGAATAAGTACAAAGGCCGCGCTCCACGCGGCAGTATGCTTGGCATTTTTCTGATCTGGGTATTTGCGCTGCGATTTTTGTGGGAGTACACCAAAGAAAATCAGGTATCGTTTGAGAATAGCCTGTTCCTGAACATGGGCCAGATTCTGAGTATTCCGGCAGTGCTGCTGGGTATTTATTTCGTGATACGAAGCTATCAAAACCCGGTCACGCTGGTAGAAGCATCGGAGCCGGATGGAGTAAAATCCTGACGAAAACGGGTTTGACAAGGGTAGAAAAGGGGCTTTACGGCTCCTTTTTGCTTTTATGCCGCGTTCACTCAAAAAGCTGCTGTATGTATCGATGCAACGCCTACTTTGCCAATATGTAATTTCCTAAACCAACAATCGAATGACTAACAAGCACTCCTACCTGACTACAGCCCTGCTCATGGGCGTACTGCTGACCGGCTGTGGCGGCAACAAAGAGGAAGAAAAAACCGAAGAAGCGTCGGTTTCGGCAACAGGGGCCGTTGACGCTATGAAAGCTATAGCCGATCAGGCTGAAGAAATGCAGAAAAACGGACCGGTAGAAACCGTCGATTTCCGCGCGTTGAAAGAATTGCTCCCCGCCGACGCCGACGGACTAACCCGCAAGGAAGCAACCGGCGAGAAAAACAAAGCAATGGGCTTCGGCGTCTCAACCGCGACAGGCAAATATGGCAATGATGACAACAGCGAAACCATCGAAATCGCCTTAGTCGATGGAGCTGGCTCGGCCATGATGATGGGCTTGGCTGCCTGGAGTATGATCGAGGTCGATAAGGAAACTGCCGACGGCTACGAAAAAACGACAACCATCGGTGGCAACAAAGCTTTCGAGAAATACGATAACAGCAGCAAATCGGGCGAGGTGGCCGTATTGGTCAATAAACGCTACATCGTTACGGCCAAAGGGCGGGGCGTTGGCATAGACAAAATCAAAGCCGCCCTCGAAGACGTTGATATGAACAAACTGGCCGAGTTGAAATAAAAGGGATAGGGTGTAAAGGTGTAAAGGTGTAGGGTGTAAGGGGCTGACGCAAAACCCTACACCTTTTATACCCTACGCCCTATCCCTTTACACCCTACACCTTTTTTAATAAATCTCCTCGCGATCAATTTTGGGTGGTAGTGGTCCCTGCCGGGTGAGTTTCATTTTCGCGAGGGCCGCGCCAACGTGAGCGCAGTTGGCGGGCGCGTAACCATCGATGTAAGCGGTCAGGAAACCGGCCCAGTAGGCATCCCCCGCACCGGTAACGTCGACCACGTCTATTTTTCGGCCCGGTACGCGAGCCTGTTTTGCACCGTTGTTGTACGACACTAAACTACCATCGGGGCCGAGCGTCAGACAGACCAATGATGCCCCCATCTGGTGAAAATCCTGAATAGCTTTTTCGGGGGGCTGCTTGCTGCCATACAGCCGCGCCACGTCGTCTTCGCTGACTTTGACCAGCGCACCATACGAAAAATACTCGGTCAGTACGCGCCATGCCTGATCGCGGTCGGGCCAGATACTGGGTGCATAATTGGCGTCGATACTGACCTGACAACCAAGAGCCTGCGCTCGGCGGGCACCATCGACAATGGTTCCCTGCGCGGGCGACTGGCTCAGGGCGAAGCAGGTAGTATGAAAAATCCGGGCCTGTTGCAGCAACGAATCAGGCAGGTGTTCGGGTTCGATTTGTCGGTCGGCGGTACGGTAGGCAATAAAATCGGGCGTACCCGACGTGCGCGACACTACGACAATGCTGGTGGGTTCGAGCGGATGGCTGTGTACGTATTGTGTATCGACGCCCGTTTCGGTGATTTGGCGGGTCAGGTATCGCCCTATGTTATCAGTGCCAACTGTGGCAACCAGCGCGACTTTGTTTCCGAGCCGGGCCATGTTAGCCGCCATATTGGCCGGACTACCGCCCTGATACCGCCGAAAATCCTGGGCATCGAGCAAGCTCGATGAAACGTGGTGGCTAATGAAGTCGGCCAGTAACTCGCCTACCGAAATCAGGTCGTAAGGGCGTTCAGAACTATCCATCTACTGTATAAGCGTAATGCGGTGGTAAGGATTGCGTTAATGCGTTGGCGAATGCGGCTTTCCAGCCGCGTTACCAACGCATTATGGGGTTGAAACGCGCCCGGTCAGCACGAACGAAACGCTGCTGAGACACCTTTCAACCCCACGAAGTAACGAAATAAAATTAATGCCCCCCGCCCCCGACTGGAAACGCAGCTCCGGTACTGTTCGGATTCGACTTCACCAGGAAGCACGATGCAGCCGCTAAGAATAGGCAAATGCCACAGAGAATGAGCGCGTTACGGGGATCGCTACCCAAAACATTATTGTATAGGAACGGCACCGTGATCATGCTGATAATTTGCGGCACCACAATGAAACCGTTGAAAATACCCATGTACACCCCCATGCGCGAAGCCGGAACCGAGTCGGCCAGCATCACATACGGCATCGACAGAATCGACCCCCAGCCGAAGCCCACGAGCAGCATGCCAAAGGCGAAAATATTTTTATCGTTCGAAAACAGCATCGACATAAAGCCTAAGCCGGCCACCGACAAAAACAGGGCGTGAACTGCCTGCTTGCTAAACCGTCGCGACAGCATCGGAATCAGGAAGGATACCAGAATGCACCCCACATTGAAGAAAGCAAAGCACAAACCGCCCCATTTACTGCCCTCTTCAAAACCGGGCGCGTCGGGTGTTGGTGCATTGAAAGCGTGCCGGGCAATTGCCAGCGATAGGTACTGCCACATCAGGGGCAGGCCATACCAGGTAAAAAACTTTACCCACCACAACTGTCGCATCGTGGTCGGCATTTCGAGGAGCGCGTCTTTGATTTCGGCAATGGCATGACCGAAGCCTTTCTGTTCACGTTTCATGCGCTCGAACTCGGCCATGTCGGCGGGCGGGTATTCTTTGGTTGTATAAACCGTCCAGAGTACAGCCGCCACAATAGCAAACGCGCCAATATAGAACAGGTAATGCACATATTGCGGAATGGCATTGCCGCCTTCAGTTTCAGACAACGTCATGGCAATGCCCAGCACTGGCAGCAGGTAGGGCATCAGGCTGGCTAATATCTGCCCGAAACCCACAAAAAAACTTTGAATAGCAAACCCCAGGGTTCGTTGCCCCTCATTCAGCTTATCGCCGATAAACGCCCGAAACGGCTCCATCGTTACGTTCAGCCCGGCGTCCATCATCCACATCAGCCCGGCAGCCATCCAGAGTGCTTTGGAGTTGGGCATCAGCACCAGCGCAATGCTGGAAATAATGGCTCCGATAAGGAAAAATGGCTTCCGCCGACCCCAGCGGGGCGACCACGTTCGGTCGCTGATTGCGCCAATCAGCGGCTGTATCAGCAAACCCGTTACTGGACCGGCCAGCCACAAAATGGGTATCTTGTTTTCATCGGCACCGAGATAGCGAAACACCGGACTCATAATAAATTGCTGGAGGCCGAAGTTGTACTGTATCCCGAAAAAGCCAAAACTCATGTTCCAGATTTGCCAGAACGTTAGGTTGGGCTTCGCGAGGGCCGCTGGCTTCTGAATTTTTTCGGTTTGCATGTAGCAGGTAAAGTTTGGAGTATCTTCTGTAGCATTTAACGAACAGACAACAATTATACGTAGTGGTTTGCAGGATACACAGATATTCTTGTCTTATTTTTTTGAGAAAGCCGTATTTTTGGCCATGATTCCAAAAAGTGGAGTAATCGGTTTCGTGTGGCTTGCGGTCGTTTTTGGGATCATCTGGCCCGCTGCCGCTCAGGACCGTTCTGTTATCGTGCTTGATTCGAGCCAGTCGGTACTGATTGGGCAAATTACGCTGAAAGGCAATTACCGCACGCGCGACCGCATTGTTCGGCGCGAACTATCCCTACATACGGGCGATACAGTCCGGCTGGCCGACCTGCCCGGTCGAATGGCTTGGGATCAGCGTAACGTCAATAATACCAATCTGTTTATTACGGTCGATATCGTCACGCAGTACATACCCGCGCTCGATTCAACCCGGCTGGCAACGGTTGATCTGACGGTAGTGATGAAAGAACGCTGGTACATCATTGTATACCCGGTTTTTGATCTGGCCGACCGAAATTTCAACGAGTGGTGGTATGACCGGGGCCGAGACCTCCGACGGGTTATCTACGGCGGGCGGCTCAGCTACCGTAACGTAACGGGTAACAATGACCGGCTTCAGTTAGCCATCGAGCGTGGGTTTCTGTCGCGAACGGTAATTTCATACGCCATGCCCTACGTTGACCGGGCCCAGCGCATTGGTCTTCGCGCCGACTTTAATTATCAGACCAACAAAGAGTTGCCTTATCAGACGCTGAACGATAAGTGGGTATACGTGCGTTCGGAAGAACTGCTGCGCGAGCGCATGTTTGCATTTTTGCAGATGACCTACCGGCGGGGGCTGTATCATTATCATACTATCGAAGCCCGCCATACGCGCAATACCATCAACGACACTATTGCCCGGCTCAATCCGAATTATTTTCTGAATGGCCGTACCCGCCTGTCATTCACGAGCCTGAGCTACACCTATCGGTACGATCAGCGCGATAACGTGGCGTATCCACTACGTGGAACCTTACTGACCGCTTCTGCCGGGGTGGGTGGCCTGCTGCCGAGCGATAATTTTCGCTATGCCGAGTTTCTGGGTTCTGTCACCCGTTTCTGGCCGTTGGGTGGTCGGTTTTATACGGCATCGGGTTTGCGCGGGCGGTTCTCCCTGCCCGTCGAGCAACCCTATTTTTTTCTGCGGGGTTTAGGCAGTTCGCTCGACATGATACGCGGATATGAACTGTACGTTGTTGATGGTCAGCGATTTGGCATCTGGCGAAACAGCCTGCGCTACCAGCTTTTCGATGTTCGCAAACAATTGAACTGGCTACCTGTCCGGCAATTTAACACAGTGCCTATTGCGGGATATGTGACCGCTTTTGCCGATATGGGCTATGTGAGCAGCACGGTGGCCGAGCAATACCAGAGCCAGTTAGCCAACCGCTTATTGGCCGGAACGGGCGTTAGCCTCGATTTTGTCACGTTCTACAACATGGTATTCCGGTTCAGTGGTACAATCAATGCACAGGGTAAGCCTGGTTTTTTCTTTAACCTGTCGCAGGAATTATAAGCCTACCAGACCGGGAAGTGCCGCATAAATTCTTCTTTATAATTGCGGCCCAGCGGCACCGAATGCCCGGCCACCATCACGTCGTGATCGCTGAACGATTCAATCCGGTCTAAATTAACCACAAACGAGCGGTGCGTTCGGGTCAGCCGATTATACTGCAACCGTTCGAGCATATGACTGAGTGGGAGCCGCACAACGTATTTTTTAGCTCGTGTAACAACGGTCGTATAAATGTCGTCGGCTTCCAGAAACAGTATTTCCTGAAGCGGTACTTTCACAAATTGCTGTTGCTGCTTGATAAACAGGGCGTTATCTACTTTCAGGATAGGTGCCGGTCTCAGGCCGTCTTTTGCTGCCGTTTTATCGGGGATTTGCGGCATAGAAACGCGTCCTGAAAAATTGTTGATAGCCATTTCGATAGCCAGCCGCAACTGCATTAGGTTGAAAGGTTTGGTGATGTAGGCTGCCGGAAATGTTTCTTTAGCCCGCCCAATGGTGGCCCGGTCGGCCAGGGCTGTCAGGTAAATAACGGGCACCTGCCGAATGGTTGACAATTGCCGAATGGTTTCGATACCGTCCCAGTCGCCTTTAATCGTAATGTCGCACAACACCAGATCAACGGTATTACCTGCAAATAATTCGAGTGCCTTTCGGCCATTGTTGGCAACACCCACAACAAAATACCCTTCTGTTTCTAACTGGTCGGCAAGGTCCATTGCCAGAATGGCCTCATCTTCAATAAGCAGGATGTTGATACGGTCGTTCGTCATGAAGGAAAGGGAAGCTGGATATATTGTCGTTTGCCTACCAAAAGTATACGTTTACCAACCTTTACCACCCATTGACCGACAAACTAATCTAAGGTAGTTGACATAGCTGTAATTTTCATTCCTGATTCTTCCTTTTTTTGCTATGCCAACTACTTATACTGATACGCAACTCGCCTGGCATCCGGCCCAGGAAGAAATAATATTGACGCAACCCATCGGGAAAATGCAACCGGCAGTGGCCGGTTACGTAACCCTTACCGGGCCGCTTCAGATCGACCTGTTACGACAAATTATTGTCAACCTCCCTACTTACTATGATATATTTCGCTACCAGTTAGACGTGAGCTGTTTTCGGCCAGTTGCCAGTCTCAACGATGCCCTATCGCACCTGCCTGTGTCTGTGCTCGACATGCAGCCTGCGGTCTGCCCGCGTCTGGAAGCCGACAACTGGATACGTCGGCAGATGAACAGGTCGCTTCCCGATCAGCAATGTGCCGAATTTGTGTTGCTGACCATTGCCAACAATGAATATCGGCTGTTTATTCGTTGCCATAGCCTACTGCTCGATCATACCGGCTTTAACCTCCTGCTGCGATACGTTGCCAACGACTACACACGGCAGGTGGCGGGTCGTCAGGAAACGGAACTGGTTTATTCTTACGTGAAAGAAATTGCACCGGCACGGCTGTACCTAACCAGTCTGGCGTATACAGAAGACCGGTATTATTGGGAAAAACAACTGTCTGAACGGCCTCGCCCGCTGCTTCGTCGGCAGGAGCCCAAAGATGCCGGTTCGGGCGTGGTCAGTCTGCCTTTGAGCGACGAATTGAGTCACATGCTGGCTCGCGTTGCCGCCGAGACCGCATCGACCACCGAATCCTTATTGCTGGCGGCACTCACGCTCTGTTTTGCCCGAACAACCCACCAGGCCACGTGCCTCTTTGGACGAACGGTGGCGGGGCGTCAGACAAAAACTCAACGCGAAACGCTGGGACGCTTCGACCGGACGTTACCGTTTCAGGCCACCTACAATCCTGGTCATTCGCTCCGAAAAATGATTCGGCTCATTCGCAATCAGCATCGGGCCGACAACGGCCATCGTGCTTTTCCAGTGGGTCAGTTCGCCCGGTTACTGGGCCGCGATTTGGCAACCGAGCCACTAACCGATGTGTTGCTGACACACGTGCCGCACGATCCGGCGGTTCAGTTTGCAGAGCTTTCCAATCAGGTTTATCCATTAAATGAGCAGGCAGCCACCGTACCATTCCAACTTTTCTGGCACGACGCGAAACCCGACGAATCGGCTTACATGCAGGCTGTTTTTCAACTGGCCTATCTTAATCAGGAGGAGGGAAAGTTAGTACTGAACAGGCTTCATCACATTCTGACGCAATTTGAGCAGCGACTTGACGACCTTGTAACTACCATCGACATTTTGCCTGCACCACAATCAACATACCGCCCCTGGCTGGCCGTGAATAGCCCTTGTAGCCCATTTCCCGCTGTCTGGCAGTGAACAGCGTATGCTACAACGAACTATTGGGTGTTCATTGTTTGTATATTTTGCCATCTTTCATGACAAAGCGGACGGATTGGAGCGTTTTAACGTCCTGCAATGGATTCCCATCAACGGCGATGATATCAGCTAACTTGCCTGTTTCGATAGAGCCGATCTGCGTATCCATATTGAGTAGTTTGGCATTGGTCATCAGTGCCGATTTCACGGCGGCCAATGGCGGCATACCAGCTTCAACCATGTACTCAAATTCTTTAGCATTGTAGCCGTGGATATACACCCCTGCGTCAGTGCCAAAAGCGATGTTTACACCTGCTTTATAGGCTTTACCAAACGTAGCCTGAATTTTGGGGCCGATGGCTAATGCTTTAGGCGTTACCAAAGCCGGGTAGTAGCCGAAGGTACGGGCTGAGTCGGCAACGGTTTTTCCGGCAATGATGGTGGGCACATAGTAAGTGCCATTCTTTTTAAACAGCTCAATGGCTTCGTCGTCCATGTAGGTGCCGTGTTCGATGGTCTGAACACCCGCCCGAATAGCCCGTTTCATGCCCTCAGCCCCGTGCGCGTGGGCCGCTACGGGGTAGCCATAATCTTTAGCTGTTTCGACAATCGCTTTCAGTTCTTCCTCCGTAAACTGCGGTCCCTGACCATCTTTGGCATTGCTCAGAACACCCCCCGTTGCCGTAATTTTGATCAGGTCAGACCCTTCCTTGTACCGTTGTCGAACAGCCTTTCGACCTTCTTCAGGACCGTTGATAACGCCTTCCAGAGGGCCGGGATCGCCCATCAGGTCGCTCCGATAGCCGTTGGTCGGGTCGGCGTGGCCGCCAGTCGTAGCAATCGACTTGCCGACGGTGAAGATACGTGGACCTTCAACCAGCCCCCGGTTAACGGCGTTGCGCAGGGCCACGTTGATACCACTGCCGCCGAGGTCGCGCACGGTTGTAAAACCGGCCATGAGCGTGGTTTTGGCGTATTTGGCGGCTTGGTACGCTACATCGGGTACGTTCTGGGTGAAGCGGTCGGCGGTGGCACCGCGCCGGGTTTCGTTCTCGATATGTACGTGCATATCGATCAGGCCGGGCAGCACGGTTTTGGTTTTCAGATCAACCACGCGGTCTTGCCCGGCGGGTGAGGTATAACCTTTCTGAATGGCGGTAATTTTATTGCCTTCGACCACCACAGTCATTTGCGACTGAACGGCATTGCCGATTCCATCGAAGAAATTACCACAGTGGATAAGGGTACGTTGAGCCAATAGGGGAGAAGCCAGCAGCGATAGCCCCGCCAGCAGGTACAGTTGTTTCATGGCTGATGATTTGGTTGGGTACGAAAAAAGCCGCAACGGTTGGTTGCGGCCTGAATCTACGAAAAAAGTGTTGGATTGACTCTAAGGCTTTTTTCTGTAATACTGGGCTGTTTAATCAATTTGGGCGGTCAGTCAACACTTTTACAATCAATTTCAGTGTGTCTTGCACCTGACCGAGCGTACCCTGCATTTGATCAATCGTACTTTGCATTTGACCGATTGTACTTTGCATTTGACCGATTGTACCTTGTATGTCTACAATCGTACCCTGCATCTGACCGATTGTACCCTGCATTTCATCGAGACGGGTGTTGACCCGCGTGAACTCTTCGCGAACCTCTTTCTTGAACGATTCAAGATCGGCTCTGACTTCGGCTACTTCCGCTTTTACTCCGGCAATATCCTGCCTGATTTCGGCCAGTTCGCTATCGATCCGGGCGAAGCCTTCGTTTTGGTCCCGGCGGATGGCTCGTACATCGACGGTCAGGTCGGCTAAGCCACGCGCGACGCTTTCAAGTTGGCGGCCTTGGTCAACGGCCAATTGTTCCAGTTGTTCTACTCGTTCTTCTAAAAACATAGTTGGTGGGTGTTTTTGCAATGATACGCACAAAAACAACTGGCTTACAAATGACAAAATCTTATTGCTTCACAATAACCCCGTCGGCTACGAACGTAAGGGCTTTTTCGGGTTCGGTAATCTTGGCAATTTCTTCCTTCGATTTACCAGCGTCTTCGGCATAGTGGCGCAACTCCGACACGGGCGTAGTGGTGGTTTCGGCAAGGCCCTGCACAACAACTGTTTTGCCAACAATATCTTTCGGGACAAAGAAACCGTAGTCTTTAAACGTTACCCGCATGGTTTGGCCGTCGCCGGTTTTTACTTTCATCCAGCAGCCTTTCATCTTGCAAACATCCTCTACCGTACCTTCAACTTTTGCGGGCATTTTGTCTTTATCGCCCATTTTAGCCGGTAGCTCGGTAGCCGCAATGGCCCCTTTGCTATTGATCTTTTTGCCATGATAGCTTACGTTATCCTGCGCTACGGCACCAAATGAAGCCCCAACCAAGAGGGCTATAAACAGTACATTTTTCATGGTTCAGCGTTTTATGCGTAAAAATATCGAATTCTAAACGAACAACAGAACACTCTATGATACATGTTAAATTGTTCATTTGTCTTTTTGCCACGACTATATGTCTGACAGCCTGCCAGAAAGGTACGGAATCTGGCGACGAATCAGCCCGCCGAACCAGTTTCTTCGACAAGTCAGGTATGGACACCACGGTTAGCCCCGGCAACGATTTTTTTTCGTATGCTAATGGTACGTGGTTGAAAAAAACGGTTATCCCCGCCGACCAAACGGGCTGGGGGTCGTTTTATCAGTTATACGAAGAAAATCAGCTAAAGACAAAAGCTATTCTGGAAGAAACCGCTAAAGCCGACGCCAAAACGGGCAGTATTGAACAGCAGATAGGCGATTTCTACGCCAGTGGCATGGACACCGTCACGATTGAAAAAATCGGCTACGAACCGCTGAAACCCGACCTTGCCAAAATCGCAACACTGACCACTTATAAAGACATATTGAACTACGTGGCGGCTGATAAAGCGGCTCCGGGGGGTAAATTATTCGGCTTCTACATCGGGGCCGACGACCGGCAAAGCAGCCTCAACCGCATCAACTTTCAACAGGCCGGGCTGACGCTGCCCGAAAAAGAGTATTATACCAAACAGGACGCTGCGACAAAGAAAATTCGGGCGGCTTTTCTGACGTACATAACCCGATTGTTCACGCTGACGGGCGTTGATTCGGCGTCGGCCCGCACCAAAGCCGAGGGCATTCTGGAGTTTGAAACAAAGCTGGCTCAATCGCACAAAGCCCCCGCCGACCTGCGCGACCCAGTAGCCAATTACAACAAAGTTTCCGTTTCTGAGCTGACCCGGCAAATGCCAAATCTGGATTGGCGAACGCTGCTGAATACGATGAACCTTAAACAGATCGACACCGTGCTGATTGGGCAACCCGCTTATTATCAGGCGTTGGATAAGCTATTGCCGACAGTGCCGATCACAACGCTCAACGATTATCTGGCCTTTGCTACCATCGATCAGAACACCAGCCAACTGAGCCAACCGTTTGAACGGGCTGCGTTTGTGTTCTACGAAAATACACTCTACGGTCAGCCGCAGCAACCCGCCCGCTGGAAACGCATCACCAATCGAATTGACCGGAGTCTGGGCGAAGCGTTGGGGCAGTTGTGGGTGAAACGCTACTTTCCGCCCGACGCCAAAGAGCGGATGCTGACGTTGGTCAACAACCTGCAAACCGTGTACCGCGAACGAATTCAGAAACTCGACTGGATGGCTCCCGAAACTAAAAAAGTAGCGTTGGCGAAGTTAGATAAATTCGTTAAAAAAATTGGCTACCCCGACAAGTGGAAAGATTACTCAGACATAATCGTGAAGCGGGACGATTTTTTTGGCAACGTCCAACGTGCTCGCATACATGATTACAAACGAGAATTTGCTAAAATCAATCAGCCAGTCGACCGCTCGGAGTGGGCCATGACTCCGCCCACTGTGAACGCATACGCCAATCCGACCAACAACGAAATTGTATTTCCGGCGGGCATTCTGCAATTCCCATTCTTCGACAAAGACGCCGACGATGCCATCAACTACGGCGGTATTGGCATGGTGATTGGACATGAAATGACGCACCTTTTCGACGATCAGGGCCGGCAATATGATGCCAACGGAAACCTCCGCGACTGGTGGACCAAACAGGATGCCGAACGCTTTACCACTAAAACGCAAGCCATTGTTGACCAATACAATGGCTATACTGTACTGGATAATTTGCGCCTGAACGGACGCCTGACATTAGGCGAAAACTTAGCCGACCTGGGCGGTATTACGCTGGCCTATCAGGCGTTTAAACTGACAAAACAGGGCCAAAGCACGGATAAAATCGACGGCTTCACCCCGGATCAGCGGTTCTTCTTAGGCTTCGCACAAGTGTGGCGCACCAAAGTCCGCGATGAATCACTGCGGGTTCGTGTAGCTACTGACCCGCACTCGCCCGATAAGTTCCGGGTCAATGGGCCACTTTCCAACTTTGCCCCGTTCTATCAGGCGTTCGGCGTACAGCCGGGTCAGAAGTTGTATAAGCCAGAAGTGCAGCAGGCGCGGGTGTGGTAACTACCCTCACCCCCAGCCCCTCTCCCAGAACGGGAGAGGGGAGCACTGCTCCCGGATGGTTCACCCCTCTCCCGTTCTGGGAGAGGGGCCGGGGGTGAGGGCACGCTACGTCCAGTATAACACGGGCGCGTTAGGAAAACGCTGCTGCCATTCGGCGTAGAACCACGCTTTCATGTCGCGCATCTCGTCGGGCCGATACACGTATTTGGTGCCGCCAAACTTGTTACGCTTCTCGGCGCGTGTTGTTTCGTCCATATCGAGTGCGGTGTTCGGATACCACTGCAACAGCACGTCTTTCGAGCCGGGCGTAAAGCGGTGGCTGATGAACTCGGCGTTCATATCACACGGGAAATCAATGACTTCGGCGATGCGGTCAAGTAGAGCCGTGTAATGTTCACGCCAGTCAGGGATGGGCATAATCGGGGCGATGACAAGGCCAATTGGGTAGCCGCCACCGTCCAACTCTTTAGGTAACGCCAGTTTCCGAATACCCTGCAACCGCGCTTCTATTGAGGCCGTGCCACCTTCCAGCCGCCGGGCAATGCTGTCGGTGTTCAGGCTGACACGGGCGCGGGTTTGGCCGTTGTGCGGCAACGCAAGCAAGTTATCGACCTGATCGTATTTGGTCACGAAGCGCAGTTGTCCCATTTCGCGGGTGCCGTAATAGCGGATACATTCGGCCAAACTGCCCGTCAGATGTTCGATGCCCAACACGTCGGTATAGCAACTCACCTCAAATGTGGTGGGGCGGTTGGCGTCGCTACTTTGCCAGCTACGGTTAGGCGGATAGGTGCCTTCATAAGCCGCCGTGTGTTCGAGCATTTTGGGCAGGTTGGCATACGTCCGCACCACCGGAGGGCCAGCCAGGCTACCTGCCAAATAGCAGTACTGGCAATGAGCCGGGCACCCTTCGGCAAGATTCATCTGCCAGTCGGCAGAGGGCGGAATAGGCTGTAGTTTGAAGGCACTCGGCGGAGCGTTCACCACCGCCAGTGTATTTTTGGCGATGCGATACGTTTCGCGCTCGTCGGCTCCGCGCAGGCCCGTAATGCGATTGTTCTTCGCAATCTCGATGGGCAAACCCTGCGCCGAAATGCGCTCATACATAGCCTGCCCGAACGACTCGTTGAGGGCATCGGCTGTGAACACTACGCGCCGGGGCATCCACAGTTTAGGCGACTTAACAAGTGGCGTTGCTGCTGGCAAAATGGCTGTTTCGGTTGTCATAACGGGAGTAAAAGTGGGCAGAAGAGCCACACCTTACTAACATATTATCACCCTATATAAATCCCGTTAATCAGCCAATATTAGTTTGATAATCAGAATGTTGACAAAAAATTTAACGCTCCTGAAAATCATATTTGCGAGCATTTACGGAACGATCAGGTGGGGCTTTACGGAGAAAGCATTAGCGTTTTCCGCCAACCTGTCCGAAGAAATAATTTACACCTATCTTCAGCCGACCGCCCCGGCTTTGACTTGCGGTTGGGTTGATGCGGTTGTAATAGTTGCCCTCATACGACAGTTCGGCACCTAACCGGCGAAGCACCCAGGTCATAACCCCAATCTCCAGACCTACGCTGGTGAATCGGTCCAGTTTCCTGTTTGTAACATCGTTTGAAAATTCGCGACCCCGGTTCAGGCTGACACCTATGAAACTGCTGATGCGGGTGCGGAAGGGATAATAACGCGTGAACACACCAAATTGACGGGCGCGGTACTGATTGCCAATCAGCGTTTCATTATCGTAGCGAATTCCAGCCGCAAAACCCGGTTGGAAGAAGTAGCCCGCCCGTGTATTAATTCCCGAAAAAACCTGACCGTCGGCCACACCAAATCCCAGACCACCGCCAGCGAACAGGTTATTGGGTTGAAACCAGCTTAACTGATTGCGTTGCTGATAGCTGATTGAGCGATCAACTTCTTCATTGACTTTGTCTTCGGTCTGCTCAACTTTCTCGCGAATTTCCTGTTTGGTTTCGTTATTCAGCAAGGGCTTATTTCGCCCCGTTGAGTCGGCGTTGTTTTGCGCGTAGGCTGCCAGCGAAAGACCCGCCAGCAGCGCGGTTGTTGTTAGTAAAGTTTTCATCGTCGTTGAGTTAATGTAGCATTATTTGCCTACTCCATTAACTATATACGACGCCGAAAGTTTGCCCGGCTACCTGCTTAACTGGGCAAGTAACGCACTTACCTGCTCGACCGATACCGCGGGGAAATTGGCAATCCGAATCTGCGAATCCTTGAGTTTGCCGTAGCCGCTACCAATGATCATACCTGCCTGTCTGGCTCCCGCAATCACCTCGTTCGATGGTTTCTTCGTATTGGCAACCACGACCGTTTGCGACCGGTGCCGTTCATTTTTTACGAACGGTGCAAACTCATCCGACGTTTCCAGAAACTTATATAACAGACGGGCCTTCTCGTCGATATGCCGCCGAACTGTTTGAATACCAATGGCATTGTAATCTTCCACTACTTTGCCCAACAGATAGATAAACAGCACATTGGGTGTAGCAGGCGTTTCATACGTTTTGTAGTGTTTCCAAAGCATTGGCAGCGTATTGTGTGCGCCAATCGTGGTGGCATCATAGCGTTGCAGCCGTTCGGCCTTTTCCAGACACGCCTGATTGGCAATCCATATACCCAGTCCGGCGGGTAAACCAAACGCTTTCTGTACCGAAAAATAAGCTGAATCAATCAGGCTGTAATCCAAATCAGGGTATGGAGCCGACGACACCATATCCACACAAAACAACTTCTGTGGGTACTTTCGCTTCAGCTTGTGCATCTCAGCGGGCCGCATCTGCACCCCCGACGACGTTTCGTTGTGCGTCAGGCAAATCAGTTCAGCGTACTCCGGCACCTCTATCTCTGCCGCGTCGAAACCTTCGCCAAACGGCTTTTCCAGCTTATGGGCAAACTTGCGCAACGACTGCGCATAATCATAAAACTTCTGCGAAAACGAACCATTGACAAGGTGAAAACTCTCGTGTTCGACGCAGTTGAGCAGCAGCCGCTCCCACACCTCCGAGGCTGAACCAGTGAAGAAGATACCGTGCGTGGCCGGAATGTTCAGCAACGTCCGCAATTGTTCATCAGCAAACTTATAAATATCCCGAAACCGCTGACTTCGATGCGAGATTGAGCCAATCTGCTCATCCATCGCCGTTTGCAGGTGTTTCGCTACTGTCGGATAAAGTTCGGCAGGGCCGGGTGTGAAGTAGGTGTTTTTCATGTTGGATGAATGGATGAATGATTGAATGGTTGAATGGCTGAATGATTGAATGGAGTAGTAGGGTAACAGACCCATTCAATCATTCAATCATTCAACCATTCAATCAATACAGCAATCTAAACTTAATCGTGTTGTCGATGGCCCGCAGTTCATGTACCACTTCGGCGGCATATTCTTTTGAAATATCGGTAATTACGTAGCCGATGTGTTCGTTGGTTTTCAGGTATTGCCCCTGAATATTGATGTGGTAGTTGGCAAAAATGGTGTTCATCTTCGCCAGAATGCCCGGTACGTTGGCGTGTATGTGCAGTAGCCGGTGCGCGCCTTTCAGCAGCGGAAGTTGCAGTTCAGGGAAGTTTACGCTACCGTAGGTGCTGCCGTTGTTCATGTATTCGAGCAGCTTGCCCGGCACGAAACTGCCAATATTGGCCTGCGCTTCTTCGGTGCTGCCGCCAATGTGGGGTGTTAGAATTACATTGGGCAATCGGCGCAGCGCACTCATAAACTCTTCGTTGTTGGTCTTTGGTTCATGCGGAAACACGTCGATGCCCGCGCCAATTACCTTGCCGCGCTCCACGGCATCGACCAACGCCGGAATATCGACAACGTGGCCGCGCGAAAGGTTCAGAAAAATAACCCCGTTTTTCATCAGCCCAAACTCACGATAGCTGATCAGATTTTTATTGTCGGCACGTCCGTCGGTGTGCAGGCTGATGATGTCGGCAATAGCCAGCAGTTCATCCAGCGATTTGCATTTGCGGGCATTACCGAGCGCGAGTTTGTCTACAACGTCGTAGAAATACACTTCCATGCCAAGAGCTTCGGCCACGACCGATAGCTGCGTACCGATATTACCGTAGCCGACTAAGCCGAGCTTTTTACCGCGCACTTCGTAGCTGTTCTTGGCCGATTTATCCCAGGTGCCGAGGTGCATGGCATTGCTTTTCGGCACAATGCCCCGGATGAGCATGATAATCTCGCCAATCGCCAGTTCAACTACCGAGCGGGTGTTGCTGTAGGGCGCATTGAATACGGCGATGCCGCGTTCGGTGCAGGCATCGAGTTCGATTTGGTTGGTGCCGATGCAAAACGCGCCCACTGTCATGAGCTTGTTGGCGTGTTCGAGTACCCGGCGCGTAACGTTTGTTTTTGAGCGAATACCCAGAATCGACACGTCGCGGATGGCTTCGATCAACTCGTCTTCATCGAGCGCACCCTTGCGGATTTCAACGTTAAACCCTTCCTGTTCAAAGAGTTGTACTGCCACCGGATGAACGTTCTCCAGCAGCAGCACTTTGATCCGGCTTTTGGGGTACGACTGGCTGCGGCTCAATTTGTTATCGAACAAAAAATCATCGAGTGAGGGCGCAATGTGGTCGGCTTTTTCAACTACGCTGGGGCGCATCACATTCTCAGTAAAGGCATAAAACTTGTTCGCCAAACCCGACTCGCGGATTTCATAGTCGGTGTAGCCGTCGCCAATTACGTACACGTCGCCGTCGAGGTTGAGGTCGCGCATGAGTTGCACTTTGCCCCGGTCTTTCGAGAGTGGGTTTTCCGGATCGCAGCCAGTAATATTTCCCTTGTCATCGAATGTAAACGTGTTGGCAAACACATGGTCTTCACGCACGCCCAGGGCCGTTACGATGGGTACGATGAACTCGCGAAACCCGCTCGATACGATATAAATATTGTTGGCGTTTTCGGTCAGAAACGCCCGGTTGCGCTGAAACGAATCCGACACTTTATCCGATAATACTTCGACGAGCGCAGGCAGATGGTCGCGGTGGGCACTGAGCAGTTCGAGCCGCATCGACAACGACTGGGCCAGCGAGATTTCACCCGCCATGCCCCGGTCTGTAATGGCTTTGATCTGGGCCAGCACGTTGTCGCGTTCGGGCCGACCAGCCAGCGAGATTTCACCCAGCACGTCTAACGCTTCTACTTTGGTAAACGTACTGTCGAAGTCGATAATATAGTACGTCTGTTCGGCAGGGCCGTCGCTCCGGCGTGCCGGTTCGGCGGGGGTAGTTGGGGGTGTATTGGTGAGCATAGTTCAGTCAGGTTGTGCGTCCGGGTCAGCCGGAAATTCATTCATTAATAAGTCAGCAATTGTCAATTTTAGCGGTGGGAGATGGGTTGTGATGGTTCGTCAGACTATTTCATAGTTGACTATGTCTAATCTACGCTGTACCCCTGATTATCAGTTTGTTGAATGATAACCGATGGTTTTTCATGCAGCGTCGGCACCTTCTCTTGGATGGCACGCCAGATTATGGCGTAATCGACGCCGAAGTACTCGTGTACAAGAATGTTTCGAACTACGTACAACGTTTCCCATTCAATGTCGCTAAACTTAAGCCGGGTATCGTCACCAATAAAGCGTGCGGCTTCTCCCACAATTTCCAACAGCTTTAGTAATGCCAGCCGGAGCTTGAAGTCCTGGCTGTATTCTTCATACGTAAGCCCGTTGGTAAACTGCATAATGTGACCCAACGCTTCGTGCATATGATTGAGTCGTGCCAATTCACTGATCTTGTTTTTCATAAATCAGTATTTTGTCTTGCTCAATAAATGGCCGTATGTAGGGCGAAACGCCGTTTGCCGAAACTAAATCAACCGGCATCTGCAAGAGTTTAGACAACTGCAACTGCATATTGGCGAACTGAAATAAGTCGGCGGTGTCATCAAGCTCAACCAGAATGTCAACGTCGCTTTCAGACGTTGACTCGTTACGGGCCTGCGAGCCAAAAAGATAGGCTCTTCTTACGGGCTGCGTCGTCAAAAATTGTTGTATAATAGGCCGATTCAGTTGCATATACCTATTGGTTTTCAATCAAAAATGCCAAAGCTCGCTCTTCTGACCAGAACGGCCGAAAGCTTGTACCATCGCCGTTGATGCCGCCCGTGCGGGGTGGAAATCCGCAGTGACCTCCTGCTTTCGGAAACTCCATCCACACGTTGGTGAGTTCCTGCCCTACCGCTTCGGGGAAACATTCGGGCGACAGAAATGGGTCGTTTTTCGCGCTGACAATCAGCGTTGGTATGACAATCTTCGGTAAATATTGCAGCGAACTGCTCTTTGTGTAATAGTCTGTTACGTCGCGAAAGCCGTTTTGCGGGGCTGTAAACAGGTTGTCAAACTCGCGCACCGACCGGGCCTGTCGCAACTTGGCTGTGTCGAAAACGCCGGGCATGATGGCTGCCTTCTCCGCGATTTTGCGCTTTAGCGTTCGGTTGAATCGGTAGTTATACACCAAACTATCCCACTGTTCGAGCCGCCGGGCCGACCCCATCAGGTCGAGCGGCACCGAGAACGTGACAGCGCGTTTGATAGCCGGATGCAGGGCCGCGCCCTGTTCGCCCAAATACTTGAGCGTCATGCTGCCACCCGCGCTAAAGCCAATCAGGTATATTGTTTGATATCCTTTGGTAAGCGCGTAATTGATGATGAAATGTAGATCGCCGGTTTCGCCGATGTGATAAAACCGCTGTTGCCGATTCATCTCGCCACTGCACGAGCGGTAATGCCACGCCAAACAATCGAATCCCTGACTGCTCATGTATCTCGCCATGCCTACCAAATAGGGGCTGGCCGAACTGCCTTCGAGACCGTGAGAGAGAATGATTAATGAAGAGTGAAAAGTTAAGAGTGAAAAGTTTGATTCCAATAACCCTTCACTGTTCACTCTTAACTTTTCACTCTTAACTGAAAAAGCCCAGTCTACATCCAGAAAGTCATCATCGGGTGTGCTGATGCGCTCGCGGACGTAGGGAATTGTAACCTTACGAAACAACGAAGGAATAATGGTTTGCAGGTGCCCATTCCAAAGGTGGGCGGGCGGTTCGTAAGACGACGGGGCAATCAGCGGCATCGGCCAACGCGGATGATTGAAGCCGCAAAGGTAAAGATTCTGCGCTGCTTTTAGTGGTATCTACTTATTAAAAAGCCCGAAATCACGCAATTAGCGGGCGTGTAACAGAAAAACGAAAAAGTTTCGGCGACCGTGCAACCTCTCCCGGCCCGTTTTACATCTACCCGTCAAACAACACAAGGAACGAATCGCAAGGGCCCGCGCAAACAGTTCTGAAGGGGTTGATAATCAGACAACTTTTTCAAAACGCTATACGCACACAATCGTCATGAATACCGTAAAACACCTCCTGACTTCGGCTTTCATTGCTGCTTCGGCCACTGCCTTTGCCCAGACCACGGTTACAATCACCACCCAAACCGACTCAACCGTAACGACCGTTCGGAAACCCGCTCGTTCCTTCGACCGTGTCGTTAACGATTTCAGTATCTATCTCGGCATTAACGCCTTTGGCGCAGGAATGCCCACTGGCTACGATTTCCGGCCCATCGGTTCGCGCTTTGTGGCTCTGGCATGGCACAAACGTATTCCACTCGGCACCAGCGGCTCGACAAAGTTTCGCCTGATTACCGGCCCTGAAGTGGCCTGGAACAACTTCATGTTTGAAGGAAATAACCGGCTAATCGAGCAAAACAATCAGCTTATCGTTGAAGCCGCTCCTAATGAACTACGCAAATCGAAGGTTGTAACCACGCAACTGAATTTGCCGCTGATGCTGAACATAAAGTTCAGATCGCGTTTTACGCTGAATGCGGGAGCCTACGCCGGTATGCGGCTCGACAGTTATACGTCGGTGAAACCCGTCGGCGGCTCGACTGTTCGGACGCACGGCGCGTTTAACCTCAATCCTATTCGCTGGGGCCTGACCACCGAACTCGGCTTCCGGGGCGAAGGTAAACTCTTCGTTCGCTACGAACCAAACAGCCCCTTCCGCTCCGGCGAAGGTCCCAACGCCAGTGTCTGGGCCGTAGGCGTGAAGCTGTAATCTGCACTGTGATTCGTCGGATTATTTTGACCGACTATGATTTTATTGATTCATCGCCGAAGGCGAGCTGATCATAGTCGGTCAAAATAATCCGACGAATCACAGTACAGGATGCAACATCTGAAACGAATCTTCATCTTTTAGCTGTCTGAGCCTAATCAATCCTGTTTAATCCCGTAAATCCAGGCTAATCCTGCCGGGCCAGCGTCCTGGTTCAGACGATTCAGACGGGTCAGACTTCCGGTTTCAAATCCACTCATCCCGGCGAAAAAACCGCCTGTGTAAGAAACAGTACTTTGTGATGCAAGCTACCTACCTTTGCCATGTACTAAGTGCTGAACAAACATCACTCATCCGAGTATCACCCCATGAAAACGACTTTTCTCTGTTCAATCTTCTTCATAGCCGCTCTGACAACGGCATTTGGGCAAGTCCTGAAGCGAGGCACAGTGAGCGGGCAGGTAGCAACAACCAGCGGTAAGCCCCTTGAGTTTACGACCATGATGCTGCTAAAAGCACAGGACTCAACGCTGGTGAAAGGAGCCATCAGCGACACAGACGGGAAATATGCCTTTGAGAATGTAGGCGCGGGCAACTACCGGGTGGTAGCGCAACAGATCGGTTATCGCAAAACGTATAGTGTACCGTTCGCGATTAACGAAGCACAGCCCGCTTTTGAATTACCCGCCCTGGCAATGGCCGAAGAATCGAAAAACCTGACCGAAGTGAAGGTAACAGGCCAGAAACCATTTATCGAGCAGCAGGTTGACCGCACCGTGGTAAACGTAGAAAACAGCATTGTTGCCAGTGGCAATACGGCTCTCGAAGTACTGGAAAAAGCACCCGGCGTGACCATCGACCGGCAAAACGATCAGATTCAGCTAAAAGGAAAATCGGGCGTAATTGTCTACATCGATGGCAAGCAAACCTACCTTTCGCAGCAGGAAGTGTCGAATCTGCTCAAAAATACACCGTCCGACAATATTGCGTCGATTGAGATTATTACCAATCCCGGCTCAAAATACGATGCGGCTGGTAATTCGGGGATCATCAATATTAAGATGAAAAAGAACAAAAACTTTGGCACCAACGGCTCATTTATTGTCGGCACTGGCTACGGCTGGTTCAACAACCTGAACGGTCAGCGCGACGACCTGCCCAAGTTTAATACATCGCTCAACCTGAATCACCGCGACAGTAAGGTAAACGTGTTTGGTAATTACAGCTACGTAAATCGGCAGAGCGCGCAGTACAATGAAATCAACCGGGTAATTCCGTTTGAGGGGCGTAATACGTTCTTTGAACAACGCTCGTTTCGGCCTAATCAGTTTGTAGGGCATTCGTACAAAACCGGCCTGGATTATTTCATTAACTCGAAAAGTACCATTGGCGTACTGTTCAACGGTTTTGTGAATGTCTGGGAGTCGCCGGGGTTGAATAACACGCTGATTTTTAATGAAAATCAACAGCTTACCAGCAAAGCTACTACCGAAACCTATTTCAAAAATCCGCTGACCAATTATACCGGCAACATCAACTACAAATATGAATTTGACGGAAAAGGGCGCGAACTGACTGTCGATGCCGACTATGTTCGCTACAGCGGCACCAACCAATCGAACCTCGGCACCGTGTATCTGAATGCCGAAAACGTACCGACGCGCCCCCGGCAGGATATACGCAACCAAATGCCTTCTGTTATCAACATTATGGCATTCAAAACAGATTATGTGCATCCCCTGAAAAACGGAGCCAAGTTTGAGGCCGGGTTGAAAACCAGTTTAGTGAAAGCCGATAACAACACTATTTTCGATACGCTACGGCAGGAAGCCCGCGAATGGCTGTTCGATGCCAGCCGCTCAAACCACTTCCTGTACGACGAAAACATCAACGCAGCTTATGTAAACTACGCTGGCACACTGGGCAAAAAGCTGAAAGTACAGGCCGGGCTGCGGGCCGAACATACGCACTCGGTGGGTAACTCGCTCACACTCAGTCAACGCGTGGAGCGGAACTACCTGAATCTGTTTCCAACGCTTTTTCTGTCGCGACAGTTGGATTCGACAAATGTCCTGAACTTCTCGTTCAGCCGTCGAATCGACCGGCCCGACTACCAGAACCTGAATCCGTTTGTGTTTTACTTAGACCCGTTCACCTATCAGCAGGGCAACCCGTTTCTGCGCCCGCAGTATACCAATGCGGTTGAGTTGACGCACGTTTACAAGGGGGCCATCACAACTACGCTGGGTTTTAGCCGCACTACCGACTTTATCAACCGCGAAACGCCCCGGCAAATACCTGAGCAAAATATCACCTACGTGATTGCCGAAAATCTCGGTCATTTGGATAACCTCAACCTGAACGTGAGCTTCCCGGTTGTAGTAGCCAAATGGTGGCGGATGCAGAACAATGTAGCCGGGCACTATCAGTACTATCAGGCCGTGTATTCGGGCACACCGTTTGAGATCAAGCAGTTTACGTACAATCTCTACACCTCGAACAACTTTACCATCAGTAAAACGCTGACTGCCGAACTGTCGGGTTGGTACAATTCGCCCGCGTTGTATGGATTCTATCAGGCGCAGGCGATGGGCGGTTTCGCACTCGGTGTGCAAAAGAAAGTGATGGACGGCAAAGGCAATATTAAGCTGAACATTAGCGACCCGTTCTGGCTCAACTACTTCCGGGGGCGGGCGCAGGTGCAGGATATCAACTTCTTCGTGCTGTCGCGTTGGGAGAGCCGCCGGTTCAACCTCACATTCACCTATCGTTTCGGTAATCAAGACGTAAAAGCAGCCCGCCAACGCCAAAGCGCCACATCGAGCGAGCAAAGCCGGGCGGGGGGAAATAATTGAATGATTGAATGATAGAATGATAGAGTGATTGAATGGGTCCGTTACCCGACCACTCCATTCAATCATTCAACAATTCAATCATTCAATAACTTGATCACTCAACCATCAGTGGACTTAGTTTAGGTTAAGAAAATGCGAAAAGCCATTCCCGACTTGAGGAATGGCTTTTTTGTTAGTGGACTGATTATCTTGCAATCTCAACACTCTTTTCACTTTTCAGGTTAAATTAGAAAAACAACGTTCACCCCTATGTCGCTTTACGAAAAAGTTTTTGAGAACAACCGCGAATGGGTCGCCAGCCAACTGGCCCAAGACCCAACTTACTTTTCGCAGATGGCTTTAGGCCAGGAACCTGAGTTTCTGTACATTGGCTGTTCCGACAGCCGGGTTCAGCCTGAAAATTTTATGGGTGTTAGTCCGGGCGAGGTGTTTGTGTATCGCAACGTTGCCAACCTGATTCCTAACAACGATATCAGTTCGATATCTGTAACGCAGTATGCCGTCGAGTATTTGCACGTGAAGCATATCATTGTGTGCGGGCACTACGGTTGCGGGGGCGTTCGGGCTGCTTTAGATAACAAAGACCTTGGTAAACTAAACATCTGGCTCCGCAATATTGACGATGTATACCGGCTTCATCGGGATGAGTTGAATGCCTTGCCTGATGAAAATGCCCGCTTCCGCCGGCTGGTTGAGCTTAACGTACAGGAGCAGTGCCTGAATATTATGAAATTTTCATTTGTGCAACACGCACGGGCTAAAGGCGAATACCCGCGCATTCATGGCTGGGTGTATGACATTGCTACGGGAACGGTGAAAGATCTGGAAATTGATATGAGCAAATTCACCGACGAATTAAAGGTATATCAATTGAAGTAGGGGAGGGCTAAGGCAACCTCAAAGGGGTGTAAAAAATCTCTTGGGGTTGCCATAAAAAAGATAAGGTTCCCTGATCGTGCAGAGAACCTTATACTGACTATTCCTAAACCCTTAACCTTTTCTACATGAAAAACTAACTTTTACTCTTTCTTGTTCCGAAAACCTGTCGATTTCAGCGTTTATTTCAAATCACTGAACGTCAGGAGCTTCGTTTACTGGCTGATTTACGTTCCAGAGGAAATTAATCATCCGGGCCGTGTAGTCAGCCTGATTCAGCCAACGGGTGGCTTCCGTATTATTTGCGTTAGCCAGTTGTATGTTCACCTGAGCGAGAGCTTCGTTAAACCTGACACGGCTGGCAGGGCTGATGTTCAGTACAGCCGCCGGGCTTTGGTTATAAAGTGACAACACGCTCATAAAATTCTGCCAGTTGGTAGTCTGCGCAAACTTGACATTGTTCTGACCGACATACGCAGCGAACTGCATCAGCGAATCATTGACAAGCATCACACTTGCCGGCTTGTTGGCTGCCGGGCTATCATCAGTGTTGGTGGTGGTAGCCGCGTCTGCCTTGGAAATCATCAATCCTACTCCGAGGATCAACGATGCAAAGATAACACGCGATTTCATTGTATTGTTCTATTTTGGTTTCAGTTAATGAACGCACAAATGTCTGTAGAAGTTTGGATAATCCAAAATGCAATTGTGTCCTTGGTAAAATTTTATTCCGAATAAAGTCCTGTAATTGTAAATTTATTCTCTTTTTATGATTGAAAAAGTCTTTCTTTCGGAATATTATTTGTCGTAGTTGGGTTGTTGTATTATTTTAATATGGTTGTTTTGTTTTGAAAAATTCTTCAAAAATTTATATCATTGATTGTAATTATTCATAGTTTGCTGTATGCCCATAGTACAAAAGCTGAGTACAGCATCGCCAGCCCGGTCCAAATACTCAGGAAGTTGGCTTACTTCATCGTCTGGAAACTCCCCCAACACAAAATCGACCTGTCGGCCTTTCGAAAAATTGCTGCCGATACCAACCCGAAGCCGGGCGTATTCCTGCGTGGTCAGTACTTCATCGATGTTCCGCAAACCGTTGTGCCCGCCTGCCGACCCTTTGGGCTTCAACCGCAGCTTGCCAAACGGCAAATCTTTATCGTCGGTAATGACCAGCAGGTTTTCGACCGGAATGTTTTCCTGTTTTAAATAATACGCTACCGCTCGTCCGCTAAGGTTCATGTAGGTAGTGGGTTTCACAAAAAACAGTTGTTTGCCTTTGTGTTGCCACTTGGCGGTATAGGCCAGCCGGGTCATGCTAAACCCAAAACCATATTGAGCGGCCATCCGGTCGAGAACCATAAAGCCAGCGTTATGCCGGGTCATTGCATATTCTGGCCCAATGTTGCCCAGGCCGACGATAAGAAATTTAGTCATCGAGTAGTTGCCATTTATAATTGGCTCGCAAAATTATACAAGCAAAAACAAATGGCTAATGACCAATGGCCCACAATGAACCGCTATTTTTACTCCATGAACCACCAACGCCTGATTCTCTCCAGTCCGTTGCTCGAGATCGTGATTAGCCGACTGGCGCAACAGTTAATTGAAAACCACCAGGATTTTGCCGACACGGTACTGCTTGGTATGCAGCCGCGTGGTATTTATTTTGCCGAGCGGATGGCCCGCGAACTTAGCCGCTCGCTGGGTCGTGAGGTGCCGTTGGGGTATCTGGATGCAACGTTTTACCGCGACGATTTTCGCCGACGCGATACGCCCCTGCGCCCTAATGCTACGCACGTGCCATTTGTAGTTGACAATAAACGTGTAGTGCTGATCGACGACGTGCTGGCAACGGGTCGCATGGTTCGGGCTGCACTCGATGCTATGACCGCCTTCGGACGACCGCGCAAAGTTGAACTGCTGGTGCTGATTGACCGGCGGTATAACCGCGATCTGCCCATCAGGCCCGACTACACCGGCAAGCGCGTCAACACGCTCGAATCGCAGCGGGTATTGGTCGAATGGACTGAGCAGGGAGCCGACGCCGACCGCATCTGGCTCGTAGAATGATAATTTGAATGACCTCGACAGAAGAATATGCCCTTTGTTGCGCCCACTGTTGTCCGACGCGTTGTTCAAAACGTGACCACCGAAACGCCTGATCTGCTGGCCGTTGAAGAACCGCTCGAAATCCGGCTTGGCTATGGCCCCGCCCAGGACCGGCAACAACGCAGTCTGGTCGTAACCATGCGGACGCCCGGCGTGGATGCTGAATTGGCAACGGGATTTTTATACGCTGAAAACATCATTCAACAGCCCGCCGACGTGCTTTCGTGCCGCCATTGTGTGCAGGACGCTGAAAAAGAGGGCAACGTAATTCGTGTAGAACTCCGGCCCGGTCTGGCAGTCGATTGGCAACGGCTTGAACGCATCACGGTTAGCTCGGCCAGTTGCGGGCTATGCGGCAAGACTACCATCGAAGCGGCAATGGCGCATACTAACGGCCCGCTAATGGCTGATTTTTCGGTTGATTCAGCTATTGTTCACAATTTGCCCGACCGCGTTCGGCAACTACAAACGGCTTTTGCCCACACGGGCGGTATTCATGCAGCCGCGCTTTTCGACGCCGACGGTACAATACGACTCGTGCGCGAGGACATCGGGCGGCACAACGCGCTCGATAAGCTCATTGGCGCGGCTTTCTGGAAAGGCTGGTTGCCGCTGTCGGACTGCGGCATTTTCCTGAGCGGGCGCATCGGCGTCGAACTCGTGCAGAAAAGCTGGCGGGCGGGTGTGCCGCTGCTGGCGGCTGTGGGTGCTCCGTCGAGTCTGGCGGTGCAGATGGCCCGCGAAGCCCGCATGACGCTGGTCGGTTTCGTGCGCGACGACCGGTTCAATATCTACACCGAACCCGACCGGCTCATAACGCAGGCATCAGCACCTGCAACGCCCCCGGCAGCACACGGGCATTAACTTCGCCGACCCGCCCCCGATACTCACCATCGACCTGAAAATACGCTTTTCGGCGTGTGCTGACCGTAATCGACGTAGCCGGGAAGATTTCGATGTGTTTCGCGTTGAACGGCTTATACCGCCAGAATAGTTTGATAATCTCCCAGACCGACAACCGCCGAAAAACAACCACTTCAAACTGACCGTCCGATAAATCGCCGTCGGGGTTGATAACTGCCCCCGTGCCATACATACGGGCGTTTGCCAGCACTACCATCAGCGCGGCCCGCTGTACACATACGTCGCCCAGATTAATTTCCACCTGAAGCAGCCGCCGTTTTCGTAACGCCTTTAGCACCGCCCGCACGTAGCCGAACATGCCGCGCCAGTTGTTCTGCTGGTAGTGCATTACCACGCGGGCATTCAGTCCAATATCACTCAAATGCAGACAAATATCATCGTTGACCGAAATCACGTCGATGGCTTTGGGCGTTCCGTTCACCAGCACGTCGAGACTCCCGGCTGCGTCGGGCGGGATGCCCAGTTCGCGGGCCATACCGTTGGCCGATCCGGCAGGCAACAGGCCCAGTGGCATACCCGTGCCAAGCAGTTGCGTCGCTACGCTTTTCAGGGTGCCATCGCCCCCAACGGCCACCACCCGGTCGGGCTGGTGTTGGGCAATTTGCTGCCGAATCAGTTCATCGTCGGTCTGTCCGTTCAGATGAAACAAATGTGCCGTATGGGGCAGGTCGGCGAAATACGCCCGAATGGCCTCTTCCCAGTCCGATTTGTCGCGCCCACCCGAAACGGGGTTAATGGCAAATAAATAAGTCAACTTCTTGCCGTTTTGGTGGTTATTATCGACGGATACCGACTCAACGCTATGGAAGCTGTTCGTACTGCGCCATCTGATAAACAAACAACAAGCCTGAAAGGTACGCTACGCCACTATTTCTTAACATGGCTGCGGCTTACCGACCGGCCTACCGTGAAAGTATATCGCGGTTTTGGTAATACCAACCAGCTAACCATTCAGGGGACGGTGTTCCGGCGTTCAGCCTTTCCGCGCAAGAAATACCGGAATGATTTCTTTGTTAACCTGTTCAGTCTGATCCGATTATTTCTGGTAAAGCCTTACCCCGAAGCCACGATTCGGGTACGGTTTGGTGAGCAAACTATTGACACCCGCGCCGACCCTGACGGATTTTTCCGGGTCAGTTTGCCGCTCAATCGGTCTTTATTGCCTGGCTGGCATCCGGTGCGGGTCGAACTGATGGCGCAGACGATTACGCCCGAAACCGTACTGGCCGAAGGGGAGGGACAAATATTGGTGCCGCACCCAACGCGGCTGGCCTGCATTTCCGACATCGACGATACGTTCCTGATTTCGCATTCGGCTACTATCCTGAAGCGACTGAACGTACTGCTGACTCAGAACGCACACAGCCGGGAGCCATTTGAGGGCGTAGTCGCTCATTATCAGCTATTGGCCGAAGCCCACAGCGGAGCCGACCGTAGCAATGCGTTTTTCTACGTGTCGAGCAGCGAGTGGAATCTGTATGATTACATTCTGGACTTTTCGGAAAAGAACGGCCTGCCTGTGGGCGTTTACCTGCTGAGTCAGCTTAAACAGATTGGGCAACTGCTGAAAACCGGCCAAAATAAACACCGCACCAAATTTGACCGGATTGTACGCATTCTCGAAACGTACCCCGACCAGCAGTTTATTTTGCTTGGCGACGATACGCAGGAAGACCCGACTATCTATGCATCGATAGTAGAGCATTTTCCAAATCAGGTTCGCTGCGTGTATATCCGGCAGGTTCACGGCAAAAATCAGCCCGAAACCCGCGCCACGTTGAGCCGGATTGAAGCAAAAAACGTACCTTGTTTTTATTTCGCCCACAGTGCCGACGCTCGGCAGCATTCTGTTGAGCTGGGCTTAGTGGCAACCTGACCATGACCAATACACCGCCCGAAGAGCTTACCGGCAAGCTAAAAACCGGCCAACCCAAAACCGAAGCGGCTGGCCTGACTGCCGTCGTCAAATCGTTTGAACACGTACTGAACGGCACTGGCATCGGTCGCGGCTGGAAAGCACTCGTTAAGCTAAACCAGAAAGATGGCTACGACTGCCCCTCCTGCGCCTGGCCCGACCCCGACGGCGAGCGGTCGGGTGTGGCCGAGTACTGCGAGAGTGGCGCGAAGGCCGTGGCCGATGAGGTCATGGACAAACACACGGCCTCGCCGGTGCTGTTTCAACGGTATTCCGTAGTCGACCTGCTTCAGAAAACCGACCTCTGGCTGGGGCAGCAGGGGCGGCTTACCCACCCAATGGTGCTGCGTGGGGGTGCTACACATTACGAACCCATTGGCTGGGACGATGCGTTTCAACTCATTGCCGATCAGCTTCGTGCGCTCGATTCGCCCGACGAAGCCATCTTTTACACGTCGGGCCGTACCAGCAACGAAGCGGCTTTTCTGTACCAGTTGTTCGTCAGAATGTACGGCACCAACAACATGCCCGACTGCTCGAACATGTGTCACGAATCAACGAGCGTGGCCCTCGGCGAAACGATTGGGTTAGGCAAGGCATCGGTCAAATATGATGATTATGAAAAGGCCGACGTCATCATGATTATGGGTCAGAATCCCGGCACCAACGCGCCCCGGATGCTGACGCCCTTAGAGCAGGCCAAGCGCAACGGAGCCAAAATCATCGCCGTAAACCCGCTGCGCGAAACGGGTTTGCTGGCGTTCAAATACCCGCAAAGCCCCCGCGATATGCTGCTCGGTAGCGAAAAACTGACCGACATTTTCCTGCAAATTCCGATCAATACCGACCTCGCGCTGCTGAAAGCAATGGGGAAAATACTGCTCGAAGAAGAGGCCAAAACACCGGGCAAGGTGATTGACCGAAACTTCATTCGGGAATACACGGCTGACTACGAAGCTTATGTGCAAAGCCTTGCCGCCCACGATCTGGACGGCCTGGCGGCTCAGTGCGGTTTGACGGTAGCGCAGATTCGGGAAGCGGTTGCCCTGTTCAAGCACACGCCGAAGCTGATTATCTGCTGGGCAATGGGCCTGACGCAGCACAAAAATGCCGTTCACACCATCAACGAGATTATCAACCTGCTGTTGCTAAAGGGCAGCATCGGCATCGAGGGCGGTGGCGCGTCGCCCATTCGCGGCCACAGCAACGTGCAGGGCGACCGCACAATGGGCATTTACGAAAAGCCGAAGCCTGAGTTTTTAGATGCTCTCGAACGTGTCTTCGGCTTCAAACCGCTCCGCGAACCTGGCTACGACACGGTGGCCTCGGTGCGGGCCATGTACGAAGGCCGAGCAACGGTTTTCTTCGGATTGGGCGGCAACTTCGCAATGGCCGTTTCCGATACCGACTACACCGCCGATGCCCTGCGCCGGTGCAAACTGACCGTTCACGTCTCGACCAAACTCAATCGGAGTCACCTTATCACGGGCGAAACGGCTCTGATTCTGCCTTGCCTGGGCCGCACCGACATCGACCGGCAGGCTACCGGCGAACAGTTCGTTTCGTGCGAAAGCACGACAGGCGTGGTGGCACAGTCGCACGGTATTGTGGAGCCGGTGCCGGGGCAGATGAAAAGCGAAGTCGCGATTATCGCCGAATTGGCCGAGCGGGCAGGGTTGGAGCTTCGGCCCTACAACTGGCGCGACCTTATCGCTGATTACGACCGCATCCGCGACCTGATTGAGCAGGTGGTGCCGGGCTTTGACAACTACAACGAACGCATCCGCAAGCCGGGCGGTTTCTACCTGCCCAACGGCCCCCGCGAACGCCGGTTCACGACTAAAGACGGGAAAGCCCATTTCACCGTTAACCCCCTGACAACCCGAACGCTAAAACCCGGCGAACTGCTGCTGATGACCATTCGCAGCCACGACCAGTTCAACACCACCGTGTACGGCAACGACGACCGCTACCGGGGCATTTACAACGAACGGCGCGTGCTGCTCATGAACCCCGACGACATAACCCGGCTAAACCTCCGCGACAAACAAGTGGTGAACATTCACAGCCAGTACGACGGCAAAACCCGCACCGCCCGCCAGTTCATCGTAGTGCCTTACGACATTCCACACGGCTGCTGTGCGGCTTATTTCCCCGAAACCAACGTGCTGATTCCCATCGACTCCGTCGCCGAAAAAAGCCACACCCCCACCTCCAAGTCGATTGTTGTGACAGTAGAGGGCGCGTAACGTAGCAGGACTTTTACTATCTTTGGGGAAATAGTTTATGCTATGGAAGCTGTCATTGAGGCCCTGTCTGATTACGAGCGTGAGCGCGGAAAACCTACGCCCACCTTAAACCATGCTTACGTGCAGAAAAACCTGCTCGTCAGTTTAGATTATCGTTACCGTAAGACCCACACCATTTTATCGGAACTGAATCTAAGTATGCCGGAACGCCCTGATACGGTTCCCGACATTGCCATTTACCCAAAGCTCAAGATCGACTTTCTGCACGACGTTACGAGCATGACACAGATGCCGCTGACGGTAATTGAGATCATTTCGCCTTCTCAGGCGCACGATGAGATTCTCGCTAAGTTCGAGCGATATTTCAATGCGGGCGTTCAATCGTGTTGGTTAGTGATGCCCAGTTTCCAGGCCATTTCGGTCTACTCGTCGTTCGGCAAATACCGTTTCTACTCCGAAACCGACACGCTAACGGACGCTGCTACAGGTATTGAACTCCAACTGAGTGAGATTTTTGGCTAAAAAGCTGTTCAATGTTTGAGTTGATTTCTTTGTCGGAAGCAGAATAAATTTATGCAGGCCAGAAAAGACAAAGAAGTATCTGCTTTGGCTATTGGTTATAAACGAATTCTATGGTCCCGTCAAGCTCCTTATCACGGTAAGATAGCATACGACGTGGGTATCCGTCCGGGCGATATTCATAGACGTAATGCCACTCAATGCGACCACCTTGTGAGTTGATATACAATTGAGTTAGAGCGTTATTAAGGTTAGTCGCAACACTAATTCCATGTAGACTGCTAAAGTTTCCTGGTAGAGCATCCCCAGTTGTTTTAAAGGGATTAGGCTTGTTGTCATAGGTAAACTTGAAGGTCTCCCATTGATTAGACAAAGACCCAGTACGACTGAATCCTATATTGCCCATCTCGTCAGGCCGATATAAAGCGTATTGACTTATCTTGCCTTTCTCATCAATTATTTCTTCCCAAACCAATACGCCATGCTGGTTGAATCCCAACCTGGCCCGGGTATTGCCAAGCTCTATTTTATGAACAGCAAATTCGGTTTGCGTACTCTTCTCAATCCGAGACAACGAGTCATTTGTGGTAGTGAACGCAACAGTAGCACTTGGAATCAGATCACTCCGTTGCGGATAGCCCTCTACAACCGGGGCTTCCTTATTTAGCTGGGAGTCGATAGAAAGAATCCCATTTACTCCGTATCTATATGTAAATTGCCTAACTATATGAATACCATTCGTGTAGTAATCTGTTCGTTGAGCTAAACGGCGTTGTTCATCGTATCGATAGCTACGTACAGTCTTATCATTATAAAGCATTCTGACCAGTCGCAGCCCTGTAGTTGGTTGATTGGCTAAGCCGAAAGGGAACTGACGTATAGTTGTAGCATTACCAAACTTGGGTCTGTAAGCATTTATTGAGTCGGGAATCAGCGGATCAGATAAATTAGGGGCTGCAACGGATGTTACAGATGTTACTGGCGATGTCGGTGTTATAACCTGTTGAATAGGGCTATCTACTTTCGGATTACATGCCGTTAGTAAGGTGACTAAACAAAGAGTCAAAATGGGATAAAGCTTAGTAGTCATCTTAAATAGTTTATTTTTATTTACGGTAGAATAAGTATTTGTATAACCTATTTTACTGTAGATATGTTGTATACGTTTACTGTATAATATTTACAATATTGGAAAATATAGCCAAAGCTGCTGGCAACCCGAATAAAACGCTACACTAAAATAAAAAGCACACCCAGCCTCTGCCCTAACAAAAGCTGGATGCGCTCCAATCGTTAAAACACCAATTTCTTCATTCCCTCAATCGACTGGCGGACGCTCTCGGTGGGGGTCAGTTTGCCGTACTCTTCTACTTCCACGAAGTAGTGTTTCACGCCCGCTTTCTGGGCGGCTGTCATCATCTTGTTTAGCGGCAAATCGCCCTGCCCGATAATGGTCGAGTATTTGGCGTTTTGCGGGTCGCGGTCTTTGATATGGGCCATCGAGAACCGACCGGGGTATTTCTGGAAATACGTAATGGGGTCTTTGCCCGGTTCTACCACCCAAAACACGTCGAGTTCGTAGCTTACCAGTTTGGGGTCGGTGCGGGTCAGCAGAATGTCGAACGGTACCTGACCTTCCAGGTCAATGAAGGGGTAGTCGTGGTTGTGGTAGCCGAATAGCAAGCCGTTCTTTTTCGCCATCTCACCAAAGCCGTTAAACTCGTCGGCGATTTTGCGGAAGCCGTCGAGGTTTTCGCGCTTTTCCTTGCCAATCCACGACACCACGAAGTTTTTGAACCCGGCTTCGGCGGCTTGCTGCATCAACTCAGGCATGTTTTTTTCAACGCCCGTATGCGTACTGACGGGCGTCAGGCCCAGTTCTTTCATATAAGTCTTAAACTCAGCGGGCGTCATACCCCACAAAAAGCCCTTGCTGCCGGGGTAGCTTTCGATTTCTTTGTAGCCCATTGCCGCTACCTGCGCCAGCGTGGCGCGGGCATCCTTCTCCATGTCGTCGCGCAGGGAGTAGAGTTGTAGGCCGGGCCGGGTAACGGTTGCTGCGGCCTGGAGAGCGGAAGGGAAAAGGGCAACACCAGCCACAGTAGCAGCGGTCTGTTGTAAAAACGAACGTCGGGTAAAGGTCATAGAGGTAACGCGGACAAACGCCCGCTCTTTTGGGCCAAGATAGCGAAAATTGTAACGCGGGTGGAAACCCGCTTTTCCATCACCCAATGCGGGTTTCCACCCGCGTTACGGTCTATCTCATAACCGCAGCCGCTGTTCGAGCATGTCGCGGTAGCTGCCTGCCAGCGGAATAGTGACGTTGCCAACGGTAAGCTGATGCCGCTCAATTTTACGGATCGCCCGTAATGCTACAATGTACGACTTGTGAACGCGCACGAACTGATCGGCGGGCAGCGTCGCCAGCATGTCGGAAACCGTCATACGGGTGCAAACCTGCCGGGTCTTTTCGTGAATAAAGAGCAGGTTCGTATCCGACTGCATGTACAACACCTCGCCCAGATCGACCCGCACCCAGTCGTAGCCATCTTTCACAAAAATACTCGACGGTTGCCCCGCCCGGTTAGCCAACTGCGCGTAGGCCCGGTTGCAGGCTTGCAGAAACCGCCCAAATTCAATGGGCTTCAGCAGGTAGTCGAGAGCCTGAAGCGTGAAGCCTTCCAGCGCGTAATCGGCATAGGCGGTGGTAAACACGACAGGAATCTGGAGCGGGGCCACCAATCGCGCAAACTCGGTACCCGGCAGGTCGGGCATCTGAATGTCGAGAAACAGCAGATCGACGCGGTTTTGGTGCAGATAGGCCAGCGCGTCGGTCGTGCTGGTGAATGTGGGACCGAGTCGCAAAAACGGCACTTTTTCGGCGTAGCGACTCAACACGTCGAGGGCGGCAGGTTCGTCGTCAATGGCAATGGCGTGTAGCATAATGGGCTGCTGAATAGGCTGTTATAAGTCGATGCGTAAAAAAACGGCAAACTCGGTCGGTTTGTCGTCAAGGCGTAATTCATGCCGGGCGGGGTAAGCACGCTCGAGCCGTTGGCGAGTATTGCGAATGCCCGTTCCGGCCCCGTGGCGGTGGGCCGAGCCGGTCGGTCGGCTGTTGACGACGTGCATGATTAGTTGCCGATTCTCAAACCCAATGTCAATGTCAATATACGATGGCTGATCGAGACTAATGCCGTATTGAAACGCATTTTCCACGAACGGAATCAGCAGGAGTGGAGCCATGTAGGCGGGTTGGTCGTCGGAGTCGATGTGCAGGCTGACCCGAACGGTTTCGGTCTGGGGCAGTCGGGCACGTTGCAGGGTTACGTATTTTTCGATGAATGCCAACTCGGTCATGACGGGCGTTTGCGGACGGTTAGCCTCCTGAAGCGTGTAGCGCATCAGCCCGGCCAGTTGCCCGATCAGGTCGGCCACGTAGCTGTTTTTGGCACGTTGAGCCTCGCTGTAAATCGTGTTCAGGACATTGAACAGAAAATGCGGATTTATCTGCGCCCGCAGTGCCGTTAGCTCGGCTTCGGTAGTTTGTTTTTCGAGCCGAAGCTGGTCGCGCCGGGTGCGGAGGTAATCGGCTACGTAGCCATACCCGATGATGAACGTAACGACCACGCCCATCACAAGCAGATTTTCATCGACAAACTCCGGCGCGGCTTCGGTGCGAATCTGTAACCCTTCAAAGATGAGCCATGCCAGTATGCACACCCAAATCCAGTAATAGGGCGCGGTGTTGGGCCGGAGCATCCACCGCCGAAACGCCAGCCCGTAGTTGGCATGGGCCACTGCCCCCAGTAAAACCAGCAGCACGCCAACGCCCAGCAGATACCGCGCCAGCCCGCCCAGATCGGGCAGCATTTCGCCGAGCGGCTGTTCGAGGTCTTCGGTTAGCCGATGGCCCCAATACGTCAGCAGCGTAACGAGTACGAGGGCGAGGAGGAGTTTGGGCCAAAGGGTTCTCATAGGTTTTATTGACCCCACCCCAACCCCTCCCCAGAAGGGAGGGGCTTATGCTCGTAAGCTTCCCGTGGAAGCCCCTCCCTTCTGGGGAGGGGTTGGGGTGGGGTGCGGCAAATTACTCATTATTAGGGTTTGTCTCGGTGTCGGGTTCCATCGGTTTGATTTTCTTTAACTCCGGTTTGGCCTGTTCATCGCGGACCCGCGCCAGCAGCAGCGATTGTGTCAGAAAATCAACGTCTTCCACCGCTTTTACGTAATACGTTCGGCCCGGCTCAACCGGAAAAGCAATCGTTTTATTTTCAGTAAAGTAGTTACGCTTCGACTCAATACTGACCCGGCCTGCCGGTACTTCGGCCTGTAAATAGCGGTTGGCCGAAAGCCACGACAGGCGTTTTCCGTTGACGTAGATTGTATAGGAGCGGCTGCCAAACTCGCGTTGCCGGTAAATGATAAGCGTGGCGGGTTCGGTTTGAGATAAAGGTATGTGATCGAGGCTTGTCATACCCAGAAACCACCAGATAAACAGCGTTCTCATGGCGTTGGGCGTCGGGTATAAATTTGCAGAAACCGATTCGAATTTACAGAAAAAGCAATTGTTGCCTGAAGATAGACCTGACTTACCCGTTCGGTAATCGGGTTCGTAAACGTGTAAGCGTCTGACTCCCAACTTCGTCTGGTTGTACCCCGTCGATAGCCTAACCGTATCACACTTTCCACGCTTCGATTACGCTTCTCGCGCTGCCCGTATTCAAGATAGACGTCAACGCAACCCGCACCGATTAGCCGTAGCGACGGGACGCTGCCCGCCGGAACAGTTTGCAACACCGACCCAAATGAAACAGGCTGGGTAGCACGTCGGTATAGGTTAAAGTCAGTGTTGAAACCACCTAAACCACCGCCTACATATAGCCGACGATTGCGATTGTTTAGTAGATCGAAGCCAACAGACAGCCCTGTGTAACTCGCTCCCTGTGAACGTACTACCCAGCCGTTGGGAGAAGAGGCTCCTATGTTAATCAGTAATAAATTATGCTGAGCGAGCACTTTAACCCTGTTGATTCGGACACCAAAATTGAAAACAAAGCTATTACCATAAATGGGGGGCGGAGTAATTTGGTTTGATCGCAGAAACGAACGAAATTCTGGTAAGTTAGTGAACGTCAGGGCAGTCCCCAGTTCGGTGCTCACGCCAAATCGGAATGTCTGTCTGGCCGGTAATGAATCGGTAAACGTAGAATCGACCTGACCGTGAGCGACCGTGACCGTCAGCAGAAGAACAAATAGATAGCGTTTCATACAGATTAACTGATAGTTATGACCGCTACAAAACAAACCTTGCCCGGCTGCGCCACCAACAACGTGTGGGCAACCGGGCAAGGTTTGTGGGGAAATCGTATTCTCTTGTGGTCTACTTCGTGGCAACGTAGAAAAAATCCAGACTTCCCGCCGGGTCGTTGCTCACGAGGTAATCGGTGTAATTGATTTCGGCGGCAAGGCCGTCGGCTTGTAGCAGCCGGTTGCGGTTCAGCCGATTCATCAGATCGTAGGGTACTTGCAGCAGTCGGCGGGGCAGGCGGTATTGCAGGTTGAACACGTCGAAGCGGGTCAGCTTTTTCACCGACTCCCGGTTCTGTTGATAATAGGTCATTACCTTGTCGTTGCCATGAATACCGCGCGTTTCTACTGCCGGAAAGTAGTTCGCCATCAGCGAACGCAGCCCATCGGCGTAGTATTCGCGCACGTGCCAGGGGTTACGCGTCAGCGAGAACGCTTTGTTAACCGTTGTCAGTAGCAGTTTGCCGCCCGGCTTCAGCACCCGGTGCGCTTCTTTTACGAACAGGTCGTCGTTCTCGATGTGTTCGATTACCTGAAACGTTACGATGTAATCGAAGGTATTGCTGGGCAGGTTGGCAAGGGGCGGAATGTTGGCCGCAATAAAGGTAGCGTTGCGGTATTCGGCACTGAGGGCCGCAATCAGGTCTTTATTTTTGTCGACGCCCGTGTAGTGGTCGGCGGCTTTGGTGAGGAGTTCCAGCCCCCGGCCCCAGCCGCAGCCAATTTCAAGCACGTTGCCGCTAACCATCCGGGCCGCTTCGACATACGGAAACAGCAGCCGCTGATGAACGGGATTATCAGACGCGATTTCGGCGGAGGTTATTTCGGTGGTTTTGTACATTTGCTTGCCAGTCGGATCGCAAAAATACGCTTTTGCCGAGGGAAAGAAAAATCTGCTGCCCGTTCAACCCAAACGGGCGTGGTTTTTCGTTATTAATCTATTGAACAACAAACCATCGCGTATTGACGAATGCGTACTCTGCTTGTTTTACTGACCCTTGCCCTGCTGTCGGCCTGCTCATCGAGTAAACCTAATCAGCCGAAATCAGCGGATAAAAGACGGCTTTCACAATATGACCGGGCTACGGCTGAGTACGACGCCCGTACTCGTGCCCAGCGCAACGAGCCGAATACTACCCAGCGGTCGGCCCCGCTCTCATCAGACCCGCAGCAGGCGCGTCGGCCCGAAACCGTAGTGCCGATTCGTCCGGGCGATGCTGGCCCGGCCAATACAGGAGCTGCCAATCCGCTGGGGGGCGAATGGGCCATTACGTCTATTAAAGCCAGATTTCTGACCATCGACAGCAGCACCGTGCGGGTGTACATGAACCTGACGGCCAAAACGCCATCGGGCGAGACCGTGAAAAACCCCAGCGACTTGATCGAGCACTTTCTGGTGGCCTACGTCATGTATCCCGACTACAACAACCGCGACCGGCTGGGGTATGGCAACGTACCGCTTTCGGCTCAGAACGTAAGTCGTGAGCAAACTGGCGGGTCGGGTATAACCTATCTGACACTTTCGTTCGATGTGAAACGGCCCAAAGATGTCGCCAACGCTATTCTGCTGACCGAGTTCACCGAAACCAATTCAGGTACAAAAGCCCGCAACGATCTGACGCTGCGCTTTACCGCGCCCAAACTGAGCGACCGCTTCGCCTTGTTCGACAGAAATGGCCGACAACCACAATTGCGTAACTACGTCAACGTGGGCGACTCGGTGATGATTGGCGATGCCAACGGTGTTCAAAAGACGCTGTATGGCGTGCGTTATCGGCACGATTTCGATGCAGCGTCATCGCCCATGAACACTTCGCCCCGCCCGGCCTCAAAATCGCTCACGGTTGATTCAACCCTGACCATCACGACCAATCAGCCGTTTGTGTTGCCCAAAGAAGGTTTATATTATTTCACAGAAGATACCACCGACGCAGTGGGCATTGGTCTGGTAGTGGCCGACAAACGGTTTCCGAAGCTAACGCGGCCCGAAAAACTGATTAAACCTGTTTTGTACATGAGTACGAGCAGCGAAATCAGCGAATTGAGTCAGGCGCAGGATACGAAAAAAGCCTTCGACCGGTATTGGCTCAGCCTGATGTCGGGCAATGAAGAAGTAGCCCGGCGAACGCTCAAAGCGTATTTCGACCGTGTTGAGGAGGCTAACCGACTCTTCACGACCTACAAAGAAGGCTGGAAAACTGACAAAGGCATGATTTATATCGTGCTGGGTGCTCCCGACCGCGTACAGCGCAACCGCGAACGTGAAGTGTGGGTGTATAATCGCCGGGCCAACGTGTCGGAAGTGAATTTCACGTTCACCAAAAAAGCAAATCAGTTTGTAGATGACCACTATGAATTGGTTCGTTATATCGAGTACCAGCCCATCTGGTATCCCATCGTGGAAGCCTGGCGAACGGGGGCCATTCGGGAATAGTTTTTTAACCGAAGCGTTGGCCCGGCGCGAAGGCGCAAAGATTACACAAAGGCAACAAAGAAAACTTTAGCGACCTTTGCGTAATCTTTGCGCCTTTGCGGTTAATTATTTTTCTATGAGTTATCACAACAAGTCATATCGCCCCGCCCACCCACAACCCAACCCCGACGAAATGGTGTTTGGGATTCAATCCGTCATTGAAACGCTCCGCTCCGAACAGCAGATCGATAAGCTGTACATGGAAAAGGGGTTAAGCAATCCTGACATTCAAAATCTGGCATTTCAGAAGCGCGTTACCATTCAGCGTGTTCCTGTCGAACGGCTCGACCGGCTAACGCGCAAGAATCATCAGGGAGTGGTATGCCTGATAGCACAGGTGCAGTACGTAAAACTTTCCAACGTTATTGCCGATGTGCATGAACGGGGGGAAACGCCATTTTTTCTGCTGCTCGACCGCATCACCGACGTGCGGAACTTCGGAGCCATTGCCCGTACTGCCGAATGCGCCGGGGTACAATGCATCGTGATTCCGGGCCGGGGGGCGGCTGCTATCAACTCCGACGCCATGAAAACGTCGTCGGGGGCACTCAACCACATCTCCGTCTGCCGCGAACCCGACCTGACCGAAACCATCAAATACTTACAGGATTCGGGCATTATGGTGGTAGCCTGCACCGAAAAATCGAACCGCGACCTTTACGAGCGCACCACCGACCTGACCGGCCCGATGGCCGTAATTATGGGGTCGGAAGAAGACGGTATCTCACCCGAATTGTTGCGTATGGCCGATACGCACGTAAAAATTCCGCTGCTCGGAGCCGTTGGGTCGCTTAATGTGTCGGTGGCTACGGGCGTATTGCTGTATGAAGCCGTTCGGCAGCGGAGTATGGCTATCAGTCAGTAAGCATGCTTAGGATAGCCGCCGTTCTTTCCAGTTGCTTTTAGAGCCGGATAGAGTTGCGCCAGCACCGTTCGGGCGGCTTACTCCGGGTTTATGTTTATTGAGCAGATACGCACTCAATACAGCGGCCAACTCTGCTTCGGCGGGGTCGGGCGTTGGAGACAGTACGTCTGCCGTAAAATACCTGCCAACAAAACCCGTATCGAACTGACCGGAACGGAAAGCCTCGTGCTCCATCACGAATCGGCAGAACGGAAGCGTGGTTTTTACTCCTGTGATCTGATACTCGTCAATGGCCCGAATCATTTTCTGAATCGCTTCTTCGCGGCTGTCGCCGTAGGTAATCAGCTTGGCAATCATTGGGTCATAATAAATCGGGATGGTCATGCCCTGCTCGAACCCATCATCGACCCGAACGCCGTTGCCCTGCGGACGCACGTAGGTATCGAGCGTACCTACGTCGGGCAGGAAGTTATTGGCCGGGTCTTCGGCATACACCCGAACCTCTACGGCATGGCCTTTAATTTTCAGGTCTTCCTGTTTGATAGTCAATGGTTTGCCTTCGGCGATATAAAGCATCTGCTTCACTAAATCGACGCCCGTAATCTGTTCCGTTACCGGATGTTCGACCTGGAGCCGGGTATTCATTTCCAGAAAGTAGAAATCTAATTTATCGTTCACGATGAACTCAACGGTACCCGCGCCGTAGTAGCCACAGGCCCGCGCCACATCAACGGCGGCCCGTCCCATTGCGTCACGAATTTCAGGCGTCAGAATAGCCGATGGTGCTTCTTCGACCACTTTCTGGTGGCGTCGCTGCACCGAGCATTCGCGCTCGAAGAGGTGAATAATATTACCGTGCTGATCGCCCAGCACCTGAATTTCGACGTGCCGGGGCGACGTGACGTACTTCTCGATAAACACCGATCCGTCGCCGAAGGCCGAGATGGCTTCGCTCACGGCACGGTCCATCTGCTCGTCAAATTCTTCGTCGCGCTCAACAATCCGCATGCCTTTGCCCCCTCCACCCGCGCTGGCTTTAATCAGCACCGGGTAGCCAATTTCGGCAGAGATCCGTTTGGCTTCGGCCCGGTCTGTAATAGCACTGGGCGTGCCAGGAACCATCGGGATGTCATAGCCCGCAACAGCAGCTTTAGCGGCTAATTTGCTGCCCATGATCTCGATGGCTTCGGGCGAGGGACCAACGAAAATCAAGCCGGCTTCGCGCACCATCCGGGCAAAATTGGCATTCTCCGACAAAAACCCGTAGCCGGGATGAATGGCATCGACACCGAGCTGTTGACAAACATCGATAATCACGTCGGCCCGCAGGTACGACTCGGCAGACGGGGCCGGGCCAACACATACTGCTTCATCGGCGTAGCGCACGTGCAGGGCATTGCGGTCAGCTTCGGAGTAGATAGCCACGGTTTTGATGCCCATTTCGCGGGCGGTGCGCATTACGCGCAGGGCAATTTCGCCCCGGTTGGCAACGAGGAGTTTGCTGATGGTTGGCATTTTAGCTGGCTGACAGGTTTTTCTTTTGACAGGATTTACCGGATTAAACAGGATTTAAAAAAACAGGCTTGTAAGTTTTGAAGAAAAATCCTGTTTAATCCGGTAAATCCTGTCAAAAAAACTTTTCCAAACTCCTGTCTGTTTGGCAAAGGTAGTATCACAAAACGAATACGCAATTAGATTTCGTTGTCGAAATTGGCACATCCGAAACTTAACCGTACTTTTGTACTTATGTTGTAAAAAACAAGGGTTTAGCCCTTTAAACTATAGCGAAAAGTGGATTTATTTGAGAAACTGCGCAACAACTTAGGTCCCATCGGTTCGCCGGCACGGGCGTTTAACGGTCACCATTATTTTGCCTTCCCGAAGCTTGAAGGCGACCTCGGCCCGCGTATGCGATTCCGGGGTAAGGAAGTGCTGAACTGGAGCCTGAACAACTACCTTGGCCTTGCCAACCACCCCGACGTTCGCAAAGCCGACGCCGATGCTGCCGCCCGGTGGGGGCTGGCCTATCCGATGGGTGCGCGGATGATGTCGGGCAACTCCGACCTCCACGAGCAGTTTGAACAGCAGTTGGCGCAGTTTGTCGGTAAAGAAGATGCGTTTCTGCTCAACTATGGTTATCAGGGCGTAATGTCGGTGATTGAAGCCGTAGTTGACCACCGCGACGTGATCGTGTACGACGCCGAAAGCCATGCCTGCCTGATCGATGGTATCAGGCTGCACAAGGCCAAAATGGGCGAATACTACAAATTTAACCACAACGATATGGCAAGTCTGGAGAAGAATCTTCAGCGGGCCACTAAAAAAGCCGCCGAGAAAAATGGCAGTGTGCTGGTAATTACCGAAGGCGTTTTTGGCATGTCGGGTAAAGTCGGTAGTCTCGATCAGGTAGTTGCGCTGAAAGAGAAATACGAATTTCGGCTGTTAGTCGATGACGCGCACGGCTTCGGTACGATGGGTGCCACTGGCGCGGGCGTTGGCGAGATGCTCGGCTGTCAGGACGGTATCGACCTGTATTTCTCGACCTTCGCCAAGTCGATGGCCGCTATTGGTGGGTTTGTGGCAGCAGACCACGACATTATCATGTACCTAAAATACAACATGCGTTCGCAGACATATGCCAAAGCCCTGCCAATGCCTTATGTGGTGGGTTGTATGAAGCGGTTAGAGATGATTCAGAGCCAGCCCGAACTGCGCGAGAAACTCTGGGAAAACGTGCGGGCACTGCAAAACGGGTTGCGCGAACGGGGTTTCGATATTGGCGACACGCAGTCGCCGGTGACGCCGGTTTTCCTGCATCATATTGAAGGGGGCGTGGCGGAGGTAGCCGCGCTAACGATGGACCTGCGCGAGAACATGGGCGTGTTTTGTTCTATTGTAGTTTACCCCGTTGTACCGAAGGGGACCATTATGTTACGCATCATTCCAACGGCGGCTCATTCGCTCGACGACGTGGCTTATACGCTCGATGCGTTCTCCAAAATGGGTGATAACATAGAAAAGGGCGTTTACCGACAAAATGGGCCGATTCCTACCGGGAAAACGCTCGAAATGTCGGCAGAAGCGACCACGGAATAAGGTTTTAGTGAAAAAAGTTGCATTTTTCGGCTATTTTTTTGGCTTAGCTATTGCGCTGTATGTCAGAATCGCTAAATTTCCGCAGAAAACCGCGTTTTTAGCGGAATTTGGGCCTTTTTTCACACATAAACCCATACGTTTACTATGGCACGCTTCGATGAAGTAAAGAATCTGGTTATGTCTCTGGAAGGTGATTTCGAGAAGTTCTACGACAAGAACAACCAGGCTGCCGGCACACGCGTTCGGAAGGGGATGCAGGAGTTAAAGACGTTGGCGCAAGCCATTCGTGCCGAAGTTCAGGACGCCAAGAACAAAGATGCCTAAGCATTTTTCTTTGGTCAATTCGGCCAACAACACCCCGCCCGGCACTTGACCGAGCGGGGTTTTTTTATGAAACGGTAGGGAAAGGTGAGTCGCTGAAAAACGGGTGTTCGTCGCATTTTTGAGGTATCTGGTCGCACAATAGTCATCGGGTATACGAAATCGCATCGTTAAGCCGTATTTTGTCGATAATGACCGCTGTCGCACTCCGATTTCCCTGGCGTATCTTTCTGGCTGTATCCGGCTGGGCAATGTTTATTTTGCTGCCTTTGCTGGTAAATCCGATTGAGCCACCCTCGAAGCCGTTTTGGCCCCCGCCCGGTGCCATAAGTCCGTGGAAGCCCATTCTGTTTAATGGGATCATTGTTGGCCTGTTCTATATCAATACCTTATGGCTCATTCCGCGCATACTCGAACAGCGGGGCCTAAAGCCATACATGCTGGCTGTTGTTGGGTGCGTATTCCTGGTAATGGCCTTATTTTTTGGCATTCAGGCTACTACAATGGGAATGCGATTCGTTACGTTTCGGATGGTGTTTATATCCATCGTGCCGTCGGTACTGATTTTATCGATTAGCACGACCTACAAAGTGCTGAGCGATTATCACCAGCGGCAGCAGCGGCAGAAGGAGCTGGAAAACGAACAACTCCGCGCCGAACTATCATTCTTACGCTCGCAGATTAGCCCGCATTTTCTGTTCAACGTACTCAACAGCATCGTATCGCTGGCCCGGCTGCGCCCGAAGGATGTGGAACCCGTTACGATTCAACTGGCTGGACTGCTGCGATACATGCTCTATGAGTCAGACAATGTAACAGTACGTGTTGAACAGGAAATCGACTATATGCATAATTTTATAAGACTCGAACGGCTTCGATCAGGCACCAAAGTGCAAATAGATTTTACCGTCGACGTACCCGACCAGACCCTGCTCATTGAACCAATGCTGTTGATTCCGTTCGTTGAAAATGCATTCAAGCATGGCGTAGGGGGCATTGCCAACCCGGTAGTACAGATTGGGCTGCGGTCAGTAGGAACGTCGCTGTACCTGCACGTGCGTAACCGCCTGTCCGACAAGCCCGCTGCACCTCCGTCGGGTATTGGGCTGCGCAATGTAACGCGCCGATTGAATCTGCTTTATCCTGATAAACACGATTTGCGTATCGAACAGGCTGAAGGCTGGTACGATGTGCAGTTAACGTTACTACTGCGTTGAAACCTATTCGCTGCTTAGCCGTCGATGATGAGCCACTGGCTCTGGCGTTACTGGCCGATAACATCGGTAAAGTGCCTTTTTTAACGTTAGCCGCCACCTGCGACGATCCGCTGGAGGCTTTGGCCGTACTCGAACGCGAATCCATCGACCTGTTGTTTCTGGACATTCAAATGCCCGGCCTGACGGGTACGCAACTGCTTCAGGGGCTAATCAACCGTCCGCCCGTGATTCTTATTACGGCCTACGAACAATACGCACTTGAAGGCTTCAACCTTAGCGTACTCGATTATCTGTTAAAGCCCGTTGACTTCAGCCGATTTCTACAGGCCGCACAAAAAGCCCAGCGGTTTATTCAGCCTACCGAACAAATGGCCCCGGCTGCCGATGACTTCTTCTTTGTCAATTCTGATTATTCGCTGGTACGGATTCAGGTTGGCTCGGTCTTATACGTAGAAGGGCTGAAAGATTATGTTAAGATTTATACGACGCAGCATAGCCGCCCGGTACTCTCCCGGATGACACTCAAGGCGATGGAAGAACTGCTGTCCCGGCCCCGATTCGTCCGCATTCATCGGTCATACATCGTCAGTATCAACCATGTGGAGGTAATTCGCAGGCATAAGATTACGCTGGCGGGGGTTAGCATTCCGCTGGGTGAGCAATATGCACCGGGGTTGTATGAACTGCTGAACCTGAACCCACGTACCATCAGCGAGTAGACGGTTGCGGGTATTGGTCGCAGTCAGGCTCGATTTGCTCGATACATCAGGGTACTTCGTCGCAATTTGGCCCGGTCGTCGGCTAAAGCTATGGCATTCAGACGTTGTAGAAGGGTATGTTTCACCTTTCTCTCGTGCTGTCATGAACCTCTTTTTATACCGATCTACAGCGTCGGTTTTGTCAGCTTTCGTGCTGATTTTTGGCCTGATGGCCTGCTCCCAGTCCGACGACGACCCGCAACCGCTCACCAAAGCCGAGCTATTGGTCCGCACCTGGGAAGTGCAGTCGGCTACGTCGGCCTACGGGCGTACTTCATACCTCTTCTACGAAAAAGGCCGCAGCGATAACGACAGCGATTTGTCGGCCTATCGGTTTGCATTCCGGGCCGATGGCTCGTACAGCTTCATCGACGGCAGCAGCAGCACCTACATGGGCGTTTGGCAACTGACTGATAATGACACCAGCCTGCTGCTCGATGGCGATCCGCTAACGGTGCTGACGCTCACCGATAAAAATCTCGACTTCTCGTTCATGTCCGACGAAACCGACACCAACGGCAATGTCATCCAGATTACCAATACCTACCGCCTGGTGCCAGTGCAATAAATTTCCAAGTTTATTTTCTGCTCATGTATTCCATAACTCATCCGATTACCCGGCGCATTCGCCGTTTCTTTACTTCACCAGTACAAACTCCGATGCGGAGGTATACCACAAGCCTGTGCGGACTTCTCTGGCTGGCTGTATGCTGGGCAGGCGTTAGCTGTTCCGACGATTCCGACTCATCGGTGCGGGGCGACTGGCGACGCCGATCCGACTTTGAGGGTGTGGCCCGCAATGCCGCCAGCAGCTTTGTGATTGGCAGTATTGCGTATGTAGGCACTGGTTCTAACTCCGACAATGAACGGCTGCGCGATTTCTGGGCCTATGACCCCAACCGCAATACCTGGACGCAACTGGCCGATTACGGGGGTGTGGGCCGCAATGCTGCCGTTGGCTTTTCGGTTGGCACGAAAGGGTATATCGGCACGGGCCTGAACGAAAACGGCGACCGCCTGCGCGATTTCTGGGAGTTTGACCCAACCACCAACCGCTGGACGCGAATTGCCGATTTTGGGGGTACGGCCCGGCGAAATGCCGTTGCTTTTGCCACCGCTGCGAAAGGTTACGTAGGCACGGGCTACGACGGTAATTTCGTCAAAGATTTCTGGGCCTATGATCCGGCGCAGAAACAGTGGCAGAAGATAGCCAGTTACGGCGGCAGCAAGCGCATCGGAGCCGTGTCGTTCGTGATCGACAACATCGCTTATGTGGGTACGGGCAACAACAATGGGCTGGCCGAAAACGACTGGTGGGCCTACGACCCCGCTACGGATTTATGGATTGAAAAAGAAGATTTCGACGACGACCACGCCATTTCCCGTAGCTACGGTGTAGGCTTCAGCGTGGGGCAGCGCGGCTACGTGGTACTTGGCGACGTAGCCAATATGGCCACCTGGGAGTACAACCCCGCCACCGACACCTGGGAAGGGTTAGGCAATTTTGAAGGGGCTAACCGGCAATATGCCTGCGGCTTTGGTATTGCGGGTAAAGGCTATATCACCACTGGCGGCAGTGGTTCAAGCCGTTTCGATGATTTGTGGGAGTTTGATCCAGCTAACGAACAGGATGATGAAAACTAACCCAATACGCCAACGGGCCGTTGGGCGGTGGCAGTGGGTTATCTGGCTATTGGCAGGTGGTTTACTGATCGCCTACGGATATCACCAGCAACAGACCGACGAACTGGCCGTGACGGTGTTTCGCACCAACGCGGGCTGGGGCTACAACGTGCAGCGAAGCCGGCAGATAGTAATTCATCAGCCTGTTGTGCCGGGGCAGTCGGGCGGGGCTGCGTTTGGCAGCGAAGCACAGGCCCGGCGCGTGGGCGAATGTGTTGCAGAGAAACTTCGGGAAGGGCAGTTTCCACCCACCTTAACCCAGTCTGAATTGCAGGCGTTGGGAATAGTAACTGATTAGCCGTTAAACACATGGTGAATAGATTCTGGCCCGAACGAACCAGCTATATGGCCTTGCTGGCGGGGCTATGGCTGCTGGTTGCCTGCCAGTCGGGTGATACAGACCTCGGTCTGGCCGTAGTGAAACCCGATGAATTAGCTGTCGAATACCTCGACACGCTGTCGGTATACGCGTCGACGGTGATGGTGCCCGACACCTTCACCACCTCAACCGACAGCACGGTGCTGATTGGCCGCTGGCAGGACGCACAAACGGGTACTGTATCGGCAAAGGCGTTTACGTCGGTCGATTATAATTCGGCGCACACGTTGCCTGAACAAACGGGTATTCGCTTCGACTCGCTGGTGCTGGAACTGGGTTATACCTTCACGCACGGCGATACGCTATCGTTGTTCTCAATGGCCGTACATTCGCTTGAAACTACGTTTGAAGACGGGAAAACCTACGACAACGTGTCGTCATTACCGTATCAGGCCGCACCGTTGGTTCAACAGGCATTTCGTCCGCAATTGGTACGCGGCAAACGGCAGGCACGGCTCCGGCTACCCGATGCCCTATCCCGCGATTTTTATAACCGGCTGGTAAATAAGCAGATCAATGACCAAAGTAGCATGGTCGATTACTGGAAAGGATTTGCCTTGCTTGGTCAGTCGGCGGGCAATGCTTTTCTGGGATTTAACTTACTCCGGGCTACGTCGGGGCTGCGGCTGTATTACCACGGCAACGACCTCAACCAAACCAGGTATGAATTACGTTTTCCGATGGAGTATCATCGGTTTACGCAACTCACCAGCAACCTGAGCGGGTCGGCCCTGCAATCGCTGCGTAGCCGTACCGACGCCATCAGCAGCCGCCAGACCGGGAACGTTAGTTTTATTTCGGCGGGGGCCGGGCTGCGTACCCGGCTCGACATTCCGGCACTGAGTCAGTTTTCCAAACCTGACCGCTACGTGGCTCTGAACCGGGCCGAACTGGTTGTACAGCCCGTTGGTGTGTTACGGAACGATAACGCGCTGCCGCCCATTCGGCTCACCCTCTACGAAACCAACAACCGACAGGAATTGCTGGCATCGGTGCCGGGGGGAGCCAGTGGTTCGTCGGCAGTGCTGGCTACCTACGGCTGGTATTACAATGACCTCGAACAGCGCGATCAGTATGCCTTCGACCTGACGGGTTATGTCAACAACGCCCTGCTTCGACAGGCTCCCGCACGAGCCTTGCTACTCATGGAACCCGTTGAGCAACTGAGTTTAACGAACCGAATTCGGCGCGTTACAATCGGCGACCAACGCCACGCGACCGACAAACTCAGGCTCCGGTTGCTGTACACGGTGAATCAGGGCAGACAATAGTTTTCCTAAATTTTCTCCCTGTGCATCAGCGTTGCCATGCCACGCGTAGTAATTTTGTTGGTTTGAACGTCGCGGATTTCGCCCAGAATGTCGGCAGTGTGTTTGTCGGGGTTGACGCTCTTTACGGTGAACGTGGCTTCGTAATCAGTATCGACAAACATGGGCCGCAGAAACTCCAGCGTCTGCCCCAGATACACTGACCCATAACCGGGAAATTCGGTGCCGAGGACTTTGGTGAATACGCTGGCACCAAGCATTCCGTGGATGATGGGTCGTTTGAAAGGCGTAGTGGCTGCGTATTCTGCGTCGAGATGCAGCGGGTTATTGTCGCCCGTAACGCGGGCAAAATCTATAACATCGGCTTGCGAAAACCGGAAGGCGTACCGGTGAACGGCGTCGAGAGCGAAGTCCATAATCAGTGAAAAGTGACCAATGAAACGTGAAAAATGGTGAACACATCAACAAATTTCTGTGAAGTACGATAAATCATTTTTCACTTTTCACTTTTCGCTCGTCACTTTTGTACCTGATTATGCTGAAGACTTTATTTTCGCTCGGAGCGTCGCAACAGAAACGCGTGTTCGGGTTAGATGTGATGCGGGCACTCGCGATTTTGATCGTGGTAGATGCACACGCCACGATTGCGCTGAAAGAGTATTACACGGCTCCGTTCTGGCACAATCTGCTGCCCGATGGTGTCGAGTTGTTTTTTGTACTGAGTGGCTTTCTGATTGGCGGTATCCTGATTCGCTCGTATGAAAAGCAGGGCCGCTTCGACCGCTCGCTGCTGCTGAATTTCTGGACGCGCCGGTGGTTCCGAACGCTGCCCGCTTATTACCTCGTGCTGGTCGGTCTGATTGTACTGGCCTTGCTGCGGGCGTGGCGTAGTGGCCTGCACCATACGCTGCCCGAAAAAGGTACGCTCATACACTATTTCTTTTTCGTCCAGAATTTTGCCCGTACCATTCCCGATTTCTTTCCCGAAACCTGGAGTTTAGCCATTGAAGAGTGGTCGTACATCACGCTGCCACTGTTGCTGTGGGCTATGCAAACGCTGCTGCCCGCCCACTGGCCCCGTCAGCGGATCATCTTGTCGGCTATTCTGTTTATCATTATCGGTACCAATCTGCTGCGGTTTACGGTGGCATTGCAGTATCCTATTTCGGCCAGCGAACTCGGCTTTCGCGGAATCGTGCTCATGCGCTTAGATGCCATTGCCTACGGCGTGCTGGCGGCTTATGCCAAACATTATTTCCCGGCGCAGTGGACTAACGAGAAACTACGCCGTCGGCTGTTGATTATCGGGCTGGTGCTGACAGGCTTAGCCGCGTTTACAGCCTCCATTGTGGTGCTGGCTTTTTACGTTGACATCGGCATTTATCCGGCCTATGTGTTCTACAAACGAACGTTTTATTTCCTCGTCATCGGTCTGAGTATGACGCTGTTGATGCCATTCATGGACGGCTGGCGAAGTGCATCCGGCCTTTGGGCGCGATTTGGTATTGCGCGGGCTATTACGCACATCAGCCTGATTTCATATTCCATGTACCTGCTCAACCTGACGCCGATCATGCTGACGTTTCTGGAACGTGTTCCCACTACATCATGGGAGGTAGGCTGGCTGAAAGTTGGCGTGTTCTGGGCATTGGTACTGGTGCTGTCAACACTGCTGTTCAAGTTCTTTGAACGCCCCGTTACCGAACTGCGGGAACGCCTATCGAAGAAAGAACCGACGCAGTTGGTAGTTAAAAGTTAAAAATGAACAATGAAAAATGTGCGCGACCAGCAAACCGCACTTTTCACTGTTCATTTTTAACTTTTAGCTGTCAACTACTATGGTCGCTGACAATGACCCAGCGGTTTTTGATTTTGCGCCATAGCAGCGTAAAATGGCCGCTGGCATCGCCTACTTCGGGGCGGGTAAGATGAAAACGCCCGATCACGTAGGCCACGTTTGGGGCCGGAAAGTCGAGCTGGAGAATATCAAATTTAAGCGACCCCATCGATGCCCGGTTCGGATAGCGTTTTATGTAGTTGTCGAGGGTGGCGCGGTAGCCGTAGGTAATCCCGGCCTTACCCACAAAGGTCAGCGAATCTGATTGCCAGTAGCCAACCATAAACTTGTCGATGTGCCCATCGTTCCAGTCTTCGGTCTGGCGTTTGAGAATTTGCAGGATAGCCCGCCGGTTGGCTGCTGCTGAAGCCGACGACGGTGTGCCACCCGACTGGCTGAATACGGGAAACGTAACGAGAGAAAGTAAGGTAAGAAGGACGAGCTGTTTCATAGTAAATTGGTTTTTTGGTAAAACTAAGTGAATACCGTTAGGTTTGCAGTATAACGAAACCACTACATGAAAGCTATACTTTGTCAACAATACGGCCCACCTGAACAACTTGTATTAGCCGACGTGCCATCGCCCGAGGCTACTACAGGGCAAGTTGTGATCCAGGTCGAAGCCTGTGGCGTTAATTTCCCTGACACGCTGATGATTGAAGGCCGCTATCAGTTTAAGCCACCGTTTCCGTTTTCGCCCGGTGGCGAAGTGTCGGGCGTGGTAACGCAGGTAGGTGAAGGCGTTTCTCACCTGGCTGTTGGTCAGCGGGTTTTCTCGCTGACGGGCCACGGCGGTTTTGCGGAAGAGGTGGTCACGAGTGCGGCCACTACGCTGCCCATGCCTGACGGGATGGACTACGTAACGGCGGCTTCGACTATGTACACCTACGGCACCTCGTACCATGCGCTGAAAGACCGCGCCAATCTGCAACCCGGCGAAACCCTGCTGGTGCTGGGTGCTGCCGGGGGCGTTGGGCTGGCGGCTGTGCAACTCGGTACGTTGATGGGGAGCCGCGTCATTGCCGCAGCCTCTACCGATGAGAAATTAGCCATTTGCCGACAGCTTGGAGCCGCCGAAACCATTAATTATACCACCGAAAACCTCCGCGACCGCATCAAGGAGTTAACCGCTGGCAACGGCGTCGACGTGGTGTATGACCCCGTTGGCGACCGCTATGCCGAACCGGCTATCCGGTCGCTGGCCTGGCGGGGGCGGTATCTGGTGATTGGTTTTGCGGCTGGCGACATTCCGAGTATTCCGCTCAATCTGGCCCTGCTGAAAGGCGCGTCGATTGTGGGTGTGTTCTGGGGAGCCTTTGCGCAGCGTGAGCCGAAGATAAGTATGCAGAATTTTCAGCAGATTCTGGCCCGGATTTTGTCGGGCCAACTGAAACAACACATCTATAAAACTTATTCATTAGCTGAAGCTCCCACCGCTCTCCGCGATCTTATGGAACGCCGGGTTGTGGGGAAAGCAGTCGTGACAGTAAACAGCTAACAACCAGCAGCCAACAGTTGCCGCTGCCGAAACTGTTGGCTGCTGGCTGTTGCGGTTCCCCGCCGGGATTGATAACTGATAATTATGAGACTACAGGACAAAGTTGCTATTATAACCGGCGCAGCCCGTGGCATCGGGCAGGGTGCCGCCGACGTATTTTGCCGCGAAGGAGCCACAGTTGTTATCTGGGACGTACTGCCCGAAGGTGAAGCCACGGCCCAAACCCTGCGCGATGCAGGCTACCGCTGCGACTTCATGCATGTCAGCACAACCGATGTACCCGCCATCGAAGCAGCCGCCCGCGAGGTGTTCGACCGCTATGGCCGCATCGACGTTCTGATTAACAACGCCGGTATCACCCGCGACAAAACGTTGCTGAAAATGTCGTTCGATGAATGGCAGCAGGTTATCGACGTGAACCTGTCGGGCGTGTTCAATTGCACGAAGGTGATTGCCCCCTACATGGTAGAGCAGCAGTATGGCCGCATCATCTGCACCTCGTCGATCAACGGCGTACACGGCGCGTTTGGGCAAACCAACTATGCGGCTGCCAAAGCGGGTATTATCGGTATGGTGCGGTCGTGGGCTAAAGAACTCGGTCCGAAAGGCATTACGGCCAATGCCGTTGCGCCGGGCTTCATCCAGACCGCCATGACCGACGCTATGCCCGAAGCCGTTCGGAACGCGGCAGTTGCCACTGTGCCTGTCCGGCGTATCGGCAAACCCGAAGACATCGCTTATGCCTATTTGTATTTGGCGTCTGACGAAGCCTCATTTGTGAACGGCCACGTACTGGCCGTAAACGGCGGACAGGCTATTTAACAGGTATCAGTGATCAACCAACAGCCAACAGTGTTGTCTATTGCTGGTTGCTGGCTGTATACTGACAAAAACTGTTGGCTGTTGACTGATACCTGATATGAGCAAAATCCGTAAATTTTATAACGAGTACAAGCCGTATATTTTCTCCGACGGCTGGTATTACGTTTTTATCATTGTTTTCATTTTACTGCTCTTCATCTTCTTCTCCTGAATGGCGAAACGATCCACTGTCCTGGCGATCATCAATCCGCTGTCGGGTACTACTTCACTGGCGCAGAAGACGGCCCTGCGCGATGCGTTTCTGCGCCGGGCCGAGTCGCTCGATTTTGATGCCGACGCGGTGTTTACCGAACACCCCGGCCATGCTACCGAACTGGCAACGGCGGCTGTGGCCCAAAGTGTAAGCCGCATACTGGCTATTGGGGGCGATGGCACCATTAATGAAACGGCGCGGGCCTTGCGCCGGGCACCCACTGCCCTCGGTATAGTACCCGTTGGGTCGGGCAACGGGCTGGCCCGGCATCTTGGCATTCCGCTCAATCCTACACAAGCCGTTGAACACGCATTGGTGGGCCGACCGGTAGTGATCGACAGTGGCGAGGTGAGCGGGCATCCGTTTTTCTGTACTGCCGGGCTGGGTTTTGAAGCCTACGTAGCGCATTTGTTTGCCCGGCAACCCGTGCGCGGTTTGCCTACCTACATCCGCACAGCTTTTGGCGCATTCTGGAACTACCAGCCAGGCAGCTATGTGATTGATGATCAGGAGAGAACCCTATTCTCACTGACGTTTGCCAACGCTGGGCAGTTTGGTAATAACGCCTGGATGGCCCCTACGGCCAACATTGCCGACGGGCGGCTCGATCAGTGCGAAATTCGCCCGTTTCCGGCGCAAATGAGCGGTTTGCTAATGTGGCGATTGTTCAATAAGACCCTGAACCGGTCGGCGTACTGGCGCGGGCAAACGATTACGAGAGCCACAGTCGAAAGTAACGGTCCGCTACTAATCCACGCCGACGGCGAACCCCTGACGCTGCCCGATGGTCGCGCCGAGGTAAAGGTGTTGCCGAGTAGTTTATTGGTATTGCTGTGAAGAGTTGGCTGTTTTTAAAAACTTTGCCCAAACGTCAGGAGATTATTGTCGGGGTCGAGTACCGAAAACTCTTTCTGTCCCCAGGGCTTTAGCTGCAAGGGGTCATTGGGGTGAACAATAGTTTGACCGCCCGGCAAGGATGCATACAACGCGTCGATGTCATTGGTGCGAATGTAGACCTGCCCGTAGTTTTCGGCTGGGTCGAGGTCGGGGTGGGCGAAGAAATGAAGTTGCAGGCCGTCTTTCTCTACCATCAGGTAGTTGGCATGGTCGGTGTTGCCAAACACGGTGAAGCCCAGCTTAGTCAGGTAAAAATCTTTAGTTGCGGCCTTGTCCCGCATGGGCAATTTGGGATGTGTCGCGGTTAGCATGGATTTACGTTGCTACTTAGACATGACTTTACTAATCATATCATTAGGCATAGTTGGCGACGAGTCGTCTTTAAGTAAACCGGTTTCAGCTCTGCTAAATAAGGACTGCATAATCAATTGTCTGTCCTTCTCATCTACTTGAGAATCCTTCAAAAGAGATAAATAAAAGTAGGTCAAAGTGTACCGTTCTTCACAATCACGTGCTAAATGGAAGGAACTGAACATAACTTTAGTTAAAGCCCTGATGCAAAAAGCTATAAACGATATTAGGGTAACGTATATGATTGACCATCGTATAGCTGCACTTTTATCGTCACCAAACCAACTGCTATATATCTGTTCAGGAGTTGACCAAAGAATTTGACCTAAAGACCAGCAAGTTCCAAAAACAAGAACCACCATTATACCAAGAAACCACCACCCTTGAGTTTTTAGGTTATCTGCCCTTTGACTCCAATATTTTGCAGGCTCTTCAAGTTTGAGCTTTTGCTTATAAGTGTTCTCTAAATCAGAGACTTTTTCTGTCGATGAGAGAAACCAGTTATGCCACTTTTCATTTTTTGTACCCTCAAACCAGTTATGCCATTCCTCTGTCTTTGTTTTTTCAAACCAATCTGTGAACAATGTTTCTTTCTCTGATTTCAGTTCGTCAATTCGTATTACGTACTCATTATAGTTTTTGTCAGCATTCTTTAGATGCTGCACAAGCTGGGCTTCAGATTCAGAAAGATACTGTTGAAAATCATTTCTGATTTTTGAGATTGATTCCCTTTCCGCTTTTCTTCTCTGAGTTATTTCCGTATGATCTTTTAGAGCAAACTCATATGCGAGAAGCACTCCATATAAAGAATCTTTATTACTATGATTAACACTGTTTTGCACAATTGCCCCATAAGCTCCTTTAAAATATGAAGGGGTACTCTTATAAACCTTTATTAAGAAATCTACTTCTGGGATGTCGTAGGGTAAGGCGTAGCCGGAACCATTAATATACCTTTGAACATGACTTTGCCAATAATACGCTAAATTATGCTCGCCTTCAGTATAATTGGTGACAAAGTAAATGATCTGATTTCTAATAGTGTTAAAATATTCGGTGTTACTTTTCAATTCATCCGGTAGATCTCCAAGTTTCTCCCAACCAGATAGTTGTTGATTTACATATTCGTAAATTGCCGAAACTCCCTTTAATTCGAGATGGAAATTGACGTAATGAAAGTCAAATGTTTCAGATATTTCTTGGAACCAATTACTGGCAGGTGCATTAGAGATTCTATTTCTGACTTCGGCGTTAGTCATGTTTCAGTTTGTTTGAGACCTATATAGTGGACACAAGTTTAACTCTAAACAATAATGAGTTACTATCACACAATAATACTAACTAATGCATTAAGTATAACAGCTTTTTTATGACTCCGAGCTATATTTTGGATAAATGATATTCAAGCTGTATGTACAAGACCGTATTTGCATGCGCGATACCTCACTGTTAATCAACAACTGTCTTTTTTTATTCTGTATGCATCTGACTATTATTTAGCCGCTTTTGCCAAAGCTTGCGCTATTATCTTCCCTTCCTTTTGTTTTTGTACGATAACGAATGAGGACAGTAACTTCTCTCTAAACTCATCCACATAAAGCCTTTTATCAGAAATGGCTGGGTCTGGTTTATTTGTGTTCATGGTCTTGGCAAAAATAAGTCATCCTTAAACTTACTGCGCAAGTTACGCGAACAAGCCCGATATTTGCCCCCGCAAATTGATCCTGAACGCGTCAACTGAGCCACTGCTGTTGGTTGTTGGCTGCTCACTGTTCCCTGTTCCCGATGTCTCAACAAAAAGTAGTACTTGCCTTTAGCGGGGGCCTTGATACCTCGTTCTGCGTTAAATATTTATCGGAAGATCGGCAGATGGAAGTCCACTCGGTGCTGGTCGATACGGGCGGTTTTTCGGATGCCGAACTTCAGGCCATTGAAGAACGGGCCTACTCGCTGGGTGTGAAATCGCACGCGACGATTTCTAAAACCGACGATTACTATCAGCAATGCCTGAAGTTTCTGGTGTTTGGTAACGTGCTGAAAAACAACACGTATCCGCTCTGCGTGAGTGCCGAACGCATTTTTCAGGCCATTGCAGCCGCCGAATATGCCCGGCAGATTGGTGCAACAGCCATTGCTCACGGCAGCACCGGCGCGGGCAACGATCAGGTACGCTTCGATATGGCGTTTCGGATCATTGCTCCTGAAGCCGAAATCATTACGCCCATCCGCGATTTGCGGCTTTCGCGTGAGGCCGAAATCGAATACCTTAAAAACAAGGGTGTGGAGCAGGAGTGGCACAAAGCAGCCTATTCCATCAACAAGGGTTTGTGGGGCACGTCGGTGGGTGGCAAAGAAACGCTGACCTCAGACCAGTACCTGCCCGAATCGGCCTGGCCCACGCAGGTATCGAAAGTAGAGCCGGAAACCATCACGCTCACGTTCATACACGGCGAAATCAAAGGCATTGATACAGAGATGTTTGCTAACCCGGTTGATGCCATTCGGCGGCTGACCGAACTGGCCGGACCGTTTGGCATTGGGCGCGACATTCACGTGGGCGACACCATTATCGGTATCAAAGGCCGCGTTGGGTTCGAGGCTCCGGCCCCGCTCATCCTCATCAAAGCCCACCACACCCTCGAAAAACACGTACTGACCAAGTGGCAACTGTACTGGAAAGAACAACTCGCCAACTGGTACGGCACCATGCTCCACGAGGGGCAGTTTATGGACCCCGTGATGCGCAACATCGAAACGTTTCTGGCCGATACACAAGGTCATGTGTCGGGCAAGGTGCATGTGCAATTAGCTCCGCATCGGTTTACGGTGCTGGGTATCGAGTCGGAATATGATCTGATGTCGGCTACGTTTGGTTCATACGGCGAGATGAACAACGCCTGGACCGGCGACGACGTGCGCGGCTTCTCGAAAGTAGCGTCGAATCAGGTTATGATCTACGAGAAAATTAGCAACCAGTGATTGTTTACGGACGAGATTATTGCGCCCCCCGCAGCGTAGCCTACCCATTGGCCCTGATGGACTGGTTTGTGGATCGCTACGCACGGGGCCGCTACAAACGCCGGAATTTTGGTCCGCCCGACGCCGTGCGCCCGAAAATTCTGTTTATGACGTCGGGGCATTTGGGCGACGCCCTTATTCTGTCGTATATTTTTCCGGTCGTGCGCCAACGCTACCCCGATGCCGTCATCGACGTGCTGTCGGGCGATTGGTGTGACCCCATCTGGCAGTCGAATCCGTACATCCGGCGCGTGTTGCACCTGAACCACCCCAACACAAACCGCCGAAACTGGTCGAACCTGAAGAAGTGGCAAAGCTTTCGGCAAACGTTTCGGTCGGCGGTGGCAGCTTTGAAAACCGAGACCTATGATTATTCGGTCGATATTCGATTTGCTAATTCACCACTGCATTTCGTATTGCCGTTCATCCGGGTGCGCCGGGCCATTGGCTTCGGGGCGCGGGGCTGGGGTGGCTTGCTGGATGATGAGTTTTTTCTGCCCAACGGCGAGTTTCACCATTTCACGCTGCTCGATGAATTATGGAAACCGCTCGGCATTTCGGCCAGCATTGAAACCATTCAACCGTATTTCGAGACGCCGGGCCTGACCGCCGGGCAAATCTGGCAGAAACTCGGTCAGCCGCAACCAGCCGGACCGGTGGTGTTACTCTGCCCCGAAGCGGGCGGCACCGAAAAAATGCTGCCAACGGAGTTTTGGCTCGATGTGGCCCGGCGCGTTTTGCCCGATGATACCGCAACGCTGGTGTTGAGCGGCCAAACCAATTTCACAGCCACGATTTACGAAACACTTCGGCGCAATCACGCCGTTGATGCCAGTCGGATTGTGTCGGCGGTGGGCAAGCTGACTATTCAGGAGATGGCGGTGTTGGCCGGGGCGTCGCAGTATGCCGTTACGCTCGATTCGCTGCCAGTGCATCTATGTTCGATTTTCTGCCCTACGGTGGCCTTTTTTTACAACGGTATGGGGTTACAGTTTTTTCCGATTTCGGCCCGGCCTACGCTCGTGCTCCACAACCATACTGCCAGCCGGGAACTAACTATTCACCGGCCCGATTTTCAATCTGAATACGTAACCACATTTGATGCCACCACGCTCGACCGTGCGTTTGAGTGGATACAGAAATTAGTTTTAAAACAATGAACGATAAAATACAGGTAGGCATCATCGGCGGAGCCGGGTACACGGGGGGCGAACTACTGCGCATTCTCATCAATCACCCGTTCGTCAATATCGCCTTTGTGCAAAGCAATAGTCAGGCCGGCAAACCCGTCTGGACCACCCACACCGACCTGCTGGGCGATACCGATCTGACGTTCAGCGGCCCCGCAGACGAAGACGAAGAACTGGATTTAGACGTTATTTTTCTCTGTTCGGGACACGGCGCGTCGAAAACATTCATGACCGAACACGAAATTTCGGACGACGTGACGGTAATTGACCTCAGTGCTGACTTTCGCGACGAAAGCGACGATTTTGTGTATGGTCTGCCCGAACTGAACCGCGACCGTATTGCCGAGGCTACCCGCGTAGCAAATCCCGGCTGTTTCGCTACGGCTATTCAATTGGCTCTATTGCCGCTGGCAAAAGCTGGTCTGCTCAACCACGATGTGCATGTAAGCGCGATTACGGGCAGTACCGGAGCAGGGCAGGCGTTGGTGCCAACAACCGGCTTTACGTGGCGTAATAACAACGTCTCGATATACAAAGCCTTCACGCATCAGCACCTCGCCGAAATCCGTCAAAGTCTGACCCAACTCGACCGAATCCACGGCGGCCCCGACTTTACGGGAGCCATCAACTTCGTTCCGTACCGGGGCGACTTCACGCGCGGCATCATGGCAAATGTCTACACCCCCTATGGCGGTACGCTCGATGAAGCTAAAACCCTGTATAGCAGCTACTACGCCGAACATCCGTTTACGCACCTGAGCGACACGCCGATTGATCTGAAACAGGTAGTGAACACGAATAAATGCCTGTTGCATCTGGAACTACACAACGGGCAACTGCTTATCACGAGCATCATCGATAACCTGACAAAAGGGGCGTCGGGGCAGGCTGTGCAAAATATGAATCTCGTGTTTGGAATGCCCGAAAACCTGGGCTTACGGCTAAAGTCGGTGGCATTTTAAGTATTACCGAATCTGCTCCAGAATTGTCAGCGTTCGTGAAACCATTTGCTCGATAGCTTTCCAATTCTGCTCGGCAATAGCCTGTTTCTGAAATAGTTGCGATCCCATGCCGACCGCCGTTACGCCCGCGCCAAACCAGGCCGACAGGCTTGCTTCGGTTGGTTCAACGCCCCCCGTCACCATCAGCCGCGCCGTGGGCAGTACGCTCTTTACCGACCGCACGAAGGCTGGACCAACTACCTCGCCCGGAAAAATTTTGACAAAATCGGCCCCGGCCTGCATCGCCTGAAAAACCTCCGACACGGTCATGCAGCCCGGTAGCCACGGCACGTTCTGCGTCCGGCAAACGTCGCCCACTGCCGGATTCAGGCCCGGAGCTACCACAAACGCGGCCCCGGCTTCGATGAACTGCCGGGCGTGTTCGGGTTGCCAGATAGTGCCAATACCCAGCAGCATATCGGGAAAATGGTCGGCTTTTGCGGCCACTAATCGCTTAAAATTGTCGAGTGCCGACGCGTTTCGGTTGGTGTATTCAAACACCCGGATACCGCCCGCGTAGCTTGCCCGAACGACCTGAACGCTTATATCGGCGTCTGCATGGGAAAAAACCGGAACGATACCGGCTTGAAGAAGTTGGTCAGTTGTGGTCATCGTGTTGTTACCCCACCCCAACCCCTCCCCGTTAGGGAGGGGCTTACTCGCGTAAGCTTCTTTAGATGCCCCTCCCTAACGGGGAGGGGTTGGGGTGGGGTGTTTTTATTTCTCAGGAATCGGTGCGAGTTTCGGCACCAGCAGGTGAATAACGGCCAATGCCGACAGATAGGCAACCGACGCAATCAGAAACAGCGAGCCATAGCCGAAGTTGTTGATAAGCCAGCCCGAATTTTTATCGAGCAATGCACCGCCCAGTGCCCCAAACATGCCGCCAAACCCAATTACCGACGCCACCGCCCGCTTCGGAAACATGTCGGTAACAATGGTGTACAAATTGGCCGACCAGCCCTGATGCGCGGCTGCGGCTATGGCAATCAGCGCAACCGCAACGACCAAACTCCCCGTGACCGACGCAAAGTAAATCGGCACCACGCAAAGCGCACAAAGCAGCATAGTGGTTTTGCGGGCTGCATTGGGCGACCATCCGCGCTTGATAAACGACGTAGACACATAGCCGAACAGAATACTACCGGCGTCGGAAACCAAATAGATGACCAAGAATGCCGGACCAATGGTTTTCAGGTCGAGCTTGAATGATGCATTTTCGTTGAAAAACTTGGGGAGCCACGTCAGATAGAACCACCACACGCAGTCGGTCATGAATTTACCAGCGGCAAAAGCCCACGCCTGCCGGTACGGAATCACTTTCCCCCAGCCAAGCTTTTCGGTGCTGACCGTCTCGTTGTCGCTGTGAATATGCGCCAGTTCAACCTCCGACACGCTGCGATGTTCTTCGGGCCGACGGTAGAATAAGAGCCAGAGTATCAACAAAACAACGCCTAAGCAGCTACTGACCAAAAACGTGGTTTGCCAGCCGTATCGTTCGAGTAGATACGGTACTGAAAAAGCGGTCAGAATAATGCCCAGATTGGCCCCGGAGTTGAACAGGCCCGTAGCCAGTGACCGCTCTTTTACTGGAAACCATTCGGCTACGGTCTTGATGGCCGACGGGAAGTTACCCGCTTCGCCGATACCCAGCCCGACACGCACTACCGCAAGTCCGCGCACACTGCCCACAAACCCGTGGGCAATGGCCGACAACGACCAGAGCGTGATGGAAATGGCGTATCCCAGCCGCGTACCGAGCCGGTCGATGAGCCAGCCCATCAGCACAAAACCCAGCCCATAAGCCAGTTTAAACAGCGACTGTACGTTGCCATACAGCACGTTAAAGGCTTTCTCATGATCGGCGTTGAGCAGCGTACCCGGTGCCAGATCAAGCATTTGCCGTTTAAAGTCGTCGTTGTTGACTACGTAGGAGAGAACGCTCCGGTCAACGTAGTTGATGGTAGTGGCAAAAAAAAGCAGGCTCAGAATTCGCCAGCGATAGTTGGTCATAGTGCCCAGCACAGAAGGGGCAGGTGGTGCGGCTGGTTTCGTTTGCATGAGCGATGGGGTTGAAGAAGTCGGAAAGAGGAAGACTCAGAAAAGTTGACGCTTGTTTGTCACTAAGAACGATAGCCACAATATCTACCCCTCAACCTGACCCCAGTCGCTGTATCAGACTGGGGAATATCAGTTAAAAAAAGCAACTACAACGCTTTCGTTGATAACCTTCTACTGGTATGAAACTACGTATTGTTATTGGATTGCTGGCAATCGGTCTTATGAACTGCCGCGACAACCAGGCCCAACCACCCGGACCCACGTTTCAATCGGTGACCCCGTTTCCATTTGGGGCCGCGCTCAGTCCGGTACGCCTGACCAACGATGCCGCTTATCGGCAAACCGTTGAGCGCGAATTCAGTAGCATTACATCGGAGAATCATCTGAAAATGCACCACGTACACCCCGAGGCCAGCCGCTACGACTGGTCGCCGGGCGACGTGCTGGTGAATTTCGCCAGTCAGACTGGCAAGCGAATGCACGGACACGCGCTGCTCTGGCACGAAGCTGTGCCTGACTGGGTCAAAAATTTTTCGGGCGATTCGCTGGCCTGGGAAACGCTTGTCCGCGATCATATCACCACCGTTGTGCAACACTACAAAGGCCGCATTGCCGCCTGGGACGTGGTGAACGAGGCTTTCTTAGACGATGGAACGCAGCGCCCTACCATCTGGTCACGGCATCTTGGCCCCGACTATATTGCCCGCTGTTTTCAGTACGCCCGGCAGGCCGACCCAACGGTAAAGCTATTTTACAACGACTACGGGCAGGAATACAGCTCCCGAAAACTACAGGCAATGCTGACAATGGTGGCCGATTTCCGTCGGCGGGGCATACCCATCGACGGCGTTGGTTTGCAAATGCATACGCACATCAATCACCCCGACGCGCAAATTGAAAACGCCATTCGGCAGGCTGCGACCACGGGCCTGCTGGTCCATATCTCCGAACTCGACGTGCGTATCAACCCGAAAGGCGAAGCCAACTTCAGCCCGACCGACCTGCACTGGCAACAGCAAAAAGCCAAATTTACGGCCATCGTGCGGGCTTATCGAACACGTGTACCCAAAAGCCAGCAACACGGTATTACCACCTGGAACGTGGGCGATGGTGATAGCTGGATTCCGAAATTCTGCAAATGCACTGATTTTCCGCTGCCGTTCGATAAAGTCTATCAGAAGAAACCGGCTCATGAGGGCGTACTGGATGGGTTGCGTTAAAAAATACCTGATTATGAGATATTTACCGATTTTCTTCTCCCTGACCGTATCCTGCGCAATGGCCCAGTCCAACTTCGTTCCGAACTACGACGAGACTAAGGTTGGCAGCTACACGCTGCCCAACCCATTGACCGATAAAAAGGGGCAACAAATCACAACCGCCAAAGCCTGGCAGCAACGCCGGGCCGACTGGCTCAACCTGTTTGCTGAACACGTTTATGGCAAAACGCCCAACCAACGCGTTCGGCTGCGGTTTCAGCCCGGAGCCATCGATGCAAACGCTCGCGGTGGGCGGGCTATCCGTAAACAGGTGTCGATTTACTTTGCCGACTACCCCCAGTTGCCGCCCATCGACCTGCTGCTCTATGTGCCGAAGACCGCAAAAAAGGCCGCTCCGGTATTTCTGGGGCTAAATTTCTGCGGCAACCACTGCATCAGCAACGAACCGGACATTCCGCTCTCGACGCGCTGGATGAGCAATGCCATTGGCGAAGTATCGGTCAATAATAAAGCTACCGAAAAAGCACGCGGGATGCAGACCCGCCGTTGGCCTATCGACACGCTGCTGGCGCGGGGTTACGCCGTTGCTACGGCCTACTACGGCGACATCGAACCCGACCATCCACAAGGCTGGAAAACCGGAATCCGCTCTGTATTAGGTGATTCAAGCCGCACCGACAACTGGGGGCCATAGGCGCGTGGGCGTGGTGCATGAGCCGTATGCTCGATTACTTAGAGACCGAACCACTGGTAAATGCCCAACGGGTTATTGCCTTTGGGCATTCGCGCATTGGCAAAGCAGCGTTGTGGGCGGCAGCGCAGGATACACGCTTTGCCGCTGTTATTGCCAACGAATCGGGCGAGGGCGGGGCGGCTTTATCCCGGCGCAACTACGGCGAAACCGTGGCTCGTATCAATACGGCGTTTCCGCACTGGTTTTGCAATCGATACAAAGCCTACAACGAGCAGGTATCGGCCCTGCCCGTCGATCAGCACATTCTACTAAGCCTCATTGCCCCGCGTCCGCTCTATGTAGCAGCCGCCGAAGACGACCGCTGGGCCGACACACGCGGGCAGTTTCTGGCCGCGCTGGAAGCCGGGCCGGTGTACGCACTTTACAATAAAGCGGGCTTAGGCGTAACCGACGTGCCGCCCGTGAATCAATCGGTTGGCAAAGCAGTGCGTTTTCACGTTCGCACGGGTGTACACGATGTCACGGATTTCGACTGGTGGCAGTACCTGACGTTTGCCGACGAGGAACTGCCGTAGGTTTCAGACTTCTACCTCCCGAATGGCGTGAATTGGAACAACGGTGCCGCATTTCAACAGTACATAGTCGTCCAGTACGGCCCAAACGGTGGTGTTTACCGCCCGAACGCCTTCCAGTGTTTCAAAAGCTATGCTCACTTTATGTTTTTCAAGATTACCAAGAGTCTGGGCTTTATACAGCATTGCCAGCCGTTGAGCGCGGCTTTCTTCGCTGGTCAGTACTTCGTTATGTGGAAAATGGTACTGATTTATCTGCTCTTTTTCAATAACGGGTGCCAACATGATCGTAACGGTTTGGATGATCTGTCCGTGAGTCTGAGCCAAACGTTCGTTTGTGTCTCACGTTGACCGTATAACGCGCTGTTTAGCAAAATGTTACATTAGAAAATCGTTAGAAATTACAGCCGGTTTCGGGCCAGTCTATGCCCATACTTTAGTACCTTCGGTGCAGTTGCGACACATCTCGATTTCGGAACGCGACCGCAGCAGCGTGCCGCGAAATTCTTCATAAGCCGAACCGTGCCATAACTTGGCAAATGATTCGGTTTGCAGGTCGCCGAGCCGGTGATGCGCGTCTTTGTCGAAGCAGCAGGGCACTACCAGCCCATCCCACGTAATGACGCACGAGTGCCACATTTTCCAGCAGTGGTCGCCGAAACCGTTTTTGATCCGGTAGGTGCCGTCGGGCTGCGGGGCGTACCGGCTGTAGTGGTCGAGCGTTGGGATAAGGTCGGAGCCGTGTTCATAGTCGTAAATCTGGGCTGTTTTCAGGGCTACTTCATCGACGCCCAACTCACGGGCCAACTGACGTACTTCCGCAATCTGGTGTTCGTTGGGCTTCACCACCAAAAACTGGAATACGACGTGGGGTGTGCGCGACTTCAATTCTTTTTTCCAGCGCAGAATATTCCGGGTCCCCTCCAGCACTTTTTCAAGTTTGCCGCCCACGCGGTATTGCTGATAGGTTTCCTGCGTGGTGCCGTCGATGCTGATAATAAGCCGGTCTAAGCCTGATTCAACGGTTTTGCGGGCGTTGGCATCGGTCAGGTAATGGGCGTTGGTGCTGGTGGCAGTGTAAATGTTGCGCTCGGTGGCGTAGCGCACGAGGTCTAAAAACTGCGGGTGCAGGTAGGGTTCGCCCTGAAAGTAAAAAATCAGGTATAACAGCGTTTCGTGCAGTTCATCGATGGTGCGTTTGTAGAGGTCTTCGCCCAGCATTCCGGTGGGGCGCGTAAACGACCGTAGCCCGCTGGGGCATTCGGGGCAGCGCAGGTTGCAACTCGTGGTCGGCTCAAACGAAATCGACATCGGCAGACCCCGGTGCAGCGGCTTGCCCATTTGCCGCGAATAGTAATAACTCGACAGCACCTTCAGCGCATTCGCGACGCGCTTCGGGGTCAGTTTGGAAGCAAAATTCAGACCGTCGTGGAAGCGTCTAACCGTTTGACTGTGATTCATATTTGCCCTAACAACTCATTCACCGAAATGCTGAAATCATTTAATACCGGGCTGGCCGAACAGACGTCGTCATCGGAGCAGATTTGCACGGTTTTGCATAATATACACCATAACGGTCATTCCGGCAAGCCGGTTCGCCAAACGCGGCAACCGCTTTCCTCAAAAACCAACGTGCTATCTTCGGTGCCGGGTATGTCGGTAGGTAATTTGCCGGTCATGCTGGCGGCAAACACATATTCGGCGTCCTCTGCATGTGTCCAGGCAACATAGGCTTTGTTATCGGCGGGGCCAACGAGCCAGTGCGTTTCCTGCCCTTCGATGTCGTTCCAGATGCGTTCGGCGAAGGCCCGGATGCGCCCGATGGTGGCAAACTGTTCGGCGTTCTGACCCCACACAAACGGGCCGTGCGTTACTTTGTCGGGCTGGCGGTCATCTTCAATCTGGAATACGTAGAGCTTGGTATATTCTTCGTTGGGACCGCGTTCGGGATGCAGGTTCCTAACCTCGAAACCCAGTCCGGTATAGCTCGGCCAATCGGTCAGGAAGAGAGCCGTAAAATAGCGAAAAATATTGCCGGTACGGTAAAATTCATCAAAGCGCGGGTCGTCTTTGTCGGCGGTCATGACGGTGAAGTTGGGCGCAAACCGGCGCGTCCGCAGGTACTCGTCATACAACGCGAACTGCCGCCGAAACTCCGCCGACCCAACCACGAGCGACTGTAAATCGCCCAGCGTCGAATCGGCGTCGATGGCGTCGAGATGGTCGAGTTCGTTGCCGTAGCCCATTGTGTCGGGCGGGGCCAGGAACGTTTCGGCGAAAAACGCGAAATGAGGAACACCGTTGCCGCGAATGTATCGTTTGATGGCCTTCAGCGGGTCGTAATAATGCCCCACCATGTTGGGTACGCCTTCGGGACGCATCTGCACGTGGGCCATGTCGCCCCGCATAAAGTCGAAATTATACGTGCGCTGACATTCGTGTACTTTCTGACAAATGTATTGCCAGGCGGTGTAAACGGGCCGGTCGAAGTCGAGTTCCCAGTTTTGATTATTGTCTTTCGACTCGTAGAACCGATACCGGGCCAGCGGGCCAAACACCCGCGACATTTTTTGCGGCTTATCGAAGGCATATTGATACCATATCTGGCCGAAATCGTCGTAAACAAAATCGTTGGCGTCGATATGCAGCCCCCGGTAGGGCGGTGCCATCGTCATGGGTAACGTCTCGAAGCCCTGCGCCAGCAAATGCCGCATCAGGGCCAGCCGCCGACGCAACCGCCCGCCATAATCGTGCGGTTGCCCGAACAGCATCCGGGCGCGTTGCTCATCGGTCAGAATTGGATTATCGAACGAAAAAAAGACGTCTTTACCGAACGTAATGGGCGTTCCGTCGGCGGCACCGTGGTATTTCAGAAACTGCCACACCGCTTCTTCGACATAGCGATACACTGTGGTGGTATGATCGACGATAGTGGTTTTCTCGCGATGTACCCACTCGAATAGCGACGGGCTGGTGAGTACCATTTCCGAAAAACGGTCGGTGTGCGGAATCACGTCCATGCCTACCGTGCGGCCCGTTGCGTGGAGCAGATTGGTTACGGCTTTCAATTGCTTTTCAACCGTGTTCAGGGCCGGTACGTATTGCGCCAGTTCGACATCGAAAAATTCGGGGTTAAGCTGCCAGCTTACCATGCCATACAAACTGCCTACTACGCCCGGTTCCCAGATGGGCAGCAGGTGAATGCTATCGTGGTGGGCGGGCAGTGTGAGCGTGTAAGCAATTACTTTCCAGAACGACCCGATGGTACGCACGTTGATGCCGACCATGTTGCTGGTTTTCAGCCACGTTCCATCGGTGTGGTGTCGCACGGGGCTGTCGATGGTTTCGGCGGGGTCGAGTGCCCGGCGCAATAAGTCGGTGCCGAGCCGCTTATGCAACAGGTCGAGCGTTTGATAAACTGATAACCGAACGGCAGTTTGGGGCAGTAGATTCGGTATGAATGAAGCGCGGCCCGATTGGTAAGCGTCGGTGTACGTTGTGTGGTGTTGCTGCCAGTCGGCTTGCAGGTCGGCCAGTGTAGTCATGAAGAAAAAGCGTCTTGGCTACAAACATTGGTAAAGTTTAACAGATTGCCAAAGTTGTAGGTTAAGAGACTATGCAGGATGTTGTGATACTTGGCGGTGGGCTGGCGGGTTTGGTCAGTGCGCTCGAACTGGCACGGGCGGGCCACGGCGTCGTACTCGTGGAGCGAAAGACCTACCCGTTTCACAAAGTTTGTGGCGAATACGTCTCCAACGAAGTCCGGCCTTACCTGGAATCGCTCGGTGTTGACCTTGCCGGGTTTGGAGCCGCCAACATAAACCGCATACAAATCTCGTCGCCATCGGGCCAGTTGCTCGAAAGCCAGCTTGATCTGGGTGGGTTTGGTATCAGTCGATATAAGCTTGATTATGAGCTGTATAAGCTTTGCGAAGCGGCTGGTGTACGGTTTATGTTAGGGAAAGCCGTAGAAGACGTGACCACGCAGACGGGGTTGCAGCACAAGCCGGATTTTCGCCATCACATCACACTAAACACGGGCGAAACGCTCGAAAGCAGGCTGGTGATTGGCGCATTTGGGAAGCGGTCGCGGCTCGATAAGTCGCTCGACCGGGCGTTCATTCGGGCATCTTCGCCCTACGTCGGTGTGAAATATCACGTATTGATGAACTTTCCTGACGATGTTATCGCCCTGCATAATTTTCGGGATGGCTACTGTGGCATGTCGGCCATTGAGGATGGCAAATACTGCGTCTGTTACCTCACCACCCGCGCTAACTTACGGCAGTTCGGTAATATTCCCGACATGGAACAGGCCGTGCTGCACCGCAATCCGCACCTGAAGCAGGTCTTCGATAACGCCACGTTTCTGTACGACAAGCCCGAAGTCATCAACGAAATTTCGTTTGCGCCGAAGCGGGCCGTTGAGAACCACATCTTAATGGCAGGCGACTCGGCAGGCTTGATTACGCCCCTCTGCGGCAACGGCATGGCAATGGCAATTCACGGCGCGAAGCTCGCCAGCCAATTGTCGGACCGCTATTTGCGCGGCAACCTCAGCCGGGTCGAACTCGAAAGTCGTTATCAGCACGCGTGGTCGGCGCGGTTTGCCCGGCGGTTATGGGTAGGCCGCACGGTGCAGCGTTTGTTCGGTAACGAACGCCTGACCGAAGCCGCCGTGTGGGCCTTCGGTGCGTTCCGGCCCGCCTTGCGCGGACTTATGCGCCAAACGCACGGAGAGGTGTTGAGATGATTTTTTTGGCCACAGAGGTTGTTGTTACACAGAGATGCACAGAGTGAAAGGAGATACGCAGAGATTCATTTTAGAAGTCTCCTCTGTTTGTCTCTTTTCACTCTGTGCATCTCTGTGTAATAACTTCTACCGCACATACCCCAACTTCCTCGGAATCGTATAAATCTCGGTTTGCCGCCCGTCGATGTAGCGGAACGTTTGGCCGTCGAAAAAGCCGTCTTCTTCGAGCATGATGCGGATGGTTTTTTTCCATTCGGGCAGTTCGACAGCCGCGTTCAGTTCAATCGAGTAGGCCGTGTTTGCCAGCAGCGGGTAATCGCCGGAGCCGGGAACGCCCTTCTGCTGATCCCACAGCCCGATGGTAGGCCCGGCGGCATGGCCGTGAACGCCGATGGGATGCGAATAAATGGTGCCTTTGATGCCTTCTTTCTGGGCTTGGTCTAATGCCGCCAGCAGCATCTGATTGCCCGTGCGGCCAGCTTTAAACTGCTCAGTCAGAATATCCTGCAAGCGATTGCCCTGCCGGAAAGCGGCTTTGATACTCTCTGGTACGTCGGTTTCGCCGGGGCGCAGGATGTACGCGTGTTGCTGCTGGTCGGTGTTCAGGCGCAGGTAGGTAATGCCGAAATCGACATGGATTAGATCGCCGGGCATAATCACCTGTTTGTCAGGTCGTTTGGAGAACGTCCGCAGGTGTTCAAAATTCTGGCCGTCGGCGCGTTGCACGTCAACGGTCGGGTGGAACCACGTATCTAAACCCAACGAGGTAATGCGTTGCCGAAACCACCAAACTACGTCGTCGGTGGTGGTCACGCCCGGCTGAATTACGGCTTCCGAAAATCCTTCCTGAATAATCTGGTGTGAGAGTCGGCAGATCATCGGGTAAATCGCCATTTCTTTTTCCGTCCGGGTTTCGAGCCAGCCTACGGCTGCATTCTGGGCCGATACAATCCGTTTGCGGTACGTTTCGGGCAGTTTTTCCAGAAACTCGCGCTGTTCGGTGGCCGTAAGCCCGTCGGCATGGGCGTATTCGGTCGAGAAATTCAGCCCGATTTTCTTCGGTTTCCGGTCTTCGATGATTTTAGCGAGAGCTTCCCACTGGTTGGGTCGCACGTCGATGTCCCACGCGCCTTTGAGCAGATTACCCACGTCGTACCGCGCAATAGCGAGCTTTTCTACCGCATCGGCGGACCGTTCCTTTCCATTGTCGAAAAACACCATAATCGTGCGCCGACGTGCTGAGAGCCACGTACTGGGCAGCATGGTCTTCAGTACCGGGTCTTCGTTATATTCGCGGCTGATAATCACCCACATATCTAACCCTTCCCGGCGCATCAGTTGCGGCAGCAGGTTAGTAAATCGGTCTTCCAGGATTTCGTCGACGATGCGGGCGCGGTCGCGTTCGGGCAGAATGGCGGTAGGGGCGGGCTGGGCAAACGAAGCCAGCGAAAGCAGCAGAAAGAGGAAGGTTTGGAAACGTATCAGCATACCGAAGTGCAGTTTCGGGCAAGATACGAACGATGGCTGAAACCTGCGTAGGTAGCCAATTGTCTGGCTAACCTGAATTACTCAGCCGGACCCATAACGCTCGAACTGAACAACGAGAAATTACTTTAGCTTGTAGATTTCCTCTCTCCAGCGGTCCCGGCCATACACCACAAATTTCTGTCTTTTGCCATCTGTGGTTTTAACTATCAGACCGTTTTGGAAAATATCCATTGGATTATAAAATTCGACCTGTTCAATTTGATCAAGTAAGATCGTTTGCTCATCAATGAGTGTTTTAAAAAGATAGGACCTAAACTCTAATCGGTCGGGATATAAGTAGAGTTTACCGCCTATTGCCCGTTCATTTACAAAACGATTGGCTGCTCCTGAATAGAGAAGCTGACTTCTATCAACATTTCTGGCACTGTTGGCTGGCCTTGAAGGGGGAGCGTTGTAGGGTTGATTTGTGTTTTGTTCAATGACTGGAGTGGCTCTAACCGGCGACGCAGCAACTGACGGTGCTGGCGTTGGTGACGTGGTTGCCCCGTCAGTGGAGCGTATAATTTCATAATTGACAATAAACTGGCCCTCATCATCATCCACTTGTTTATCGTTCACGGTCATCAGCAATGACCCCGATTTAGAAGCCGTGATGGTTTTGCTGCTGCCTGCGAACTGCCAGTCAGCATTGCCGATGACATAGATTAACGAACCATGTCTTATGTTGGACGCAAGGCTATAGGCAGCAAATCCATCTATGCCGTCAGGCCCGCCATAACCGGCGAACGCTCCCAGCTTTATTGACCCTTCGGCCCTGATAATCAGCCTGTCGCCGGGGTTTAGCGAGATTCTCGTTCTCAGGGTCGTGGGCGTAATGATCAGTGTGCCTCTGTTACTGTTTACAACCGAATTGAGATACGTGTTATAGGCATCAGGGTTTATGCCAAGCGCATTTTTGTAGGCAACCGTTGAGCCGATTTCCGCATTTTGTGGATCGTAATTGTCAACAAATTGCATGTCTCTTTTTAAACTTTCTCCGGGTTCTAATCTGTATGAAGCATCTTCATAAAATACTTGACCCGTAGTAAGGCGAAGTTTGCGTATGGCTTTTAATCTGACAGCATTTGAGCAGGTATTTTTATAAACCCGATAAGAATATTCGGTGAACGGAACTTCTACTTGCCGTCTGACTTTATTCGGTATTAAATATGGCACCCCCGACGGACTATGATCAACAGATGGCTCACCCCATTCTTCAACAGTCTTTGTATACCCAGGTGAACCTCCTGTTTCGGTAGCGGTCGTAAGGCAGGATGGGTGTTCCTGAAACCGCTTTTGAATCTGATAGACATCGTAGTAGGAATACTTATAGGTAAGTTGAAGAGACTGAGCAAGAACGACGGGACCAATAAGCGCCACAAACAAGGAAGTAAAAAATGTCTTTTTCATGGGAATCTGTATGGAAAAAATGAGAACGTAAGCCTAACTTATTTTTTTGATACTAAGGATCTTATAAACAAATAAGCCACGTAGAGTATCACGCCCACAAAACCGACTCGCGCACCTTTAAAGGCGTTCCATAAAAAGTCTTGTAGAGTGCCTTGTAAAACAGGCTTTTCGCCCGAATGAGACGTACTCGGTTTTCCTATTCGTGCAAAAAAAGTTTTCTCATTCTCGAAATAAAGCTCATTGTTGTTACTTAAGTACAAAGTCTGCTCTATATCAGAGAATAGCGTCTTTTTAGTGCCAATAAGCTTATCGCCTGTAAGTGTGAAAACGGCATCAAACTGCTCGTCTTTGTCAATAGAAAAAACGACATTGTAGGAAATGTCTGAGATTCTGGTGATCATCAAAAACTTGGTTCTATCACCATACGGAATTACATTTTGATTCGCTTTTGACTTTTCAGTCCAAAATCCTGCAATGTCAGTTTGGCTTGAACTTGACGAAGTGGGGTTACAACCGCTGAAAATTAGTAGAGTAAGCACGCGAATTAAGCTTAATCCTACTGTTTTAGTTAGTGGGTTCATGATGCTTATACCAGTTTAATCGCGATGCTATTATTCTTTGGAGAAATGCTCATCTGTCGAACATTTAGAGAGAACTATCGGCGGGAGATTGACGCGTAGTGTGAGTCGGCAACGTCGTAAACGAAGTAGATAAATGCAGCGGCTACGAGCGAATTAGCTACTTGTCCAACCAATGGAATAATATGTAGCCATGTCGCCAGGAATTTCAATACCACGCTAAGAACCACCATTTTCGAGCAGAACCAGACCAGATCGCCTATGTGAACTGCGTCGTAAGATTTCGCGATTTGATAAACCATGACGACCTCGACTGCGATGAGTATATAAGAAGCCATCGGAAACAGGGCAATTAATGCACCAAGTACTACATAGATAAACCGCATAGCTATTTTAAACGTGTTTCACGTGTCTTGTAAACGTTAAACTTCCAATCGCAAGGGCATACAAGCGGCCACTGGTCAGCCCACGTAACGTAGGCCGACCGGTAGATACAAACGTTTTACCGCGCGCTCAACAACGAACGCACATTGGTACTCGCGACGGGCGCGTCGGTGGCGGGAATGCGAAAACTGCCGACCTTCGTTGCTATCTGATTGCCGTCAATCCAGACGCGCGACTTGTTGACGGGCATGAGCACGTCGTCATCATCGTCGCCGGTTTTGTTGGTCAGTACAAAAGCGTACTGGAAGTCTTTGATGCCGGTCGACGTTATTTCGCCCGAAATTACGGTCAGCGTTTTCGTTGCAATGCCCGACGAACTGCCAACCACCTCGCCGAACAGCGTAAACTTGTTGCCCGAACCAGCCAGAAACGAAGCAATTCCTGAGCCCGTGTTATTACCGTTAATCTGCTTCTCCTCCAGTTTCACTTCGTCGCCCTGCTGCCCGCTGAACCGATAGCGGTACTTTTCAATTACCTTGCCCTTAGACCAGCCATCTTCCGGGCCGTAGGGAGACAGCAGCGTATAGGGGTCGGCTTCAAAAATGCCTTCAATACTGGGGGGTGTGTTGCCCTCGTTAATCAGCAAACCCTTGCTTTTCATATCATCGAGGGCAGCCTGCGGCACGATCTTCTGAATTTTGGCCGACAGCCCCGGCACTTCGTCTTTCTTACACGAGCTTAGCGCAGCCAGCATCAGCAGGCAGAGGGCGATAAGCGGAAGGTTCAGTTTGTTTTGCATAGTTTTCAGATTTGATTAGGTAACTCTATACTCTTCTTACTGCCCGCCCAGAAAATACGAGACCGACAGGCCGAAGGTGCTGTTGGTAGCTTTTACATCCGAACTGTTGAGACCCGGCACGAGGTTTGCCATGCCCGGATTGAGAAATAGGTTGACAGTCAGGTTTTTATCCGTTATTTCGTAGCCACCCATCAGACTCAGACCCGCGTCGAATCCTTTCAGGTCTTCGCCTGTCACAATCCGCTCACCGTCGGAGTTGCCGCCGAGCAGGAAGCCGAAGTAGGGGCCGATGCCGCCCACCAATTTGTTGCCCGAGGCCAGTTCATGCTTGTATGCCAGATGTACGGGCAGTTCGAGATAAGTCAGGTTTGTCCGCAGAACGTCGCCATCGTCAAGCAGCCGACCACCTTTCAGACTCAGGCCAAACTGTGGGCGCAGTACAAATTTTTCGCTAAGGCTAAATTCGGCTACGGCACCGAGGTGAACTCCCACCTGCCCCTGTGTACTGATGGAAAGTCCACTCCCGGAGAAGCGCATTTTGGCCGATTGCAGACCGGCGGTCAGGCCGTAGCGCAGTTGGGCTTGTGCTGATAATGAGATGCCGATACTGACTACCAGTAATAAAAGTGCTTTTTCCATGCGCTTGAACAGAATTTGGTTGTGGATAGATTGAAACGTGAATCACTAATTGAGCGTGATGCTGGCTTTACCGTCTTCTAAGCCCGTGACATCGAACTTAATGGCTGGATTCTTGTTGAGCAGGTCGATCAGTTCGTCGGTATTGCCAGTATGCTCGACTGACACCGTACCCGTGTTGCCACTGAAGGTTTTTTTCACGCCCTTTACTTTGGGGTTCCTGGTCAGGGCCGCTGCCAGCGCATTCAATTTGGGGAAGGTGGCGTTGGTTACGGCAATTTCGGTGCTGTTGCCGCTGGTAGCCGGAGCCGCTGAGGTGGTTACGCGGGCGGGTGCGGCAGTGCGGGCACCGGGGCCGGGTGCTACGTTAGCGAACTGAATGTTCATTACGCAGAGCCGATCCATCAGGTACTGGGCCATGTTTTCGGCAGCATTCCGAATGGCTACTTTGTTGGCAATGGCTTCCGAAACGTCGATGCCACCCCCGCTCACGGCGTTGGTTGCCAGAATGGAGCCGTCTTCTGTAGCAATAACGCGGGTTTCGAGCCGGGCGCGGCTGGCTGTCATGCCGCCTTGCCCGTTGGTACGCTCCGAAATAGTCTGGCCCGTAATGATAAGCTGCGCCCCCATTTTCAGGCCGAGAGCCGCCATCGCGCCTAAATCGCCCGACGAATCGGCAATTTGGCGCATCTTACCGTAAACTTTCGGGTCAACGACGCGAAAGCCAGCTTCTACAAACCGCCGGGTCAGTTCAGTTTCCGTAGCCGACTGCTCGATCACCACCGGTTTGAACACCGCCGATGCTGCCGTTTGGCGGCTGGCGGTTTCTTCAGGCTTGGTAGGCTCGCCCCGACGGCGACCAAAAATTCCCTGCACAATATCGCGGGTAAGCCCAACGTTGGCTTCTCGTTCTTTTAGTTCGAGTTCACGTTCGCGTCGGGCGAGGTCGGTAGTAGTGTTGTCGCGTGCCGTACCAGCAGTAGTAGCTTCGCTGATCAGGATTATTACTTTGGGTGAGCCATTGCGCAGCATCTGACAGTTCTGGGCCGTGTAGCGTTTTACTTCTTTCTGCTTCATCGGCTCCGGCATGTCTATTTTATCTTTCGCTTCGGCCATTATCTCCACGGCTCTGATAATGGCTTTCTGGGTGGCATCCTGTACGGCCCGATTCTGGGTGGTGCCTGCCGTTTTCACACCGAGTATACTCAGGCCCGTAAAACCCGACGAACTACCTTTCATGTTTATGTCGCGGCTAAAGAGCACCTCGCCCGTTTGGGGGTTGATCATTTTCAGCGTAAAGCCCACTGTCGATTTATTACCGCCCACGCTGACGCCCGCAAACGAAGTAGAGGTTTGACCTTCGGAAAAATCAGTCACTTCACCCGTTACAATGAGTTGGGCACCAAGCATTTTGCCCGCGTCAGGACCAGAGCCATCGGTGAAGCCGTCCTGTGCAAAAGCCATCTCGCTGGTAGCATCGCTTACATTGCGGTTCATTTCCATCACCCGAAAGCAATTGGTTTGCTGTAGGGCCGAGGTGAGCATTGTGGCTAACTCATCGCCGAAGGTAGCATTGGCCTGTGCCGACCGGGTCGATACGCTGAAGCGGGCCACTTTCACAATCACGCGCTTGTCGCGGGGCAGGTCTTTACATTTTTCGGCTACTTGCTCCAGCGTGATCTGGGGCGTTTTCTGGGCAGCTATTTCAGCAAAAGCCAGGCTACTGAGCAGTAGGGCCAGCAAAAGTGAGCGTATAGGATGTGTCATGACAGAAGGAGACCGGATTGATAGGAGGTAGGTGGAGCTTTTTCCCTCACAAAAATCCTGTCTGAAACCGGGCCATACCATCATAATTTTTACGAGTTTCTCATAGAATTTATGATAGCTTCTGGTAGGCTGTATCGGTAGGTTTACCCCGTTTTCTACATGCCTTCCTATGCGGTATCTGCTTCCACTATTTTGGTTCATCGGGTTTGCGAAGGCGGGGTGCATACCACTGCCGATGACATTCTTTGCCGAATATAGCCAGCTTATCAGCCTGACATGGGGCATGTATCTGGGGGGGCTGTTGCTGTTAATTACGGTTGGAATAGGCGCATTTCATTGGCAGAAACGCCAGAAAAGTATGACTTTGGAAGCTGATAAACGGAATCTTATAGAGCAGATGCGCGAAGAAAAACTACAGGTTCAACTGGCCCAACAGCAGGCCGAATGGCAGGGCCGTATCGATGAACACCGAAACCTCGCCACCGATCTGCACGATAACCTCAGCGGAGTATTGTTTGGCCTGAACTTGAAACTCGAACGCATTGTGCGCCAGCGCACTATTGCCCACCATGATCTGACCGACGTGCGGTCGTCGCTGACCGATGCACAAAATAAGGTTCGATTGGTTGCGAATAGTTTAATGTCAGACGAGCTACAACAGCGCGGGGGGCTGCATCCGGCTCTGCACCAGTTCATTGCCGACGTAAACGAGTATGGTAGCACTCAGTTTGGCCTGTATGTGGCACCGCAGGCAGCTCAACTCATCATGCCGGTGCAGGTGGGGTTGTATTACATTGCGTTTGAACTGGTAAACAACATGCTGCGGCATGCACAGGCGCGGCAGGCAACTCTGCACATCCGGTTCACAAACCCCAGTACTGTAACACTTACCGTGCGCGACGATGGGGTAGGTCTTTCGGTCGAGCAATTGACTGACCATCGAAATTTCGTTACCATCCGTCGGCGCATCGATCAGTTGAGTGGTACGCTATTGGTCACTAACCTGCCCGACGGTGGTCTGCGTACCGAAGTGACTCTGCCCGTTTCAGAATCGCCCGATAAATAACGCAGCCCAAAACTCCGCAATTCAACTTCGTTCGACAGGTCGAGTTTTCTGCGAATGTTTTGCAAATGACTGTACACCGTCGGAAGGGCCAGTGGCGGCTCAAATGCACCCGTAATTTCTTTCGGTTCGGCCCCCTGCCCAAATAGTCGTAACACGTCGATTTCGCGTCGGGTCAGCTTGGTCAGAACGGCTGGTGGGGTATGGGTAGGTTGCGGCTCAGCAAACACCGACCGCCGAAGCGACGACGGCCACAAATACACCTGATCCTGGTTTTGCGGCTGTGCTACCCACCGAACGGCCTGCCGAATGGCACTGCCTTCGCTATGTTTGGTCAGATAGGCCGATATGCCCAACGCCAGTGCCTGCCGCACCACAGCCGGGTTATCGTCGCTGCTCAGAATAATGACGGGTGCCGTCAGGCCACCTTCGCGCATGCGCGCCAGCAGGTCAAGCCCTGTCGTATCGTTGGATAGATACAGGTCCGACAGCACCACATCGACCGGCGTCGACCGCAGTGCGCGTAGAGCCTCATCGACCGACCGGCATTTGTAAATCACCAGTAAGGCAGGATCTGCGGCCATTTCAACGGCCAGGCCAGACAACGTAACAGGATGATCGTCGAGCAGAAGCAGACGTAGAGGAAGTGACATAAGTAACGAAAAAATAGGTGTGGATAGAAGTGTAAATCGCACCAAAACTGACAAAAAAATACTAAGGTCGCCGAAAAATAAATTTAACTCTGTTCATATCAGGAACAGATGAAACCATTCGGCAACTTATTGATTATGAGCTTAATTTTGATTGTCCCGGTCCAAGAACGACCGTTGACTTACCTTCTTATTGCAAACTTCATCAATCTGGCGCAATTGGTTTACCCTACCATAGGGTATTTTTTATCTATCCCACATTTTCATGGCTACATCGGTATCTGCCAGTACGTATCACCAAATTAAACAGTTTGTGAGTGAGGTCATCCCGCCTTTAGATGCCACTGAGTTGACTGTATCAACGAAGCAGCAGGATGATGAATTACAACGGCTTATCGACGGGTGTCGTGAAGAACAGTTTTTCTTCATCGTCAATTTACAGGAAGTAAGCTTAGAACATGCTCATGGCTGGGCTGAGATGGGATACCCTGACATCGGTCTGACATTTCGGGATTATCTGAATATGATTCCGAACAAGGCTCTATCGGAACTGATGTTCATTCTGGGCAAACAGGCATACCGGCTGTCGGCTCGGCTGGGTATTGTGCGCTTCATGAAACCAAAATACATTTCGCAGGTGCCGTTACGCCACAAAAACGGTACGGTTTACCTCTGCAAGCGTACCATCAGTGCCTGGCAACTTAGCAATAAAGGATTGATAATAAAGTATTTATCTGAATTTACATTGCTTAAGCCTTATGAAGGCGAGGCTCTGAACCCCCGCTTTCATGGTCTCGACGAAGCCGTAAAAGAGTCGTTCAAACGCATGGTAAGTCAGGTGTTTGCGCAACTGCCGATCAGCAAAAATCCGTACTCGCCCCGCGAACAGCAAATTCTGAAACTATACGTCGATCACCCCGATACGGTGCTGTCGGCCAGTGCCATTGCCGACATCATGCAAACCAAACCGGCCACGATTCAGGCATACAATAAGAGCATTATTGAGAAAACGCGACGCCATTTCACCGACGAGTTGCCCGTTCAGACCGCCCGCGACGTGGCATTTTTCTTACGGAGAAACGGGCTGTTGGGGTGAGCTTAGTCAGATTTTTATGGTGCGATGAATCACTGGAGCGACCCAGTAACTTCCGCAACCAGCCAAATACAAATCGTTGCAAAATCTGTACGCTTGCCCACAGAAAGAGACCCTCTGTTCGGGCGGCAAACAGCGTAACCCACTCATCCCGGTCGCCCAGTTTACAGTATCCATCGTAGACAATTTTTCGCATGACGCGGTGCATGAAAGGGCGCAATGCCTTCACGTGGGTTCCGCACATGATGTATTTTTTGTTCTGAAGCCGCGCCTGTTCGTGGGCGATAATAATCATCTGTGCGTACAAAACCAGCTTCCGGAAGCCAGATAACCCCTTCTCGGTCCATAGTCCGCCGATTTCCAGAATATCTTTCTCTGAGATGTCTTTTTCTACTTGTAATCCCTCCCACTGTTCTGGGGTGAAAGGCATGGCGTGGCGTAAAGGTTGCCACTCAACGACATTCATGCAAAACCCCCCGACCATTTCGGAACCCCGATAACAGCTAATAGTGAGTGCTTGTTTTGTGTACTCCGTCGAAATTGGCGTTTTTCGTCCGGCATTCCAGTGATAGCCATAACGAAAATCTGCGATCTGTCGTCGGCTTTTCACCTGTTCGAAGTAGTATGGTTTCCGCATGGCCTATTTGTGTTAAAGACACACGAATATATTGAAGAAATTTCGTAATAAGCAAGTTATTGGGTGAAAAAATACGGTAAAAATGAGAAATTTCGGAATATTTTTTGGCAAATGATAAAATAGAGCAATTTTTGGTTTGAATCTTGCATATTGTTAAAATAAGTAGTAGCTTACTGCTATATAAACAGTGAATGCCATGCTCGGAGACTCTGAATTGAATATAGCGAAATTTCTTAAATATTTTCTGACAGGAAAAAAACAGATTGATTTTGTGCGTAAGTCAGAAAAATTCAGTGTCTTACCTAACAAACCTATAGATGCTGTTACACTGAATAAGATTCTGAAAGGAAATAAAAAGCCAAACGAGGACGACCTTCTTCGGATTGCCCAGGTTGTTCTCGATAAACCCGATGCCACTGTTCACGAACTGTGGCGGTTTGTTCAGAATTATGACATACCCGTAACCGAAGAAGGAACCCTGAACTTGATTAGCGGCTTCACAGGCTGGTCGGCCTTATTGATTAGTGCGCTCGACCTGACGAACGAAACGGGCCGTTCGCGCTGGCCTGCAGGTGTTCGGTTTGCCTTCTCCGGTAAAGAAAATGGCGAACCTAACTACCTGACGTATGATGATGACGATAGTTTGGAAACGCTAAAACAGTCGCTCGTTCGCTTCGATACCATATACATTGCCGAGGACCTGCAAAAACTGTATTTGAGCCATGCCGTCGACGGTTTCTGTATGCTGCGGAGTTCGTTTCAGAAAATGCCGTTCGATGACTTTGCCGAGCCGCCTATTCAAGTATCGCGGTTGGTGAGTGGGTATGGTACGCATTTATACGTGATTGGTAAAGGCGTAACGTCCTATGTTTCATCTGCCGATAAACCTGGCCTTTTCGGCATCATCGACCAGATCGAGCAACTTAACACTTTTATCAGATCGGGGCGGCCCGTGCGTCTGTATTATCTGAAAAATGCCACCATCGAGCGGCATCTCGAACAGTATCTGGCTTACCCTGACGTGGTCAATGTGGCTGATAAAATTCAGCAGACGAGCCAGTTACCATTAACCGGCGACAAATACACCAGCTTTCTGAGAACGGCCCGAGAAGTAATTCAAAAGGACGATGGCCTGCTTATTCTGGTAGCGTTTGAGCCAATTCTGAACCGAATTTATCACGACCTGCTCGACGACGACAGCTTTACCGAGCAGGAGCGGTCTGTCATTAACTACCGTTACGTGAACCTGGCTCAGTTGGTCAACGAGAAATCGACATACTGTCTATACTGCCGACCTGATTCGCTGCGTGACCCGGCTAAACTCATGAAAATAAATGAGTTACTGGCCCTTGTCAATACGCAGCCACGCCTGGACCGGCTAAACAGCATCCGGCTTACGGATTTGTTATTTCCGAAAGAGGAGGCCGCCGGTCATCCCGACATACCTCGATTCGAGCGGTGGAAACGGGTAGTTGAAACACTTCAGTTGCGTAACAACTCGCTGCCCATTCTTAATTTACTAACTCGGCAGATCATATAACCAGCAGTCTGTCAGGGGCTTACCAGATTCAGGCTTACGTTGACATACGGCACTGTTGGCATCGAGTTGGCGAATACGACAGTTTCGTTGGCAGTTGGGTTCTGTGTGCGAAACGCATCGAACCGCCAGTTGTAGCGAATACCGGCCTGAGCCGACAGCCAGATAAACCCGGCAATTTTTCGTTCGTAGGTGATACGCGGCTTCAGTTCGCCCCGGCGCAGGTAGAGGTCGGTGCCGGTCGGGCTGCCGAGGTAGTAGGCGTTGCCCTCAATTTCATAGCCCAGCATCAGCAGGCTGTTGGTGCCGAAGTTGCGCCGGAGGTTGGCGCGGGCGGGCAGAATGGCCTCAACGCCCCAGCGCGGGTTGAAGGTGCGGTTGTAGAACAGCACCGGAATATGTAGCACCTGACCGGCGCGGTAGGTGCGCGTAACGCCTAAACCCCACATCAGGTTGTCGTTTGGTTTCCAGCCGTAGATAGCCGTGCCGCTGTAGGTCATGCCCCGGCTGTCGAGTTCCGAAAAATTACGGTACGTACCGTTCAAATCGGCGTTGGCCTGAAGTAGCAGGAAGTGCTTAATATCAAGCGGCTTGAACACGGTCGCGTTCACGCCCGTTGAGCGCAGGCCCTGATTGAGTGCGCCAAACAGCCGCGATTGCTCGGGGTTAGCAATGCTGACGCCCGTATTCCAGTAGGTAAAACCAAGATTCAGAATGAAATTGGAACGTGAAATAACCGGCGTGTTCACACCCAGCCGCAAGCCGCCAAAGCGATTGACGGGCTGGGTTACGTCTGTCGGGCCTATCGGAAGGCTCGTTGACATATGATTACCATTCGATGTTAAGTCAAAGCCCGTTTGCGCTTCGTAGCCCACCGAAATCAGTTTGGTAGGACTGAGGTACAGCACTTTCTGCGTGGCAAATAGCTTGACTTTTTTATCGTCGGCATCGCCAAACTCATCAAAATTTAGTTCCTCGGCAGCGGGGGCGGCTTCTGCGGGCGAAGTCGTTGATTGTGGCACGGCGGCAGGCACCGGAGCCGTTTGGGCCAGAGAAGAGCCGGTTGCCAGCAGTGCGAGGAGAAGAATTGGTAGGGCTTTCATGAATTACGCCTTTTTTACCTGCCGTTTCCAGACATCGGTACGGCCAAACAGCGATACACCGATGAAGCCGCGTACTTCGAGCGTATTTTCGTCCACGAGCTTCATTTCGCAGGAGTAGTCGTTGCCTGATTTGGGTTCATAAATTTTCCCCTCTTCCCATTTGTTGTCGCCTTTCGCTACAAAATCGCGCAGGTTTTCCAGACCCTTCAGCGGGCGGCTGCGCAACTTTTCGTCGGGGTTATTTACATCGGTACGGGGAGTACCGTCGGGGTTGTTCGGCACTTTCAACCACACAATTTTGCCGAAATATTTATCGCCTTTTTTATAGATTTGAACCATGCCAGTTCCCTCTCCATTTTTCCAGACGCCAATAACTGAATCTGGATTGTTTTGTGCAGACAATACAAGAGGCAAAAACAATACGGCCAACAATAGCCACACGCGCAACGTTTTCATTAGTCAACGTATTTTTGATAGTTATACAAGCAATACAAAGGTAAGGTCTATTTTGTTTGATAGTATTACTATCCTTCCTGATTGTTTTTTTCAGGCAACTGTTTCGTTACTTTGAGCATCTTCTGTACAAACCTGTCGTATGCGCTTCAAGCTCACTGTATTTTTCACGCTACTTACAACATTGGGATTAGCCCAGACCGGCCTGCGCGGTACCGTTAAAAATAGCAAAGGCGATGCCATGCCTTATGCGGCCATTATTGTAAAAGGCACCTCGCAGGGAACCATCTCGAACGATGAAGGTCGGTATGAAATTGCGCTGCCATCGGGCCAATACACCATTGTGTTTCAATACCTTGGTTTTCAAACGCTGCAAAAATCAGTTGAGGTAGGCAGCGGTTTTCAGACGCTCGACGTGGTGCTGGAGGAGCAGGCTTTCCGGCTGGCTGAGGTGCAGGCGAAGGTTGGCAACGAAGATCCGGCCTACACCATTATGCGCCGGGCCATTGCCAAAAGTCGCTTTCATCAATTGCAGGTGCAGCAGTACACAGCCCGCAGCTACGGTAAGGCATCGTTCACCGTGCAGAAACTGCCTGCCGTTGCCAATCTATTTAAAAAACAATTGGCGGAAGCCGAGCGCGAAGCCAATTTTAAAGTGGGTCGCCCGATTCTGTATGAGAGCGTTGCTGAAATTTCGTTCCGGCAACCAAACAGCTATAACCGGCGTACTATTGCCGCCCGCAACTCGCAGTTCGATCAGGTGATTCCGAGTACGTTTTTTATCAGTTCGTTTTACTCGCCCAAGGTCGGTGGTAACGTGTCGCCCCTGTCGCCGAGCGCGTTTGCCTATTATAAATTTGAGTACGAAGGCACTTTCAGCGAGCCGGGTCCTGATGGGCAGCGGATTGAAATCAGCAAAATTCGGGTTATGCCGCGTTCGTGGGGCGAGGGCGTATTTCGCGGGGTTGTTTACATCATCGAGAATACCTGGGCATTACACAGCTTTCAACTGGAGTTTCGCAACAGCGGTGGAGCCACAACGACCACCAATGTACGCGGCACACTGTCGCCGGTTAAGGGTATCTGGATGCCGCTGAACCTGCGTTTCGACGTGAAGGGCGATTTCTTCGGGGCCGATTTTATTGCACAGGGCGTTATTAGTCAGACGTATAGCCGATTGGTTCCTAACCCGGCTTTTGTGGAAGATGTGCCGGTAATCGATGAAAAGAAAGAAAAGTCGGCCCCGGTGTTGAGCAAACGCGCCATTCAGGGACAGTCGTTTGAGCAGACCGTGAAAAAACAGAAGGAACTGACGACAAAAAATTTCAAACAACTCATTAAAGAATACGAGAAGCAGGAGTTTAAAGAACGCAAACGCCGGGGCGACGACGTGCAGGTAGTACGTAACGATTCATCGGCGGTTGATTCATTGGCCGGAAAACGCTCGGCGGCTTTCTGGGATTCGATCCGGGCCGTGCCGCTGACGACCGCCGAAAGCATCAGCTACGCTAAAAATGACAGCCTGCGGATTGTGCGCGAAGTGAAAATAAAAGCCGACAGTGTGAAGGGTAAGAAGAAAGATAAGTTCTCGGTTTCAGACTTTCTGCTATCGGGCGAATCGTTCAAACTGGCCCCGCGTACCCAGTTAGTCTGGACCAGTCCGCTGTCGAAAGTTGACTACAACACCGTCGAAGGGTATGCCATTGAGGCCAGTTTGCGGCTAAATCGCCGGGCCAGTAAAACCGATTCACTGAAGGCTCCGCGCATTTTTCAGGCCGGGCCGCGCTGGTATGTTGGTGCGGTAGGCCGTTATCAGTTTGGCCGTAACGAAATTGTAGGCTACGGGCAGGCAGGCATTCGGTTTACCAAAGGCAATCTGGAAGCATCGGGCGGGCGGTATTTTGTGCAGTTCAACCCCAACAACCCAATCAGCCCGCTACTCAACAGCTTTACAACCCTGCTGTTCGAGCAGAATTTTATGAAGCTTTACGCCAAAAATTTTGCCCGACTCCAGGGCGACGTGCGGACGTTAGGCGACCGATTAACCTTGCTGGGCAGCGTTGAAATTGCCCAGCGCAGCGAGGTAGCGAATTTCAAGGAAAACATAAGACCCTGGATCAACTGGACCAATCGGACATTTACGCCTAATTACCCGCTCAATGTCGAACTGCCCGTTAACGACGAAGCTGTGGTTCCGCCTGCCCGCGCCGTGAACATGCCCACGCACAATGCGCTCACGCTTGACCTGACGGCCCGGTTCAATCTGGGGCGCATTCGGTATCGCATCCGCAATGGCATCCGAACGCTCATTCCCGACGATGAAGCACCGGTAGTCACGCTCAATTACCGCACCGGTTCGGCCCGACAGCTTGCCGGGTCACCATTCCCGGTCCGAACGGTGAACTATGGTTTTGTACAGGCAGGTATTCGGCAGTCGCTTGAAACGGGCATTCGGAGCCGGTTGAGCTACGCCCTGAATGCTGGTACGTTCATCACGAATGACCAACTGTTTTTTCCTGATTTCAAGCATTTTGCGGGTAACGAATTCTGGTTTCAGCAGGGCGACCCGGTCACAACGTTCCGTATGTTGCCGTATTACCAGTTCAGCACGGCCAAGCGATTTGCCGAAGCGCACGTGCTGGGCGAGTTTCGCAAATTTGCGCTGACCCAAATCACCGTACTACGCCTGCTCGACCTGCGCGAGAATCTGTTTGTAAACTATCTGGCTACACCATCGTTAACAAATTATACCGAAGTGGGCTACGGTCTCAACGGTCTGATTCCGCAGGTGCTACCTTTTTTCAGGCTCGAAGTAATCGGGCAATTCCAGAATGGGCAGTATCAGGGCATCGGCTACCGCGTTGGCACCACGCTGAACTTTGGCAGATAGCTTTTAACCGCAAAGACGCAAAAGGCGCAAAAAAAACGCAGCGTTCTTAGCGTAGAGCTTAACGTCTTTGCGGTTTATAGACATTATGCAACGCCGAATCTTTCTTCAAACATCTCTGGTTGCGGCCAGCCTTAGTCGAATCAGTTTTGCAATGCCGACGGTTTTGCCGGAGCCAACGCCCCGAAAACTGCCACGCTGGCGGGGTTTTAACCTGCTCGAAAAGTTTGTGGCAGGCACGAGCGGTCCGGTTCCGGCGGGCGCGTATCAGGAGCGTGATTTTGAGATGATTGCCAACTGGGGCTTCAACTTTGTTCGGCTGCCGATGTCGTACCAATGCTGGGCCACCCCCGACCCGGCACACTGGACCGAACTCAACGAGAACGTGTTGAAAGAGGTTGATCAGGCTGTTGACTGGGGTAAGCAATACGGGCTGCACGTAAACCTGAACCTGCACCGAATTCCGGGCTACTGCGTGAATCCGCCCGCCGAGCCGCTCAATCTCTGGGCCGATGAGCGGGCACTCGAAGCCGCCGTTTTCCACTGGCGTCACCTTGCCGAACGCTACAAAGGTCGTCCCAATCGTGAAGTCAGCTTCGATCTTATCAATGAACCCAACACCGACGAAGCCAGCTACATTCGCGTGGTTCGGGCGTTGGTAGATGGCATTCGCGCAGTCGACTCTGGCCGACTGATTATTGCCGACGGGCTGCAATATGGCAACCAGCCGGTGTTTAAACTGGCCGACCTGCAACTGGGACAGAGTACGCGCGGCTATCTGCCAATGAACGTGAGTCATTACGGGGCATCGTGGGTGCCGATGTTGAAAGATGCGCCTGAACCTACCTGGCCTGCCCAGTGGATGAACGCCACCTGGAACGCCGAAACGCTTCGGAAAATCGCCATTCAGCCCTGGCAAAAGTTAGAGGCTACTGGCGTGGGCGTTCACGTAGGCGAGTGGGGCTGTTTCAACAAAACCCCGCACAGTGTGGCCCTGCGCTGGATGGAAGATCAGCTTAAACTCTGGAAAGAGACAGGCTGGGGCTGGTCGCTCTGGAACTTCCGGGGTTCGTTTGGCATCCTCAACAGCGACCGCGCCGATGTAAAGTATAAGCTGTATAAGGGAATGCAGTTAGATGAGATGATGCTGCGGTTGTTGCGGAAATACTGATAACACATTCATAATACCCACATAACACCCACGTCATAGCTGGTTTCTACCTTTGGCAAACCAACAGACGGACAATGAATCGTCGCGACGTTGTTAAACGCGTAGGAGCGGGCTTTGCAGCTCTCTCATCTCCCCACCTGATTTCGGCCTGCCCAGCCCCCGCTACTTCGCCCCGCCGGGCGTTGCGGATTGCCCACCTCACCGACGTACACATGCAGCCAATTATCGGAGCCGCTAAAGGTTTTGAGAAATGCCTGCACCATGTACAGAACCTGCCCGACAAACCCGACCTGATTATCAACGGGGGCGATGCCGTTATGGAAGCTCACGGGCGCGGGCAGGATAGTGTACGCCGACAGTGGCGGCTGTTTCAGGACGTGCTGCGTTCCGAAAATGCGCTGCCCATGCTGAGTTGCATTGGCAATCACGACATTTGGTGTCGCGAAGAAACCAAAGCTGCCTTCTGCGACGGTCGGCAGTGGGCCATGAATGAGTTGGCGATAGCCAAACGCTATTACAGTCTCGACAAAAATGGCTGGCATATCATCGTACTCGACAGTGTTCAGCCCAAAGCTGACGGAAGCTGGTACACGGCCCATCTCGATGAAGAACAATACCATTGGCTCGAAACCGATTTGACCGCCACGTCTGCCGAAACGCCGGTACTGATTATCTCGCACGTACCGATTTTAGCGGCCTGCGTATTTTTCGACGGGAAACGCTTCGAGGGTGAAAACTGGAACGTTCCGGCCCGCTGGATGCACAGCGATACCGTTCGGCTAACGAGTCTGTTCCACCGTCATCCAAATGTAAAAGCGGCCCTGAGCGGCCATATTCACCTTACCGACCGGGTCGATTACAACGGCGTATCGTACTACTGCAATGGAGCTGTGAGTGGAGCCTGGTGGTTTGGCAAGTATCACCACACAGCCGCCGGTTACGCCGTGGTCGATTTATTTGATGATGGCACGGTACGGAATGAGTACGCAGGGTATCAGAACCAGGATTAGCCATGATTTATTAGATTAAACAGGATTTATTTGGAACGCACCACGCCCAATCCTGTTTTAATCTGGTGAATCAGGGCTAATCCTGGTTCTGATGGTCCTGATGACTCTGAAAGATTTATTCTGCGCTTTCCCCCGCTCCGGTCGGGTCGAGTGGATTGGCGTTCGCCCGAAGCGCGACGAGCCGGTTACGGTTGTCGAAGCCGTAGCTGTTTCTGAGGAAAAGGGCCTTATTGGCGACCATTACAGCGGGCAGAGTGGCAACCGACACGTAACGCTGATTCAGGCCGAACATCTGCCCGTTGTGGCCGCCCTGACCGGTCGCGACGCCCTCGACCCGGCTTTACTACGCCGGAATATTGTGGTGTCGGGTATCAATCTCCTGGCATTGAAAGACCAGCAAATTCAACTTGGCGACGGGCCGGAAGCCGTAGTGCTGGAAATTACGGGCCAATGCCATCCCTGTTCAAAAATGGAGAAAACGCTCGGGCCGGGCGGCTACAACGCCATGCGCGGCCACGGCGGCATGACCGCACGGGTGATACGGGGCGGGGTACTGCGAGTAGGCACCCCCGTCGAAGCCGTGCATATTAAGCAGCAACCGGATGAGTAGGCTCAGGCTGGTCGTGGATAGCTTCCCGAAACGCTTCGATCCGGCTGCGGGCAACAAGCACGGGTTCTTCCAGCAGAGATACCCGTACAACCAATCCTCGTGCATTACCTTCTACCTTACGAATCTTCTCAAGATTGACGATATAGCTTCGGTGAGTACGCATAAAGCGGGTATAGGGCCTGAGTATATCGTCAACCTGGCCGATGGGCGCACGGAGCAACGTCTTCTCCAATTTGTCGCCTTTCTCGTGCCAGAACATAAAAACATAATTTCCCTGCGACTGAACCGCATAGAGATCATTGGGCAGTAGCCGAAGCATCTCGCGTTCATTTTCCAGAAAAACCAGGTGGCAGGGCAGGGCAGGAGCGGGCGTCTTAAACTGTATTCTGATCGGGTTTTCTAAAGGTGCTTCGTTAGAAATAACGGTAGTGTTCTCAAGTGCCTGAACCCGATTTGCCAATTGCCTGATGGAGGCTTGACTATATTTATAATAAGCGATGGCTGGTACAATGAAGCTCACAAAAGTGCTGGCAACGGCCCTCCAACTTGGTGATAGGTTGAAATACCAACTGGTAGCGAATGTCAGTGTACATAATACGGTACACAAAATAACCAGAAAAAAAAGCTGAAAAAACTGTACTTCTCTGGATAGAAAGGGGGAAATTCCGGATGTTTTACCCCGTATATTTTCCCAAAGTCCGAAGAAGAGAATACCGACGATAATAACTGAAACGAAGGCTATCAACATTTTAGCAATCAACAACAACACGTCTTTTAACAAACCGTTTGGGTTTGCATCGACAACGTGCAGTATGGTCATAAACAGGCCATTGCATAGTAGAGAGTATACGCTGGACATTGTAGCCCATCGCAACAGCATTTGGAAGGACCATGTCTGATTCAAGTACTTCCGTGTGGAGACAAACAGACGGACGCGGTGTAAAAAGTCTGGCACCATATGAAGAAAAATAGTGGCGGTACAAATATAAAAGCATATAAATCACAACCCATCAAACCAAAACCATACCACTTACTAAATAAATAAAATTGTGCAGAATTAAGCTCATTGGCTAATTTCCTATTCCTCCAGTAATATTCCCGTTCATCAAAAATTCTTCCCAAAAGCTTGCTATTTCTTCCTTAAAAAAATCCTTTTACTGGCTCTAAAGTAAGTTGGTATTCTAATTGATACTTGCTGAAAAAAAATACTGATCCGTTGGTATGTATCGGCCTGACAAGGGCAAAACAGCGGAATTAATTAATCAAACCATCAAAACCGATGAGACAGCTTTTACGAACGCACTGGCTCAAGTCTGTTACTTGTGCAAAGAGAGCCGCCTTTGGGTTGCTGTGCCAGTCTTCGCCACCCTTGAATACCTGCCGTGCAGTTGGGGAGCACGGCGCAGGTTCCACTACCCCAATCGAATTAACACTCCACATTTTACACACGTAATTCATGGAAATCATTGTATCTACTTTTAGGGTAACCAGTTTGCGCCAGAGCCGAAACGTGGGCAAGGCTCAAATGTTGCCATCGTGGAGCATAAACCAGCTACTATTGCTGGTTGCTTTCCTGTTAGGAATGGCTGCTCAGGGGTACGCCCAGATTTCAGGGGCTGTTTACCGAGATCTGAATGGAAACGGAACCCGTAATGAGACTGAGCCTGTTTTGCCCGGCGTTACTATAAACGCCTATAATTCGGCAGGAACGCTGTGTGGTTCAGCTATCTCAACAACCGTAACAACTAATACAGCTACTGCCAACTATACCTTGTCGGGTTGCGGCACTGGCCCTGTTCGAGTGGAGTTTGTGTTACCCTCACTAAACTCCGGCAACGAATGCGTACGTGAAGGGTTGGACTTTTCGGCTTTGGGTGGAGCCAATTATGGTTCGTCGGTGCAGTTTGTCAATGGAAACAGCACCAATGTCAATTTTGCCGTACACGACCCCAATGATTATAATAGGGGGCCTGACAACACCAACGTTTTTGTACCCTGCTATGTGAATGGAGACCCATTGGGTGGAGGTTTTGCCGGTACGCAGGACTGGTTTGTTAGCTATCCTTATTCGTACTCGGGTATAACACTGGCACCCACTAAGAAAATGGGTGGTACAGTCATCGGTGCTGTATGGGGGCTGGCTTACAGCAAACAGGCCCAAAAGATTTTTTCGTCGGCTTTTTTGAAACGACACGTGGGACTGGGGCAACTCGGCACTGGGGGCATTTACATGATTGATCCTAATGCGTTTACGGCACAACCTTTTTTTGATCTGGATGTGAGTGGCTACCGCACACGTGCCGATGCCAGTGCGCCCGCTTATGGTAAAGGTTCAAGTTACTCTTTAGTAATAGAGGCAGGCTATGCTGTAGGCGTAACTTACTTGGGTAGTGTTGATCCTGTTTCCGGGCTACCTGCCGGGGCAGGGGTAGTCGGAACCAACGTACAACGTGGCCTGCCCGCTTCGGGTGGCTATGTACCCAACTATGACCCGGCTGTTTTTGATCAGGCTGGTAAAGTTGGTCTGGGCGATATTGACATAAGTGATGATGGTAAGTTTCTGTTTGTCACGAATTTGTACTCCCGCAAACTTATCAGGATGGAATTAGACGATGTCCGCAATCCACAGGCTGTGATTGCTGTAGAATCGTATGACCTGCCTGCAATTAATTGCAACAACGGATTTTTGCGACCCTGGGCGTTGAAGTACCATAGAGGCAAACTGTATGTAGGGGCACTTTGCACAGGCGAAAACAATGGTAAGAATATTGTCAATGGAGCCAGTGACATGAATGCTTACGTTTTTGAGCTGACCGATCCCACTGGAGCAGCTACGTTTAATCCTACGCCCACGTTGGAGTACCCACTCAATTTCCAAAAAGGAGGAGTTATCGACGATCTGGATAGGCAGTGGTTTCCCTGGATCAACACAATCAGCGGCTGGAATTATAGATTTAACTTAATGCATCCACAACCCATTCTGTCAGACATTGAGTTTTCTGACCGAGGGGATATGATCCTGGGATTCACAGATCGCTCAGGCAACCAGATGGGGCATAATAATTATAAACTTCTGGACACCCATGGCGATCTGATTGACCATAGTACTGGGGGGATATGCAAATCGCTGGGTTTAACTGCGCTACAAATAGGTTTGAGATTGAAAATAACGGCCATATTCGGTCGTCTAACGGTGTAGTCTATGCAGGCCCCTTATTCTATCCAGGGTATAGTGGCGTCGGTAATAATCAGGGACCCGGCGGAGGTGAATTCTTTATGGGTGATTGGTTCTGGGCGCATAATGAGGTTACAATGGGAGCTTTGGCCGTACTTAAGGGCGATGGTCGGGTAATGTCAACCGTTATGGACCCTCTTGAAGTCTGGACGGGTGGTACTGCTAAATACTCGATCATAAATAGCGTTAGATCAGACCCCTTTGAACTCTATAGGGACGGTGATATCGGAACATTTGGCAAAGCTAATGGATTGGGTGACCTTGAGTTAACGGCGGTTGAAGCACCCGTTGAGATCGGTAACCGCGTTTGGCGAGATACCAACGGCAACGGCATACAGGATGCTGGCGAACCTCCATTAGCGGGTGCTACTGTTACTATACAGGAAAACTGCACAGGCAATGTTATCGCTTCGGCTACCACAGACGCGAACGGAACCTACTATTTTTCGTCGGCTACCGGCACATCGACGCTTAACGCCCGGTACGGTTTACCCTTGGCGTATAATACAAACTACTGCGTAAAAGTGACTTCGTTGGGTGCTAGTGCCGCAGCTTCGGGCCTGAGTCTCTCGGTCGTTTCGCCAACTCCTGGAGAAACCATAGGTAGTCCTAATTCTGGAACGACGCTGGCTAATAACGATGCATTCCTGATCAATGGTCAGCCTGGTATTTATCTGACAACGGGCGGACCCGGTGCCACGAACCATAGTTACGATTTTGGTTTCTCGCCACAGCAGTTCGATCTGGCTCTGCGTAAGACGCTGGCTAATGGACAGGCTGCCTCGGTGACGCCCGGTAGCAGTGTTACGTTTACGATAACTGTATTTAACCAGGGTAATGTAACGGCATCCAACGTTCAGATTACTGATTACATTCCGGCGGGTCTTACGCTGAATGATCCAAACTGGACTGCCAGCGGCAATACCGCAACGCTTAATACACCTATCGCCAGCCTGAGTGCGAGCGGCTCAACCACGCGTAATATCATTTTTACAGTGAACAGCGACTTCGCAGGCAGCATTGTAAATAAAGCCGAAATTAGTAGCTCGACTGGTGGATCCGATAAGGATTCAACGCCCGATACTAACCCGACTAATGATGCAGGTGGCAAGGAAAATACGGACTCTGACAACGCTATTGATGGTAATGGTACAGGCACACCCGGCGATGGTAACGCGAACACAGACGAAGACGATGAGGATGTGGCACTGATTACAGTCAATGCAGTGTGTGCGGTGAATCCACCCGTGATTACGGTTGGGCCTTGCGCTGAAGCGACCAATACCTATTCGGTAACAGCCGTAGTCACGCTCAACAACACGACCGCTGGTGTACTCACCGTCAGCAACGGTGTTCAATCGCTGACGACCAACGTAGCTGCCGGGCTGGGTACGTTCACTTACACGGCTGTCTTCAACGGGCTGACTTCGGACGGAGCCAACCGCACCATCACGGCTACGCTGCCCGGTTGCGGCAATCCAGCCTCGGCCAACTATACCGCGCCGGTCTCGTGTACGATAGCCCCTATCTGCTCGGTTAGCACACCCGTGATTACGGTTGGTCCCTGCGCTGAAGCGACCAACACCTACTCGGTGACGGCGGTGGTAACGCTCAACAACACCAGTGCCGGGGTACTCACGGTTAGCAACGGCCCCCAGTCGCTGACTACCAACGTAGCTGCTGGAATCGGTATGTTCACCTACACGGCTGTCTTCAACGGACTGACTTCGGACGGAGCCAACCGCACTATCACGGCTACGCTGCCCGGTTGCGGTAATCCAGCCTCGGCCAACTACACCGCGCCAGTCTCCTGCGCCCCCATCTGTGCGGTCAATCCGCCGATGGTCACGGTTGGGCCTTGTGCCGAAGCCACCAACACCTATTCGGTAACGGCAGTAGTCACGCTCAACAACACGACCGCTGGGGTACTCACGGTCAGCAATGGTGTTCAATCGTTGACCACCAACGTAGCTGCTGGATTGAGTGTGTTTAGATACACAGCCGTCTTTAACGGGTTAACCTCAGACGGAGCCAACCGTACCATCACGGCCATGCTACCCGGTTGTGGCAATCCAGCTACGGCCAACTATACCGCGCCGGTCTCGTGTGCCCAGCCTTCGCTTTCTATTGCCAAGATGGTGAACAAATCATTGGCTAAAGTAGGTGATCTGATCAGTTATACGGTGGTCGTTAGTAATACGGCGAGTGTTCCGGCGGCTAATGTCATCGTCAACGACCGGATGGACGAAGGGTTAACCTACGTCAGCAACTCGCCGTCTACAGGTTCTTTTGTACCGGGTTCTGTGAGTTCTGGTTCGCCAACAGTGGGTATTTGGACAATTCCGACACTCCCGGCTAACTCGTCGGCTACTTTAGTCTTAACAGCTACTGTTCATCAGGCTGGGGTTCGCTACAACGCAGCCACGCTGGGTGGAAAGGAAGTGCGCGTTTGTACTACAGTACCTCATCAGGTCTGCAAAGGAACGGATTACTTGTATGGGCTTATGGTTGAAGCCGGTCGCAGCAGTTATCAATGGTATAAAGATGGCGTGCTTATTACCAATGCAACCAGCCATACGCTGGCTGTCAATCAGCCTGGTTCGTATAGCGTGAGCATTGGGCAGGCCGATGGGCAATGTGCAGACGGGTCCTGCTGTCCGTTTATCCTTGAAGAAAATGAGGTGCGACCCTTTTCGGCAATGACTGTGGCAGCCACCTGTGTTAACACAGTACCTCAGGCTAATGCCAGAATCGTGTTGACCGACGTGGTCAGTCAGTCGCTAACGGCTTATCAGTATCAGATCAGCCCAGGTGACGGTTTCACGGCTGCCAATGCTTTAGCTCCAGCAATGGGCGTACCGGCTAACGGAATCCTGATAAGCACACTGCCAGCACCCAGTCAGGCGCAAATGTACACGGTTCGCCTGATCGATCCGGTTACGGGCTGTGTTCGCGACGTGGTTGTGGTAGTACCGCCAACCGTATGCGGATGCCCACCACCTGTTTGTTTGCCTGTACAGATCCGTAAGGTTAAATAGGGCTTACGAGCAAGAGAACAAACGGCTCGCCAGCTACGGAAAGAGTAGCAGAAGCGAGTCAGCGAATAGATCGAATGAGGATTATCGGAAAGCGGTGCCAGCGATGCAGGCACCGCTTTTTTGTTCGTTACTAACAAAGCCAACGTTGTGGGCTGGGCGGCTTGCTCTACGCGGCCACGGTGTATCACCGCCAAAGTGACATGGGGCGGGATAATGCGCGTGGGTGATGCCAGAAAATGAATAGTACATGACGGTTGTTCGGACGAAGCCGTTGCCGAAAAAATAAGCAACATGCTGCTGAACAGATGGTTATTGTTTTCCCTGCTCGGGATCGGGCTGGATGCCGGTGGGGCGGTTGAAACCGTAGCGATACCGGTTGCGAAGCTGCTGAATAGTGTTGATAAGGTCGTAGTCTTCGGCTTTGAGCAAAAAATCGTCGTCTAAACCGCAGTAATCGAAAAAGCGATAGATTTCGTCGGCTTTTAAGTCAGTAGCCTGCTCGGTCAGTAGCCGGAATCGCTCCAGGGCCAGCGCGTGCCGCCGATCCTGCTGCATGATGTAATACGCCTTGCGGTCAGATTTGGGCCGTTTGCCGAACATCTCGTAGAGGAGCGTGATGCCTGCTCCGTCGGCCACGCGGTCAAATGCCTGTTCGCCCGTTACTTTTTTCGACGCTACCGGCTCATCGAGAATCTGCTGAATCTCGCGCTTCACTTCTTCATAGCGTTTGCCCGTCACGGTCACTTCGGCCAGATCAATCACGCGGTAGGGCAGGGGCGGCAGTGCCTTCGCAATCAGTTGCGGGTTTTCAGAGCCGTCATATACTATGCCAACGCGGTTATAAAGCTGGCTGCTTAAAATGAGCGAATCGCCCTGCTGTACCGTTAGGAAAAACTTACCGCTGGCATTGGTACGGGCACGTTGCCGCGTTCGCTGGTTAATTACGGTTGCTTTGTCGACGCCCTTACCGGTAGTCTGGTCAATTACACTGCCAATTACATACTTCCCCTGCGCCCGTACCCGGCTGGGTAAGGCTATTGTGCTGAGAAAGAGTGCTATGATTAGAAGATGTCGCATACGTGTAACAGACCCAGACAGCCCCCGGCTGTTTGAAACGAATGAACAAAACTACAGTATTTACCGTATCGAAATTCGTTAAAATTCCTTAACCAACCGACCAGCCCGCGAAATGGTCATCTCCGTAAAATCCTGAATCACATCATATTAAAAATAACTGCATTCATGCTCAAACGCAGAGGTTGTAGAGTTTTTCGCAGAGTTCGCTGAGTTTCTCCGTGTTCTCTGCGAAAGACTCTTCAAACTCTGCGTTTAAAACTCTTTATTTCATTTTTACAATCGTCACCCCCGCTCCACCCCGGTCGGCGTGTTCGTCTTCCATACGAGCTACCTGCTTGTAGCCACGCAGGTGATTGCGCACCAGCGTCCTGAGAATACCGTCGCCTTTGCCATGCACAATGCGTAACTCAGGGTAGCCGAGCATGAGGGCGTCGTCGAAGAAACGGTCTACTTCGCCGAGGGCTTCTTCGCCCCGCTTGCCCCGAATGTCGAGGTTGAAGCTGAAATTCTGCATCTTCTCGTTCATGTCTACCCCCCGACTGCGGGGGCGGTCGTCGCGAGTTTCGGTAGCCTGCTTAAAGGTCTTCTTACTAACCTTTTCGAGCCGGTTCAGTTTTATGTTCGATTTCAGATCGCCGATGCGTACTTCGGCGTCTTTGCCGCGCAGGGCCATCACCTCACCAATGGCGTTTTGCCCCTGAATTCTGACGTAACTGCCTACCGAGATAACGCCGTTATCGCTTTCGAACTCGTCGTCGTCGGTTTTGGGCGTGTCGACAATGATAATATCGGGTTTTAGTTCTTTCTGTTCAAACCGCTCCAGTTCCTGCCGAACCTGCTTTGTGGTGTCGCGCTCGGCTTTATTTTCCTTGATCTCGCGAATCGTGTTTTCGATGCGCTGATTAGCTTCCTGCACCAGTGCTTTGGCCTTCTGTTTAGCGTCGTTGAGCAACTGCCTCTGCTCGTTATCCAACCGCGTTTTCAGGGCCGTGTATTCGGCCAATTGTTGTGCTGCTTTGCGCTGATTAATGCTGATTTCGAGGTTCTTCTCCGAAAAAACGCGCTTCTCGATGTCTAACTCTTTCAGTAACTTCTCGAAGCTCACCTGCTGATTACCGAGTTTATCTTTGGCCCGCTCGATGATGCCTTTCGGCAAACCGATTTTCTGGGCAATCTCGAACGCAAACGACGAGCCGGGGCGTCCAATCTCCAACTGATACAGCGGTTCGAGGTGTTCGCCGTCGAAGCGCATGGCCCCATTGATCAGGCCCGGCGTTTTGTCGGCAAAGACTTTCAGGTTGGTGTAGTGGGTGTTGATGACGCCATACGCGCCCGATTTGTTGAGGTCTTCCAGAATCGATTCGGCAATGGCTCCGCCGAGACCCGGTTCGGTGCCGGTGCCAAATTCATCGATCAGAAACAGCGTTCGTTTGTTGGCTCCGATTACAAACTGTTTCATGGCCGTGAGGTGCGATGAGTATGTACTCAGGTCGTTCTCAAGCGATTGCTCATCACCGATGTCGATAAACAGATTCTCAAACACGCCCATCTCCGAAAAGTCGGCCATTGGCACCAGCAGGCCGCATTGCAGCATATACTGCACTAATCCGATGGTTTTCAGAGCCACCGACTTACCGCCTGCGTTGGGGCCGGAGATAATCAGAATGCGTGCTTTTTCATCGAGCCGAACGCTCAGCGGCACCACACTCTTGCCCTGTTTCTGAAAGGACAGATGCAACAGCGGATGCCGGGCGTTGGTCCAGTTCACAAACGGTCGGTCAATGAGTTTGGGCAAACTTGCGTCCAACTGTATGGCTAATTTGGCTTTGGCCCGGATAAAGTCGATCTGTGCCAGGAAATTAACGGCTCTGCGAAGGTCTTCGAGGTGCGGGCGAATCTGATCGGTCAGAGCCATCAGAATTCGATAGATTTCGCGCCGTTCTTCGTATTCGAGTTCGCGGATTTCGTTGTTGGCATCGAATACTTCGGCGGGTTCCAGAAATACCGTCTGCCCCGTCTGCGACTCATCGTGTACGAAGCCCTTGATTTTGCGTTTGTGTTCGGCGGCAATTGGAATCACAAGTCGCCCCCCACGCACGGTCAGACTAAGGTCGTCGGGAATCCAGCCGTTTTGCCGGGCCTGCCGCAGAATGCTGTCGAGTCGTTTTCGCAGGTTGGCCTGTTCGGCAATGATTCGCCGACGAATGCTGGCGAGTTCGGGCGAGGCCGAGTCGCGCACCAGACCCCGGTCGTCGATTACGCGTTCGAGGGCGTCGGTCAGGGCTTTGTTGACGGCCACCGGGCCAGCCAGTTCGCGCAGAAACGGGAAGCCGTTGTCTTGTTCGCGTTTGCTCAGAAACGCCAAACATCCCTGAACGGTGCGCAGGGCTAATTTAAGGTCGAAGAATTCGGCTTCGGTCAGGGCCAACCCTTCTACGCGGGCGCGGCTGAGGTGGGGCCGCACATCGATGTAGTTGCTGCTCGGAAAGTCGGGTTCAAACTGCACAATTTGCCGAAACTCGTCGGTTTGGCGGAGCAGTTTGTCAATGAGTTGCAGGTTGTCGGTGAAGCGGATTTTGTCGACATAATCCTGCCCCAGCGGACTGATGCAGGCGTCTTTCAGCCGCTCCCGAATGGTATCGAACCCTAATTTATAGTCTAATGTCTTGGGGTAAAGCATTGATCAGTGAACAGTCAACAGCAGGCAGTTAACGGTTGCCGCCGTTCGCACAGACACAACACATAGCGGGGGCGGTGGGTTCTGAGCCGCCCCCGCTACACAGTTAAATCCGGATATTTTCGAGTCGGTCAATCAATTCAACGAGCGGTTCGCCCGTGGCCCGTTCGTGGGCCGTAAAGCCATCGAAGGGTAATAACGCGCTGAAATCGAGATTAGTAGCATCCATCACTTGCTGAATGCTAATCTGGAACGTTTTGTAGCCAGCAAATACAAACTCCAGTTCTTCCAGTTCCCGCGCCTGACTGACTTTGTAGGCCGTGGCCGACGGGCGGCCATCTTCCGTAACAATGGCAACTACTTTCCAGAATGCCAGCGGCACTAATGCGCCCCGGTAGGGCAGGTCGTGGTCGCTGAAAAACGGCCCTGTAAACACCGTTACCAGCATGCCATCGGCGCGGGCGTGTTTCAGGATGTGATCTTCCAACCCCAGCCATGTCCGCTGGTTGACGCCTGCCATCTGTGGGCAGCTATTGGTGAAATGAAACGTATCGACGTTGGCCGTGCGGGCTTCCTCAAACGTACCCCAGATAGGGTCTTCGCGCCGAACCATGTGGCCCCGGTCGAGGTCGTTGCGGAAGTAAAGTTCGTCGCCCCACTGATCGGTCTTGTCCAACCGCCCATCGAAACTCCACTTGTCGATGCGGCTCATCCGGCGCGATTCCTGCCCGTTGATGTTGACCGCCGTAATCATAGACAACCGGCGCGATGCCGACATCACAACGGAGAAGTTCTGGTAGGTCAGCTCAACACTGCCGCTGCCGTCGCGCAGTTGGCGCATGTCCTGTGCGGCTGCTCCGGTGGCTAAGGGCAGGTCGATTTCCCAGCCGGGCAAAAACGAGGCATCGTAGCCATTACGACCCTCAAATTGTTCGGCAGGCGTGGTTGGTTCGCTGCCGGGAGCTTCCAGACCGTCGCCTGTTAGCCCGTTGGCGGTGCTGTTCAGGCGAAACATGCCTTCGAGGGTGGCCGTTCTGGTTAAGTCTGCTTTCGTGAATTCGGTGGTAATCATACGTGTGAAAGGGTTTAGATTGACTGGATAGACTGAAAATGCGAAGCGATTAAGGCGGTCACGGCGTTGTTCCAACGCCGGTACGCGTCCAGTACAGAACGCAGTTTGGCTGCGTCGGGGCGTTCGGCGTGGGCCTGTTCGAGCAGGTTGCCCAACTGCCAGGTGCGATCTACGAGTTCAATGTAGCTTTCCAGCGCGTGTTCGGCGTCGGCGGTCAGGGCGTTGGCAAACGCATCGGGAGTGAGGTCGTCCAGGTCCATGCCTGTTGTGGTGCTAATCAGCGTCGCAAGCTGCCGGTGGTCGGCGGGGGTAGTGTAGGCATCGAGCAAGGCAAACCGCGCCGGGTCGCGGAATTCGGAGTCTGGCCCCCGAAACAGGTGAATCAGCGATTCGAGTGAGGGGAAATGCGAAAACGGAAACTGCACCTGTTCCCACTGTGGGCGGTCTTTATAGAGGGCATCCATCGTGCGCAACACGCCCCTGACTGTCCGCTGGCGTCCGGTTGGAAGTGTACTCAGTACGTCGCGGGCTTCTTCGACCACGGCCAGTGCTTCAGGCTTCAGACTGGCCGCTCGGGCTGTCTGGAGCAAATCGTTCATCCAGTTCAGATTTAGCCGGAGCGTAGACGGGGCCAGACTAAACGTTTTGATGATGGATTGCTGGCTTAGAAAACTCAGGAGCGTAAGTTTTCGCTGCAAACGGGCCGATTTGAACGCCTGCTTACGAGCCGTTCTGACGATGGAAGCCAGCGCGCGCCGATTGGCAGCACTCAGCGACGTGACTGCGTGCCAGCGCACCAAACCCGTCGATAAACTTGTCAGCAGTTTGTTAACATCGGGGTCGATGAGTTTGCCGAGGGGTAGTTTATCGGCCTTCGTTGCCTGGCTCAACTGCTTCACAACTGATTGGGCAGGCTCGCTATCAGGCGAAATAAGGGCCATTGGATAGAGCCACTGCACAAAGTCGGGCAATGAACTATTGGCCGATGGAGCAGGCATTTGCCGGAGCACCGTCAGCAGTTCATCCCAGCAGGCAGTGGCAAAGAGCGTTTCAATTTCCCAGCGGTCGGTTTGGGGTGCGCTGGAGAAGGCAATGCCCTCCTGTTGGCCCCGCCGGAGCAGTTCGAGGGCTTTGCCAAACTCGCGGCTGCGCATCAGCCTGCGCCCGGTGCGGTAGTAGGCTTTCGCCAGATACACGCTTGGCAGGTTGCTCACCTCGGTTGCCTGCACGCGCCCCTGAGCCGCAAACCGAAGCAATACCGCAGCCGGTTTGGGCAAATCGCCGATGTCGTTGCCAATATACTGATGCGCTCGTTTCAGATCGGCCAGATCGAACTGATTACCCATTTCCGGGCTGTTCATCCACAAAAGCTGATGATAAATGGCTTCGCAGCGTTGCTCTTCGGTGCCTTTGCCAAGCACCCGAACGGCTTCCTCGCTCACGCATCTGGCTCTGGCTTCTTCGTTGGTCATCATGAGCCGCAGCATCGACCGGCGCAGGTCGCGTCGGTGCCAGACGGCCTGCACATTTCCCGTAATCCGCCGTTCGACCAACCATTCGTAGGCGGCTAATTTATCGAGTGTGGCAGCAGCCGCGCTGATGGTCAGTTCGGGCAGGTTGAGGGCCGGAACCAGCACCTGCCGAATCAGATCGGCGGTAACGTAGCGCAGCACCAGCCCCGGATACGCCAGTGCGCTGATGGCCGGGTCTTTGATACGCTGGAGAACCCGCTGATACACAAGGCCCGCAAACATATCCTGTGAGGCTGGGCCACCCCGGCGCAGTTCCTGCTCGAGTTCGTTGATCGACGTGTCTGATTCACGCGTTGCTACTTTTGCCAGCAACCGGAGTTCGAGAGGCCGGAGCGGAAACAGGCCCGACCGGGTTAGCCGTTTCGCCATCGAATCGGTAACGCCCAACTGCCGAAGCAGGTGTTCGGCCTGTTGTTTGTCCAACTCATCGACCCGCAACTGACTAATGATCCCTCGCTGCATGATACTCTCCAACTGCGTGTCGAACAGCCGCCCCGAAAAGATAACCCGCAGTGCCGGCAATCGCAGCGCGTCGCCCAGTTCGGCCAGCCACTCAAACACAGAGCCGGTCATGTCGCGCTGAACCACTTCTTCATACGTATCGAGTATCAGCAAAAAGGGCCGCTGGTCGGCACCGATTTCCCGCAGCAGCGTGCCTGTCTCGTCAATAATCGAGCGGAAACTTCGGGCCTTAATCATCGACTCAGGCGACTCATCGGGTACGCCGTAGGCTACGGATTGGGTTCGCTGCTGGCGTGTTGCGGCCCGCGCCTGCCGAAGCTGTTCGTAGAGTTCGGGGTACTGTATGCCAACCTGCCGGGTAATGTCGATTTCAAGCCAGTTCAGGTCGGCGGGGTCAATGCCGGGCCGGTCGAAATCGAGTAGCACGATGGTGGCATTCTGCTCACTGACAACCGTTTGGGCAAACTTCGCCAGCAGAGTCGATTTGCCCGCCCCGCCCGAACCGGTCAGAATCATGCCATCCCAGAACAGATACCGACTCAGCGAACTGCCCTCTTTTACGAAAATAGCCAGCGCACTCAATTCGGCCTGTCGGCCAACAAACAGGTTGGTCAGGAGTGAGTCGTAGTTCGACAGTAGGGTGTTTTTATTCAACTGTCGGCGCAACTCGTGAGTGTCTGGTAAGGATAGGCCCAGTGGGGCTATCGCTTCAGTAGCAGCACTGATTGCCATCAGGTCGTCTGATGAGCAATTGTCGAGCGACAACGCCTGCCCCTGCCGAAGCAGTTTGCGGAGCATGTGGCCGAATTTATCGGTTGGCGGCAGCGGTTGGCCGAGCGACGATTCTAATTGGCCGGAGTTTTTCAGACGCTGTAATACAGCGAGACGCCGGTTCTGCGTGAGCAGCCATTGTACACGTCCGTCAACGGTTTCCACAATGCAGTTATCGACCAACTGGCTGAGCGTTTGCTGACGTTCGATGGTACTGGTAAACGACATCAGCAGCCCCTCCGGCGCAAATCGCCCCGATAGCGCGGCCTGCACCTCGGCCTGCCACAGCAGGTTGGAGACCTGAGAATCAGGCTCAATCGACAACATCATAGACGTTGCTGATTCATTTTCCTGCTGTTTTATCTGATCAGATAACCAACTCGCCAGTTTATCTAATTCTTTCATGTCAATGGGCAGTTTTGCCAACCGTTTATACCCGTTGGCCTCTGATTTTTTCTGTCAGACGCTTCGTCATGCTTGCCAGAAAGGGCATCGCTTTTTCCAGCTCGTCGGCTTTTTTCATCTCATAATTGTCGTAAAGCACAAAAGCTACCGCATCAATGTCTTGTAAATCGCCTTGAGGAGTGTTAGCCGCCAATCGCCGGAGATATGCTTTGATTGGTTCGTCGGATGGCAAGTCAACGGGCACTGAATAGTCTTTCACCAGCAGCCGGAGCGAGTCGGGTAAATCGCCCCGCATACCATCCAGCACTACCCGGAGCCAGTCGAAGGCCAGCGTTTGTTCGTAGAGCATAAACAGAAACTCGGAGGTTTGGTCGACTTCTATTTTAAACGTGTTTAGCTCCAGCAGGCATAACCAGACCAATTTGCCATCGCGCACCTGATTCAGTGCCGCCATAACCGCCGGAACAACCTTATCGCGGAGCCATACGGTTTGGGTCGAGTGGGCGTCGGTGGGTTTAGACAGGTCGGGTAGGGGTGCGCCCGCCGACGTGCAGATGACAGCTACCACTTGTTCGACGTTCATTTTGGCGATGGCTTCGGCATGAAGTACGATTTTCAGGTGTCCGCCGTTGGGCAGCATAGCCAGCACCAGATTTGCCCGAAACGTTTTGCCAATTCCCCGGATGCCCCCCGGCCCTTTTATGACCAGAATTTTGGGGCCACCAATAACCGCCAATTGCCAGGCAATCGATTGAAAGGCATCGCAGTTAAGCACCGGAACGCGTTGGCTGGCCTGATCGATTTCCCAGAGCGGATCGTCGGCAGGGTCGGGCTGGGGCAGGCCGTTGGTATTGTTTTCGTTGATGTGCCGAAGGATTTTCAGCAGTGGAATACCCCGATTGGTTTGTTTCTGCCCGTTTTGAACAGAATACCGGCCCTGATGCAGCCCAAACAGCAGGAAACTCCGGTCGAAACAGGGTCCGCCCGACGATGACGGCAGCGAGTTGACATGGTGCAGAAACCGTGCCTGTAGGGGAGGTTGCAGGCTACCAACCGGGCCAACGTCGAGCCGGAGCGATTGAGCGGCTGGGTACTGAAACAGTAAACAGGTATCGTCGTTGCTGGGTACTACAGCATTGGCATCAAGGCTGGCATAGCGACGTTCTTTGCCCGGAACGCCCTTCAGTTTCAGAATGGCATAGTCCAGAAAGTTGTCGAGTTGATTACGGTCTTCGGGAAAGCCATCGTCCAGTTCATCGTCGGTACAACTGCTGAAGGTGAAGCACCAGTCTTTATGCGCCGGAACACGAGTGGGCGTTACGTTTTGCGGTGCCCGGCTGAATCGCGTAAAGCGCAGATAGTCATCGAACTCAACCTGTAATCGGCTGGCAGCATCTGGCTGAGGTTGCCAGGGGCCGTTTGGCTGATGACGCCTGAACAAAGGCCGGACTACGTGCCAGGCCGTTAATATCAGATGCGGGCCAATCAATACGCCCGTTCCTTTGGTGTTGCCATCAATCTGAATTTTACCCGTCCAGCGCATTCCATCGAACAGACCCCGAAACAGAATATCGGGCTGGATAAATCCGCGCACTTCATTGACAATGGCCTGAAGCTCAGTGCCGCCGGGGTCATTACGGGCCTGGGTTACGGCCTCCGCCAAACTCCCATCGGCCAGGCGTCCATCTATCAACTCGTCTACCAGATCAGACAGAAAGCCGTTGCTTTTGGCAAATTCGAGCGCGTTGGTAAAAGCTGTCGAATCGTCGGGCGAAGCGGCAACAACCTCAAACGAAACCCGATTGGCAGCGGGGAAGCTAACCTGCGCCTGCTGAAACAGCTCAGCAAAGGCCGTTCGGGGTGTACGCAGAGCCGCCAGAATTACAGCAATGGGTGGCATAACAGAGCAGAGTTAGAGGAAACCAACATACTACACGGCTGGGCTGGTGGCCCGGTCGCGAAATTCAACGCCAAAATCGGTCAGGCGTTCGCGCAGTGTGCGGGGTGTCTGGCCTGCCGGAATCATTGGCCCTTCGCTCTCATCGAGCACCCGCCCCAGCACGTGCGACCAGTTCTCACGCGGTTCTCTCGACCGACCGCCGTAGTGCAGCCCTGCCGCCGACAACTCGCGCCCAATCACCACGATTGCCGAGCCGGAGTTGCCTCCCAGCGTGGTGGCATCGTGGGCCGCCAGGGCAGGAGCCGTAAACTCCGAGGTCATCAGCCGCCCCGGTGCCAGCCGCTTGCAGCCAAACGTCGACTGAAACAGTTGTTCCAGCAAACTGGCCGTGGCGAGGGCGTTGGGTGGGGTGGCCGGGTAGCCAATGGTGTACACGCCGAGTTCGGGCTGGGGCCAGTCGGTGCTGACGTCAACCGCCAACGTTCGGCGCGGCAGTTGGCCGGGCGCGGCTGGCTCCAGTTCTATCAACACTAAATCTAATTTGTTATGGTCGATGGCGGCTCCGTCAATGAACTGCGCTCCGGCGAAGACCACCCGCCGGAATGTCCGCCGGTTGACCGAATCGCGTGCCCGAAATTCGTGGCCGAAGTCGATGTTGACGCCGGGCCGCAGTTGCCAGCTTCGGTCGGCCTGTTTGCGGGCAATGACTTGCAGCACGTGCCGGTTGGTTACGATCAGGTTGTTGGCCACTAAGAAGCCGGTTCCCTGAAAACCCTGCGTAGCCTGCGGGTCGTTGATGCGGCCCACGCAGGCAATGGCATCCTGAAGCAAATCGGCACTGGCATCGAGCGAGTCAGACCAGTCGCCGAGTGGGCTGGTCGATTTATCGACGCGGCCATTGCGAACCATAAAGGTAGGCCGCGAGCCGTCGGTACGAACAATGGCTTCGAGCGTTTGCAGGATGTCGGGTTTTCGGCGGAGAGCCTCCTGATCGTCGTCGCGTACCACACGCAGGGCCTCGTCGGCATCCGTAACGATTTTTTGAGCAATCTGGTGGAGTTCAGACGCATCGCCAAGGTGCTGGCGCACAATCTGTTGCCAGTCGACAGCAGTTTGGCTGAGCCGGTCGTGAATGGCTGTGTCGGAGAGATCAGGTTCGGTCGACTCCAGACTTTCGAGCGATTCCGTATCAACCTTCCGGTGTTCGCGGGCTTTGAGCAGTCGGCGATAATGCGCCAGTGGGTTATCCGGGGTGTTTTCGGGAAGGGTGTTCGGCGGTGTATTCATGATTGGGCGGAGGGAAAGACAGCCTGTTCGGTATGAGTCGTTTATTCGTGCTTTTTGGGAAACCGCAATTCGAGCCGTTTTCGCAGCAGCGACAAACTTTCTGGTTCGCTGATTTTCCAGTACGTGACATGCGAGTTGAAGGGAAGCTTAGTGCTTTGGGGTTTCAGCGAATGGTTCTCAACGCCCGGCCCGAAGCCTTCAATCGGTCCACCAATAAAATCGCTGGAAAAGTACAGGTTAGTCCAGCGGGTTAAGGCAAATAGAGCCGCATGATGCAGCGTTCGGGGGGCATCGGTGCGTTTGGTTGGAAACGAAAAGAACGCATCGCCATCCTTATTTTTTTCCATAACTGGCGGGCAGGTTGGAAATTCGCGCTGATCGGCTTTGTTTTTCAACGACCAGACGCCATCGGCCAGATACAGATCGGCGAAGGCAAGCGGACTGCCCACCGTAATCAGATCAGAGATGCGCCACGAACCGGGCAGAGTTGCCTGCGCTGCCCACAAATCGAACTGCGCCTGTCGATACTGCTCCTGACTGATACGCTTCTCACTGAGGTCGATAGCTTTTTGTTCGGCGGTGTTCAGCGCATCGACGGGCAGAAGGGGCAACTTGCCGGAGCGTTCGCACCAAAACAGATTCAGCAGGTCGTAGGCAATAACAGAGCCTAAACTATGGCCTACAACCACGATTCGGTCGTAGCGATTAGTACCAGTGGCATCCGTTTCGTGCAGCCGACGGAGCAGTTGCATTCCGGCCTGCCTGATTTTTTGCCGTTGGTTTATGTTTGGTGGGCGGGGTGTCATGTACCGCACCGCATCGCCGAGGTATTCTGTCAGCAGGTTATTGACATACGCCAGTAAACCGCTGGCAACAAAGCCCGCCACGATGCGCACCCAACCCGTGTCGGCCAAACCGTTCCAGGCGGCAACGACCCAACTTAACGTTAGGCCAACAAGCGCGAACAGAGCCGCGAGCGTACCCCAGAATGCGTAATAAAGCCACCGGAGCCGTTTTGGAATGCGGCCCGGCCTGCGAATAAACAGACTGCGAATCCAACTCCAGACATCGGCTACTTTGGTGCCTTCCATCAAATTGGCCCAATAAAATTCGTAATAGTCGGTTTTGAACGAAGCCTGCTGTTCGTTGGTGGTCAGCCTCCGAAGTTCAAAATTATCGGACAACTGGTCGGGCTTACTGTAGAATAGCGGGGTGCTGCTGTTTGGAATGGCTGGCACAACAGATTGCGCAAACTCGCGGAGCGTGTCCATAGGCCGTTGTTCGCCAATACCATGAATTAGTACAACTGCCTGACGATCAATGCGAGGAGGCAGGGGTTGACCGGGCATAGTTGGGAAAGGTTAAGGGTGACTAACGGGATAGGTACGTAAGATACGGCATTGCCACGGCTGCTGCTACATAGCTTTTAGTGAGTGGTTAATTGTTCTTGTAGCGATGATATGCTCTGCAAATAAAATTGACAAGGATACATATAAATATATTTTAATATTTTACTTCTTAAAAAAGAAATAGAAAAATAATATAATACTACTAATGCTTCTAATACCTTTGCTAACAAATAAGTAAATGAAGCCATTCTGTTCATTATCCCACTTTTATGAAACACCTGCTTATTGGCTGGCTGATGCTCCTGAGTTTTAGCGTACAGAGCCAACCGGACCTTGACTTTCAGTCGACACAAGGCGGCTGGACAACCGGAGCCTTGACCAAGACATACACAAGCATAGGAACGCCCGCCCGAAGTGTCACAGTAGCCATTAGCGGAGCAACGTCGGAGTTGCAGGCGAATTCGCCCCAGGCGTTTGCCCGTGGGTTACAGGTAGGCTCCAATTTCACCACTAATAGCAACTGCCTGACGACAACCATAAGCTTTGGTACTGGCGTACAGGGGTTAACGTTCCGGCTGCTCAATATTGACAGAGGACAGGCGAGCGGATCACTTTATAACTTTGTAGATCAGGTTACAGTAGCAGCCAAAAATGGTGCAGCTACCGTAACGCCCGCTATCAGCGCATCTGGAACGGCGGGGAACTACTCGTCTATTTCCGGCAATGTAATTACCGGAACGGGCGACGCGCCGGGTGCATCGGCTGATCCCGGCAATGTTGTTTCATTCACGGGGGTCGTCACCGAAATCACGATTCAATATTGCAACGTATCGGCGCAAACCATTGCCAATCCCGGTCCACAAACAATAACCATTGAAGACCTGTCGTGGAGTCAATCTTTACCGGTTGCATTTGCCTTGTTTGACGGTAAAGCGGTTGGTAGTGCGGTTGCGTTACGCTGGCAAACGGCCTGGGAGCGCAACAGCGACTTCTTTGAGGTGCAGCGTAGTCAGGATGCCAAAGAATTTGTATCGATTGGCCGCGTAGATGCCGCCTACAACTCCGATCAGCTAAAAGCGTATACCTTTCTCGATAATGCGCCATCAAGGGGAGTAAATTATTATCGGTTAAGGCAGATGGACAAAGGTGGAACCACATTGGCTACTACTTCCGCCATCATCGCTGTTCGGTTTGATGAAGCTGCGCCTTCTGTAGTCTTGCTTGGAAATCCCGTTGCTGAGGGCGAGGCTATTCGGGTAGCCTGTCGGAATGTCGATCCGCAAACCTTAACCCTAAAAACAACCACAGGCGTTACTATTCCATGTGAGATTCGTCCAGAGTCGATAACCAACAGCGTAATCATTCCTCAGTCAAGGTTATCGCCGGGTATTTATTTGCTTGGCTCGAAAGTTGCCAATCAGGTAGTTACTCTTAAAGTGGTAATTCGATAGCAGCCGGGAATGCGCTGAGGTTTTTAAATACAATTGTTCACAAATCAGTTTGTCCAATGCCCACAATGGAAGCCAAAAAGCCAGTTAGTACCATACAGCCAATACCTCGTAAAAAGCAGTACCAATCGCCGAGAATCAAAACGCTCGGTAATGTGCGTAAACTGACACTGAAAACCGGGTCTAATGTCGATGGCCTGGGGTCATTTAGTTAACGTTCGCGTACCCTCGCTTTGGCCGGGAATAAGAGCGACTCATCTGGTCGGGCGATCAGCGTATTTATCCGCTGGCGTTGCGGTAGTTTTTGAGGAACTGGGTAGAGCCACTCAGAAAAGTAGTAGATACCTACTATGCATCCATCCTAAAATTGAACGACCACGCTCATTGTAGCCTTTTTAGATACTCTCTACCTTTGGTATATACAAAGCAGACGGACGAATGACCTGATGCTGAGTATATTATTACATTTCATCACAAACACTTTTCTAAAACAATGAAGAAAAAGTTGGCCCAATTGGCCGATGCACTTCTCTCGCGGGAAGAGGCAAAGGCAGTGAAAGGCGGAAACTGGGGCTACGGCGGTGGCACCGGTGGTGGATGTTCGTGCGGTTGTATGCGCGTTGGTAACATGGTATCATGCTCCGGCGGACTACCACCTTGCTCGTGGTGTACCATTCACTAAAGCCTGACAGTTGCTTGGTTTGTCGGATGTTGGCTGGCCAACATCTGACAAATCAGGAAGTGCCTACTTTTTCTTCGTAGTGGTGAATACGTGTCTGTTGACGTGTGTACATAACTTCTTCATCAACAAACTTCTTTATCAATGAAAAAGAAATTAACGCAATTGGCCGACGCGCTTCTGTCGAAAGAGCAAATCAGCGATGTGAAAGGTGGGTATCGGCCCGGCGGTGGTACGCCAGGGCCACCGCCGGGGGGCGGAGGATGCTCATGCCTCTGTAATCAGGTTGGAAATCAGACTTACTGCACAGGTGGATTGCCCCGCTGCACGTACTGCTAACCAGATCGGTTTCTCCCTACGCTGCTTATAGTGGGGAGAAACTGGTTCAATCTCCATCGTCGTATGAAAGCGCAAAAATTTGCCGGGCTTGCCATAGGCAGTCTGGAGCTATTGACCGTTGAACAGCAGGCAACGGTTCGGGGGGGCGATATGACCGCCCGCCATTGGAAATGCTCACTCAACAATGCCCGATACGTCTCTCAAAGCGTGTGTCAGGTCGGTTGTGTAGCTGCCAACAATTACCCGCTCACGGGACATGTATTCGGGGTGTGCCGACATGCGTAAGCCGCACGTTCTACTTCTTCATCAACATGGAAACTACTCAATTGCAGCTCTACGCAACGGTCGAACGCCTGTTGCAGGGGTTGCGCGTACCGGTGACGCGCCAAACTATTCGCCGGACGCTCGAAACGCATCCTACGCTTCCCAGCCTGTCGAGCCTGACCGATGCCCTGAGTGAATGGGGCGTTGAGACAATGGCCGTTCGGTTGTCGGATCATCATCTGATGGAGGTGAGCTATCCTTTTCTGGCACATACAGGAACGGGCGACGACACTGATTACGTGGTAGTTGAACGCGTACAGCACGATACGATATCCTATTTTCATCCGGTCAGGGGGGTAGTGCAGGAGCCGCTAACCGTATTCAGAAAGCAATGGCAGGGTATCGGTTTGCTGACCGAAGCAAACGAAGCTTCGGGCGAATACCAGTATGCCGCCAAACGACAGGCTGAAGTGAGAGCGTCGTATCGTAAACCTTTTTTACTGGCGAGCCTGACTGTGTTAGGGCTGGCGGTAGTGCTTCAGGCACCTTCGTGGTCGTGGCTGGCATTACTGATTGCCAATATGGCGGGCCTGTTGGTGTGTGTGGCCTTGTGGTCGGAAGAGGCCAATCAGGGGGCATTTACGTATTTGAAAAAACTCTGTGGCCTTTCACCCAAAACAGACTGTCATCAGGTGGTTAATTCACCGGCGGGCAAACTATTTGGTTGGATTGGCATGGCCGATATTGGTCTGGTATATTTTGGCAGCAGCGTACTGGCACTGGCCTGGGGTGGCCTCGCAGCACAACATGCCTTGCTGTGGTTGACGGCTGCCGCGTTGCCATATACGATTTTTTCGGTTGGCTATCAGGCGTTTGTCTTGCGCAAGTGGTGTACACTCTGCCTTATTGTTCAGGCCACGCTCTGGATTACGTTTGGCCTTCATATAGGGGCCACTGGCGGATTTATGACCACCCAACTGACAGCAGAAAGTATTCTGCCTATTATAGCTGCTTTTGCGCTGGTTGGCGCGATCTGGGTGTTTTTAAAACCCCTGTTGACGAATGCGCCGGTAGTTCGGCAGGTCGAAAGTGCGCTGGCCCGCTTCAAGCGTAATGAATTACTGTTTGTTAATTTATTAGAAAATCAGCCCGTTGTAGCCATTGACGAATTGCCTGCCGAACTGATTGCCGGCAATCGAGACGCACCCATCACACTTACGGTGGTTAGTAATCCGTTTTGTGGCCCCTGCGCCGATGCGCATAACGTTGTAGAGAAGATACTCGCCGTTTACCCTGAAGACGTGCGCGTTATTGAGCGGTTTGCCGGTAACAGTCGCGACGAATCGTCGGAAACAAACTATGTAGCCCGCCATTTGATTGGTTTGAGTGGTCAGGCGATTCTGCCCGAGGCTCTTCACGATTGGTACACGCACAAAGATTTCGCCCGTCTGCAAGCCCGCTACCCGGCCAACCCGGCTATTGATGCCACAACCGTTCATCATCAGCATATGGTATGGTGCGATGCCGTGAAAGTAGAATACACGCCCTCCGTATTCATCAATGGACGATTGTTGCCCGATTTGTTTACCATCAATGATTTGCTGGTGCATCTGCGGCATGTCATCAGCCGACAGGAAGCAACGCATGCCTTAGCCGACTAAACGCCTACACTCATGGCTTTCCCCTTTTATCAGCAATACGATCAAATGGACTGCGGCCCAACGTGCCTGCGTATGATTGCGCGGCACTACGGTCGGCAGTATAGCCTGCAATCATTGCGAGAGAAGGTTGGTATGAACCGCGAAGGCGTGTCGCTTCTGGGTATCAGCGACACCGCCGAAGCACTTGGCTTTCGAACTATGGCGGTGAAGATTACGTTCGACCAGCTATTTTACAAAGCAACGCTACCCTGTGTTATACACTGGGAACACAACCACTTTGTTGTAGTGTACCGGGCCGAGAAAAATCGGTTTAACTGGCCGGATGGTACTCGCTATGTTTACGTGGCCGACCCCGCCCGCGAATTGCTAAAACTAACGGAAGAGGAATTCCTCGATGGCTGGATTGGCACCGACCGCACCGATAAATCAACCGGGATTGCGCTGCTCATTGAGCCAACACCCGCTCTGCATGACGACGACGAAGACGAGTCTAAAGGCGGAACCGTTGGCTTCAATCGGTTATACGGATACCTATGGCGATATCGTAAACTGCTGGTGCAGTTGGTGCTGGGTATGCTGGTAGGAAGTGGGTTGCAGCTTATTTTACCGTTCCTTACTCAATCTATTGTCGATGTTGGTATCAATACGCAGAATATCGGTTTCGTACATTTAGTGCTGATTGCTCAACTCGCTCTGTTTGCCGGGCGAACTACGGTCGAATTTATCCGAAGCTGGATTCTGCTCCACGTCAGCACGCGGATCAACCTGCAACTGTTGTCCGACTTTTTTATCAAGCTGATGAAACTGCCCATGTCGTATTTCGACGTTAAAATGATGGGCGACATTATGCAGCGCGTTGGCGACCATCAGCGTATCGAAAATTTCCTGACCGGCCAAACCCTGTCTACGCTGTTTTCAATGCTGAATCTGGTCGTATTTGGTATTCTGCTGGCGGTGTATAATTCGTCGATATTCTTTGTTTTTTTAATTGGGAGTGGGTTGTATGCGGTTTGGGTAAAGCTGTTTATGAAGCGGCTACGCAAGATTGATTACCGTATGTTCGACGTGTCGGCCCGGAGTCAGGGGGCGTTGGTACAGCTAATTCAGGGAATGCAGGAGATTAAGCTTCACAACTGCGAAAAGCCAAAACGCTGGGAATGGGAGCAGCTTCAGGTAAAGCAGTTTCGGGTGCAAATGAAAACGCTGGCCTTGAGTCAGTATCAACAGGCAGGTGCTTTTTTCATCAACGAAGGTAAAAATATATTCATCACGTTTCTGGCAGCTCAGGCCGTCATTGAAGGCAACCTGACGTTGGGTGGCATGTTGTCGGTGCAATACATTATTGGGCAACTTAACAGTCCCATCGAGCAACTGATTCAGTTTATTAAGTCGTGGCAGGAAGCACAGATTAGCTTAGAGCGGCTCAACGAAATTCATGAACTGTCCGATGAAGAACCTGCCGATAAACCGCTGGCAACGACGCTGCCCGCCGGACGAGGCATTACGATCCGCGACTTATCGTATAGCTACCCTGGTACGGGCGGAATGCCAGTGCTTGAGCACATTAACGCGCTGATACCGCCAGGAAAAGTAACGGCCATTGTAGGGTCGAGCGGCAGTGGAAAAACTACCCTGCTCAAACTGTTGCTCAAAGCGTATGATCCGGCTGCGGGCGATATTCTGGTTGGCGAACAGATGAATTACGTGAATCGTCCGCGTCGGCGGTCGGCTCTGCATACGCTCGATGCGCAACCGGTTGGCAATACCGGTCTACGGCTAAGTCAGGTTAGCCACCGGCTATGGCGCGGTCAGTGTGGCGTGGTTATGCAGGATGGGTTTATTTTCTCGGACACCATTCTGCGCAACATTGCTGTTGGCGATGAACACCCCGACCTGAGCAAAGTAGGTCGCGCGTTACAGATTGCTAATTTACAGGACTTTATTGATACGCTGCCGCTGGGTTTGCGTACCAAAATAGGTGCCGAAGGAAACGGCCTGAGTCAGGGCCAAAAGCAACGGATTCTGATTGCGCGGGCTGTTTATAAAGACCCGCAGTACATCTTTCTGGACGAAGCTACCAATGCGCTCGATGCTAATAATGAGCGGATTATCCAGAAAAACCTAAGTGAGTTTTTCCGGGGGCGAACCGTCATTGTGGTCGCGCACCGGCTCAGCACGGTTAAACACGCCGATCAGATCATTGTAATGGAGAAGGGCAGCATTGCTGAAGTGGGCACTCATGCCGAACTCACCGCCCGCCGGGCAGGCTATTTCAACTTAGTGAAGAACCAACTCGAATTAGGTAATTGATGGCTTTGTTATGACAACGGTTTCAACGCGTTCCCGAAAGAAAGCCCAGGCTCGTCCCCCTGTGGAAGCACCTCCGGTCTTGTACGACGCAGCCGGGCAATCGGAAGCGGTAAGCGAAGTATTGTCGCAACCGCCCGCGTCGATTGTGCGGTGGGGTACAACTGTGCTGTTTGGGGCATTGCTGTTATTGCTGGCCGGGGCATGGTTTATTCGATATCCCGACGTTATTCCGGGTAACGCGCTCATTACTACCGAACAACCTCCGCTAAAGTTATTAGCCAGAGCTAACGGACGGCTAACGTCGCTTTTGGTAGACGACAACACATTTGTAAAACGCGGTACGCTGCTGGCCGAAATCGACAACACCACCCGACTCGAAAATATACCCAAACTACACCGGTTTATTACCGACGCCCGACGTTTACTTGCCGATCCGACTTATACGTTACCCTTGCTGCCCGAAGGTATTGCCCTCGGCGACGCTCAGGATGATTATAATCACATTGTAAAAAGTTATCGCGAACACAAACGGTTGCTGACGGATTCCTATCACGGTCAGCAGGCGGCCATGTTGCAGCAGCAGATTACAGATTATCAACAACTTATCGACTTAAACGAACGACAGTTGGTTCTTACCGAACAGGAGTACGGCAACGCCGAGCAAAAGTACCAGACAAACGCATCGCTCTACCGTCAGAAAGTGCATTCGCGGCTGGAGTTTCTTGACATGGAAAATAACTTCCTGCAAAAGAAGAAAGAGCGTGAAACCTTCCGGAAGGTGATTGTTGAAAATCGGCTGATTCTGGCCGACAAACGCCGACAATTGTCAGAAATGAGCTATCAACTGCTACAAAAAACGCGCTCACACCGCGATAACATCGAACTGCACGTCCGCGACATCGAGAACGCACTTCAGGTCTGGCAGTATACTTACGTGTTGACAGCCCCTACCGATGGCAAATTGATTTATTTAAGTCAGCTCGTTAAAAACCAGCCTGTTCGCATAGCCGACACGTTGTTTGCCGTGTTACCGGCCAGTCGACAACCTTATGTTGGCTTCGTGACAGTTCCGGCTCAGGGAGCCGGGAAAGTGCGCGTTGGGCAGTGGGTAGTGATCAAATTAAATGACTTTCCGTATCGGGAATACGGTGTTTTACGCGGGCGCGTCATGAAAATTGCGCCTACTACCACACCGCGCACTTACCGATTACAGGTAAGCCTGCCGAATGGTTTAGTGAGCAGTTATGCTAAAACGCTACGGTTTAAACCCGAAATGACTGGCTCTGCCGAAATTATTACCGACGATATGCGGCTGCTGGAGCGGGCTTTTCATAATCTGCGCGGACTGGCTGCCAACTAAGCCGGGTCGTGTTTATCAACTCAGTGCCTGATAAACTGATAGGGCATAGGGCAAAAGCTGATGATGACCCTGCAAGTTTAGCTTCTTCATAATGTTGTGCCGGTGGTTGTTTACTGTAGCAACGCTCCGGCATATACGATCTGCAATCTGGTTATTCGTAAAACACTGCGCGATCAGGCAAAGAATCTCCCGCTCACGAGTTGTTAACCGCGACAAATCGGTAGTATCGGTGGGCTTGGGCGGAAGTTTGGCAATTAATTCGTCAACGACCTGATGTGCCAGTGGTGTTATGTACGAACGATCATCGAGCACTTCCTGCACACAATAAAATAGCTCAGCAAAGCCCGAATTAACGAACAGGTAGCCTTTCACGTTTAATTTTAACGCTTCGGCTAAGTAGTCGGGGCGTCTGCTTTTGGCGTAAATAATGCACTTTATCGGCATATGATGGTCTTCGATGTGCCGAACAATGTCGATACCGTTCATGCCGGGCATCTCTGCCCCCAAAATGGCAATACTGGGATGCTGATGCTGAATAAGCCGAAGGGCTTCACGACCGTCGGTAATACAACCTCGTACATGAAGCCGACGCGCTTGTAATGATTCTTTCAATGTTTCACACAATAACATATCTTGTTTGGCGATGAGGATACCACCAGGCGGAATAAGATGGGTAAACATAGCGCAGCGAATCTTAGGTAGGATTTATTGCAATAATACTATTTACTTATGAAAAAGTTTTACATGAATAAAAATATATTAGTGACTTATGATATGTCTCATATCGAGAATGAGTGTATTAGTATCACCTATGTTAGAATTTTAATCATTTTTGATACGCTTTGTTTATTGATATCTTCTCTCATGCGATTAACATTGAGTTTAAATGTTGGGTCTGTCAGAATGGTCTCAGCCCGCAGGCGAATCAGGGCTGCATCGTCGTTGATATGGCAACGAAGGCCAATTTGGTGATAAACAATGCGGGCTATGTTGCCTGGCGTGTCTTTGTGCTTGTCGGCAGGATTGGCAATGCCCAGCATCGGTACAGCAGCAGCAATGCTCTCTTTCACAGAATTTAAACCGCCGTGTGTAATCATCAGGTCACAGTAAGGCAGCAAAGCTTGCTGGTCGACGTGGCTGACTAAACGAATATTGGCAGGGATAGCTGATGTACTCACAAATTCTTCAGAAAAGGAGCGGCCTGTTGAAATAATGACCTGATGGGCTGATGACCCCCCAAAGGCGTCAATAACCTGCTGAATAAAACGCATATAACGCTGCGCACTCGAACCCGCCAATGTGCCGACACTGCAGTAAATCAACGATTTATCGGGTTGCTTCCAGGCAATAAGGGCCGTCGTTAGTTCGTCAGCCGTCTGGAGTGGCTGATTCCAATAGTGCAAAACGGCTTCATCGGGAAGGTGCCGCATCCAGGGATATTCGAAGACATCGCTCATCAGAATGAGCGTTTTAACGCCGGGCAGGGCATCGTAGCTATACATAGCCGATTGGCGGCTGGCTCGAACGGTACTCGCTAAACGTTGTATGTAGCAATTATGGAAATAGGTATCCGTTCTCCCGAGGAAAGCTGCGGTATTTATCAGATGATAACCCCACTTAATGACTTGCTGACGCGTCCAGAGATAATTTGAGTACAATGAACTCAACCAACCGGCGCGGGCTATATAGCCGGCATTGAGCGGAGGAATGTGCGCGTTTCGGCGCGTCGATAATTTTGTATTGATAAGATAAACTGCGTCAGTATACGTAGCGAAATAAGGATAATAATGATTTAGGTGTTCATCCAGATAAAGTATGTCGGGCTGTTCAGTAAGATACAAATGCCGTGCAGCCGCAATGCCCTGAAGAAATTCCCGGTAACGTCCGCGCCAGAAACGTCGGTCGACAGCCGATTTTAACAGCGTACCTGCAAAAGCCTTCAACGTAAGTGTTTCATACGCTGTCATATACTCAAAATTAGCGAACGCGAATCCACTTTCCTGAACAAGTGCTGCCAGTGCAGGCGTACCGGCAAACACAACCCTGTAGCCCTGCTGTTTCAGATCATTTGCCAGCCCAAAACAGGGCGTATAATGGCTGGGCGCAGGCAGCATCAAAAATAAAGCCGTTTTCATCAGTTGATAAGGGCTAATAGGGCCAATGAATTAAAATGGTACTGGCAGGCTTAGTGAATCGCTGCCAGTACCAGACTATGTTATACATATACACAAGCGTAAGGCTTGCAGGGGCTCAAGGTTTGCAGGGAGGCAAACCCGGCAGCGTATCGCTACAGCCTGACCCGCCACCACCACTGCCCGGAGGAGGTCCGCAGAGCACCGTACAGCCCGGATGCGGCCCGGGTTGCGAAGGGAAGCCTGTAAAGGTTCCATAACAGTTGCAGTACCAGGTAGTGCCGCCTTTGACCGTTCTAATCTGTTCTTTCGAGAGCAGTGCATCAGCAAGGTCCTGAAGTTTCTTTTTCATGACTTTTGAATTGATTATGGTTGTTGATGAAACCCGTTGGGGCGTTTGGAGAAAGGCAAAAGCCAGCTTTCCGTGCACAAGAAATTTGGTCTTTTGCCTGTATCAAAGGTATAGCTGTCGCAGCCCGTCATCAATAAGCTAAACCATTCATTTATACGTCATTTTTATAGTAGAAACCTATCAGAACCTATGTATAGTTGTTCAGTTTACCGTAGCTGTTCCAGCCGGTCGAGCATTTCTAAACAGGCGCGGCTGTTGTGATACGGACATTTCCACATGCTTATTTTCTCGGTGCCCAGCACCCGGTGGTCGGCGGTAACGCCACTGAACCACTCGCCATTTTTGGTGTCGAGCAAATACTTTTTAATGAATGTCCAACTCGCCAGTGACTTGTCTAAAAACTGTTGTTCGCGCGTAAGCTGATAAGCGTTCAGATAGCCGACCATTGCTTCGGCCATGACCCACCACGACCGTTCACGGTTCAAATGACCGGTTTCCGGCTCGAATTCGTAATTCATGCCGCCGTCGGGTTCCAGCCCGGCAGAAGCAGCCCGCGCCATCCGAACGGCCACGTCACGCACTCGTTTTTGCAGGGGCTTGTCGGCAGGGTTGCGTTCGGCCAGCAGGTCGGCGGCTTCGGGCAGTAGCCACGACGCTTCAATGTCGTGACCGTAAGACGTAGCCGTGCGCCGAACCCGCCAGTCGTCGTCCATGAAGAGGTTCATCCGGTAGGTTTTCGGATCAACGATGTGGTCGAGAAACGACCCAATCATGCCGCGCATCTGTGTCGCCACCGACGCGTCGGGCCAAACGCGGTACAGGCACGTAAAAGCCTCCAGAATGTGGAGGTGTGTGTTCATGGTCTTGGTTTCCCGGTTGGCAGGTTTGCTCAGAATATAATCGGTCGCCGTAGACCAGTCGCGGGCGAAGGCTTCGCGAAAACCGCCCCGCACCGGGTCATACGCACGCTTGACCATCGTTTGAAACTGTGTTTTTGCCAGATCGAGCGCAGCCGCCGAGCCGGTGGCGCGGGCATATTCGCTCAGGCCATAGAGCGCGAACGCTTGCCCGTAAAGTTGTTTGAGGGGTTGTTTGGGCTGGCCTTTGTAATCGACCGACCAATAAACACCGCCGTATTGCGGGTCAATGAAATAAGTACGTATGTAGTCGAACGCCCGGTCGGCAACGGCGCGGTAGTCGTCGTGTTGGGTGTGGTGCAGGGCGGCTGAAAACGTCCATAGAATGCGGGCGTTCAGCACAATGCCTTTATCGGCGGTAGGGTCGGGGCGGTTCTGATAATCGACGCGCCCGTAAAAGCCGCCATTGGTTGGGTCAGGCGCGTGGCGTTGCCAGTAGGCCAGAATATCTTTGTGTTCCTGCCGAAGCTCAGCTATAACCATAGTGGTAGGTGATGAGTGATGAACGATGAGTGATGAGTTTGCTGACGCACCTATAAGACACTGGCGTCAGCAAACTCATCACTCATCGTTCATCACTCATCACTCATCCCTATTTCTTCCGGCTTCCATTCCGGCTATCGCTGTGGCCCGAACGACCGTGACCCCCGCGCTCGTCGGCCAATTCGGCTTTGCTCATCTGGCTGAAATCGTCGGCTGAACCCTGTTTGCTTTTATTGGCGTTGGTCATGGTTTTCTCGCCATTGGGCCGGTTTTTGCCCGTATCGCGGGCGTCGTGATTACGCGTTTGTTCGCCCTGCGGCTGACTATCGTTCGAGCCGGGCTGGTTTGTGGTTTTGTTGTTAGCCATAACGTTTGTTGAGTTGATTTGTAGACTATAACCGCTCTATTTTCTAAATGTTTGACACAAAAAAGGCCGCTTCCGAACGTTCGGAAGCGGCCTTGAAAATGGGGGTGTTTATCAATACCCCGGATTCTGTTTCAGCACTTCTTTACCCTGAAGGTCGATCTGTGCCTGCGGAATGGGCAGGTACTCATCCTGACCAGCAGTAAACGTAGAACCGCCCAGCGTTGTCGGCAAACGGCTCGATGCACCTTCATAAGCCAGATAGGCGTTGAGTACCTGTGCCGCAACGCCCCAGCGAACGAGGTCGAAGAAGCGGTGGCCTTCGTCGCCCAATTCAAGCCGACGCTCGAAGCGGAGCGCGGTTGTTGCCGACGCTTTGCTGGCAAATACGGATGCCGGATATTCGGCGATTACGTACTTGGCCGCCGGTGCGCCGTTGGCCCGCGTTACGAAACCTGCCGGATTGGCGGCCCGCGCCCGAACCAGATTGACGTATTCACGGGCTTTCACCAGCGATCCTACCTCAATTTCGCACTCAGCCGCCATCAGCAACACATCGGCGTAACGGATGATCGGGAAGTTAAGAGCCGTGTAGCCCGGTGTCCACGACGAGTTATCCTGCAATGAACCCCGGTCCGACTTGTAGTACGTAAACTTCTTCGGCGAGTAGGGGCCACCGTTCGGCTGATTCCGAATCCAGTCCTGACCGGGGTGATCCATCCAGTCTAAGTACGGAATACCACGACGACCAATCGTGTGGTCGATGCGTGGGTCGAGGTTGCCGGCGTCGGGTGTGAAGTCGGTTTTCGACGTAACGCCCATATCGGTTTTCAACTGGTTGGCACCCGTGTTATACGAACCGTCGAGCAGGGGCAGGCCGGTGGCATCGGTACGGAACGAGTTGGCATACTCGAAGCTTGGCTGGTTGAAGCCGCAGCAGTTGCCGGGGCCATTCGGGCCGGTGTTATACGGGAAGTTCAGGTCAAACTCCGGGTTGGCATTATTTACGTTGCCCGTGTTGGCCGCTGCCTGACTGGCAAAAATCGACTCTTCGTTGTTATCGTTCGATGCCTTGAACAGATCGGCGTAGCGTGGCACCAAGCCATACTTTTTGCCGTTCGACGTTTTGCCATTGGCGATAACCAGATCGAACAGGGCTTTTGCTTCAGCGTATTTCTTCTGATACAGATACACCTTCCCCAGCATCGACGCTGCGGCCCATTTGTTGACCCGACCAACGGCATTCATCGTTTCGGGCAGGTTATCGTAAGCAAACTTCACGTCGGCTTCAATCTTCGGCCAGAGGTCTGCGCTGTTGTTTACTTTCTCGATACCCGTGCCGTAATCGACCGTCTCGTCAATGTAAGGCGTATTATTATACAACCGCTTCAGGTCGAAATAGTACAGGCCGCGCAAAAAGCGGGTCTCTGCGGTGATGCGGGTTTTTTCGGCAGCCGACACGTCGGAACCAGCCGAAGCCAGCAACCGCAACGTGGCGTTGGCCCGGCTGATGCCTTCATATTTCCGCTGCCACGTACCCGCAACGTCGCCGGTTGAGATCGTCTCAAACCGCTGAATTGGGTTGATGGACGAGAAATCGCCGGGGTCAGTACCTTTGTTGGCGTCGCCCCCGCGAATGCCGCCCCATACCCAGTTGGCTACCGAAGCCAGCCGGTCGCCCCGACCGTTGAGCATTGAGTAAGTGGCAATCAGCGAGCCTTCAATACCGGCCTTTGATGCTAACTGTGCGTTACTCAACTGACCCGTAGGCGGCACTTCCAGAAATTTGTCCTGACAGGCAACGCCCACAATCATAAGCGTTAACGTGGCGGCAGTTCCTGCCGCTACTTTCCTGATAGTGATATTCATAGTTCGTTTTGTGTTTGAATAAGTTGGTTTGTACTGACGGTTAACGGTAATGGCTTGATAACAAGTGCATTGGTTCGCCAACCGCCAGTTCAACAAAATTGTTTACAGGCCAATGCTCAGACCGCCCAATACTTGCCGCGTAACGGGGTAGTTACCCACGTCGATACCGAAGTTGGTGTCGGCGTTACCACCTACACCGGGGTCGAGACCCTGGTATTTGGTGATCGTGAACAGGTTGTTGGTCGATATAAATACCCGTGCGCGTTGCAGACCAATTTTACCCAGGATAGTAGCGGGCAGCGTATAGCCGATTTGCAGGTTTTGCATCCGGAAATACGAGCCATCTTCTACGTAATACGAGTTACCCTGCGTGTTGGTGCTAAAGTTCGACGCCCGCTCGAAAATGGGGATAGTAGCACCGGTGTTTTGCGGTGTCCACGAATTGCGAACACGGGCACTGATGGCGGCTCCTTCAAACGAAGGGAAGAAATCAGTAAACCACTTCGACTGATTCCAGATTTTGTTACCGAGGAAAGCCGCGCTATACGTTTCTATATCGAAGCCTTTGTAGGTGAAACGCAGGTTAAGCCCACCGCTGAACTTCGGAACCGGGCTGCCGAGGTACGTCCGGTCGGTAGGGTCAATCTTGCCATCGCCGTTGATATCGGCAAAGCGGAACCGGCCCGGCGCGGCACCCTCCTGTTTGGGCGCGGCATCGACTTCAGCCTGACTCTGGAACAGGCCCAGCGTCTGGTAGCCGTAGAACGACGAAATTGAGTAACCAATCTGGTTCCGAATAGGGTTAATGCCCCGGAATCCTGGGTTGATGTAGGTGATGTAATCCAGGCCCGGCGACAGGGCCACAATCTTGTTGCTCAGGAAGCTACCTACCACATTGGCCTCGTAGCCTACTTCGCTGCCAATTTTACCGCGCGTGATTACCTGAATATCGATGCCCTGGTTACGCATCTTGCCGATATTCACCGATGGTGCGCTGGCAAACGTACCGATTACGTCTGGAATGGGTTGCTGGAACAGCAGGTCGCGGGTATCTTTCCGCCAGATGTCGAAGATTACTTCTAAGCGATTGTTGAAGAATGACCCATCGACGCCGAGGTTGCTTGTAATCGAGGTTTCCCATTTAGCATCCGGGTTGCCAATCCGCGAGCGGAAGAAGCCTTCTGCCGCGCTGGAGTTGCTGCCGTTGATGTCATACGATGAAGCACCAATGTTGGCCGCGTACAGGCTGAACTGATTGTTGGGGTTCACGTTGTTCGAGTTCCCCATGATGCCGTAGCCCCCGCGTACTTTCAGGTCTGTTACCCATGGAATGTTCTTCATAAACGGCTCCGACGATACGCGCCACGCTGCCGAAGCTGCCGGGAATACCCCATAACGGTTGTTAGCACCGAAACGGCTCGATCCGTCTCGCCGAATTACGCCCGTCACAATATACTTGTCGTTAAATGAATACACCGCCCGTGCAAACAGCGAGTTGAACGTAACACCCCGCCCGAGGCCGCTGTTTACGACTCGACCTGTTGCCGAAACCGTACTCAGCGTCACGTAATCAGGGTCGGTCGAGAAAGGGTTCAGACCGCTGCCGTTCCACCCCCGACCTGCTCCTGTGTTTAAGGCTTCCTGACCCACAATCACGTTCACATCGTGTATGCCAAATCGCCGTTTATAATTGGCTGTGTTCGTAAGCACCCAACCCAGCGAGTTACCACCAAACTCGCCGTAGCTGAAACTGGAGTTGTTTTCTGAGTTTTCGTACTGCAAACGACCGTAATTGAACCCTGAGAAGCTTAAATACTGCCCACCAATGCTGCTGCGGAGCGTCAGGTTGTCAATGGGGTCATATTCAACATAGAGATTGCCGAACGCGCTGGCGTCGAAGTTGCGGTTGTTGAGCAGGCCCTGCCGGTTTGCCACCGGGTTACGGGGGTTGTTGAAGCCTTTGGCTGCCGTACCGGCGTATCCGCCAAATTCGTCATACACCGGAATAATAGTCGGCATACGGAAGGCAGCCAGAATTTCATTCTCATCGGCAGCAACACCGGTTCCGAGGTCGCCCCCGGTTTGCCCTAACCGTTGCAGGTATGTTACCTGGAAGTTTTCACCAAAACGAACGCGCTTCGACAAGTCGAACTCGGTGTTGGCTCGAAAGGTGTAACGTTTAAAGCTGTTGGCAATCAAAATACCTTTCTGATCCTGCGCACTCAAACCGATGTAGAAACGGCTGGTTTCAGAACCACCCGCAAAACTCAGGCCATGCCGTTGTACCGGGGCTGCATTCGTGACTTCATCATACCAGTCGGTGCCCGCTTTGTTGGCCCGAACCACCTGATAAATAGGCCCTAAAGCCGGGTTCACGTTGTACTTGGCCCGTTCGGCTTCGAGGTTAACCGTACCCACCACACCCGGTGTACCGCCCACGTTGATGTAGTCTGGAATAACCGGCGTTGGGCCGCTGCCAAACTGCGGGTGCGTCCAGCCTGCATCGCCGGGTTTCAAGCCTGAGTTGCGAAACGCATTCCAGGTCCATTCGGCAAATTCGGTGGGCTTCAGCATCTCCTGCCCCCGGCCCGGATCCGTGACGCCGTACTGACCATCGTAGGATACTTGAAGCTTGCGGGCTTTGCGGCTTCCTTTCTTGGTTGTCAGGACGATAACGCCGTTGGCCGCGCGAGCACCGTAGATCGAAGCCGAAGCAGCATCTTTCAGTACGGTCAGGTCGGCAATGTCGTCGGGTGCCACAAAGTCGATGTTGTTCTGCACGTTACCGATGGGTACGCCGTCAACAACGTAGAGCGGCTCATTACCACCGAAAGCTCCGAAGCCCCGCACCCGAATCTGGCTGTTGGTGCCCGGTTGCCCGTTCGTGATTACGGTCAGACCGGCTACCCGGCCCTGCAACTGCTGGGCCACGTTTCCCGATGGAATGGCAACCAGGTCGCGGGCTTTCACGGTCGATACGGCCCCGGTAGTACCCCGCTTGCTGTCGGTGGTATACCCCGTTACAACCACCTCGTTGAGGGCAGTTGCATCGTCTTCGAGGGTTACGTTAACGGTAGAGCGGTTGCCTAACGCAATTTCCTGCCCTTTGAAGCCGATGGCCGAGATTACCAGCGTTGGGTTTGCCCCCCGAACGTTGATGGTGAAATCGCCGTTTGCATCGGTTGATGTACCCGTTTGACTACCCTTCAACAATACGTTAGCACCGGGAACAGGGCCATCAGCACCTGTAATTTTGCCTGTCACCCGGCGATCCTGAGCCTGAGCATTTATACTACAGAAGAGTAGAAAAATGCCCACAAAACCGGCTCCTAAGAATCTGTAAAGCAATGCTTTCATGAATAAATAGGTTGGTTTGAAAGTTAATTTAACAATTGCAAAAAATTTGAGAAAACAATGTTATAAAGAGGTTTTATTGTATTTATACTGGTTTCGGGCTATCAAAAGCGAATTATTTATTGGAAAAGTAGCCGATGTAGAATTGGATACGTATCACAATACGTGAACGCAGCACATAACCGGGCATACTGCGTACTTTTACGCCCCATGCATACGAATTATTATTTTCTGCGTCAGCTTGCCCCGGCACTTGCTCCGCGCCTGACAGACTTACGCTTTATGGAGTGCTTCAGTCAGGACCGCGATGAGGTAGTGCTGGTGTTTGCGCAGGCCAAAGGGAAAACCAATTACTACCGGCCATTTTACGTTAAAGCCACACTTCGCCCCGACTTTTCGGGCCTGTATTTTCCCGAAACCGTACAACGTGCCCGCCACAATAGTGCCGATCTGTTTGCCGAGGTCATCGGGGAAGAAGGCCGACGGGTGAGAAGCGTTCGGGTGTTTCTGAATGAGCGGGGGCTGGCAATTTTGCTCGACGATGACTTCGCACTGGTGTTCAAATTTTTTGGCAACCGCCCCAACCTGCTTGCCTTCTCTGGCGATCAACTTGTTGATTTATTTAACAACAATTTGCTGACCGACAGGCAATTACAGTTTAGCCAGTTTGATCGCCCCATCGACCAGTCTTATATGGCTTACCAGCAGGCGGGATTTGACCACAGGCGACTGCTTCCAACGTTTGGTAAAGTAGTCAATGCGTATCTGAATCAGGAGCGGGAGAAGCGTGGTATGGCAGAACGGGCGGATATGTGGCCGCTAATTCAGGAAACGCTTCAACAGCTTGAAAGCCCTACATATTACCTTACGCGGTTCGACCACAAGCCAACGCTAAGCCTGCTGCCGCTGGGCGAGGTGATTCGGGAAATGGCTGAGCCAGTTGAAGCGGCTAATCGGTTTTATACGTCGTTCAATGGCCTGAGTACGTTTGAGCGCGAAAAAGCCAATTTACTCCGGCTGCTCGACAAGCGGCAGAAACGGGCGCAGGCGTTGATCGATGTGAACATGCAACGGCTGATTGCCCGCGAAGAAGGCATCTCGCACGAAGAAATGGGCCACGTTCTGATGGCAAATCTGCACGAAATACCTGAGTCGCCCGGTACGCGCTCGCCCGAACGGATAACCTTATACGACTTCTACCGCGATCAGCCCGTAACGTTAAAACTAAAGCCCGATCTCAGCCCGCAGAAAAATGCTGAGAATTTCTATCGGAAAGCCAAAAACGAGAAAATAGAGGAAGAACATCTGACACAGCAGATTGCGCAGCGTGAAGCCGAAATTCGTCAGATCGACCAGTATCGGCGTGACGTAGACGCGCTTCAGACGCTGAAAGAACTGCGCCGGTATACCAAACAACACAACCTGACCGAGAGCCGGGCCAGTAATGATGCAACTGGCGACGTTACCGCGCTTTTCAAAGAGGTACTGATAGATCAGTTTCGCATACTAATAGGCCGAAATGCCAAAAACAATGATTTACTGACGCAGAAATTCAGCTACAAGGAAGACCTGTGGCTTCACGCCCGCGACGTGCCGGGTTCGCATGTGCTGATCAAGTATCAGGCTGGCAAAACCTTTCCGAAAAATGTAATCGAGCGGGCCGCCGAATTAGCCGCCTGGTATTCCAAACGCCGGACCGACAGTCTGTGTCCGGTTACGGTAACGCCCAAAAAATACGTGCGCAAGCCCAAAGGTCTGGCCGAAGGGCAGGTCGTTGTTGAGAAAGAAGATGTTGTGATGGTGGTGCCACGGGGCGAATAAAAAAAAGACCGGGTTGCTAATCCCGGTCTTTTTTTTATTGTTCGATTGCCATGCTCAGTTGGGTGGTCATGATTCGATTCATCGAAGCCCAGGTGTGGTCCCACGAGTTTTCAGACAGAAAAGTATCGATGTCGGCCCAGTGTTCGGGGTGATTACCACGCAGAGCACGGTCGATGGCAGCTTCAAACGCCTGCGCTGTGTCGGCAATTTGCACGAAGTCGCTGGTACCGTATGTACGCACCACGTCGCGAATCGACGTTGACACAACCGGCAGGCCAGCCGCCAGGTATTCGGGCGTTTTGGTCGGACTGATAAATCGGGTCGATTCGTTGCGGGCGAAGGGCAGCATGGCTACGTCCCAATTGGCAAAATAGACAGGCAGTTCCTTGTAGTTTTTCATACCCAGATAATGCACGTTGGGTCTTTGCGGCAACAGCGCAGGGTCAATTTTAACCGTCGGGCCAATCAAAACAAACTGCCAGTCGGGCCGACGTTGTGCAAGTTCGGTCAGCAATTGGTAATCAAACCGTTCGTCGATAACGCCACTAAAGCCAATACGTGGGTTTGCCAGCGCACGCTGATCTGCCGGGTCGGGCTGCGGACGGCGGGCAGCAGAAAAGTGAGCAAAGTCGATACTGCTCGGAAATGCAAACACCTGCCGATGCCGCTTTTGTTTGGCTTCGTACAGGCTGTAGCCGCCCGTAAAGACCATATCGGCGCGGTCGAGCAGTTTGCGCTCCTGTTCGAGTAAATGCGGAGGTGCTCCCCAAAACGCCGACAACTCGTCCATGCAGTCATAGACCGTCAATTGTGGTTGCAGGTGATCGCTGAACAACAAAGACATCGGCGTATAATACCAGGCAACGAAGTCTACGATACGTTTTTGCTGGATAAATTCGTCCAATAGCTGACGCTGTAACACCACAGCCTGATCGGGCGTAGTGCCGTGGGGCAGGTGTGGCACCAACACGGTCAGTGAATCTGATTGGTGTTGTTCATTCAAATAAAGCTGGTCGGCCCAGATAGGTTCTTCCAGAAACCAGACCCGGTACTGTTGAGCTGCCCGGCTGAGCAAGTGCTGTGGTCGCTGATACACGAAGTTCCAGCGCAGGTGTGAGAAACAAATCAGGTCGCGGGCATTGCCAGCGGAAGACGCAAGGGGAGTTTTGGGTTTACCGGCTGTATGATAGACAAGTTGAGTTGTTTCGGGTGTTGAGGGCGTTGAGTCAGTAAGTTTCATAAACGTTGTCAGGGAGTTATAAGGCAGGCAGGTGAAGGCAAGATCACCTGTCTGCGGTACACATACAGAAACTCCCAACGGATAGCTTTGTTACCGACCATCTCAATAAATGAGGTAATGGGTGCGGTAAGTAATTCTAACTACTTATTGCATAGGCAGATAGAGAACAAACGTAGCCCCGGAACCCATTTTGCTGGTGGCCGAAATATGGCCCTTGTGGATGTCGATAACTTTTTTACAGATTGCCAGCCCCATGCCGGTTCCGCCGTAGTCCATACGCCCGTGTAATTGCTGGAAAATCGTAAAAATTCGATCTAAATATTTCTCATCGAAGCCAATACCATTATCTTCTACCTCGATCATGGCATATCGTCGGCCAGCCTGCGAAGCGTCGGTATTGGCTAATTCGGCAGGCAGCGCATCTTCGGCAGCAACACACCCTCGCACAACTACGCGTGGCACCACCGTTGAGGCATCGCGTTTGGGCGGATGAAACTTGAGCGCGTTACTAAGCAAATTCTGAATCAACTGGCGCAGCAGGGCCGCGTCGCCCCAGACGGCGGGCAGCGTTTCGACCTCAATGATAGCCCGTCGGTCGTGAATGGTGAATTCAAGATCATCGATAACCGAGACTACCAGCGAATTTAAGTCAATCAGGCCAAACGAGTCGGCGTGGCCCGACAGCCGGGCGTAGGTCAGCAGGTCCTGTACTAACGAGCGCATCCGGCCCGCTGACCGCTGCATACGCCGAATCAAATCAGCAGCCGATTCGCTCATGCTGTCGGCAAACTGATCGTTCAGCACATCGCCAAACGAGACAATTTTGCGTAGCGGTTCCTGCAAATCATGACTGGCAACGTAGGCAAACTGCTCCAGATTCTGATTCGAGCGGTGCAGCTCATGAACCGTAGCTTCGAGTTGTTGCCGCACTTGCTTTTCGGTAGTAACATCCTGAATAGTAGCCACAAATCCGTCGTTCAGGCGCGTTAGCGTAATATCGAGCCAGCGGCTGATGGCGGGCATAAACTCATCGAAATGAATTAAGTGGCCGGTTTCGAGCAGGTCACGAAGTCGTTGCAGCCGGTTTGGGCCAATGGGATAAATTTCGTTGATCGATAAGTTGAGAAAATAAGCACTGTCGCGCCCGGTCAGCGTTTCAAACATCGGGTTTGCCAGCGCAACGCGAAAATCAACGGCCTGGTTACGCTCGTTCCGAACCGTTTCAAATACCACAATGGCATTGGGCGAAGTATTCAATACACCATTGAGCAGATTGGTTTGCCGGGCCAGTCGGCGGGCGGCATGGTGCAGATCGCTGGTTTCGGCATACGACAGCAGCAGCCCGTCAGTGCCATAGGGCGCGGCTGACTGAATAACCCATATATCGCGTTCGTCGAGGTTGTAATGCTGCTCGACCCGGCTGGCCTGTTTTGTTTCAACAACGTTGACATACGTTTGCCAGATCGGCGATTCACGAATCGACGGAAAAAATTCAGTCAGCAGCCTGCTCCGAATGTCGTGTCGGTTGGCAGGGTTGCGCCGAAACGTATCGCGCAGGGCTACTTCATTGATGAAATCATAGCGAAAGTCAATGATATTTCCGGCTGGGTCATTGTTTTCGCGAACGGCAATCAAGCCTACTAATCCGTCGACGGCGTGCGCCAGTACCTGCTGCCATGCAGTTGGAGACTGAGTTTCGTTGGGGGGAGGAGAACTAATGGGACGCGACTGTTCGGACCCCAAACGTATATCAGGTAAATTCATGAAGGTTACGGCTGGTTTGAAGGAAGGTACGCAAACAGAGAACTAATGGTTTTACCGTTTTCGTATAATCAAACCATTAAAGTTAGCGAAATGTCCCTTTCATGCGATAGCAAAGTCTGTAGGTTGATTAAACGGTCATGTGCGTTTGTGAAAAAGGGTTTAAGTATAAGTAATTTGGCATGACAAGGAGCGGTGTTCGCATAAGCAAGCCTATTTTATCATACGGTTTTACGAATATCCGCTTAGTAAATTAAGCTTTAATCACTTCAAAAACAGCAGTTTACCAAGTGCGGCAAAATTGATGTTTATCTATATTCGTAACGGTGTTTAAACTAATCCGCACCAGCTACTTCATGAAACAACTTTCCCAACCTGTTTGGCGCAGTATTCTGTTCGCCGGACTGCTGGGGCTGCTGGCTCTGACCTCAGCCACCGCCCAGCGCACCGACACCCTCTCGGCCCGCACGGTCGATGTTATCGATCCCAACAACTTTGGTGGTATGGCAATCATGAACGGATTCATGTACTACCTTGCCGACGATGGCCGCACCGGCTACGAACTCTGGCGCAGCAACGGCACCCCCGCAGGCACAAATCTCGTGAAAGACATTCGGCCCGGTCGGGCCAGCGCGTTTGTATCTGATTCCAGCTTTTATTATTTCGGACGAGATTACGTAACTACGACTTACACCTTTTCGGCGCAGCGCGTAAAGAATGCGTTGCGAGCGTTCCGGCCTTTTGTGCATACAGCTACTAACACACTTTATTTCTGGGCTGATAATGGCACCAACGGTATCGAACTCTGGAAATCGAACGGCACCGACGCCGGTACGCAAATGGTTTCAGACCTGATTGCCGGGCCGATGAGTAGCGGTTCGCAGTTCGATATACTGTCGGATGGCTACTTCGGCGGCACTAACGGCGGCTCCGAAAATTATCAGGCATATTACTCGCCAACGTTCACCACTAAAGGTAATAAACTACTGTTCTGGACGAGCAACATCCGCGACTACGTGTTTGAAACCGATGGCACTGCTGCTGGTACGCGCGACATGAATTTTCAGACAACCAAGTATATGGTTGCTAACCGATACCCACCCATTGTTGTAGACGGGCGTACCTACATTCAGACGTACTTCAACAATAAAGGAAAGTGGAATTATAGTTTGGTGCAGGATAATGGGCAGAGCGTTACACCATTGATTTCCAGCGTGGAAGGATACATTAACGTGCTGGGTGCGACCCGGCAGGGGTTGTGGTATGCCGTCGAAGGGGGCGATGCTAAGCAATATACCTACACGGTTTTTCGGCGCGACTCGGCCACGGCCAAAGTGACTGCGCTCAAAACCATCACGATAGCAAAGCCCGCCACCGGAACGCGCTATCAGTATGTTTATGGTATTGGACAAACGTCGGGCAGTCTTTGGTTGCGGGCCTACGATGAAATTCCGTATCAGCAATCGGGCAAAAACAGTAATGAACTCTGGCGTGTCGATCTTGCAACTGACAGTGTGCAGCGCGTACAGCGGTTTGAATCTACAGTCGCATTCGCCAATAATGTTAACCGATACGAGAAAGGCTCCGAGTCGTTTAACAATTGGATACAGACGCCAAACGGAATGTTGTTCATAACGGCTGCTGCCGATTCGACCAGTGCGAATTACAATCGATATGCGGTTCATACCTATAACGCGCAGACCAACAAGCTTCAGGCATTAGAGGAGGGAATGAATTATTTTTCGTGGCGGCAGTTGACGCCCGATGGCAAACGGCCCGGTTTGGGCGGCAAGGTAATGTTTACCAGTCGCAAAACGCCCATCGGTGTAACACAGCTCTGGATGACTGATGGCCGCACCAAACAGGTTATCAAAAACCTGAATACGAATGAGTTTGGTGGTAATATTACTACCGTTGACGACAAACTGTACTTAGTTGGCTACGTGGGCAACAAGGACAGTAAAAAGCAGAACGTTCATTATAAAGTTGATGTCTGGCGATTAGATTCGACAGCAGCCGGCACCACGCAAATCGGGCAGGCCAATGGCTTTCCGTATGGCGTTGGCACCCTGATGGCGAATGGCAACGATTTATACGGCAGCAACGGTAGTTTTCTTATCCGGCTCTCGTCGCCCGCGCCCGACAGCATCCGGTTCGTGGCCGATGTTAATAACTTCGCCGACATCTCGCGCGATGGCAATTTCTTTGGTTATCTGAACGGCAAGATAATTGCACGCGCAACGAACGGTCCGCTCATCGCCGTCGACCCGAAAGCCACACCCCGCCGGTGCCTGATTGCCTACGAAAGCCGCACACGGGCCTCTACCAATTTCAACACTAAAGACCTCGGTTATTGTCCCACCAAAGATTCGGTCGTGACGCTGCGGGAGCGGTTGGTTGGTTATGGCTCAGGCGCGGGCGAAATTTCGCGTATCTATTACAAAAACAAGACGTGGCTACGCGACAGCACCGCCCTGCAAAGCGGCACTTCAGATTCACTCAAACTGCGGCAGCAAGGGCAATACGCGCTTACGCTGCGTGGCACCGCCGACGGCTGTACGGCTTCCGACACGTGGCAGGTGTACTATAGCAACCCAACCGTTTCGCAGATTCCGAAGTTATCGAACACTGACGGTCGGCGCGAACTGGTAGCGGTTGTAACGGGCGGTTATCCAATCAATGGTGGTTCTGGCTATTATAGCGGAACGTGGGAACGCACGGCGGCTGACGGGGGCATTTCGCAGGCATCAGCGGCTACCAGTTTCAACGCGGCCAGTGGTGTCCGCTACCCGGCAACGGCCTGGCTCGATGAGGTAGCCAACAATGTAGCAACACCCCGATACGGCACGTACACACTCAAGGTAACAGACGCCAATTCATGCTCGGCAACTGGTACGTATCTGTACGACGACAAAGCGGTGGTGCTGAACGTTGCGGCCACGCTGGGTGCTCGCAACGGTGCCGAACTCTGCGCGGGTACGCCTGTTTCGTATACCGCTGCCGTGTCGGGTGGTAAGGCTCCGTATACCTACCGATGGCTCCGCAATGGTGCGCCCGTAGCCGCACTGCCTGCGGCCATCGGCACCTACGCACTCAACAATGATATGCTGACGACGGACTACTCGGGTAATTTCTCCATCGAAGCCACCGACGCCGATGGTAAGAAAACGTACTCCAAAGAAAATCTGTACTTTATAAAAGCATCACCTATTGTCTCGATTACAGCCACCGGCTCAACTGTTTCGCCAACGCAGTCGGTTGTGCTGACTGCCAATTGCTCGAACTACCAGTATCCAACCTTTGCCTGGGCAAAAGATGGGGCAACCGTTACGGGCGTGGCTTCGCGCACATTGGCGGCTACCTCGGCGGGTCTGTATTCGGTTACGATTGGCTCGGGTACGCCCCTCGGTTGCACGGCTCAAACCAGCCTGCGGATTGGCACCGGAAGTGGACGCAAAGCTGCCGAGACAGCGGTTGTAACGACGCTTAGTTCGGCTGACCGAAACGTAGCAGCCTCTCCTGCCGGGATTGAACTGAGCAAACCAGCCCGTCCCGAACGGTTTATAGCTGAGGAGCGCAAACCTGAACTGCGCGTTCGGCCCAATCCAACCGAAGGCCCAACGCAAATCGAGATGGAACTGCCCACTCCCGCCCGTACAAGAGGCCGTGTACTCGGCCCGCAGGGTAACATAATCGAGCAGTGGAACGACCCGCAGGCCGAACCCCGTCTCAACCGCCAGATTGATCTGACTACACAGCCACCGGGCCTGTACATTATCCAGACCGAAGCCGATGGGCAACTGCAAACAAGGAAGATTATTAAAAAGTAAGTAAAAAAGGCCGGGCAGTGAGACCCGGCCTTTTTTTACTGTTTGCTGGCTTGTTTTGAATTTTCGTTTAGTTCAAACAGATAACCATCGGGGTCAGAGAAGTAAATCTGAACAACGCCATCGAAGCGCACCTGCCGATGATACGGAATGTTGTTTGCCTTCAGAAAAGCTTCCGAGTTGCCAATATTCTGTACAAACAGGGCGATGTGGCTGCCGTTTTTGTCGTGTACAATCGGTTCGGTGCGCCCGTTGAGCAGGTGAATCATCTGGCCGTTGCCCAAATCGAACCACGCCCGGATGGCCTTCAGATTATCGGGTACTGGCACTGGCTTCAGACCCATTACGTTGCGATAAAAAGCTGCGCTGACCGGAATATCTTTCACCTGTAATGCCAGGTGATTGAAACCACTGATGCCTATTTCACTCTGGGCAAAGGCCGTACTCGTTGCGAATAGCAGAATAACAAGCAATTTTTTCATGCTCACGAAAGCCGTTAGCGTACCAGAACTACCCGGCTTTGCGGCCCGGCTTCAGTATCGACCCGCAGCGTATACTGCCCCGCCGACAGTCCGCGTAAAGTGAGCGTGCGCGTGTGCCTGCCTGCCGGTAAACGTTCATCTTTTGTCAGAACCCGCTGACCCAGTACATTGCTGAGCGACAGCGTAATGGGTCCGGCTGAACTGGTTGTAAACTCAACGGTCAGCGTTTCGGCGGCTGGATTTGGGTAGGCATTCAGGCTGGCCGAAAGGGGTTCGGGTATGGCCGTTACAACGCCGGGCAAAACGGTTGGGTCCGTTGCCTTTAAAATTCGGTTGTTTGGGTCAACAACAACACCTGTTACTGGGCCGCGCGTGGGCACAACAAAGGTTTGGTCGGCGAGGTCGTTGAGGACAGTTACGGTCGTGTCGCCCGCTGCCGACTGAATGCGGAGTTGAACGGGCATAGTAAACGAAGCCGGGTTGGTGGCTATGGTATTGCGCTGTTCGAGCCGCACGCTAACCGTACTGGCCGATGCACCGGGCGAAACCGTAGCGCGGTAGGTGGGATAGCCTTCACCAAAAATCCACTGTTTAAAAAAATAGTCCAGATTTCGACTCGAAACCTGTTGCGCAATTGCCTGGAAGTCTTCCGTAACGGCGGTTCCGTAAGCTACCGTCGGCGAGGCTGCGTAAGCCCGCAGGGTTTGAAAAAACAGATTGTCGCCCAATACCCACCGCAGCATATGCAGCACGGTAGTTCCTTTGGCATAGGTGCGATTACTGTTGAAAATACTGTTTACGCTGGTAATATCCTGCACATACAGCGTGCCACGGGCATTGCGGGCACTATTCAGAAAGCTGTTCATAGTGGCCGAGTAAGCCGCTGGGCCGCTCACGGCTTCGGGGTACAGGGCCTCGGCATACGACGCAAAGCCTTCATTGAGCCAAATGCTCTGCCAGTCACGACAGGTAATTTTATTGCCAAACCACTGGTGTGCCAGTTCGTGCGCAATGAGGCCGGTTGTCCAGCCACCCATTGAGGAAATAGTCTGGTGTTCCATGCCACCGCCCCAGCCAAACTGGGCATGACCGTATTTTTCGCGCAGAAATGGATACGGCCCAAACAGGTTAGAAAACACCCGCAGCATGTCGGTGGTGCGGTCGAGGTTGGGACGGATGTTGGGCAGCGTTTCGGGGTAAATGTAATGTACGACGGGCATCGTCTGACCGTCATACGTAAACGGCGTGTCGTACCGTTCGTAATTGGTCATGGCAATCGAGATCAGGTACTGAGCAATGGGGTAGCTGTTGCGCCAGCGATAGGTCCGGGTGCCGTCGGGGTTGTCGGCGGTGCCAAGCAGTACGCCGTTGGATACCGAAACAAACTGTTTGTCTGCCGTAATGCTGACCGCCGACGAATCGGCTTTGTCGGCGGGGGTGTCTTTGCACGGAAACCAGTCGCTGGCTCCGTAGGGTTCGCTCAGGCTCCAGATTACGGGCGTATTGGTGGGACCGTGTGTACTGAATGCAAAACTGCCGAACCCGCTTTGGCTGGCCGGGTTGCCCTGATAATAGATCGTTACCGCCAACGTCTGTCCGCTGCTGAGCGGTTGCGTGGGCGTGATGGTAACACGGTCGGTGCCGCGCACAAACGCCAGCCGACGCCCCGCATTCACCACCGAATCGACAGTAAGTTGTGGATTACAATCGAAATAAAAGCTGCTCAGACTGGCCGACGTGTTTTTGAATCGAATGGTGGCGGCTCCGCGCAGGTAGTTGGGCGTGTGGGTCAGGCGCAGGTCGAGACCGTAATACGTTATGTCGATGGCGGCATCGCCGGGGTAGGCTACCCGTGCCCGTGGGTTGCTGGCAAGCCGCCCAAACGCCCGCACCTTAGCCGACCGGCAGGCGTCGGTGGCGGTTTCTTCCAATGCCTGACTGTTAGCGAAGAAAGGCAGGAGACAAAGAAGCAGGTACAGTTTTTTCATGCACTACAAACGAACAAAATCTATTGCTCAGTCTGAAAAAAGGAGGGAATGGTCGATTTTAACTGGCTAAGTATCATCCCCCGACGTCAGGCGTCTGTCATTTTCGGCTTTTTCTTTTAGGGCTTCCAACTGCTTTTGGTGCGCTTCGGGGAGTTGCAGATGCCACCCCATCGACGACGCCAACTGATACATCATGTACTGAATCTGATTGTTGGCAATTTTGGGCAAATCGCTTTGTAACGCCCGCTCGTTCATAGACTGCTTGGCCTCGTCTAAAATTTTGGTGTAATCTTCGCTGTTGAAGTGGTTCAGGTAGCCTGATTGAATGTCGTAGAACTTGTAATCGGTATCGATGGAAAGCACTTCCGGCTCCGGAAAGTATTCGATCACAAGCCGTTTCTCACCTTCTGAGGGTGTACGAAAACGCACCTTCGCAAAGTCGAAGCCAACCAGTACTTTCGATTTGGCAATGACCATTGCTTTCTTTGGGTCGTTCAGCACGTATAGAATCTTCTTCTGATCCTGGTAGTTATAAATTTCCGAGAAAAACCCCTCAGCCATTACGACTTTAAACACTTTTTCGATACGCTCGAGCAGCAACACCGAATCGCGCTGTACATCGGTTGTGCCGGTACGCTTACGAAGGGCATTGGCTACGGCCACACCCCCGCCCGCACCAACAAGCAAAAGCAACGTAATTGTCAGAAAATCCATAGTTCACAGAAAGAGATGGAACACGGCTAATACGGATGCGACGGATCTACACGGATAAAAAACAAATCTGTGTAAATCCGACGCATCCGTATTAGCCGTGTTCCCCTTAAAAAAAAACTATTTCGCGTAGGCAACGGCCCGCATTTCGCGAATGACGGTTACTTTAATCTGACCGGGGTACTGCATTTCTTTCTCGATCTTCTGCGAAATCTCGTAGCTGAGCGTAGCGGCCCGCTCGTCGGAAACATGGTCTGCATCGACCATAATCCGCAGTTCGCGACCGGCCTGAATGGCGTAGCACTTGGTAACGCCGGGGAAGTTGCCCGCCAGTTCTTCCAGTTCTTTCAGCCGTTTGATATACGACTCCATCATCTCGCGCCGGGCACCGGGCCGCGACCCTGATACGGCGTCGCAAACCTGCACGATAGGCGAAATCATGCTTGTCATTTCGATTTCGTCGTGGTGCGCACCTATAGCGTTGATAACCTCGGGGTTTTCCTTGTATTTCTTCGCCAGTTCCATGCCCAGAATGGCGTGGGGCAATTCGGCTTCTTCGGGCCACACTTTGCCAATGTCGTGAAGCAACCCGGCGCGTTTGGCAAGTTTAGCGTTCAGGCCCAGCTCGGCGGCCATCGTGGCGCAGAGTTTTGCCACTTCGCGGCTGTGTTGCAGCAGGTTCTGCCCGTAACTCGACCGGAAGCGCATCCGTCCTACCATCTTAATCAGTTCGGGGTGCAGCCCGTGAATGCCCAGATCGATTACCGTGCGCTCGCCAATCTCCACAATCTCATCTTCGATGTTCTTGCGGGTTTTCGTCACGATTTCTTCGATGCGGGCGGGGTGAATGCGGCCATCCTGCACAAGCCGATGCAAACTGAGCCGGGCAATCTCGCGCCGAACGGGGTCGAATCCCGAAATAATAATGGCTTCGGGCGTGTCGTCTACAATAATTTCGACGCCCGTTGCGGCTTCGAGCGCGCGGATGTTGCGCCCTTCGCGGCCAATTACTTTACCTTTTACATCGTCAGATTCAATGTTGAAGACCGACACGCAGTTTTCGATGGCGTGTTCGGTGGCGGTACGCTGAATGGTCTCGATTACTACCTTTTTAGCTTCTTTGGTGGCAGTCAGTTTGGCTTCTTCAACGATACTCTTGATATAGGACGATGCCCGTGTTTCGGCTTCAGCCTTGAGGTTGTCGATGAGTTGTTCACGGGCCTGATCGGCAGACAGACCCGCAATTTTTTCGAGTTGCGCCACCTGATCGGCCAGCATCCGGTCGGCTTCCTGTTGCCGCCGGTCAACGTCTTCGCGCCGTTTGTTGAGGGCGTCGATTTGTTGTTGCAGGCTATTTTTCTGCTGATTGATCTCGTTGCGGAGCTGATTCAGTTCCTGATCGCGGGTGCGTTGCTGCTCGGCCTGCTGGTTAAGTTGTTGTTCGCGCTGCTTCAGTTTATTTTCATTCTGTTGCAGCAGGTTGCGTTTTTGGTTTGTACTTTCTTCAAATTCGGCTTTCAGCTTCAGATACTTCTCTTTAGCCTCAAGCATTCTGTCTTTTTTAATCGTTTCGGCCTGAGCCTCTGCATTTTTCAGGATGATGGCGGCTTGTTCTTCGGCTTCCTGCTGCCGTTTGCCAAACGTTCGGGCCAGCAGTTTTCTGCCGACAAATATGCCAATGCCCAGCATGACAATATTGTCAAGAAAGAGCATTAACCAGCTTGTGGTGGTCATTGGACGAATATCGTTAGAGGTGAACAAATAAATCCGTCAACCTGTCCTGATACGTTTGCCCGAAAAAAAGTTAAAAGTGAAAAGTGAAAGCAATTCCATGTATCTATCAACAATTCTTCATTTTTCACTAACACTAACTCGAAATAACTGGAGAAACGACTTTGTCTAATTGAGTTATTTTGTCAAATACCATTTGTTGTAATCGTTGCACTTGTTTTTCTCCTCTGAGCTTAGTGACTAAGCAGTCGAAGGCAACCATAGCCAGGGCTTCCTGTGTGTCGCTGATGCCCATTTCCCGATATCGTTTCAGTTCCTCCTGAATCAGTTTAGCGGCTTCGCGCACAGTGGTCTCCGAGTCCTTCTCTACGAAGAGCCTGTAGGTTCGGTCGGCGATTTTTACGCGAACTGGCAATTCTTCCATCGCTGCGGTCGGCTCAGGTGGGGTGTGGCCCCTGGAGCCAATTTGGGTTTATGACAAACTACTCAAATGAGCAATACACCGTTCCAATTCCCGGATATACTCGTCGAGTTGTCTTTTTAATTCGGCATTCGTATCTGTCGAAGACAGATTGTTTTGTACAAGTTTACCAAAATCTTCTGACTTTGGTGCATTTTTCTCAGAATTGTCTTGTTTTTTTCGTAACTCTCTGGCTTTTGTCTGTTGCTCTTTAAGCTCATTTCTGAGTTTGGCGTTTTCTTCTTCCAGAGCCGTAATGCGTTGTTTGGCTTCCTCGTGCGTGTCTTTAAGCAACTCAATTTTGTGTTCGAGTTGCTCAACCAACGCGATAATTTGGTGTTCACTAACCACAATAGTCCTGTTTGAATAACGGGTTGAACTGGCACTCGGAAAACGACTCATTCAGCTATGGAAGTCAAGTTACTTTCTAATTACAGCCCCCAGTTCGCGCTCAAATGCGTCCATGAGCCGCTGCATGGTTTTGTCGATGACTGCGTCGGTCAGCGTCTGCGTAGCATCCTGTAAGGTAAAGCTAACCGAGTACGACTTTTTACCCGCTCCCAGATTTTGACCCTCGTAGGTGTCGAATACATTTAACGACCGCAGCAGTTTGCGTTCGGTCTGATGCGCCAGCCTGCTGATTTGCTCGAATGAAACACCGTTGTCCAAGACCAGCGAAAGATCGCGCCGAACGTCGGGAAAACGCGGCACTTCTTCGTAGCGCACGTTGCCACCGCTTAGTTTTATGAGCGCGTTCCAGTCAAAATCGGCGTAGAAAACGGGTTGTTTCAAATCGACCAATCGGGCAATTTTAGGCTGAACCAGCCCTAAATGTACCAGCGGTTTTTTATTCACCACATACGTCAGGCCATACTGAAACAGCGTTGCGTCGGCAGGCTGCGTTTCAACGGCTCGAACCCGGAACAGGTTCAGTACGCCCTGAACGGCCATTGCCAGGTCATGATACGCCACAGGCTGACTTTTCTGCAACCAGCTTTCCGACTGCCTGTTGCCAACCATTGCCAGCCCCAGCCGCGTTTGCTCGATGTATTTCACCGACCCGTCTTCGGCTTCCCGACGGTGATATGTTTTGCCGATTTCAAACGTTTTCAAGTCTTTCTGCCGCCGGTTCAGATTATACACCAGTGTTTCGAGGGCCGAAAACAGCAGCGTTTGCCGCATCACCGACAACTCGTCGCTAAGTGGATTGAGCAGCGTTACATCGGAGCCGGGCAGCGTGGCCCGAACGGCATCGTGATAAGCCGGGCGCGTGAGCGATAGCGTTACCGTTTCGTAAAAACCCGTAGCGGCCAGAAGCTGACTAACGCGGCTGTGCCACTGGTCGGGGTCGGTTTTTGGAAATTCCGACAGCGAATCTGCCGACAAAACGGGCGATAAAGGCACGTTGTCTAAACCGTATATCCGCAGAATTTCCTCGATTACATCGGCTTCCCGCGTAACATCGACCCGATAGGGCGGCACAATAGCCGTAAAACCCTGTTCGGTGCGGTCGTCGGCGGTAATGTCGAGTGCTTCGAGAATTCGGTGGATTTCGGCGTGGTCGATTTGAATGCCGATAAGCCGGTCGATGTTTTTGTAGCGCACTGTCACCCGGAACGGCTCAACAGGGGTGGGGTAGAGGTCGGTAATGTCGGATGTAACGGTGCCACCGGCCACTTCCTGAATGAGCAAAGCCGCCCGTTTCAGTGCGAAAACTGGCATATTCGGGTCGGTGCCACGCTCGAACCGGAACGATGCGTCGGTTTTGAGACCGTGGTGCTGCGCCGTTTTGCGTACCGACGTAGCCGAAAAATAAGCTGATTCCAGAAAAATGCGCGTGGTCTGCGCCGATACGCCCGAATGTTGTCCCCCGAAAACGCCCGCAATGCACATCGGTTTTTCGGCGTCACAGATCATCAGGTCAGTGGCCGTCAGTTTGCGTTCAACACCGTCGAGCGTTACAAACGGCGTACCTTCAGGCAGTGTTTGTACAACTACCTGCCCCCCGCTGATCTTGTCGGCGTCGAACGCGTGTAGGGGTTGGCCGAGGTCGTGGCATACGTAATTTGTTGCGTCGACCACATTATTAATCGGTGTCAGGCCGATAGCCAACAGCCGCTGTTTCAGCCAATCGGGCGATTCGCCAACAGTTAGATTGCTGATGGTCAGGCCCGTATAGCGTGGGCAGGCCGCCGGGTCGTCTACCCGAACGTCGAGCGTAAAACTTGTGTCGCTTATGGTGAAGGCATCAACCGAAGGAATCCGCAGGGGACGGTTGAGGGCCGCTTTCAGGTCGCGGGCTACTCCAACGTGCGAAGCGGCATCGATGCGGTTGGGCGTGAGGCCGATAGCAATTCGGTAATCAGACTCAAGCTTAAAATAAGTTGCGGCTGGCGTTCCGTTCGGTACGTCGGTATCGAGTACCATAATGCCCGCGTGCGATTTCCCCAGCCCGATTTCGTCTTCGGCGCAAATCATGCCTTCCGAAACCGCCCCGCGAATTTTGGCCTTCTTTATTTGAAAGGGTGTTCCATCCGTTGGGTATAGTGTGGCACCAACCAGCGCGATCACTACTTTCTGCCCGGCAGCCACGTTTGGGGCACCGCACACAATCGGGAGTGGCTCGCCGGTGCCTGCGTCGACTGTAGTCAAACTAAGTTTATCGGCGTCGGGGTGTTTGGTGCAGGTGAGTACTTCGCCAATCACGACACCCTCCAGACCACCCGGCATCGCGTCGATTTTTTCGATTCCTTCCACTTCCAACCCCGTCCCAGTCAGGTATTTACCCACCTCCTCGGGCGATTCGGGCAAATCAATGTACTCTTGCAGCCATTTATAGGAAACTTCCATACTATCCGATTTCAACTAAAAACGCAAAGATAGTGATGAACGATGAGTGATGAGTGATAAGTGATGAGTGATGAGTGATGAGTTTGCTGACGCGGGAGCACAATACTGGCGTCAGCAAACTCATCACTCATCACTTATCACTCATCACTTATCAACATATCGTTCGCCGGCTTTTACGGCAATCTTAAGCGTATTTTCGGCGGGGGGAAGCGGGCAGGCATACGTGTGATTGTAGGCGCAATACGGATTGTAAGCTGTGTTGAAGTCGAGCAGGGCACCGCTATCGGTAAGTTGATCAGGATTGAGTTCGAGGTAGCGACCCCCTCCGTAAGTCTCCTTACCCGATGTAGCATCGCGAAACAGAATGGAGTAGGTGCCGCCTAACTTAACGATCAATAAACGGCAGGCCTCGCCATTGAGGCTAAATACCGCATGGGCGAATTTCTCATATACTTCTTCGCTGCCGTCGGTCATGCGTACAACGAGTTTCTGGGTTTTGTCGGCAAAGGGTTCGAGCCGGGCAAGCACCCGATAAGCCGGATCGGGCGGAAAATACAGCAGGCCGGTAAACTTGCTTTTATCGGTAAGGGGTGAGTCGGCACCAGTCTTGAAAAAGGCATCCTTTTTAGCCCGGCTCGTTTCAACTTCCTGCCGATACTGCTGCGGGTCTACTGATACGGTATTCGTGTCAGTTTCGCTGAAAAACGTGACGTACAGAACCGCGCAAAACACAGCCAGCAAACTGAGTAATAGTACTTTGTTTTTGAACATTCTGAAAGATGGATGGGTTAAACATCTGACTGCTAACGAGTTTGTTAGTCGGTGAGTTAAGAGCAATCGTTACTTTGCAAAAATGTAATGATTTGGGCGCAAAACTTCTTATTGGCCTAACTTTCTTTTTAACGCGGTTTTAATATCTTTGACTCAGCGAACACCTACTCATCCAAAACTCTCAATTTCCACTTTGTATATGGCACGACTTTACGAGCTAAAAACATTTTCTTCAGACAATGGAAATCTTACCGTACTGGAGAATATATTACCCGGAACGATCCAGCGCGTATTTTACATATATCAGGCTGGGCAGAAAGCCAGAGCAGGCCATCGACATCATCATACCTATAACGCCCTCATTTGTGTTAGCGGTAGCTGTCGCATTTATTGCCATAATGGAAAAGAGGAAACTACGTATCATCTGACCAACCCCCGGCAGTGCCTGCTACTCGAACCCGAAGACTGGCACGTGATGGATGAATTTACCGATAATGCCATTCTGCTGGTTGTGTCGAATCAGTTGTACGATAAAGACGATTATATCCACGAACCTTATCCGAACTGTCGCTACGCGCTTTCCGAGTCATTGATTGAAGCATGATTTCATTCCTGAATCTGCGGGAAGTCAATAAGCCACATCAACAGGCAATTCAGGAGACCACAGCACGTGTGCTCGAATCGGGGTGGTATATTCTGGGTAAGGAAGTCAGCGCATTCGAGAAACAGTTTGCTGCCTATTGCGGGGTTGGCCATTGTATTGGCGTTGCCAACGGTCTGGAGGCTCTTACGCTGGTGCTGAAAGCGTGGGCATTTCCGGCAGGGAGCGAGGTCATTGTGGCGTCTAATGCCTACATCGCTTCGGTGTTGAGCATTACGCAGTCCGGGTTGAATCCTGTGTTTGTTGAGCCTGACCCGCAAACCTACCTGCTCGACCCCGCGAACGTTGAAGCCGCTCTGACACCGCAAACCCGCGCTATTTTGCCGGTACATCTGTATGGCCGATGCTGCGAGATGGAGCCAATTCGGGCCATTGCTCAGGCACATGCATTGCTGGTACTCGACGATGCCGCTCAGGCGCACGGTGCTACGTATAAGAGTAACCGCGTTGGCGGGCTGGCCGATGCCACAGGCTGGAGTTTTTACCCCAGTAAAAATCTCGGCGCACTGGGCGATGCTGGTGCCATTACCACCAATAACGACGAACTGGCCGAACGACTTCGGGCGTTGCGTAACTATGGTTCGGGGCAGAAGTACGTCAATGATTACATTGGCTACAACAGCCGTTTAGACGAATTACAGGCTGCCATTTTATCGGCCAAACTGCCTCATTTAGATGCCGAAAATAACCGGCGTCGGGCGTTGGCGCGGCTTTACCTAAACGGCATTCGTCACCCCGACATCAGTTTGCCCCCGGCAGACCAGATTGAACAGGACGCCTGGCATTTGTTCGTGATCCGGCACCCCCGGCGCGACCAGCTACGGGCCTACCTGCACGAGCACGGTATTGGTACTGACGTGCATTACCCCATTCCGCCCCATCAACAACGGGCGTATGCGCAATTTGCCAGCCTGTCGCTTCCCATATCAGAACAACTGCACCGCGAAGTGGTGAGTCTGCCACTCAACCCAACCCTGACCGATGCAGAAGCAGAATTTATCATAGAAACAATTAATGCTTCTTTCCGTAGTCATACCGGTTTATAAAAGCGAAACGACCATTGGGCCGCTGGTCGAACGGCTTCAGGCTTGTTTGGCTGCTTATTCGTTTGAAATTGTGCTCGTTAATGACGGCAGTCCCGACAATTCGGAGGCTGTTTGTCAGGCTGTTGCCGCCCAATATACCAATGTGCAGTTCATCTCGCTGCGCCGAAATTTCGGTGAATTTAACGCCGTGTTGTGTGGCCTGGCGCACACGAACGGACAGTTTACTGCGATTATTGACGACGATTTCCAGAACCCACCCGAAGCTATACTAACGTTGCTCGAAACGGCTGAACGCGAACAGGCCGACGTTGTTTATAGCCGATACGCGCAGAAACAACATCACTGGTTTCGCAACCTCGGTAGCCATTTGGTCAACACGCTCACAACTTATTCGCTTGGCAAACCGCGCGATCTGTATCTGTCGAGTTTTAAGCTGATTCGGCGTGACGTGGTCGATGAAATCATCAAGTACCGGGGTCCTTATCCATATATCGACGGGCTGATTTTTCGCGTAACGCGCAACGTTAGCAGCGTCCTTGTACCGCACAATCCCCGCACGGAAGGCAAGTCGAACTACACGGCCCGCAAGCTTGTAGCCCTGTTTCTTAACGTATTCATTGGCTATTCGCTCTGGCCTATTCGCGGTTTCACGGTCTTTGGAGCCGCGCTGTTTGGCTTTTGTCTGCTGTTCGGGCTGGGCTGGCTCATTGGCTGGCTGGCGGGCGTGTTCGTTGTGCGCGGCTGGGCGGTGGTAGGCTGGGCGGTACTGACTGCTACGGGCCTGCACCTGCTGTTTCTGGGCGTGTTGGGCGAATACCTCGGCAAATTATTTATGGCCTACAGCGGGCTACCTCCTTATATAATTAAAGAGCGAAAGAGTGAACGAATGAAAGAGTGAACGCCATCTGGTTAGCCACTCTTTCATTCGTTCATTCTTTCGCTCTTTCAACTCCGTTGCGGCACTCTTTATGAACGTTGACGAATACGAAAAAATGTTTCGGCTTGAGGGCCGGTTGTGGTGGTATAAAATTTTGCACGAGCGCGTAGCTGAAGCGTTGACTACTCATTTCGGAACTAACCGGAACGTAGCAATTCTCGATCTTGGCTGCGGCACGGGCGGCCTGCTCAACTACCTGCACCGGCAGGGATATACACATCTGCGCGGTCTCGACGGGTCGGCAGACGCCGTAGCGTTTTGCCACGAGCGGGGGCTGGCCGTTTCACAACTCGACCTGAACCAACTAACTGATTTTGAGCCTGCTACGAACTACGATGCCATCGTGTGCAACGATGTATTCTGCTATTTCGATGATCCGGCTCTGACCCGGCTCCTGTCGGCTTTGGCGCATCGGCTGAAGCCGGGTGGCCTGCTCATCAGCAATAATAATGCGTTCAATGTATTTCGGGGGCAGCACGATTTGGCCGTGGGTAGTAGCCGACGGTTTGTAGTAGCCAATTTTGAGCGACTTTTGCCCCCGGCGGGGTTACGCATCGGGAGGGCAACGTACTGGAGTCTGGCACTGTCGCCCCTGATTCTGTTGATGCGGCAGTGGCAAAGCCTGCAATTGAAAATGGGCTGGCGAACCGAAGCCAACGCGCAATCGGACGTATATTTGCCCGCGCCCTGGCTCAACGAAACACTCTACCGCATCGTTAAAGTCGAACAAAAACTTCTGCCCCGAACCCCCTTCGGCAGCTCGTTGTTTGTTGTAGGGAGCAGGGGGGAAGGTGGTAAGGTGTAAGGTTGGAAAGGTTTTTGTGTATCAACCCCTTTCCAACCTTACACCTTACACCTTACACCTTACACCTTACACATTACACCTTACACCCTACACCTTACCCCCCTACACCTTACTCCCTACAACCTTACCCCTTTTACCCCTCCCCCTTTTACCCCTTACTGCTGTTTTCCCATGTTCACTGGAATTATAGAAACCACAGGCCGCGTCGTCGGCATTATTCCTGAAGGCACAAACCTGACCTTCGCCATCGAATCGTCGCTGACGCCTGAGCTGAAAGTTGATCAAAGCGTGAGTCATAACGGTGTTTGCCTGACCGTAACGAGCGTGTCAAACGATGTTTATACCGTTACGGCGGTCGATGAAACCCTGAAGAAGACTAACTTAGGCGGTGTTGTTGTAGGCGACCGGATCAACCTCGAACGTTGCATGCCCGCCAATGGTCGGTTCGATGGGCATATTGTGCAGGGCCACGTCGATCAGACCGGCGTTTGTACCAACGTGCAGGACATGAACGGAAGCTGGCTGTTCGATTTTCAGTACGACGACATAGATGCCGACCCCGCCAACCGCAACGTAACAGTAGAAAAAGGGTCGGTTTGTATCAATGGCGTCAGTTTAACCGTTTTTAATTCCGAATCGAATAGTTTCCGCGTCACCATAATTCCGTACACATACGAGTACACGACCTTCCGCGACCTCAACGTGGGCGACGTTGTCAACTTAGAATTCGATATTGTGGGCAAATACATCAAAAAAATGCTCGGCGGCTATCGTTGAGTCCGTAAATTTGACGCGCTCCATTCACTTATTCACGAACCGATGGCGAAAATCAGCACCCGCTCTGTTTCTGATTTGCTGATTCATATTGGCATTATTGTGGCCTTGCTGGTCGCGTTGTTTCTGGCGTTTTTCTTCCTGTATCTGCCCTGGACCACCAACCACGGCCAAACCATTACCGTACCTGACGTAACGCGGCTGAGCCTCGATGAGATGCGAAACACTTTAGACGACCGCGACCTGCGCTACGAGGTCAGCGATTGTACGTTTGTGGCCGGCGCACAGCCGCTAACCGTTATTCAGCAATACCCGCAGGCCAACGCCAAAGTGAAGGAAGGGCGCAAAATCTACGTGACCATCACTAAACGCGTGGCTCCGATGGTGCCCATGCCCAAACTTGTTGACATGATCGACCGCTCGGCGGCATTGATGCTCAAGTCGGTAGGGCTGGAAGAAGGCGAACGCACCTACGTACCCGACGTAGCGAAAAACTCGGTGTTGCGGCAACTGTATAACGGCAAAGAAATCGCTCCCGGAACCCCCGTTCCGAAGGGTGCGAAGATTGATCTTGAAATTGGCGACGGCCTCGGTAATATGATGTTCGACATTCCCGACGTTATAGGTAAGCCGCTCGACGAAGCCCGGCTCACCATTCAGGGATCGAACCTTAAAGTTGGCACGATTATCTCTGTCGATGATCCTGAGAAAGAAGTAGGCACGGTGGTTCGGCAACGCCCCGAAGCCCGCTCCGGCGAACGAATCCGCATTGGCGAAACAATGGATTTGTGGGTTGTGGGGCCGGTAGAGCCGGATCTGGAATAACCGTCGTCGGCACACTGGGTTTTATGAGCATTGTTTTACGAGTACAGACTGCGGCCCGACCCATCCTTCGCTGGATTGGGCTGTACGTAGTTTGGTTAGGGTTGATTCCACTTGGTGCGCTGGGACAAACGCCCCAGCGTCTGCCTTTCTTCGATGACTTCTCGACCAGCGCGGGGCGACCCGGCTTAGACCTGCCGAACCCCGCTCGGTGGGTGCCGGGTAGTGGAGTATATATCAACAACTCGATGGGCATCAATCAGCCTACCGTCGGTATTGCCTCGTTCGATGGGCTGCGGGCCAACGGGTTGCCCTATACCCAAAATAACCAACTGGCGCAGGGATATACCGACACGCTTGCGTCGCAGCCGATTAATCTGGCTGGTCTGAGTGTCCGCGATTCGATCTATCTGAGCTTTTACTGGCAAAGCAGAGGTCTGGGCGAACTGCCCGACCCGCCGGTGGTTGATACGTTGCGGGCACCCGGCAGCACTACGGCTACAACCCCCGGCAGTTTTACGCTTATTGTGCGGCAACCCGGCGACTCGCTAACGGTGCAGTTTCGCGACGCAGCGGGCAACTGGCAAACGGTTTGGTTTCAGGTGGGCGGGCGCGTAAACAACAACTTTCCGCAGGCGTTTGTCCGGGTGAGCGATTCGAAATACTTCCACGCCAATTTCGCCTTTCGGTTTCGGAGTTTTGGCCGCGAGTCGGGGCCGTTCGATACCTGGAACGTCGATTACGTGTACCTGAACCGGGGCCGTAGCATAAACGACCGATTTGTGAAGGACGTTGCCGCCCGGCAGGCCGTAAGCCCCTTTTTGAAGCGATATACGGCCATGCCGCTGGCGCAGTACGTGGTAAACCCAGCCGCCGAAACCGCCGACTCGGTCATAACTGATATCAACAACCTTGAAGACGGTTTCAACTTCACCACGTTCCAGTTTTCGGTACGCGACGAGGTATCGGGCCGCAGCATTCAACAAGACCCCGTTACGCCCACAACCCTGATTCCATCGCTCAGTTCGCAGCGGAAAGTGGCCCGCCCGGTTCCGGTGTCTGGATTTGGTACGGCTACCCGCGCCCAACTTCGCTACACGTTTAACGTAAATACCACTACCGACCAGCAGAATCCACCCATTCCTGGCGTTGACTTGCGGCAGAACGATACGATTTCGGGCGTGGCTGTGCTGGACAATTATTATGCCTATGATGATGGCTCGTGGGAATATGGATTGCAAGTTGGCCCACGCGAGCAGTTGGCCGTGCGATTTATTCTCAACAAACCCGATGTTATGACCGGCGTTCGGCTGGCCGTTGTCCCGTTCAAAACCGACCAGACCGGGCAGGCATTTGTTCTGAACGTGTACAGCAATGACCGGGGGCGTCCGGGTGCCGTAATTCACCGAAAGTCGTTTACCACGCGCTACCCGCCGTATCGAAATGCATTCACCGAGTTTCTGTTCGACCGGGGTATCGCTGTGAGAGATACGTTTTACGTGGGTTATCAGCAGATTAGCACCAGCGACACAACACTGTTCCGGATTGGCTTCGACAAAAACAGCCCGTTTGGTAATGCCATTTTTTATAATGGCGGCACCATCTGGGAACAGAATGCGGGTAGGGCAAGCCAACTGAATTTTCAGGGTGCGCTGATGCTGCGGCCTATTCTGGGCGGTACCGACGCTGGCCCCGTTACGGCCATTCCCGAACCCGAACCGTTGCCCGTGCTGCGGACATATCCGAATCCATCCACCGGCTTGATCCGCTGGGACGACCCGGACCTGACGCGGCTGGAAGTAATTCACCCGAACGGTCGGTTATTGCTGGTCATAGAACCTACGCGCGGCCAACATACCGCCGACCTCAGCCAGTTGCCCGACGGGCTTTATGTACTTCGACTGTCAACGAATCAGCAAACAGCCGTACAGAAGCTAATGATTCAACATTAACTCGATCTGTCGTAAATTAGCCGCTCGTTGCCGACGGCGTTGGCGGATAACTGTAACCGAAATATGGACATCACTGTACAGGAATTGAAAGAGCGGCTCGATAAGGGCGAAAAACTGAATTTGTTCGACGTGCGCGAACCGAATGAATACGAAGCTGACAACATTGGGGCTACGCTCATTCCATTGGGCGATTTACCGTACCGGCTCGATGAACTCGACGGTTTGCAGGAAGAAGAAATTATTGTGCATTGCCGGTCGGGTGCCCGCAGCGCACGAGCGCAGCAACTGCTCGAAGAAAACGGCTTTGCCAACGTTCGGAACCTGACGGGTGGTATTCTTGCCTATCGGGCGCAATAGTCGATAGTCATTAGTTCGTCGGGCTTCACCCACGTGTATTCGCCCTGATTCCGAAACCAGGTTAGCTGGCGTTTGGCATATCGGCGCGAGTTGCGTTTGAGCAGTCGTACCATCTCGTCGTAGTCGTATTCGTTATCTATGTATGGAAAAACTTCCTGATAGCCAACCGTTTGCAGAGATGGCAGATGTCGATAGTTGTACAGTGAACGCACTTCCTCGACCAACCCGGCTGTCAGCATGGCATCTACTCGGGCGTCGATGCGGGCATACAACTCGTTGCGGGGGCGGTCGAGTGCCACAAATACGGACCGAAATGGGCGTTCGGCGGGTTGTTGACGCCGAAACGACGAATAGGGCTTTCCGGTTTCCAGACAAACTTCGAGTGCCCGCGTTACCCGGACTGGGTTTTGCAGATCAGCCGTTTGCGCGTAGGCAGGGTCTAACCGACGCAGTTCGTTTTGGAGTGATTCCAAACCTTCCTGCTGCCAACGCTGAACTAATTGCTGTCGCAAAACCGGGTCAACGGGGGGCATGTCATCCAAGCCAAAACAAACGGCATTGATGTATAGGCCCGTGCCACCTGATAATATAACTACGTCTTTATCGTAGAATAACGTATTAAGCAGCGCAAGGCACTCGCGTTCATATCGTCCGGCATTGACAGGGTCTGTAATACTGTGCGAATCGATGAAGTGATGCCTGACGCCATCCATTTCCTGTAACGATGGCTTAGCTGTGCCGATAGTTAATTCGCGGTAGAGCTGCCGAGAGTCAGCCGAAACGACATCTGTTCGAAGTTGTTTAGCTAATTCGATGCAGGACACAGTTTTACCAACGGCTGTTGGCCCAGCTATAACAAGCAGTGTTTTCAATGAGATGGTGCTATTGGGGGTAAAAATACGAACCGGCAATATGTATTGATTTAGGGTAGGTATTTACCATTACCTAACTTTAATCAGCTATACAGCTATTTTTAGTGTTTCTACATAAGAAATAGCGTTATTCGTAACTTGTATGAGTACAAATTTAACGCAACGTTTGTTTTTTTCAATCATTATAATGGCTGATTATTAGCCATTTAATTGATTTGCTGTTACTTACTATAATGTAGAGTAAATAGTATTTGTATGTTGTGTATCATACAAATATTTATATTTGCTCATATTAACGCAACAATCTATTAATCAGTCAGTTGCCCACCAATTGGTTAGGGGCATCCTTGGTATGAACGAACCCAAAAAAACTCAGTCATTGACAGACAACGCGCATCCGGCACTTAAAAAAACATTGGATATTATCTGTGGGAAGTGGCGCCTGTTTATTATTTATCAGCTTGGTACGGAGCCACGTCGGTATGGCGAACTGCGTCGGATGATTCCCGATGTTAGCGAGAAAGTGTTGATCCAGGAGCTAAAGGCTTTAGTGGATTTAGGCGTGGTCGAGAAGAAGTCCTTCAAAGAAGTACCGCCACGCGTTGAATACGGATTAACGCCCAAAGCCATTGAAATGCTGCCCGCATTGCAGAATCTGACCTCTATTGGTGAAGCTTTTCTATAGCTGACCGTTATCAACTATTTCTTGTTTCGTGTCGTTATGAGTGGGCGCACAAGCACACGAAACCAATGAGTGGAAAAGCATGGTATGGGTTGTTGACTGGATTGCTGATTACAGGCGTGAGCGGATACATAAGTCCATCAACTGGTAATCTGCGTCTGTTTCAACAACCCGCAGAGTTTCTGCTTTCGTCACGTCCTGTCTTTAGCAAGTCGTTACGCTATAATATCTATAGCTTCACACTAACAAGCCCCGACACTGGCAAGGCTCACGTGCTGACTGTACGGGCCTATCGCGGACAATTGCTGCTGACAACTTTCCAAACTCGGGTGGAAGGGCCAATTGTAGGGGCCGACGTAGCGGATTTAGACGGTAATCGGTTTCCCGAAGTTTATGCTTATTCGCAGAGTACAGGCTCCGGGTCTTTTGGACGCGTATATGCATGGCAGTTCCTGCCCGAACGAAAAGCTGACATTGCGCTCCCAAACTGGCGGCTTCCCGACGACGTTGGCTATATGGGACACGATAGCCTGTGGGTAGAACAGGATATTCTCTGTCGTCGGTATCCTGTGTACCGCTCGGGCGACGTCAATGCCGAGCCTACCGGTGGTAACACAATGAAGCGTTACCGGCTCCGGCAGGCTGGCACCGGGTATGCTTTAGTGGCAGAACCCTGACCGTCAAAAGAGTTTTATGCCCAACGCTACGGTGGCAATGCCTAAATAACCCGTGATGTTGGTATTCTCGTAGATACCGCCAATCGGCAGGGCATAGCGAACATCGAGATCGAGCCGACGCAGGAACGTATAGCCCACACCCGCTTCAATGGCATAGGTGAAAGGTTTTACTTCCAGCGCGGTTTCGGCTGGATTTTGCGGATTTGGTTCCTTTAAATTCGTTTCAGTCGTTGCCGACACCGACAGGCTGTTAATGCTGGCCGTTGTCTCGCGGTTGACTATGGCTTTATCTGTGAAGAGCAGGTTTGGCCCCGCAAATGCCCGTATTTTGCCGTCAGCCCATTTCTTGCCGAACAGAATCGGTACGTTCACTGCCCGAAGTGTTGATTCCGACACAATATTCACCGCCGTTGGGGTTTGGGCCGGAATAATCGACGGACGCACCTGACCTGCCAGCACAAACGCCTGCTCGGCTGTAATAGACAGGTCGGTTTTTTGCTTCAATAAGAAAGAACTGTAAGATAGTTCGACCTGAAGGTAAAACGAGTCAAAGTTTTTGCGGCCCCACAGGCCGAACAAATAGCCCGTGCCTATGCCATTGCTTTTATTATTTAGTTGCGGAGTCGATGCCGTAGCCGACAGCGGAATGGCCGGAATAGTTGTGTAACCGTGCGTAAACGTACCCCCGCCTTTGATGCCCCCTTCGAATGAACCCTGCGCGAACGCTGAAACCGAACTTGATAAAAACGCGATGAACGCGTACTGAACAAATCGCATGTATTGAGAAAATTAACAATAAAAAAATGAACTGAATCTGATACCTGTTGGTGAAACCACAGTCTAAGGAAAGAACTGGCGGGTGTTTATATGAAGAAGTTGTCAATCGTTTTCGGTTCAATAAAACCCCTCTAACAAAGATTAGGTTGTATAGAACGAAAACGTTGGCGTACTTGCTGCCCGTTTCCGAATGCATGTTCCATCTAAAAATCAAACGAAACCAATGGGTCTTTTATCATTTTTTAAGGGCGTAGGCGAGAAAATTTTCAAAAAAGAACAGGAAGCTCCGGCTGATCCCGTTCAGGCCGAGAAAGTTGAGCCGCTCCGGGCGCAGGCCCTGCTCGATCACGTAAAGCAACTGGGTCTTGCCTACAACGCGCTGACCATCAAGACAAAAGGCGATACGGTTACGCTGACGGGTTCGGTAAAATCGCAGGAAGACGCCGAGAAAATCGCCCTCGCTGTTGGTAACGTAGAAGGCGTTTCGGCTGTAGACAATCAGTTGGATGTGGCCGAGCCAACTCCTGCCGGGAAGTTCTACACCGTCAAATCGGGCGATACGCTGTCGAAAATCGCGAAAGAAGTATACGGCGATGCAATGAAATTCGGTGTGATATTCGAAGCCAACAAGCCGATGCTTAAAGACCCCGACCTGATCTATCCTGATCAGGTGCTGCGGATTCCCCAATTGTAAAAGAGAGGGTGTAGGGGGTAAAAGGAGTAAGGTTGGAAAGGTGTTCTTATTTAGAATCCCTTTCCAACCTTACTCCTTTTACCCCCTACACCCTTACCCCCTTTCTCCCTTAAACCCTTTCTCCTTTTGAACGGTTTATACGTTGTTTTCTCAACGTTATCGACATGGCCGTTCATTTGTTACCACTGCTTCGGGAGCAGTTTACTCCTTCTGTTATCGATCAACTCAGCCAAACGCTGGGCGAATCGCCTGCCAATACGCTGAAAGCCGTAAATGCATCGTTACCCACGCTGCTGGGCGGTCTTACCCGGCACATGCAAACAACAGGCGGACCTTCATCGACAATCGCTTTTTTAGATACCAACGATTACGGCAAAACTCCTTTCGACATTACGCAGGTTTTGACAGGGTCGCCTGAGCTGGCCCAGACGACAGCCGCCGGAAATTTGTTTGTTGAACACATTTTTGGTGAACAAACACAGCGGGTTCCTGAATTGCTTGCTACTTATAGTGGAACAAAGCCGCAATCAGTCACTATGATCATGAATCTGGCAGGGGCTGTTCTGATGGGTGTGCTGGGTCGTCAGGAACAGGAGCAGGGATTAACTGCTCATAATCTCGAAACTTTATTGTTGGGGCAGGCGTCCGAATTCCGAAAAGCACTGCCCGATAACCTGAACAGCGTGCGCAGCCTGCTCGGTTTCGATGAACTCGTTACGCCCGCCGGGCCACAAACTGAGGTACAGGGAGCCGACAATTTCAGCGGCACCATTGTTAATCCTAATATTCCGAAAAGTCCCGAAGGCGACCGGCAGCGCGAGAACGTGCGTTGGTTACGCTGGGCCATGATTGCTATTGCCGTGCTGATTATTGCCCTGATTGTGCAGAAGTTCACCCAGAACCAGAGCAGCACAGACGGCATTAATACCGATAGCACTGCCCGCGCAGAATCGAACGCGGTTGAAGATACGTCGGCGGCTACCCGGCGCAGTATTCAGGATGCCAACGGCCAAACCGCCGATTCAACGGCTCCGGGTGCGCTCGGCATTCGCGATTCGCTGTCCCGAAAATAAGCTGGTCAGGTTCCGCCCGACAGTGGGGAAAGTCGTGCATTGGGTCGATATTTGCAATGCATTATACCTGCTGTACTTACCCCCTGAATCTTATGTTTGTCGACGCTATTGAGCGTGTTGATTCGTTTACCCGTCCTCTACATTCCATCGTCCGGCTTTATGGCCATGATGAAATTATACCCGGCAGTGCCACGCTGTTTTTTGTAAATGAACTGGGCTGTGCCATCACGTGCAAACACGTTGCCGAACTGATTGCTCAGGCCGACAACATTCACCAGAACTACCGAAATTTTCAGGGTGCCCGCCGGTCGGTGCTTCAGGAAAAAGACGCGGCCCGGCGCATTGGTCAGCTCGAAGAACGATTCAAACTCAAACCCGATACGCTGATTCGGGTTCGCAATAACTTTGTAAGCTGCGTCGATCAGTTTCAGAAACTGAATATCGACATGCACCCCACGCAGGATTTGGCTCTGCTGCGGTTCGAGGGATACAATCGGGCATTATATCGGGGCTATGCTACATTTCTCAAAGACACCAGCCGCGTAAAAGCCGGTAGGAGCCTGTGTCGGCTTGGCTATCCATTTCCTGAGTTTACGAATTTTCGCTACAACTCCGCCATCGATGATATTGAGTGGACATCGGAAGGCCGTGTCAACTCGCCCCGCTTTCCAATCGACGGTATCGTGACGCGGCTTCTGAGCGAAAACAACAGCATTACGGCTATCGAGATGAGTACGCCCGGTTTGCGTGGACAAAGTGGCGGTCCGCTGTTCGACGTCAACGGCGTCATCTACGGAATGCAGTCTGCAACCCGCCATTTGCACTTGGGTTTCGACATTGAAGACCGCGAAGTGTTGGTCAACGGTCGCCGGAGCCGTGTATCGAACTATCCGTTTCTCAACGTCGGTCAATGCGTTCACGTGGACGTGATTAAGGCATTTTTGCGTGAGCGGGGCGTGAAGTTTTACGAAAGTTAGCCCAGCACTTCGCGGAGTACGGGCAACGACTTAACTTCGCCGATGGTATCGATGTGAATCTGGTAGTAGACAACCAGCGCATCGAGTAGTTCGTTACGACCGGCACGGGTGAGCGGTGCGGGCGTACCGAGTGGTTGCCGGAGCAGCGTGTTCAGGGCCGTTTCGGTTTGATTATCAGGCAGAAACGGATACGAGTTCTCGCGAAGCTGGCTCTCAAACTCAAGTGCCGATTCGGGGCCGAAGCCCAGAAAAAACGACAGCTTCAGCAAAAACGCGAGATGGAAGTTCTCGTAGTTGCTGCGGGATTCTTCCAGAAATAAAATTGAATCGACTAAAAACCGAAACAGCACCGGGCTGCCAGCTTCTTCTTTCAATACCTTGTTCAGCAACTCTGTCACAAACATGGCAATAGTCGATTTGGCAACCTCAAACGGCAGACTCTGAAAGGGATGCAGCGTTTTTACTTCCGACAGCCGGTGCAAGTCGCGGTCATTTTTGTAGTACACAACCATATCGAGCAGCGTAAGTGGCTGAAACAGAGCGATGCGGTTGTTTTTGCTTTTGGCCGACCGCACCCCGTTGACGATGTAGCTTTGCAGGCCAAATTCTTCGGTGTAGACGCGGGAAATAATCGACGTTTCGCGGTAACGAATATAGCTGAGGGCAATGCCCCGTGTTTTTTGCAGCATCGGGTGAATGAAACGGGTGAGGAGACCTTGGTACAACAATATAACACCAAAACAGGCCAACTTCTCACCCGTCCCAAACAGAAATCACGTTTAGGCTGTGCGCAACATATCGGCATAGGGGTTAGGCAACTCGCTGTTCTCAATGGCTTTAGCTGCCTTCTCCACGTCATACTCAACCCGAATAAACTCAACCTGAACGTCCTCTTTCGAGCCAGGCCCGGCCAATCCAGGCCGGGCCATTTCGTCAATCGTCAGCAACACGTAACAGGCGCGGGGGTCGCCATCTTTGGGTTTGCCCACTGAGCCAATATTGATGGCATGACGCCAGTAGGTTTCCTGCCCTTCGGCTTCGGCACTGACTACCTTATGATACGGCTTGTGCGTGTGACCAAAACACAGAATATCGGCGTTGGCCCCTTCCAGTACCCGGCCCAAACTCCGGTCGGGACGGTCGGCAAACAGGTATTCATTCACTTTGCGCGGGCTTCCATGCACCAACAGCAGCGAAAAGGGCGTTTGCTGGGTCCACAAGTGTTCAGGATTGTTGTCCAATTCAAACTCAACCCGGATATGCGTAGGTAGTGTACGCAGATACTGCCGCTCGCTCGGGCCTACCACCGAATTCGTATAGCTGATAGATACCTTACCCATCGCCTTTTCATCTTCTTCGCGATAGGCACAGCCGCAATCGTCGCTGTGCCGCCCGATGCCGTAGTCGTAATTGCCGGCGATGGTTGGAATGCCCCGCCGACGAATGGTATTAATCACTTCATTGGGCCAGACGTTGTAGCCAACCAGATCGCCGAGGCAGTACACGGCATCGGGACAACGGCGGTCCATGTCGGCCAGAACAGCTTCTAAGGCCGGTAAGTTGGCATGAATGTCGGAGAAAAGGGCAATTTTCATTGGACAGGCTTTTGCGCGAATACAGTTATGCTGAAAATGCCACGTTTGGCCTGTTTATACGCCCGTAATTCGTCAAGTGTCAGGTAGTTGAGCAGCAACTCATTCGGCAGATTGATTTCTTTCTGTTTCTGAATCAGGATGTTCTGAAAACCTGCTTCGGCCACAATGCTCAGATAAGCTTCCTGCTGAATAGCTCCCGATACACAACCCGCGTAGAGTTCGGCGTCGCGCTGCAAACCGTCGGGTAGTTCGCCCAGCAGCACAATGTCGGAAATGCTGAAATGACCACCTGGTTTCAGAATGCGATAGGTCTCAGCAAACGCTTTGGTTTTGTCGGGAACGAGATTCATGACGCAGTTACTCACCACCACATCGGCAAGATTATCGGGCAGAGGCATGTCTTCAATATCGCCGTAAACGAATTCAACATTCTGAAAACCAAGTGCTTTTGCATTTTGTCGGGCGCGGTCGATCATGGCGGGTGTCATGTCGAGACCGATAACGCGTCCGGTTTCTCCCGTTTCGGCGCGGGCCACAAAACAGTCGTTTCCTGCGCCCGAACCGAGGTCAGCTACCACGTCGCCGGGTTTGATTCGGGCAAATTCGGTGGGCAAACCGCAGCCTAAACCCAAATCGGCTTCGGCTACGTAGCCGTTCACGGTGCTGTATTCGTCGTTCATCAAAATGCTGTACGACGCATCGGTGTTTGCTGGTCCGCAGCACGACGACGGCCCGCAGCCGCAGTCAACAGCAACGCCCTGTGCGTCGGTCTGTTGAGCAATTTCGCCATATTTCTGCCGCACGATGGCCTTTAAATCTTCGGATGTTGTCATGAGTTTATTGGTTTATTGTAATATTACGATTAAACAAAGCAAATTTTTTAACAGCACTGTTTATCAGCTATGTACACGTCGAACACTTGCCCGAACAGTCTACGTGCTTCATTCCAGACAGGTTCGTTGATGCAGTAGCAAACGCGGGGCGGGTCAATATCGCCTTTAATGATACCAATCCGTTTTAACTCTTTCAGATGCTGTGAAACAGTAGCCTGCGCCAGCGGTAACTCATCAACCAAATCGCCACAGATACAGGCTTTTCGCTCGGCGAGCAGTTGCAGAATAGCTATCCGCGCCGGGTGGGCAAAAGCCTTGGCAAGGTCGGCTACGCGATTCTGATGATCGGTGAAAATTTCAGTCTTGGTTAATCCCATATCGCAATATTACGATGAATATTTTTATTAGCAAGCTGTTTCCGGCAACTCTTTCGTAATTTTGACTGGCAACCTGTTATTTGGTTATGATTACTGACTTATCGCAACTCGACCCAAACGGCACGTACACCTACGCCGACTACCTGAAATGGCGTTTTGAGCAAAGCGTCGAACTTATTAAGGGTAAGATTTACAATATGTCGCCTGCGCCCCGCTCGGCCCATCAGCGGATTGGGATGCGACTGTTGCATGACTTGCTCAACCATTTTGAGGAGCGAACCTGCGAAGTTTTTGTTGCTCCATTCGATGTGCGCCTGCCAAACCCTGACTATGAGCCGGGATTTAATAACAAAGTTCATACAGTTGTGCAACCCGATATTTGCGTCATCTGCGACCCGGCCAAGATTGACGAATTAGGTTGCGTAGGGCCGCCCGACTGGGTAATTGAAATCGCGTCGCCCTCTACGCAAAAGAAGGATTTCAACGAAAAATTTGACCTCTATGAATCGGCGGGGGTGCGCGAGTACTGGATTGTCGTACCGAAAAGTGCCGAAATTTACGCCTATGCCCTGCGCGACGGGCGGTACGAAGAAACCGACGTGTACGAGAAAGGAAGCCGTGCCACATCGATCCTTTTCCCTGATTTGTCGTTCGAAATGGATGTGATTTTCAATTTTTAGACATTCAGGTAATGACGCGAATACCTGCTTTCACCTGCGCTACTTTCTCGCGAAGCCGCTCCAGGTCGGTATCCATCACCGTAACGTGGCCCATTTTGCGGAAGGGTTTTGTTATGGCTTTGCCGTAGAGAAACGGGAAGACGCCCGATAGAGCCAGCAGCGTATCCAGCCCCTCATACACCGCCGGGCCGGTGTGTCCGTCTTCGCCCAGCAGGTTCACCATCGCGGCAGGCTGGTAGGCACTGGTGTTGCCCAGTGGCAGGTTCAGAATAGCCCGCCAGTGCTGCTCAAACTGCGAGGTTACGTTGGCCCGAATGGTATGATGACCGCTGTTGTGTGGGCGCGGAGCTACTTCATTAATCAGAACATTGCCCTGTTTATCCAAAAATAATTCAACGGCCAGCAGACCCACAATGCCGAATGCATCGGCAGTTTGGCGGGCTATTTCCTGCGCCCGTTGTTCAACAGTAGGTGAAATGTCGGCGGGGGCAAACAAATACTCGACTAAGTTGTGTTCGGGGTGAAACACCATCTCAACCGTTGGGAAGGTCTGCACCTCGCCCCGCTCATTGCGGGCAACGATTACAGCTAATTCTTTTTCGAAATCAACGGCTTGCTCCAGTACGCCCGGCGCGTCGAAGGCTTTTTCAGCGTCGGCAACCGACCGAATACGCTGAACGCCCCGCCCATCGTACCCATCTCGACCGAGTTTGTGAAAAGCCGGGAAAAAATCGGCAGCCACCTGTGCTACGTCAGCACGGTTGTCGGTCAGGATGAAATCGGCGGTGGGCAGATTGTGGGCGCGGTAGAACTGTTTTTGCAGCCGCTTATCCTGAATGGTCCGAATTACCGACGGTTGCGGATACACGCGCTTGCCTTCGCGTTCGAGGGCTTCGAGCGCATCGACGTTGACGCGCTCAATTTCAATCGTCAGCACGTCAACAGCCCGCCCGAACCGATACACGGTATCATAATCGGTCAGCGAACCAACCGTAAACTGCGTACAAAGGTGGCGGCAGGGTGCGTCGGCGTCGGGGTCGAGTACGTGAACGCACAGATTCCAGTCGATAGATGCTTGCAGGAGCATCAGGCCCAACTGCCCCCCGCCCAGAATGCCAATGGTAGGTGTCAAAACGAAATGAAAAGTGAAAAGTGAAAAATGGCTATGGCACTGCGAAGAACGCACTTTTCACTTTTCACTTTTCACTTTTCGGTATGAATTAATTTCTCCGGGTAATATCCGAGCCGCCCGATTCGCTTTTGGCGAGCACTTTGGCCGGGCCGTAATAATGAATGTCGGACCCGCCCGAGGCTTTCATGCTTAGTTCACGAGTAGCATGAATATAGACGTCGGACCCGCCCGACGAGTTGGCGTTCCCTACTTCAACAACCAATTTTCGGGCATCCAGATCGGCCCCGCCCGAACCGCTGGCGTTGAGCGACCGCGCCGAACCGTCGAGAATCAGGTCGGCCCCGCCCGAGGCTTCTGCGTTCAGTTCATTGGCTTTCAGGCTCAGTTTAATATCTGAACCGCCTGATGCTTCTACGTTCAAGTCGCGGAACGATAGCATTCCCTGCCCGAATACGTCGGCCCCGCCCGATGCCCTGAGGTTGTTTAACTGTTTGAAGGTCAGATACGCTTTTACGTATGTATTACGACCAAAATTCCAGTTCATAATGCCCCGGCGGTCGATGTACAGTTTCAGTACGCCGTTTCGGACTTCCGAAATCACTTCGTCTTCATCGAAACCTTTGGCTTCGATGGTCAATTTTTCGGAGTTACCCTGGGTCAGATACACATCAATGCCACTACTAACGCTCAGGCCCGAAAAGCCCGAAACCGGGCGGTCGGTTTTCCAGTCATCATTGGCGGTCGTAAAAGGAGATACGAACAGAACAAGTAGTAAAGCAAGCGTTTTCATTGGGTAGGAAGTTAGTTTTGTACAAGAAGATGAAGGAAGTTAAGAACGGGTTGCATTGTCTGGCTAAAAATGTCCGATTTTGAACAACAAACTGTCCGGTAGCGGACTCTCACTAAATTAGTCTTGTAAATTGGCTACTGATAATCAGGCAGTAATCACAATGGCACGGCTGTTGAACAATACTTATTGAATAAGCGGATTGAGGTCAAGGTTCAGTATGTCAGAAAAGGATGATTCGGTCATCAGGCCACCATCACCTTTGCGATAGCGAAGCCACTTTTCAGTTTTGTAGTCATAAACGAAGGCTTCCTCGATGCCGTATTCGTCTTCATCAACGAGTCGTATGACTTTTCTTATGTCTTTTTTTAAACCCTCAGTATGGCAGATTTCAATGATGATCGGAGTAGTTTTTGTCGTATTGTCGAAGAGAATCACATCGGGGGTTGGACTGGCCTGCCCTTCGTCAAGCATGGTTTCGGGCAGAGGTTCAAGACTTATACTCTTTTCGTCATAGTATTTGGGGCCGAGCCGGGCGTTTAGTTTAGAAATGATTCGCTGATGATCCTTTGGCCCATAAACAGCCATGTCTTCATGAAAAATCAAATCGTCGGTGCTGCCAGGAACATACATAACACAATAATTTTGGTAAGACATCTCAAAACTAATTAATTATGATTCAACTCCGCAACGTCGCCAAATACTACCCGGCAGGATTTGGACGGACTTACGTACTGCGTAACATAAACCTCGACATTGCGCCGGGCGAGTTTGTGTCGATTATGGGACCGAGCGGTTCGGGCAAAAGTACGCTGCTACACATTCTCGGCCTGCTCGAAGAGCCATCGGAGGGCGAGTATCTTTTTGAGGAACAGCCCGTGCAGAAATTGAGCGAAAAACGACGCACCGAACTTCACCGCACGCAAATTGGCTTTGTATTTCAGGCATATCACCTGATTGACGAGCTGACGGTTTACGAAAATATCGAAACACCCCTGCTCTACAAAGGCGTCGGCGGTTCGGAACGCAAAAGCCGCGTGGCCGAGCTTCTCGACCGGTTCAATATCGTCGCCAAAAAAGACTTGTTCCCGGCCCAGCTTTCGGGTGGTCAGCAGCAGTTGGTGGGCATTGCGCGGGCGTTGGCGGCCCAACCCAGCGTTATCTTTGCCGACGAACCCACCGGCAATCTGCACTCCGATCAGGCCCGCGATATTATGGAGTTATTCCGTGAACTGAATCAGAAAGACGGGGTCACAATCGTGCAGGTAACACACTCCGAAACCAATGCCGAATATGGTTCGCGCATTGTTCGGTTAAAAGATGGCTGGTTAGAAAACAGTGGGCAGTTGACAACAACCCTGTAACGCCTACCCCGGTGGTCGCTATACCTGTTGCCGGAGCGGTTCGAGTAGTTGCCAAAACAAGCGTTCGGCAGTGGGATGTTCATTGGGGAAATGTCCAATGCCTTCAAGTTGCCGGAGCCATTGAATGCCGTTGACGTTGCAGCAAAAAATGGCCTGAGCCGCATGCAACGTTTCTGAACGGGCCAGAACTTCTTGTGTTTCAGGCCAAAGTCGTAGCACTTGCCGACGCAGTATGCCATTGACGCAACCCGTTTCGAGCGAGGGCGTATAGAGTTGGTCGTTCTGGAGCCAGAACACATTAGACGCTACACACTCGGCAACGTAGCCCGCCTGATCGAGTAGCAAACAGTCGTCGAAGCCATTTTCTGTCTTATAGATACTGGCAAGAATGTATGGTAACGAATTTAACGTTTTATAACGAGAAATTGGCGATTCTACTAAACGAAACGTGTCATAAATCCCTATTTTTGTCTTTTCAGTGATTAAAAAGTCACCAGCGGGTTGAGTCGTAATCAGCAGGTTAGCCCGGTTCAGCGTAGGTGTGTAAAAACCACCCGGTTGCCGCCAGACCTGAATTTTTACGCGGGCGGACTGGTCGACTAATTTATTTTTCTGAAGTAGCTGATTAACAAACTGATGGAGTGCTTCTGCGCTGAATCCTGTGGGCTGATCGATGCGCAGAGCAGCCATGCCGGTTGTGAGCCGGTCGATGTGATCGGGCCAGAACCAGAGTTTGTTGGTCTCGTACCGGATGGTTTCAAATAGCCCATCGCCGTATTGAAATGCCCGGTCCTGAACCGATAGCCGAAACGCATCTTCGTGGAGAACATCCGAATTATAGACCAGAAACATGCTTGCTTTGCGCCGTTTATCCCAAAACGATAGCCGCACCGAAGGTAAGTTCGTAACATTGAACCATCAAATAGAATGACCATGCAGCGTTTGCTTTTTTTACGAATCGGAATCATTGGTAGTCTGCTGGGGGCGACTCTAACAAGTCTTCAGGCGCAGAATACGCCAGCGGCTGTGTCGCCCGGCGCGGGTACAACCGTTCCGAATCCACAAAAACTGGGTCTTCAGCAAAGCATCGACGTGGCTCTGCAAAACAACCTGACCATTCGGCAGAGTCAGATTCAGCTACAGGGCAGTGAGCTACAACTCCGGCAGTCGAAACTTAACCGTCTGCCCAACGTGGGTGGTTTTGCCTCGCAGAACTTCAGTTCCGGATTTAACGTCAACCCAGTAACCAACGCCTTCGTTGAGCGCAGCATCCTGTCAAATAATTTTCAGCTCAATTCGCAGGTGACGCTCTACAACGGTATGGCGTTGCAGAATACCATCAGGCAAAATGACTTGTTGCGGCAGTCGAATCAGCAGGCACTGGGTGCTACGCAGAACAACGTGATTCTGACGGTGGTGCAGAACTACCTCAACGTGCTGACAGCGCAGGAGCAGTTTGTGGTAGCGCAGCGGCAGGCCGAAGTGTCGCGGGCGCAGTTAGACCGTACACAACGGCTGGTAAATGCCGGATCAGTAGCCGAATCGAACCTGTTCGATATTCGGGCACAGATTGCTAACGACGAGCTGGCAATTGTGAACGCCCAAAACAACATCGACGTGGCGAAAGTAGCTCTGTTACAAGCCATGAACGTACCGATCAACGGCGTTGTTGGCACATTCGAGGTTGAGCCGATTCCTGTACCCGACCCGGCTTTTGACAACTACGGAGCAACCACGCAGCAGGTGTACGAAACGGCACAGGGCTTTTTGCCCGATGTGAAAGCCGCCGATTTGCGGGTTCAGAGCGATGCGCTTGGTGTGAAGGTAGCCCGCGCCAGCCTGCAACCAACATTGACACTTAATGCCGGTGTTAGTACAATTTATTCTAATTTTGGGCAGCAACGCCGTATTGCCGACGGCACCACGATACAAATTCCGCAGACGATTGTATTCAACGGTGTACCGCAACAGATTTTTCTCACGCAGGATGGTTTTCGCACAGAAGATTATACGTTTACAGAGCAATTGCGTAACAACATGAACCGCTCTGTAGCACTCAATCTACAAATCCCGATCTACAACCGGTCGCAGGTACGCAACCGAATTATCAACGCGACACTACAACAGCAAAATTCGGAAGTTGCAGCGGCCAACGCTCGTTTGCAGCTTCGGCAGCAGATCGAAACAGCCTATACCAATTTACGGGCTGGGGCCAATCGGTATCGGGCTACGCAGGTGCAGGTAGAACAACTGGACCTGGCTTTCAAAGCCGCCGAAAGCCGGTTTAATGCAGGGGCACTTAATTCAACTGATTACAACATTGCCAAAACCAACCTCGACCGCGCTCGGGCCAGTTTGGTACAGGCTAAATACGATTACGTGTTCAGAACGAAAATTTTAGACTTTTATCAGAATAAACCGCTTACATTTTAATGAATGACTGACTGGTTGACTGATTGAATTTGGGTGCCAGACTCAGTCAACCAGTCAACCAGTCAACCATTCAATCATTACCATGAAGAAGAAATCAAACCGCATTTGGTGGATATTGGGGGGCGTAATCATACTGCTCGTAGGTGGACTTGTGGCTGCCAAGCAGACAGGCATGATTGGTAAACCCAAAACAACCGAAGTCGATTTTGCCTCGGTCAAACGCATCGACATTACCGAGCGGGTGAGTGCGTCGGGGCGCGTGCAGCCGCAGGTAGAAGTGAAAATCAGCCCCGACGTATCGGGCGAAATCATTGGTCTGTATGTCAATGAAGGCGATCCGGTGAAAGCCGGGCAGTTGCTGGTACGTATCCGACCCGACAACTATGAGTCGGTTGTGGCGCGGGCCAAAGCCGCCGTTAACCAGAGCCGGGCGCAATACGAGCAGTCGAAGGCGTCGGTATCACAGTCGAATGCGCGGCTGATTCGGGCCAGAGCAGATTACGACCGGAATAAAAAACTCTTTGCCGACAAAGTGGTGTCGTCGGCTGATCTGGAAACGAGCGAAGCCAACTTCAACGTTGCCAAACAGGAAGTTGAAGCGGCTCAGGCCAACGTCCGGGCGGCTCAGTTCAGTATTCAGAGTGCCGAAGCTAACCTGCGCGATGCCAACGAAAACCTGCGTAAAACCACCATCTACGCGCCAGTTAATGGCACTGTATCGAAACTCAATGTCGAATTGGGCGAACGCGTGGTGGGTACGTCGCAGATGGCCGGTACAGAAATTATGCGTATCGCAAATCTGCAAAACATGGAGGTACGCGTAAATGTGAACGAGAACGATATTGTACGCGTCAATCTCGGCGATACGGCTGATATTGAGGTCGATTCGTACACCACAGCCGGGCGTAAGTTCAAAGGCGTTGTGTACGAAATTGCCAATACGGCTAATGGTCTCACAAGTTCGTCGGGTGCGGCAGCCGCGCTATCGACCGATGCCGTGACCGAGTTTGAAGTAAAAGTGAAAATCCTGAACAACTCGTACAGCGATTTACTGGCGCAGAAAGACAAGAAGGGATACCCGTTCAAGCCCGGCATGACAGCCTCTGTTGAAATCATCACTGACCGCAAAACGGGCGTTATGGCCGTGCCAATAGCCGCCGTTACAACGCGGGGCGAAAACATAGAAGCCGTACCCGAAACCGAAGATCGTCCGAGCGGCACAGTTGACGAAAAACCGGCTGATCAGGCAGAGAAGAAAGAAAAAGCAAAAGAAATCGTCTTCATAAACGTAGGCGGCAAAGCCACGCAACGCGAAGTGAAAACGGGTATCAGCGATTTTGAAAACATCGAAATCGTATCGGGCCTGAAACCGGGCGAACAGATTATTTCGGGGCCATTCATTGCCGTATCGAAGAAGCTGAAAGATGGCGACCTCGTTACCAAACGTGACCCGAACAAGGCCAAAAAGAAGAACGAAGAAAAAGAGGAGTAATCTGAATTGTTAACGCGCCTGGGTTTTCAGGCTGGAAGGGGCGTTATGACGTTGTTGTAATGCTTCAGTGATACCCCACAGCCAATGAACAGCGTTAACTCAAACGCTGTTTTTTGCGTTATTTGGCGGTATGAAACTAACTCAACCAACGCGCATCACAATGGTCGGCGGGGGAAGCTGGGCCACCGCGCTCATCAAAATCCTGTCTGAAAACAACGTTGCTATTAAATGGTGGCTCCGCAAAGAAACAGATGCCGCCCATATCAAGCAGTTCAACCACAATCCCAGTTACCTTAGTGACGTACAGATCAATCCCAAAAAGGTAAAAGTCTGTACCAAAATCCGCGATGCCGTTAAAGATACAGATTACATTGTGCTGGCTGTTCCGGCTGCTTTTGTGGCCGATGCCCTCACGGGTTTGACACCTGAACACTTCGCTGAGAAGCGAATCATATCGGCCATTAAGGGTATGATTCCCGCTACGAATCAATTAGTTACGGATTGGGTGAGCGAGCAATACAACGTATCGCCGAGTCAGATAGCCGTTATTGCCGGGCCATGCCATGCGGAAGAAGTAGCTCTTGAGAAACAATCGTACCTGACCATTGCCTCGCAGGATGCCGCCTGCGCTGAGGCCGTGTCGGACCTGCTTCGATGCCGGTTTGTGCAAACTACCCCCGGCGACGACATATACGGCGTTGAATACTGTGCCGTAATGAAAAATATCGTGGCTTTGGCGTCGGGTATTACGCGTGGGCTGGGCTACGGCGATAATTTTCAGGCGGTGCTGGTATCGAACGCTATGCAGGAAATTCGGCGATTTGTGGACGCTATTTACCCTAAACACCGCGACCTGAGCGGCTCAGCTTATCTCGGCGATTTGCTTGTAACGGCTTATTCGCCCTTTAGCCGCAACCGCACCTTTGGCACGCTCATTGGGCGGGGCTATACTATTCAGTCGGCGCAGGCTGAGATGAACATGATTGCCGAAGGATATTATGCTGTAAAAAGCATTCATGCCATTAACCAGCGGTTCAACGTCGATATGCCAATTACGAATGCTGTGTACAGTATTCTTTATGAGCGTGTTGCACCGTCAGGAGCCATGAACCGACTAAGTGCCGGCTTGCGGTGAAATGTAGCGAACGGTTTGGTTGTTACATAAAAAAGCCCTGCTAATTGCTTAGCGGGGCTTCAATACGTTTATAGCGTTGTCGGTAATTACTACCGGCAGTTGTGCCTTAGCAAAAATTACTTCGCGCTATCAGCCGACATGGTCGAAGCCGAATCCGTAGCCATCGTAGAATCGGTAGCCATCGACGAAGACGAGTCAGCCGTCATGGTCGATTCGGTCGTAGTCGTGGTTTCGGTTTCGGTTTTCTTCGAGCTGCAAGACGTAGCCAGGGCGATCATAGCCATGAAAAAGAAGGCAGATTTCGTGATTGCTTTCATAGTTTTGGAATGTTTTTGTTTAGCGGTGAAAAAATGATTAATGTCAACGTTAATACCCTATCGAGAAAAAGGTAACCCAACAATTTTTAATTTTTTTTTGGGTTACGTTTTCAGCGGTTTTTGTATTAAGAAATGAACCAGTGTAATGAACGATAGCAGGCGACCCGTATGGACCGACGATGCGTTGCTGACGGGTTTGGCCAATGGCTCCGATGAAGCTCTGACGCAGGTGTACCGGCGGTATTTCCCGATGATATTACATCTTGTTACCACTAATAGCGGTAATGAAGACGATGCCAAAGATATTTATCAGGAAGCGTTGGTGGTGCTGTACGAGAAAGTACGGTCAGGTTCGCTCGAACTGCACTGTCAGCTAAAAACATACATCTATTCGGTGAGTAGACGTTTGTGGCTGAAGCAGTTGGCCCATAAAAGCCGGTATATGGTTAGCGACGTGGATACGCCCGCAACCGATGCCGACGCCGTTGCCCAGATCAGCGACGACCTGACCGACCACGACGAACGTGACCGGCAGTTTGACCTTATGGGCGAGTCGCTCGAGCGGCTTGGCGAACCTTGCCGAACCCTGCTCGAAGATTTTTACATCCGGCATCTAAGCATGCAGGACATTACCGAGAAGTTTGGCTATACCAACGCCGACAATGCCAAGACGCAGAAGTACAAGTGCCTGATGCGATTAAAGAAACTGTTCTTTTCGGAATACCGAATGTGAAGTAGAAAGGAAGTACCAGCCAACTCTACAACTTTTTTGAAACATGGAAGACGAGCGAGACATAGAACATGCATTGCGGGCTTATGGCGAACGGATTCGGTTTCGCCGGAAGCTGGCCGCTATTCACGCCGGTTTGGATATGAACGCAGTTCGCGAGGAAGTGGGTATGTACCACTCGAACGAGCAGGATGGGCAGATCAAAACACTCTGGCGAACCTACCGCACAACATTGGCCGTAGCCGCGTCGGCAGCGATCATTACTACGTTTGCTTCTATTTTTCTGTATCGCTCTTACCAGCAGGGGCATCAGCAGCAGGAGCAGCAATACAGTTTGCTAAGCAAAGAAATTCAGGCCGTTAAGTCGTCGCAGCGGAAATTGCTGAACGACTTCAGCGGGCGTGGGCGGGCGTTGAGCGTGAATCCGGCGCAGGTGTCGGGGTCGGGCTTTTTGCTAACCTCCGACGGTTATTTTGTAACGAATAATCACATCGTTCGCGATGCCGATTCTGTGTACGTGCAGAGTGCCAAAGGGGAGGTCTACAAAGCCCGAATCATACATACCGATCAGGCCCACGATCTGGCTATTCTGCAACTCTGCGACGATGCCTCGTTCCGGCCTACGGCTCCTGTACCTTACGGTTTCGACGCCCGACCTACCGATTTGGGCGAACGGGTATTTACGCTGGGCTATCCGCGCGAAGAAATTGTGTATGGCGAAGGCTATCTGAGTTCGGGCACTGGCTACCGGGGCGATTCAACGGCTTATCAGATTGCTATCGGCGTAAATCCTGGTAATTCGGGCGGGCCACTTTTAGATGAAAAAGGAAACGTAATCGGCATTATCAGCGGTAAGCAAACCACGTCGGAGGGCGTTAGCTTTGCCATCAAAACCGCTTATCTGCTCGAAACGTTGAACGGCATTGCACCCGACTCGCTGAAGGGCCAACCGTTGCGGCTGAGCCGGAAAAGTACGCTCACACGTTTGCCCCGCAAGCAGCAGATCAAGCGGATGCAGGACTATGTGTATCAGGTGAAAGTGTTCAAACACAAATAAGCCGTTTTAAACAAACCACTGGCTGCGGGCGTTGTTGGAGTATATTCACAAAAACAACGTTATGAAAACGATCATGATGCTGGCCTGTGCGCTGGCCCTTTCATTGACTGCCGCATCGGCACAGGACACTAAAGAAAACGCTAAAGAAACTGTTCGTCAGGCGGGACGCACTGCCGACGCGGCTGGTGATAAAATCGGTCGCGAAACCCGTAAAACAAGCCGCAAGGTGGCAAATGCCGCCGAGAACACGGCTGAAGACGTGAAAGACGGCACCAAGCGGGCCGGTCGGAAAGTGTCGCGGGCGGCTGAAAACACGAAAGAAGACGTGAAGGATGGCACTAACCGGTCGCTTAATAAGGCCGAGCGTAACCTGAAAAAGACGGAGCGCAAGTTAGACAACTCGAAGTAAACAGTATATAATGCATGAGCCGGGCTGTTTGCTAAACAGTCCGGTTTTTTTAATGTCAGAACATCTACCAGGCGGCATTGCTTGCTAAACGTATATAGCGTTACTTTGACCTATGAAAGATACTGCGTCTGTGCTTCTGTTCGGCATTACCCGCGACATTACGGGGCAATCGGCGGTTTCGGTGCCGTTGCCAGAAGGTGCCTGCGTGGCCGATCTGCTCTCTCAACTCTATCGGCAATACCCCGACCTGAGTGGTATTCGCTCGATATTAGTAGCGGTTAACGGCGAATATGCCGAATCCGATCAAGTAGTACACAGCAAAGACGAAATCGCTTTAATTCCCCCCGTCAGTGGCGGCTAATTCAATGATTGCGCTTACTACCGACCCAATTGATGTGGCTTCGGCCCTGAAATATTTACACACCGATCAGGCTGGTGCTATCGACCTTTTCTTAGGCATCGTTCGCAACAGCACGCAAAGCCGCCCTGTTGACCGACTCGAATATGAAGCCTACGACCGTATGGCAATTGGCGAAATGCGTAAGATCGCCGATGAAGCTAACCGCCGGTGGCCCCTGCTGCGGTACACAATCATTCACCGAACCGGTACGCTGCTGATTGGCGAAATGGCCGTGTTGATTGGCGTTGCTACTGCTCACCGCGCCGACGCCTTCGACGCCTGCCGCTATATCATCGACACGATCAAACAAACGGTGCCGATCTGGAAAAAAGAAATATTCACCGACGGCGAGATGTGGGTAAACGCCCATCCGTAGGGAGGGGAGTAAGGAGTAGAGTTGTAAGGTTGGAAAGGTTTTATGTACTCATACTATCCAACCTTATAACTCTATTCCTTATACCTTATCCCTCTATTTTACCCCGTATGTTCCCATGATGGGGTAATGGTCGGAGTAGCGGATGTAGTTGATCGTCTCGAAGTTGAGCGCGGGTAGTTTCGGGTCGTGAAACTGGTGATCGATACGGATAAAACCGGGGGCACGATTATAGGTAAAACCAAAACCACGCCCGGCATCTTCAAAACTGTTAGGAAGCGTCCGGCGCATCCGCTCGTACACAACGCTGTAGGGCGTATCGTTAAAATCGCCGGTAACAATGACCGGATATGGACTCTCGCGAATGTAGTGTTCAACCCGCCTGACCTGTTCTTTACGTTGGATAAAGCCCGTTCGGAGCGCACTCAGCACACCGCGCGTTTCCTGTTTAACACCTGCTATTTCTTCCTGCCGAAGAACGCGCCCCACCCGAATGCCCATCGAATGAAGGTGAACGTTGATGACCCGAATGGTATCGCTGCCAATTTTTATGTTTGCCCAAACAATACCATTTACCCCGTAAAATGGCTCGCTACCACTGCTCACAATCGGGTAAATCGAAAAAATGGCCACGCCTACCGGAGCTTCTTTCTCACGGGCATATTCAGGATGTAGCAAGGCCGAATAGCTGTAGCCACTGCGTTTTAGCCGCTGAAGCAAATCATAATCGGCAATAGCTGTTGAATTATAAAATTCCTGAAAGCATTTAATGGGCGCGTCCTGTCGCAACAGAAACGTCATGGTTCGGCGAATGCGGGGCGAACTCTGCCGCCGTTCTTCGAGATTGTCTAAGCCAAACGATTGTAAATTATAGCTCCAGACCCGAATTGGCTTATACTGGGAAGAAGGTTCAGTGGCTTTGTGCCAGACAAACGTTCGGGGGCCGAACAGCCATATGCCTATAATAAGAATGAACCCCGACAGCCACCCCCGCCACGGACGGCTGATGAGCCAGAAGATTACGAAGACAAAATTAATAACCCACATTAGTGGCAGCGAAATCATAACCATGCCAGCGAGCCAGTGTTCGACCGGTAACTCCTGTAAGAGCCAGTAAGCCAGACTTGTGTAAAGAACCAGTAATAAATTGAACGACCAGAAAAGAGAGCGAAAGAAATAACCAATAAAAAGCCCAATTCGCGTCCGTATCGTCATAACCTCATGAATGGTTGACCGGGGTAAATGATCTGCTGAAAAAGCAAAGGTACGGTCTAATGGCCGGAAAGCCCATATAACCATGCGGTTAGGTACTTGCAAAGTAGTCATGAAATGTATACCTTTGTGCGGTAATTACTATGTAGCGTTGATGTAAAAAGGGAGTCGCACTCCCTTTTTTGTTAGCTATATGTTATGGATGATAAAGCACGCGTAACCGAACTCCTTCAGCCGTATCTGAACAATGGGCAATTTTACATTGTTGATATTCAGGTAGTTGGCCGTAGGGGTGGGCGCATCAAAGTTACAGTACTGGTAGATAGCGATACAGGTATCACTATTGACGAGTGTGCTGAAATCAGCCGTCGGCTTGGCAGCGAGATGGACGAAATCAATTTTTTCGGTGATGCGCCATTCACGCTCGAAGTATCGTCGCCCGGTGTTGATTTTCCATTGACGTTTTCGCGCCAGTTCGTGCGAAACATAGGCCGGCAACTGGCTGTAAATCTGACCGATGGCAGCGTGTTGCGCGGTACGCTCGAATCGGTCGATGACACGCAGATCGTACTGGTGGTAGTGCCCGAACCGCGTTCGAAAACTCAACAGAAAAAAGATGCCGAAGCAGGCATTACCGTGCTGAGTGGGCCTACGCCCATTCGGTACGATCAGATTAAAAAGGCAACCGTAGAAATAAGTTTTAAATAATCGTCAGTAGGCGGCAGGCCGTTCCCAGTTTTCAGTATATAGTGACAGTGTAGAACTGCACTGCAAGTACTGACTGATGACTGCCGGCTGATGACTGTAAACTGCACACTAAGAAAATGACCAGTGGATTATTGATCGAATCGTTCGCCGATTTCGCCCGGTCAAAGAATATTGATCGGCCTACCATGATCTCTATTCTGGAAGAAGTCTTCCGGACAATGATTCGTAAAAAATACGGCACCGACGAGAATTTTGACGTAATCATCAATGCTGAGAGCGGTGATCTCGAAATGTGGCGTACCCGTGAAATCGTTGATGATAACTCAGAAGACATCTGGGATTATGACAAAATTCCACTTGCCGAAGCTCGTAAAATTCAGGACGACTTTGAAGTAGGGGAGCAGGTAGCCGAAGAAGTGAAGCTGGAAGATTTTGGTCGGCGTGTGGTGCAAACGGCCCGCCAAACGCTCATTCAGCGGATAAAGGACATGGAGAAAGAACTCCTGTACCAGAAATACAAAGATCAGGTTGGCGATTTGATCGGTGCTGAAGTATATCAGATGCTGAAGCACGAAATCATTTTGGTTGATCCCGAAGGCAACGAATTGAGCCTGCCCCGCACCGAGCAGATTCCGAAAGATCGCTACCGCAAGGGTGAGGCCGTGAAGGCTGTTATCAAAAGTGTGGAGATGGTTAACGGCACGCCGAAAATCATCCTGTCGCGCACGTCGCCAGTGTTTCTGGAGCGGTTGTTTGAAATTGAAGTGCCTGAGATTTACGATGGCCTGATTTCGATTCGCAAGATTGTACGTGAACCCGGCGAACGCGCCAAAGTAGCTGTAGAATCCTACGATGACCGCATTGACCCCGTTGGAGCCTGCGTTGGTATGAAAGGGTCCCGAATTCACGGTATCGTGCGGGAATTAGGCAACGAAAACATCGACGTCATTAACTACACCGAAAACCTTGAACTGCTCATCAGCCGGGCACTCAGTCCCGCTAAAATCAGTTCAATGCAAATTGACCGCGAAACCAAACGCGTATCGGTGTTTCTGAAACCCGATCAGGTGTCGCTGGCAATTGGTAAGGGCGGGCAGAACATTAAACTCGCGGGTCGGTTGGTTGATATGGAAATCGATGTATTCCGCGATAATGAAGGTCAGGAAGACGACGAAGACGTTGATCTGATGGAGTTTTCCGACGAAATTGACCAGTGGATGATTGAGGAGTTGCGCAAAGTGGGTCTCGACACGGCCAAAAGTGTACTGGCACTGAGCAAAGAAGAACTTGTTCGCCGAACCGATCTTGAAGAAGATACCATCGAAGAGATTGTGAGTATTCTCAAACAGGAGTTTGAGTGAAATTGATCGAAAAATAAGTAGTGAATAGTGAATGCGCACAAGCCTTTTCACTATTCATTTTTCACTTTTCACCACTCACTTCACACCAGCGGGATTTTAATTACTGAATCTGTTGTTCATACCATATCAACAACCGTTAAATTTGCCGAATATAGACCGAACGTATGGCAGAAGAAAAGTCAATGCGCCTGAGCCAAGTGGCAAAAATTCTCAACAAAGGCTTGTCCTCTGTTGCGAATAGTCTGTCTGCCAAAGGGTTTAAGGTTGAAATTAATCCTAACACCAAACTCAACGTAGAACAGTTGGAGGTGTTAGCGAAGGAGTATAAATCTACGGAACTCCTGAACGGAGCTCGCCGGGCCGAACCGCCGGTTACGGTCGCCGAGTCACCGCGTCGTCAGGAGGATGACGTCATTTTGTACCGTCGTGATGACGCCGGACGTCCTATCGTGTCCAATCAATCCGAAGCCGCCCGGCCCGAAGCCCCAAAACCGGCACCGGCAGAGGTAAAACCAATTCCTCAAACGGCTCAGACAGGTTTGCCAGGTTTGAAGGTGGTGGGCAAAATTGATTTGAATCCCAAACCAGCTCCGCAGCCCGCTCCGGCTCCTGCCCCTGTGGCAAAAGCCCCCGAACCCGCGCCTGCACCCAAGCCGGTCGAAGTGCCTAAACCGGTTGCCGCGCCGATGGCTCCACCTGTAGCCGAAACGCTGAATGTGGAAACGCCCAAAGCCGAAATCCCGAAAGTAGAACCACCAGTAGCTAAACCTGATCCCATCGAAACACCAAAACCGGTTCAGGCTCCGCCCGTTGAAGCAAAAGCAACGGTGGCTCCGCCTGCTCCTGAACCAAAACCAGTGCCAGCCCCGCAGCCTGTGAAGCCGACAGCACCACCGGTAGCAACGGCACCACCTAAACCAGCCAACAACCCGGTGGCCGAGCCGCGTCGTAACAACCCGCCCGTTACGCCACCGAAGGCAGTTGCCCCGCCAGCACCTGTAGTTCCGCCCGTAGCTGAAGACAGCGACGTGCCAACCGAAACTATTCGGGCAGCAGGTAGCCATCAACTGGGAGGACTGAAGATTCTCGGCAAGATTGAACTGCCTGTCAACAATCCCCGTCAGGGTGGTGGAGGCAGCAATGCTGATAAAAAGAAGCGTAAGCGCATTCGTGGCGGTCGTGAAGGCGGCAGCAATATGGGGCAACCCAACCCGTCGGGCAACAACCAGCCGCAAGGTCAAGGCAACACGAATAATAACCGAGGGCCGCGTGACGGGCAAAATGACCGTGGGCCGCAAAACCGCGCACCCGGCGACCGCAATCAGCAGGGTGGTCAGCGCGACGGAAATCGTAACCAGCAGGGTCAGACCAACCAGCAGAATCAGGGCGACCGTACTTCTGCCAATCCCAATAACCGGAGCGGAGGTAACAACGCTCAGGGACAGGGTGGCACTACTAACACCACGTCAAACAACGCCAACAATCGGACTGGCGGTGGTAACACTAATAACAACCGGGGTGGTGGCAACAACCGGGGCGGTGGTAATAACCGGGGTGGCGGGCGTGACCGTCGGGAAGCACCTACGCAGGCCGACGTTCGGAAAGCCATTCAGGAAACGAACGACCGGATGCGGGGCAATCAGCCCAACCGGGGAGCCGACCGACGCCGGGATCGCCGAAACCAGCGCGAAGAAGATCGCCGTTTGTTGAACGAACAGGAAGAACTCGAAGCAAAAACGCTGAAAGTAACCGAGTTCGTGTCAGCCAACGACCTGGCTTCGCTCATGGACGTGTCGGTTAATGAAGTGATTTCGGTCTGTATGAACCTTGGTATGTTCGTATCGATCAATCAGCGGTTAGACGCCGAAGCCATTACGGTAATTGCCGATGAATTTGGCTATGACGTACAGTTTGTTTCGGCAGAAGACGAAACTGAAGCGGGTGTCGACGTAGAAGCCGATGATCCAGATGAACTGCAACCTCGTGCGCCGATTGTGACCATTATGGGTCACGTTGACCACGGTAAAACCTCGCTGCTCGACTATATTCGCCGGGCTAAAGTGGCGGCTGGTGAAGCTGGTGGCATTACCCAGCACATTGGTGCTTATAGTGTACCGACCGCCGACGGTCGCGCGATCACGTTCCTTGATACGCCGGGTCACGAAGCCTTTACGGCCATGCGGGCACGGGGTGCGAAAGTAACCGACGTAGTTATCATTGTAATTGCCGCCGACGACAGCGTGATGCCGCAGACCCGCGAAGCCATCAACCACGCACAGGTGGCGGGCGTACCGATTGTGTTTGCTTTCTCGAAAGTCGACAAACCCGGTGCCGACGCTGAAAAAATCCGTACCGAACTGGCCTCCATGAACCTGCTGGTTGAAGAATGGGGTGGTAAGTATCAGGCGCAGGAGATTTCGTCCAAGTCGGGTATGGGTGTCGATGACCTGCTTGAAAAAGTACTTCTCGAAGCCGAACTGCTCGAACTGAAGGCCAATCCCGACCGGCGTGGTTTGGGTACTGTCATTGAAGCATCACTCGACAAAGGCCGGGGTTATGTTTCGACCGTACTGGTCGAAAATGGAACCTTGCGGCAGGGTGATGTGGTACTGGTAGGGGCGCACTACGGGCGCATCCGGGCCATGACCAACGACCGGGGCGAACGCATTAAAGAAGCTGGCCCGGCCCAACCCGTTCAGATTTTAGGTCTGCCCGGTGCTCCGCAGGCAGGCGATAAGTTCAATGTGATGGAGACTGAGCGCGAAGCTCGTGAAATAGCGAACAAGCGCGAACAACTTCTGCGCGAACAGTCACTGCGGACTCGCAAACACATTACGCTCGAAGAAATTGGCCGTCGTAAAGCCATCGGCACGTTCAAAGAACTGAACGTAATCGTAAAAGGTGACGTAGACGGTTCGGTAGAAGCGTTGTCCGACTCGCTGTTGCAACTGTCAACCGAAGAGGTGCAGGTGAACATTATTCACAAAGCAGTTGGTCAGATTTCCGAATCTGATATTCTGCTGGCATCGGCTTCAGATGCGGTAATTGTTGGTTTCCAGGTGCGGCCTTCGGCCAACGCCCGTAAACTGGCCGAGCAGGAGCAGATTGAAATTCGCCTGTACTCGATCATTTACGACGCCATCAATGAGGTGCGCGACGCTATGGAAGGTCTGTTAGCTCCGACAACCGAAGAGGTTATTACGGGTAACATCGAAGTACGCGACGTCTTCAAGATCAGCAAAGTAGGCACGGTAGCCGGTTGTTACGTAACAGATGGTATCATCAAACGGAACAATAAAATCCGGGTTATTCGCGACTTTATCGTCATTCATACGGGCGAAATCAGTGCGCTGAAACGCTTCAAAGACGATGTGAGCGAAGTACGGTCGAGCTACGAATGTGGTCTGAGTGTGAGAAACTTCAACGACATCGAAGTCGGCGATACTATCGAAGCTTTCGAAGTGAAAGAAGTGAAGCGAACGTTGTAGTTTGAACAGAACGCTGTTTCGGCAGGATTAACCGAGATTTGCACAATTATAACAAGATTTGTTTTAAGCCCCGGATGGTCAATCATTCGGGGCTTTTTTGTATCTTAGTTTTGTAAATTAAGTTGCATATGACAATCCTCACCATCAGTGATTTACATGGCCGCACGGTTTGGAAAGAGGCCGACTTCAGCCGCTACGACCGCGTTGTTTTCCTCGGCGATTATACTGACAGCTATGACATCAGCGACGAAACAATTTATGCTAATCTGCTTGAAATCATAAAGTTGAAGCGTAAACAGCCTGCTAAATTCGTGTTGCTCATCGGTAATCATGACGCACAGTATCTTCATTTCCCACACTATCGCTGTTCGGGCTTTCGGGCGTGGGCGCAACCAGATCTGAGCGCGTTATTTGCCAAACATGACTCCCTATTCCAGATCGCTTATCAACAGGGGTCGTATCTATTCTCACATGCAGGCGTCACCAATCGCTGGCTCGACCGGCTGACTACTCAGATGGGCATCGACCGCAACACGATAACGCCTGATTTTGATCTGGCTGCTTTGCTTAACACCCTGCACCAACAGCCGCTGAAACAACGTAATATCCTGTTCGAGGTTGGGCCAAAACGTGGTGGCTTCGACTCGTGCAGCGGGCCGGTCTGGGCCGACCGCGACGAAACCCGCACCGATTATCTGCCCGGTTTTCATCAGGTAGTGGGGCATACGCCTACCCCAGCTTTTAAAACCATTGGCGATGACAACGGCTCAATTACCTATAGCGACGTGTTGCAGACGCGAACCGAATTTTATGAGGTAAGCCTTGAGTAAGAGAATTTTACGGAAGCAGGGAAGGCAACGGAAAGAATTAACTACATTTCCTGTGTAAACCGTTTTCGTAATCTTCATGCAAACAATTCTGGGGTCTGGGGGCACCATTGGCACAGAGTTAGCCAAAGCATTGCCCACCTATACGGATCAAGTCCGGTTAGTTAGCCGGAAGCCAAAAGCTGTTAATCCGACCGATGAACTCGTGTCGGCTGATTTATCGGATGCCGCGCAGGTTGACCGGGCCGTGGCGGGTTCAGACATTGTGTATCTGACGGTTGGGTATGACTATAAAATCGACGTCTGGCGGGCGAAATGGCCCGTTACGATGCAAAATGTAATTGCCGCCTGTCAGAAACATGGGGCTAAATTGGTGTTCTTCGATAACGTGTACATGTACGATTGTGATTACCTCAATCCGATGACTGAAGAGACGCCAATTCGCCCCACGAGCCGAAAAGGGGAGGTACGGGCCGAGATTGCTGGAATGCTGCTCAATGCCATAAAAGCGGGTACACTTACGGCCCTCATTGCCCGTTCGGCTGATTTCTACGGCCCTAACAACGACAAAAGCGTATTGGTGGAAACGGTTGTCAAAAACCTGAAAAAAGGAAAAGCCGCTAATTGGTTCGCCAGCTTAGACCACGTGCATACGTTTACTTACACGCCCGATGCTGCCCGTGCTACGGCCCTGCTGGGCAATACGCCCGATGCCTATGGGCAGGTATGGCATGTACCTACGCACACATCCCGGTTAACTGGGCGCGAGTGGGTCAATCTGTTCGCCAAAGAAATGAACGTGGCTCCCAAAGCCAGTGCATTACCCGTCTGGATGATTGGCGTTCTGGGCTGGTTTGTACCAATCATGAAAGAATTTAAAGAAATGTCCTATCAGTATGATCGGGATTATGTATTCGACAGCAGCAAGTTTGCCACCCGTTTCGACCTGAAACCAACTGAGCCATTGGTGGGCGTGCGCGAAACGGTTCGCGGTAACTGAACCTAAACCACCGAAAGCCAACTTAACTTTAGTAGCGAAAAACCAAAGAGTGGTTCTGGTGCGTTATTTGTGTAACGTCAGCTATATCTGACCGCCAACGTGCTACCTGATTAAATCAGCCTGAATGAATTTCCTATATCCGTCATTTCTGTTCGGCCTGCTGGCCGTTTCGGTTCCGATTGCCATTCATCTATTCAACTTCCGCCGAACGCGCCGGGTGTTTTTTACGAATGTTGCTCTCCTGCGTACTGTGCAAACCGAAACCAAATCGTTTCGGCGGCTAAAACACTGGCTTATTCTGGCGGCCCGCTGTTTGTTTCTGGCCTGTTTGGTGCTGGCGTTTGCGCAGCCGTTTTTGCCCAGCAAAAGCAAACTGGGCCTGTCGAGGCAAGGCGTTACGAGCCTGTATGTCGATAATTCGTACAGTATGCAGAATGAGCGAAATGAAAAACGTTACCTCGACATCGCTACGGGTAAGTTAGACGAACTGCTGACGCTGTTTCGCAACGCTACCTCACTGCAACTGCTGACCAACGATTTCTCGGCGGCTGAGCAACAGGCTGGCACCGCCGAGTCGGTGCGCGACCGCATTACCGCCATTCGATTTGCGCATACACCCCGCACGCTCGAAACCGTTTATCGGCGGCAGCGGAATCTGCTGGCAAGTTTGAATCCGGGCGGGCGTAATCAGTTATTCTGGTTTTCCGATTTTCAGAAAAGCACCGTTGGTGATCTCTCCCGGCTGAAAATTGACACGACCGACCGGCTGTTTATCGTACCACTCGATGCGGAGCCAACCAAAAATGTGTATGTTGATTCGGTATGGCTCAGTACGCCGTTTATTCGTGAGATGCAGAACAACAGCCTGAATGTGAAGCTGACCAACGGTGGGCGTGAGAACGTAAAAAACCTGCCGATTCGATTGTATCTCGATGATACGCAGACATCTACGGCATCGGCGTCGCTGCCGCCAGGAGGGTCAACTACGGTTTCGCTGAATTTTAACGTTACGTCCAAAGGTTACCACCGGGGCCGGGTTGTGTTTGAAGATTTCCCGATTACGTTCGATAACGAGTACTTTTTCGTGATCGAAGCTTCGCCTGCCGTGCGGGTGCTGCACCTCTACGAGCAAAAAGCCGCCACTGATTATGTGAATGCGGTGTACTCAGATGATAGCCTGTTTGTGCGCCGGAGTTTCAGCGCGCAAAATTTCGACGTGGGCCAACTCCGCGAAACTGACCTGGTGGTGCTTGAAGGTGTTTCGCAGGTGTCGGGCACGCTCCGCAGCGAACTCGAACGGTTTGTACGACAGGGTGGTAGCCTGACCATTGTTCCACCGTCGGCCCCCGATGCTGCATCGTATGGACCGTTTTTGAGTTCGTTGGGCATCACGGGTCTACAAACCGCTGGCCTTCAGTCGTCAGACCCAACCCTATTGCCCATCGCTGAACCCGACCGGCGCAGTCCGTTTTTCCGCGATGTATTTCAGCAGAGCTATCAGTCAGAGCCGCTCAACCTGCCTTCAGCCGCTCCGGTATGGCGTTGGAATGCAGGCGACCGGCTGTTGACACTGCGCGACGGTAGTCCGCTACTGACTCAGTCGCGGGTGGGCAACGGCGGTAACGTATATATGCTGGCGAATCCGTTAAGCAGTACTTACGGCAATCTGGCCGAACACGCGCTGTTTGTGCCGGTGATGTATAAAATGGCTGCGTTGAGCGTTCGGGCGCAGCGCACGGCCTACTCATTTGAAGAAGGACTGCTAACAGTGCCGATTACCAATCCAGCCGAACGGGCCGTGTATAAGTTAAAACGTAATAAGCTGGAAATCATACCGATACAGCGCGTAGTAGGCAATCAGCTTCTGCTCGAAATGCCGAAGAGCAACGAACTCGCAGCCGGGCAGGAGGTGGAAGCGGGTTATTACGAATTGCAGAACAGCGCGGGCAAAACCGAGAGGCTTCTGGCCTTCAACCACAGTCATCAGGAATCGGCCATGGATTTTTACTCGGCAGACGAGCTACGCCGGGCATTTGCCAATCAGCCCAACGTCGAAGTTTTCGACAGCATTCAGGATGGCGACTTTGTGCAGGTGCTTGAGCAGGAAAATGTAGGTCGTAGTCTGTGGAAATATTTTCTGCTGGCTGCACTGGCATTTCTGCTGATCGAGGTTGGGCTGGTGCGGTTTATGAAGGGCTGACGGTGGCGCAGGTTACTGTGTTCATGGTTTTCTGAACGCGCTGTGGGGAGAAGATGTATTACCAGGGTTTGTGTTCAATCTAACATTATTACGGTGACAGATATGGATTAGAATAGTAAATATGTCTAAACTTGCATAACTGAAAACCACTCTTTTTTACGACAATGCATCAACAGAAAATGCGTATACTGCCGCTGGCTCTGGCGGCTTTGATTCTGCTCGAAAGCTGTGCCAGTTCAACGGTCATTCAATCGAACCCCAGCGGGGCTAAACTGTATTTGAACAGTTCGTTAGTCGGAACAACTCCCTACACCCATTCTGACACGAAGATTGTTGGTTCTACCACGTTTGTTCGGTTAGAAAAAGAAGGATATGAGCCATTAAATACCTCATTTTCACGTGATGAGCGGGCAGACGCCGGGGCAATTATTGGCGGTATCTTTTTTCTGTTTCCCTTCCTGTGGACAATGAAATACAACCCAGGCCGTACTTATGAACTGGTTCCTGCGGGCGGCTCCGGCAACCCGACGCTCGCGCCCATGTCGCTGGCGAATGACGCGGCACCGGCGTCTGTTTCGCCGTCAAAAACCGACAAACTCCGCGATCTGAAAAAACTGCTCGACGAGGGTATTATAACAAAAGACGAGTTCGAGAAAGAGAAAAAGAAAATCCTCGATTCAGAAAACTAAACAAACTAAACGAAGGCTGGTCAGCATGACCAGCTTTCGTTATCTACGGGCATATTCAACAAAATCGAAAGCCGTTTCGTGTCGGTCGTCGGCAGGGTGGTGTTGGCGGTGAACTTCTTCCCACTCAGCGCGGTCGAAATTGGGGAAACGGGCGTCGCCGTCGTAAGTTTTCTGAATTTCGGTTAGATAAAGGTTCGTGGCAGTGGGTAGGGCCATCGCGTAGATTTCAGCTCCACCAATCACAAAAATTTCGTGCTGGTTAATGGCTTTGGCGGTTTTAATGGCGTCATCTAATGTATGCACAACCGTGACGCCCTCAGCCTGAAAACCCTTGTTGCGCGTGAGTACGATGTTGTCGCGTTTTGGTAGGGGCTTGCCAAGCGCATCGAGCGATTTGCGGCCCATGATGATCGGATGGTGGAGGGTCTTGCGTTTGAAATAGGCGAAATCATCGGGCAGGTGCCACGGCATATCGGGCTTCCCTCCGGCATTTGTACAACCAATAACGCCGTTCTGCGCTACGGCGGCAATCAGGCTTATTTTCGTATTCATAAAGAGCGAAAGAATGAAAGAGCGAAAGAGTGAAAGAATGGCTCCAATCAGCAGCCACTCTTTCACTCTTTCGCTCTTTCACTCTTTAATTTATTGCGTCGTTCCATTAATTCGCGCCAGGTGGTCAGGATGATTCCTTCTTTTTCGATGAACGACCGCAGGGCCGGGTCCATCATAGCGAGCATGTCGCCTTTGCGGGTTTGGCTGGAGGTGCTGATTTGGTCGAAGGTGGACGAAGGTGCCGTGCAGTGCATGATGATGTACGTCAGGCCGGGTTGGGCAGCTTTCAGCAATTCGATGTATTTCTGCGTTTTGTGGGCTTGCAGATTTTTGTCTGTGTTTGGTGTGGTGGCGGGCAGATTCCAGCCGTAACTGCTGCCGTCTATGTCGTCTAATACGGGCAGGCCCGCATCCCAAAGCTGCTTGCCCACCTGCCGGGCCAATTGCTGCTGAGCGGGCGGTATGTTGCTGGTTTTCATAATCAATGTGGCATGACCACCCGGAAACAGCACCGGAATTTTCTCTTCCATCGCCACTTTGGCATAGCGCAGCACAAACTTGGGCTGAAACAGCGTACCCATGTGCGAGTCCATGTGTGTAGGCTCCAACCCAAACGCCCGGTATCGCGCCAACTGCGCCCGAATCTCCAGTTCTACCTCGTCGGCGGTGGCGTGTTCAACCACCTGGGCCACGTTGTGCCAGAATGCGCCCTGCTCGTCGCACAGGCCGGGGGCGGTTTTGCAACCTACCACTGGGCTCCAGCGGTAAGCATCCCACTCGGAAGTCAGCGTCAGGTGAACGCCCGCGTCGGTGGCGGGCTTTTTCTTCAGATAGTCGAAAAACTGCGGCACCCACCCGCAGGGCATCATAACGCTGGTAGAGTTGGCAATGCCCTTATCGAGCGCGTTAATCGTGCCCGCGTTCGACTCGGCACTCATGCCCGCGTCGTCAACGTGCAGAATAATCACTTTTTTGCCCTTCGGAAAGCCAAGTTTCTCGGCATACGTTTCGGTGGTTTGGGCGTGCGCGTTACCTGTCAAAGCGATGCAACCAATTAGGGATAATACAAGTCGTAAACAGCACAACATGGTACAAAAGATTAAAGGTTAGTTTGTTTTGGGAAAGGCCACAATTTACCCTGCTGATAAAATTGAAAACTTTGGCTGATGTATGGCTGCTGATTGGCGGGAAACTGAGACACCACAAAGCTGTCAAAATTATTGAACATGGCAGTAGCTACGTGTGAGTAAGCTCTGTCGGGCTGACAATTCAAGGACGCTTCTTCATAAACGTCCTGCATAACGTAGCGATACGTTTTCTCATCAATCTCCCCCTTAAGGTATTTTGTAAGATGCTTTTTTAGCTTCTCCAACACGTCATCAGTCATGTTCTTTCGATCTGTTATAAGTTTATCTCGCCACAGGAAATACAACTCAATAGATTTTTCGCCTTTTCGCGTTTTTCCCTGAACCGTCCCATTGGGTAGGAAACGCAAATGCTCGTCTGGGTCGTCTAATTCGGGGTTGAGCAATAGTGGACTTTCACTAACTAATATAGCCTTATCAGCCCTGCAATAATCATCTGTTGGTAAGCCGTTAATGCCAGGTGTGGGTGCAGAAACGCGGCAGGCTTCATTTTCTAAAGGAAAATTGTGCTGCTTTCTCCCGTTACATTTTTCGCAGCTTAGAATCAGGTTGCTCCATTCATAGGCCAGCCAATAGTAACCGTCATGGTCTGGAGAGTCTTTGACGCGCGCTTTAGGTCGGTAATGATCTACACGCCACGAAGCTCCTGTCGAAACGTCTGTTCTGCAATAACCACACTTGTTCTTGTATATGTTTTGCAACGTCTCAATCGTAGCGTCACGATAATAATGACCACTAAAGTTATGCTCAGCCTTCTCAATAAGGGCCTTTTGTTGGTGTGTTCGGCATGACTCGCTGAGAAGCCCGGCAGGTGGATTATTGAAATCTTTAATAACGCGAATCATGAAAATTACTCCTGAAGAAGTGGGGGATACTGAGAAGGGTCTTTAGCAAGCTCACGAAGCTGTTTATCGATTTCGTCATTTGCAACCACCTCAGTATACGTGTCTTCTGTTCTCAATAGCCCCACGTCTTCGTTCGCAATCGGCCTGATTGTCTCCATGTCAAAAATCGGCGACGTGAGAATGCTGTTAGGGAGCAAATTCGCTACGTCAATATCAATCCGTTCAACCGTAATGCCTTTTTCTTTGGAGCGGTTGAGCTTTAAAAATACTGAGTTCTTTGGTGCACCAAGTATAGGAATAACGCTGTGCGTTGCGGCAATAAACTGAATGTTTGGAAACGCCTTAGACAATAGCGTAGGTAGCTGATACTGCCATTTCGGATGCAGGTGATTTTCTAACTCATCAATCAGCACAATACCTGCCAAATCCGACAACTGTTTCACATCGGGCTGTTTACGAATAAAGCGAATCAATAAATCGCCAATCAAACCGATGATGCTCCGAAAGCCAGCCGCTAACTTCTCAAAAGGTACAGGGTCAAACGTAGTGCCTTCACCGTCTTCAGCCCGTTCTACGTAGAGAACCTCATAGTCATCCTGTTCATTTTTCTGGATGATGATATCGGCTAATGCAGGAATAACTTCACGAAAAAGGGTTTTGACCTGATTCAACTGCTCGTTCTTTTCGAGATGCCACTCTATGAGCTTCGTCTCTATATTGAGCAGAATGCCATCAGGGTTAAATAAGCCATACGTTGTAGTGCTTTTTTCAGCTACTTCGTTTTGACTCATTTTAGATTGAATCTGTAGTCGGGAAGGACCGTAACAGGCGAGGTGTTCAAGTGGCCTGAAATCAGGTGTCCAGAGGTTGTTGATGATGTTGGAGAAATCGTTCTTATATTCCAAACCCACCTTAGTCTTCGCAGATTCTACCAGCATCACCCCTTCGTCGTGAGATCCGAATAAACCAAGCACTACAGATCTTAACAAACTCGTTTTTCCGTATCCGTTTTGTCCAGCTAAAAATATCCATTTACTATCAATCGGAATATCAACCAATTCGACATTACGCAAATCTTGGTAATTTACTATTTTGATCCGCTTAATTGAGTTTGGAAGGCAATCTTTCAGATTTTCAAAGTGATCCTGAGACTCGCTTGCGAGCAGAGTGGATCCATCGATTATTAAGTTTATGGTAGATCTATCAATTATTAAGTTTATAGGAGGATCAATTAGGCCGTATTTAAAGGCAAAGTGAGCAATGCCAACGTTCGAGCGAACGTCTAACTTCTGCATCAGGTTTCGACGTTGCGAGTTAATAGTCGATTCGCTGACCGACAGTTTTTGTGCGATTTCGGCGGTAGACATGTCACGGGCAATCAGCACCATCACTTCGCGTTCCCGATTGGTGAGATTGCGTAATGCCTGCGGTTCTTCGTCTTTGGCATCGTCCTCCGACGATGCCCGCACCTGATTGTGCAAACGTATAAAAGCGTTTTCGGCTTTAAGCAACTCTTCAGGTGTCATAGCTTTCTTCATATTTACCAATCTACAACAATCTACAATCATAATTTATTCCCCCGCAGAAACTCCTCGGCACTCATGCGCCGTTTGCCTTCGGCCTGTAGCTCATCTACGCAAAGCCATTCGTCAGCGGCCCGAACCATAATCTTCTTTTTGTGCGGGTCGGCATAAGCTATGCCTGGCTCACCTACAAAATCCGGTGCCTCGTTGGCAACTGAAACGGCATAGATTTTGAAAAATTTATCGTTGATGAGCGTCCAGGCGGTAGGGTAGGGCGATAGACCGCGCACGAAGTTACGCACTACGCGGGCAGGTTGGTTCCAGTTGATCTGCGTGGTTTCGCGGCTGAGTTTAGGGGCAGCTTTCAGATCAGTAGCAGCGGGCTGCGGGGTTCGGGGATACTCACCCGCTTCGATAGCCTGTACTGTTTTCAGTACTAAATCGGCCCCGCGTTCCATCAGCCGGTCGTGCAGGATACCGGCAGTATCGTCGGGGCGGATGAGTTCATGATCCTGAAAAATCATTTGGCCCGTGTCGATTTCTTTTTCGATGAAAAAGGTTGTGACGCCCGTTTCGGTTTCGCCGTTGATAATGGCCCAGTTGATGGGCGCGGCTCCCCGATACTGGGGCAGCAACGATCCGTGCAGATTGAACGTGCCAATGCGTGGCATGGCCCAGACCAGTTCGGGCAACATCCGAAAAGCGACCACTACAAACAAATCGGGCTGATAACTGGCTAACTGCTCCAGAAATTCGGGATTGCGCAGCTTTTCGGGTTGTAGCACGGGAAGGCCAGCGGCTTGCGCGGCTTTCTTGACGGGCGAGGGCGTTAGCTGCAAACCGCGCCCCGACGGGCGGTCGGGAGCCGTGACGGCAGCAACGACGGCACAACCCGCGTTGAGAAGCCGTTGCAGGCTGGCTACGGCGAAATCGGGCGTACCCATGAAGACGATGCGAAGGGTATTTGTCATGTATCGCTTACTCAAAATTTGAACAACAAACGCTCCGACTTGTTGATATAGCCCGGAAGTCTGCTTATTTTTGTCTCACAAACGCGCTGCTCCCGGCGCGTTTGTTGCCAATAAACGGTCTGGTAAGGGCCTTAACGAATGCGACGATCAACGCATCACATTCCTGAACCACTCGCGTCGGAAACCCGACGGCGACACTGACGCGGCTGCAAAGAAAACCAATTTGGATGCAGAACGGTCGGCGTACCGTTCTTTTTGTTTTTAGGGAGAACCGTAGAACCAATGTGAAAAACGTAGTAACCGTACACGTATCATGGGAAAAATTTCATATTACACCGAAGAAGGACTCAATCGGCTCAAGGCTGAACTGACTGATCTGAAAACAAAAGGCCGGGCTGAAATTGCCCGCCAGATTGCCGAAGCCCGCGACAAAGGCGACCTCAGCGAAAATGCTGAGTACGATGCTGCTAAAGATGCGCAGGGCCTTCATGAACTGAAAATCTCGAAGTTAGAAGAGGTACTCGCCAATGCCCGCGTCCTCGACGAATCGACCATCGACGCATCGCAGGTATCGGTACTGTCGAAAGTGAAGATCAAAAACAAGAAGAACGGGGCTGAAGTGTCGTACACGCTGGTTTCGGAAGAAGAGGCCGATTTGAAAGCGGGTCGCATTTCGGTTGGGTCGCCCATTGGCAAGGGGCTGCTTGGCAAGCGCGTAGGCGACGTTGCCGAAATTAAAGTCCCCGCTGGCGTGATGGAGTTTGAAGTTGTTGAAATTGCCCGATAAACGTCTCATGCCTACTATTTTCTCCCGTATCGTGGCTGGTGAAATTCCGGCGCATAAAATTGCCGAAACCGACGAGTTTCTGGCGTTTTTAGACATTATGCCTACGGCTATGGGCCATACGCTGGTGATTCCGAAACGGGAGGTCGATTATATCTTCGATCTGCCCGACGATGTGTATGCCGGTCTGATGGCATTTGCTAAAAAAATCGCCCCAGCCATCGAACGGGCCATCCTGTGTCAGCGCATCGGCGTGGCAGTGGTTGGTCTGGAGGTGCCACACGCTCATATTCATCTGATTCCGCTCAACTCAATGGCTGATATGAATTTTAACAATAAACTGAAACTCACGCAGGAAGAACTGGCCGAAACAGCCGCCAAAATCCGAGCGTGTCTGTAGAATGGCGCTTTAGCCCGTTCAATGGGTAGGTATCGACATGGCTGAACACTCTCGAACAGCCTAAAGCATCGTTCTACGGCAAGGCCCGCCCGGTAAGGCGGGCTTCGTCGTCTTCGCCGTTGTCGTAGCCATTGTTGGGTGTTGAGTCGGCGTCGGCGGGGCCGGTAAGGGTTGCTTTAAGTAGAAACGGACCGGCCCCGCCAACTGCTAACGCAAGTGTTCGGGTGGTGGTTTCGCCCGGTGCTATGCTAAAACTGGCTGAAGTAAGCACGTTGCCATTGACCACCCAGCCGGGGTTATTCTCAGCTACCAGATTGTTGGGTGTCAGCACCCGTAGTTGCACGTCACTGGCGGGTTGACCTCCTGCATTCTGTACCCGAAATGTAACGGTAACACGTCCATTGAGTTGGGGCGTAAGCTTATCGGCAACCATAGAAAGTTGCAAATCAGGCCGGTTGGGGTCGGGTGGTGGCTGGTTTGGCTGGACAGCGGGAAGGTGCCGACCAGTGGGGTTGGGCGACTCTCTGACCGGACCGCCGTTGGGCAGGCTTCGTAAGTCGGCCACGGCCATATCATCTTCGCCATCGCCCGTACCGGTGTTGGGCGTACTGGTTGGGTCGGCAACCGACGATTGCACAATTTCAGCCGCATTGCGATAGGTGCCGGGTTGGGTCAAACGCGCCCGATACACGACTGTACGTTGCTGTTTGGGAGCCAATCCGCCCACGTTGGCCGTAAGGCCGCTCGGTGCGGTCTGAAAATGAGGACTGTCAATAAACTCTATACCGTCGGGTAAGCGATTGTTTACGGTTATTGACCGGGCCATTACCGGTCCCCGATTACTCACCGTTAGCGAGACCATCACGGGCTGACTTATTCCTGCAACCCGTTTATCGGTTTTCATCCTTAACCGTAAATCAGCCCGTCGGTCGGTTCGGGCGCGAAACTGTACGCGGCTGATAGCATTACGGCCCCGCTCGAGTACGTAAAGCGTACCGCCCACTAACTCGGCATCGACCGGCTGCCTGAAATTCTCGGCAATACGCGTAACCGAAACCCGGTAATTGTCGGCAGCAGGATCATGTTGCAGCCGTAACGTGCTCAAATCCAGCCCACGCCCGTTTGTAAAGCCCAGCACAAACCCCTGCCCGGAAAAGTCGGCCAACACACTATCTGTATCGAACACTAACCCCAGCGGTGACGCGTGCGACGTAAACGTGCGAATGGCATCGGAGGGGGTCAACTGCCGGGTAGCGGGATCGACTACGCGGTTTGCATCGGGGCCATTGTTGAGGATACCAGCCGTAAACGCAATGTTGGGCCGGGTCGGGTAGGCCGGATCGTTACGGAACGATGGGTCGCGGTAGCCTTCCGATAGCAGCGGGTCGGTGAGCGGGTCGTAATTGGGAAATTGCTGGGGTGTTTCGTTGCCGCCGATAAGCCACGGAAAGCCATAATGCCGACCGGGTCGCAGCCAGTTCAGCTCTTCGGGGTCGGAGCGATGCCCGGCGTTTTCGGCCCCGAAGAGCCGCCCTTCGCTATTGAATGCCATATCGAACGTGTTGCGGGTGCCTTCGCAAAACAGCCAGCCCGACTGCCGCACTGCCTGTTCGTTGTTTGCCAGTGTCAGGTTTTCGCCTTTTAGCGGAAATTTAAAAATACGGGCTGTGATGGGTGTTTCGCGCAGGTTTGGAAATCGCCCGCCATTGTCCTGCACTTCGCCGTGGTCGGTGCGTGAGCCGCTGTTCACGTAAATAGAATCGCGGTTGGGTGATACACAAACTCCGCTGAACGCGTGGTCGAAGGCCGTGCCGGAGTAGGGGTAAGGGGCTGTTTCGAGCAATACGGTCCACTGCCGGGAGCCGTCGGGCCGGAGTTTACCTTTTACAATCCGGCCAACGCCTTCATAGGGTAATCGGCGAATACCGACCAGCACCAGCACACTATCGGCGAAGGTCATACCCTGCAAAAATTCGATGCCATGCTGGGCGGCACTGGCTACCGGAACTTCAACCGGCTGACCGTTGCTATTAAGTTGTATTTGAGCAACATAGCCATCAACGTCGGCATAAAAGAGCGTACCGGAAAGCGGGTCCTGGGCCAGCCTGACGCCCTGCCGCGAGACGGTCAGATACGTATCTACGGTCACGTTCGGATGTAGTGAACGCGGCCCGTCCTGCGCCAGTGCGTTAATCTGCAATGAATAGCAAAGCCATACGAAGAAGACATACTTCATACCTGACAGAGACTATAATTACCGCTGAAAACTAAATCAACACACTGACTTATGCACCATTAGCTCCTATTTACTTAGCTTATGGATGCATTTTCCAAATCCAGTTCATGTAGGTATAACCGTTGCCTAAACTGGGATGTCCGTTTGCTCAATAGGTTTTGTAGTGGTTGAGCGGTTTGTTTCATCTTGCTTCTGTAAAATTAGTAACGCCATTTTTTTTCCAGAAACGAGAGTATTATGAAGACCAAACTGTATGCCACATTACTCGCCTGTATATGGCTGGGCGGGGCTTGTAAGAAAGACGAAGAGACTGTTGGGCCAGCCGCCTGCGAGTTAGCTTCGCAACGGTCAGAGGCCGTGAGCCGGGCCGCTACTACCTACAGCAGTAGTCCAACCAAAGCGAACTGCGACGCGTTTAAAAAAGCTGCTACTGAGTTTCTCGATGCAGCCTCTCGTTGTAATACAGTGCCGCAGGCCGATATTACCAGTGCCCGACAAAGTGTCAACTCACTGACCTGTCAATAGAATGCAGTGAACTCGCTCAGGCGAACATCGGAAAGTCATCCAGAAACCGCACGTCTGCGGTTTCATGGTTTATACAGCAGCAGTAATGCACCAATCCGTTGCTGACAACCAAATACGGGGCGCGATGCACATGGTTGTACCGGCCAATCTGATCGAAAACCGATTGGGTCAGCGATACGTGCGGAGCTTTACACTCGACCACCAAATACGGTTGTCCCTGCCGGTCGAACACCACAATATCGGTACGTTTCTGGGTTTGGTTCAGCACGACTCCGCCTTCTGTCCGAATCAACGCTTTAGGATAAGCATAGTGCGTCAGCAATAGATTGATCAGATGCTGCCGCACCCATTCTTCGGGAGATAGCCGGACGTACTTCCGGCGTAACAAATCGAAAATATAAGGTTTCCCTTCGACTTGCTTAGTTTTGTGAGCGAAAGCGGGCAGGTTCAGTGCAACCATACGCGAAGATACAGTTATTGACTGATTGAATTATAGAATGATTGAGTGATTGAATGCGTGTTACACCCTGCCTGAACTAATTCGAGTATTCTACAATTCAATCAATCAACCAGTCAATCTTTATGAAAACAAAAGACGAAATTGTACAGAACTGGTTGCCGCGATACACTGGCACGCCCATCGAGCAGTTTGGCGAATACATCCTGCTAACCAATTTTATTAACTACGTTGACCTGTTTGCTCAGAAATTTGACGTAGAGGTATTCGGAATCGGGCGGGCTATGCAAACGGCAACGGCTAATAACATTACCATCGTTAATTTCGGAATGGGTAGCCCTATGGCTGCTACCGTTATGGACCTGCTGTCGGCGGTTCAGCCGAAGGCTGTGTTGTTCCTCGGAAAATGCGGTGGTCTGAAAAAAACACAACTTGGCGATCTGATTCTACCCATTGCCGCCATTCGGGGCGATGGCACAAGCAACGACTATATGCGTCCCGAAATACCGGCTCTGCCCTCGTTCCGGTTGCAGCGGTCGGTATCGTCGACTATTAAAAAGCACGAACTCGATTACTGGACTGGCACCGTTTATACCACCAATCGGCGCATCTGGGAACACGACGAAGCGTTTAAAGATTACCTGCGCGAAATCCGGGCAATGGCTATCGACATGGAAACCGCTACTATTTTCACGGTTGGTTTCGTCAATTCAATTCCGCACGGCGCGTTGCTCCTCGTGTCTGACAATCCGCTCATACCCGAAGGCGTAAAAACCGAAGAGAGTGACAAACGCGTAACCGGTCAGTTCGTGAACAAACACCTCGAAATCGGCATCGACGCCCTGCTCGAACTCGAAATGTCGGGCGATTCGGTCAAGCACCTGCGGTTTGAATGAATAAAACTGTGATTTATCGGATTATGCTGACTGACTTTGATTTTTATTGATTTTGCTGCCTTCGGCAGCGATTAAAAGAAATCAAAGTCAGTCAGCATAATCCGATAAATCACAGTTTTAATTACAGTAATCGCTTATCACTTTGTAGGCCGGGTTGTAGCCAAGTTCGCCGGCTTTGGAGAGGTCTAAACACCCCCCATTTTCATCGCCGAGGCTGTGTTTAATGATGCCGCGCACGTAAAAAGCTTCGGCGTAGCGCGGATTCAGTTTAATAGCACTGTTGCAGTCCATGATGGCTCCTTTCTGGTCGCCCTGTGCCGACTTAATCATACCGCGCGTAAAATAGGCTTCGGCGTAGGTTGGGTTCAGTTCAATCGATTTGTTGAGGTCGATAATTGCTGCCTTCGGGTCGCCCTGTTTGCTTTTGCTGACGGCCCGGCTGAAATAGGCTTCGGCCCGTTCGGTGCCCAACTCGTTGATTTTGTTGCGCTCCTGCACCACATTGCGTAGGTTATCGAGCGTAGCACGCGTAATCCGACCACTATACACCACCTTCGATTCGGTGTTTACGTTATTGATTTCAATGGCCTGATTAAAATCCTGTACGGCTCCTTTCTGATCACCAAGTTTGCTGCGACAAAAGCCTCGTCCGTAATACGCCTGGTAGTTATCGCCTTTGAGCGCAATGGCCCGGTCATAATCGCCGAGCGCACTTTTATAGTCGTCTAATTTGCTTTTGGCATACCCCCGGTAAAAAAACGACTCGCCATCTTCGGGGCTGAGTTCAATGGCTTTGTTCAGATCGGTCACGGCCCCGGCAAAATCTTTCAACTCAACCTTCGACAGGCCCCGGCCCGCAAACGCCTGTCCGCGCTTGGGGTTCATCTCGATCACCTTCGTAAAATCGGCTAAACTGCCCGAGAAATCATCAAGTTTCTGCTTGGTAATACCGCGTGCATAATACGTCTGTACATTGCTGGGTTCCAGCTCGATAGCCTTGTCGAAATCGCTCAAAGCACCCCGAAACTGCTCGATACGGCTGCGGCTGGCTCCCCGGTTGTAATACGCCTGCGGGTCGTCGGGGTTGAGTTCGATAGCGCGGCTGAAGTCGAGGAGAGCGGCCCGGTGGTCGTCTTGTTTGCTTTTGCTGATACCCCGACTCAGGTAAGCTAATGCGTCTTTGCTGTTAAGCTCAATGGCCCGGTCGTAGTCGAGAATGGCGCCCCGGTGGTCTTTCAGATTAGCTTTGGCAACGCCCCGGTTGTAGTAGCTGGGGGCGTTTTCGGGATTCATCGTAATTGCCATGCTGAATGCCTGCAAGGCTCCGGTAAAATCGCCGGTTTTGCTTTTGGAGATTCCGCTATCGAAGAAGTCGGCAGCCGTTTGCTGGGCGGAGGCACTCAACGGCATACAAGCCCACAAAGCCAGTGTGCACAGCGGCAGGAGATGTCGCTTCATAATTTGATAAGTACAAAGTAGTGGTTAGGTGGAGAGCGAAATGCTTTCTGGGTTTAAAATTAACCCTTACCCCACGAAGTCCCAAGATTGATTTTGTTAATTTTCTATTTGTAAAAGCTTTACTATGGAAAGAAAGCTTAGTGAGACTAACAGAGGTAGTATTTCATTGACATAAATCGGACACAACTGACTGAGCTGATTCATGACACATTGGCGTTTTATGTATCAATATATTCTTAAATACAGACAAAAAGTCATAATTTTTAAATTCGTATGGATTGGTACAGCAATTGATTATTGGTTGGTGTGCTTGACAGTAAGCAATAAATAAGAAGCGAAGACATATCATGGCAACTTTAGTTCGATACAATCCCACCCCCGTATTTTTCGACCCATTCTTTGGCACTCGCGTAGTTGGTCGCCCGGTCATTAATCGTTACCGTAACACGCTGACCAATCAGCCTGCCGCCAATGTAAAAGAAACCGAAACCGCCTTTCATCTGGCGTTGGCCGTGCCGGGTTTGAAGAAAGACAATCTGAAAATCAGTGTTGAAAACAATACGCTCACGGTTGCCTACCAGCCCGAAGCACAAACCGCCGAAAAAGCCGGAAACTCTGCTCACTATGAGTTTGGCGTTCAAGCGTTTGAGCGCAGGTTTCGTTTGCCCAAGACGGTCAATCCCGACGCTATCACGGCGGCTTATACCGACGGAATTCTGGCACTCGAACTGCCGAAAGTGGAAGAGCAGAAAGTGGTGAAAGAAATCACGATTGCGTAGGTTAATCGGCAAAGCGCATAAAAAATTCCGTAAGCGGGCAACTTAAGTTGCCCGCTTACGGAATTTTTTATGCGCTTTGCGACAAACGTTACGTCTTTGCGGTTAAAAAAGTATGACGACTGATACCCGTATCGACACCTACGCATCGCTCCGCATACCCGATTTTCGCTACTTTGTACTGAATAGTTTTCTGATTACCGCCACGCTACTGATTCAGGAAGTTGTATTGGGGTATGAGTTGTATAAAATTACCCGCGACCCATTGGCCCTGGGTCTGGTTGGCCTGGCCGAAGCTATTCCGTTCATTGCGGTGTCGCTCTTCGGCGGTCATTTGGCCGACCGGCGCGATAAAAAACGAATACTGCAATGGAGTTTGGCCGTTATTATTCTGGGGTCAGTGATTCTGTACATAGCGTTTCAGCCATCGGTAGTGGCCGGGTTTTCGCAAACCGTGCGGCTGGCCTTCATTTACGGTGTTCTGATGCTGATTGGCACAGCCAAAGGATTCTATTCGCCCGCCAGTTCATCGCTGAAGCCGTTTTTGGTGCCGCGTGAGTTATATGCCAACTCAGCCACCTGGAGCAGTTCGTTCTGGCAGGCCGGAGCCATTGTTGGGCCGGGCGGGGCCGGGTTTCTGTATAGCGGCCTGGGGTTCGATAACACGCTGCTGGTAGTCATTGGCCTGCTAATCGTTTGCTTTCTCCTGATCTCGCTTGTCGGGCGCAAACCCGTGCCTGTCAGCGACGTACCAACGGCGGGGTTGCGCGAAAGCTTATCGGAAGGTTTACGGTTCGTATTCAAAACACCCATTGTACTGTACGCCATCTCGCTCGATTTATTCTCGGTGCTGTTCGGCGGAGTGGTGGCAATCTTGCCCGTGTTTGCCGAAGACATTCTGCGGGTGGGAGCCGAAGGGCTTGGTTTTCTTCGGGCATCACCCAGCGTGGGGGCAGTGCTGACGCTGGCGTTTATGACCTATTACCCACCCACGCACAACGCCTGGCGGAACATGCTGCTGGCGGTGGTGGGCTTCGGCATCGCTACCATTGTATTTGCACTGTCGACAAACTTCTACCTGTCGCTGCTTATGCTGGCCCTGACGGGCGCGTTCGACAGCGTCAGTGTGGTAATTCGGCAAACGATTATGCAGATTTTTCCGCCCGATCATCTGCGTGGGCGCGTTGCTGCCGTAAATGGCATCTTCGTCAGCACATCAAACGAAATCGGCGCGTTCGAGTCGGGGCTGGCGGCCCGGTTGTTTGGCACCGTGCCGTCGGTATTGCTGGGGGGTGTGGTCACGCTGGTTGTAGTGAGTTACATCTACATCCGGTCGAAAGCGTTGTTCAGCGTGAAACTTAGCTGACTCAGGCAAGCCCCTTCACGAACGAATTCACATCAATGTTTTCGTTGAGCAAAACGCGGGCGTTGAAAATTTCCCAGAACAATTCGTCCGAAAGCTGGTAGTCCTGTTGAAGCCGGATCATGTCGCGGATGCTGTCTTTGAGCGCAATTGCATCGGCTGCCTGACGTGCGGGCATGGGTTGATACATTTCCATGATATATGCTGATTTTTTTGCTGATACGTGAGATTGTAAACTGGCTCATTTCCAGTTTGTTTACAATAAATGAGCCGCTTTATGATTTGCAGCCGGCAAGTAGGCCCGGCTTCGGTTGGCTAACAGGGTAATGTGGGCAGAAAACGGCCTTTTCAGGGAAATTTTAACCTAAATTAAATTTTTACGAAGAAAACTTTTTGGGCATGAAACAGCTTTCTATTTCCTTCGCAATGCTTCTGACAGCGACGATTTGTGCAGCTTTACTACCTGCGTCACGACCGAAACCGCTTAAACTTCAGCAGGTTTGGGAAACAGACACGACGCTGCGCGTGCCAGAATCGGTATTATACGATGGCCGGAACACCTTATACGTTGCCAACATCGATGGTAAGCCAGACGCGCTCGATGGCAACGGGTTTATTTCAAAAGTCTCGCTCGATGGTACTGTCGAAAGCCTGCGCTGGACAATTGGCCTCAATGCGCCCAAAGGCATGGGACTGTTTAAAAACAAACTTTACGTAACCGACGTATATCGGTTGGTGGTTATCAACACCGAAAACGGTCAGGCCGAAAAAACGTATGACGCCGTTGATCCGAAAAATGCGTTTTTGAACGACGTAACGGTTGATAAAACAGGCACAGTTTACGTGTCAGACAGCCGCTTCGACAAAATTTACCGACTGAAAGACGATAAGTGGGAAGTTTGGCTGGAAGGCGAACAACTCGAAAAACCCAACGGGGTGCTGGCGGTTGGCAAGAACCGGCTGATGATTGGCAGCACCAAAACCGGCGCATTGCAGACCGTTGACGTAGAAACCAAAAAAATTACTAAACTGGCCGACGGCATGGATCGCACCGACGGTATCGTTCCTGAAGGAAAAGGCAACTTTTTTGTGTCGGACTGGAATGGGCAGGTATTCCACGTCAGTGCCGACGGGCAAAAACAACAGTTGTTAGACACCCGCAGCCAAAAGCTCAACGCTGCTGATATTGAGTATATCGCCAACCGTAAACTGCTGATTGTACCAACCTTCAACGGGAATAAGTTGGTGGCGTATCGGGTTCGTTAACGTGTGAGCAGCCGGGTTGCGGCCTCCTGCGCCCGCTCGGCTCCGAATCCGGCAATGGCCTGTTGCATCTGACTTATAATCAGGTCATTTTGCAAATTTCCTATGCTGCCTTCGTGCGTATGGTGCAACTGCCGGGGCGGCTCATAACTATGTTCGGCAATTTCTTTACCGACAATCCGATACGCTTCGCGAAACGGTACGCCCTGCAACACCAACTCGTTCACGCGTTCTACACTGAACAGCAAATCGTATTTGGGATCATCGAGCAGATTAGGTTTTACCTGTAGATGTTCGAGCATAAACCCGGTGATGTGGAGACAGTCGAGCAGGTCATCGAAGGCGGGCATTAGAATTTCCTTCAAAATCTGCATGTCGCGGTGGTAGCCGGAGGGGAGGTTGCTTAGCACCATGGTCACTTCCATCGGCAGGGCTTTCATGCGGTTGGTTTTGGCCCGAAGCAGTTCGGCTACGTCAGGATTTTTCTTGTGCGGCATAATGCTGCTGCCCGTAGTGAGCGCGTCGGGCAGCGTCAGAAAACCGAAATTCTGGCTGTTATACAGACAGATGTCCATTGCCATGCGGGAGAGTGTAGCGGCCACGGTTGCCAGTGCATTCAGGGCGGTTTGTTCGGTTTTGCCCCGGCTCATCTGCGCGTATACCACGTTGACGTGCATGCCCTCAAAACCCAGTAACTCCGTTGTGAGTGAGCGGTTTAGCGGGAACGATGAGCCATAGCCAGCACCCGAACCGAGCGGGTTCCGGTTGGCGAGCCGGTAGGCCGTTTGCAGCGTCAGCATATCGTCGGAAAGGGCTTCGGCATAGGCTCCAAACCACAACCCAAACGACGACGGCATAGCAATTTGCAGGTGCGTATAGCCGGGCAGCAGGTCATTTTTGTGTTGCTCCGACCGGCTGATGAGCTGGTCGAACACGCGTTGGGTGGCTTCGGCTACTGCCCAGAGCCGGTCGCGGGTGAATAGTTTCATGTCAACCAGCACCTGATCGTTGCGCGAACGGCCCGAATGAATTTTTTTGCCTACATCGCCCAACGCACGCGTCAGCATCAGTTCGACCTGCGAATGGACGTCCTCAATGCCATCTTCGATTACAAACTGCCCTGCCTGAATCTGCGCATAAATCTGCTTCAGTTCAGTTTGCAACGCCCGGAGTTCATCGCTCGTCAGCAAGCCAATGGTTTCGAGCATTTGCGCGTGGGCGAGGTTTCCAAGTACATCGAACGGAGCGAGGTAGAGGTCCATCTCGCGGTCGCGCCCGACGGTAAAGTTCTCGATTTCAGAGGCAACCGCCGTGGATTCGGTGTCAACGCCTTCTTTTTGCCAGAGTTTCAACGTGAAAGAGTGAAAGAGTGAAAGAGTGAAAGAGTGCGTTTCACCCTCTAATAATGGCAAAGGTCGTAAAGAAATTGACTTGGGCTACGCCTTCCGGCTCAGCCACCAGAAACCGCTGGCCGAAACTAAACCAATAGCCATAATACCGAACCAATGCGTTGAGAAGCCGTAATGCCCAACCATCTGCGCCCCAACTATTGGCGAGAGGGTTTGTGCGGCTGCTCCGCCCATTGCATATAAAGCCAGATACTGCCCCCGCGTAGCCGGACTGGCACGACCAACTGTGAAGGACTGGATAAACGGCATTGCCAGCATTTCGGCCAGCGTAATCAGCAGCATAAAGGCTAAAGCACCAACGGACGCGGTTGTTATGGCCAACGTGCCGTAAGAAGCAACTGTTAGCAAAACGCCGATCAGAATTAGCCTGAGTTTGGGGATTTTACGTTGTTCAAGCTCATAGACCAACGCCATTTCAATCAGCACAATCAACAGGCCGTTCAGTGCCATCAGCGTTCCGATGGCGCGTTCGGTCAGGCGTAGAACCTCCTTGAAAAACAGCGGCACGAGCGTGAACAACTGCATGAATGTCAGGAAGTAGAGGGCCGAACAGATCACAAACCCAACGAATAGCCGGTCGCGGAAAGGGGAGTTGCTTCCTGTTTCGGGTGTTGTAAAGCTGACTCCTGCAGTGAGCTGGTCGGGGCCTACTGGTTCTGGTTGCAAAACCGGTGCTGGCACGGGTAGAAATCGCCATAACACCAGCCCGGCCACGATGCATGTTAGTCCATCGACCCAGAACAGTAGCCCATAATCGATGCTGGCGAGCCAGCCGCCCAGCCCGCCCCCCACGGCCCAGCCGAGGTTGATTGCCAGTCGGTTCAGCGAAAAAGCCCGCGTGCGGGCGTCGGTCTCGGTATAGTGTGAAATGGCAACCTGATTTGCAGGCCGGAACGTGTCGCCCAGCAGTGTGAAGACAAACACACTGCCGCAGAGGGCGTAAAAGTTAGTTACAAATTGAATGAACAACAGGGCTACTCCGCCAAACAGCAGGCTGCAAAGCTGCACGTAATAAAATCCGAATCGGTCGGTAAGCCGCCCACCCAGAAACGTACCAATAAACGCACCGATGCCGTAAACCGCCATAACTATACCCGCATCGGCAACGGAATAGCGCAAATGCTGGGTAAGATAAAGCGTCAGAAACGGCAACACCATCGTGCCGCAACGATTGATGAGCATAACGCCCGCCAGCAGCCATACCGACGGTGACAGACCCTGATACGCACGTTGATACAGCCGGAGCGTTCGCTGAAACATGCGGCAAAGGTACTACTTTCGCCGGGCGTCGGGGTCTTCGCCGTCGTTAACGAATATCTTTTTATCGGTTATCAAAGGGCGATGTTCTTCCAGAAACGCTTTAAAGAGCCTGATTTCTTCCAACTGCCGGTCGATGGGGTGCGTAAGCGAGTAGCTTTCGACGTACACGTCTGTAAAGTCTGTAATGACGTATTCCATCAGCTTGATACCCTTGCGTTTGAGCGCGTGGAGATACAAATTCTGGTGGTTGAATACGTACCGGTCTTTCTGATACGATGCCGTAGTTTTCAGGTCAACGGCTTTGAATTTACCGATCAAATCGACGTAGCCGTAAAACAGCACGTCGTCGACCTGCCATTGGCAATAGACCTGCGTATCAACAATGGGGCGGGGGAGCAGTTTCCGCACTTTCCGCACAATGTCCGGGTCGAAGCGTTCTTCGTTGGTGCCTTTAATGATGGCTTCCTCAAACGAGATGCCGCGCTCCTGCGCTTCGGTGGTGGGTGTGGCTACGCGGTTGATGCTGTCGATAAGCTCCTGCGCCAACAAATTGCCCCCGCGCACATAGCGCGAAAACGCGTTGAGTAACGATGGATAAAAACGATAATTGATCATAGGTAGTCAACACCTATAGACAAATAGGCTGATAATGTTGAAATAATTTACCAAAGTACACTGGTGTTACAAAAGTAAGTAGCTAATTTGCTGCCCCGATTTATACCAGATCAATGCGGACAACCATTAATAGCTTTACCAACGAAAAATGTAAACTTTCTGGTGACATCTGGGCCACCATCTCCGGTGCCTTTGTCACACAACCTGCTAAACGAGGGAGCGTATTACTTCATGAAGGAGATGTAAGCGATAAACTTTATTTTATAGAATCTGGTTTGGTTCGCGCCTTTTATGAATGGGAGGGCAAAGAATACACGTCGTGGTTTGCCAGTGATGAGCAGTTTGCCTGCTCGGCCCGGAGTTTTTTCCGGCAGGTGCCGTCCTTCGAGACCATTCAGGTTATAGAACCCTCGATTATTGCGTATGTCCGCCACAGTGATATACAACGCATACTAACGGCAATGCCCGAGGTGGAAAACTTAATGCGGCTGTTAGCCGAACATTTTTTACTGCAAAATGAAAGCCGGCTCAGGGTGCTGCGGAGCCTGACGGCCCAACAGCGGTTCGATCATTTCGTGCAGCATTACCCTGAACTTTACAGCCGGGTGCCGCTTCAACATCTGGCGTCTTACCTTGATGTGACGCCATCAACGCTTAGTAGGCTTAGAGCAAAACGAAGCGTATAAACAAGTAATTTTTTTTTGATTTAGATCAACTCATTTCTTGCTTTAGGGCAAGAAGGCTACACTAATTGCCCCGCTACCTTTGTAACAAGCAAACCCCGCACAGTTTGACGACCGATGGCGGGGTTTGTGAGGTCAATTGTTTTACAAAAAAACCTATCCTGTCAGCCTACTACAGATGAGACAAGTGTCTCGCCTATTAGTGCTACGCCTGAACCCCAAATCACAGTGTCGGGAGACCGTTTAACGTTCGCATCGACAACCGATTTTATGCGTACACTCAACATGTTAAACGCACCGGATGGCCTGAAGAACTGGGAAAAACGTTTTCCCGGGTTCGTTTCGCTGAATAAATCGTACACTAATCTGGTGAAGTACGACATCGGCAAAGCACTCGAAGATGGCACCATTCAGCAATATGAAGGTGTCTATACGGTCAAGGGCGTGGGCAAAGACCGCGATTTCAGACGGGCTCTCTCGGATTTTGCGCTGGCTAACCTTGTCAACGCAAAAGGGTTAGTGCAGGTTGGCGACATCCTGATTCACATCAGCGACGTAGCCGTATCCCGGACGCACCTGCGCTATGAGCAGGAGTTGCTCCGGGGCAGTGGTCCGCATGTTGTGTCGAGAGCAGTAGATAATCTGCCCACCAGCGTCAACATCAAAACGCCGAGTGGTGCCCGTCGGGCTACTGTTGATGATTACTGGGATATTCCTTACAATTCCACAGGTTTGGTTGAACGCCGGTTCAGAGGCAACACTTGGGCGAAGAACTACCCATTTCCACAGCAATATTGGTCTACCGGTGTTGAAGTACGCCATCAGCGGAGTAACTGGTGGGGCTGGGGTGCCCACCCTTCCGACGGTATGTCGGTTAGCGGTTCGGCTACTCTGAATGGCAACCCCATATCTCCCTGGTATGAAGAAAACCATTCTGAAACAATAAGATGGCGTTATCAGGAAAGCTGGACCTCAGGTTCGGTAGGAACCGTAACCATGAATGCCACCTTTAGAGGTGTTTGTAACGGTAATGGTGGTTCTATCGGGAAGAATCGTACTCAACTTATCTCATTCTCCACAAATATTTAAACCGTTCGTCAGTCGGGCAGCCAGCTTGCTGGGGTCGTCCTGCCCGGTTGACGATTTTAGTACAACTAAAATGGTCGTCAGAATTCTTGCGTGTTTCGTCTGCTTACTGGGGTTTTCGTGCCAGGATGGTGTCGTATATGACCTATCGTTTGCTGGTTCCAAATTGGTGGTCAATGGTCTTTTGCGGGCCAATCAGGCTCCAGAGGTATTTGTGGGGCGCACATGGCCCGCTACGGGTGCAATACCCGAAAAAACCTATGTCGATAATGCGGTTGTTTCGTTGTATGCCAACAGTACATTAGTCGGCAGGCTGTCATATGTTTCAGAGGGCAATTATCGGCTGTTTGACTACGCGCTTAAAGCCGGGGTAACTTATGTGATTAAGGCCGAAGCAACGGGCTTTGAGTCGGCACAAAGCAAGCCAGTTATGATACCAAAGGTATTTCCGCTTCATCAAATTCAGTATGATACAGTAGCTAAGGTGACATCGCTTAATCCATATGCTGACCCCCACTTATTACGTATTAAGCTTACTGATTATCCAGAAATTGGTAATTATTATGCCGTTGGCATTGAGCCGTTTCGGAATGGAAAGCCTGATGGCGGCAATATTCTACCAATTGAAAGGGCCTTGGGTGGCTTCAACTACCGCGATGATGATTGTTTTAAGGAGATTGCACTAACCAGTTTATTGTCAAAAACAGAAGAATATGTTCCAGGGTCTGCCACCATCTACAGCGACGCCTGTTTTGCCCAGTCTGAGAAAGAACTGGGGATTGTTATCGAGACGTTAGTCTACGACCGTAGATTCACCATAGATAAAACTCAACTTGACGAAGATTATGTAGATGAGTTGCGGATTCGTTTGTTTTCTGTATCGCCGGAATATTTCGAGTACGGCAAAACGTATCAGATCACCGAAGGGCTTGCCAATGCATTCACCGAACCCAAACGCACCTACACAAATGTTATTGGCGGCTATGGCGTAGTAGCTGCCCTGAACGAATACAAGCAAACCATTCGTATTCGGTAATTTGATCTGAATTAATCCGATGAAACAACGTATCTATCTGTTATTTCTGCTATTTCTGCTCGGTTATGAGCCACTGTTTGCCCAACGCACTGTCACTATTTCAGGTTATGTGCGCGAACACAGCAGTGGAGAAGCCTTAATTGGGGCTTCCGTTCAGGCAACAGCTTTTGTAAAAGGAACTACAACTAATCAGTATGGTTTTTTCAGTCTGACACTGCCGCATCAGGCATATTACAACCTGCGTGTATCGTATGTTGGCTATGCGCCTGTTATCGACCGCATCGGTGTTGAGCGAGACACATTGTTAACAATCCGGCTGCATTCCGACACGCTGTCGGCCATAACGGTCAGGCAACAGGCACTCCGAACAGAACCTGGCCTGTTAAGCATTCCGGTTCAGCGGCTGAAACAAATTCCTATGCTTTTAGGCGAAGCTGATCTAATGAAAGCCTTAGCTACCACGCCGGGTGTTTCGATTGGGCAGGAGGGCAGTTCGGGCTTGTATGTGCGCGGAAGCAGCCCGGAACAGAACCTGATATTGCTCGATGAAGCTCCTGTTTACAATGCATCGCACGCGTTTGGATTTTTTTCTGCCTTCAACCCTGATGCAGTCCGGCATATTGACCTCTACAAGGGCGGCTTTCCAGCCCGCTATGGTGGACGGCTGGCTTCGGTGCTGGACATTTCCATGAAAGAAGGCAATAACCAGAAAGCCCGGCAAGAGTTAAGTATTGGCGTGATTAGTTCACGGTTTCTGGCCGAAGGTCCCCTGCGTAAAGGTACTTCATCGTATATGGTAGCGGCCCGCACTATGAACACTGGCCTGCTGTTTCTACCACAGAACATTCGCCTGTGGGCAGGAAAGCGGGTTGAAAATTTGACCAATGTCTGGTTTTATGACCTGAACGCCAAGGTAAACCACCGCTTCAATGATAAAAGTCAGTTGTTTGTTAGCGTTTATCACAATAACGATTTTTTCAAATATGCGGAGCAAGATAAGAGTGACCGCACTCAGACAACCCTGCGCTGGGGAAATCTAACCTCAACCGTGCGCTACAACCGTGCGCTAACCCCTAAATTATTCGGAAAAGTAACGTTGCTCTACAGCAATTTCGCGTATCAGTTTGGGGGCAGCAGCCGAACGCAGGTTGGTGAAGATGTATTGCTAAATTCCATTTCTATTCGGAATACTGTTCGCGACTGGGCTATAAAAACCAGTCTGGAGTTTACGCCATCGCCCGCTTATACGCTTCGGGCTGGTGGCGAGCAAATCTGGCACCGTTTTTATCCGGGTCGAATAAGTATTGTGGAGTCGAGCCGCCCGGAGTTTGACCAGCCGAATGAAAGTCGACCTATCTACGCACAGGAACAAGCCGTTTTTATTGAAAATGACTGGCAACCCCGATCCTGGCTCCGGCTTAACATGGGGATGCGTATGCCCTACTTTAAAGTTGATCAAACTACCTATTTGTCATGGGAACCACGTCTGAGTGTTGGCGTTGCCTTATTGCCACAACTGACGCTTAAAGGTGGATTGAGTACAATGATCCAGTCTATACACCAGCTTACATCTAACGGTATTGGAATACCCAACGATATATGGGTGCCAGCTACGCAGAAAATTCGACCATCCTGGTCTAATCAGAGAGAATTAGGTATCTATTGGACAGATAATAAAACCTGGCGGGTATCGGCTGAAGTATACAAGAAACGCCTGTACTATTTAATAGATTACATACAAGGTGCCGACCTTGTATCTGATTTTAGACGAAACTGGCAGGATATCGTCATTCAGCCGGTTAGCGGTCGTGTGCGTGGTATCGAAGCAATGGTTCATAAGACTACAGGCCGATTTAACGGTTGGATATCCTATACGTATGCTAACAGCGAACGTCAGACGCCTGCCATTAACGATGGACGTTGGTATCCAGCCCGCTACGACCGACGGCACAATCTGGCTTGGGTGGGCAACTATCAACTGACCAAAAAGTGGGCTTTATCGGCTAATTGGGTTTATCAGACTGGCTATCCCGTTACACTACCTACGGGTGCACAGATCGGCTTAGATGGAGAACCCAGACCCATTTATGAAGATCGTAATAATTACCGGATGCCGAATTATCATCGGCTGGATGTTGGGGCTACCTATGCTTTTTTAACCCGCCGTGGGCGTCAGGCCGCCTGGAATTTCGGTGCTTATAACGTCTATAACCGGGCCAATCCGTATTATCTGGAACCCCAGACGTTAATGCGAAAAACTCAGAACGGGACTCCATCAGGGTCTGTATATGATCGAATGGAAATTACGCAACAAGCCGTTCTTCCGCTCCTTCCCTATGTCTCGTACCAGCTAAAATTTTAAATCCTACCAAAAAATCGGTCAGGAGTTTAAGGGACAAAAAACATCTGACTATAGTGGCCCAATCATACTTTTTGGGCTGAAGTACAGGTTGCGCTGCCGATTGGAGCAACGCCTTAGTTTCTGACCACCAGCACTACGCCTGCTACAATCAGGAGCATACCCAGCACCCGCCAGCCGTTGACGGGGTGCTGCGCGAAACCCAGCATACCGTAATGATCGAGTAGTACAGCCGCCAGCAGTTGGCCGGCCACGCTCAGGCTGATGAGGTTGGCCGCTCCGATTTTCGGTACAGAGATAATAACGCTTGAAACGTATACGGCTCCAATAACACCGCCGGTCCATTTCCACCAACTAAGTTGCCGGGCCGTTTCGAGCGGGGGTAGCGTAGTGCCCGATACCAGCAGAAATAACAGTAGCGATACAAATCCCGACCCGAATGAAATGGCAGCCGCCAGTATCGGATTCGCCATTGCCTGCCGCAAGTTGGCGTTTACACCCGCCTGAACCGTTATTGCCAGTCCGGTCAGGAAAGCCAGAAACAGATAAAGAAAATTCATAGCTGCAAAGGTAAGGCACCGTTTGTTTCGGGCCTACCTTGCTTTTACCGGACGGTCGCTGTAGACGAGCAGGTCGGTCATGCGCACAACGTGGTCGGCGTCGGAGTTGAGCAGTTTCACCCGTATAGTATGTTTGCCGTTGGGAAGCTGGTATTTCCAGAACAGTTCGTGCCGGCGTTTGGTGAAACTCACGGGTAGGTTCGCCGTTTCTGTTTTCTGCCCGTCGATATACAGTTCGGCCCGGAATACGACCTCACTTTCATATTGCCACAAACTGCGGTTTTTGGGCTTGGCTTCTCCTTTCAGTACAAATCCAATGCCCTCAAAATCAAAGCTGTATTCGCTCTCGATGTCTTTATTTATACTCCGCAACTGCACTGGAAAATGGCCTGAAAATCCCTGCTCTAACCGAACGGCTTTAGGGGTTTGCGTGGCAATGGTCACGGCATCGCCCGTTACGCGCCCGCCGTTGCGCTCGATAACCTGCAAAGCGTGTTTCAGGCTCATAGCATACACCTCGTTCAGCGAAACGGTCGTGTATTTAAAGTCGATGTCTTCGGCTTCGCTCAGGCCCTGCTTCCAGTAGGCGGGAATTTTTGCATAGCCGAGCATCGTGCCCAGAATACCGCCCGCCGAAGCGGGGTTGCAGTCGGAATCTTGCCCGGCTCGGGTACTGATCTCCATCGTTTTCGTGAAGTCGCCCTTGCCGTAGAGCAGCCCCAGCACAATGTAAGCTGCATTGATTTTGGCGTCGATGTTAAACGCCCGGAATACGCCGTCGGGGCAACCCACGTCGTCCGACCATTTTTTTTGAATTTCAAACCAGTTGCGTTTCCAGTCGGTCGGGTACTGCTGATGCCAGCGAATGACGTCGTTGATACACTGGTAGAAGGTACTCTGCGCCGGAATGGTTTTCAGGGCCTCGCTCACAATGTAGTTCACATCGTTGGACACGAAGGCCAGCGCGTACATTGCACCTACAAACGCCCCGCCATACCAGCCGTCGCCGTAATTCATAATGTGGCCGATGGGGTCGCCAAGCTGCACGGCGGTGTTGGGCATACCGGGAGCCATTAGTCCCGAAAAATCGGCTTCAATCTGAAAATCAATATCGTCGGCGTGTGGGTTGTTGAGCCAGTGTCCCGAATCTGGAGCCTTCATGCCGTTCAGAATATTATACCGCCCGGCCTGATTGGCGTGCCAGAGCATATAGCCTGCCGTAGCATAGGCATTGGCATGTTCGGCAACGGGCGCGTCGAGACCTTTGCGTTCAAACACATCAACAAACGTCAAATCCATGTACACGTCGTCATACAGGCCGGGGTTGTTGAGCATGGTCTGTTTGATGTAGCCATCGTACCACTCAATTGGCTGATAATCATTGATCATCGTGCCGTTGTACCGAAACTCGGTTGGTCCGCCGAACGTGCAGCCGATAACCTGCCCGGCCCAGCCACCTTTAATTTTGTCCTGCAATGTGGCTTTGGTAAGCGTAACTGTTTTAGGCAGCTTACGAGAAACGGGCGTCAGTGCAGCCACCAGGAAGGCCACCGTAAGTAGCGGGAAAAGGAGGTATCTCATGGCAGGAAGATATTTGCCATGAAAAGATTAAAATCGGGTAAACTACCGTTCGGAGTTTCCCCATAAGCAATACCAGCGTTCATGCCGGGGCACTTAGGCGGTAATAACGCCGGTTTTTTCCCAGTTTACGAGCCAGTCTTTTTTAACGCCCTGTACTTGTGAGAAGAACTCGTAGAACGGAACCATGTCGCGTTCGTAATCGCCCGTTACGTACATAGGTTCGCTGAGGATGACGAGTTTGCGCGGCCAGTCGAAGCCAGTCAGAATAAGGGGAACGCCCGCTTTGAGTGCGATGTAGTAAAAGCCCGTTTTAAGTTTGGAGACGTTGGCGCGGGTGCCTTCGGGCGTGATGCAGATGTGTAGGGTTTCGTTCTCATTGAACACATTCACAATAGCATCGACCAGATTATTCGACTTGTCGCGATACACGGGCTTGCCACCCAACGCCCGGAACAGCCAGCCCGAATACCACTTGAAAAGCGAACTCTTGGCAAGGTATTGAATCCAGATATGAATGGTAGGGCGGATACCCAGCCCAATCGGAAAATCCCAGTTTGTGGAATGCGGAGCCACTACCCAAATAGCTTTGGGAACGGTTGGAACCGGGCCAACAATTCGCCAGCCCCAGACTTTAAACAACCAACGGGCAATCGCACCAAGCATAGTTACAGTGAACAGTGAACAACCAACAGCCAACAGTAAACAAACGACAGTAGTAAATTAAGAAAACTGTTGGCTGTTCGCTGTTGGCTGATAACTGTGAATTAGTAATTCCGTTCTTTGCGCTCCAGCCACTTGCCCGTCATAAACGAAGCGGCCAGCAGCACTACGTAGAACAACAACGTAAGGGGAGTTGATAAATCCATGTCAGTAGCTAATTGAATTTGTGGACAAAAGTACTATGAGACGGGGTATGTTCAAACTCCGGCTGCGATTTATAAAACCCCCTTTGTGCTGGGCAGGTTATCCAGCTCGTTTACATCGCGCCGAACAGCCATTTTGATCGCTTTGGCAAACGCCTTGAAAATAGCTTCGATTTTGTGGTGTTCGTTGTCGCCGTCTACCTTGACGTTCAGATTGCACAACGCCGTGTCGCTGAACGATTTGAAGAAATGAAAAAACATTTCGGTGGGCATATCGCCGATTTTCTCGCGCCGAAACTCCGCATCCCAAACCAACCACGGGCGACCCGAAAAATCGATGGCAACCTGCGCCAGTGCTTCGTCCATCGGCAGCAGAAACCCGTATCGGGCAATGCCGCGTTTGTCGCCGAGCGCACGTCGATACGCTTCGCCGAGGGCCAGTGCCGTATCTTCAATGGTATGGTGTTCATCGATGTGCAGGTCGCCCTGTACGCGGATGCTGAGGTCGGCACCGGAATGTTTCGCCAACTGATCGAGCATGTGATCGAAAAAGCCCAGCCCCGTATGCATATCGGCGCGGCCACTACCGTCGAGGTTCAGCTCGATTGTGATTTTTGTTTCTTTCGTATTGCGTTCTACCATGGCCGTGCGGGCGGGTAGCCGCAGAAACTCGTAAATTTTATCCCAATCGTCGGTTTGGAGCGCAATGGCGTTCTGCATATCGGCAGTCAGGCCCGACACGTCGGCGGTTTGTACGCTTGCCAGTCCGCCGGGGGGCAAGAACAGAATCGCTTTCGCGCCGAGGTTCACGGCCAGTTGCACGTCGGTCAGGCGGTCGCCGATGACGTAGCTGTTGGCGAGGTCGTATTGGTCCGAAAGATAGTCGGTCAGCATACCCGTGCCGGGCTTGCGGGTAGGCGCATTGTCGCGGGCAAAGTGGCGGTCGATATGAACGGCATCGAAGTGTACGGACTCGCCCGCGAAGATTGCCAGCATTTTATTGTGAGCAGGCCAGAATGTATCTTCGGGAAACGAGGCCGTGCCCAGACCATCCTGATTTGTTACCATCACTAATGTATACGGCGTTTCGTCAGCGATTTTGCGGAGGGCCGAGATGGCTTTCGGAATAAAATCGAGTTTTTCCAGCGAATCGACCTGCTGATCGGGCTGCGGCTCAACGATGAGCGTACCGTCGCGGTCGATGAATAGAATGGGTTGCATATAAAAAGATTAATCGCCGACAAAGATACAGTGCAGGTTCTGAACGAAAATATGCTATTTTTGCCGGGTAGTTCTTATTCGCTGTTTTTATAGAATTATTACGCTGTCCGTACTTGTAGTAGAAAAGTAAGAAGATGCTTCGGTAGTAGTATTCATAGATGACAGGAAACAGTGTTCAGGAACCCATTACGATTGCCTCACAATCATACAGTGCATAAACAAGTTAAAAACTACAATTAACACATGGCAGCAGTATCATCGAAACTTACCCGCATTGGGGTGTTTTATGACGGTAACTATTTCTTACACGTAAGCAATTATTACAACTACTCGCACGAGCGACGCAGCCGTATCAGTATCTCAGGATTACACGCCTTTATTCGGAAGCAAGTAGCTGAAGAAGAGGGGGTTAGTGATCGGTTATGCCAGATTGTCGATGCGCACTACTTCCGGGGGCGGCTCAACGCGCACGAAGCTAATCAGCGCGGCAATCAGCTTTTCTACGACCGGCTTTTCGACGATATTCTGATGTCGGAGGGTGTGGTAACGCATTACCTGCCCGTAAAAACGTATCAGGGCTACCGGCAGGAGAAAGGTATCGATGTATGGCTGGCCCTCGAAGCGTTTGAACTGGCGCAGTATAAGCAGTTCGACGTGGTGGTGCTGATTACGTCGGATGGCGACTATGTGCCGCTGATTCGCAAACTAAACACGCTCGGCTCCCGCGTTATGGTACTTAGCTGGGATTTTGAGTTCGAGAATGAGCAGGGTGAGAAACAGGTGACGCGCACCTCGCAGGATTTGATCGAAGAAGTGTCGTATCCGGTAGCTATGCACCAGGAAATTGACAGCCGTAGCCGTAAAAACGACCCTGTCATTCAAAATCTGTTTGTAAAACAACAGGTTCGGCCTACGTTTACGGCGGCTCCCAGCAACACAAATGGGGGGTATACTAATAGCTTTAGCAATAACTACACCAACGGAAACTATAATAGCTACGGCAACTACGGGCCGCAGGGCGACGAACCCAACTACAATGTTTCTGATGTGGACGATGATCCCGAAGGTCGTAAAATCAGCACTATCCGCAGCCTCAAGTCGGGCTACGGTTTCGTGAATTTCCCGCCCAACAACCTGTTTTTCCATTATACCAGCCTGATCGATACCGACTTCAACGAACTCCGCGAAGGAGATGAAGTTGAATTTACGATTGGTCAGAATACCGAAGGGAAAGATATTGCCATCGACGTGCAACTGGTTCGTGGTTAGTTAGTTATTCAGGCTCATTCGTAATCATCTATCGTGCCAGCGCAATTGATTGTGAATGACGAGTTTCGCTGGCAGGCATTGGCCTGGGCCGTAACGCAGCCGGGGCAGTTTGTCGCTTTTTTAAACAACAACGGTATTGCCTATCCAAATGACCCGTTTCCGAACCGGCTCTATGTCGGAGCGAAACGGGTCGTTTGTTTAAACGCAGAGAAGCAGAGTAATACGCAGAGGGCGCAGCGTGAGGTTGATTTTTTCAAGGCGTTAGCCGACGCGCAACAGGTACGGCCTTCGCATTGGGTGGGCTATTTTGGCTATGACCTGAAAAATCAGGTTGAAGACCTGCATAGCCGCAATCCCGACCGGCTGGGCTTCCCAGACGCGTATTTCGTAGAACCTGAATGGGTTCTTGATTTTCAGGGCGATACAGTTTTCATAACCGGCGAAGGCAGTGCCGACGCCCTGCTCCAAACCATCCGCACACACCCCTCCACCCCTTACCCCCTATACCTTACCCCTCACCCCCTACCTCCCATCCGTTGCCGCGTTTCGCCCGACGAATACCAGGCCAATGTGCGCCGGGTGCAGCAACTTATTCGTGAAGGCGATGTGTATGAACTTAATTACTGCATCGAATTTTTCCGCGAAGACGCCCTGCTCGACCCGCTGACAACCTACCGCGCCCTGACCGAGCGGTCGCCAATGCCGTTTTCGAGTTTCCTGAAGCTGGGTGATCGCTATGTGCTGGGCGCATCGCCGGAGCGGTTTTTGAAGAAAGATGGCCGTCGGCTGATTTCGCAGCCCATTAAAGGCACTATCCGGCGCGGTCAATCGCCTGCCGAAGACCAAAGCCTGCGAAGGCAATTGCTGGCATCGGAAAAAGAGCGGGCCGAAAACCTGATGATTGTTGACCTCGTGCGCAATGACCTCGCCCGAAGTGCCGAAACCGGGTCGGTGCGCGTCGATGAATTGTTCGGTATTTACGGCTTTCGGCAGGTGTACCAGATGATTTCAACCGTGTCGGCAACATTGCGCGAGCGCGTTTCGTGGGCCGATGCCATTCGCCATGCCTTTCCGATGGGCAGCATGACCGGCGCACCCAAAATTCGGGCGATGGAACGCATCGATGAACTGGAGGTAAGCCGCCGGGGCGTGTACTCAGGAGCCATTGGCTATATTACGCCCGACAACGATTTCGATTTTAGTGTGGTGATCCGGTCGCTGTTATACAATGCCCAAACCCGGTATACGTCGTTTTCGGTGGGCAGTGCCATCACCTACGATGCCGACCCCGAAGAGGAGTGGCATGAGTGTTTGCTGAAAGCCCAGGCTATTCGCGACGTACTCGAAACACCACTGGCTCAAAATCGCTAACTTTTGCCCCTGTCTGCATGTTTACCCGCCATCAACGTACATGAAAAACGATGGCTTCGACACAAACAAAAACCCTGCTCTGGACATTGGCGGGTATAGGTGCCTGGACGCTCACCAAAGCCTTTTTAGCGCAAAAACGCCGAATTGACTTCAACGAAAAAACCGTCATAATCACGGGCGGCTCGCGTGGGCTGGGACTTGAAATGGCCCGGCTGCTGGCCCGCGAAGGCGCAAACGTAGCCATCTGCGCCCGCGACGCTGAAGAACTGGATCGGGCGGCCTCCGAACTGAGGCAGTATGGCATCGACGTATACACCGAAGCCTGCGACCTGACCGATAAGACACAAATAGAACGGTTTGTTGAGAACGTCCGGCAAACACTCGGCCCGGTCGACGTGCTGATTAATAATGCGGGGGTCATCATTGTATCGCCCTACGAACACGCTACGGAGGCCGATTTCCGCGAAGCGATGGACATAAATTTCTGGGCTGCTTTCCACATGATTAACGCCGTGTTGCCGCAGATGTGGGGTCGCAAATCGGGGCGCATCGTCAATATTGCGTCGTTTGGCGGCAAGGTGGCCGTGCCGCATTTGGTATCGTACTCGACCAGCAAATTCGCGCTCGTTGGCTATTCGGAAGGTATTCGGGCTGAACTGTTGAAAGACAATGTTTATGTTACCACCATTTGCCCCGGCCTCATCCGCACCGGCAGCCCGCGTAATGCTATTTACAAAGGGCAAAACGAAAAAGAATACACGGTTTTCAAAATCGGGGACTCGTTGCCGCTCCTGACCATCGATTCGACCGACTGCGCCCGCGAGGTTATCGACGCCTGCCGGTACGGAGAAGCCGAACGAATTATATCGTTCCCGGCCAAACTCGGCGCGGCTCTCGAAGGAATTGCCCCGAACCTGATCGGCGAACTGACCGCACTGGTCAATACGCAGCTACCCGCGCCGGGCGGCATTGGCGAACAGCGGGCATATGGGCGCGACAGCGAAACCGCCCTGTCGGAGTCGTTTCTTACGACGTTGACCGACCAGGCGGCTGAACAGAACAATGAACTTGTCAGATAATAAAGTTAACGGCCGTTCGGCGTTGGATGATAGCATTCGTTTTACGTTCTTTCGGGACCAATTGATTATCCATCAGTATTAACAGATACAGACCATGCGTTGGTTAGGAGGTCGCGAAAGCGGCAATGTAGAAGACCGCCGGGGCAGTGGCGGGGGTGGCGGGCTGCTTGTGGGGGGCGGCATTGGCACCATTGTGATTGCCATTATTGTCACACTATTGGGTGGCGACCCGTCGGACCTGCTCAACAGCAGTCAGCAGCAAACCCAAAGCCCTACCATGCCGGGTGCCCGCACCGGGCCGCAACCCGACGATGCCGCAGCCTCATTTACGCGCAAAGTGTTGGCAAGCACAGAAGACGCCTGGACACAGATTCTGGCGAAAGAAGGGATGCAATACCGCCCGCCAACGCTGGTATTTTTTCGGGGGCAAACCCGCTCCGGTTGCGGGGCCGCGTCGGCAGCATCGGGACCATTTTATTGCCCCGGCGATAAGAAACTGTACATCGACCTGTCGTTCTATGATGATCTGGCTCGTCGGTTTCAGGCACCGGGCGACTTTGCGATGGCCTACGTCATTGCTCACGAAGTGGGCCACTACTTGCAGGATGAACTGGGTATTATGGACAAAGTTCATTCGGCACAGCAGCAAATGAACGAACGGCAGGCCAACCGGATGTCGGTGCGGCTCGAACTTCAAGCCGACTATCTGGCGGGCGTATGGGCGCACCATGCACAGGGCAAAACGTTTACATTTGAACCGGGCGACGTTGAGGAGGCTCTGACAGCAGCCAATGCCATTGGCGACGACCGCATTCAGAAAGAAACGCAGGGGTATGTAGTACCCGATGGGTTTACCCACGGCACTTCCGCCCAGCGCATGTACTGGTTCTCGAAAGGGCTGAAAACCGGCGACCTCAATCAGGGCGATACCTTCAATAGCCGCGAAGACGCTAATCTGCAATAAGTTCTGAACCCTCTATTAAAAAACCCGGCTTGTAGACTGAGCCGGGTTTTTTGTTTGATTACCTGTTCGCCCAACTCGCTGCCGTTGCGACTAATGGTTGATTCCTAAACCGTTAAACTTTAGTTACTATGGCAAACATGAGGGTAATTGTAGAATTGGCTCCGTCTGAAACCCTGGCTGAAAATGCCGGTATGGCTGTTACCGACGAATCGGTAGGGCTTGCCGACAGTGTTAAGGTGAATGTGGCCGGGCTTACGTTAGATACGAGCTTCCCGCCCGTCGAGCTGGTTGGTCGCCTTGATACGCCCACCGCCGACTCCATTCTTGACCCGCGTTCGTTCGTGCTGAGCGATAATTCCGCCGATTCGACCTACCTGGTTCGGGGCGAGATAGATGCCGACGACTACGAGAAGGTGCTGAAAAGCCCGAAAGTCAAAGCCATTTACGCCGACCCGGTTATCGAACCGTTCGCTGTTTGTCCAACAGGACCCGTTGGCACCGACGCCGACGTGGAGCGGTTGCTATGTACGAGTCGGATGCGCCCCGTTGGCATGGATGGCACCGGCGTACTGGTTGCCATTGTCGATACGGGCATAAACCTTGACCATCTGCGCTCACGGGGCAAAACGCCAGTGTTCGATGCCGCATCGAGTTGGGTGCCCCGTGCCGGTCTGACACCCGGTAGCTTAGCGGTTGGGCACGGCACCATGTGTGCTTACGACGTGCTGATTGCCGCACCAAACTGTACACTGGCCGACATTGCTCTGCTTCAGTCAAACGCGCCGGGCGGCACCGTTATGGAGGGACTACTCTCCGATGCGGTGCGGGCGTTTAATCACCTGCTGACCATCATGCGCAATCCGCGCCGACGGTTCCAGTCGATGGTAGTCAACAATAGCTGGGGTATGTTTCGGCCTTCGTGGGATTTTCCGGTAGGGCATCCGGGTAACTACAGCGACAACCCAAATCACCCGTTCAATCTGCTGGTTGGTAATCTGGAACGGGCGGGTGCCGATATTCTGTTCGCTGCCGGAAACTGCGGCTCCGATTGCCCCGACGGGCGTTGCCGGGAACCGGGCGGAGCCGTGTTCACGAATCGTATTTACGGAGCCAACAGCCATCCGGCAGTGCTCAGCGTTGCTGGCGTAACGATTGATAGTGTGCGTATTGGCTATTCTACAAAAGGGCCGGGCTGCCTGACCCATAACAAACCCGATCTGGCCGGCTTCACGCATTTTCGGGGATCGGGCGTGTATTCGGCAGATGGAGGTACGTCGGCGGCCTGTCCGGTAGTGGCGGGCGTGGTGGCTGCGGTGCGGTCGGTGAGACCCTACGATGCCACCAATCCAGTTACGGCACCGGCAGCTATCCGAACGCTGATGACAACAACGGCCACCGATGTCACTCCGTCAGGCTATGACCTCGAAACGGGTTTCGGTATTGTAGGCGGATGCCGCCTGATTGACCGGCTGTTTCCGCTGCGTGTGCCCGTTGATTTCTGCCGACGCTTTCCGAATCTGTGTGGACGGTGGCGGTGGCCCGTTCCCAATCCGTTTCCGAACCCGTTCCCCTGGCCGGGACCATTTCCGGGACCACAACCCGGCCCATTTCCGGGGCCACAACCCGGACCGGGTCCGCGTCCGGGGCCATTCTCAGCGCAGACAGATGATGGTGGCTATGGAGATACCGACGATAGTCAGCTTGAGGGTTTATTGATGCAGGCTTATTATCAGGGGCTTATGGCTTCGGGGCAGTACCCGGCCATGGCCCATAGTGAACCACAGCCCCGAAAAAAATGTAATTGCGGTTGTACAGACTAACCAAACATGGGGTAGGCACGCACTGCCTACCCCATTTACGTTCAACGCGATGAAAAAGGTAATGTTGCAGTTCAAAGCCCAGCAGGAACAGCCCTCGCTGGAGTCGGTGAAACAGCAGTTTAAACTGTCCGACGAGGCCATCGACAAAGAGTTTGGCGTTATAGAAACCGATTCGACGGAACACCTGTATGTGGTAATGGTCGATGCTGGTCAGCAGGCCCGGATCGAAAAAATACTGGCCCGCAAAGCAGCCAAGCACCCCGCCGAAGGCTTTTTCTCGAATCCGCCCATCAAGCCGATTTGAGAAAAATAAGCTGCCGGGCAGGGTTAGTAAATGATGCGTGCGTACTTTACCCGACGTATCATCTATGCTGATTAATTCGGTGCCTGCTCATGCGCTACTGCCTTGCCCTTGACCTCAAAGACGACCCCGCTCTTATTGCCGAATACGAACGCTACCACGAAGCCGTTTGGCCCGACGTACTCCAAAGTCTGCGCGACGCCGGTATCCTGAGTATGGAAATATACCGCGTTGAAAACCGACTTGTGCTGGTGATGGATACCACCGACGATTTTTCGTTCGACCGCAAAGCCCGCATGGATGCCGACAACCCGAAGGTGCAGGAATGGGAAACGTTGATGTGGAAGTATCAGGCGGCCCTGCCCTCGGCTCAGCCCGGTCAGAAATGGATATCGATGAAAAAAGTATTTGATTTCAATGCCTAATCTGTATATTTTGGCTGGACCGAATGGGGCTGGAACGAGTTTGTTAATGCCGACGAAATTGCGCGGGGGCTTTCACCATTCAATGCTGAAAGCGTGGCATTTGAAGCTGGTCGATTAATGCTGCAACGAATTGATTATCTGTTGCAGCAGCAGGTTGATTTTGCTTTTGAAACTACACTGTCAACCCGCTCGTATGTTCATACGATTCGACGGGCCAGAGAAGTGGGGTATGTAGTGAGTTTATACTACTTTTGGCTACCATCAGCCGAAGTTTCAAAACAGCGGGTAGCGCAACGAGTAGCAAATGGTGGACATAACATCCCCTCTGAAGTAGTGGAACGACGTTATGAGCGTAGTCTGGAAAACCTAAAGAAACTATACATTCCAATTTGTGATTATTTCAGTATATTTAGTAATGCAAGCCCAACACCGCAAATCATTGCGTCAGGTGGCATTCAATCTGATACTGAAATAACAGACGGTTCTATTTGGCGGCAAATACATAGTTTATGAATTCAGCAGAACATAAATCAGTTCCTGACATCGCACTGGTGTTAGCTGGGGTACGTCGGGCAGTGCAAAAGGTCGTAGACCAGGCAAAACGTGATGATACTGAACTCATCATTGCCGATAAAGACGGTAAGCCCGTTCGCGTGAAGGCGCGGGACTTAAACTAACGCCCAAACAAGCCGACAGGCAACGTACCCTGGCCTGTTTGAGCGTTAATGCGATGGGCCGTCGTCGAAGCCCAGAATGTTCAGCTCAAATACAACGCCGGGCTTGTTGCCGCTGTTGGGGTTAGGAATCAGCCCGCCAAGGCAAAGCTGAATACGCTTGGTCGCCAGGAAGTTAACACCCAGTACCGATACGCTCGTGGCATTGTTCCCCGAAATAAAATCGCCCATTATCAGTAATTTCTTGTGAACCGGGTACTCGAACCCAACCAGCACCCCAACGGTATTGCCCTGCCCTACCGTTCCCCGGTCAGTTACGTAAGGGCCAACCACAAACTTGACGTGATGGCGGGGTTCATACACCCATGTATTGTAGGTGAAGTGTGTGCCGCGCATGTTCTGCCCGAAGCGGTTCAGGCCCGTGCCAAGTTGCGTACCGATACTGGTTTTGAACTTGTCGTTCAGAAAGAAAAATTTCTGAGCCGTAAGCTGGAACAGCGGACGAATGGGGGCGGCTTTGTCGGTGTCGCTGCTGGTAGTGAAAAATGGCGAATTTTGCCGAAACTCCATTTTCAGGTTCTGCACGTTGGCTCCGATTTCAAAGCCTCCGCCCAAACCATATACAAAGTGATTTTTTGATTCGACGCCCGCCGAGCCATAAAAATTGCTCTGGTGCTGAAAGAAAAACTTGTTCTTCGGGGTAAGATCGCCAGCCGGTATGTTGAACAGATTTTGCTGTGCCAGCGATGAGTGACTAACTGTGTAGCTTAGTAAGGCAACAAGTAAAAGGCGTGCGTAAATGTACTGAAGGCGTTTCATGGGGTGAGTTGTGTGTGACAAACGTTTGTTGAAAAAAGCCCCCGCTGGCATTTGCCAGCGGGGGTGTTTTGCAATTACCCGTCGGTTGGCCGGACATTAACCTGCCGACCGGAGGGTGTATTGTTTATTGATGAGAGTTTGATCTCGTAGGCTTGCATTGTTCGGCCACCGGCCATTTCCATACGATATAACCCATCGGGCAACGCACACAGGTTAATACCTATATTGGCCTGCTTTGAGTCACCTGTCAGTATTTGCTCGTGCAGGGGCCAGCCGTCCTGATCCATAACCCGAATCGAAATAGGCATACCGCTGGGTTTGTCGACCGCTACGCGAACCCGCGCCAGCGACGATTCGGCATAAACAGCCGTGTTCAGTTTACCCGCAGCGGGCCGAAAATTGGAGAAGATGAAAATGGGGCTGGCTAAAAACAGTAGCAGCAACGAGAATTTTATGGCTTTCATGAGTGAAAATCAATTTTAGAAGTTAAACATATCCAGCCGCTTACAGCCGCCGGAGGTCGCGCCGGAATCGCTTAATCATCTCCTGCTCTTTCCGCGACGTATCGTCGTGGGCACCGGCAACGTGCAGAAGAATGTCGATAAACTGCTTTTTAAGCGTGTCGTTCAGGGCTTTCCGGTTATCGGTTAGCCGACGCATCCCGAAGGCATAAGCCTCTTCAATAGATACGTTGCGCTCTTCAAGCAGTGTAAACGCGTATTGCGCCAAATCTCCGAATGGCTGCTGGGCCAGCAACTGCCGCACCGCATCGGCTTCTTCGTTCTGAACCCGACCATCTGCTTTTGCCAGCGCATACACGAGGTTGCCAAAGCCTAAATACAGGCTCGACTGGGCATTCTCATAAGCGGTTGGTACAACAGCCGTTTCTGGCGTAACTACGGGCAATGACTGGTTGGTCTCGTTCATGATTTTTAGCGTAAACAACGTGTTCGTCAGACACATATTTGTGTGTTAACTTGACACTGCAAAGATTCACCACCGGGTTTAAGTGCAGGTTAGGGTTCGATTAGAAAGGCATTAGAAAAGGGCGTGTTGCCAATAAAAAAAGCCCCGACCGATACGGCCAGAGCTTTTTGCAGAAAACGAAGCAATCAGCTATTACATTCGGGTCATAGTGCCTGCTACCGTCACAAACGTTTGTCGGGCTAATCTGGCCGAGGTTGCAATTTTTACGTCTTTTACCACCTTCTCAGCGTCGTTGGCAATCTCGATGCGGTACAGCCCGTCGGCATATTCGTGCAGGTCGAGGCTAATTACGTGGCCGGGTTGCCGGTTGAGATTCAGGAATACCAGCTCACGATTATCCGCCGACCAGACCGTCAGAGTCAGATCGCGCTGACCGAGGTTATTGATTCCCACCATCAGATGCCCATCGAGCGAATGTACGGTTCGGACCGCAAACGATGCATTGGGCGATGCCACCCACACCGGCGACGGTGCTTCCGGGTCTGTGCGCAGCGAATCGGTTGCGAACGCGGCCCCAATTTGCGTGATAAGCAGCAGGCTGGCAAGCAGGAGCGGTTTCATAGTAGTAGTTGGTTAGTCGGCAATGGCAATAATTGCCTGCCGGGAGGGTTGGGGCGGAGTAACGAGTGTCACCGTTTTGGTGATCGTCTCGTGGCGATTGCGCACTTTTACCACGTAGCTGGCATCGGTAAGTTCCGATACGTCGAACCGAACGGCGTGGGCTTCCTGGCGTTTGCCGATGGGGTAGAAGCCTAACTCCAGCCCATCGGTTGTGTAGAGACCTACGCTGATGGCTTGCCGGGCGTTGTTTTTCACCTGCACCACCAGATAGTTGTTCTTTTTGTGCGTACAAACCTCAAGCGTGGCTTTGGGGCTTGCTATCCAACCCAGAATATTGTTGGGTGTGCGGTTGCTGGTGTTCGTGGTATTATCATTCGCCAGCGTCGTAGCGGTCGAGAAAAGGGTTACTAAACCAACTAAAGCGAGCGATTTTATGTGCGTTTTCATGAGAATGATACGTGTTTGTTGATGAAGTGTAATGAACCGGTGCGAATCGGAAAGCGGCCTGTTGAGTGATAGCCCGCTGCGTTTCCGCTTTGGTTGATACAAAATTGCAGCCCTTATCTTAAAGCCGAATTAACTGATTATTAGAAAGCTATTAGAACCAAACACGCGAAGTCTACCGACTATGCCTACTGGCGATTATCTTTACGAATTCATAACCTCCCAACTCCAATTTCAACATGAAAAACTGGCTATATAGCCTGCTTGCGCTAACATTTGCCCTGTCGGCGCAGGCGCAGAACGCTGGTAGTTTCGTCCGCGAGAATTACCAGAAATTTGAGTACAAAATCCCCACGCGCGACGGTACGAAACTACACACTGCCGTTTACGTGCCGAAAGATGCCTCGTCTACCAACAAATACCCGTTTCTGATGCAGCGGACGTGCTACAGCGTGGCTCCTTACGGCCCCGATGCTTATGCGGCTCAGGTTGGCCCGTCGGGTACGCTCATGCGCGATAAGTACATTTTCGTGTATCAGGACGTGCGCGGTCGGTGGGCATCGGAAGGTAAATGGACCAACATGACGCCAAATATTCCCGATCCGCAGCCCGCAGCCGGTAAGAAAGGCAAAAAAGCGCAGACGGGCGTCGCTACGTCAACGGCGGGTGCGCCCGATGAGAGTTCGGATACGTATGATACTATTGAATGGCTGCTGAAAAACGTGCCGAACAACAACGGTCGGGTAGGGCAGTGGGGCATCAGTTACCCCGGTTTTTATACGGCGGCCTCGCTGCCCGACGCGCACCCGGCTCTGAAAGCCGCGTCGCCACAGGCACCCGTGTCAGATTTTTTCTTCGACGATTTTCACCACAACGGCGCGTTTATTCAGGCATATCTGTTCACGTATCCGGTATTCGGCATCCAAACGCCCGGCCCCACCACCAAATCGTGGTACGATAATGCGTTTATCCGCACCGGCTCGAAAGATGGTTATCAGTGGCAGCTTGATCTCGGCCCGCTCAAGAATGTGCAGAACTATTACAAGGATAACTTTTACTGGCAGGAAACCGTTGAGCATCCCAACTACGACGAGTTCTGGCAGAAGCGCAGCATTTTGCCGCACTTGAAAAACGTTAAACCCGCCGTGATGACCGTAGGTGGCTGGTTCGACGCCGAAGACCTCTACGGCCCGTTGAACATCTACAAAACCATAGAGAAAACGTCGCCCGGCACCTACAACACGCTTGTGATGGGGCCGTTTGGGCATGGCCGCTGGAGCCGCGAAACCGGCCACACACTCCACTCGAACATTTATTTTGGCGACAGCATCGCTACGTTTTACCAGCGCAACATCGAAGCGAAGTTTTTTAATCATTTCCTGAAAGGCACTGGCGATGGCAAAACCAGTTTGCCCGAAGCTTACCTGTTCAACACGGGCCGCAACGAGTGGCGCACGTTCGACAAATGGCCCGCTGCCGAAGCCGAAACCCGGAGTTATTCGCTGCTGGCGAACGGTGCGCTGGCAACCAACCGCACTATGGGATCGCCCGATGCGAGCGGTAATGGCTTTTCGGAGTTTATGTCTGACCCAATGAAGCCGGTGCCCTACACCGAAGATAACACCACGACGCAGGGCTTTACGCCGTTTAACTATATGTCGGAAGATCAGCGGTTTGCCGGTCGGCGGCCCGACGTACTGACCTTCCAGACCGAGGTGTTGACCGAAGATCTGACGCTGGGGGGCGAAATTACGGCCAAACTGAAAGTAAGCACCACCGGCACCGACGCCGACTGGGTGGTAAAACTCATTGACGTGTACCCGCCCGACGAGCCGAATCATCCGTATATGCCCAACCGAAACATCGTGCTGGGCGGCTATCAGCAGATGGTGCGGTCAGAAGCGATGCGCGGGCGGTTCCGCAACTCGTTCGAGAAACCCGAACCGTTCAAACCCAGCGAAATTACTGACGTAACATTCCGCTTGCAGGACGTGCTGCATACATTCAAAAAGGGCCACCGGATGATGATTCAGGTACAAAGCACCTGGTTCCCGCTCATCGACCGCAACCCGCAGAAGTACGTCGATAATATTTTCAAAGCTGAGGAGTCAGATTTTCAGAAAGCAACACACCGGGTTTACGAAAACTCGGTGATTGACGTGCAAGTGCTGAAGTAAGCATACGCTTTGTTGGAAGTTTTAGCAGAACGTCGTTGGGTTTGGGCGCGGTTTCGTAACCGTATTGCCCGAACCCAATGGCACTTCTTGCAACCCACTACTCCGTTAACTATATATATTTGGTAACGCACTGATAATTAATGCATTTTGTGGGAGAACAAACCCGTCCTTTCTGCTCTCTCACCTATGCTGTTTCTTGTACTTCTTGCCGCTGGCGTTGCGCTGGCCGGCTATGCCATCTGGTATTATCGAATGCGCCGACGCGCCGTAGCAAAGGCCGTACCAGCCGAACAGGCTCCGCTCCATCACTGGACCCCCGAATTTCTCGACAGCAAACGCCACCGAACCGACCCCGTTGCCGACAGTGTGGTGCAGCAGATTTTGAATCGGGGCGAGATAAATCAGGTCAATCGCCTGTTCAGCATCATCGTAGCCGACGATGGTACGCTGCCCGCCGACCTGCCCGCCGAGGTTCGCCAGTACTTTGACCAAACCGCTACGCTGCCGCCCTGGGCCGACCCCGACCTGATTGAACTGGGCCAGCAGATTTACATTCGGCACGGGGTGCTGATTAGCCTGCTGCTATCCTACAAATCGCTGCCCGAATGTTATGCCTGTGCTAAAGGTGCGATGGTGCTGTTTCATACGGCCCGGCTCAACGAACAAAACGGCTCGGTAGACACCTACGCCCGACGCATTGCCGAAACCGCTCAATTTGTGATGTATGCGATGTCGCCGGGCGGTTTGTCGGCCAATGGGCGCGGCATTCGGGCGGCCCAGAAAGTGCGGCTGATTCACGCCGTAATTCGGCACTATCTGCGACAACAGAACTGGGACGTGGCTTTGTACGATGAGCCGATTAATCAGGAAGACATGGCCGGTACGCTGATGGCGTTTTCTGCCCTGGTTCTGGAGGGGCTTGAAACTATGAACGTTGACCTGACCGACGCCGAGCGGGAAGCCTATATCCACTGCTGGCGGGTAATCGGCCACCTGATGGGTTTAGACGATGACCTGATTCCAGTCAACGCGGCTGACGCGCTCGCCCTCGGCCACGCTATTCTGAACCATCAAATGGCGGCCAGCCCGCAGGGCCAGTCATTAACTAAAGCCCTGCTCGATTTTCAGCATAAACTGCTGCCGTCGTTCATCGACGATGAGGTGAACGTTGAGATGCTGCGGTTTATGATGGGCAACAACATGGCCGATCTGCTGGGTGTGCCACCTGCCCAACGACAAGACGTTGAAAAATTAGCTGGTAAAGTGCGGTTTGTGACCGGCGTGGGCGAATTGCTCGATCATACGTTGTTGATGGCGATGCTGATTCAGGGTATTAGTAAACTGATGCTTCAGGCGCAAATAAAGTATATGGACAAAAAAGACGGGCTGAATTTTTACCTGCCTGCATCGCTCACCAAAGACTGGGGTTTCGCAAATCCGGCCTAAACACACCGCTACGATGGATCAACCGCTAATTAATTTTAGGGATTACTCGCCTGTAGGCTTACTTTTTAACGGCATTGGTTGCCTATTGTGGGTAGTAGCCTACGTAGTGCTGGTGATCGAAATTCGCCGGAAAAAGTTTGTCGAAATGCCTGCTTACGTGGCTGGGGCGAACATTGGCTGGGAGTTTGTCTGGAGTTTTATTTACCACCCCAACACGGGGTTGCTTTACTCGCTCAGTTATCAGGCCGCGTTTTTTTTAGACTGCTACATTTTTTACGCCACCCTGCGCTACGGCACCAAACAACAGATTCACCCCGAACTGACAAAATACTTTAAACTGTTCTGTATCATTAATTTCGGCTTCTGGATATTATTCTGTTTTATGCACCGGACAGAGGGGTACGATACGCTCAACGGGGCCAATTCGGGCTATATCATCAACGTGATTCTGTCGTTGCAGTGCCTGTTTTTGTTGCTGCAAACCAAAGATACCTCGCTGTTTTCGATGCTGCTGGCCTGGTCGAAAATGCTCGGAACCGGATTTATCACAATCTCGCTGTTTTTCTTTTTTCCCGAAAGCCGGTTCGTGCAACTGCTGGGAATCGCCTGTTTCGTACTTGATTCTGTCTATATTTACTCACTTTGGCGACGACACGGTAAACTGATCTGACCAGCGCGGCTATGCTCTCAAAACTTGCCGATTATTTCATCCCGGCGCAGTATCACCAGCACGACGAAATCCGCAGATCGGCGCGGCTGCTGGTGTTTGTGCTGCTTTACGGTGGGATAGGCCAACTGGTTTCCATTCAAAATGGATCACTATTAGGTTTTCCTGAGATTAGCTATCTGCTGATGGTGGGTAGCCTGATTTGTCTGTTGCTGCTGTTTGCCTTTCGACGGGGGCTATCGCTGCCTGTCTGCGCCAACCTGAACATTGCCGCTCATACCGTGCTGTTTGCCACGCAGGCGTGTTGGGGGGCGGCATCGAATCGCCGGGCGTATCATCGTTGTTTTTTTTGCCTGCTCTGGCAATGCTGATACTGGGCCGACGTAGTGCCATATTTTGGCTCTACGTTTGTTTGGCCGTTGCAACCGGGTTTTTCGTCTATGAACAAAGCGTTGGGCAGATGCCCATTCACTACGACCCGGCCAAGCGCGATTTGTATTTCTTTCTGTCGATTATGGGGCAAATTATTGTGCTGTTTTTTATAACGCTGGCGTTTAACGACGAGAAAAACCGGGCCATCAACGGCTTGATTCAAAAGAACGATGAACTGGTTCTGGTTCAGAATCAGCTTATTCAGCAGGAAAAAATGGCGGGACTGGGCGAATTAACGGCAGGCATCGCCCACGAAATTCAAAACCCACTCAACTTCGTCAATAACTTTGCCGATGTCAGTACCGAACTGGTTCAGGAGCTGAAAGAAGGGCCGCTAACGAAGCTCTCCGATGCTGACAGGGAGTACGCCGACGAAATAATGAACGACCTGACGCAGAACCTGCAAAAGGTTGTGTACCACGGCAAGCGGGCGTCGGGTATCGTAAAAAGTATGCTCGAACACAGCCGCATGAGCGCGGGCGAATGGCAACTAACCAACGTAAACGCGCTCTGCGACGAGTATATCCGGCTGGCGTATCATGGCCTGCGAGCTAAAGACAAGTTATTCAATGCTACGCTGAAAACAGATTTCGATGCCAGGTTGCCTGCCGTAAACATGGTGCCGCAGGATATAGGCCGGGTGCTGCTCAACCTCTTCAACAACGCCTTTTACGCCGTGCAGAAACGACAGCAAAGAGCCACCCATGCCCGTAATACCTTTCCATACGCGCCAACAGTATCGGTTAGCACAAAGTATCTGACACAGAAAGGCATGCCAGACCGAATCGAAATTCGCGTTCGCGACAACGGACTTGGCATTTCAGACGCCGTGAAAGAAAAGATTTTTCAGCCGTTCTTCACCACCAAACCCACGGGCGAAGGCACGGGACTGGGCTTATCGCTCAGTTACGACATTGTAACCAAAGGCCACAACGGGCAGATCTGGGTAGAAAGTACCGAAGGGCAAGGGGCCGATTTTATTATTACCTTACCCGCAACTAATTGAATGCCCAATGATTCATGTTCGGAACGTAGTGAAACGCTACGGAACCACTACGGTAGTTGATCGTGTGTCGTTCAGCGTAGCGCGGGGCGAAACGCTGGTGCTGCTCGGTACGAGCGGTTCGGGCAAAACTACGACGCTGAAAATGCTGAACCGGCTCATCGAACCTGACGACGGACAGATCAGCCTCGACGGAATCGACGTGCAGCAACAGGATGCACCCAACCTGCGCCGACGCATCGGTTATGTGATTCAGGACGGCGGCCTGTTTCCGCATTATACCGTAGCCGAGGCCATTGCCACTGTGCCAACGCTGCTCGGCTGGGAGACCGACGCCATTCGTGCCCGTACCCATGAACTGATCGATAAGCTGCAACTGCCTGCGTCGGTACTAACCCGCTACCCTGCCAACCTGAGTGGGGGGCAGCGGCAGCGCGTAGGCGTGGCACGAGCCTTAGCTGCCCGCCCGCCGGTAGTGCTGATGGACGAACCGTTTGGCGCACTCGACCCCTTCACGCGAAAGCACGTCCGGCGCGAACTCTTCAGCCTGAGCGAGTTGCAGGAAACTACCGTTGTCCTCGTTACGCACGACGTAACCGAAGCCCGCGAACTGGCCGACCGCATTGCGCTCATGGACGGGGGGCGCATCGTTCAGATTGGAACCCCGGAGGAGTTGATGAGCAAGCCGGTAAATGAATTTGTACGAGACTTTCTGGAGGTATAAGAATGCTTGATTTCATTCGACAAAACGCTGATAAACTGCTTGAGCAAACGCTGACACACGTTGGGCTAACGTTTGTCTCGCTGTTACTGGCTTTAGTTGCGGGTGTGCCGCTGGGTATTCTCATTGCCCGGCAAAAACGGCTGGCATCGGGTGTGCTGGGTGTAGCGGGCGTGCTGCAAACGGTGCCGAGCGTGGCCCTGCTGGGGTTTCTGATTCCGTTGCTTGGCATTGGCGTCGGCCCGGCGTTGGTAGCGTTGTTTCTGTATGCATTGCTGCCCATCATCCGCAACACCTACGTGGGCATTACGGAAGTAAGTGCGTCGGTAACAGAAGCTGCGCGGGGCGTTGGTATGACGAATCGGCAGGTATTGATGAAAGTAGAATTGCCATTGGCGTTGCCGGTAATTTTTGCGGGCGTTCGCACGGCGGCAGTCATCAACGTAGGTGTGGCAACGCTGGCCGCTTATGTGGCGGCTGGTGGTTTGGGTGAATTTATTTTTGGCGGTATTGCGCTCAGTAATACCAATATGATGCTGGCCGGAGCCATTCCGGCGGCACTGCTGGCGGTGGGCTTCGATTTGGGCCTGGCGCGTTTACAGACGCTTTCGGGCCGAAAAATGCGCGTTGGGGCCTTACTTTTTGTGGCATTACTGCCGCTGCTGTCGGCGTTTTATTTAGTGCCAATCAGCCGGTCTGATAAACTAATTGCTGGCTTCGCACATGAATTTTACGGACGGGCCGATGGCTATCCTGGTTTGCAGAAAACATACGGTCTCACACTGCGCCCGCGCCTGATCGACCAAAGCCTGATGTATGAAGCTATTCACCGTGAGCAGGTTGATATCATCAGCGGTTACTCGACCGATGGCCGCATCCGGGCTTTCAACCTGGTTGTGCTTGCCGACGACCGCCATGCCTTCCCACCCTACGATGCGGCTCCCATAGTACGAAAAGCCGCACTAACGCGGCATCCCGACCTTGGCCCTACGCTCGATCTGTTGGCCGGAAAACTAACCGATTCGGTGATGACGGCCCTAAATTACGAGGCTGATTATCTGCGCCATTCGCCCGAACGGGTGGCTGCTGATTTTCTGAGACGAACGGGGCTATATAAACGTCCCGCACCCGGCGAACGGACCGAGACTGTGGTGATAGGATCGAAGGTGTTTACGGAGCAATATATTCTGTCTGAAATCTACCGGCAATTGCTGGAAGGACATACGCGGCTGCGGGTGGTAACGAAAACCGGGCTGGGCGGCACCCAAATCTGCTTCGATGCCCTCCGCACAGGGGCCATTGACGTCTATCCCGAATATACCGGCACGGGGTTGCTGGTGATTCTGCAACCTACGGCGGCTAAGCTCAAAACCTTGTCTATGCAATCAGATTTGGTATTTCGGTTTGTTCGGCAGGAATTTGCCCGGCAATACGGATTAGTTTGGCAACGACCGCTGGGCTTCAGCAACAGCTACTGCCTGATGATGCGCCGAACACAGGCTCAACAACTGAATCTGCGTTCGATCAGCGATTTAGCGAGATACCAGCAGGATTGACACTCTCCCGCCTAAAGGCTGGGAGATTCTTGGCTCAATGATAAACTACCGTTCCTCTCCCCAAGCGTAGATTCGGCACTGTCCATGCCTATTAAGTTTTGCTTCTGAAACGCAAACCGAACGATGTTGTTAGCCGCCAAAATATCCCTGTCATGTGTCACACCACAACGGCTACACGTCCACACCCGGTCTTTCAGAGTCAGGCTGTGGTTTATGGTGCCACACGTACAGAGCTTGCTTGATGGCTCAAACCGTCCGATTCTGACAAGGTTTTTACCCTGCCAGTCGCATTTGTATTCGAGCATGGAAACGAAACTACCCCAACTTACGTCCGCAATGGCACGGCTAAGTCGGCTGTTCTTCATCATGCCCGATATGTTCAGGTTCTCCACGCAGACCGTACCGTACCGCTTGGTTATTGCCGTACTGGTCTTGTGGAGAAAGTCGTTGCGCTGGTTAGTTACGCGCTCATGCTGGCGGGCGAGTCTGATTTTGGACTTATTTCTGTTGCTACTGCCTTTCTGCTTTTTGCTGTGCTGGCGGGAAAGCCGACGCAGTTTTTTGAGCGACTTCTTTAAGAAACGTGGGTTGGCAATTACTTCGCCGGTTGAGAGGGTAGCAAAGTATTTCAGGCCAACATCAATGCCCACCGCAGTAGTCGGATTAGGTGCTGACTTCACCAGTACAACGTCGTCTGTTTCAACCAGCACCGACGCAAAGACTTTTCCCGTGGCCGACTTCGCTACCGTCACGGTCTTGATAGTACCCGTGAACTCCCGGCTGAATACAACGTTGATCCTGCCGATTTTGGGAAGTTGCAACGTGCCGGCTGCAAAATCAACCTTGCAGTTCTGGGGACACTGGAAACTATGCCGGTTGTCTTTCTTCGACTTGAAGCGGGGAAACCCTTTCTTTTCCCGAAAAAAGCGGGTGTACGCCGAATCTAAATGCCGGAGTGATGCCTGCAATGCCTGTGCGTTAATCTCGCCTAACCACGTTAATTCCGTTTTCAGGCGGGTTAACTGCTTATCCAACTCAAAGCGGCTAACGGTTTTTGATTCAAGCTGATAGGCATTGGTCTTGATGCCTAACGCCCAATTATACACATAACGCACACTGCCAAAATGCTTGTTAAGCAACTCGGTTTGTGTAGCGTTCGGGTATAGCCGGTAGTGATAGGCTTTTAACATGGGCCAAAGTTACGCAAATTTTTAACATTAACAATAGAAAATGTTAGAAGTTAACAGACCTTAGCCTACGGCTATCGCTTATATCCCCCGGCTAAAGCACGGGGGCTTTACGCTCTTTTTTCGTAAATGCTATTACCAATACAGCACTTTGTACTTCACTGCTCCGTACAGCCGCCAGTAGACCGACACAAATGGCGTGGCTAATCCGGTCAGTATCGCGTGTTTAATGGTGCGCCAGTCCAAACGCCCATCGGGCAGGAATCGCAGAATCAGGTCGGCTGATAAGGTTGCCCACGTGCCTACCCCAAGCGTTATGGCCGGTACAGAGCCCGCCAACAAACCTATCAAAGCCATCAGCACACTCAGTACGCAGACATAATATTGTAGAACCAATCCCCGGTAGTTGGGCATTCGTTCCCGGAACAGATCGGGATGACGCTTGTAGAGCAGGGCATCGTAGCTATTTCGGCGTTCGGCATAAATAGGCGCGTACCAGGGGCTTTCGGGAATGGGGTGCAGCACCACGGCTTCGGGGCACTTGCCAACCGGAATACCCGCCTGAATCAGCTTAAATCGAAAATCGTTGTCGTCGTCCCAGGCTACATCGAAGGCTTCCTCAAAACCACCCACGCGCTCCAGCACCGATTTGCGGCAGAAACAATTGGCGGTAACAAACTCCGCTGTTTCGAGCAACGCCAGCGTGCGGTCGTGAATGGGGGTATCGCTGGGGTTATTAAAACGCAGTTGGCCGGTCACAACCTGTGCCCCGCGCTGAAAACAAACCAATGCCGATGGAAGCCAGTTCGGTTGTGGCAGGCAGTCGTCATCAGTAAAGGCTACCACCCGCCCGCGAGCGGCCCGCCAGCCCCGGTTTCGGGCCGCAGCCGGGCCACGTCGGGTAGGCTGACCGAGGTAGCGTACTTCGAGCGGGCTACCCGACCGGGCAATCTGACGCGCAAATAACTGCACCGCCGTCTCGGTTTCGGGCGAGTGGGCGTCGTCAACCACAATAATTTCAAACTGGTCGCGGGCAAGAAGCTGCCGTCCCAGCGCATCCAAACATTTGAGGAGTAGAGCCGGTCGCTGATACGTTGGAATCACGACCGAAAATTCTGGTATCATAGTGGAAGTTGGTAAAGGCATTTATGCGTAATTCGTTGGCAAAACTTGCGCCAACGTTACGCATCATCTGAAAAATCAGGAAAAATCTTTCAGATGGCCGTTTTGGAGCCAGTTTTGTCGTCCAAAGTCACTATACATTTGCAAACGTATTAACGCCTATCATGTTTCGTACCGCATTAATTACCGGAGCTACGTCGGGTATTGGACGGGCCACCGCCGATGCTTTTGCCGATATGGAGTACCGTCTTATCCTCTGTGGTCGTCGGGAAGACCGGCTTCAGGAACTACAACAGAAGCTTGGCACGAAAACTGCCGTTACCACACTCCTGTTCGACGTGCGTGACCGCGAAGCCGTTGAAACAGCTATTAATTCGCTGCCTGCCGACTGGCAAACAATTGATATTCTGGTCAATAACGCCGGTAATGCTCACGGCCTGAGCGCGATTCAGGATGGCGACGTGGCCGACTGGGATCAGATGATCGACGGCAATGTGCAGGGGTTGCTGTATGTTTCGAGGGCTGTGATAGCGGGCATGGTGGCGCGGCAGCGCGGGCATATTATAAACATCAGTTCGATAGCTGGCAAACAAACCTACGCCAACGGGGCTGTGTACTGCGCCAGTAAAGCCGCCGTAGAAGCACTCAGCACCGGTATGCGGCTCGACCTCACCCAGCACGGCATTAAAGTGACGAATATTGCACCCGGCGCGGTCGAAACCGAGTTTTCGGCGGTGCGTTTCAAAGGCGATACTGAGCGGGCCGCCAAAGTCTACGAAGGCTTTACGCCACTCGAAGCCACCGACATTGCCGATGCCATCGTGTATGCCGTGACGGCCCCCGCCCATGTTACCATTGCCGACCTGACGATCTTAGCCAGCGCACAGGCTGCTGCAACAACCATTGTTCGGAAATAGAGCGTGATGCCGAATGTGGCATCTACCGTGTGTTAACAATGAGAAACAGCTACCATTTCCTGGTGATCTGTCTGGCAATGCTGCTGCTACTGTCGGGGTGCCGGGTATCGTCGCCGACGAGTACGCTCAATCCGGGATACTATCGAGTACTACGTTCGCCAGAATCAGATTTGCCCCGGCGCGTATATGTTATCGACACTGCCGACAGCCTGAAACTGTTGATACCCGGAACGGGCCAACAGCGTATCGTTTCGGCAAAAGCAGCACAGAACTGGGCCTTTTACAGCCCCAAAATCGACATCGACGTGTTTACGCTGCCGTTTAAGGTTCGTCCGGCGCGGTCGGGTTTGCCGCCCCAGCTAAACTCAAATTTCAACGCGGCCCTGTATGCTGGTCGGCGGCTCGATTTTCATCGGTACACCTATCAGCCCGTTACACCTTCGTTCGGCGTTCGCAAACTTCGTAGTCAGGGCTTCGGCTATGGCCTGTTTGCCGGTATTGGTTCGGCAACCATCAACGAACTGGTAACAAATAAGCAAATCAACTACACCTATGAAGGGGTAATTCTTGATGTTGGTATTGCTGCCATCTACGACGCGCACATCTTCAACATTGGCCTGGCCGTGGGCGTCGATAATCTGATGGACCCCAACCGCCGGGTCTGGCTGTACCAGCGTCAGCCGTGGTTCGGCGTGCTGTTCGGGCTGAACCTGAATTGATTACCCGCAAACGTCGGATAGGTATGCAGGGGCACGCACTAATAATCGACCTCCAGATTCAGCACTTTACGGAGTTCGTGCAGGGCCGGGTTTTTTTCGGCCAGATAATTGTATTTATCCTGCGGGCTGTAAATCATTTTCTTCACCTCCTGTAGCCGCACCTCGTGTTCGACCTGAATCTGGCTATTCTGCAACTGATTGCGCAGATACCCCACCAACTCGACCTTAAACTCAGTCAAAATACCGGGTTGCAGCGTGTTGTCAAGCGTCAGAAATACCGTAGTACCGTTCAGTACAAGGTCGCGGTTCAGAATCAACTGCTCACTGGCCGAATCGGTCTGCTGTTGCCGTAGTCGGGCAAATTCAACCCATGCTGTCTGTAACTGCTCGAAGCTGAACGATTTGTCGGGCCGGGCAGGAGCGGCTACTTCCTCAACAATCTCGGCAATAGACTGCGTAGAACCTGCATGTAGCGAAACCGTTGAGCGTAGGCGGCTACTGGCCGGGCGCGTAGGCGGGGCGGCTTTTGATGGTGGTGCGGCAACGGGTACGGTCGCAACCACCGTAGCAGTGCCATTCGTTGGGTGGCCGTTGGTGGCCGGGGTTGGGAGGTGTCCATTCCCATTCCTGGCGACAGACGTTGGCTGATACCCGGCTGCGGGTTCGCTCGTTACAAAGTGCTGCTCAGTCAGGCCGTTATCGGGCGATGGCTTTTTTTTTTCGGCCACCTCCCCGTGAACATTACCATCAGTACTGTGGATGCCGTTGAGCGGCAGCGTGTTGGGCAGATTTTCCCAGTCGAGCAGGTTACGCAGGCTGGCTACTTTCATCAGCCACAGTTCGGTATGCAGCCGCTGGTCTTTTGCCTGCTTGTAGTTCATGTCGCACTGACCGCCCAAACTAAGAGCCGATAACAAAAACGACATCGGTGCCCGCGCCGATTGGTCGAGGTATTGCCGCCGAACGTTCTCTGTTACCTGCAACAACTGCACCGTTGCAGCATCTTTACAGACCAGCAAATCGCGAAAATGGCGGCAAAGACCCACCACAAACTGGTGCCCGTCGAAGCCTTTGCGCAGAATCTCGTCGACCGTCAGCAGGCTTTGTGGCAGGTTGCCCGCCAGCAGTAGGTCGGTCAGTTTAAAGTAATAATCGTAGTCGAGAATATGCAGATTATCCAGCACTTCCTTGTATCGTAGCACCCGGTCGGTGGCAAAAGTCACGTTCAGGTCGAACATGCTGAGCGCGTCGCGCAGCCCGCCGTCGGCTTTCTGAGCAATGAGGTCGAGGGCTTCGGTTTCGGCGGTAATGCCTTCGTTCTGAGCAATTTTAGCCAAATGGCCCGCAATATGCCCCGGCTGAATCCGGTTGAAGTCGAAAATCTGGCAACGTGACAGAATCGTAGGCAGAATTTTGTGCTTCTCAGTGGTCGCCAGAATAAAAATGGCGTAACTGGGCGGTTCTTCCAGCGTTTTCAGAAAGGCGTTGAAAGCTGCCGACGAGAGCATATGCACCTCGTCGATAATATAAATCTTGTATTTGCCCGACTGGGGCGGGTAGCGCACCTGATCAATCAGGTTTCGGATGTCTTCGACCGAGTTGTTGGAAGCCGCATCGAGTTCATGAATATTGAACGATGCATTCTGACTGAAACTTACACACGACTCACATTGGTCGCAGGCTTCGCCATCGGGTGTCAGGTTTTGGCAGTTGATCGTCTTCGCCAGAATCCGGGCGCAGGTGGTTTTTCCGACTCCGCGCGGCCCACAAAACAAAAACGCCGACGCTAAGTGATTGGTTTTGATAGCGTTCTTAAGCGTAGTCGTAATATGTTCCTGCCCAACAACCGTGTCGAACGTAGCAGGGCGGTACTTGCGGGCCGAAACCACGAAATTTTCCATACCGCAAGTTAGCGGGTCAGGCCCGGAAAGGCAAACGAAGCCGGGTGGGTTTATTTATTTGCTTACAATAGAGTAGGTAGCCGTGTTTACAAGCTTTATCAATTTGTAACAATGTCGGATTTGCGACGTTATAGAACTATACAATGAAATTAAATTGCTTTTTTTATCACATACCCCACCCCAACCCCTCCCCGTTAGGGAGGGACTAAAACCATCCGGCTTAATAAGCCCCTCCCTAACGGGGAGGGGTTGGGGTGGGGTGCCATTTTACTCAACGATTTATGAAAAAACCGATACCGTCCTGCCTGCGTGGGAAACCAATCGTCGGCTTCCTGCTATTTTTTCTCACTACCCTCACCGCGCTGGCCGACGTACCCGTTTCGGGCGTAGTGCGCGACGAAAAAAACCAGCCATTGCCGGGCGTTAGTGTTGTGATCAAAGGGACGCAGCGCGGCACCACCACCGACCCGAACGGACGTTTCCAGATCACCGTACCCGATCAGAGTAGCATCCTCCAGGTTTCGTATATCGGCTACGTCACTCAGGAGGTGGCCGTAGGCAATCGTTCCGAACTAACCATCACGCTGGTCGAAGACAGTAAATCGCTCAATGAAGTAGTAGTAATTGGTTATGGCACCCAGAAAAAAAGCGACCTCACGGGGGCCGTTTCAACCGTAACGGCAAAAGATATTGGCCGGTTGCCGCTGGCAGGTATCGATCAGGCGTTGCAGGGTAAAGCCGCTGGCGTACGCGTGACGCAATCGTCGGGCGCGCCAGGCGAAGGCGTGGCTGTACGCATCCGGGGCGTTGGTACGATTAATGACAACAGTCCCTTGTTCATTGTCGATGGCGTTCCAACCAAGGACGCGTTCAGCATTCTGACACCCGCCGATATTGAAACCATGTCGGTGCTGAAAGATGCGTCGTCGGCGGCTATCTACGGAGCGCGGGCCGCCAACGGTGTAATTGTTGTTACCACCAAGCGCGGGCAAACGGGCGCACCGCGCATCACATTCAATAGTTATACCGGGCTGCAACAGGCAAGCCGACTGATCCCGATGGCGAACACGGCGCAGTACGTTGAAATTTACAACGAAGCCGCCAATACCGATAACGCCGAGCTCGCCGACCCAACGCTGTTCCGTAAACTTATTACCGACGACCCCAGCCAACTGCCCAACACCGACTGGCAACGGGCCATTTTCCGCACGGCACCCATTCAGAACTACCAGCTTAGTTTCAGTGGCGGCACCGAGCGGTCGCATTACCTGATTTCGGGTAATTATTTCGAGCAGCAGGGTATTGTGCTCAACTCCGGCTACAAACGCTACGCCCTCCGCACCAGCGTTGATACCGACATGGGCGGAAAGGTGAAAGTGGGTACAAACCTGAATCTTACGTTTTCGACGCGCAACATCGTGGGCAGTTCGGGCGATGGATTTGGTGGCAACGGTGGCAGCATTGTTCGCTACGCGCTGTTTCGCGCACCGGCTATTGCCATTACTGACCCCGCCACCGGCGACTACATCGATCTCCCCGCCCGCCCTGATCTCTATGGCGATGGCTACAACCCTGTTGCATTAGCGTTGAAACAGGACAATAAAGAGCGGCAATACCGGGCATTCGGCAACCTCTTCGGCGAGTGGCAGATTCTGGAAGGATTACGGTTTCGTACCGATGGCGGGCTTGATCTACAGTTCGTTAATCAGAAACGATTCAACGAAAACTGGGGTACTAATAGCCGTATCAACAGCCCGGCCACGCTCAGCAACCGCATCAGTACACTCAGTAACCTGAACTGGAACAATACGCTGACCTACACCCGCACATTTGGTGGCAAGCACGACGTATCGGTGTTGGTCGGCACCGAGGCCATTCAGAACATTGGCCGCGATTTGGTTGGCTCCGACCGTAATTTCATCGACCAGTCGCCAAACCTGCGCTTTCTCGGTGTAGGCAATGATCCGCTCGGTCGGCAGGCGTCGGAAGGCGATCAGCGGTGGAAACTGTTTTCGCAGTTTGCGCGGGTCAACTACGCCTACCAGAATCGCTATTTGGTCACGGCCAACGTCCGGCGCGATGGTTCGTCGCGGTTTTCACCCCAGAATCGGTACGCCACGTTCCTGTCGGGTTCGGTGGGCTGGAACATCGATCAGGAACAGTTTTTCCAGCGATTCACGAATGTCGTCTCGGCCCTGAAACTGCGGGTCAGTGCGGGGCAGTTGGGCAATCAGGACATCGGTAATTATCCGTATGCGTCTGTTGTGGGTAGCGGGTTCAATTATCCGCTTGGCAACCCGCAGCAAACGCAGAACGGCTACGCTATCGTGGGCCGGGGTAACAGCAATGTGCGCTGGGAATCATCGACCCAAACCGACGTGGGTATCGATGCCAGCTTTCTGCGCAACCGTATCCAGCTAACCGCCGATTATTTCATTAAAACGACGTCTGATATTCTGGTGCCGGTGCCGCTGCCACGTTCGGGCGGTACGTCGGGCGTACCATTCGTAAACGCCGGTCGGGTCGAAAACCGGGGGCTGGAACTTGACCTTATCTACCGCGACCGCAAAGGTGCCGTCAGTTACGACATTACGGCCAATGGCGCGTTTATTCGCAACAAAGTACTGTCGCTCAGCGATGGTCGGCCCATTCCGGGCGGGCGCGTCGACAATGGTATATTTGCCACACTGACCGAGCCGGGCCACCCCATTGGGTCCTTTTACCTGCTGCAACAGGCGGGTATTTTCCAGAACGCCAGCGAGATTTTCACAAGCGCGTTCCAGAGCAACGACGTTCGCCCCGGCGACGTGAAGTTTGCCGATACCAACGGAGATGGCCGCATTACGCAGGACGACCGCGCTCATGTTGGCAGCCCGATTCCAACGCTCACCTACGGCCTGACTGCCAACGCCCAGTGGCGCAACTTCGACCTGTCGGTGTTTTTTCAGGGCGTGTCGGGCAACTCGGTTTTTTATCAGGTCGCCACGGATATCGAAGGGTTTTATCGCTCGTTTAATGTTACGCAGCGGGTTGTGGAGGAGCGTTGGCGGGGCGAAGGCACCAGCAGCACACAGCCGAGGGTGTCGTGGCGGGGGGCTGCCAACAACAAGCAGCCGTCTACCCGTTTTCTGGAAAGCGGTGCTTACACGCGTCTGCGAAACCTGCAAGTGGGTTATACGCTGCCGGGCAAGCTGAGTCAGAAGTTTGGCGCGTCGAGTGTGCGGATGTACGTGGCCGGGCAAAACCTGCTGACGTTCACAAAATACCCCGGCTTAGACCCCGAACAGCATACCAGCGACAATGTCAATGGCGAACAGTTTCGGGGCGACGTAGCCGTTGGCATCGACTGGGGCACGTACCCCGCAGCAAGAACATATATGTTCGGACTGAATGTAGGATTTTGAAAATCACCCCACCCCCGTCCCCTCCCCGTTAGGGAGGGGTGCATAACGCGAAGCTTTTCAGGCTTCACCCCTCCCTAACGGGGAGGGGACGGGGGTGGGGTAAACAATAACGTTATGAGACACATTATATCCACCACAATACTACTTACCCTGCTCACCGCAGCGGGATGCCGCAACTATCTGGATGAGCAATTGCTCGGCACATATTCCGACGGCACATTCTACCAGAACGAGGCCCAGGCTGTGCTGGCAATCAACGCGGCCTACACGCCCCTGACGTTTTCGAGCGACCGAAACCGGTTGTGGGTATTCGGCGACGTAGCTTCCGACGATGCGGCCAAAGGGGGCGACCCCGGCGATCAGGCCGATATTGGGCTGGTCGATAATTTCCAGATTTTTCCGAGCAACGGCGTCATCGAGTCGCAGTGGGGGGAGTTGTATGAAGGTATTGCCCGCTGCAATCAGGTGCTGGCCCGCGTACCGAAAATTAGTAACATTACACCCGCCGTGCAGACCCGGATTTTGGGCGAAGCGCGGTTTCTGCGGGCGTTGTACTACTTCTATTTGGTAAACATCTACGGCCCTGTGCCGCTGCTGCTGGAGACGAAAAATGCCGATCAGTTGCAGATTCCGCAGTCGCCGGTCAACATAATCTATGAGCAGGGTATCGAGCCGGATTTGCAGGAGGCTATCAAAAATCTGCCCGCCAGTCATACGGGCGGCAACATAGGCCGGGCCACCAAAGGAGCCGCCACCGCCCTGCTGGCAAAGGCGTATCTGTTCCAGCAAAAATGGCAGCAGGCCGCTACTACCGCCGGGCAGGTGCAGGCTCTTGGCAATTACGCGCTGCTGCCGGTGTATTCACAGAATTTCAGTCAGGATGCCAAGAACAGTGCCGAAGCTATTTTTTCGGTGCAACACCTCACCGCGCAGGTGCCGTTTACGGGCAATCGGCTGAACCAGTGGTTTGCCCCACGGCCCGGCGAAAATGGCTATTTCTTCAACGTGCCGACGCAAAATTTTGTCGATGAGTTCGAGAAGACGTCGGCGGGTGTGGTCGATCCACGGTTAGATTACACGGTGGGCCGGGCCGGGCGTCTGTGGGTCAACGGCGAAGCGTTCGATCCGTCGTGGTCGCCAACGGGGTATCTGAACAAAAAGCACGTACAGCCGCTGGCCGAGGTGTCGGTAGCTACCAAAGGCGATGGAAATCTGAACTACGTAACCCTACGCTATGCTGAAGTCCTGCTGATTCAGGCCGAAGCACTCAACGAACTGGGACGCACTGCCGAAGCCTTGCCGCTGTTGAATCAGGTTCGCAGACGCGCCCGCGAAAGCTACCTCAACGACCGTAGCCTAAGCGCAACGCCCGCCGTGCCGCCCGGCCTGCTGCCCAACGTAGCGAACGTGAGCCAATCGGCACTGCGCGAGGCCATCCGCCATGAACGGCGCGTAGAACTCGGCTTCGAGTTCCACCGCTACTTCGACGTCATGCGCTACGGTCGCGACTACGCCCAGGCCGCTCTGCGCGACAAACCGCAGTTCAGGTACGAAACGACCCGCTATTTCCCCATCCCGCAAAGCGAACGGGATACCAACAAAGCCCTGCGGTTTTAACTGGTACGCGCACATGCTCGCGCCAGAATCACAATCAAGCAACCAATAAATCAAGTACTCCATATGAAAAACGCACAAATTTCACTCCGTTCACTTCTGTCGAGCCTGTTCGCTATGGTACTGCTGGCGGTGCTGTTTCAGGCGTGTAGCAAAGACGATGGCCCGGTAACGCCCCCGGTCGATAAAACCCGATTGAAAGCCCGGTTAGACAGTGCCACTGCTACCTACACTGCCGCGCAGGAAGGCGTACAGGTAGGTCAGTATGAGGTTGGTTCGCGGGCTGTGTTCAAAACCGCCATCGACGCAGCAACGACGGTAAACACCAACGCCGGTGCAACGCAGTCGGAAGTGAACAACGCTTATGTGAATTTAGGACAGGCGCAGACAACTTTTGCCAGCAAGCAGGTGCAGGAGATTGCCCCGGCTAACTTAGTGTTGTTCCTGAAAATGGACGGAAACGCCAACGACGCATCGGGCAAAGGGCTGAACGGTACGCTGAAACCCGGTGCCACGGGCGTAGGTAGCTGGACCGGCTGGGGCGGCACCAGTACAAATCTACCCGTTGCCACGAAAGACCGATACGGCAACGACAACCGGGCCTATAGTTTCGATAAAGGCGCGAACATTGAAGTGCCGTATAACTCGGTGCTGAACCCCAGTAAAGAACTGACCATTGCTGCCTGGGTACGGCCAACAAAAGTGAACGAAAGCAATTACATCGTTTCGCTGAACCGCTGGAACGGTTATAAATTCCAGCTTCAGAGTGTCAACAAGGTGTTTATGACCGTGAAAACCGCACCTGACAAAATTTTTGATAGAGACAACGAATCGCCTACGCTCGACCTGAACAAATGGTATCATGCCGCTGTGACCTATAAATCGGGCGAGATGGTCTTTTACATTAACGGTACACCCGTGAAAACCTGGACCGACGTAACGGGCGATCCGTTTGCCGTGAAAAGTACCATCAACCTGACCATTGGGCAGGACCTGCCGACTGGTTTGTATCAGTTTAACGAAAAAAACGATGCCGACGGGAACAATTTTCACGGGCCATGGGGCGGCTTCTTCACTGGCGATATTGACGAAGTTCGGATGTACAACGTAGTGCTTGGCGGTACGCAGATTCGGTCGATTTATAACGCCGAGAAACCGTAATGAGAAGGGCTATGACACAGAGATACGCAGAGAAAAGAAGAGATGCACAGAGAATGCTAAAAAAACTCGGTGTGTCTCTGTGCTATCTCGGTGTATCTCTGTGTAATAACCTTTTCTTCTCCGCCTGTCAGCGCAACGACACCACTGATGCGCGGCCAATGACGTTCTGGTGCTCAAACAACGGACCTGAAATTGCCTTTACCAAAGAGTTTGCCGACCGTTGGCAACGCACCCGGCCCGATAAGCCGCTGCGTTATCAGCCTATCCCGGAAGGCCAATCGAGCGAGGAGATAATTCTGGCGTCGGTGGTGGGCAAAACCACGCCCGACATCTACGCCAACATGTGGCAGGGCAGCGTAGAAATGTACGCCAAAGCCGGTGTGCTGGTGCCGCTCGACACGATTCCGGGCTTCCGGGCATTCATAACGGCCCGCTGCGACAGTGCCGTACTGCGCGAAATCACCTCGTCTGATGGGCATATCTATCAGGTGCCGTGGAAAGTGAACCCGATTATGACGCTCTGCAACACGAATATAGTCAGACCCGGCACGGGCGAAGGGCCACCGTACACCTACGGGCGTTACCTGCGGGCAGGCGAGGCCGTGAAGCAAGACCGCGATAGCGACGGCTATGTAGACCGGTGGTTAGGCTATACCGAAGTGAAGGCAATCTGGTATCAGCGGCTGTTCAATTTCTATCCGTTATATCTGGCTGCGTCGAACGGGGCACCGCTCGTTCAGAACAATCGGGCGGCTTTCAATAACCAGCACGCGATTGGCGTCTTTCGGTTTTTGCAGGAATTGTATCGGAAAAACTACTTCGCCCGCGAACGGCTGTCGGCCACCCGCGACCCGTTTCTCGATGGCCGCATCGCTACCCAGTTTACCGGGCCGTGGCAGGTGAGCTATCTTGAGAAATACAAAGAGTCGGGGCTGGCGTATAACTTCTACCCGATGCCTGTTCCCGATGGTCACACTGGTCCGACATACACCTACGGCGATCCGAAAAACATTGTGGTATTCAACACCTGCCGCGACCCTACAACCGCGTGGGCGTTTATCAAAACACTCATCGATCAGCCGGGCGATTTACGGCTGCTGGAGCTAACGGGGCAGTTTCCGCGTCGGAAACAGTTGGACACCGACCCATTTTTTACGCCGTTTCTGCAACGCAACCCGCGCCTGAAACCCTTCGCCGAACAAACGCGCTACATCAAAGGCGTCGACAACTGCGAGGTGATTGTGGAGGTTTTCGACATCATTTCGCAGGAGTACGAAGCCTGCGTGATTTTCAACAAAAAAACGCCCGAAGCCGCCATTGCCGACGCAGCAAAGGCAGTAGACGTGCTATTGGGGGGTTGAATGATAGAGTGGTTGAATGGTTGAATGATAGAATGATTGAATGGAATAGAAGGAATATTCAACCACTCTATCATTCAACCATTCAACCACTCTATCATTCAATCATTCAGTCATTCAGTCATTCAATATGAAGAAGCTCACGCCCTACCTCCTCGCCAGCCCGTATTTGCTGCATTTTGGCCTGTTTGTGGCGTTTCCAGTGGTGTTTTCGGTGGTGCTGACCTTCCACGACTGGAACATCATTGCCCCGATGCGCTGGGTGGGGCTGGCAAACTACGAGCGGGTGCTGAAAGATCGGCTGTTCTGGCAGGCCATTCTGAACACGCTGCGGTTTCTGGTCGTGCATATTCCACTGCAAATTGCGGTGGCATTGCTGCTGGCCGAGTTGCTGAACCGAACGATTCGGGGGGCGAGTTTTTTCCGGGCGGCTTTCTTTCTGCCCGTGATTGTGTCGGGCGTGGTCGTCACGATTTTGTGGCAGCAATTGCTGGGCTTCAACGCGGGACTGATTAACCGGGTGCTGGTATCGCTGGCCCTGCCGCGCGTGTCGTGGCTCGACGATCCCGACGTGGCGATGTACTCCATCGCGCTCATGGCGACCTGGAAAAACGTGGGTTTATACGTGATTCTGTTTTTAGTGGGCTTGCAATCGGTGCCGGTGGCCTACTACGAAGCGGCTGATTTAGAGGGCGCAACCGAATGGCAAAAGTTCCGGCACATTACGTTACCGATTATCAACCCAACCATTTTCACGGTTGTGGTGCTATCGACCATTGGCGGGTTTTCGCTGTTCATCGAACCGTATATCATGACCGAGGGCGGGCCGCTCAACAGCACCCTTTCGGCAGTGATGTATATTTACAAACAGGCATTTCAATACTACCACATGGGTTATTCGGCCACGCTCGGTTTTTGCTTCGCGCTGATTATTCTGTTCGTGGTAGTGATTCAAAAACGGTATGTGGAACAGGAAAATGGTTGAATGATTGAATGAGTGAGTGGTTAAATGATTGAATGAAGTAGTCAGGTAACGCATCCATTCAACCATTCTATCATTCAACCACTCACTCATTCAATCATTCAACCACTCAAAATCATGAGACTCCTTCGCTACACCCTCCTCACGCTCGCGGCTCTGTCGTTCATCTATCCGTTTATCTGGATGGTGAGCGCGTCGCTGTCGTCGGAGAGTGGGCTGGGCGATCTGGTTCTGCTGCCGCAGGGCTTTACGTGGGCTAACTACGAGACAGTATTTACCAAAATTCCGCTGGGCCGGGCATTTTTAAACAGTGCGTTCGTGGCTGTGCTGACCACAGGTTTAGTGTTGATTTCGGGCGCGATGGTCGGCTACGCGCTCGCCCGGATGCAGTTTGCGGGGCGCAATCTGATTTTTTACCTCATCATTTTCACGATGACGCTGCCGTTTCAGATTACGCTCATTCCCAACTACATTACGATGGTGAAACTTGGCTGGGTCGATACGTATTTTGCGCTGATTGTGCCGTTCGCGCTCAACTCACTGTCGATTTTGCTGTTCCGGCAGGCGTTTCAGAGTTTGCCGCAGGCCCTGATCGACGCGGCACGCATCGATGGGGCGGGGGAGTTGCGCATCATCTTTCAGATTCTGGTGCCTAATGTGCTACCTACGGCTCTAACAATCACCATCCTGACATTCATGGGCTTGTGGAACGAAGCACTCTGGCCGCTCATCGTCATCCGCGACGAACCGACTATGACCCTGCCGCAGTTGGTAACGCTGTTTTCGGTTGGTGGCCGCGCCGAGGGGCAGTTGGGCGTGAAGATTGCCGCTGCCGTGATGCTGGCATTACCAATCATTTTGCTGTACCTATTTTTTCAGAAACACTTCATCCGCAGCATGGCGTCTTCGGGGTTGAAAGATTGAAAATTTATAAGAGGAACACGGATGATACAGATGCTACGGATGAACACAGATTTCCATTTTTCAAATAAACTGTGTTCATCCGTACAATCCGCGTTTCATCAAAATCCGTGTTTATCCGTAGCATCCGTTTAATCTGTGTTCCATTTATGCGACTACTCAGCGTTTTTATTATCATTTTCTCGCTCTCCTGCCGGAAAGACCAACCCGCAGCGCAGACCACCACACCGGCCAATCGGTACGTCAATCTGAGCCATCTCGACCGGCTGTATCAAACCGTAAAACTGCCCAACGGAGCCGACGTCGGCACTGTTGCCATCTACAGCGAAGCCCCCGACTACCGGCTCGTAACCGATGCCGACGAGGGATTTACCTGCGTTGACGATGTTTCGCGGGCCGCTATATTACTGGTTAACGAACCCGACCTTGCCACCAACGCCGACAAGCAGACCAAACTACGCCAGATGACCGAGTTTGTGCTGCAATTGCAGGCCGAAAACGGGTACTTCTATAACTTTCTGTGGCCCGACCGAACGATTAACAAAACCTTCAAAACCAGTGTGGCCGAACCAAACTTCTGGTCGTGGCGGGCATTTTGGCACCTGACGGAGGTGCAGCCATATTTCCAGAAAACGGACCCCGCACTGGCAACGCGCATCGAGCAGGCCAACCAACGGCTGCTAACCGCGATGCTTCGCGATTTTGGCGGCAAACCGCGCGATTTTACATTTATTCGGGGCGTGTCGGTGCCGAAGTGGTTGCCGTTCGGGTCGGGCAGCGATCAGGCGGCTGTAATGCTGCTGGGGTTGCTCAATCGCTATCAGCAAACGCCCTCGGCGGAGGGGCTACGGCTGATGGAGCAATTGGCCGAGGGAATTCTGGCGATGCAATTCGGCGATGCCAATCAGTTTCCACACAGCGCGTTTCTGAGTTTTGAGAACAACTGGCACGCCTACGCGAGTGATCAGGCTTATGCACTGCTACGGGCAGGCAAGGTGTTGAATAAGCCCGCGTGGCAAGCAGCCGCCCGGCGCGAAATCGATAACTTTTACCCGTACCTTATTCAAAGGAATTATCTGGAATCGTTTGCGGTCGAGCAGTCGGGAAGTGCCGTGAAGTTGCTGAACGAGAGCCAGTTTTCGCAAATCGCGTATGGCATTCGCCCTATGATCTGGGCCACGCTCGAAGCGTATGATCAAACCAAAGAGCCGCGTTACGCCGACTTGGCCGCGCAGTTGGCAGGCTGGTTCATGGGCAAAAACCCGGCCAGCACCCCCATGTATGATCGTACTACGGGCCGGGGCTACGATGGCATCGGGCCAAATGGCGTAGTAAACCGCAATTCCGGGGCTGAATCGACCATCGAAAGCCTGTGGGCGTTTCAGCGTTTGGGAACCTACCCCGAAGTAATGAAAAAGGTTGAATGATGGAAAAGATTGAGTGATTGAGTGATTGAATGATTGAATGATTGAATGATTGAATGGTTGAATGGTTGAATTATCGAATCAGACCACTGCGCTCCATTCTATCATTCTATCATTCTATCATTCTATCATTCTATCACTCCATCACTCAATCATTCAACACCTTCCCACAGTGCGGGCATTGGCGGGTGGTGGGCGATTTCCGGTGTGTACGCATGTATTCGTTGAAGCCGGATACCAGAATACTCGTTGGCAGGGCGAATAGCATGATGCCTAATATCGAAGCCAATCCACCAATAAATTTGCCGAGGGGTGTAATCGGGTGAAGGTCGCCGTAACCAACGGTGGTCATGGCACTCGTACCCCACCACATGGTAGCCGGAATGCTACTGAATTTGTCGGGCTGAACCGGGTGTTCGATGTAGTAGACGACGCTCGAAATAATGATAAGCATGAATACCACGAATACCAGCACCAGAATCAACTCCTCTTTTGTGTTGTCGACAACCGCCCGAATCACCCGAACGGCGTGTGAGTATTTGGAGATACGGAACAGTCTGAAAATACGGAATAGCCGCAGAATCCGCACAACTGCCAGATCGGTAGCGAACAGCGTAAAATAGAAAGGGAAAATAGCTAAGAAATCAATAATGGCGGGCGTAGAGAGCATGTATCGTAATCGCCCCCAAAACCAGTGCTGATACCGCTCCTGCTCCACACAAACCCATAAGCGGGCTATGTACTCAATCGTGAAAAACATAACTGAAAATAATTCCAGGTCATAAAACAGGCGGGCAAATCGTTGATTATAAGCCGGAACCGTATTCAGTACAATAGCGATGGCATTAAGCGTGATGATCGTGATCAGCACAACGTTGAACAGAAGGCTAATGCCCCGGCGGTTGCCCGCCGAAGTTTCCAGAATCCGAAAGAGGGTTTTGCGAAAATGCAGCATGGCACAGGGAATTGGCAGTGCTGCAAGTTAGCCATTGATTAGTGAGTTCGATAATGCCGCACTACCAACATTGTTACAGCCGTAGCCACAGCGGCCAGCGCACCCGCTGTTAGCCCAATGTACGGAGCGGCTATGTATTCCAGCGCGGTTCCGGCCACATACGTACCGGCAATGTCGCAGAGATTGACAAACGCCATATAAGTCGTGAACTGCGACCCTTCAACACCCGGTCGGCAGATACCCATCAGCACGGGCATAGCGGCTGCACTAACGGCGGGGTCCATAAAATAGAGGGCGACCAGGCCCGTTTGTGCTACCTTGTGCTGCGCCCAGGCGTCTGACGCTAAATTGAAACCCAGCAGGTAAACCGCTACTATGCTCATCATAACCAGCAGCAGCCGACGCGCCCCGAACCGGTCGGCTAAATAACCGCCTGTGAGCGCAATGAGTGTGGCCGCAACCATGCCATACGTACCCGTTAGCACCGACAGGTCTTCGTCGCGCCAGCCAATCACGTCGATCAGGTGATGGTTGTACGCCCGCATAAACAGCGCATTACAGGCGTAGACGAGTAAAATGGCACTGAATAACAGCAAACTCTGCCGGGCGAATATCCCCCGAAACAGTTCGGTAAACAGCCAACGGAAATTGTGTTCGACAAATGGCCGTTCCGGTCGTATTTTGGGGTTCATAGAGCCACCAGCCGACACGAAGCCATTACGTCGCCCCAACGAAGGCAACAGGCGGTCATTGGGTTGTTCGCGCACGAAAAACATCACCACAACGCCCGTGAGCAGGCAACCAATCTGAGCTAAAGCCGCGCCGTGAAAACCATATTTACGCAGCAGCACGGCAAACACAGCCGCTCCTACGCCCGTACCAATCAGAAAACCTGCCCGCATAAAAGCATTGACCCGTCCACGCTCGTCTTCGGGAATTATGGTAATCGCCATCGCGTCGACACTTGCATCCTGAATGGCCGCAAACAAACTGCGCAAGCAGAATAACCAGCCCAGCGTGGTGATTTGCGCTACCGGGTCACGCACCCAAAGCAGCACAACCGAGGCCAGCACGGTCATAAGCTGCGATCCAACTACCCACGGTTTTCGGCGGCCCATCGACGACGCCTGAAACCGGTCGATGAGCGGTCCCCAGATGAACTGAAACGCCCACGGCAGACCGATAACGGCCACAAAAGCACCCACAGCCTTTGGGCGAACACCTTCGGCGGTGAAGTAATTGGTCAGCGCAGTGGTGTAAAAGCCAGCCGGGATGCCCTGCATGACGTAGAGGTACAGAAAAACAGCGTATCGCAGCGGGCGGCTTTGGCTGAGCGTAAGCGGATAGGCAGGTGAAGGAAGGGCCGAAATCATTCGTGACGTTGCGTACAAAAGACCGTCTCTTAAACCAGACGCACGGGGTGTACTCGCTGACGAATGAATATGTTTTTGCCGTTTGCGAACTATAGCTAAAAAAATCCGTTTATCTATTGCACGACCCGGATAATATACCGAACATTGTCCGCGTTTTCAGCTCAAACCGATGGTACAGCTCGTTGTCATACCGGCCTTCCTGCATACTACGCCATTTCGGTTTAGGTCCGAAAGGACTATATAATTTAGTTGGCCTACGTGGCCGATGCCTTCTCTCATCGATTCTTTCAGTTCACCTTTTTCTCAACAGCACGGATCACACCGTCTCCGATTCATGGGCCGTTCTGCCCTATAAATGACGATGATTACTCCAGAAGTAGTTAATGACCAATACATGGTTCAGGTGGCTAATGAAAACCACCTGACGCTGGCCGAAACAATCTGCCGCGAAATGGAAGAAAGCGCGAAAGCACGGGGAACCGGCATTGCCAAACGCTCGCCCATTTATATCATGGAAAAAATGCTCGAAGGCAAAGCCATCGTAGCAACCACACTGGCAGGTGAATGGGTTGGATTCTGTTACATCGAAACGTGGGAACACGGTAAGTTTGTAGCGAACTCCGGCCTGATTGTACGGCCCGACCACCGCAAAAGCGGCATTGCCACGCGCATCAAAGCAAAAGCCTTTGAACTGTCGCGCAAGATGTTTCCGACGGCTAAAATTATCGGAATCACTACAAGCTTAGCGGTGATGAAGATTAACTCAGATCTGGGTTATCAGCCCGTTACGCTCAGTGAACTGCCCGGCGACGAAGCATTCTGGAAAGGGTGCCAAACCTGCGCCAACTTCGATATTCTGACCCGTACCAACCGCAAGCACTGCCTTTGCACGGGCATGCTCTACGATCCCGACGAACATAAGAAACCCGAAGAGGAGAAAGAGACGAAGTGGAATTTCCTGAAAGAGTCGAAACTCTACGAACGCTGGATGCGTATCAAAGAACGCATTCTGCTGCGGTTGCAAAGCGACCGCCCGCGTTCGCGCGTGTCTCGCCGGGAGCGTGAACTGGAAACAGCCTGATTCTTCCAACTACCACGTTGCTACGTTAAGACTATGCAGAGCCGCGCCCAATGGGTGCGGCTTTTTCATGCATAACCACGCCGACACATACCGTTCGTTCATCGACACATTGCCCTACTTGGCCGACTGAGCCGATTTTGTCTGCAACGACGCCCGCCTGCTGCGCGTTATTCACTCAACGACGGATAACCCCTCAAAGCATAGTGCAGATATGGAACGTAAAGAATTTTTGAAGCGCGGTTTTAATAGCCTACTCGGCCTTGCCGCCATCGGCCCTATGTTGGGTGCCTGTTCGCAGACCGAAGTAGAACCAACCACTGCCACCACCACTACCGGTTCGACCAACGGTAGTTCATCGACCAATTGCGCCGTAACGCCTACCGAAACAGAAGGGCCGTTCCCGACGAAGCAACCCGCCAATTTTGTTCGTAAAGACATTCGCGACGACCGCACAGGCGTAGCAACGACCATGAACATCACCATTAAAAATGCCAACGCCAGTTGTGCCGCACTGGCCGGTGCGCTGGTCGACGTGTGGCACTGCGACAAAGATGGATATTACTCCGAATACGGTGGAACGGGTATGCAAAGCGTTAATTTGCAGAGTGTTGACTTTTTGCGCGGTCGCCAGACTACAGACAGCAACGGACTGGTCAGCTTTACCACTATTTTCCCCGGCTGGTATTCGGGCCGTGCGCCACACATTCACGTACATATTTACAACTCGGCAGGCCGGTCGCTGTTGATTACGCAGATTGCGTTTCCATACGACGTGGCGAATACGGTGTACACCACGGGGCAATCATACGGCTACACGAAAGGGGCGCAGGATACGAGAAATGAATCGGATAACGTGTTCCGGGATGGCTTCACCACCGAATTGGCTACCGTATCGGGCAGTCTGTCGGGCGGCTATACGCTGACGCATACCATTGTTGTCAGCGCGTAAGTATGACTTCGCAAACCGAAGCCCGGATTTTTCTGGCCGAGCAGCGTGGCGCGTCGCAGACGCCCGACCTGCATAGCTATCATACGTTCAATTTCGGGCCATACCGCGCCGAAGGCCGCGAACCGTTCGGCGCGTTGTGTCTGCTGAACGATGATATACTGCAGGCCGGTGCCAGCCTGAGCCTGGGGGTCGACGAACCCACGTCGGTGGTGCTGTTGCCCATAACGGGCGGTCTGGAATACCGCACCGAGCAAACCACCGACTTTCTCGAACCGGGTCAGTCGGTTGTGTTGTCGTTGGGCGCGGGCATGGCGTACACCGTTGGTAATCCCTATGAAACGGAATTTATCAACTTCCTCCAAATCTGGCTTATACACGGGGAAACGGCGTTCGCACCTGCCGTGAACGTGTCAACATTCGACCTTTCGCAAAAAAACACGCTGCTGTCTTTCTTGGATACTACCGAAACAGGCAGACGAGGGTATATTGGCCGCTACGACGGTCGCGAAGAAGGTGCGTTTGTGGTTGGTGCGGGCCAAAACGTTTTCGTGTTTGTGCTGAGTGGTGTGTTTGAAGTTGCAAATCGCTTGCTCCACGCCCGCGACGGCTTAGCCCTTCGCTACCAACAAGCTGCCGAACTGGACTTTGAAGCCTTATCGAATGAGGCCGTTCTGCTGGTGATTGCTGTGTAATAATTAGGTTGTTGCACAGAGTTTCGCAGAGCAATCAGGAAGATACGCAGAGGCTATTTAACTGAATCTCGGTGTACCTCTTTTGCTCGGCGTATCTCTGCGTAACAACCTGCTCCCCCAATCACTCTCCCGGATGATATATCCGCTTTGCCGTTTGCAACACGGCGGCCTTGTCGAGCGTCATCGGTTTGGTTTTCATCTGCACGAACAACTCCATCTGGTCGGTATAGTGCGGGCTGTCGGGGTGGGCACTGGCTCCGAAACAGTTGATGCTTTCGATGATGGGCAATCCCGTTTTTGGGAACCGCACCAACTCAATATATGACTCGCCCGCGTCGCTTCGAACCAGGCCGTTGCGGTAGGGTTTGGCATAAATGGACGCCAGTACGTCGGGAATACCCCAGACAGGCAGTTCTTTCGGGCCGCGAACGTGCTTCTGGTAATCGCCCAGCGCAACGTCGGTACGGCCAAAATACTTCTGTAAGTACGTTTTCACGTGCCGCAAGCCCTCGGCGCACTCGTCGGCGGTAAGCATCCGCGTGGCGTTCGATTGCCGCCCTTCGTGCTGCAATTTATCCTGCCAGTAGTGATAAAATACCAGAAACGTAGTCGCGCCCCGGCTGTCGGTGGTGGCCTGACGGTTCCAGTTTGTCAGCATTTCGATTTGTTCGCGAATGTCAGGATGAGTATCGGGACGGAGCGTGAAGAGTGCGTTGGCGTCGGGACCTTGCGCGTAGGAGAGGGTTTTGGGCAGTTGCAGGTCGTATTTGATCCGCTTGAAATCGGCGTAACTGAGCTTGTCGTATTGGCCGATGAGTTCCATGAACCGCAGACTCCGATTGGTGTTCCAGCGTTCATAGCCCATCGTTTTGTCGAACTGTTCGGGGCGCAGGTTATCGGCGGAGCCAGTAGCGTTGAACGGCGTATGGTTCATGTTGAACAGATAACCACTTGGCGGATTCACATATTGCGGAAAGTCGGACAAAGGACGGAATTTGGTCCAAAGTGTTTTAGCCGTGTTGCCGGGCAGCGTGCCACTCCAGTCGTAGGCGGGGTCGCGGTAGGGTATCTTACCGTTGCTGACGTAGAAGATGGTGTCGCGGTCGGCATAGATGATGTTGAAGCCCGGAATAGCCGTCATTTGCAACGCCTGCCGAAACTCCGAAAACGACCGCGCCTTGTTCATCCGATACCACTGTTCCATACCACGCAGTTCCATAAACGACCCTGTTCGGAGCGCGAACCAGCCGCGCTTAGTCTTGATGGTTGGCCCGTATTTACTCCAGTAGGCTTTCCGGCCAATGGCAAACGGAATGCCTTTCACCCGCAGCCGAACACGCTTTTGATCGAGCGTAAGCCACTGGTTGTCAAACAAATATTCATTCGGATGGGCGTTGTCGGTTTGCAGTTGATACGTATCGATTTTGTCCTGGTAATTTACCGTGTGTGCCCAGGCGAGGTGTTCGTTTACGCCGTGGAAGATGGTAGCTCCACCCGGAAACAGCCCGCCCAGCGCGTTCCAGCCCTGTTCGCTGCACAGGTGCGCTTCGTACCACGCCACCGGCCCTTCGAGCGGCTGATGCGAGTTGATCGCCAGCATTGTTTCGTCTTCCACGGTCTTATTCCGATGCACTGCAATCGCGTTCGACCCTGCCGGTTTTAGTCCATCGATGCCCGATACTTTTCCATCATAAATCGCTTTCAACGCCCGTTCGACGCCCGAAATGACCGACAGCGATAATACCGACGTTTTCAGATAATCGGCCACTGTGAGCGGAAATAGCCGTTTGTTGATCACGTCGGCGGGGTGCGTGCGGGCGTAGTCGTTCAGGCCCTGCAAATAGCCTTCCAGCACCGCCCGGAAATCGGGCGAGAGTGCTTTGTCACCTTCAGCGGCCACCAACTCCGGCGCGTGCAGGAGTTCGACCACATAATCGGCAGCGGCCCCGGTTTTGCCTAATTGCCGCCCCAGCAGCCCTTTTGCGGGCATAACCAAGAGTTGAATGGTGCGAAAATTATCTTCGGCGTGTGCCCAGGCCAGCCCGTAGGCCACTTCAGCGTCGGCTTTAGCGAAGATATGCGGTACGCCGAACGTATCGCGGGCAATAGTTACGCTGGCGGGGTTAATTTGAGCATGTAGCGATTGAGTCAATAACAACAGAAAAGCAAGTAGACGGTAAGGCTTCATTCGGGTTTGTAATTAGGAGTTGGAAAGATACAAGTAGCGTTTGTTTTAGTATTTTGTTTATGAGGATTTGTTTATACGGCAACGTAAATTTTATCAGGGCCGTTTGCGCTTAACTTCTCTACTCTTAACATTAATTTAATATTGAGTCGAAAAAGGAAATTTTGCTAAAACAGATAAAATACAATTTTAATAGCAATAACGCGGGGGTAAGACATATGAAATGTGCTTATGACCATAGTGTAAACAGATAATCACGTATGTCTGAAAAATATATTTTCATAAAAACTTAACATTTACTTAATATTTGCGTAATATTACAATCACATTAGTCCTTACGACTCGACAGAGAGATTCGGGCGAGTGGGCATTGTTCATTTTTAACATAAACGAAGTCATGAAAAAGTCCCTTTTTCTTCTTACGCTGGTAGGCTTCCTGGCGACGCAAGCCTACGCTACGCCGACAAAAACCCGCAAAACCAAAGCTCCTAAAGCCAAACTGGAGCAACAGTTAGCGAAATACGTTTCATACCCCGACGTGCTGCAAACGCACAAGGCCGGGGTGGTCGTCATCCAGTTCAGGGTGAACGCCGAAAACGAACTCAGTCAGTTGGAGGTCTTTAGTCAAAACCAACAATTAAACAACGCGCTGAAGCAGCAACTGACTGGCAAAAAGCTGGTTGGCTACGGCAGCGACACTGGTGAAGTATACACCGTTCGGTTGCGCTTCCAGCCAGAATAGCGTGAACATAACGTAACGCGGCTGGAAAGCCGCCCTTGTAATCCAGTAGGGCTACTCCGCTGGTGCATCGGCGGCTTTCCAGCCGCGTTACATTATGAGCAAACATTTCGCAGAAACGGTCGGTTAGCCTTGAATCAAACTTATCGAAATGGCTGAACCTGTTTCCGTTGTCTGGCTCCGTCGCGATTTGCGGCTGCACGACAACGCAGCGTTGTATCACGCGCTTAAAAGTGGTCGTCCGGTACTGGTCCTGTTTATCTTTGACCGGCTTATTCTCGACATTCTCGAAGATCGGCGCGACCGGCGCGTGGAATTCATTCACAAACACATTCACCAGCTTAACGACGAACTGACCCGGCTGGGGTCGGGTATGATAGCCCGTTACGGTCGGCCCATCGACGTGGTGAAGCAACTAACAGAGGAGTATACCGTTGCCGACGTATACACGAACTACGACTACGAAGTGTATGCTAAAGAACGCGATGCGGTCGTAAAAGCTATGCTGGCCGAGCGGGGTATTGGCTTCCATACCAGCAAAGACCATACTTTGCTCGACCGCGACGAAGTGCTGAGCGGCAGCGGTTCGCCCTACACCGTGTTCACGCCCTACAGCAACAACTGGCTCAGTAAACTCGGTGATTTTCAGTTAAAATCGTATCCAACCGAAGCCTATTTCAACCACTTTTACAAGACCACGCCCGGCCCCATTCCAACGCTGGCCGAGATGAATTTTCAGCCCGTAGGCGAGTCATACCCGGAGCCAATCGTATCGGCGGAGTTGTTACAGAACTACCAGAAAATGCGCGATTATCCGGCCCGCACCGGCACAAGCGAATTGGGTATTCACCTGCGGTTCGGCACGATCAGCATTCGCGACCTGGCGCGGCAGGCTAAAGAAACATCACCGACGTTTCTGAAAGAACTGGCCTGGCGTGATTTCTACTTTCAGGTGCTCGATCATTTTCCCCACGTCGAAAAACACGCCTTCCGACGCGAGTACGACAACATTCCGTTTCGCAACAACGAAGCTGAATTTGACCGCTGGTGCGCGGGCGAAACCGGCTACCCGATTGTAGACGCCGGGATGCGGCAACTCAACCAAACCGGCTGGATGCACAACCGGGTTCGGATGATTGTGGCAAGTTTCTGCATCAAGCACCTGCTCATCGACTGGCGGCTGGGCGAAGCGTATTTCGCCAAAAAACTCCGCGATTTCGACTTGGCGGCCAACAACGGTGGGTGGCAATGGGCGGCTGGTTCCGGCACCGACGCGGCTCCCTATTTTCGGGTGTTTAACCCAACATTGCAGGCGCAGAAGTTTGATCCGCAGGGCGAATACATCCGCAAATGGGTGCCGGAGTTCAACAATTTTGGCTATCCGCCCCCAATGGTCGATCATGCGTTTGCGCGGCAGCGAGCCATTGATACCTATAAACGTGGGCTGGCAAAGTAAACTCATGGCCCAAACGGCCCGCTCATCAAAAGACGAGTCAAAAAACCAACCGTTTCCGTAGATTGCGGGTCGATGCCGTATGCCCGCTTCAACGCTATGCCCAAACGTTCTCCGCTTGTTATTCTGTTCCTGCTCTTTATTATCCAGTCACATGCCCAACAACGGCTTCGCCTGATTGCCACCGTGCGCGATGCCGTTACGAAAAAACCGTTGCCGGGTGCCAGTTTGCTGGTAGCCGAAACGCAACTTGGGGCGCGGGCCGACAGTTTGGGGGTTATTCTACTAAGCCATCCACCCGGAACACTGACGGTTTACATCTCCTGCGTGGGCTACCTGCGCAACCGACAAACGACCGTGCTGAGTACCAACAACAAGCAGGTTGAATACATGCTGCAACCGCGCTCTACCAATCTGGATGAAGTTGACGTAAAGGCGGTTCGTGAAGATGCCAACGTGCGCAGCGTACAGATGGGGCAGATTCAGTTGAGTATGCCCGAACTGAAACGAATGCCGGTGGTGCTGGGCGAACCCGATATTCTGAAAGCCCTGACTCTACAGGCAGGCGTGACAACAGCGGGCGAAGGGGCGGGGGGCTTCAATGTGCGCGGAGGCCGGGCCGATCAGAATCTGGTGCTGCTCGATGGGGCACCGTTGTTCAACACCAATCACCTGCTGGGCTTCTACAGCAACGTCAATCCCGACATGGTACAGGATGTGAACCTCAGCAAGGGCGCGTTTTCAGCGCAGTATGGTGGGCGGGTGTCGAGCCTGTTGCTGATGAGTACGCGCAATGGCAACCGCGACGGCTGGCGGCTGTCGGGTGGGGTGAGTCCGGTGAGTGCGCGGGTGCTGGTCGACGGGCCAATCAGCAAAAAGCTGACCCTGCTGGCGGGCGGACGCGTGGCCTTTCCGAACTATCTGCTGCGGGCATTCCCGGTGCAGAGCGTGAAGAATAGCCGGGCTTTTTTTTACGATGCCAATCTGAAACTGACCTATACGCCTAACGAACAAAACACCATTTCGCTCTCGGCCTACCGGAGTCAGGACGATTTCAAGTTTCCGGGCGATACGCTCTACGGCTGGCAATCGAACGTACTGACGGGTCGCTGGAGTTACCTTGTTCGACCTAATCTGCAACTGAACCTGACGGGCCTATACAGCGATTACCGGCTAAACGTCGATGGTATTACACCCGGCCTCACATTCCGGTTTTCATCGTTTATTGAACAGCGGGAGGGCAAAGCGGATCTGTTTTACACCCTGAATCAAAAACACAAAATTCAGGTAGGTACGAACGCAATCTTATACCGTATTCAGACCGGTGAAGCCGAACCAACGGGCCAAAATTCGAGCATAAATCCCCGGCGAAACGAGCCTGAACAAGGCCGCGAACTGGGTGCGTATCTGAACACTGAATGGGAACTGACTCCGCAGATTACGTTGCAGGCGGGGCTGCGCTACTCGGCTTATGCGTATCTGGGGCCGCGCACGGTGTATCAATATGCCGAGAATATTCCCATTTCTGCCGAAACCGTTACGGATTCCACCCGTTATGGAGCCGGGCAGACCGTGCAGGCATACGGCGGACTGGAACCCCGGCTGGCTTTACGCATTCAGGTTGCCAAAGCTACGTCGCTGAAAGCCAGTGCGGGCCGAACCCGGCAGTATGTTAACCTCATCTCGAACACCACGGCCATTACGCCCCTCGATTTCTGGAAACTCAGCGACCGCTACGTACCGCCCCAAATTGCCGATCAGGTATCGGTCGGCTTATTCCAGAACCTGCGTGATAATATGTTCGAGCTGAGTATAGAGGGTTATTATAAACGACTGCAAAACCAGCTCGATTATCGTTTTGGAGCTGATTTAGTGCTGAACCCCGCGCTCGAACGGGTACTGTTGCAGGCTGCCGGGCGGGCTTATGGCGTAGAGTTTGGCATTGGTAAAAACGCTGGTCGGCTAACGGGTCAGCTTAACTACACCTACGCCCGTTCGCTGATTGCCGTGCAAACACCGTTCGATGAACTGCGCGTTAACGGGGGGCAGTACTACCCCTCGTACATCGACCGGCCCCATACGCTCAACCTACAGGCTCGCTGGACATTGCCGCACAACTGGACGTTCTCGACCAACTTCGTGTATTATACTGGCGTTCCGGCCACGTACCCCGATGGGCTGTTTATTTTCAATGGCGAACCCGTACAGGATTTCTCCCGACGCAACGCCGACCGCATTCCCGACTATCACCGGCTCGACGTGGCGTTCTCGAAAGACACCCGTTTCAATAAAGCGCAGAAACGCTACGGTATCTGGACGCTTGGTATATACAATCTGTATGCCCGGAAGAATCCGTATTCGATCTATTTCACCCGAACCAATCAGCGTACTGAAGCTTACCGGCTGGCCGTTTTCGGTACGTTAATTCCATCCATAGCCTACAATTTTTATTTTTAATTCATGCGTTCGCTCATCGTTACTTCGCTCATAATCTGTGGATTAACTGCCTGTATCGACCGGGTTGAGTTACCCATTCGGCAGGAGGAACCGCGTTTGGTTATCGATGGGCAGATAACCAACGAAGCTCCGCCGTACACGATTCGACTCACGTACACCGGCCCCTTTGGCCTGACGGGCGATCAACGACCGGCTACGCTTGTAGCGTCGGGTGCACAGGTAACAGTAACCGACGACCGGGGCCGGGTAGTACGTTTTTTTGACCGAACCGGGGGTGAGTATCAAACAACAGATATGAATTTTCGGGGCGAAGTGGGCCGCACCTATAAACTTACGGTAGTGCTGGCCGATGGCAAACGCTACGAAACCAAACCCGAACAAATGCCCAACGTACCGCCCGTTGACAGCGTGTCGGCACGGCTGGTTCAGGTCAATAACTTCAACACGCCTTACCGATACGCATACTCGGTCTCGACCCGCGACCCGGCGGCTGATCGTAACTTTTACCGATGGACTGCCTTTGGTTTGACTGTTCGAAAATCGACAGGGGTGCCGTGCAGTCTGGGTAGCTCTGCTATCTGTTTGGATAATTGCTACACCACCGAATCGACTAATGAGGTTAACGTGTTCAGTGATATTGCTGTAAACGGAAATCCCATTCGGAACCGGGCCGTGTTTCAGTTGCCCGTATACGCCGTTTGGCCGCAGTTTGTGGAAGTACAGCAGTATGGCATCACGCAGACAAACTATCAGTTCTGGAAATTGTATCAGCAGCAACGCGCCCGAACCGGAAGCATTTTCGACCCATTGCCCGCGCCCGTGGTGGGCAACTTAGCCAATACCGAGGATGCCACCGATGTGGCCCGTGGCTACTTTGCTGTTACGTCGGTATCTCGGTTGCGTATCCGAAACGATGCGCGGGAGGCACGTAGCAGTGCTGCCGTTTTTGGATTTATCAGTACGCAGCCCGTACCGCAGGGCGATTGCCGGAACACATACGGCCCGGTGCCAGTAACGCTGCCTGCTGGCTGGCCGTAGCCCGCGAAGGCTACAGTTTCCACTGCACAAGCCAGCCGGGTTTGAGCACTTTTGGCCTGGGAATACCCGCTAAACCGGTGGCCGGATTAATTGCTATCAGCGTGAGTGGAATAGTAGCTTTGGTTTCTGCTGAAATAACTTTCGTAGCCCGAAGAAACAGCGTGCCCCGTTCATCTATGTCATCAACGAGTGCATATAGCACGTCGCCAGTGTGGAGTTCATCTTCGCCGATCAGCACGTCTTCGCTCAGGGTAAACGCCCAGCTTTGACCGCGTTTGGGCAAACCCGCCCGTACTAATTTAGCCGAAATATCGCCCGTGAAAACGGTTGTTGTAGCTGGCTGTTTCTTCAGGATTTCGGCCAACACGCTGTCCATCAGCGCAACGTTATTAGTCGACATAGGCGAGCTGTAGGCCGGTTCAGCGTCAACAGGCGTACCAACAGGATCGGGTTCGTTGTCGTTGAGCCAGCCCATGCGCCGGGCCTGTTCGCGTTCGGCTTCGTAGGCATCACCTCCTGCATTTGAGGCCAGCATCATACCCACTGAACCAAACCCATAGGCTGGGTTAGTGAACAATTCTTTCATAGCCAGAATCCGGTACAGGTAATAACCGGTTTCGGCGTTCATGGTCATGTTGTAATAATCGCGGTGGCCTGTTTTGCCAATCTTGCGCTGTACCATGCCAATGCCCCCGTTATAAGCAGCCGCTACGAGTGTCCAGGAGCCGAGTTTGCGGTGCAGAAATTTCAGGTATTTACAGGCTGCTTCGGTCGATTTGCGCAGATCGGTGCGCTCATCGTGACCAGGGTCGATGCGTAGGCCCATATCCTGCGCCGTGTCGTCCATAAATTGCCAGTACCCTACGGCCCCCGCCGATGACACCGCATTGGCATGCCACGCACTCTCAATCAGTGGCAGGTATTTTAAGTCGTTTGGAATACCGTGTTTAGCCAGAATAGGCTCGATGATGGCAAAAAAGGGAGCTGAACGGGCTTTCAGTCCATTTACATGCCGGGCATAACCCGAACTGTTTGCCAGGGCAAAAGCCAGCTTTGACGAAACATCGCCCTGTTGGACGGGTACAATTTCACCGCAAAAATGCAGCCGCCCCGCTCCCGCCATTGTTCGGGGCTGTGCCATCGGGAGACGGCCCCGAACGGGTTTTCCCGATTGGCTCTTTTTTTGGGCCAGCCCTGCCGTTTGCAAAAGCAAAACGCTGGCTGTCAGCAATGTGAAGTATCGAATGGATAAAGTCAAAACAATCAGCAGATGGTCAGACGGTTGGACAACGAAGCAGGGAGCAGGTTTAGTTCAGCGAGTTAGCCTGCGCACCCGACTTGAGACGTTACAATGCCTTCCAGGTCAGAATCCAGCCTGCTTTTACCTGATCGACATCGGGCATTTTTATGCCAATGCGCCCGGTCGATGCATCAACAGCGGCTAAAGTTAGGTTGTATGTGTGCTTTTCCGTAATTGAATAAATGCGGTCGGCACGGAGGTAAACCCGGTTGGTTTTGACATCGATATCTTCAACGATAGCGTACAGCACATCACCTTCATCGACGGATTTGCCATCGGCCATGCCGTTGCGAGTGAGGTTGAATGTCCATATTTGGCCGCGTTGCAGTCCTGCCATTTCGGTCAGACGGGCTTTGATACCGCCCCGAAATACGTCGGCGGCATTCGGCAGTGGAACATCTATGTCGCGGTCAGTGCCCAACTGTGATAGTGCCTCTACCGGTTCATTGACTGCTGCCTGCGTTGCTTCGCTGACAATAATTTCGGGGATTAACACATCGTCGGTTTCGGCTTCAGTTTCGGGCGAAAGAGGCTGTTGCAGATATGCCAGCATCCGGCCCGGAATAATGTGTTCGTAGCTGCGGTAGTTGGAGAACAACTCCTTGAAGGCCAGAATCCGGTACAAATATTTACCGGTTTCGGCGTTTAGGCGCAGGTAGTAATAATCGCGCTGCCGCTGCCGCCGAATGTTACTTAATAAGGCGCCAATGCCGTTGTTGTAGGCTGCTGCGGCCAATGTCCACGACCCCAGCCGATGGTGCAGAAAATTTAAATAGCGGCAGGCGGCTTCAGTCGACTTAATCAAATGCTGCCGGTCGTCGTGGCCGGGGCGTATGCTCAGGCCCAGTTCGCGGGCCGTTTCGGGCATAAACTGCCAATAGCCAACGGCTCCTTTCGGCGATACGGCAAAGCCTGTTAATGCACTCTCCACCAGCGGCAGGTATTTAAAGTCGAGCGGAACGCGGTGTTTTGCCAGAATGGGTTCGATAACCGGGAAAAAAACAGCGGCCCGCTGCCGCATTCGATACAGCATCTGACTACGCGACGTATTTCGCACCAGTGCCGACACTAACCGACGGGCAACCGCTTCTTCGTGTAACGGCACCGATTCGCCACAGAAATAAACCGGTGGCAGCATTGGGGTCAGATTTGGCTCAAATGAACGATCAGAAGTTACGGTGAGTCGGTAATCTGGTGTTGAAGAGGAAAGCAGCGACACGTTGGTCGAGACGCTTGCCACCGTCAACCCGGAAGTCAGGATGAGGCAAGATAACAAGTTCATCAAACGGCGGATACGCTATTTTATGGGTACATTCTTTTGACTACGAAATAGCTCTATAGTAACAGTATAGTAAAGGCTTTTTAACAAAGAATTCTTTTTGGACAAATCAAAAGAGGTGCCAATGTTTCCATCGACACCTCCTTATTAATGAATGAAGTCAAAAACTAAATCCAGTCCCAGAAATGCAGCGGGCGAATGCCTTCGCCTTTTTTCCATTGCAGGAAGCGGGGCCGACGGAAGCGCAGTACGGTCAGGCCCATCATTAGATTCTGGATAGGCAATCGCATTCCCTGCTCTTCTACGTCGGACGAGGGGCCGCCCGGCAACTTTTTCCCGGCTGTTGCTTTGGCAATCAGTTGTTCTGTATCCGACGGCGTTTTGGTCAGCGCGTTGTTTGGGCGAGGCCCCCATGTCAGGTCGGTGTAGCCTTCATCAACCAGTTCAACCACGGGCGCATCTTTGATTTTCTTCGGCAAGGCCAGCGGTTTATTCCAGCTTGGCAAAGGCCGGGTTAGTTCGGCAACGGTAGAGCCACGCAGCAGTAAAGCGTATTGGCGCGGGTTACTGAGCAGCTCTTTGTAGGCCAGAATGCGGAAGAGGTAGTGGCTGGTTTCGCGGTGTAGCCGCAACCGGTAATAGTTGGAGTGGCCCTGCTGTTCCATGCGGTTCTGCACGTGCGTAATGCCGCCATTGTAAGCAGCCGCCACGAGTGTCCACGATCCCAGTTCGCGGTAAAGCTGGTGCAGATACCGACACACCGCCACCGTGGCCTTTTCAAGATCGTGACGTTCGTCTACGTTCCCGTTTACGCGCAGGCCGAGTTCGCGGGCGGTGCCGGGCATCAGTTGCCAGTAGCCCGACGCGCCCTTTGGTGACACACAATCGTTGATGAGAGCACTTTCGGCCAATGGCATAAACCGGAAATCGCGCGGAATTTTGTACTTACGCAGAATAGGGTCGATGATCGGGAAGAAGGTAGAAGCGCGGTGCCGCATGTCGAACAGGCATTCCTGTTGTGCCCCATACGTGCGTAACGTTTGCACCCACCGGCGGGCTACGCGCGGGTCATCGACCGGCACTTCTTCACCGCAGAAATAAATAGGAAATACACGTTTTGACGAATCAACGACTAATAGCGATGGGGTGTCTAACGGCCCAACCCGGCTGGTGTCTGCCCCTGAAAATGGAGCATTGACAGCGGGTTTCACAGCGGCCATCAGTAAGGATAAACTTAGCTCTCTTATCAAAATACAAGGTATTTTTGGTGAGACATCAGACAACGAAACCCGGCCTGATGGCGCGGGTTTGTTGAGTATACAATTACGAAATTAGGTAAAAGCAATGTACTTACCAAGCTAAGTGTCTAAGAATTATCCAACGGTCTGCCAAAAAGTAGGATTTTATCGATTCAGCACCCCTGCTACTAATGTCAGTTTACCATAATCGTAGCGACCGTCCAAATGGTCGAAAACAGCCTTTAAACGACCGTCGGACACGCCTACTTCGGCGATAGCCTGCTCAATTTCGGCCTGCTCATGACGCGATACGTAGCTCCGTAAAATTTCTTTCAGATCAAGCGGCTGGCCCGCTTTTGCCAACTGCACTAAATGCCCGGCAATTGACCCGGTCGTAAGTTGTCGCTCGGCGGCAATCTCGTCAATTGTCATGCCCCGATTAAACAGGTCGAGGGTGGCTAACTGGGTTGAGCCTTTTGGTTTTCGGGCGGAGCGGGGTGTAGCGTCGGGCATGGGGCCATCTTCGCCCACGTAAGCCCGGATAACGCTCAGAAACTGCGGTCCGAACAGGTCGAGCTTGCGTTCGCCGACTCCGCTTACATTGCGTAGCGCGTCGGGCGAGGTGGGCCGTTGCCGGGCCATGTCTTCGAGCGTTGAGTCGGTAAAAATAACGTAAGGCGGCACGTTCTGCTCGTCGGCGAGTTGTTTGCGCAACACCCGCAACTGCTCAAATAATTCGTCGCGCACACCTTCGGGTTTGGCTTTCGCTTTTTCGACCACTGGCTTCGGCGCATCGTCGGGCCGTACCAGTTCAATTTTTCGGCCACCAAACAGCACCTGATCGGCCAGAATTCCCCGGTGCAGGGCATAATGCTGGTCGTAGGCAATTTCAATAACGCCGATGTTGATAAGCTGGTGGAGGTAACTCCGCCACTCCTCAAATCGCAAATCGCGGCCCGCGCCGTAGGTTTTGATCTGGTCGTAGCCACCCTGCATCACCGCCTGTGATCGCGAACCGCGCAGAATGTCGATAAGCAGGTTCATCGGTACGCGTTCGCCCGACCGCACAATAGCCGATAGGGCTTTCTGGGCCAGCACGGTGCCGTCGAAGGTTACGCGCGGGTCGCGGCATACGTCGCAGTTGCCACAAGGTTCGGGCAGGTCTTCCGAAAAGTAAGACAGCAAAATCTGACGGCGGCAGGTGTGAGCGTCGGCATATTGCTGCATCCGCTCCAGTTTGGCTAACTGCAAACCGAGGTTGGGCGGGTTATTCTCGGTCAGCATGTCCTTGTACGTCACCACATCGGCGAAGCTATAGAACAGCACCGTTTGCGCAGCAGCTCCGTCGCGCCCGGCCCGGCCAATTTCCTGGTAAAAGCCCTCGATATTTTTGGGCATATTGTAATGAATCACCCAGCGCACGTTACTCTTGTCGATGCCCATGCCGAACGCAATGGTAGCACAGATAATCCGCACGTCGTCGCGTAGAAAGGCTTCCTGCGTGCGCGAACGTTCGTCGGAGGGCATGCCGGCGTGGTAGAAAGCCGCGCTAAAGCCTTTCTCCTGTAACTTACCCGCTATCGACTCGCACGATTTGCGGCTCAGGCAATAGATAATTCCCGACGTGTCGGGCTTTCGCTGCAAGAGTCGCACAATTTGCCCTATGCGATTCTGGCCGGGCAGCACCTGCAAACTGAGGTTGGCGCGGTTGAACGAGGCCGTAAAAATGGCGGGGTCGTTCATACCAAGCCGCTGGGCAATATCCTGCCGGGTCAGCTTGTCGGCGGTGGCGGTCAGGGCTATGGTGGGTATGTTCGGGTAGCGTTGTTTCAGGATGCCCAACTGCGTGTATTCGGGCCGGAAATCGTGGCCCCACGACGAGATACAGTGCGCTTCGTCGATGGCAAACAGCGAGACGCTGATCCGGTCAAGAAAGGCAAAAAATGATTCGCTGAGGAGTTTCTCGGGCGAAACATAGAGCAGTTTCAGCTTGCCCCGAACGCAGTCGGCTTCAATATCGCGCTGTTCGCGGGCGGTTTGGGTGCTATTGTAAAAAGCTGCCGGAATGCCGTTCATGTGCAACGCACCAACCTGATCTTTCATCAAGGCAATCAGTGGTGAAACCACCACCGTAAGGCCGGGCAGCATGAGGGCCGGAATCTGAAAACACACCGATTTGCCGCCCCCGGTAGGCATCAGTACCACCGTATCGCGCCCGCCCAGCACCGACCGGATAATTGCTTCCTGCATGGGTCGGAAGCGGTCATAACCGTAATAACGTTTAAGAAAGTCGGCGGGCGATTGGTCGGTTACTGTCATGGTAGTGGGATAAGCGTCTGACTATCAAAAATACGAATTTTCCGGTTGGGATGGAACACAGATTGCACGGATGTCACAGATTGACACGGATGTTTTTGTAGAATTTATCGGTGTTCATCTGTAACATCCGTACAATCCGTGTTCCATCCTGCTATATTTCGCCTGAAATTAAATCCATTCAACTAAACACCGTGATCTATGAAAAAGACCCTTGCCTTGCTAAGCCTTGTGCTTGGCCTGCTGATTGCCCTCAACGGCGCAGCCCAGGACGAAAAGCCGAAGAAAGAGAAGGCTACGAAGGAAAAAGCCGAGAAGAAAGACGCGAAGGCTAAGAACACCGACGATCTTGTAGCCAAAGCCGAAGCTAAATTGGCTAAGAAAGCAGCGAAAGAAGCAATCAAATCCGCCAGAGCCGATGGAAAAGATGCAACTGATAAGGCCGATAAGAAAGCGGCAAAAGCCGACAAGAAAGCCAAAGACGCCGGAACTGACTTGAAAGACGACAAATTAAGCAGTCGGGTTGCCAGGGCAGAAGACAAGGTGGATAAAGTGGTTAAGGCAGATAAGGCCGTGAAAAAAGTGTCCAAAGTATCTTCGGCCATGAAGGAGGAAAAAGCTACGCCCGCCGACTACAAAGCTCCGGTTGATCGCAGCAGCAAAGGACCCAATGGCGAAACCGTTTACACCGGCCCGCGTGGTGGCAAGTACTACATCAATAAAAACGGCAACAAGACGTATCTGAGCAGCTTGAAGTGATGCAATGTACCCGTCCCGGTCGCACTTTTATTGCTGACCGGGATGGGGCGGAATACAACATCAGGCTATATATTACAACCGCACAATCTCGGCACCGATGGCGTTGAGCCGGGTGTCGATGTTCTGGTAGCCCCGGTCGATTTGCTCGATGTTGTCGATAATGCTTGTGCCCTGCGCCGACATTGCCGCGATGAGCAGAGCCACCCCGGCCCGAATATCGGGCGATGACATGCGGATGCCTTTTAGCGGAATCTGCCGGTTCAGGCCCACGACCGTAGCGCGGTGCGGGTCGCAGAGAATAATTTGCGCACCCATGTCGATAAGCTTGTCGACAAAGAACAGTCGGCTTTCAAACATTTTCTGGTGAATCAGCAGCGTACCCTGCGCCTGCACGGCGGTCACAAGCACAATGCTAAGCAGGTCGGGCGTGAAGCCGGGCCAGGGCGCGTCGGCTACGGTCATCATACCGCCGTCTAGGAAGCTCTCGATCTGATAATGCTCCTGCGCCGGGATGTGAATATCGTCGCCCCGAAACTCCATTTGTATTCCCAACCGCCGAAACTGATCGGGAATGATGCCCAGTTCAGGAATGCGGCAGTTTTTGATCGTAATCTCCGACTGTGTCATAGCCGCCATGCCAATAAACGAGCCGATCTCGATCATGTCGGGCAGCATGGTGTGCTCGGTGCCGTTCAGTTCCGACACGCCTTCGATGGTGAGGAGATTTGAGCCGACGCCGGTAATTTTCGCGCCCATGCTATTCAGCATTTTGCTCAATTGTTGCAGATACGGCTCGCAGGCGGCATTGTAAATGGTGGTGGTTCCGTCGGCCATTACGGCGGCCATCAACACGTTGGCCGTACCCGTTACCGACGCTTCATCGAGCAGCATGTAGGTGCCGCGCAGATTGCTGGCATCAACCTGATAATAACCGCCGTCGTTGGGGTCGTAGTTGAACTGAGCACCGAGTTTCTCGAAACCCAGGAAGTGCGTATCTAACCGCCGACGCCCGATTTTATCGCCACCGGGACGTGGAATACGGCCTTTTTTGAACCGCGCCAGCATCGGCCCCAGCAACATAACCGACCCGCGCAGGGCAGCAGCTTTGCGCTTGTAGGTATCGGTTTCGAGGTAGTCTAAATTGACATCACTGGCCTGAAATCGGTACGAACTTTCGCCAATTTTCGTAACCCAAACACCCAGGTCGCCCAGCAGGTCAATTAGTTGATTGACATCGCGAATGTTTGGAATGTTGTGGATTGTGACGGGTTCTTTGGTCAGCAATACGGCGCAAAGAATCTGGAGAGCTTCGTTTTTTGCCCCCTGTGGAATTAATTCACCCTTGAGCCGACGCCCACCTGTAATTTTGAAAGAAGCCATTCTTGTAAATGATGAATATTTGTTAGTGATGAGCGATGAACGATGAGTGATGAGTTTGCTGACGCAAAAGGAAATACACTGGCGTCAGCAAACTCATCACTCATCGTTCATCGCTCATCACTTAAAAATTACCGTCTCCGGCGGTCATTGTTGCGGTTATTGCCCGAATTACCCTGCCCACCGCCGTTGCGGAAATTGCGGTTGTTGCCCTGATTGTTGCGATTACCCTGATTGTTGTTGCGGAAATTGCGGTTGTTGCCCTGATTCGTGCGGTTGCCCTGATTTGGGCGGTTGAAGTTACCGCTGCCGAGCCGCTGCGGTTGTACGGCCTCGCCCGCCCGTTCGCGTGGGGTCGATTCTACCAAACCCTGCTCGCGAATCAGTTGAATATCATCGGCAAGCTTACCGTTCGAGATGTCGATCAGGCTTTGATAAATAGTTTCTTCCTCAACGGATTCTTTGTTCCATATCTGGTAAAAGCTGCGCATCAGCCGAACCAGATACGACACAAACGCCCGGCGTTCGTCGGCATCTTCAAGTGCTACGGCTTTGGCTGCCAGAAGGTTAACGTTCTGACCAAAGTGCTTGAATTTGAGCGGATGCGTATTATATGGAACGTGCTGTGGCTTTTTGCCAAGTGCCTCCTCCGACGGGGGCGGGTAGGGGCTATCGACGTCGAGCGTAAATCCTGATATGATATAGAGGTCGTCCCACAACTTGTTGTAGTAATCCTGCCCATCTTTCATATTGGGATGAATCTGCCGCATCAATTCGACCAGGATGTGCGCATAACGGGTTCGCTTCTCCCGATCTTCGATGTTGACCATGTTGTCAACCAGTTTTTGGATACTGCTGCCGTATTCTTTCAAAGGAATTACTGAGTTCGTGTAAAGAAACAAAAGTACGAAAAACAGTTGGCAGTTTTCAGCCTTCGGTTGGCAGTAAAGAGTTTTCAGTACATGGCGTAACGGGTAGCCATGCAGGGAGAAAGAAGTACCTTTGTTGCCATTCGGGCTAATTGTAATTGAGTTGTATTAGCTGAAGACTGCCAACTATTTACCGAGAACTGCCTGTTGCATGAACTTCCGCATATATCGCCCCGAAATTGCCGATACGCTTCGATTGAGTGTTCCGATTGTGATTGCTCAGTTAGGCGTGGTGCTGATGGGTGTAACGGATAATCTGTTTGTGGGCCGATTGTTGGGGGCTGTGCCGCTCGGAGCCGCCGGACTGGCAAATTCGCTGTCGTTTTTAATGTCGAGTATTGGCGTGGGAGGGCTGTCGGTAGTGGCCGCGCTGGTGTCGAAGGCCAATAGCCAACAGGATACGGCTGCGGTAAACCGGTTGTTTCGGGCAGGGTTACGCGTGGCCGTGGGGCTGAGTATTGCACTGGGCGGATTGTCGGCTCTGCTGGCTTATAACTTTGACTTGTTCGACCAATCGGCGGAAGTAACGCGGCTGGCCCGCGATTTTATGTTGATTCTGAGCGCGTCGCTGCTGCCGCTGCTGATTTTTGTGGCAACCCGCCAATTGGCTGATGGGTTGCGACAACCCCGCGTGGCAATGGCAATTACGCTGTCGGCATTAGTCGTAAACGCATTGTTCAACTACCTGCTCATTAAAGGTGTGGGGCCATTTCCTGAAATGGGCCTGATGGGGTCGGCAACGGCCACGCTACTGTCGCGGCTATACATGGCCGGGGCTATGCTGGCGTATGTTTACGGGGCAGGCCGGTTTAAACGATTTTTATCGCGTTCATTAGTGCTGCAACCGATCCGCGCTGAAGCTGAAACCATTTTGCGGCTGGGCATTCCGGGCGGGCTGACGTTCTTTTTTGAGGTTGCTACGTTCTCGCTGGCGGTCGTTATTGTGGGGTGGCTTGGCGAAGATCGGCTGGCGGCTCATCAGATTGCCATCAATATGGCGTCGGTAACATACATGATGGCTACGGGTATTTCGTCGGCTGCGGCTATTCGGGTGGGTGCGGCTGTGGGGTCAGGCAGTCGCGAGGGTGTCCGGCGAGCGGGTGTGGCAGCTTTTCTGCTGTCGGCAGTCTTTATGAGTTTAGCCGCACTGCTGTTTCTAACGGCCAATAACTGGTTGGTAGCTCTGTATATCCGCGATAATCCGGCGGTGTCGAGCATTGCCGTAACGTTGATGTCGGTGGCTGGTTTCTTCCAGCTTTCCGATGGCATTCAGGTGGTTGCGCTCGGTTGTCTGCGCGGTTTATCAGACGTGAACGTGCCAACCGTGATTACGCTGATTGCTTACTGGGGCATGGCACTGCCGCTGAGTTATGTGCTGGCATTTCCGCTCAAGCTCGATGCTGTGGGCGTCTGGATTGGGTTGCTGGCGGGGCTGTCGCTGGCGGCTGTGTTGCTGACATGGCGATTTTTCCGGCTTAATCGACGCATACAGACGAGTGCTGTTGAACGGGCCGAACGAGCCTGATTATCAGCCCAGCATACCACATCGTTTCAGAAAGATAGCCACGTCGCGGGCGGTTTTGGCCTGTAGGCTCTTGCCGAACATGGTTTTCGCTTTCATCAGAATATTGCGGTTGTGCGTATGGGCCGTATGAACGGTAATGCCCGCCAGTGAAGCTAATTCTTTGGCCGATAATTCGTCTTCGTTTTCAACGTACAATCTCAGCAGAACCATCTGCTTGGGGGAAAACAGGTTTACTTTAGCCGGTAAATTGGCGAACAGTTTCGCCATCATACTATTGAATTCGGCTTCTACATTCGGCGGAATATTAATAAACCGGGGCATAACCGGCTCGTTTTCAAACGGTTTCAGAATAGTCATCTCCGACAGGTAGGCCGTAATATATCCTTCCTGCGTGTATTGCCAGGGCGAAATGGTACGTTTTACCAGAACAACCTGCCCATCGGCGCGGGTAATAGGTACGTTGGCAATGAACTTCGGATTTAAAAACGATACCAATGGCTTATCTGATGCCGCCGACATCATAAACGTCAGCTTACCCAGCAACGTAATAAGCTGCAACATGCCCTGCGAGGGAATAGTTGACAAATAATGGCGGAACGTAAATGAGTCGGAGTTATAGCCAATTTCCTGCAAACCGCCCGCTGCTATAATCGACATACTGGTCAGGTCAACCACGAAATACAATTGCTCGGCCCGGCGACCTAAGCGCAGCGTGTCTAATTCAGCTTGTTGCACTTCAGGTGGCACCACATAAATGAGCTGTTCAACAGGCGGGAACAGATCATTGATAAATGACTCGATACGCTGATATTCCTGATCAACCGGGTCGGGCTGTTTTCGAGTGCTCATAACGGAGAGAGAGTAACGTGAGTATACTAACCAATTTGGCAAAGCCAGGCAAGTTGCCTTATTTACTCTAAAGTTACTTGCCAAATTATATCCTTATCATAGGTATTTTTTTGACAGCCTCACGTACCGAACTTGCGGTCGTCTCTTTCTTCTATCCCAGTTCCTTTCTGTAAAGCATTGTGTATGGCCCACCGATTATCGGTGGGCCAATTTTAACGCATGGCAGCCAGCAGGTCGTCGCGGGAAGGTCGGTCAGCGGTCAGGTCGTAGCTAATACCTTCACCGTCAAGATAATTCATAAAAGCAATATAGTGTTGCTTCTCGACCGAAAAGACATACCAGTTTATGTATGGTTCGCTAAATAGTTCGACTTCGGTCAGTGAAGCTCGTTGTTGCAGATTTTGATACTGCGCTGTGCTGACGGAGTCGTGTCGGATAAGGAAGTACCACACAGGATGTTTAATGCTATGTAATCGATGTATTATAAATGATTGGTTAACTAAAAACCGCGCAACGGTTCGCTGCGCGGTTTTTCATAGCCCAGTAGCGGACGTCGTTTATTTGTTAACTGCAAGGATGTAATCGGCCAATACCAGACCTGCTTCGTTGAGATACAGATCTTTCTTTTTCTTCGGAGTAGTAGGCGAAGGCGTACCGGTTTCGTCAACGGGGGCCGTAATGTGCGACACTTTGTTGGCTGCTGCCCGTTTGCGCTCGGCTTCTTCGCGCTCTTTCCGGCGTTTACTTTCCTGCAACGAAACCACTGTATTTTCTTTCGCTTTCCGGAAGTCGGCTAAATCCTGTGCCAGTTGCTTTAGTTCAGGATCTGATTTCAGACGCTGATCGAAGCGGTCGCGCAGGCGGGTCAGAATCTTATCGTCAATGGCACGGCCCTGTTCGTAACGTGTTGAGTTGATCTGATCCCACGGCAAGGCACTTGGCTGTGAACTTTCGCCGTATTCTTCTGCCGAGAATGCCGATGGCAACTCAATATCAGGCGTTACGCCCCGGTGTTGGGTACTGCTGCCATTAATGCGGTAAAACTTCTGAATGGTCATTTTTACCTGACCAACCTTTTCCGGCTCTTTGGGCAACCACTGGTTCAGGTCGATGAGCGTCTGTACGGTGCCTTTCCCGAACGTCTGACCACCTACGATAACACCACGCCGATAATCCTGAATCGCAGCCGCGAAAATCTCCGATGCCGATGCGCTAAACCGATTTACCAGCACGGCCAGCGGTCCATCGTACAGCACCGATGGATCGGGGTCGGTATACACTTCGGTTTCACCCGTCGACTCACGAACCTGCACTACCGGACCTTTTGGAATAAACAAGCCCGTCAGGTTAATAGCCTCCGTGAGCGAACCACCGCCGTTATCGCGCAGGTCGATTACAATGCCATCTACTTTGTCAACCTTCAGTTCGTCGATGAATTTCTTTACGTCGTTGGTTGTGCTGCTGAAGCCTTCTTCCCGCCGACGCGCGCCCTCAAAATCGCGGTAAAACATCGGCACGTTGATAACACCGATCTTGAACGACTTGCCATTGTCAACTACGTCGATAATTTCTTTCTTGGCGCGTTGCTCTTCGAGCTTGATTTTTTCGCGAACAAGCCGAATCTCTTTCGGCGGAGCACCCGCAAGGGCGTCGGGCGATAGCACCTGCAACCGCACCACCGTTCCTTTCGGGCCTTTGATAAGCTTTACCACCTCATCGACCTGCCAGTTCATGGTGTTGACCATCGCGCCGTTGTCGCCCTGTGCTACGCCCGCAATTTTGTCGTTGGTTTTCAACTGATTCGACTTGAAAGCAGGGCCACCGGGCAATACGCTCGTGATTTTGATGTAATCGCCATCTTCCTGCAACATAGCTCCTATGCCTTCCAGCGACTGACTCATTTCCTGATTGAACCGGTCGGCGTTGCTGGGCGAAAGATAGTTGGTGTGCGGGTCGAGGGCTTCGGCGAACGAGTTCATGTACAACTGAAACACATCGCCACCTTTAATTCGGTTAATTGCCCGGTCCAGGTTGTTATATCGTTGCGTCATCAAAGCCGCCACGGCACTGTCGGACCGATTGCCAAGTTTCAGCTCAAGAGCCTGATTCTTAAGAATTTTCCGCCACAGGTCTTCCTGCTCTTCCTGGTTTTTGGGCCAGGCTGCCTTCTCCCGGTCTGTATTGAATGTCTCGTCGGCAGTAAACGCAAACGGCTTTTTGATCTGCTCTTTGATGAACGCACTCCGCTCCTGATACCGTTTGCGGAACACGTTATACAGTTCATAAGCTGCCGTCAGATCCCCGTTGATCAGCGCATCGTCGATCTGGTAACGATATTTCTCAAACGCGGTTACGTCTGATGCCAGCAGGTACGTTTTGTTGCCATCGACCTCCTTCAGGTAGTTATCCCAAACGACCGACGACAATGAATCGTTGAGCCGAACCTTCCGATAATGGTAGGTAGTCAGCAATTTGGCGACCAGCGTCTGCACTTTTTCCTGCGAAACGGATGGTTTCAACTCATCGCCGGTTGTTGCCTGGGCCGACCGAAGCGCAGTCCCTGGAGTAAACGCGCCCGAAGGCGAATCCGGCTGAAAGCTCAGCATCAGCACGGGTACAAGGGTTACCAGATACTTGTTCATGTAGTATGAAAAAATATCGAATAGTGAATATTAACTATGACCAACAAATTAGGCTGACGCCGGTATTACTTTGTTAATCAGGAGTTCGCATTCACTATTCATGAGTACAATAAACTATTTACTGTTTCACAATATCGAGCAACTCAACGTCGAACACCAGTGTCGAACCGGGTTTAATGTCGGCACCCGCCCCCCGGTCGCCATAAGCGAGATCAGATGGGATGTAGAGTGTCCATTTCGAGCCTACAGGCATCAATTGCAGTGCTTCGGTCCAGCCTTTGATAACTTCGCTTACGCCAAATTCTGCCGGTTGCCCCCGTTCTACCGAACTATCAAACACTTTGCCGTCGAGCAGTTTACCCGTATAGTGTACTTTAACTCGATCTGTGGCGGTTGGTTTCGCCCCTGTGCCTTCTTTTTGCACAGAATACTGCAAACCACTGGTGGTAGTCGTTACGCCCGCTTTCGCTTTGTTCTCGGTCAGGAATGCGTTGCCGATTTGCTTGTTCTCTGCCGAGGCTTTCATGGCTTCGGCCTGCTGTGCTGCCATCTTCTTTTGCCCGAACGCGTTCAGAATCTGCCCGGCCTGCTCCTGCGAAAGTTGGGTTTTCTGCCCTTTCAGCGCGTCTTCCAACCCACGAATCAACACAGTTGTGTTAAGGTCGTTCATGCCATTCTGCTTCAGGTTTTGCGCCATATACAGGCCAATGCTATAGCTTATCGAATCGCGGGGGGTGGCTAATGATGCGCTGGCAGCGGGTTTAGTGGTAGCGGCTGGTTTTGCACCTGCGGGTTTGGGACTTGATTTCTTTACTTGTGCCGTGGCTGAGCCTGTTACAAACAGGGCCGATACCGCACCGGCTACCATCCATTGGTTGAACTTCATGCGAAAAAACTAATTGATAATGTACAAAAAAGGTTTACCGATAAAACATGAACGGGCAATTGAAAAGTTTGGCCAAACTCCTTATTAATAAAATTTAACCCGTCTGCAGCTTCTCTGATAAACGATAAATATACAGGTTTCTTGCCTATTCTACAATTGAATGGCACTGTAAGTGAGACATTTCCGTACAAACGGTCGGAGAGTGGGGCGGGCGGTTAAACTTGGCAAGGTGTTTGTTAGTGAACGCACAACGAGACAATGTGAAGTCAACGTGAAAAGATGCTATCTTATGACCTAATTATACACAATTGTACTACAAGTTGAACGATGTCGTTATATTCGTGAAAGTTTGTTCATGTATACATGGATTAGCCGACGCGACACTCACTATGTAATTCTAACGTATGAATTTCTTACCCAATTCTTTGGCAACATACGTTGTCTGCGTCGCATCGGTTGCTCTATCGGTGTGTGACGTCCATCCGGCAATAGCGAAAGCCACTGCGTTAACTGGCTTACCAGTGCACGAACAACCTGCGCCGAAAGCCGAGCCGGGTAAGCCGACCCGACATGTAGTGCTGGCGCGTAATACGTCAACGCCCGTTGCCTCGGCTGAGAAAACTGAACCAACAGCCGGGCAACCTGCATCGGCTAAATCACCCCACAAAAAAGCGGCACATCACTGGAAAAGCCTGATCGAATCCATTCGGGAAATCACACACGCGCACCACAAGCGGTAACGCCGACACGCAGCTTACTTGCCTTTCGACTCTTTGGCCTTTTCGAGTTCGGCTCGCTGGTCGTCGCGCAGGGTTGGGTACTTGATGCCTAACTGCTCCAGATAGGTTTTATACTTCGCCGGGTCATAGTAGTATTTCTGCAACTTTGGCTTGAAGTCGGCCATAATCTTCTGGTTCAGATAAATAGCCGGAAACTCTTTCGGCGAAATCAGGGGCGTATACTTCTGCTCTTTCGTTTGCTCATCGTTGTAATAGGCCCAGGCGTTTTTTATGATTTCCGGCTTCAGCAGCAAATCGAGCAGGGTCATGGCTTCGGCTTTGGCTCCGGCTACGATTCCTTTGTGGGCAATGGGCGTTGCCATCGAAATAGCATTACTCCAGTGGTGGCCGGGCAAATCGGGAATGTTGCTTGGATAGCGCAGTACAATCGTAGGCAGCGACCATGAAATATCGGCGATGTCGTCGGAGCCGCCCGTAAGCGGTACGTAGGTTTGCCCGCCCATCATCATCGTTGGGGCCGTTCCGGCGGGTAGGCCGATGCTGTCTAACTTCACGGCCAGCCCTTCGGTTTTGCGGGCCTGCAATTCTTTCTGCGTTGCTTTTGCCAGCATCTGATCGTCGGACGACCAGGTGGGCAACCCTACTTTCCTGATATTCTGATACATGGCTTCGGCAATGGGCTTGTTAAAATGCCCCGGCCAGGCCGATCCCAGAATCTCATACGTAAACTTCGTGTCGGTCATTTTGGCGGCTCCTTCGGCCATTGCTATTCCCGTTTCAAATAACTTCTTGATTTTTGGGTAGCTACGTTCGCGAAAATAGTACCAGACTGCCGCTTTCGAGGGCACGACGTTCGGCTGATCGCCCCCGTCGGAGATTACGTAATGCGAGCGTTGCGTGAGTTCGAGGTGTTCGCGCCGGAAGTTCCAGCCGATATTCATCAACTCAACGGCATCGAGCGCACTGCGCCCGCGCCAGGGTGCCCCGGCTGCGTGGGCCGCCGAACCTTCAAACGTGAACTTTACGGAAACCAGCCCGTTGTTGCCCGCGTCGCCATACGACGTAACGAGGTTATCGCCAACGTGCGTAAAAATACAGGCATCAACGTTTTTGAAGTAACCATCGCGGATGTAAAACGCCTTTGCGCCAACGAGTTCTTCGGCCACGCCCGGCCACAGCATCAGCGTACCGGAGAGTTTATTTTTCTCCATTAACTGCTTCACGGCCAGCGCGGCTACAATGTTCAGTGCCTGCCCGGAGTTATGCCCTTCGCCGTGACCCGGTGCTCCCTCAACAATCGGGTCTTTATAGGCCACGCCCGGTTTTTGGCTGGCTTTAGGAATACAATCTACATCGGAACCGATGGCGATAACGGGTTTGCCGCTGCCCCAGGTGGCAATCCAGGCCGTCGGCATTCCCGAAATGCCCTTCTGTATGGTGAAGCCTTCTTTCTCCAGCAGCGAAGTCAGGTAATTAAACGTTTCAACTTCCTGAAACCCCAATTCCGAAAAGCTGAAGAGCATGTCGTTGATTTGCTGGGCCTGCGTTGCGCGGCTTTCGACGGCAGCAACGGCTTCCGCTTTGAGCCGGTCGAGCGGGTCGGTAAGGGGTTTGGCTCTGCGCTGAGCTACGGTGAGCAAGGGCAAAGTGAGTAACAGAAAGAAGATTTGTTTCATGGCTGGGACGGTTTTGGTTAAAGATACATTCGGTTGAAACCCGGTGCAAGTCATTTACCCAAGATGTCGAATGATGTAGCCATTTTCTGTACCTTTGCCCCCAAATTTTCTAAATCGTTTTTAATCGTTTATACCTTACACAATGGAGAAAATTAAAGTGGCAAATCCGGTTGTCGAACTGGATGGCGACGAAATGACCCGCATCATCTGGAAATTCATCAAAGACAAACTGATTCTACCCTACGTTGACGTTGATATTAAATACTTCGACCTCGGCATCGAATACCGCGACGAAACAAACGATCAGGTAACTGTCGACGCGGCCAATGCCATCAAAGAATACGGCGTTGGTATCAAATGCGCCACCATCACGCCCGACGAAGCCCGCGTAAAGGAGTTCAACCTCAAGCAGATGTGGAAGTCGCCCAACGGCACCATCCGCAATATTCTCGATGGTACGGTGTTCCGTGAACCCATCGTGATGAGCAACGTACCGCGCTTGGTCATCAACTGGAAAGCCCCGATCATTGTGGGTCGTCACGCGTTTGGCGATCAGTACCGCGCTACTGATTTTCTGGTGCCGGGCAAGGGCAAGCTGACCATGAAATTTGAAGGCGAAGACGGCACCGTGATGGAGTATGAAGTCTTCAATTTCAAAGCACCGGGCGTGGCAATGGGTATGTATAACGTTGATGAATCGATTCGTGGCTTTGCCCGGTCGTGCTTCAACGTGGCAATGCAAAAAGGCTGGCCGCTTTACCTCTCTACTAAGAATACAATCCTGAAAAAATACGACGGTCGGTTTAAAGACATTTTCCAGGAAATCTACGACGCCGAGTTTGCCGGAAAAGTGCAGTACGAACACCGCCTGATCGATGATATGGTGGCCTCGGCTCTGAAATGGGAAGGCAACTTTGTATGGGCCTGCAAAAACTACGACGGCGACGTGCAGTCGGACACCGTAGCGCAAGGCTTCGGTTCGCTGGGCCTGATGACCTCGGTGCTGCTCACGCCCGATGGCAACACGATGGAGGCCGAAGCCGCTCACGGAACCGTAACGCGCCACTACCGCGAATACCAGAAAGGCAACAAAACCAGCACCAACCCCATTGCCAGCATCTACGCCTGGACGCGCGGCCTGGCCTTTAGAGGGAAACTCGATGGTAATCAACCGCTTATTGATTTTGCCAACGCACTCGAACAGGTGTGCGTAGAGGTGGTCGAAAGTGGTAAAATGACGAAAGACCTTGCGCTGTCGGCCTTCCCCGACGTGAAGAATCTCGTAGCGGGCGAACATTACCTGTACACGGAAGACTTCCTCGAAGCGTTGGACGAAGCGTTGCAGGCGAAACTATCCTGAACCAGAACGCTGGCCCGGCAGGATTAGCCGGGATTATCAAGATTAAACAGGATTTATACGCTGTGCCACGGCTTTGGTCGTGGCACAGGTATTTTTAGACGTACTCACTCTTTATGTTCGACAGTTTTGATATTGTATTCGGCGATGCGTTCACGCTGGAAGAATTGAATCGGCTTAAGATTATTGATGGTGAAATTGAGCGGTTATTTTACGGCGAATACCGGGTTGTGTATCTGGAAGGAGATGGAGGCTTCGTTATTGGCTACACAGGGATGAAGATGCTACGCGTCCTGTTCACCTTTGCATTTGAACAAAATAGCGTTATCATTGACGAAATTTACATAGCGGATGGAAAAGAGATTAACGACCTATACTGTCGACCAAATTGTCGCTAAAACTGCGACTGGGCGAGACCGGGATGAAGTAGCAAGGGAGCTGGCTGAGCGTTTCAGCGGTGCAAAGCCGCTCATTACCCGTGAGGAAATCGACGCACGTATTACCGAGTTACGGCGTGTCTGGCAGCAAAAAAATCAGCAACAATAACCCTTTACAAACGCATGAAATACCTATTAATCAGTCTACTCACGCTAATGGCCTTAACCACTTACGCAGGTAACGAGCCGACCCGTAAGCCGAAGAAACCCATGAAAACCGGACAGCTACAACATGTCGTATTGTTTAAGTTCAAGCCCGAAGCGACGCCCGAAAAAGTGACCGAAATTGTTGCGGCTTTTGAAGCGTTACCGTCGAAAATCAAGGAGATTAAAGGATTCCAGTGGGGCACCAACAACAGCCCCGAAAAACACGACAAGGGCCTGACCCATGCCTTTATCCTGACGTTCGACAACGCCAAAGACCGCGATGCTTATCTGCCACACCCCGCTCATAAAGAGTTTGGCAAGATCGTTGGCCCCTGGCTGGCTGATTTGACGGTTGTGGATTTCGTGAATCAGGCAAAGTAGTTCTTTAAACGCAGAGAGCGCGGAGTTTTCCGCAGAGATACAGAGTTTTCTGAGTGTTCTCTGCGGAAGGCTCCGCGCTCTCTGCGTTTAAAAAAACCTCAAAGATTCTTCTCCAGAAACTCGGTCATCATCGTGTATAGATGCAGGCGGGTGTTGCCGCCGTAAATGCCGTGGTTGCGATTGGGGTAATAAAACGACTGAAACGGACGCCCAGCCGCTACCAGCGCATTCACAAACTCCACAGAGTTCTGAAAATGCACGTTATCGTCGCCGGTGCCGTGAACCAGCAGAAATGGGCCGCGTAGTTTGGCCGCGTGCGTAACGGGGCTATTGTTATCGTAGCCGCCGGGATTGTCCTGTGGGCGTTTCAGGTAGCGTTCGGTATAAATGGTGTCGTAGAATCGCCAGTTGGTAACGGGCGCAACGGAGATGCCCGCCTTGAAAACATCGGCACCAAGCGTCATGCAAAGAGCCGTCATATAGCCGCCGTAACTCCAGCCCCAAATACCTACGCGGTTGGCATCAACCCAGGGCAGCGTCTTCAGCGACCGCGCCACGAAAAGCTGGTCTTCGGTTTCGAGTTTGCCCAACTGCGCATAGGTAGCCGCCCGGAACGCATGACCGCGCCCGCCCGTGCCGCGCCCATCGACCGACACAATTACGTAGCCTTTCTGAGCCAGCGTCTGATACCAGAAAAAGTCGCGGCTGTCCCAATCGTTTTTCACTGTCTGCGACCCCGGCCCGCCATACACGAACATCAAAACGGGGTACTTTTTCGTAGCGGAACTGTCGAAGTCAGCCGGGCGAATCATCCAGCCGTTAAGCGGGGTTCCATCGGCGGCTTTGGTCTGGAAAAATTGTTTTTGACTGATCTGATACGTTGCCAGCCGGGTTTTGAGGGCATCGTTGGCTTCCAGTACCCGCCGGTCGTCGGTAGTTTTGGTATCGCGCAGGGTCACGCGCATGGGCGAAGTGGCCGAACTGTGATACAGTAGGTAGTACGAAAAATCGGGGCTGAACGTAGCCGTGTAGGTGCCGGGCTGATTGGTCAGACGTTGCTTATTCTGACCGTCGATACCGATGCGGTAGAGGTGACGCTCCAACGCCGAAACTTCCGTCGAGGTGAAATAAACCTGCGCGTTTTTTTCATCGACACCGGCAATCGTACCCACCTCAAAATTACCCGATGTGATGGCCTGCATCAGTTTGCCGCTGAGGTCATACCGATACAGGTGTTTGAAACCGCTCCGTTCGCTCGTCCACAGAAACGATTTGCCGTCGGGCAGATACGTCAGGTCGTCGGTTAATTCAAGATCAACGTAGGTACTGCTTTGTTCAGTCAGAACGGTGGTAGCCGCGCCGGTTGTGGCGTTGACGTGCAGCAGATCGAGTTGGTTTTGCAACCGGTTCATGCGCCGTACCGACAGCAGATTTGGGTTCTTTGTCCACTGAATACGTGGCAGATAGATGTCTGTTTCTGCCCCGGTTTGAGCCAGAATCTTCCTGCCCGAAACTACATCGACCATCCATACCGACACAACGGAATTGGCTTCGCCTGCTTTTGGGTATTTGTAGCGATAATCACTCGGATAAAGCGGCCCCCAAACCTGCATGTTGTATTCGGGAACGCGCCGTTCGTCGAATCGAATCCAGGCAATCCGGCGGCTATCGGACGACCACTCGAACGCCCGCGACATGCTGAATTCTTCTTCATACACCCAGTCTGCCGCCCCATTAATAACAGCGTTTGGCTTGCCGTCTGTGGTTAGCTGCGTTTCCTTCCCCGTTGCCAGATCAACGACAAACAAATTATTGTCACGAACGAACGCCACCCGTTTACCGTCGGGCGAGAACGTGGCATACATCTGCTTGCCCTGCTGACTAAGGGGCGTCAATCGCTTTGTCGTCAGGTCGTACACGAAATACGCGGCCCGGCTCGACCGGCGATAAATGGGTTCTTCCTGCGTGGTTAACAGCAGTTTACGTTCATCGGCAGAAAGCTGATACCCATCAATACCCAATCGCGGGCCTGCCGCTGTTTGTTGACTGGCATCGAAGAGTACTTCGGCCACGTTGCCGGTAGTGATGTCGAATTTGCTGATTTTGCCGCCGTCGAGCGTGGTGTAAAAACCACCCGCCTTCATCCAATTGACGGCTTCAACGGTGCGTTGACTGAATACCCCCGCGCTACGCCCCCAAACGTCATCGAGCGTAACCGGCTTTTTAAGTTGAGCAAAAGCAGGAAGGGTTAAAAAAACAAAAAGAAAGCGGTTGATTTTCATGGGAATGTACTAAACAGTTGCCAAAAATTACGACTTCATTGCCCGAACAATGCGCGACAGCAGACCCGGTAAAAACCGTTTTAGGTAAACACCGGCTACTTCTTTGCCGCCGATGAAGACCTCTTCACGTTTGCGTGTTACGGCCCGCAGCAGCCGACGGGCAAAGTCGTCGGCGGGCATTCCCTGCTGCTGATTCTCGTCCATTTTGCCGTGTACGCGCCCATCGGGGCCGAGGGCGTGGAGTGAAATAGGCGTTTGGATGTAGCCGGGGCATACCAGCGTAACGTGCAGCCCCGCATCGTGGGTTTCGGCCCGGAGCGCGTCGAAAAAACCGTGCAGGGCGTGTTTGCTCGCGCAATAGCCCGACCGTTGTTTTGTGCCAATCTTGCCTGCTACACTGCTCGTAACAACGAAATGACCACTGCCCTGCGCCAGCATCAGCGGCAGCACGGCTTTGGTCAAGGCCACAACGCCGAAAAAATTAACGTCCATCAGCCGCTGATACACCGAAAAATCAGTATCGACAACGGCACTGCGCTGTGTGATCCCTGCATTTTGAAACAGATAATCAACGCGCCCAAACCGCTGCCGTACCACCTCGACCTGCGCGGGAAGCCGGGCCGTATCGGCCATGTCGAGCGGCAGCACCAGCACGTCGGACGCCGGTAATCCGGTTTGCCGGGCCACGCGTTGCAGCTCAGCTTCGCGCCGGGCCGACAGAATCAGTTTGGGCCGATACCGGGCCAGTTCGAGTGCAATGGCTTCGCCAATGCCCGACGATGCGCCGGTAATCCAGATGATGGAGTTTTGGAAGGAAGACAAAGAGGTACTATTGAATGTTGAATGTTGAATAGCGAATGTTGAATGGAGGGCAGCGGGTTAGGTGGAGAACTTGCGGTAAGCATTAATTCAACATTCAGAATTCAATATTAAAAACCACTTTTCCCCCATCATTCCCCACCTCCAGCCTGACGTTGGCACCAACGGGCATAGCGAGGTTTTGCGGGACGTGACCCACCGGGAAATCGAACATGACGGGGTAATCATAGCCCGACACGGCTCCCGAAATAATACCAAAAGCATCGTCGCCGAAAGGAAGTGATTTGTTATCGCGCATGTCGGTGAACTGCCCCACAACCAGCCCGGCCAGGTTTGAAAGCCGACCAGCCCGGTGGAGTTGCCGCATCATGCGGTCGAGTGAAAACAAGGTTTCGTCTATGTCTTCAATGAACAGCACGCTGTTGTCAAAAGCAATGTCGGTCGGGGTCGAGAGTGAATTGACGAGCATGGTCAGGTTGCCGCCTACCAGCGGTCCGGTAGCCTGCCCCGGTCGGTTGAGTGGGTGCGTCGGCACGGTGTACATAGCAGGCGGTTCGCCAAAGAGCCACTGCCGAACCGTTTCGAGCGACTCGGCCCGGTCAGAAAGGCCATATTGCCGGGGCATCAGACCATGCAGACTACCAATGCCATTGGCATACAGCAAACTCAGCAGCACCGTAACGTCGCTGAAACCGACGAGCCATTTTGGGTGTGCCAGCAAACCACCCAGATCCAGGCCATCGACCAGCCGGTAGCAGCCGTAACCACCTCGCGCGGCAAACACCGCCCGAACGTCAGGATTATCGAATAACTGTTGTAAATCAGCCCGGCGCAGTTCGTCGGAACCGGCAAAAGGGCCATCCTGAGCCTGCAAGCTTGTACCCTCGATAACGTTCAGTTTCCAGTCGTCGCGCAGAATACGTAGACCCTCTTTTAGTTCGTCATACGGAAACCAGCTCGCAGGCGATACTACGCCTACGGTATCGCCAGGGCGCAGGAAAGGAGGAAGAAGCATAAAATAAAAGTAATGATGAATGTTAGTGAAATAAAAGTACTCGTTGATCGCCACTTTTAAGCCACTTCTCCCGCATTTAATTCAGAGCGGCCACGTATGTATCGTCGAGCGCGTTGAGGTCAACGCTCACTAAACCCTGCCGACTGCTGTCGAACATGGGCTTGAACTTGCGGCCCCAAAGCACCTCGTCGTAGCGGTATGAGTGGCGGCTATGCACAATCTGCGAGAAGGTATCGTCGGTGGCCCGAAGCAAAATCAGGAACTCGGCGTCTGATCGGGCCAGGTCTTCGGGGGTGCAGCCGTGCAAAGGGCTGTCTTCAGTAATCGGATGCACGAGCGTCCAGTTGGTCGGGAAAAAATTGACCTGTTGCCGCTCTAATTTCAGGCTGGAATACCGGCGCGTCAGTGTTCCATCGGGTTTTGTTTCGAGCATCGACAATGACACTTCTATCTGTACGTCGATGAGTTGATTGGCGCGGGCGTTAATAATCCGAAACATCCAGGCATTCACGTCTAAATATGGAGCAAGCACCGATTTCTTGGTGAAGCGTATATGGGCTACGGGGCGAGAAAAACGCCCATACAGCAAACCCGTTGCCAGCGCGAAAGCCAGCAGCCCAATTACTGATTCGAACGAGGCTATTAAGCTGGCCGTGAATGTGTTGGGGGCAATATGGCCGTAGCCGACCGTGGTCATAGTCTGCGAGCTAAAGAAATAGGCTTTCCAGAACAGACCGAAATTATCGACGTCAGTAGTGCCTTTCAGTCCATCGGCCCCGGCCAGCAGATAAATACTGGCGAAGAACAGATTGGCCGTAAGGTAAAACAGCAGCACCCAACCAAAAAACTGCGGCCAACTCATGGTAATCAGCCGGTTATACAGGTTGAGTCGATCCCAGAACGACTCGTTGCGTCGATTGATGTTAAAGCTGCCGTCTTTGTTGATAAGCCGGCCAAAGCCTGAGTTGATTTTTGTGCCAAAGCCCAGGTCCTGCCGCTGTTCTTCCTGCCGAACCAATTGACTGTCAGTTCCGCGCAGATTTTCTGCGGGTTGGGCAACGGTATTCGTACGCCTTGTTCTCACGGAAAAAATGAAGGATTAAGCCCATTTATTTATTGAACGACAACTTTTCTGCAACTTTAATTCATGACGAATTTGAGATTGAGTAGAACTACTTAAATTCGCCCAATATTTGCGCGTACCGCCGTACCTATCTAATAACTCTCTATATGAAACCGCACCCCGGCATGATTAGCGTCATTGTGCCTGCTTTTAACGAAGAAGAAAACCTGCCCGTACTGGTTCATCGGCTCATGTCGGTACTGAGTGCATACGCTGAGTATGAAATTTTAATCATTGACGACGGTAGCACCGACCAGACCCGCTATGTGCTTCGGCAACTTTGCAAAGCCTATCCGGTAATTCGGTTTCTTTCTTTCTCCCGCAATTTCGGCCACCAGATGGCTCTCCGCGCCGGGTATGACCACGCCCGGGGCGACGCTGTAATCTGCCTTGATGCCGACTTACAACACCCGCCCGAACTGATTCCGACGCTGATCGAAAAATGGCAGGAAGGCTACGATGTAGTTTATACCGTGCGCCAGCCCGACCCGTCGCTGTCGTGGTTCAAGCGTGCTACCTCGAAACAGTTTTACAGTATGCTGCGGTCGGTTTCAAAACTAAACATTGAAGACGGCGCGGCTGATTTCCGATTGCTCGACCGAAAGGTAGTCGATACACTTCGGCAGTTCAAAGAAAATGATCTGTTTCTGCGCGGTGCCATTTCGTGGGTGGGTTTTCAGCAGTGCCGGATTTTATACCAGCCCGCTGCCCGCTACGCCGGTCGGTCGAAATACTCGTTTCGGAAGATGATGCAACTGGCTGCTATGGGTATTACGTCGTTTTCGACCCGCCCATTGTATCTGTCGGTGATGCTCGGCTTTTGTATGTCGGCGTTTGCCACGCTGTTTGGTATGGAGGTGTTGTATGAGTACTTTTTCACGAATGCCACCGTGTCAGGCTGGACAACGCTCGTCGTGTTGATGGCACTCATTGGTGGAGTGCAGTTTATCATGATCGGCATTATCGGCGTATATTTGGGCAAAACGTTCGTAGAAGTTAAACAACGCCCCGCCTATATTATTGGCGATACGAGCGACATTGACGAGACCGTAACAACATGGAAGGCCGACGCCCAACCCGATCTGTTTTATTCACCGTTGACGTAGAAGAGTTCGATACCGCCGTTGAATTTGGTCATACCATTCCGTTGAGCGAACAAATTGCGGTTTCGACGCGCGGCCTGCGCCTGCTCGCCGACCGTTTTGAGACTGTAGGCGTTCGCTCAACGCTGTTTACAACCGCCAATTACGCCCTGCACGAACCTGACTTAATCAAACACCTCGCCCAAACGCACGAAATAGCATCGCACGGCTACTACCACACGACTTTTGAACCCGTTGATTTGCACAAGTCACGAGTGGCGTTGGAAGAACTGCTGGAGAAGCCCGTTACGGGTTTCCGGCGGGCACGGATGGGCTACGTCGATCCGAATGATGTGCAACAGGCTGGTTATCAATACAATTCGTCGCTGCACCCAACCTGGCTACCCGGTCGGTACAACCACTGGGGCGAACCCCGGCATCCGTTTCGTGAAGCAGGTGTCTGGCAGATTCCGGCTTCGGTAACGCCCACGCTGCGGTTGCCGCTGTTCTGGCTGAGCCTGAAAAACTTTCCGTTCGGCTACTACAAACAACTGTGCCGCCGAACCCTCCGTGCCGACGGTTTCCTGAACCTGTACGTACACCCCTGGGAATTTACGGACCTGTCGACCTACGAAAAAATCCCCGCTTATGTCCGTCGTCATTCCCGCGACGAACTCCTCGACCGGGTTGAGAAACTACTTAGATTTTTGAAACAGGAAGGTGATTTTCAAACGATGAACGAGTTTGTAGCGGGGCTCTAACAGATTGTCTGGCTTTTATCTTGTCAGGATAGTTGTATGAAACTTGCACCAATAATTTTCAATGTGTCACCAAAGCGTTTCCAAACTCTGAGGTATCTGAAATGTCCTTCCATGGGTGTATCCATCATTTTCCCTTTGGCTTTCATTGATACAATTGAAACGGCAGTGTCGCCTATTAGTTTGATTTCTTCAATTTCAGTTGATGCGTCTTCGATAACCATTGTTTTTGCTCTATGGGCGTTTAAATCCATTTCTTTAGTCAGGACTTGCCCTGTTGGTGCGACTGCTACTAAATCATCGTGCAAAAGTTGGTCGAGAACGTCCACATTGCTCGCAAGTTGAGCCACAAAGAGTTTGTTTTCAGCGTCAACAACATCTTCTTTAGTAATTTCTGTTTTATTCATTGCTTGGCTCTTTCCGACACATGAAAATTTGCCGGATGTGAGAATCAACACAGAGCCGACGTTTCTTCTAACATTACGCTTACTACCAAGCGGCTCGGCCTATCCACCCAACATCTCCATGCGCTGATGGCGACGCAGGAGCCTTTACACACATGGACGGTTGGGCTGTAAACATTGACCTCGCGGCCTGCTGCCTGTCACCGGTAAGCCGCCGAACGTACTTTAATCAGATTGTTGAACCCGTGCAATGTGCAAAAATATTTGCAATATGATTATCAACTATATTGTCAAATATTCCGTTATTTGAAAAGTTAATCAACAGTTAGTGATGGGTTAGCCAAAAGATAGCCACAGGCTAATCAAAGGTTGATAAAGTCATAACTCTATCGAACTGAGATATGAACAAAGCAAAAATGAACACGACAAGATGGAGCATTATCAGCCCGCAACAGTCGACTGTTCAGTCAGCTAAGGCTGTTTATGTACCAGTTGCCGCACAAAATTCGGGCAAACCTGCTACTGTGCAAAGCGCATTCGGTTCGTCCTGCGGCATTAATGTGCGTAGGATGGTTGAAGACGCGGTTATAATCAGGGAACAGAAAGCAAACGCAGGTAAAACGAGTGAATTGAGTGGAACTATAATCATTGAACCAACAGGGATATTCAATAAACGAACGAGCGGGCGGTAATGACTTTTCGTTCGTCACAGCCCATGGTATAGAGTATCTTGTTTATTTTACAGAAGCGGATGGTTACGTACCATCCGCTTCTTTTGCTTCTAACACTAAAATGTTAGGCTTCACCCCAATAAAGGGCACATTTGAGGAAGGTAAACGTTTACCTAATGACCCTCATGTGTGGACGGCTATTTTCGAGGTTTTGTACTTTTATATGAACAAGCATCCTCTCATGGTTTTGTTATATGTCTGTAGTGATGAAAGTGTCTGGAATCCAGGACCAGAGCATAGGCATGCACGTTACGCCAAGAAGCGAAGTGAAATTTTCGCAGAACGCTATAGTGAATGGCAACAGACGGACGTAATGCCTGTCGAAAAAATCGACTATAGTCTTTATGGTCAACTCTACTGTTCGTGTATTTTTAGATCTGGCAACCCATACGCAACAGAAATAAGACAAGTTATAGAACAGAGCATCCTGGAAAAGCAGTAGTATTACGCGATTTGTCACCTAACCGGGGCGTTTCCTCTGTCGCAAGAAAGCTGCCGAACTTGTCAAGGCCCGACTGTCGGGGCGGCTGGCTTGTCAACGGGAGCCGCCTAATGAGCATAGACCGCCCTGTCACGGGACGTGCGGCCTGTCGCCGAGAAGCTGAAATTTAATCAGCAACTCGTTTCCGACTTGGCAACTTCGCCGTTTTTAGCATTTCATTGGCTTTTGCCAATTTTTCCGGGAAGAGTACTTTGTCACGATACTGCTCCAGTGCGGGATCAATCCGCACAATAGGAGCTTTGCTATTATTGAGTTCCTGAACTGTTCTCATCGTGTTTAAAGTTAAGCAAATTTCCGTTGGGCTAAAAAGCCCGTGTATTCCTTACCAACCTCAAAAGCATAGAATTCGTCTCCAATTTGCCCGTAAAGCTCAAAATCCTGAATCATTTCCTGGTAGAACCGGGTGATACCCATTCGATATAATCTGGTTCGCGCTTTAGTGCTGCCAGTGGCATAGACGAATGCGTCGGGATGCTTGTCGAAGAAAGCATATAAAGCCGCAACAACGGTAGCCAATACTTTGCCGGTATCCCCATTATTGGAGACGACTAAATCGTCAATTTCGCCTGTATCTGCATTTTTGTCGCCAAAAGCGAGGTTATATACATCTGGCTGATTGGTTTTTTGAAATTGGATGAGTTTACGGATGAGGCCATTTGTCCCTTCGCTCACAAACTCAAAAACGGTTAGGCTGCTTTCCGCTTTGAGCGCATACTTGTCAATCTTCATACTTCGTGAAGGTAGGAAAGAAGCATTTTTCTCACATACCTAAACTCAGGAATTTGTCATAGTGTGGTCTGTCGGGGCGTTTACCCTGTCAGCCGGAACCCCAGAATGGGAACAAAAACCTGCCCAACCGGGGCGTTTCCTATGTTACCCGAAACCCGAAAATGGAAGCCCGTAGCTACCCCCGCGAGATGTGCAACTTGTCACACGAGACCCCGAAACAGAAGTACGGCTTTGATGTTCACCCAACGCCCCCATGTGTTGATGGCGAGGAACGAGCCTTTACACCCCCGTTCCGTTGGGATGCCCACAACTTCACTTTGCAGGCGAGCAACCTGTCAACAGATGGACGGCAGCGCGAAGCGATTTTACTGCACTCGTGAGTTTATCTCAGATCTAATTTTCTTCAGTTGAGCAGCCGCAACAGCATTCAAAAAGGCAAGCCCCACTAAGAGCATTATGTTGCTCAAGTGATAGCCCTTCATGAACGTCCAAATAAAAATGAGTACAACCAGTACCACGAACAGGAAACCTAACCATCGAACAAATGTTCGGGTTGACTGTTCTTGGCTCTTTAGTTCTTCCAAACTCAGTTGAGACAAAGGCTTGTTGGAAAATATACCGAACATATTTTAGAAAATTTAGTAGTTAAAATTTGTACCGAGCGCGAAGCCCAAAACTTGCCTTGTCGAGACGGGCAACCTGTCGCCAGAACGTTGCCCGGCAAATCAAAACCTGACTTGTCGGGGCGTTTGGCCTGTCAGCCACAACGCGCCTAACGAGCAGATGCTTGCCTAATCAGGGCGCACTATTTGTCGCTCGAAATCTGAAAATGAAGACCCAGACTTGCCTAACTCCGGCGCGCTGTTTGTCACACGAACTGCCCTGACGCACCGCCCGACGGCTCCAGAGCCGCGCTTTCTGTCACACGAGCAATGGCATACGCCCAAGCCCTTTTCTGGCTGGCCCCACCCAACACCCGCAGGGGGTGATGGTGAGCGAAGCGAGCCTTTACACCCCTGCCCACGTTGGGATGCCCTCAACTTCGACAACAGGCGTGCCTGTTGTCGCCCGCGACACGGCCCCAGCACTGGAGTCAAACCGCGCAACTTACCTTGCCGAGCGCGAAGCCCAACAAACACGAAACCGATTTTGCCGAGTGAATACAAAGACACACTGTGGGGCAGTATGTACCTCATATCATCAAATCAGTTTTATTGGTATAACTAGCTTGATTTGCTTTTCATTGGCCTTTCAATAACGGCAAAGGTTTAATCTAAACCAATGCCATAACTAACTAAAAACTAAACCCAAAATCACTATTTGCAGAACTAGAATTAATTAAAACTCTATACATCAATCTTTCACCATCAAAGGCACTTCTACCGTGTAACCACCTACCGTTCTGAACGATATACCCCTGACCGTACTCCAATCTAAACTCGTGTTTGTATTTATAAACCAATGACAAAAATATATTTATCGACTCAATCGCTTCTGCTGAAAAATAGGAAACATCGTCATAACGAAACCTTAAAAATTTATTAGAATGTAGTAAATCTACTTCAGCAAATATGGCACTGACCAACTGATCTTTACCTCTACCAAAAATTGCTATATCTGGCTTTTCTAAAATACTCAATTCTTCAGTAAAATTCATTTTCATTTCATTGTAAATCTTTTTTCCATCTACCAAAATGGTATCTCCACCGTCTATGGCTGGTTTTATACATAATAAAGATGTGTAGAAGGGCGGATTTATTACAGTTGCTCTGTCTGTATGCGGTATTAAATTTTTCTTTGTAAAACCTAACAAACCGGGCTTAGCAATAGGCGTTGGTTTGTATTCAATAGACGTTATGCCTTTATAGTCAGCGTCTGGATGGCTATAAACAGTCCCAATTTTATTACATAATTTCAAAAAATGGCTTGTCTCATAAATATGCTCGAAAGTTATAACTCCATGCACATTTAAAGTGTCTACGACAGTTTGGCTGCTAACCCTAGCAATATCAATAATGTGTTCTCTAAAAAAAGTACTCATATCGTATCTGCGATTTAAGCTGAACGGGTAAATTATCAAGAATATCTAAAAAATCTCTTTATTATCAAAGGATTCTTCTTAATTGCATCATTTAGCGCAAGTAAACTTGCCCAAAGAGAAGTAGATATTTTCTGTTGATAATGAGCAGATTCAAGAAGAGATGTAACAGTTTTTTCGAGATCGGTAAAAGTCTTTACTGGATAATACATCTGATCTCCTAATCCTGTTGTGTCTTCTACTTCTTCTTCATTAGGTGCAAGGGATATATGCGGCACTGACAGCCTTGAAATACCTAAAAATTCAGATTTGCCACCTCTTATAAATCTACGGAAATACCCTATAAGAATGGTTTCTTCTACGTCTTTTGGCTTAAGGTTAGATCCTCTTTTTAAAGATTCCTCATAAAGTTCACGATTTATAGTTTTAACAACAAGATTTTTGAGCGAAGCAGTATTTTTTAAGTCCTTCCAATCCGTTGACCCGGAACCTGTTGGGACCAGCAGATTTGATGATTGTTGAGCTTTAACGTTTTGACGCCAAATGCAGAGGTATTTGTTCGATGAAATAGCAAGTGTGCTTGTACCGAGGTGATTACCATAAAGATATTCTCCAAATTCCTTTATTCTTCTTTCGCCAAAAATATTGTCTTGGGGGAATGTAATTGAGGGATCAAAACCTACGTATCCCTTTCCCCTTATTTTGCTTACTATTTTCGTCGCAGATATTTCATTCGTTAAATAAGATGAATAATAGTCTACTTTAAAAATCTTAATATCTTTTACATTCGTTCTAATGGGAGAACACAAAGCAACTTTATTTTCATTATTAAACACTTGCTCTTGCTTTATTGAGGAGAAACATTTCCATTGTATTATTGTAGATAAAGGCTTGTTCTGATTTTTAATAGAATGATAAAATACTTTTTTATTAGATTCACTTATAATTAAGTGAAAATCATTCTCTTTTTGGATGATAAATTCGTTGAAAATAGTTGAAAATAGTATAGTTGAGTTCTCAATATTTGGATTCGATATAGTCAAAAAGCCGTCTTTCTGTTCTTCGGACGATGGCAAAATATCTACGAATGAATTGATGAGGCTTTCATTATGCCTTACTTCTAAATCATCGTAATTAAACAGCTCTTGGAAAAGCTGTATAAAAGAGACAATGATAGATACGATAGCAATGTACTTAAATAAGTCAATATTATTAGGATCAAAGAAATAACTTGCTACGCTCATGACAAACAAAAACAATAACACTATGAATACAACACCCTTTATAGGATTTAAAATGAAAAATATATATTTAAACATTGCGAGAAAGATTTGTATGGTGTTAGTCATTGGTCTTATATGGTTTGGGGTTGGCTGTCATATGACATAGTTATTTTATGTGATTATTGCCTGAATTTCTTTATCAATTCATTTCCGACCGGTTCCTCTATTAGTAAAGCGAGAACTATCATAGTTCAGGAGGGTGAATGATTAAAATACCAATTAAAATGGGATTCAGTGTAAAATAAGATACTGCTGTTAGACAGCCCGCCGAGACAAAAAACTAAACTATCTTTTCAGGGGTGTGTCCTTTGTCACGCGAAACCCAGAAATGCAACCACACAACTCACCTTCATGGGTCGTTCGTACTGTCGCGCGAAACCAACCTGACGGACCGCCCGACGACTTCAGTATGTAAAACCTGTCAGCGAGAACTACCGTGAAACTCAATCTATTGTTGAACGAACACCTCCACAAGGATGGGAATTCGTTCAAACTCGACAACAGGCGTGCCTGTTGTCGCACAAGACCCGGCTCCAGTACCGGAGCGATCACGCAACCTCATTTACCCACGCCGAGCGCGAAGCCCAACAAACTTACAAAACCAATTTCTCTGAGCCAATAAAAAGTCGCCTTTCGGGAGTGTTTGACTTGTCGACCGGGGCTGCCCCGAAAAGGATCGAACTAAAAACCACTTGACTAACAATTACTTGCCTTCAACGGACGTGCGCACTGTCAGCCGACAGACGGACTTGGAAGCCCTCAGCTTGACTCACTCAGTCGTGAGGCTTGTAAGCCGAAGCACCCTAACGAACCACCCGACGGCAACCAGAGCCGTGCGATCTGTCGCACGCCAAACGGAACACGCACAAGCCCAGCGATGGACGGGTCACCCAACGACCGCAGGGGGTGATGGCGCGTAGCGCACATTTACACCCCTGCCCGGTTGAGTTGCATAGCGTCCTGACCGGCGAGCATCCTGTCGCACGACAGGATGAAGGATGAAATTAAGAATACGCAAATCCGACTATACGCATTCTTAATAGAATTTGCTTAACAGCCTATTTTTATCAGGACGTTTTATTGGAAATAAGCTGTATTCATCATGTAAAAATTGCCATAACTTATTTTTGTTTGGCAATATACCCTTGCCATTCTGTTCTCTCAATATTTGCTCTGTTTCTAATATTCTAATGTCGTAATTAGAAACTTTGGAATCAATTAACGCTGCTATTTCATCTGCGTATCGCATCGCTGCCCGTAATTCATCCCATGTCAATCCAATGTTCTCATATTCTCTTGGATTAAGGCTCAAAGGCATACCACTAATGTCTTGCAAAAACTTGGGTGTAGCTATACCTCCATTGTGAGCAGCAGCACAACGAACTTTATATATTTTTACCCATTCAGTAGCGTTCCTGCCAAAATTTATATCGAACAACTCTGCCGCATATTTTAACATATCTGGCACAGTGGAAGATTTTAAAATCGGAGATGCGTAAGCTTCGCCAACTTTTGTCAATTTTATTGGATATGTTTTATCATGTGTATTGTTTACATGACCTTGAGAGGCTGTATAGAAAAAGGTGATTTCCTTCAAATATGTCTCAAGAAAAGCGGTATAAATAACCAATAAATGCAACCTATTCCTTTCCATAAAAGTTGGTAGCCAACTTAAAGTTTCAGAAACGGTTTGAGGATGCATCCTTGAATCAAACGAACAGTTTATCTCCTCCGCAGATATTGCTGTTGGGTTCTTTGTGTCAAGTTGTTCCTGTAAACAATCGCTTGCCATCTGCTGCGTCCAGTATACCCTTGATAAATCATGGGTTTTCTCTCGTAGTTTTCTAAAGGAAAGCGTAGATAGCCAGCTTCTGTTTATACCCATATTATAATTTCCAATAACCTGATTTTACACCGCTCCTTGTCAAACTTGCCTATCGGTGCGGTTGGCCTGTCGCCGAGACGCTGCCTCGCAAGCCAAAACCTGACCTGTCGGGGCGTTTGGCTTGCGAGGCAGCGATCCGCCCAACGAGCAAAAAACCTGACCTCTGTGGCCTGCAACCTGTCGCCCGCGACCCGCCGAACAAGCACTTTATGGACGGGCCACCCAACGACCCAGGGGGCTGATGGTGAGCGAGTTACTCAACTGAACGCAAACAACCTAAACCTTTACACCCCCTGACGGTTGGGCTGAACCTCTCCTTCGGGGGCGAGCAACCTGTCGCCGGAGAACGCGCCCACGCACAGCGAAACACAACGCACTAACCGATGAGACCGAGCGCGAAGCCTGACCGGATGGTTAAGCCGAACGCGAAGCCAATTCTACTGCTGTCAAACAGAGCGCGAAGCCCATCGTTTGCCTTACCGGGGCGTTTGTCCTGTCGCCGAGACGCTGGGACGTGGAAGCCAAAAGCCTGACCTCTGAGCCGCGCGACCTGTCGACCGGAACCCGGAAATGAAAGCCTAAACTTGCCTTACCGGGGCGTTCGCGCTGTCGCCAAGACGCTGGCACACAAGCACTTCATGGACCCGCCACCCAACGCCCACAAGGGCTTATGGTGAACGAGCAAATATACTGAACGACAATAACTTCCACCTTTACATCCCCGTTTTTGTTGGGCTGAAAACCTACCTAAACAGTGAGCATACTATCAACGGAAAACTAGTATTTATTTTTTTATTTAAGCTGTAAAATTGACAATCGCTTTTGCAAATGATCGACACGACTAATTGTACTAAATTGTTGAAATATGTTGTCAAACTCATTAACATTTTGCAATGCTTCAGCAACAGAGGAGGGGTTTTCATGAGCAAATTTTTCAAATAAATCTAAGCTATACTCAAGAATGTCAATAGCCAGTTGGAGCTTATTAAGCTTAGAAAAAGAACATGCTAAATATCTGTAAGCAAAGGCACGAGCGTATTCATTTTGGCTCCAGAAAGAAGATGCTATAGACGCAACAAATGCATCTACAGCATCCACATACATACTATTTTTTAGCATATGATGACCAGCTAATAAACCCATGTTAGTAATCCCATCTGTATAATCTTTTAAAATAGATGGTGGCGCAGGCTTCACAGGCAAAATTACATATTCGCACAGATCTTTATTACAAACAGGTAAAGTTTGTAATATTGAAAGTATTGCAGTAGCATCAAAATTTTCTTCTTTCCAAGAGAAGACATTAGGAAAATCTGATATATCAATATCAACGATTGGCTCACTATGAAATAAAATTGTTGAATCTTGTCGATTTGCGAAACGTATAGCTTCTATTTCTATCTTAACTCCATCAGTAATCACTCCGAAATAAAGTACGATTACTGTTGCTACTGGGATTATCGATTTGACAACGCTTTGCCAAGAATCATCAACAAGGGCAATTTTCGGTAAACTATTATTGGTGCGAAGTTCAAGAGCAGGGTTTTCAATAGCTAAAAATGGCACTTTTGGTACAATATATCTAGTTAACCAAAATTGAAAATGCTCATCTTGCATTTGAACATGTGTATCAATCGTATTTAAGTCTAATTGAGGTGGGTCAACAGATGCGCCAAAAGCAAAACTGCGCAAGTAAAGCCCAAATGGTTTATTATGAAAGATAGATTTTTGCAATAATTCAACGGCTTTCTGATGCGTTTCACTTTGAAAATATTGATGAAGTGTGTAAAGTGAAGTAGAGTAATTTAATTCTAGTGTATCACGCTCTATTCCTAACCGTGGTCTTGCAGGATCTCGGGCAGCTAAATAAAGTTGAAGTATCATCCCATTAATTGCCGGAGATAGAACTGGGGAATATCCAGAAAAACCACCCAACAAGTTTCGAGCCATTATTGAGTCCATGCTAATAGCAACTTGTTTTAAATAGTGACAACTAAAAGTTTGCCTTCGTCTAATATACAATATCGGGGCGTTTGGCTTGTCGACCAGATGCTGGCACACGAGCAGCTGCTTTGAGAATCCCCCAACGACCCAGGGGGTTAATGGGCAAGCACACAACTCATCTGAACATACGTACCTCGGACTTTTACACCCCCTGCGGTTGGGCTGCATCGCTTGCCCTTTCGGCCTGCCCCCTGTCACCCGGAAGCGACACCGCACAGAGCGATGACACCGCACAATCTGCTAGAATTGAGCACAAAATATGATTTAGTAATCTATTTTCTTCTCTGTGCTAGCCAGAGCGTATGCTCTCTAGATACCGCATTTTCCGAATCTAAAACGAATTTTGAAAATTCACTTTCGCCAATAATTTCGTGAGACAGGGAAACTATCAAATTCAATTCCTGAGAAGCTGTAGTATATGCCTGTTTCAATTCTTGGTGTCTTTTTAGTTGTAACCAACTAATTGCTGATGCAGAAATAGTAGTAAAAAAACCAATAAGGTTCCAATCGGAGTTTGGTTGACTTATTAAATATGACACACTGATTAGAGAAATTGATTGAGCCACAATTATAATAGTAAACCAAAAATTGTACCTACCTTTATTGAATTTCGCTTTAGTTGAATACCACTTTTTTTGATTTTCTATGCGGTTCTCTATGTAAAACTCTTTTCTTTCTGTTAAGGGTAACGCTCTCACATTAAGCATGACCTGAGTGATAACAGGTTTGTTTAATAATTCTGCATTCAATACTTTATTTAGCTCCAAGAATTCCTTACTCAATTCTTGCACTCGATGTATGAACTTTTGTTTTGCTTCGTCATCTGGAATCGAAGTCTCAAACAACTCAGAACGTGTCATAAACCGCCAAGTCAAGGTTTTACAAGACTCTGCCAACGCTCTGCCTTGATACCATATGTCTTCGTATTTTTTAGTTAACAAAACAATAGTTAATATAAGACTAAGCAAGAGTAGTACTCCTGAAATTATGTACAAAATTCTTTTAGAATATTCCGTCTGATAATTATAAGTAGCTACCGCAGAAGCTACCAACATTGCAATTAGGTCAATAGCTATGATTAGCACATAATCAGATTGGGCTTTTTTCGAAGCTTCATCAGAAGCAATGTATAAGCTTGTAAAATCCTTCTCCGTGATTTTTGGTAAACTATTTACTGCCATGTTGTAATTTTTAAGGTCTTACCCGAGTATAGTCAGCGATTAAAGAATTGCGCTTTTGAAAAGCTCGTTCAATATAATATTCAGGACTATTTATAAAATCACTCCATTTAACAAGCACACAGAATCTATCTTCCTCTGCCCACGAACATTTGTTTTCTTTTGGAATATAATAATTATAACTGAATTCTTTTATTGTTGTAGAGTCATCAATATATACATAGTTGTGTGAACCTCCACAGGTTGAGCAAATTCCTGAACCACCATACACCGTATTGTACATATCGGGTAAAACTACACCTAATATGCCATTTTGCGTATTACCTATTCCGTGAAAGAGTGATGCTTGTAATTCTCTTTTGATGAATCTTTGCTCGTGCTGACCTCGGTTTTCAGCTCCATAAAGGCCAATCAAGTGAATTGTTACAGTTGAGTCTGATAGATAGTATTGCCTTATGACTCGCATTATGTAATCTTCATCGTATGAATTAACAGGCTCATTCAGTGATTTATCAATCATATCAACGTTTAGATATGTTTGTATATAATTCTTATAAGCAATATCTTCTGTTTTAAAGGATATATAACATTTTCTTGCCATGCTCAAATAATGGTTTTACAACGATTAAACTTTGAATAGATAACAGTCTGTTTCTGCTGTTGGTTGATCTATCGGGGAGTGCAATCTGTGGACCGACGCCTGACAATGAACGCAAAAAAGCCTATCTGTCAATCGAGTGCGCTCTGTCGACCCGACGCTAGCCTACACGCCTTCGCTGTATGGACCACCCAACGTGTTATTGTACGTAAACCCGCTTAATATCAATTCGCTGATAATGCGTTGGTTGATATTAAGCGTATGGGTAGATTTGCGCTTACAAAACGTTGGCCTACATAACTGATAACAAGAGTACATATCGCCAACGAAAACACAAGATAATGGACAAAAAAGGCCCCCTAATTCAGTCCGAATTTATTATACGGTGGCGGGACATAGAGGGATACCGCAACGGCGGCCCGGCCAAACTACTTTTTCGGTAAAGACAAACACCTGTACCGTTTTGATACGCAAGGTCGTATAAAGCGCAATAAACGCGTAGTTATTGGAACCACGCAGGGCTCATTTTGAAACGGAAGTTTTTCAGTTTGGCACAACTGCGCCCGCTGCTACGTCGGCACGAGCCGGGGCCGTTGCCGTGGTGAGACGCTGCGTTTACAGATCTTCTAATGGACTTGACTTTTAAGGGTGCTGATTTTATCAGCCGTGACGTGGGTATAGCGCATTGTGGTCAGGATGCTCTCGTGGCCCAGCAGTTGATACATGTAACGGATATCAAAGCCCGATTCGAGCAGGTGGGTGGCGAAACTGTGGCGAAGGCTGTGAATGCCGTTTACGCAGCTTCATTTCCACCCCCTGAAAAGGGCTACCTAAACTCCCTTTAGGCTCGGAGTAGCCCCCTTCAGGGGGTTGGGGGTACATTACGCTTCAACGGGTTTCAGGTCGAAATAGGTCTCGAAAATGGCGGTGCCGATTTCATTGGTGCGCGTCTGAAAGTTGTCTAAGTACTGGTGCAGCCCCGTTCGGAAAATGTCGCTGGTTTCGGTGAATTCTATCTCGGTGCGGAGTTTTGAGAGGGCGCGTTCGGCGGCATTGCCGAAGCCCTGCGCGGGGTTATTGCCCGATATTTCGTAGAGCGAAAGTTCGGCCTGCCGGATGCAATGCGCTACGGCACGCGGAAACATCTTGTCGAGAATCAGAAAATCCACAATGCTGGTGGGCGTCAGCGACCGATGCTGTTGTCGATGCATATTATAGGCACTGACCGATTTCAATACCGCCGACCAGATCATCAGGTCGATGGTGGTGCCAACGGCATCGACTTCAGGTAGAAGCGTGAAATATTTTACGTCGAGAAAGCGCGAGGTTTTGTCGGCGCGTTCGAGAAAACGGCCCAGCCGCCCGAAGTGCCAGGCTTCGTTGCGGGTGATAGTGGCGTCGATGATGCCGTAAAAAAGCTGGATGCTATTGCGAATGTCAATGAAAAAGTGCTGCGTCTGGCTTTGATCCCAGTATTGAGCCTGCGGGGCCTTGTCGCGCACGTGCAGATAAAACTCGTTGAGGTGTTCCCACATCTCTTTTGAGATCACCTCCCGAATGGTACGGGCGTTTTCGCGGGCGTTGCTCAGACACGACACGGTTGAATTGGGATTCCGTTTGTCGAATGTCATGAACTGAATTACGTTCTCGCGGGTAGGATACCGATAGTGCTCGTAGAACAGGGAATTATCGGCGGTGGCAATCAGAAGCGGCTCCCATTGCTGGTCGACGTTGGGCGGCAGATCGAGGGCAAGGTTGAAGTTTACGCTTATGAAACGGGCGTAGTTTTCGGCCCGCTCAATATAACGGTGCATCCAGTAAACGGAGTTGGCAACGCGGCTCAGCATGGTACGTAAAGAAGGGTATTCAACAAAAATAGGAGGTGGCGGCTGTTTTGCAAGTTTTTAAGGACAAACGCAGAGGAACGGAGATTACGCGGAGTACGCAGAGGTAGATTTTATTTGGTTGATGACTTTACTGCTCAGCACTTTTTTCTCAATCGATACGCCGATGCGCCACTTGTATTCTCTTATTGCTATTTTGCTGGTAGTCAACTCATTTGCTGTAGCTAAGCCATATCCCGGTAAACCATCGGGGAAGTTGTATGAGATTCGTATCTACTACCCCACGCCCGGCAAATATGCCGAGATTGTCGACCGGTTTCGGCAATACACGACAAAACTGTTTGCCAAACACGGCATGGAAAACATTGGCTACTGGACCCCCACCGATACGGCCCGTAAAGAACTGATTTACATCCTGGCTTACCCCGACCGCGAGGCCCGCGAGGCATCGTGGCAGGCGTTCATCAACGACCCCGACTGGAAAGCCGTCGTCGCCAAAACCGAAGCCAACGGCAAACTGATCGACCATATCGACCAGATTTTTATGATGGAATCGCAGCTATCGCCGACCATCAAAACGGGCGTCAAAAATCCTGAACGAACGTTTGAACTGCGGACCTACACAGCCACGCGGGGTAAACTGACCAATTTACTGGCCCGCTTCCGCGATCATACGATCAACCTGTTCAGCAAGCATGGCATGACACACGTCGGCTACTGGATTACAACCGAAGCCAATGGCACTCAGCCCAAACTGATTTATATGCTGGCCCACCCCAGCGAAGCCGAAGGCAAAAAGCATTTCGATGCCTTCCGCAACGACCCCGACTGGATCAAAGCCCGCGACGCTTCCGAAGCCAACGGCAAACTCACCGAAAAAGTAGAGTCGGTGTATCTGAAACCAACCGATTATTCGATGATTAAGTAGTCTGAACCATCTGAACCAGGATTAGCCAGGATTTACAAGATTAAACAGGATTCTACGCTACGCTTACTCGGGTTCATAAACAAGCGAAGCGCAGAATCTTGCGGTAATCTTGTAAATCCCGGCTAATCCTGGTTCAGATGGTTCAGATGACTTCCTCAAAAAAATACGTCATGCGGGCACCGTCTACGTCGTCGTAGGTATAAACGGTGCGGTGCTGATTCTTGCGGTGATAGTTGATCAGTACAAAGTCGCCGATGCAGGCACTGGTGTGGAGGAGGAGCAGGCCCGCCCAGAATACGGCGCAAACGGGCAGCAAAACCCACCCGATAATCAACGCAATCGTAATGACCAGAAACGGCATTACGGCCACGAAGGCGATCTCGCGCGTGGTAGCCGGAAAATTCTGGCTGTAGGCATACACCATCAGATTTTTCAGCGAATAACCGTAACCGACGTTGGGCGCACCAATTCGGCGGAATGCCAGCCCGTGAATGAATTCATGAATGGGTAGCAAAACGAAGAACCCCACCGCAACACCGATCAGTTGCCACAAGAACGACGGACCATCGGGTTTGTCGACGTAGGTGAAGAAACCGTAGGCACTCAAAAAGCCAATCAGGCCACCTGCGATACCCATACCAAACAGGGGAAGCCAACGTTTCCCGCTATGCTTTTCTGGTTGCTGTTCGGGGAGTTTCGTGCCCAGTTCGCGCATGATGAACTGATTCATCTCATCAATTTTGAACGACTCGATCAGGCGATAACGGCCAGACTGATACAACTCATCGACAGTGGGGCGCATAAAATAATGGATTATCAGAACCAGAACGCTGACCTGGCAGGATTAGCAAGGATTTGCAAAATTATTTCAAGATGCTGCGCTTAGTTGATTCGCCGAGTTAGCGGGATTGGTAATCGGGAAAAATTCAGTAAATCGAATAAGCGCAGCGTAGCATCCTGTTTAATCCTGTAAATCCCGGCTAATCCTGGTTCAGATAACTACAAACTCAACGCGCCGGTTTTTTTTCCGGTTTTCCTCGCTGTTGTTGGGGGCAACGGGTTCGGTGGGGCCGCGACCAACGGCTTTCAAACGGGTTTTGCGAATGCCTTTCCCCGCCAGATAATCCACTACTGCCTGACAGCGGTCGCGGGAAAGCTGCACGTTAGCGTCGAAATCGCCCTGATTGTCGGTATGCCCCCGAATCTCGATGCGCATGGTTGGATATTGCGTGAGCAGGTCGAAAAGCTGGTCGAGTTCGGTGTAGGATTCGGGTCGTAGAACGGGGCTGCTCTGGTCGAAATAGAGCCGGTTGAGCCGGATGCTTTTGCCTTTTTCAACCACGCCAAACGCTTTTGTTGTCACAGCAGACACCGATGCTGTCACGGTTTCAGCCACGGTTGCTGGTTCGGGCGTTGTCGCGATGGGGGCAGGTGGTGGTGCGGCAACAGGCGGCTTAGCAACCATCGTGACGATAGCATCTAATTCAGCATCGAACTCGTAGAATTTTCCGCCCGGTGGCACGTCGATGGTGAGCTGTCTCGTAACCGACGTGTAACCGGGTGCGCTGATCTGAATCGTCAGGTCGTCGGGGTTGACGAAGGTGCGTTCGAGCCGCCCGCCCGGCATGTCGAACCGCTCAGTCTGACCGATGCTTTTCGACGTAATCGACGCTACCGCCGATGTAAGCGGTTGCCGGATGGTCATGGCAAACGCCCGAATGGTCAGTACGCTGGGTTTTTGACGCAATAGCTTGAGCGTTAGCCGCTGCGGGGCCGTTATGTTGTTGAGCTTAGCGTTGGTAATCAAATAATCTGGTGCCGTTGTGCGGAAACCCAGCGATGTGCCGGGCATTACCGACAGCGCGAAACCCTGCCCCGTGCTATCGGGCGAAGCAGTCAGCGGTTTCTGGGTTTTTTCGTCCGTTATAGTCAGTTGAGCATTCGGTATAGCCGCGCCTGTTTCCGAATCAACCACCCGAACCTGCACTACAATCAGTGGCGAGGGTTTCGGTTGCCGAACCGAATCGACCAACGTTACTTCTTCCGTTCGCTTGTCGGCCACCTGAGCCGCCGTTACGCGTTCTACAACCGGAGCCGCTACAATCACAATATCATCAGCTTTGCGACTGAGAGTAGCATCGGGTCGGGCGGCTGTTTCAGTACGGATGGGCTTCAGCCGAAAATCAGTCGGAATTACGTCGCAGGTGACGTAGGCGGCCCACGTAATCAATCGGCTTGCGGTTCGGAAATCGCGTTCGTTCACTGTCAGGCGGTACGCGCTCGTACTGGGCAGCAGCACCGTATAACGACCATCGGCGGGATTCGTCTCAACCGTTGTTACAAGTTGCCCTGTGCCGACATCGTTCACCACCACCCGCGCCGACACTGGCAAGCCCGATAGCGAATCTGTTACGAAGCCCTGCACCGTTGCCAGTTTAAACGGGCGCAGTTCGTCGGGAATCGGCGTCGTGTACATGTCGCCGTCGCTAACGTAGTACATCAGATCGCCACACGCACTAATCGCGACCGATTGATCGGATCGTTTGGTATTGACGTAGTGCAGATTTTTCGGTGCCGACCAACTACCATCGGCTTGCAATACGCTCATGTATAGATCGAAATCACCGTCGCCTTTGGCTTTGATAGATGAGTAGACGAGCGTTCGGCTGTCGGCCAGAATACGCGGGGCTTTTTCGCAGTCCATATTCACCGGCGCGGGCAGTTCAATGGGGCGTTTCCATTGCCCATCGCGGCCTTTTTCGGCTACCATAATCCTATAGCAAGTCTGCCCTTCGTGCGAGCGGTGGGTCAGGTTTTCGCGCACGAAATACAACTGTCGTCCATCTGCCGAAATACTCGGGAAGCCCTCATAACCAGCCGTATTGATAGCCGGGCCAATATTTACGGGTGGCCCCCAACCGTTGCGCTGCCGAACGCAGTAGTAAATATCTTCGCGGCCAAAACCGGGTTTGGTCGGAAAATTGGCGAAGAAAAACAGGTAGTTGCCATCGTAGCTGATGCCTGGCCCACCAATAAGGGGCGTCATACTATCCGAATCGTAGCGATTGATGGCCTGGATTGGTTCGGGTTTCATCCACTGCCCGCTGGGGTGCAGCCGCGCTTCGTAAACGCCAAAAAATTGCGTACTCAGCTTGTCGTCAATTAGTTGCTGATCGCCCTCGGCGTTGATGCGCGGCACTTTCTTATACGCATTTACAAACACGCCATAGCGGTCGGACTGAAAAATAAGCGTTCGCCCATCGGCACTGACCGAGGGGGCATACTCAACGTGGTCGCGCAGGTTGAGCGGTTCCGGCATCCGTCTGCGGGATTGCGCTGCGCTTTCAGTAGTGAAAAATGAAAAGTGAAAAATTAAAAATGTAATCAGGTAAGCCATTACAGCTATAGCTACGCGTGGGGTTCTCAGCGGCTCCATTTTTCACTTTTCATTTTTCACTGCACACTCACCCTTATTCCTGCCGCTTGTCCGGCTTTGGGTACAACCGTAAACCGAAAGCGGTCGGTATTGCCAAAATACGTAGCCAGTTCATCTTTGAACAGCGTAGCTACGCGCACTAACTGCTCCTGATTGCTGCCCGAAAATTCAAAGGAGAGTAACCGGCCCGGCGTTGATTCAAGGTACGTTTTCAGCCCGGCCAGTGCGGTTTCATCAGCCATCGGGCCACGTAAAAAGCTGCGGTTTAGCTGCTCGAGCAACGCAGTTTCCGTAGCCGATAACGCTGGCACTGCCGACGTGGCAACAGCAGGCGTCGCTATGGCTTTTAGCGCACAACCGTCCAGTTCTTTTAAACCCGCTTCGTTGGGGCAGGCATCCTGACTGTCGCGCAGACCGTCGGCATCGGCATCGGGGCAACCACCCAGCGCGGGCATACCGGCCACGGTCGGGCATTCGTCGTCTTTATCAGGAATGTTGTCGGCGTCGGTGTCGGGGCAACCACTAAACCGGGTACTGCCAGACTGGTTGGGGCAGGCATCGTTTTTGTCGAAAATACCGTCGTTGTCAGCGTCGGGACAGCCATTGGTGGCCGTTGGTCCGGCGTCTTGCGGGCAGTTGTCGTTTTTATCTTCGATGCCATCGGCGTCGGTATCGGGGCAACCACGAAACGCCCAAACGCCCGCCACATCGGGGCAGCGGTCTACCTTGTTCGATACATAGTCGCCATCTGTATCGCGGGGTCGTTTGGCTCCGAATGGTAGCGTAATACCCGCAAATACATGCGCTGTCAGGCCGTTATCGGAAAAGAAACCGACGATGTTATCCGTGCCGACGGTAAAGATACCGGCCCGCAGGTGCGCCCCTACCGAGAATTTACCGAGCGTTTGCCAGTAGTTCCCCGTCAGGCTCAACTCGGTGTCTTTCGATTCGTAGCGCGGGCCAAACGAGAGCAATGCCGACCGGTGTTGTGCCGACGCCAGCGGTTGCGACGGTTTCCACCAGGCGGCACCTACAAACCAGCCATTTGTCAGGGCTACGTCGGCCTGCACCGATAGTGTACGGGGGAGAGCCACGTTCAAGTCGCCTACCGAGCCTTCGGGTACAATACCGAGCGATTGCGCGATGGCGTCGCGGATTTGCCAGGGCCGGGCGGGTGGCTGTACGGCTGACTGCTGGAGCGTTCCGGTTCGGGCCGGCACGCTCCAGTTGCTGGCATTCTGATAGCGAATGGTGCCGATGTCGAGCAGCGAGACACCCAGCCGAACGCGGTATTTGTTTACCGTAACGTCGGACAGTGTTTTGCCGTCCATTGTGTACCGATACGAGTCGGCCTGTGGGCGAAACTCATACGTAAAACCCAGATCGAAGCCTGTGCCGTTGCCCGGCACCTGACCCGCAAGGGCGTCGCCAAAGGTCAGGTCGCTCAGCGTTGTCAGGTCTGAATAGGTCGTTTGTAGTCGGTCGATGCTGTAACTGAGTTGCCCCGCGGGTGCACCAAACTGACCGTCGACAGATAAACTTGAACTGTGCAGCCCGCGCAGGTACTTGACTGTGCCACCCGCTTTCACAAAATGCTGCTGCCAGTTCAATACGGGCATGGCATAGGAAACGGCAATTTCACCAAACGCGTCGGCGTTGATTTGCTCCGAGCGTGTGGTGTTGGGCAACGGGGTTTTGTCGCCCCGAAACCAGTTGATCAGATCATAATTGCCCGCCAGATTGACATCAGCCCGGTAGCGGGTCGTAATTGCAAACGCCTGACTGCCGCGTAGTTGCACCATCAGGCCAGGCCCGCGCAGGTCAATGGCTTTGAGTGCCATTTCCTGCCCGCGCAGTTTCAGACCAGCTTCGGCAAACGGCACAATCGACGCGGGCAAACGTGGCTGGGCGTTGGCCTGCATCGACACCGTAGTTAGGTTGATGTGCGTTCCCCAGCGCGAATCGGCAATAGACGAGGGGTTGAGATATAGACCGTTGATACCGGCGAAATTACTAAGTTGTGCCGCTGTCATGCGCTGCGCCCGAACACCGGCAGCCAGCAACAGACAACCCGATAAAACGAGTAATCGTAGTGTCATAGGAGGGGAGATGATGGCAATTCAGACAAAAATGCCACATAGCCATCACTCGTCCTATAGCGTTCCCCGGCTATTTACTTAAAGGCAATCACTACTTAACTACTTTGGCGGATTTATCATGATATGGGCGCGGTGGGTGCCGGGGTCCATAATCCACGGCATACCGGGAGCTTCGGGTTTGAGGGGTAGCCCCGTGCTTTCGGCAGTAGCATAGGGAATGTAGACCACGTAACGCAGGTAGCCATTTTTTACCTCACCCGTCTGCACATTGTAGCTGCTGTCGGGAGCCGAATACGCAAACAGTGTCGACGGGGCCGAGGGCATGGTCCATTTTTTCGCTTTCACCTCATCTTCCCTGATTTTCAGAATCTCGTCGGGTTTTTTACCGGCTTTTTTTAGCTCCCGACCTCGCGCCATAAACGGCTCCAGGTCGCGATGGTAGCACGATACGCTCAGCCCTTTCTGCGTCGGGTCGTCGGCCAGACAAATAAACTCGTTGGTGCCTTTTCGCAGGATAACAAACTCATTTTTAGGCGAATACCCATAAACAGTTGCTCCGTCGCGTTTGTCGGCGGGGGCAGCCATAACTGCCGTTTTTATCTGAACGTCGGGTGCAATGATGGCGGGTGTCTGGGCTAATGCGCCCGTTATAGATGCGCAAAGGATAGCCAGAAGTAGCGTTCGTTTCATGGTTGACAGGCGGTTTCTGTGGTAAGGCATGGCCGTGTGCTACCTACTGTTTTTCAGGGCAAACGCTTCGACCGGGTTTTCGACCAGCAATTGCTGCCAGTTCCTGCGGGTGAAGCCGCGCCGATTTAGTTCGGGCATAAGTCGTTTGAATAGCACGGTATAGTCGCGGCTGATGGGGCCACCACCGGGTTTGTCGGGGTCATACCAGCCTGCATCGTGCGAGAGCAGCGTTCGGTGTAAAAACTGGTTCTCTTTCATCAGCAGCAGCGTATCGGCGTATTGGGCTACGTTGCCGTTATCTAATCCATCGAGACTCACCCACGCGCCGTCGCGCACGGCACGGGCGTAATGCACCATACTATTGCCCTGCGCATGAACCCATACAAATGCCTTTGGGTCAACACCTTCCTGCTTTAGTACATCGATTTGCTCAAACGCGGGGCCATACGGGCCGGTGTGTGAGCAGATGGTAAGGCCCGTGCGTTTGTGCGTGCGGGCGGCTGCCGTAATCAGCTTGCGGTGCATATCGGACAGCGGGCCGGGGTTGACGCTGATTTTCATAAAGCCGGGCCGAATGCCGGTTGTGCCAATACCATCCTGAAAATCGGCTACCCAGCGGTCGGCGAGTTGGTCGGCGGTTTCGGTAAACGCATGAGCAGGCAGGTATTTGTTATCGACCGCGCCGTAATAGCCCGTGTTGGTCAGAAGCTGCACACCCGATTTTTCGGATAATTCGCGCAGTAACTCCGGGTCTTTGCCGAGGTAAGCGGGCGTACAATCGAGCAGCGTTTGTACGCCCAACCGCCGGAGTTCCTGCAAATAGGGCAACATTTTCGCCAGCACGTCGGCCCGATTCCAACGCTCGGGGCTGGTTTTGTCGGCACCGATAAAATCGACCAGAATATGCTCGTGAATGAGTGTAAGGCCCATTTTCGATCCATCGATTGGGCCGGTTACAGTCTGAATATACGAGCGCGGCTTATCCCGAAAAAAGAAACCGGCAATGGATGAGCGCAGAAATTGACGACGAGAAAGCATACTTATTTAAACGCTTTGGCTTCCCGAATTACGCTTTTATACTCGGCTATGGCAAGAGCTTTTTTATAATGCAGACGAGCGCGGTTGCGGTCATTGGCGCGGGTGGCAATACGGGCGAGTCCGGCGTAGGCAAATGCCTGATATTCTTTCGTATACGCTCCATTGACATAGTGCCTGAGGGCGGCCTGATACAAGTCGGAAGCTGCCAGATCGTCTTTGTCGGCATGTTCAGCCAGCATTCCCTCAAATGCGCTGACCGCCAGCGGAATCAGTTTGCTACGTAACTGTTTCAGCCGCTGCACGTAGGGCCGGGCTTCGGCATACCGCCCCGCCAACAGCAACGCTTCGGCGTTGATCATGCCGAACAGAGGGTTATTGGGGTATTTATCGGCTAAATATTTCGTGTATGCAGTGGCCCGACCCGGCTGCATTTCGTGTTTAATCAGTACGTGCGCCAAGAAATAATTGGCTACCGGACGCATAAACAATGCCCGCTTGGTCGCTATGTCCATCTGTTTTATTCCCTGCGCCATATTGCCATCGGCAAAGAAAAACATGAACGGACGAACCACCGGGTGGTCGACCGGATAACGTTCGACGTAATAATTGTACAAGCCCGTTGTAAAGTAAAAATCCGGGCTTTTGGTCGTCAGATGGAAGCCATCTTTCAGATAGCCATAAGCCCGCTTCGATTCGCTTACGGCCTTGATAGATTCGCCCTGATTGTTATACAACGACGCCAGATAGCTATGGGCGGTGAGAGCAAAAAAGATGCCTTCAGGGTCGTTTTTGTCGTTATCGAGCATTCGCTTTGCCAGCGTAAGCGACTGATCGACAGCCTGCGTGAACTGTACCGTAGCGGCTTTGTTTTCGTGAACAGGCAGGTGTTGCAATTCCAGTTTGGTTGCCAGCAAAATTGGTCCGACAGGATGCTGCGGGTAGCGGCTGCGCAATTGCCTGATCTGGGCGTCGGCGGCAACAAAATCAAGATTATAAATATCGTCTAACGTATGCTGAATGGTTTGTTGCAGAACGGGGTCGTTCATAACCTGAGCACCCGCACCGGGCGGCAGACACAGACAGATAACAAACCAGAAACGTTGTATCAGGGGTAATAACATTGAGCGGGTGAACATAAGCGTTTGATTCTGCACGACTGGCACTGTACTTTTGTTTACTGAGCAAGTCAGTGTCGCTTTTCAACGAGTGGCAGGCTTCAAAAGTTTTATTCATGATTCATTACGACGAATTTGTGCTGGACAATGGCCTGCGGGTATTTGTTCACGAAGACGCTTCCACCCCGATGGCGGCTGTTAATATTCTGTATAACGTTGGCTCACGCGACGAAGACCCCGACCGTACAGGCTTCGCGCATTTATTTGAGCACCTGATGTTTGGCGGCTCAAAGCATATTCCAAGCTACGACGAGCCACTACAGCGCGTGGGGGGCGAAAACAACGCCTTCACCAGCCCCGACATCACCAACTATTACATTACGCTTCCAGCGGCCAATTTAGAAACGGCTTTCTGGCTCGAATCAGACCGGATGCTGAGCCTGTCGTTCGATCCGCAGGTGCTCGACGTGCAGCAGAAAGTAGTAATCGAAGAGTTTAAGCAACGCTATCTGAACCAGCCCTACGGCGATGTATGGCTAAAACTGCGCCCGCTCGCCTACCTGCAACATCCGTATCGCTGGGCCACTATCGGTAAAGACATCAGCCACATCGAAAACGCCACACTCGACGACGTGCGCGGCTTTTTCTTCAAGTATTACCTGCCCAACAACGCCATTCTGGTAGTAGCGGGCAACGTTACGGTTGAGCAGGTTAAGCAACTCTGTGCCAAGTGGTTCGCGCCCATTCCGGCAGGTGTGCCCTACGTGCGGAATTTGCCGAAAGAGCCGAAACAGACCCAGGCCCGACAACTTGAAACCAGCGCGAACGTGCCACTCAACGCACTCTACAAAACCTGGCACATGCCGGGCCGGTTCGACGCCGAATACCATGCCGCCGACCTGCTGAGCGATATGCTGGGGCGCAGCAAATCGTCGCGGCTGTACCAGAAATTGTTGCGGGATACCCCGCTGTTCAGTAACGTTGGTGCCTATACGACAGCATCGATTGACCCCGGCCTGCTGATTGTGCAGGGTACGCTGAACGAGGGAATTACGCCCGAAGAGGCCGATGCCGCCGTAGAAGTTGTTGTGCAGGAATTTATTGAACAGGCCGTTGCAGAAGAAGAACTGGCGAAAGTCAAGAATCAGGCTGAGGCCACGCTGGCGTTCTCGGAAGTCGAACTGCTGAATCGGGCCATGAACTTAGCATTCGCTGCCAACGGTGGGAACCCCAACTTCGTAAACGAAGAAGCAGCCCATATCCAGGCCGTTACGCCCGAATCCATTCAGGCAGCCGCCCGGAAAATACTGCGCCCGGACAATAGTTCGACTTTATATTACCGGCGCGACAACTGACCCCTGATCATGAAAATACGCGTTGGACAGGGCTACGACGTTCATAAGCTTGTGGCAGGACATCCGTTCTGGCTTGGGGGCATTCAGATTCCGCATACGCACGGCGCATTCGGCCACTCCGATGCCGACGTGGTGTGTCATGTGCTGTGCGATGCGCTGCTGGGTGCTGCCAACATGCGGAACATCGGCTACCATTTTTCGGATAAAGACCCGCGCTGGAAAGGCGTCGACAGCAAAGTGCTGCTGGCGGAGGTCATGCGCATGATTCGCGAAGCGGGGTGGGAAGTGGGCAACGTTGACGTGACGGTAGTGTTGCAGGAACCGAAGCTAAACCCGCACATTCCGGCTATGAAAACCTGTCTGGCTGGTGTTATGAACATTGCCGAAGACGATATTTCCATCAAAGCCACTACGTCCGAACATTTGGGCTTTGTGGGCAGGCAGGAAGGCATTGCGGCTCACTGCGTAGCACTTATTCTGAACCAGAATTAACCTTGATTTTTACGATTAACAGGATTATGAACTACAACTGTCTACAGGTTCTTTGCGCCCTCTGCGTGATCTCTCTTGTCTCTGCGGTTAATTCACTGGCCCAAAAACCCGCTGATATGCCGCTGGGTTTTGAAGAATATGACCCCGTTTCGACCCTGAAAGTACCCGAACATAAACTGAAGCGGGCTAAGTTTCCATTTATCGATGTCCATAACCATCAGTTTCAGATGGACGATGCCGACCTGCGCCCGCTGCTGGCGCAGATGGACAGCCTGAACATGCAGGTGATGGTCAATCTGAGCGGACGTGGCTGGGGTAGCGTAGCCGAAAACACACGGTTTTTTAAATCGGCAGTTGCCAATATTCAGCAGACAAACCCAAAACGCCTGATTTTGTTCTCAAACATCAATTTCGATGACATAGGCAAAGCAGGTTGGATCGAGCAGGCCGTACAAACGCTCGAAGCTGACGTAAAAGCCGGAGCGAAGGGATTGAAGATATACAAAAGTCTTGGCTTTAGCGTGAAAGACGAAACCGGGCAGCGTGTTCGGGTCGATGACCCACGCCTTGACCCAATCTGGGCCAAATGTGGCGAACTGGGGGTGCCGGTATTGATTCATACCGCCGACCCAAAATCGTTCTGGGACCCGATGGACCGCTACAACGAACGCTGGCTCGAACTCAAACTTCATGCGGGCCGCAAGCGTGATGCCACTAATCCGGTGCCGTGGGAGAAGCTGCTGGCCGAGCAGCATAACGTGTTTCGGAAGCATCCGAAAACTACGTTCATTAACGCCCACATGGGCTGGTATCCAAACGACCTCGTTAAGCTTGACAGTTTGATGCAGGCGTTTCCGAATACGGTGGTCGAGATTGGGGCCGTTATCGCTGAGTTGGGCCGTCAGCCACGGGCGTCGCGGAAGTTTTTCGAGAAATACCAGGATCGCATTCTGTTTGGCAAAGACAGTTGGGTGCCGAGCGAATACAGCACCTACTTCCGGGTGCTGGAAACCGAGGATGAATATTTCCCCTACCACAAAAAATACCACGCTTTCTGGCGTATGTATGGCATGGGACTGCCCGACGATATTCTGAAAAAAGTGTACTACAAGAATGCGCTGCGGATTATTCCAGGATTAGACAAAAACCAGTTTCCGAAATGAAACTACTAACGATTGTTTTCACACTATAAACCTACCAGCGCGTAGCCTGAAATTGCCAGCCGGGATTCACTTTCTGCATTTCTATCTCATCGTTGCGTTCGGTGAGTCCGCATGTCAGATAATTCTGGTGCAGCCGGGCTAAGGCTTCGTGGTCCAGTTCAACGCCAAGCCCCGGCTCTGTAGGTACAGCTACCGCGCCATCGTCAAACCGGAATCGTCCACCCTTGATGACTTCGTCTGACTGCCACGGATAGTGCGTGTCGAGCGCGTAAGTCAGGTTGGGCAGGGCCGCGCCGAGGTGAACCATAGCTGCCAGCGAAATGCCGAGGTGGCTGTTGGAATGCATCGACAGCCCGCGCCCGAACGTATCGCAGATACCGGCGAGTGTCATGGAAGCCCGGAGACCACCCCAAAAATGGTGATCGCTCAGAATAATGTCTTCGGAGCCAAGCGCGATGCTGGCCGGAATGTCGTCAAACGAGGTGGTACACATGTTGGTTGCCAACGGTGTTTTCAGTGCCTTCCGCACCGTAGCCATGTTGGCCTGTCCACGAACGGGGTCTTCTAAGTACTCCAGAATCGGCTCCAGTTGCCGCCCGTACCGAATGGCGGTTTCCACGGTCCAGAGTGCGTTTGGGTCGATGCGTAGCGGTAACGCACCGCCGGGCCGGTCAGGGCCAAAGGCATCGCGCAGGGCGAACATAGCCGCCACTTCGTCCGATGGGTCGAATACGCCACCTTTCAGTTTAATCGACTGAAAACCAAACTCCGCACACATGGCCTGGGCCTGGGCCACAATGCCTGCCGGGTCGAGGGCAGCGGCTTGCCGGGCAGCCGACCAGCCCTGCGCTGCCGGATCGGAACCGAAGCCCAATTCGCCCCCGGCTCCTTCATATTTGTAGAACAGATACGCCGAAAACGGCACCTGATCGCGCAGTTTCCCACCCAGCAAGTCAACCACGGGTCGGTTGGTCACTTTGCCCACAATGTCGAGACAGGCTACTTCTACGGCACTGAAAATATGTACTAATTTTCGCTGATCCCAGGGTGTGAGTCCCCGCTGGGCCGCGTTTTCAGTGCCGAAATGCTCCGTTAGCACCTGCCGAATGGTGTTTTGCTGGAATACGTCGCGGCCCGTCAGCAGATGGGTCGCGGAAGCCAGGGCGTCGTTGGTTGCTACGTTGCCGGGAATTTCGCTGATTCCTGAGATGCCGTCCTCCGTCACCAGTTCGACGATGGTTCGCAGGGCGTAGGGCGCGTGCAGACCAGCCGCGTTGAGCAGGGGCGGGTCTACGATGGCGATGGGCGTGATACGTACTTCCCGGATGCACGGACCGGTGCGGGTGTTAGGCAACGTCATCGGCGACAGACTGGAGAAGTGCTTTAATATACCCGTATGCAAACGAAAAAGCCTGCAAATCAGCTTCTTTAAGCGCGTGGTGCGGCACGTGGTCGGGCATAACCATGCCAGCGTAACCCACGTCGCGAAGGGCACGAACAACATGCAGAAAGTTCATGTCGCCGTTATCGGGATATACCTCCATGAAGTTATTCCAGCCGCCTTTGATGTTACGCAGGTGTACATTGAAAATCTGATTACGCTCACCCACCCACTTAATAATGGGCATGATCTCGGTTTTAGGGTCCTTCAATCCTTCGGCAATCGAGCCTATGCAAAAATTGAATCCATGCCAGGGGCTGTTATAGAGTTGGGCGAACCGCTTGATGCCCGCAAACACGTCGGGGCTGTTCCAGCGCGTGATGCCCCGATAACCGACGGGCGTAGGCGGGTCGGCAATGTGGTTAGCCAGCTTTACTTTGTATTCAGCCGCCACTGGCAGCAGCCGGTCGAGGAGATAGGTGATCCGCTCGAACATCTGATCGATGGATACGTCGCCGGCAATGGTTTTCGGATGGTTTTGCCGGAGAGCTTCTTCGTAATTCCAGGTGCTGTAAATGGCATTACCGCGCTTAGGGTCAACGGTTTTGCCCGTGCGAAGCACAGGGAGAATGGTGGTATTGTAGTTGAGTACTTTAATGCCCGTTTTGCCCGCTACCTGAATCATCTGCTGCAATAGCTCGATCTCCCGGTCGCGTTCGGGGCTTTTGCCGAGCATGATATTCGGGTATTCTACCTTGTCGATGCCCGCCGACGTAAGCGGAAAATGGTAAGCGTCAAGGGCAATGCCGTATTTTTCGCAGGCTTCGCGTTTGGCAAGTGAATCGGTGAGGTCCCAGCCTTTTCCCGGAATAGTTTTGGGCGATCCGCCGTCGAGGTTGAACACACCGTGTCGGGCTTTGAACTCTAAGTTTTCGATGGTGGTTCCGCCCGCCTGACAGCCGACCACCATCCGCACCGGCTTTTTAGGAACGCGTTGCCCCTCCGCAGGCGTGGTATTCGGTTGCCCCAGTGCCGTTCCGGCAGAGCCTACGGCAACCGTCTTTAAAAACTGACTACGTTTCATGGCTTTGGTTGATTTTCGGTTTCGAGGAGTAACAGCAAGGCACTGTGGTCTAATTCGCCATTGCCTACCGACAGGGCACGCTGCATCTGTTGGGCAACGAGGGCCGTACCAGTTAACGCTACCCCCAGCGATTCGCCGGTTTGCAGGGCAATGGTCAGGTCTTTGTGATGTAGTTTGAGTTTAAAGCCCGGCGCGAAATTGCGCTCGATCATGCGTTTGCCGTGCAGGTCGAGGATACGGCTTTGAGCGAACCCACCGAGCAGAACGTTCCGCATTTTCTTCAGATCGACGCCCGCTTTATCCGCTAACGCAAACGCTTCGGCCACAGCCTGAATCGTTTGCCCAACAATAAGCTGATTGCAGGCTTTGGTGGTTTGACCCGCACCCGGTGTGCCGATATGAACAATGTTTTTACCCATAGCCCGGAATACCGGCAACACGCGCTCGAACGCGGCCTCGCTGCCGCCCGCCATAATCGACAGGCTGGCACTTTCGGCACCTGCCTGCCCACCCGATACGGGCGCATCGAGTGCTTCGACCCCTTTGGCCTGCATCAACTCGTGAACGTGGCGGGCCGTAGCCGGGGCAATAGTCGACATGTCGATGAACACGGCTCCGGGCCGAATACCGGCCAACACGCCATCTGACCCAGTCACTACGTCGATTACCTGGGGCGAGTCGGGCAGCATCGTGATAATCAGATCGCATTGTTCAGCTAACGCCCGTGCGGTCGGTGCTTCGGTGGCCCCGGCTTCGGTTAGGCTCGACGCTGCTTTGCTCTGCGTCAGTACCCGCACCGGGTAGCCCGCTTTGAGCAGGTTGAGGGCCATTGGTTTGCCCATGATGCCGAGGCCGATAAATCCTATTTTTTCCATGCGCTTGCCTGACGGCTGAATTAAACCAAAGGAAATAGTTGAGCACCAATCATGATGACAATCAGGCCCGCCAGCCCCATCACCACCAGCAGGGGCGAAATAGTCTTGAGCGCTTCCTGCTCGGTGAGGTTACTGAGTTTGCAGATAATCCAGAAGCCGGCGTCGTTCATCCACGGCACCAATTTGGAGCCGCAGCCAATCGCCAGACCGATATACACCGGGTGAAACGACAGGCTGGCGTTATTAGCCATACCCGACAAAATGCCCGAAGCCGTGATGAGTGCGACCGTTGCCGACCCCTGCGCCGTGCGAACAACAGCGGCAATCAGGAAAGCCAGCGGAATAAGGGCCATCTGGTAGTCTTTGGTCAGATCGGCAATGCGGGTGCTGATGCCGGTTTGCTGCAACATACCACCAAACGCGCCCCCAGCCGCCGTAATGAGAATGATGCCGCCCCCGCTCATGAGCGCGGCCTGCACAAAAGGCGTCAGTCCTTCGGGTTTGTTCTGATCTTTTCGCTGATAAACCACCAGCAACAGGGCCGCAACGCCACCCAGCACAATAGCAATGTTTTTATCGCCCAGAAACTGCAACAGACTGAAAAAACTACTCGTCTGACCGGGCGTGGCGCGGGCATCGAGTGCGGTGTCGATACAGATAAACACCAGCGGAATCAGCACGGGCAACAGCGATACGCCAAGCGGGGGCAGTTGCTTATCGTCTTTAGCCGCAATAGCCTGAATGTCTTCGAGCCGGGCATCGAGCGAATCGCGCAGCGGAATGGGCATTTTATTGTTGGCCCAGAGCGCGAAGAAGTAGCCCGCCGTAATCGTAAACAGGCCCACGATAGTACCCGCTACCATCATCAGCCCAATCGGGATATTCATCTCGCCAACCAAAAACAACGGACCGGGTGCGGGAGGAACGAGGGAGTTAGCCATAGCCGCTCCCGCCATAATGCACAACACCAGCAGCAGGTAATTTTTACCGATACGTAGCGTCATGGCTTTTGCCAGGGGCATCATCAGAAACAGCACCGTATCGAAAAACACCGGAATGCCCAGAAAAAAGCTGCTGACCAGAAACGCAACGGGGGCTTTGCCGATACCCGTTAGCCGCAGCATCGACCGGATAATTCGTTCGGCAGCACCGCTTTCGAGCATACACTTTCCGATAATGGCCGCCATCGCGATCAGAATGCCAATTTTGGCGCAGGTATTCCCAAACTCGGTGGCAATTCGTTCGCCAATGCTTTTTTTGGCGAGAGCCGCTGCTGCTGCCGGGGCGGTTCCTTTGGCTATCGCCATTTGCTCGATAACCGAAGCGGGCGTAAGCAGGGCAACCACAAAAGCACCCAGCAAAAGAGCCAGAAACGGATGCAGCTTTAAGCCAATGATGCCGCCAACGACGATAATTACGCCAACGAGGAGAATGAAAAGGGGGTCGTTCAGAAGCATCGGTCGTGAGAAAAAGAGAAAATGGGTGAGGTTATTAGGGTAAGAATCAGAGTTTACTGCGAAACCCGGCCAGTGTTTTAGCCAGCGACCGCGCACCGTCGGCAACAAACGTAGCGTCGGCTCCGCAGGCAATGAGCCGGATGCCGAGGTCATGGTAGCGTTGGTAGTCGGCGGGATTGAAAAATAGAATGCCGGTCGCTTTACCCGCCTTCTGAGCCGCATTGACAGTTTCCTGCAAAGCCTCTTTGAAACGCGGATGGTCAAACTGCCCGAAAATGCCGAGTTCCATCGACAGGTCGGCGGGGCCGATGAACAGCACGTCGACCCCCTCGATAGCTGCTACCTCATCGAGGTGGTCGAGTACGGCCACCGTCTCGATTTGCACGACGCCCAACACCGTCTCGCGGGCTTGCTGATAGTAGCTATCGAAGTGCTGCCCGAAGCCAGTTGCCCGCACCATCTTGGCTACACCCCGGTTGCCGTGGGGCGGGTAATGCAGGCCATTAACGACCCGCTGCGCCCCGGCTGCGTCGGTGATTTTCGGACACATAATTCCTTCGGCTCCCATATCGAGGATGCGATGGATGCGCTGGGGTTCGCTGCTTTCGACCCGCACAAGAGCCGCCGTAGGGGTATGTTCGAGTGCCTGAAGCTGAAACACTACATCGCGCTCAGAACCGGCACCGTGTTCAAGATCGATCAACACCCAGTCGAACCCGGCCAGCCCTACAATTTCGGCGGTGATGGGGCTTCCGAGATTCAGCCAGCAGCCATTCAGCGTTTCGCCCTGTTGCAGGCGTTTTTTGAGATTCTTCATCAGGTCCAGTTCAGCAGGTTACGAAGGTTGGTGCCTTTCACCTTTCGGCGGTCGGCGTCGGAATAGTCAGCTAAATGCCGATCAACAATGTCGGGCGGGCCACTTCCCCACACCATGCGGTTGGGGCCAAACGCCTGCACCACCCGGCGCGTAAACGACCGGGCACTATCGTAATAAGGTGCGTCGGTAGCAAAATGGCCCAGCCCCGACAGCTTCATGTACACGTTCGTGAAGGTTGCCAAATCGAGCACGTCGGCAAATTCAACCGCCGATCCGAGATGCGGTTCGGCTAAATGATCGATCAGCACTTTGCTGGCTGGGAAGTCGCGCATGAGCTTGCCAACCTGCCCGGCATAGTTGGGGCCAATGTGCAGTTCGACAATTAGATTGAGGTTAACGGCCTGTTTCCAGAGTGCCCGAACACCCGCGTCGGCAAAACTATCGAGGTAATTTTCTTTGCCCCGATGGGCATGAAACCGGGTAGAAACGATACGCGGCTCCTGCCTGACCAATTCGGCCAGTTTCTGCGGGGCGCGGGCATCGCGGGGGTAAAACAAACTGGTTCCCCGGAGCCGGTCAGGTTCGCGCCGGAGGCAATCGAGTACCAGCCGGTGGTCGTCGCCGTAGGGTTCGGGCTGCACAATCACGGCCCGGTCGATGCGCTGTTCGCGAAGCCGGTCCAAGTAAGCCGCCAGCGGGTCGGCAGGGTGTTTGGACAGGTCGGGTTTGTAAACGGCCTGCTGGTGAATTGGAAACCGGTTTGTGTCAGGACTGAAGATGTGCGCATTCCATTCGATCACCCAGTCATTGTTCACCAGCGCAGAAGCTGCGTGAGAATCGGCCAATGCCGAACCGGCGCGGGCAGCACTCACGGCCAATGCGCCCGCAACCATCCGAAAAAGATCGCGCCGGGGCAGTTGGCTGTCCGTTTTTTGACTGTTGAGACTCTTGTTTTTCGCGCTTCTCATACCGTCGGTCGCTACTTTTTGTCCCACCAGATACGGGTGTCGAGCAGGTTCGGTCCTTGCCGGGCAATGGCCTGCTGAACGTTGATTTTGTTGACGTTCAGTTCGGCATCGGTGTAGGTAAGTCTGCGTATAAAAGGCTCCGTTTTCAGATCGCTACCCGGAAATGGATTGGGCTTCAGCGTTGGAAAGTCCGACCGGCGAAAATTGGCCCAGGCTTCGGGGCCGTTCAGAAACGACGCTACCCAATATTGTGTGTTTATCAACTCCAGTTCTTTGCCCGGTGTAAGCGGATTGGCCTGTACATAGCCCGTAATGGCCGCTTCGGCGATGGCGGTACTGGCACCGTAGAGCGCCAATTGCTGCATGTGTGCCCGAATGCCACTGGCGTAGAGTGTGGCTACGTTGCCCGTTGTCCATTGCCGATGTACGGCCTCGGCCAGCAGGAGCTGGGTTTGGGCGTATGTCACATAAAACGTGGGCGATTGAAGCCCCGCCATCCGGGTGCGGTCGAGCTGGCTGTAGTCGTACAAACTGGCAAGTTTATCGCGGGTGACAGCCGCCGAAACGGTGGTATTATCGTATCCCTGCGGCATACCAATCTGCACTGCCGGTGAGCGGTCGGCGCGGGTTTCGCGCTGATCGGCGGTGCTTCTGGCCCCAACGTAGCGCACGGCTATCGACGCCAGTCGGGGGTCGTTGTTGGCTTTCAGGTACGTCACGAAATCTTCGGCTAAGTAAAAGAAATCGGCCTGTCCGCCGTTGAGCTGCGCCCCCACCGGATTCGGGAAGCTGGCCGTATGCTGAATCACGGCATTGTCGGCGTTGGCCTGCATCAGCCCGCCCGCCACGGCTTTCGCTACCGTAGCAGCGGCTTTGGCGGGGTCAACTTTAGAGAGCCGCATACCGGCCCGGAGCAGCAGCGAGTAGCCCAGCCGTTTCCATTTGGTAATATCTCCTCCGTAGAGCACGTCTGACGTAATGCGGGCTTTGGCGGCATCGAGTGCGGCTGATGCGGTTTCCAGTTCGTTGATGAGGTCGGTATAGATGGCCTGTTGCGGGTCATAGACCGGCGTTACAATGCCTTCGAGATAGCTTTTGCCGGCCTGCGTGTACGGAATATCGCCATACGTATCGGTCAGAAACATAAAATAGTACGCCCGCCAGATTCGCGCCATGTTGTAGAGGTTCGAGCGGGCCGGTACGTCTTTGGTCTTCGCCAGTACGTCGGTCAGTTCCCGGATTACCTCGCGGTAGCCACGCTGCCAGTTGGCCGCCGTAACGCTTCGGTTGTCCTGGTTATACTGACCAGCCGCGCCCACCCCGCTGAAGGGGTTGATCATCTGTTTGACAATGATGGCTTCATACTGGAGGTTGTTGTAACCATGCGCCCCCGAAACGATGGCTGTATTGAGTTGAAACGCCGGATCGACGGAACTGAGCGCGATTGGGTTGACATTCAGTTCGTCGAACCCTTTATCGCAGGCGGTGAGCAACAGCAGGAGCAGTACGCTCCCCCGTAGCATAAGTAGCGGTCGAGTCATGAGCATAAGCGGGTTGATTGGGTCGTTAGATACAGTGGTTCAGACGTTTAGAAGCGGACGTTCAGGTTAAAACCCACGCCCCTCGTAATGGGCAGACCGGTGGCTTCCAGCCCGATCAGGTTATCGGATGCGAAGCCAAACTGTTCGGGATGAATGTTGGGCACCCACTTCTTCAGCACCGCTACGTTGTTGGCTACGGCGTTGAGCCGGATGCCTTTTATAAAAAAACGAACGGGCAAAAACCGGGTGAAGTCGTAGCCGAGCGTAATCTGCCGAAGCTGCCACAGCCCGGCGTTATACACAAACTCCTCGGCAATGTTCTGCGACCGGACCGTTTCGTAGTACGCCTGCACACCCGACCTGGTTTTGTTGACTTCGCCGTTGGGGTTCACGCCCTCACCAATCACGAAACCTTCTTCCCGGCCCACCAGCGTAGCTTTGTGCAGACCATGTCGCCAGGCATTATGGTTGGTGCCGGAGATCATGTTGTGGCCCAGTTTGAAATCGATCAGCACCGACAGGCTGATGCCTTTGTACGTGAAGCTATTGGTGAAACCACCTACCCAGAGCGGAAGCGCACTGCCGAAACTGATTTGGGTGGGCGTGCGGAGCGGACGACCATTGCCCGCGTCGAACACCTGTCGGCCCTGCGCGTCGCGGAGGTAGCCAAAGCCGTAGAGCTGCCCCATTGGTTGCCCAACCACCTGCCGCAATTCGCCCGTAAAGTCGCCCGTACCTACCGTAATCATATTGTCGCTGATGCTGCTGCCCAAATCCAGCACTTTGGTTTTGTTGTAAGCCGCGTTGACGCTGCTTGTCCACGAAAAGTTGGATTGCCGGATGGGCGATAGCGTCAGCAGCATCTCAAGTCCCCGGTTCTGGCTGCGTCCTACGTTGATAAGCTGGTTCAGATAACCACCCGCATCGGAGGTCTGCGCCCGCAGAATCTGGTCTGACGACAGCTTGTCGTAATAGGCCATATCGAGCGAAACGGCGTTGTTGAACAGCTTGAGTTCCAGCCCTATTTCTTTTTCCGATACCCGCATCGGGCGCAGGTTGGCGTTCGGCACGGTGGAGCCGCTGATATTGGCTAACGGCTGGGCGGCCCCACCCGGCGTAGTGAACGGCTGAGCGTTGATAACATAGAACAGGTTGTTGGCATAGGGCGATACGTCGGTATCGCTGCCGACTTCACCGTAGGCTACCCGGAGTTTACCGAACGATAGCCAGTCGGGGAGTTCGTTGGCCAATGCCTGCGAGAAAACAAAACTGGCCGTAACCGACGGGTACAGGATGCTGCGGTTGGCGGGCGAGAGCGTAGAGAACCAGTCGTTGCGAACCGTGCCGTTAACAAACAGATAGTCGCGAAAAGATACCTCTGCCGAGCCGTAGAGTGAGTTGACCCGTCGCTGCGAGATGTCGTAAACGGGGTCGCGCTGCCGACCGTTGCCAATCGAGTACAGCCCACGCGTGTAGAAGTCCTGCACCAGCACATTATGCCGACTGATTTTCCGGTACATCTGGTTGCCGCCTGCCGTCAGGTTAAGTCCAATTACCCCGAACGTTCGGTTGGCTCCCAGCAGGAAATCGGCGTTCAGTTCGCGAACCGTGCGGGCATCCTGCACAAACTGCCCGTTCACAAAGCCAGCAGGGGCCGCCGGTTGGCGTTGGCTGCCGGTGGGGAGGTTATAATCCTGCTCGCGGGCGTAGTAATCCTGCCCGATACGTCCCTGCACAAACAGCCACTCGGTCAGGTTGTAGCGGGCGGTCAGATTGCCGAAAATACGGTCGGTGTAAATATTGTCGAACCGTTTGAGCGCGAAATACGGATTGGTTCGGTTGGTAAAGCGCGACCAGCGATACTCGTCGCCGTTGGCATCGGTGGCGTATTTTTCGAGCAGGTCCATCGGCATCGAGTTCGCCATGTTATACAGCACCACCGGGCTGTAGTCCTGCTCGGCAATGTTCGGCGGATTTTTGCGGTATTCGCTGGAGTAGTTGACGTTCCCCGATACGGTCAGTTTTTTGGCGAGTGTCTGCGTAAACCCCAGGTTCACGGTTCGGCGGGTATAGCCCGATCCGGGCAGAATGGTTTTATTTTCCAGATTGGATACCGACAGGCTGAAGCCGCCAAATTCCCCCCCGACGACAGCGTGAGCGTATTGGTGAACGTAGAGCCGGTTCGGTAGTACTGCGTAATCTGATTGCGCTGCGGTACGTAAGGAACGGTAACGCCATCGAACAGCACCTGCGTCATGCCCGGCTGAAACCGCTCCCCAAAGCTCCACTGCCCCGACGTCGGATTGGGCGTGGTAGGGCGCACACCGTTCTCTCCCTGTCCGTATTCGTACTGATAGTCCGTATAATCCAGTGGGGTATCGTGCATGAAATTGGTGTTGTATTGCAGGCCGATCCCCGTGCCGCTACCCCGCGTTTTGGTCGTAATCATAATTACCCCGTCTTTGGCGCGGGAGCCATAGAGTGCCGATGCAGCCGCGCCTTTCAGGACGTTGAGGGTTTCTATATCGTCGGGATTGATACTGCTCAGGCCGTCGCCCCCGTCGGAGGTGCGGTTGCTGCCACGCTCGGCCACGTCGCCACGGGCGGCATTATTGGTGTTGTCGATAGGTACACCATTGACCACAATTAACGGCGAGTTGTTACCGCCAAACGACGACTGTCCGCGAATCCGAATCTTGCTCGTACCTGCCGGCCCCGACCCCAGCGAAGTAATGTTGACACCCGCCATTTTTCCCTGAAGGGCGTTCATGAAGTTGGCTGTGCGGTTAACCGTAATCTCTTCCGTGGGTACGGTGGCCGTTGCGTAGCCTAAGCTTTTAGCCGCTTTTTTGATGCCGAGCGCCGTTACGACCACTTCGCTCAGAGCTTTGTTTTCGGGCCTGAGCGACACTTGCATAGCCGATTGGTTGCCCACGCTTACTTCTTTTCGCTCATAACCAACAAAACTGAATACTAATATGCTATTGCCTGTATCAGGTATGTCTAACTGAAACCGGCCTTCGGCGTTGGTGGTGGTGCCCCGCTGCCGAAACGTCGAACCGGATTCCTTTAAAATCACGCTCACGCCGGGCAAACCCGCGCCCCTCTCATCGAGGACCTGACCTGATACGATTCGTTTGGGAGCCGTATCGGCTATGCGTTCGGTGGGCAACGTTACATTGGCCGGGTCGAGCTGACTTAGCTTACCCGGCGACAGCACTAATTTGCGCCCAATCAGCTCATAGCGCACAGTCAACGGTTTAAGCAAGCGGGTCAAAACATCGGCCAGCGTGGCGTCGACCGCAGTCAGGCTCACCCGCTGATGCGGGTTGATTACCTCCGTGCTGTAAACAAACTGCACATCGGTGGCCCGTTCAATGTCGGCCAGCACCCGTTTCAGTTCCTGATTGTCGGCCCGCACGGTGAGTCGGCGGTTGAGGTATTCCTGCGCACGGCCCGGCAGCGCGTTCGAGATGCCCACCAGCAATAGCATCACTACGCTCAGCGTGAGCGAAAACCTCATGAGCATTGGCCAGCGAAAACAGGCGTAGTGGTATTTCATAGGTTTTGAGAGGGTTTGGTTCGTGAGAGAATTGCACTTATCGACGGCTGACAATAATCTGTCCGTCAGTGATTTCATATGTCGATGAAGCCGCTTTGCAGAGTATATCAAGCTTTTGAGGAAGCGACGCGTCAGACAGGTCAGCCGTGATTTTTACGTGGCTGAACGCCTGCTCATCGAACTGAAGCGGTAATCCGTAGCTTAGTTCTATTTCACGTAAAATCTGCGAGATAGGCGTTTCTTCATACTTAAACGTGGGCGATTGCTGCCGACTCGTGACGAGGGCCGGATTGTGCACAATTGTCTTGGTCAGGTTGCCGTCGCTCTTCTCGAAAATAGCGGCCTGATTGGGTGTCAGCACCAGCCCTTTCACTTCTTTATTGGCTGGAATTTGGGCCGATTCGGCCTTGTACACCGACACTTTGCCCGACAGCACCTGTACAGTCATTTTTCGATCCTGCTCAAAAGCCCGCACCACAAACCGGGTTCCGAGCACTTTCGTAATCATCCTGCCCGAATAGACCAGAAACGGCTGCTGCCTGCGCTGAACCGAGAACGTAGCTTCACCGCTGAGGTACACAACCCGCGTTGTTCGGGCGAATACATTGGCATAGCGGAGCCGACTCTTCGGACTCAGCCACACCACCGACCCGTCGTCTAAGGGTACGCGCAACGGTTGAGTCGTGTTATTATAGGTTTCAACCAACGGCTGCGTGGCCGGGTGGCTGGTTGTTATGTAGTTAACCGGCTTACGATCCTGGCTGAAATACCAACCTATACCGACCAATACCAGCATGGAAGCTGCCAGCACCAGCGATGACCAAAGCGGGCGCGGGCGTTGGAACACAGGTGTGTTTTTTTTCTGACGATAGGGCCTATACGCCATCGCCTGATTCATGAATTGCTGTGTTTCTTTTCTAACTTCTGCTTCGCCAATGTCGTCGGTACGTACCGAAGCTGCCCGAATAAACCGTTCGGCCTGCAAAAAATCGTCTCGTTTGTCAGGAAAACGGTCCAGAAACGAAAGCCAGAAAACTTCCTGCCGACTTTCGCCCCGAACCCAGTCCCGAAAGTCGTCGTCCTGGATAAAATCAACCAGCGTATAAAATGTATAGTCTTTCATGCCACCGTGAAGGAGTTTTTGGAATAAAGCGGTTTCGGGCTACCGGGTTAGCATAGACTGGTCAGCATAATCAGCAGCCCACCGGAGCCAATCGACCAGTTTCGGCGAAGGCTGTTCAACGACTTTTGCAGCAGATTATACACCGACTGACGCCCCAGTTGCATGACTTCGGCGATCTGTTCAAAACTTAAATTCTGGTAAAAGCGCAGGTAGATAAGTTCTTTCTGGCGAGCCGGTAACTGGTTGATCAGTTTCTCGATGGTGCGAAGCTGGTAAATTTCGTTCTCCTCATCGATCAGGTGCGTGTCAGCCGAAAATTCGACCGAAAACACGTAGTCGTCGGTAAGCCCGACTGTATAGCCAGCGTTTGTGCGGGCGATTTCCCGCAAAATCCGGCTTTTCAAGACCATCAGCAAGTAGGCGCGAACATTGGCAACCGGCGCAATGGTAGCCTGCATTCGCCACAGACTAAGAAACACCTCCTGAATGCTGTCTTTGACAAAGTCCCGGTCGGCACAGAGCCGCATACCCCAATGAAACAAATCGGCGTAGTGCTGCTGCATCAGATTCGCCAGTGCATAGATATCACCGGCCCGGTAGTCCTGCCAAAGTTGCTCTGCTTCCGTTGCACTCAGCCGCTTTCTCATCTGAACCTATCTTTTCCATATGAGCGAAATGCAGCGAATACTTAACCTATTAGTTCAGGAAATTTTTGTATAAATAGTAGAAACAAGAGGATTATACGGTGCAGGTGGTAATAATAGAATTGTAATTTGACTCGTGTTTCCATATAGTACATGCTTCCTTATAAGTACTATTGAGCATCATAGATACAATAAGTAATTATACGCTGTAAGTTGACTATTACTTGGCCTTCAACAGGCTGAATTTACCGTTCGCTCAGTTCCAGAAAAAAAACTTCAATCACACAAAACCGGCTGAGTGTCTGCAACGTATGTGTGTGCGTATCTGCTCATCCGGCACTACGCGTACTTCTGCCAACGTTGCCGAAGGTCGACTCCGGCTTTCGGGAAAATACTGTGTTTGGTCTGCCTTCTGCACTTTCTCACTGTCTATTGTTGTCCATTTATGCATGTTTAAACCGTTTACTACATGAACCGTATTTCTCGTTTTTTCAGCGGCATGCTATTGCTGCTGACTGTGGCTACCATCGGTTATGCGTCGAGCCACCGCGAAGCCCCGCTCATCTCCAACGATCCACTGGCCGATAACACTGACGTTTACGCCTTTAAAAGCCCCGACGATCCCAACGCCATTACGATCATTGCCAATTATATCCCGTTTGAATCGCCCGAAGGTGGTCCGAACTATTATAATTTTGGCGAACGAATCCGGTACGAAATCCATGTTAAGAACCGGGCCGATACCCCCGGCGACGACATCACCTACCGCTTCACCTTTCAGAAGGTAAACGAAGACCCAACCACCTTTTTCAACATCCGGCTGGGCCGACAAAACTTACGGACGACCTATACCTGCGAGAAGAGTACCGATGGCGGACGGACCTTTACGGTTATTGTTCGCAACGGCATTGTGCCACCGGCCAATATCGGCCCGCGCTCTATCGACAACACGGTGGTGGGGCTTGGCACCGATTATAATTCGCTGATTCAGCGGGCTATTGCTACGGCCTCGACCGGCGAGCAGGTATTCTGCGGCCCCGCCGACGACCCGTTCTTCGTCGATCTGGCAGGTGCGTTCGATGTTGGCAATTTCCGACCCAGCGGCAACGCAACAAACCCCTCCAAAGACGGGCTGGCCCGGTACAACTGCCACACCATTGCGCTAAAAATCCCTGTAAATCTGTTACAGAAAGACGGGAAAAACATTACCCAAGCCGCCAATATTCTCGACCCCAACTATGTGATTGGTGTTTGGGCTTCGGCATCCCGCCAGCGCATCCGCACCTTCTACAACGAAGGCGACGTGGGCTTCGATGGCGAGTATGTCCAGGTTTCCCGGCTGGGGATGCCCCTGACCAACGAGGTTGTCATCCCCATCGGCCAGAAAGACCGTTGGAATGCCCTGACTCCCTACAACAACAACGACCTGCGCTTTGCTCAGTACTTTGTCAACCCCGAACTGGCCCTTTATATGGACGACGCCCAATTTGGCGGGGCCGTACCGTCGCTGAAGGGGTTGCGGATTCAGTCGCGGTCGTTGGGTAGTTTCGACTTCCGCAATGGCAAACCGGGCCTGTTCGGTCTCAAAGGCAATGCCGCCCTCAATGGCACGGCCCTGGCCGAGAACGCCTTCGGCGCGCTGCTGCTGCCCAACAACGCCAGCCCCCGCGCCGTCGACCTGCTGCCCATCTTCTACACGGGCGTACCCAACCTGGCTCCTTACCAGTTGGCAACGGGCAAGAACGGCAACCCCTTAGCCGTGGGCAAGCCCTTCGTCCACAACTTTCTGCCCACCTTAGGCGACATGCTGCGGCTGAACATGGCCGTACCCGCTACGCCCCGCTCAGCCCCGGAGTTTTCGTCGCTGGGGCTGGTGCAGGCAGCCGTACTGGGGCTGACCGACAGCCGTTACACCAACCCTAACTTGCAGTTCATTCCCAACATGGACGGCTTTCCCAACGGTCGTCGGCTGGAGGATGACGTGACGACGATTGAGTTGCAGGCGGTGGGGGGCGTGGTGCTGGCGGCACTGGGCTTGTGGTACGACGATTTCACCCCCGGTACTTCGCCCAGCCCCGTGACCAACAACCTGCTCAACGTGTTGACGTTCAGCGCAGGCATCACCAAAAACGACACGACACTGAAGCCCAACTTCCCGTATGTGCAGACGCCCTGGCGTGGTTTCAACTATACAAAAGTGGTTAAATTTTAAACCCTCTTCCGTTCCTGACAACATGAAAAAGTTACTCATTCTGCTGGTAGCGACGGTAGTAGCCGCCTTGCCATTTAGTCCGTCAGTGGCCTCAAGTCACCGCGAAGCTCCGCTTATTTCGAACGATCCGCTGGCCGACAACACCGACGTTTACGCCTTCAAAAGCCCAGTCAATGCCGAACGAATTGTTCTGATTGCCAACTACATTCCGTTTGAAGACCCTGCAGGTGGCCCGAACTGGTACACATTTGGCGAACGAATCCGGTACGAAATTCACGTAAAGAACCGGGCCGATACCCCCGGCGACGACATCACCTACCGCTTTACTTTTCAGGTAACGAACGAAGACCCGACCACGTTTTTCAACATTCGGCTGGGCAAGCAAAACCAGCGGGCAACGTATACCTGCGAACGTAGCATGGATGGGGGCAGAACCTTCCAGACGATTATCAGCAATGGCATTGTGCCACCAGCTAATATCGGCCCGCGTTCCATCGAAAATAAGACAGTCGGCTTAGGCGCACCGAATTACAATACACTGGCTACCCGTGCCATCATGACCGCGTCGACGGGCGAACGGATATTCTGCGGTCCGGTCGATGACCCGTTCTTCGTCGATTTGGGCGGAGCGTTTGACGTTGGTAATTTCCGGCAACCCGGCCCGGATGCAGTGGCAAAGTACAACTGCCATACTATTGCTATCGAAGTGCCCGTATCGACCCTCCAAAAAGACAGAAAGAACGTGGCTCAGGCCGCCAACATTCTCGACCCTGACTATGTGATTGGCGTTTGGGCTTCGGCATCCCGCCAGCGCATCCGCACTTTCTACAACGAGGGCGACGTGGGCTTCGATGGCGAGTACGTGCAGGTCTCCCGGCTGGGGATGCCCCTGACCAACGAGGTCGTCATCCCCATCGGCCAGAAAGACCGCTGGAATGCCCTGACTCCCTACAACAACAACGACCTGCGCTTTGCCCAGTACTTTGTCAACCCCGAACTCGCCCTCTACATGGACGATTCGCAGTTTGGCGGGGCTGTGCCGGGTTTAGCCGCGCTACGGATTCAGTCGCGGTCGCTGGGTAGCTTCGACTTCCGCAACGGCAAACCGGGCCTGTTCACCCTCAAAGGCAATGCCGCCCTCAATGGCACGGCTCTGGCCGAGAACGCCTTCGGGGCCGTCCTGCTGCCCAACAACGCCAGCCCCCGCGCCGTCGACCTGCTGCCCATCTTCTACACGGGCGTACCCAACCTGGCTCCTTACCAGTTGGCAACGGGCAAGAACGGCAACCCCTTAGCCGTGGGCAAGCCCTTCGTCCACAACTTTTTGCCCACACTGGGCGACATGCTGCGGCTGAACATGGCCGTACCCGCTACGCCCCGCTCGGCCCCGGAGTTTTCGTCGTTGGGGCTGGTGCAGGCAGCCGTACTGGGGCTGACCGACAGCCGCTACACCAACCCCAACTTGCAGTTCATTCCCAACATGGACGGCTTTCCCAACGGTCGTCGGCTGGAGGATGACGTGACGACGATTGAGTTGCAGGCGGTGGGGGGCGTGGTGCTGGCGGCACTGGGCTTGTGGTACGATGATTTCACCCCCGGCACCTCACCCAGTCCCGTTACACCGCAGCTTGGCAACGTATTGGGCTTCAACGCGGGCATCACCAAAAATGACACGACGTTCAAGGCAAACTTCCCCTTCGTACAGGACCCCTGGCGCGGCTTTATCGGTAATGAGTACACCGGACCTAACTCGTTTGTGCCTACATCGACTCCGCATCAGCCGGCTCGTGTAGCTGCTCTGGAAGAAGAAGCTACCGGATTACGCATGCGTATTTTAGGAAATCCGACTACTGCCGAAGAAGTGACCATTGAAGTGCGGGGTGCTGCAAAACAGGCATTACAACTGAGTGTGGTAAACACGCAGGGGCAGGTAGTGAGTCAGATCAAACTCAACGAAGCCGACGAGGTAGAACGCCGAACGCTGAAATTGGGTACACAGCCAGGAGCGTATCTGCTGAAAGCAGCCACGCCCACCGACCGACACATGCTCCGTATTATTCGGCATTGACCCTTCACATTCCCCAACCCTGACTCAGGGTTGGGAAATACAAAACCTACCACCATGCGCACGCTATACATATCATTTTTAGTTGGTTTGGCTTTGCTCAATCAGGTCGGTTGCCAGTCCAAATCCTCGACCGAAACCACCCAGACAACCGACGACCCAACGACGATGCCTGCGCTGTTCCAACGGCAGGGCGAACTGGCGAAGACCCCCGAATGGCCCCGGACGCAACAGAAGGTAACAGAGTTGCAGCAGGCAATCTGGAAAAATCCCGGTGATGTAAAACCCCGGCTACAGGTTGCCATGATCTACCTCGCCGAAGCGCGTATCACGGGCGAGCATCCGTATTATTATCCGGCCATCCTGAAAATTCTGGACGGTGTGCTGGCAATCGACCCGAAAAACTTTGAAGCTATCACGTTCAAATCGTCGGTTAAGATGTCGCAACATCAGTTTGCCGAAGCGCGAACATTGGCCGAAAAAGCACGTCAGATCAACCCGCACAACGCTTACGTATATGGGGTACTGGTAGACGCCAACGTAGAACTGGGCGACTACGAACAGGCCGTGAGCATGTCCGATAAAATGCAGGAACTGAAACCTTCGCTGGAGTCGTATTCGCGGGCTTCATACCTTCGCGAAATTTATGGTGATTACAAAGGAGCCATCGAAGCCATGAAAATGGCCGTTCAGGCCGGATTGCCCGGTTCGGAGCCTTACTGCTGGAGCAAAAATACGCTGGGCCATCTCTACGAAACCACGGGGCAGTTGGCCGCAGCCGAACGCGAATACGATGGTATTCTGGTAGTGCGGCCCAGTTATGCCTTCGCCCTGCGCGGAAAAGCCAGCATCCAGAAAGCCCGCCGACAGTATCCAGCCGCTTTAGCTACGCTCGACAAGGCGGCCTCGATCATGCCTGAGTTCTCCTTCCATGAAGAAATGGCCGACATGTATGCGTTGCAGGGTGATAAGGCCAAAGCGTTGACGAAATACGCTGAAGTAGCCACTATGCTCGATGAAGATGCCCGCTCCGGCCACGCCGTTGACCTGGAACTGTGTAAACTCTATACGGCCTCTGGTCAGTTGGATTCGGCATTGGTTTATGGGCTGAAAGAATACAGAAAACGGCCCAAAAACATTGACGTGAACCACGCGTTAGCCTGGGTTTATTTCGGTCAGAAGAACATTGCCAAAGCACAGGAACACGTGGCCGTAGCGATGCGAACCGGCAATAAAGACCCCGAATTGCTCCGTCGGGCCAGTGCTATTGCTATGGCCGGTGGTCGCTCAGAAGAAGGCGGCAAACTGCTGGCAATGGCAAAAAAGATCAATCCGAATCAACTGCTCTAATTAGCTAAAAACTGGTTAATTTTTTCATGGCAACATAGTTGCACAGGATACCTATGCGCCTACTTCCTCTTTTTCTTATGCTGGTTGGTTGTGTGTTCTCATACGCTCAAACCAGTCGCAACGGCTGCGTTTACGACGCTGAAAGCAACGAACCCATCGCCGGGGCTACGGTGCAGGTGCCCGGCACGACCGCAGGAGCTATCACTAACCGGGCCGGGCGGTTCAGTCTGACGACCGACGCCCGGCAACTACGCATTTCAACTGTTGGCTACCGCGAACGGTTGGTGACGGCACCCGCCACCGGCGAGTGGCGCATTGCCCTCGAACCGGCAGTCGAAGACCTGCAAGCCATTGTCGTAACGGCGAGCCGCGAAGCGCAAAAGCGCACCGAAGCTCCCGTAGCCATCGCCAAACTGAACACAACTCTCGTTCAGGAAACGCGCCCGCAGAACTTGGTCGAACTGCTCAACAAAGTGCCGGGGGTAGCGATGCCCAATCTGCAAAATGAGCAGCATTCGATGTCGATCCGGCAACCGCTCTCAACCAACGCTTATTTTCTCTATATGGAAGACGGCGTACCGCTGCGACCGATGGGCCTGTTTAATCACAATTCGCTGATCGAAACCAACCTGTTGGCAATCAGTAGTATCGAGGTAGTGCGTGGCCCGGCATCGAGCCTGTATGGGCCGGAAGCCGTGGGTGGAGCCATCAACCTGATTACCTTTCAGCCTACGGCCATACCGACCGTGCGCGTGGGTATACAGGGCGATCAATGGTCGTTTCGGCGGGTCCAGTATAATGCGGGCGGTATGCTGACCAAAAAACTTGGCGTGTTTGTGGGCGGCTCTTTTGCCCGGCAGCGCGACACCTGGCTGCCACACATGGACTACGACAAAACGTCGGTGAACGCCCGGCTCGACTATCACCTGACCAATCGTACAACACTAACGGCGAGTGTGGCCTACAATAACTACCGCTCGCAGGTAAACGGCGGCATCGACAGTGTAGCGTATTACAACCGACAGTATGTGGTGTTCAATGACTTTATGGACCGCAACATTCGTTCGATGCGTGCCCGATTGACGCTCAATCACCAGTGGGCAAGAGGTTCTGAGAGTTTTGTAACACTGTTTTACCGGGACAACTACTACCCGCAAAGCCCGACGCATACCGTGCGCTGGACCACTGGACAACGCACTGCCTGGACTGAAAATCAGATTACTACCTTCTCCAGCCGGGGGCTGCTTGCCCAGCATAGCCAACGCTTCGATGGGCTGCGGAGTAAGCTCATCGTTGGCGGCTCAGCCGATTACTCGCCCGTGTCGTACAACGCCTACCGATACAACTTAGCCGCCGACCTGCGGGCCGATGGGCGGTCTGTGGAGCGGTATCGCCTGCTCGAAGAACGGCCCGACCTGAAAGTGTCCAACTACGCGGCCAACCTGTTCAATACAGCCTTATACGCCCAGCTCGACGTGCGCCCTCTTGACCGGCTACAACTTACGGCAGGCGGACGATTCGACCGAATGGCGTTTGATTATCAGAATTTTATCGACAAAACTACCGGTACAAAAACCTACCAGCAGTTTACGCCCAAACTCGGTCTGACCTACGATTTGGGGCAGGGCGTAGGCGTATATGCCAACTACAGCCGGGGATTTGCCCCACCGGGCCTGTCGGCTATTTTTCGGCCACGGCCCAACCCGAAGCCCGGTCAGGATTTGTTTTATTACAACCTGAAACCAGCACAGTTCAGTAACCGCGAAGTGGGCGGCTGGGCGTCGTTGCTGAAAAACCGGCTGTATATCGACCTGGCTTATTACCATATGGATGCCCGCGATGAAATCCTGAGCATCCGTCAGCCCGACGGTAACACCGACTTTCAGAGTGCCGGGCAGACCCTACACCGGGGCGTCGAGTGGAGTCTGAGCTACCGGCCTACCGATGCTTGGCTCATCCGGTTCAGCGGTACGCGGGCCATTCACCGCTTCGTTGACTTTACGCTCTCTACCCGCGCTACCGACGCTGTGCAGAAACTCGATGGCTTCGACATGCCTTCGTCGCCCAACTGGCTCGGTAACACCGAAGTTATTTATAAACCGGGCTGGGCGAAGGGACTGCGGCTGTCGGCGGAGTGGCAACGTATTGGCTGGTGGTATGTCGATCAGGTTAACCGCTATCGCTACGACGACCGGGGCTTTCTGGGTGGTCGGGGCGTCAGTTTGCTCAACCTGCGTGCGGGTTACGTCTGGCGCGGAGCCGAGGTGTTTGTCAACGTGTTGAACGCCACCAACGAACTGTACGCCAATTCGGCCAGCCGGGGCAACAACGCTACCGACCGCACCCAATATAACCCCGGTCAGCCACGCACGGCCATGCTGGGGCTGATGTACACGTTCACTGGCCGAAAGCGTGAATGAATGAATCGGTTCCCTACCTAACTTAAATTCTCTTTATCCGTCTCTACCTTGCGTATGCTTCAGGCAATAAACCTCACGAAACGATACGACCGGAAAACTGCGTTGCGGGAGTTGAATCTGCACGTACAGGCGGGCGAAATTTACGCACTGCTGGGTGCCAACGGCGCGGGTAAAAGCACGACCATCAACCTCTTCATGGGCTTTCTGGAACCCACGTCCGGGCAGGTATTCATCGATGGCATCGAACTGCGCGAAGGGGGTGCCGCCACTAAACCGCTGGTAGCCTACATTCCCGAAAACGTAATGCTGTACCCGTACCTGACGGGTCTGCAAAATCTCGCCTTTTTCAGTGGGTTATCGGGCCGGAATTACACGGACACACAACTTCGCGATCTGCTGAACCGGGCTGGTTTGCAGACTGATGCACATGCACAGAACGTTGGAACTTACTCGAAAGGAATGCGCCAGAAAGTGGGTATTGCCATGGCTTTAGCCAAACAGGCCAAAGCCCTGTTTCTCGACGAACCGACCAGTGGTCTCGATCCGCTCGCCAGCAACGAGTTCTCAAACCTGATTCGATCCATACGCGACGATGGTGTGGCTATTCTGATGGTGACGCACGATCTGTTTCGAGCCAAAGAAGCTGCCGACCGCATCGGTATTATGCGCGACGGCGTTCTGGTCTGCGAACTCGATGCCGCCGACGTAACCCCCGCCGAGTTGGAAGCTATTTATATGAAAGCTGTTTCAAACGAACCCGTGACCCCGTAACAACCATGCTGAATCTGGTTCAGAAAGAAATGGCCGATTACGGGCAGGACCGTCGGGTACGCTGGATCGGGCTGACGCTCTACGCGCTGTTTGCCGTGGCTTTGGCATCAGGGTATACGACGTATGTAAGCACGAATCGAACGCATACTGATGCAGCGGACGCAAGCTATCGGCAGTGGCTGGCACAGGGTACTAAAAATCCGCACGGAGCCGCACACTACGGGTTTTATGTCTACAAACCCCTGTCGCCCCTGTCGGTATTGGATCGGGGTCTGGAAAACTATCTCGGTCAGGCCGTTTGGCTGGAAGCCCACAACCAGAACGAAGTGAAACAGCGCGACGCCAACGATGCGGGCAATCTGGCGAGGTTCGGTTCGCTGACAGTGGGTTTTGTGTGGCAGTTTCTGGTGCCGCTGGCAATAGTGCTGCTGGGCTTCAACCTGTTCACCAAAGAGCGCGAGGGTGGTACACTGCGGCTGCTGTTCAGTGCCGGCGTAGCTCCCCGTTATATATTGTGGGGCAAAGCCGTTGCACTTTATCGGGTGGTGCTGGCGTTGGTTGCGCCGATGCTGGTGTTGGCTGGCATGGCAGTCTGGCTGGCGGGTGGTACAGACGCGTTTTTCGACATACTGCCGAACCTGGGGCTGATGCTGGCAATCTATCTCGTTTATTTTGCCTTGTGGACAGGCGTTGCGCTGCTGGTATCGGCGCGGGCGTCGGGATCGGGAATAGCTTTGGTTACGTTGCTGGGCCTTTGGGCGTTTGGTACGTTTGTGGTGCCACGGCTGGGCAGTAGTCTGGCAAAAACGGTTTATCCGGCTCCGTCGTCGTTCGCGTTTTCGCACAACGTCCGGCTCGACAATGAACTGGGTATCGACCGCAAAACACCGGTATCACTGCGTCGGAAACGGCTCGATGATTCGTTGTTGACCCGTTACGGAGTCGACACAATCACGAAGCTACCGATTGGCTATCAGGGGGTTTTGTTGCAGGAAGGCGAAGAATATGGCGAATTGATTTATGCCCACAACTACGGGGCATTGCACGAAACCTATGCCCGGCAGGATGCACTGATGGACCTGATAAACGGGTTGTCGCCCGCACTGGCAATGCAGAGCCTGTCGGCGGGGCTGGCCGGAACCAACCTGCCCAAACAGCTACACTTTGCCAAACAGGCCGAGCAGCATCGGCAGCTTATTGCCCAGACTATGAACCGCGACATCATCCAGCATGGCGCGGGGCAGGCTGCTTATCAGGTTGGCCCCGCACTCTGGAAAGCCGTGCCACCGTTCCGGTACGAACCACCGCCGTTCCGGTTCGTTCTGCAACAGCTTGTATTGAGTTTAGCCGCGCTGTCTGTCTGGATTTTCGTGGTCGCTTTTCTCCTAAACCAAACCGCCTACCGCATCCGACTCGACCTGTAAGCCTATGTTCCGACACATCACTCGCTACGACTTTCTGGCCCTGCGTGCGAACCGGCTGCTCCTGATTGTGCCCGGCCTATTAAGTGCTTTCGTGCTGATTGCGCTCTGGACGGGCTGGCAACGCACAACCTTCCAGCGCGATACACTTGCCGCAATTGCCCAACAGGAACGGGCCGACTATGCCCACTTCCGGCAGCAAATTGCACAGGCTAAACCGGGACAGCACTTCGACGGTGGGCATTTTGGTGATCCAACCAATCCGTTTTATTTCGGTAATCGGATGGGTGCCCGGTATGCCACGCTCCCGCCCTATGCGCTGGCTCTGACGTCGGTAGGGCAGGGGGATCTGTATCCGTATTATTACAAGCTGACGCTCTCGAAACGACAGGCACTCTATCATAGTGAAGAACTCGAAAATCCGCGTGTGCTGTTCAACGGCGCGTTCGACCTATCGTTTGTCATCATATACCTGTTGCCCCTCCTGATCATTGCGTTTACCTACAACCTTGTTTCGTCGGAGCGCGAACAGGGAACACTGGCTCTGCTGCTAACCGAAACAGCCCCGCTGAGTCAGGTGGCGGGCTATCGATACATGTTTCGCTACGTACTGATCAATGGACTGTTTAGTATGCTGGTGGTGAGCGGATTACTGTTGTTTGGCGTTCCGCTGGGGCAGGCCGTAGGCGAGGTAGCTTACCTGCTGTTGCTGACAGCCCTCTATTCGGCCTTCTGGTTCGCGCTGTCGTTTCTGGTCAACAGTTTTGGGCGCGAGTCGGGCTACAACGCAGCCCTGCTGGTAGGGTTGTGGTTAGGTTTCGTATTACTCATCCCAACGGTTCTGGCTGTGTGTGTCGATAGCGTGCATCCCATGCCATCGCGCATCGACCTGATTACGCAAAGCCGTGATGCCGCCGACGAACTGGCTAAAGACAAAGGAACTGTGGCTCGTTTCTACGAAGAACATCCTGAATTTACCCCTAAAACCGCCCCCGACCCCAAAGACCGAACGGTTCAGATGCTGCGGTCGAGGCTGGAGGTAGAACTGGCAATGGAAGGTGTACTGGAGCAGTTTGCCCAACGAATGGCTGAGCGGCAGGCGATGGTGAGCCGCTACCGATTTTTGTCGCCTGCGGTGTTTATGCAGCAGTCGCTCAACGATGTTGCCGGTACGGGCGAGAGCCGTTATGCCGACTTTGAACGGCAGGTAACGGATTACCACGCGGCTTTCCGCAACTACTTCGCTCCGTTGGTGTACCGGATGGAAAAATTCACGCCTGCCCACCTCGACAGAGTACCCAAGTTTCGCTACGTTGCTCCCGGCGGATTGTTGTTTACACCCGCCAACTGGCAGAATCTGCTGTATCTGGTAGTTGCCACGCTCGGCTGCATCACGCTGGCAACCATACGCATCCGACAGATAAAGCTGGCATATTGAGTGGAGCCGCTGGATTGTCCCGGAGGAGCACGTTACGCCACCCCGGCCAGCGTTTTCTCTGCCCCTTGCGTTAACAACAAATTAAGGTAGCCTGCCACGGCATCGACAAAGCCCGGCAACGTGCTGAGGTCGGCTTTCCAGAGGGTAGCGTCCGACAGTACGCTTTTTACGAACGCCTGTACCGTAGCCGAATCGTCGATCTTCACGGTCTGCCAGTCGCCGTAGAAATAAGCGGCTTTTTCGTCGGTAATCGGGTAGGAAATCAGGCCATCGTTTACTGAAATCTCGCCGATAAACTGCCCTTCTTCTTCGCGCAATGCCCGCATAAACAGCAGGTAGGCGGCAAAGCCCAACGCCATTCGTTGCGGTACGGCGTTGAACTTTTCGTAGTACCGTTGCAGCGTTGCCACGTTGCGGGCCTGCATTTTGGCCGTTTGCTGAAACGAAATCTTCAACAGCAGATGATCGAGATGAGGGTTACGGAAACGGTCGAGCACGTCGTGGGCGAATTGTGCCACAGCAGCTTTATCCATACCCGGAACGCCATAGTCCGGCACAGTTGGCACAATTTCGTCCAGCATCAGCGATTCAATAAACCGGCTCATGGCGGGTTGATTCATCTCGTCGGCCACGGTTTCCAGACCGAGCAAATAGCCCAGCGGCATGGTCAGCGTGTGGGTGCCATTGAGAATGCGCAACTTACGTTCCTTATAAAAATTGATGTCTTCTTCGATGATAATTTCGGGCGTGCTGGCATCGGCAAAAGATAATGTTTGCCGCACCCGGTCGTCGCCCTCGATGGCCCACAGGTGATACGGTTCCGTGAAGGTCAGCAGATTGTCTTCATAGCCTAATTCGGTCTGAAGAGCCTGTTGCGCATCGTGAGTTGGGCGCGTTACAATCCGATCAACCAACGTGTTGCAGAAACGGACATGGAATTTCAGCCATTTGACAAATAGCTTGCCGAGTTCGTTGTAGGTCGACAATCGTTCAACGGCATCACGCAGAACCAGGCCATTGTCGGTCACGAGTTCAGTCGGTACGACCACTAATCCTTTGGCTTTGGAACCGCCTACGCTGCGAAATCGCTCATACAGAAAGGCTGTCAGCTTACCCGGAAACGATTGGGGCGGCTTCTGAAAAATACTTTCTTCAACATAATTCAGCCCCACTTCGGTGGTATTGGAGATCACGATTTGCAGTGCCGGATTGCGGGCCAGACGCAGAATGTCTTCCCACTGCGTCTGAGCTGCCAACACCCGGCTTATGGCCGACACAACCGTTGTTTCTGAAACGGACTGCCCATTCCGAATACCTCGAACGGCCACCGTATACAGGTTATCCTGCTCCTGAAACTCGTCGGTTTGCCCATCTGTCGATTTAACCACCACAATGGAGCCGTTGAATCGACCGGCGGCATTGGCTTTGTGTACTAAATAATCGGGCAGACCGCGCAATAGTACGCCTGTACCAAATTGCAGAATTTTTTCAGGAAACTCAGGTGCCGGATGGGTTGAACGATTCAGTTGAGACATTGGAGTTAATAGTCAGTGGTATTTCCGTTTCGGGGCAGGCCGGGGAAACGGAAGCAATATTACGAACAATGGGGCGAATGCGAACAGCTTTTTAGGAATTGGCTTATCGCTTGAGCCTTCCTGACTCGTCGCCGTTTGCCAGTGTTTCCACCTCAGCCACCGTTGCCAGATTCACATCGCCCGGAATCGTGTGTTTCAATGCCGACGCTGCCGCGCCGAATTCAACGGCCCGTTGCGAGTCGTTGAATTCGAGCAAACCGTAGATCAGCCCGGCCATATAAGCATCGCCCGTGCCAATCCGATCTACGATGGGCTGCATAGTATAGACGCGTGATTTGTAGACCTGCTCACCATCGAATAGCTTGGCCGACAGTTGGTTATGCGACGCGCTGATCGATGTTCGTTTCGTATCGGTCACGTAGCGAAGACGTGGGAAACGGTCTATCATAGCCCGCCCTGCTTCGATAAAGGTGCTGCCTACTACGCCATAAATTTCCGAGAACAGTGCTTTTCCGCCCAGAATCAGCGTGCAGCCTTCGGTTAGGGCAGGCATAATTTCCTGGGGAGTGCGGCCATATTGCCAGAGGTTAGAGCGGTAAACAATATCGCCCGAAACAGGAATGCCGAGCCGATTGGCGGTCTGAATGCCATCCAGCAAGCAGTCGGCAGCACCCTGCGATAGGGCGGGGGTAATGCCCGTCCAGTGAAACCAGCGTACCGGCGCACCCGGCGAGCCTTGCAAAATGTGTTCCCAATCGACCTCGCCGGGCCTGATCCGGGCAAAGGCCGAGTCGATGCGATCATAAACAATCTGGCTTGCGCGGCTTCCGGCGCCGGTTTCCAGGAAATAGAGGCCCATGCGCCCGTCGCCGTGCCGAACATGCTGGGTTTGAACGCCATACCGACGTAGATACCCCGACGCAGCCCGCCCCAGCGCATGATCGGGAAAGCGCGTGACGTGCGTGGCCGATAAGCCAAACTGCGCGAGCGAAACGGCTACGTTGGCCTCAGTGCCGCCAAAATGCATGGTCAGTGTGTCGGTTTGGGCGAATCGCTCAACACCCGGCGGACTCAGCCGCATCATCACCTCCCCAAATGTTACGATACTCATAAGCAGGACTTAAACTAATTCGTGCATTAATTCTTCGGCTTTTACCGGCTCCATTTTGGGCAAAACCCAGTGAATGAGCAGCAAAGCTACCAGGTAGGTGCAACTGGCAATAATAAACATAGGCTCATAACCAAATGCAGTGATGATTCGACCCGCCAGCAGCGACAGAAGTATGCCGCCAATGGCACCAAACATACCACCAATACCCGTTACCGACGCTACAACCGTGCGCGGAAACAAATCAGATGCAAACGTGTACATGTTGGCCGACCAGCCCTGATGGGCCGCCGTAGCCAGCGCAATCAGGCCAATAGCAACGGTCAGGCTACTGGTTTGAGCAGCAAAAAAAATGGGTACTATACACAGAGCACAAATGAGCATGGTTGTTTTTCGTGCCCGGTTGGCCGACCAGCCCCGGTTCATTAGCTGGGTGGTGAACCAGCCGAAAAACACGCTGCCCGCGTCAGATACGACGTAGATAATCAGGAATGGGATGCCAAAACTTTTCAGGTCGAGTTTCTGGTCGAGGGCGTCGTTAGAGTTGAAAAAATCGGGAAGCCACGACATGTAAAACCACCAGATCGGGTCGGCCATGAACTTGCCAATGGCAAAGGCCCACGTCTGTTTATAGCCCAGCAGCCGCCCCCACGAAACTTTAACAGGGGGTGTTGAGTCGGTGTCGCTACGGATATACGCCAATTCGTTGGCCGACAGTTGGCGGCTGCGTTCGGGTTTGCTATACGTAAACCACCAGACCACCAACAGACCAAAACCGAGCAGACCCGTAACGAAAAATGAACTGCGCCAGCCAAACTGGAGAATCAGAACCGGCACAAGTAAGGCGGTTAGAATAATGCCGACGTTAGTACCTGCGTTGAATAACCCATTGGCAAACGACCGCTCCCGACGTGGAAACCACTCGGCTACCGTTTTCACCGACGACGGAAAGTTGGCCGATTCGCCCAAACCGAGCAGAATGCGCACCCAGCGCAACCCGGCCATATTCTGCACAAACGTACTTAGTACGGCTGCCGTACTCCAGACCAGGATGCCCAGCGCAAACCCCCGGCGCGTACCAATACGGTCGATCAGCCAGCCAACAAACAGAAAACCAATGGCATAGGCGAAATTGAAAGCCGCGTTTACGTCGCCGTACAAAATTTTGAATCGGTCGATAGCTTCTTTGGTCAGTGGCGCATTGGGCGCAATATCGAGCATCTCCTTGCGGAAAATGTCGTCGGTCATCGTAAAAGACAGCACCTGCCGGTCGATATAATTAATGGTCGTCGCCAGAAAAAGCAGCGCAACAATTCGCCAGCGAAAGCGACCGGTTGTAGTAGGCATCGGCAGAATCGAAAAGAGTCTTGGTTTCTGAAAAGCGCGTAATCAAGCTATTTTACTTGATTAAATACCACCGACAATTGCGCAAAGCTGTTTGAAATAGCGCGTCTCCGCAGGATATTTGCCCAACCTATTTCTCTTGTATATGTCTTCTGTACGTATTCTATTTTTTGCCAGTCTGTGTTGCTATATGCTGCAAGCCTGCCAGACCCGAACAACCACCGACGCCACCGCCGTTGATTCGACCCGCATCGGCAGCACCGATGCACCCCCAACCGCTGTTCAGCTCACGGACCGGCTCACGAACCTCGGCCTGACCACTGACAGCGACTGGCGCGGCATCAGCCTTGGCGATGCGTTTTCAACCGTGAAAGGCAAAGAAAAAGGCGAACCCTTCGAGAGCGATGCCGAACACGCAGGCTACACGGTGGAGTTCAGCAACCTCGAATCGGCAGACGTGCTATATTATCAGACCAATCAAAACGTTTCGGCTATCGACGCCGACCTGTATCTGAATACGAAACAGTCGGCAGAGGCTCACCAAACCGATTTGCGGGCCTATTTCACAAGCCGCTACGGAATGCCTAAACCCGCCAACGGTGGCCTGTCGTGGTCGGCCTCCGGCAAAACTGTTACGCTGCGCGACGTGTCGAAGGGAAAAGATTACGGCTTGAAGATCAGTATTGTAGGTGGTGAATTTCGAGGGAGATGATTTAGCTTACAACAGGGGTAGAATTTGCAGGAATTGCCCCATGCTCAGAATAGTTGTTTGCTCAAACGTACCCACTATTAACAGGTCATCATCGCCTGTTATTAAAAAATCAGCATGACAAGCCTTACATACCCCTAATAAATAGTCATCGTTCTTGTCACGAACCACACCCGTTACAGGTAATCCATCAATGTGTCTCATGAAAAGCTGAGCCAATGATTGGAAGCGGTTGACTTGCGCCATCGTAATTTTTTTAGCGAACTTACGCCGACTGATAACTCCCCGAAACTCTTCTACGAGTTCTGATGAATAATACGCCCGTAATCGATCATTACGCAGAATTTTATAGTATACCGTTCGCCGTGAGTTGCGGCTTATGCACGCCGACACGAACCAATTGGCATCCAATACTACATTAATCTTTCTTTTTACGGGCATTCCGATACGCTTTTACCTCTTTCATGATATCAGCCATACTTATGGTTTCGTCAGGTAGCTCGCTATCAAGTTCCTCAAATAGCTGATCTGCCATTTCCGTTTGGATCTGCTTGGCAATCAGTAGCCGGTCGCGAGCCGGAAACGAGTTAAATGTGTTGATGAACTCAGTACGCGTCATAGTATTTGTCTGAAATTGCGGATATAAATATAAATAAAACGCCCAATATCATGTGTTACCGGGCGTTTCAGATTCCTAAAAAAAGATGCTATACCGTATGCATCCAGCCGAATTCGTCGGCAATTTTGCCCGTGCGAAGGTCAGTCAGGTAATTTTTAACGCGGGTCGAGAAAGAACTGTCGTCGGCGTGTTCGGGTAGCATATAATCGTGACCGTTGTAGCCAATCAATGAATAAGGCGATACCACCACCGCCGTACCTGCGCCAAACGCTTCGGTCAGCCGACCCGATTCGATGCCGTTGATAACTTCGTCAATCGACACGGGCCGCTCTTCTACGGTTATGCCCCACGAGCGGGCAATTTGCAGAATGCTATCGCGCGTTACGCCTTTCAGAATCGAGTCAGACGTGGCGGGGTAATCAGCTTACCGTCGATTACGAACATAATGTTCATCGTACCCGATTCTTCGATGTATTTGTGCTCGCGGGCGTCGGTCCAGATCAGTTGGTCGTAGCCCTGTTGCTGCGCCAGCATCGTTGGGTACATCGAACCGGCGTAGTTACCGGCGCACTTGGCATAGCCAACACCCCCCGGAGCCGACCGAATATATTCGGTTTCAACTTTCAGTTTCGGTGGGGTAGCGTAGTATTTGCCCACCGGACAGGTGAAAATGCAGAACCGATACGTTTTTGACGGAGCTACGCCCAGAAACGTATCCGTAGCAAACATATACGGACGAATGTACAGCGAACTGTCGGGCGTGGTAGGCACCCAATCGGCATCGATACGGAGCAGGCTCTCCAGCCCACCCATAAACACATCTTCGGTCAGCGTTGCCATGCACATCCGCCGGGCCGACTCGTTCATACGCTCGAAGTTGGCGAAAGGCCGGAACAACAGCACTTCGCCTGCTTCGTTTTTGTAGGCTTTCATGCCCTCAAAAATCGCCTGCCCATAATGCAGCGACGATAGGGCCGGGCTGATCGTAAAATTGTCGAACGGCACAACCATCTGATTCTGCCACTGACCGTCTATGAAATCAGCCACGAACATATGGTCTGAGAAGTGTTTTCCGAAAGGCAGATGGTTGAAATCGACCTCGTGAATGCGGGAATATTCGGCTCTCCGCAGTTCAATTTGCAAGACGTCCGTAGTCATAATCAGGCTATTGGTTAATGCGTTATATGGTGTTGTACGCGCTGTGGCAAAGCTAAGGATTTCAATTGAGTAAAGATAGTTGTCAAGACAAGTTTTTTACAAACGCGGTTGCCAGGCTACTTCCTCAGCGTTCAATTCCTGTGCCATTTTACGGCTTAACACAAACAGATAATCTGATAGCCGGTTGAGGTACTGCAATACGAGTTCATCGACCGGCGACGATTCGTTCAGGGTAATTACCAGCCGTTCGGCACGTCGGCAAACGGTGCGGGCGAGGTGGCAGTATGATACGGCTTCATGACCACCCGGCAGCACAAACGCCCGCAGTTCGGGTAATTCGGCATCCATCGTATCCATCGCATTTTCCAGCAGTTTCACATCGTTGGACACAATGGCGGGCATTTTCTGTTTAGGTGCTTTTCCAGGGTCGGTAGCCAGCTCAGCCCCAACCGTAAAAAGCCGATCCTGTATTTCCTTCAGCAAATCCCGGCGGTTGCTATTTACGGCCTGATCGCGTACCAGACCAATCCAGGAATTTAGCTCATCGACTGTGCCGTAGCTATCGATTCGCAAATCAGCTTTACTCACCCGGCGTCCGCCAATGAGGGCGGTTTGGCCCTTATCACCCGTTTTCGTGTATATTTTCATCGTAGTATTTTATGTCGTTCTGACGAAGACGAAACCATTTTCCTAAACAAACGGCTAAACTACCTAACACAACCGAATCAGCCGTACCTTTGCGGCCTGATTTCGTAGAGTGATGAATGCCAGAACCATTCAATCAGTCAATCATTCACCAATTCAACAATGAAAGTCGGTACATTTTTTGTCCGAACGTGGCGCGTACTGTCCATTTTCGGATTTCTATTTTCGCTCTTCAACAGCTATATATCGTATCCGAATGAAGTAGCCGTTCGGTTCGACAGCATCGGCTATGCCATTCAATACATTGACCGCGAAGTGTTGTTCTACCTCGCAATTGGTATTTTCCTGTTGAATAACACACTCGTCAACTTAGTATCGCGGCTGTTCGTTCGGTTGCCATCAGCGCAGGTGCCGGTGCCGAATCAGGCTGTTTGGATACACCACCGCGACCAACTGAACGAGAACGTAACCAACTGGTTTACAGCTCTGATGGCCGCCGTGAACACCATTCTCGCATTGGGCCTGATGGTGCTTTCGTTTCTGAACCGCTCCGACCGCAGTCAGATGGCAATGGATTATGCCTGGCTGCTGCCCCTTAGCACGGTCATTCTGGTGACAGTGCTGGTTGCACTGCCGATTCGTTTGTTCGTAAAACCAACTGCCGATGACTGACACGCAAATTTTGTCGTTGCAGCAGTTTCAATACGACCTGCCCGATGACCGAATCGCCCGTTTCCCACTCACCCGGCGCGACGCGTCGAAACTGCTCGTCTATCGCGCCGGAGAAATCAGCCACGCGCATTTTTATGATCTGCCCGACCAACTACCGTCCGATAGCTTTCTGTTCTTTAATAACACGAAAGTGATTCCGGCGCGGCTGCACTTTACGCGGGCAACCGGAGCCATTATCGAACTGTTTTTGCTGAACCCATTTCCGGCAGAACAGCCCATTACGCAGGCAATGGAGGCTACCGGCTCGGCCATATGGCAGGGTATGATCGGCAACCGTAAACGCTGGAAGCCCGACGAAACCCTCGAAACCGTTATCCCGACGCCAACCGGCGACGTTGTGTTGACCGTAGCCTGGCACGATTCCGAACAGTCGGTGGTGCGGCTAAGCTGGCAACCCACCAACCTGACATTCGCGCAACTGATTCAGTACGCGGGCGAGATTCCATTACCGCCATACCTGAAACGCGACCCCATCGACGCCGACCGCGACACCTACCAGACCGTTTATTCGGAAAAGGAAGGAGCCGTAGCCGCGCCCACTGCCGGGCTGCATTTTACCGAAGCTGTTTTTGATAATCTGAATCGCCGGGGCATCGGTCACGACTATCTCACGCTGCACGTTGGGGCAGGAACATTCCAGCCCATCAAAACCGACGACGTTCGGCAGCATCTGATGCACACGGAGCAAGTGGTGTATTCGCAGCAGAACGTGCGAAACATAGTAGCTAATCTGGGGCGCATTATCCCGATTGGCACAACCTCGATGCGGGCATTGGAGAGTTTGTACTGGATGGGGGTAAAACTTCTGCGCGACGAGGCTAACCCGTTTCTGCTCGATCAGGAATACGCCTACTGGCTTCCTGCCGAGTATCAGCCAACGCCCGAAGAAGCGGTGCAGGCCGTGTTGCAGCACTTGATAAACACCCGACAGGAGACCATCATAGCGCATACGGGTATTTATATTACGCCGGGTTATGCAATGAAACTTTGTAAAGGCATCATCACAAATTTCCACCAGCCCGGCTCAACCCTGATTCTACTGATCAGCGCATTGATTGGCAACAACTGGCGTGCCGTTTACGATGAGGCTCTACGCACAAATTACCGTTTTCTAAGCTACGGCGATTCATCGCTCTTAATTCCAAAGAGTGAAAGAGCGAAAGAGTGAAAGGGCGGTTCTGTTGTCAGTTCTGCACCCTTTTACTCTTTCGCTCTTTCACTCTTTCACTCTTTTACTATGAATTTTATTGACGAACTCCGCTGGCGTGGTATGCTCCACGACATGACCCCTGGTACTGAAGAACAGTTAAGCAGAGAAATGACGGCTGGTTATATTGGTTTCGACCCAACAGCCGCGTCGCTGCACATTGGTAATCTTGCTACCATTATGCTCCTGGTGCATCTGCAACGCGCCGGTCACAAACCATTCGCGCTCGTGGGCGGAGCTACCGGCATGATTGGCGACCCGTCGGGCAAGGCCGCCGAGCGCGAATTTTTGTCGGAAGATACCCTACGTCGAAATCAGGATGGTATTCGTCGGCAGTTAGAAAAGTTTCTGGATTTCGACTGCGGGCCCAATTCTGCCGAAATGGTCAATAATTACGACTGGTTCAGGGAAATTTCGTTTCTTGGTTTCCTGCGCGAAGCGGGCAAACATATCACTGTCAATTATATGATGGCGAAAGATTCCGTGAAGAAACGGCTCGAGACCGGAATTTCATTCACCGAATTTTCGTACCAGCTTTTACAGGGCTAC